>DBYZ01000014.1 GCA_002311655.1 Bacteroidales bacterium UBA1173
GGCAAGACCCTCAACGTCTTCGCCACCAGTGGCGGCAGCGGAGTCTAAGGCTCAGCTAACGACCTCAAGAAGGCTTATCCTCAATACACTTGGGGTGAAAGCAGATTGATGAACAAATAAAAAAAAAATTAATAACATGAACTACAACAAAGGGAACAAACTGCTTACAGAAAGATTCTACCTGACATGGGCAGGAGGACAGATGACGTGGACGTGCCGCATAATCTTGAAGATGAAGGACGCCGTCGACGGTGACATCTTGCGCGAAGCGGTGGAGTCAACACGTCAGCGATATCCATATTATCAAGTGAAGCTTGGCGGCAGGAAAGATGCTGCAGGCACTGAATATTTCGTGTATGAAGACAACAGCGAGCCGTGGGTGGTCAGTGAAGGTGAAAGACCTGTTCAACTGGTAGGTCCGGAGTCGAACTACCATCTGCTGGCATTCTGTTATTGGGACGACTGCATCGCCATCGATTTCTTCCATGCCATAACCGACGGCACAGGATGCTATAACATCCTGCGCACCCTGCTCTACGAATATTCCCGTCGCCGTTATGATGCCACATTGAGTCCTGAAACGAACATGGGACGCATCCGTTTGGCAGGTGATATTATCAGTCCGGAGGAATGGGAAGACCCTGCCACAAAGGTCAAACCAGAAAACCTACGCCCGATGCCTCTGCCTGAACGCCCGAAGAGCATCAATCTTCTCACACAGAGCAAGACGAAGTTAACCGATGACGTGGAAGCCATCAACATCGTTGTTGAAGAGCAAGAGATGATGAAGTATGTGTCTTCTGCCGACACATCGCCTGCCACTCTCGTGTCGCTGTTACTTAACCGTGCCATTGCCCGTCTGCATCCCGACTCATCGGAAGGAGTGCCGATGATGGTGCTGGCTATCAACGAGCGTCCCGCCGTGGGCTGTCCGAAGGCGGCTCAGTCAATGGCATCATCACTGATGTTGTCATATACCGACGAGATGCGCGGGATGGATATCGACATGCAGCAGACCATATACCGAGGCATGGTGATTCTGCAGTCCAGCAAAGACAATGTCATTGAGCGTTTCTTGAAAAGTAAGGCTGCACAAGACATGTTCGAAAGAGTACCCACTCTTGAGGCCCGTCATCAGGCAATGGTCCAAGCATACAGCGTGGTGCCATCGGCAGCCTCAGCATGCGTCAGCTATGTCGGCAAGGCTAATATGGGCGCCGCCGAAAAATACGTCAGCGAGATGTACACAGAAGTCTTTACGCCGTACGCGCTCGCCATTGAGATGAGTGCTGTAGGAGGCACGTTCTGTATCAGCCTGATGCAACGGTTTGAAGACGACACCTACCTCGATGCTTTCCTCGATGAGTTCCGCCAGTTGGGTCTCACCTATCGCATTGCGAATCGCCATAAGATGATTGTGGCACCAATAGCAGACTACAGGAAAAACATCGTCATAAAGTAACTCCAGTTATCCAAATCAACGGAGAAAACGAGAGCCCGCGCTTCAGCACTGCTGAGAGCCGCCTCAGTGAGCGACATCCCGAAATGAGTTTGGAGCAGGTGTGTACGGCGAGCGGCTTCTCTAACACTGTTTCATTCTACCGCAGCTTCAAGACGAAATTCGGAATGACGCCTTCAGAGTTTCGAGGAACGAAGAATTAAGGCATATAACAATCTGTCTATTTGTGTAACAATTTGTCTTTCAGACTAACCATTTGTCTGAAAACGGCTATTATTTTATCTTTTTTGTATTATTAAAAACTTTTTTGTATTTTTGTAATTTCAACTTAATAGTAACTAAAAACATGAAAAAACTATCTTTACTTTTCGTGGCTATGGTAGCCTCATTTGCGCTACAAGCCCAGTGGACCGATGACCCGGCCACAAACAACCTTATTGGCGACCATGTAAGCTCCTCTACAATTTCTGGAGAGATCTTAACCGTGACAGACGTGGAGACGAACGACACCTATTTCCATTGGGGCTCGCTCCAGCGTGGCAACGGCTATGCACCTACATTTCAGCGTCTCACTGCTGACGGCACACCAAAATGGGGTCCCAATGGTATCCGCATGACACAGTTAGCATTTCTCGATCATTCGGATGGCCGCGCGATAGACATCACTCCCGACCATGACCTGATTGCCTGCTTCTCAACCGCCGACACAGTAACCGTAGCTGTGAAAATCAATACAGACGGTAACTATGCCTGGGGCGAACAGGGTGTCTTGCTTTTCGGCGGTAAAGGCGGTAGCCGCGCCGAAATCATCGCTGGCAAAGACAATGGCGCATGGGCTTTAGGCAGTGACAGCTTAAATCTTTACCTGCAATACATCAATGCTGACGGCTCGTTGAATCCTCTCATCACCATCGAACCGGCCACCGATACCACAAAATCCACGTTCGGAAAGCTCGTCCTCCGCGATGACAACAGCGTTTTCCTGACCTACGAAAATGTATGGATTGACCCGAATGGCTATTCAAATTGGGGAAGCAAGGAACTTTATCTCACGGGCTATACCAAAGATGGCACACAAAACACACCTACTGTCATGCTGATGCCAAGGGTTGATTGCGTGACTTCATACTGCCACTATGTTGAACCCGACGGTTTGGGCGGTGCATACACCTACAGTTGGTTTTCAAACGATACTATTACCTCTGTGATGAGCATACATGTGTTCCATTACGATGCTAACGGAAACAGCACCATAAGCGACCCGTATGGCGCAACAGTACACTCTACAGACCATCACCACAACTATACATCACCTTATGTCTCAGTTGACCCCGTCTCTCATGACCTGCTCCTTACATACATTAAAAACAATCAGGCTCAGCATGAAGAACAAATGTACATGAACCGCCTTACATCAACTGGCGAGCGTGTTTGGGACGATGGTGTTCTGGTTTTTGACAACCCAGAAGATAAAGAGATATATCGTCCTACCATCGCAGCCTTCGAAGACGGTAGTGGTTTCGCCGTAACTTATGGCTTGGGTGTTAGTTGGACACAAGGCGACCCAAGATGCCACATTGAGGCAAAGGGCTATGACATGAACTGCAATGAATTGTGGGAAACCGAACTGAGCTCATCTTTCATTATGAGAGAATTCGCCGAAACCATTTCAGGCTTCCACCATGGACAAAACATCATAGCATGGGCTAATGACGACAACGGCAATGTCTACGCCCAGAACTTCGGCTGGAACGGCACAATGGGTCAGGGAGCTGATGTAGAAGAGATCTATGAAGATGAAGAAATCGTCACTATAGTAAAAGTCTACAACGTCAACGGTCAGGTCATGCAGTGCAATGACTTGAACGAGCTCAATACCGGCGTTTACATCATCCAGGGAGAGACAGAGAACGGAAAGATTGTGAACAAGAAAGTCGTTTTAACGAAAAAATAGACTAAAAAGGGCAATTGATATTATTGTAAGATAAAAAAGTAGAGATGACATGATGTCATCTCTACTTTTTTATTATCTTTGCACCGTTTTTTTAACGTAAAACTGTTTGACTATGAAGCAATTGCTATATACATTACTGATATCTCTGGCTGTGCTGACGATGAGCTGCACTAATAACAATAAGTTATACCATGAACTTCGTCGTTCGGACACTCTCTATACTGCCAAAGCAGCCATGGATGTTTACGACTACAACCCTACCAGGGCTCTGTTGATAATCGATTCGGCGGAAATTGTCGGCAACATGTCGCGTGATCTAGCCTCGTATTATCGTGCAAAAGTGTTCACGATGACATTTGAGGGTATGCATCTTGATTCTGCTCAGAAGATATGTATGTCATTGATGCATAGCGACTACGTCAAAAATAGTGATAACCTTGAAGAAGTTCTTGATTTATTGGTTTCCATCTCACGTAGAAAACAAGACTTTGAACAATGGTTGAAATGGTCGACAGAGAAAGCCAATTTATGCCGTGATAATGGAAATGTGGTTGAGGCTTTGCGTACAGAGGCGGAAATTGGCGTTATCCTTGCCTATCTGGGTCGTCAGGATGAGGGATTGCAAAAACTCGATTATGTGATAAGCGAACTTGATGGAACACGCAGATTCAATGAAATGGACGCCTGCATTATCGCTTTGCGCCGTAAAGTGGATGTGTTGCAACAGTTTGGACTTTATGAAGAAATCATACCGGTTTCACAGAAAATAATTGAAAAAGTTGACGATTACGAACAGAATACCGAAGACTTTCACGATGGATCATACCGTGAACCTAAAGCGGCTAATGTGCCTGATTACTCTGGATTTTACCGTGTAAAAGCGTTTGCATATCTTGCAAGAGCATACGCCGAGACCGATGACATCAAAAACGCATATTATTATCTCCGACTTTTTGAAAACAGCCGTTACGGACAGACTTTCGACGGACGAATGATGATTTCACCAACATGGTGCAAATTGGGCGATTACGACAAGATGCTCGCCATTTATGACGAGGTTGAGTCTTATATGAAAGACGATACAATCAATGAGACTTATTCCACAATATTGTTCAACCGCGCTGTTGCAGCCGAGGCTCGCGGACAGTATAAATTGGCATATGACTATATGAAACGTCATTCTAAGGTGAGCGAGCTGATTAACAGCGATTTTCAAAAGAATAAAGCCCACGAATATGCTGCACGTTATCGCGCCCAGGAACAACAGATGGAAATTGAGCGTCAGACTTTGTTAAACCGTATGCAAAACATCATAATAGTATTGATGTTTTTAGCCCTGCTGGTTATAGTTTTCTTGTATAATAACTCTGTCTTCCAAAAGAAAAAGCTGACAGAGAAAAACGTTGCCCTTGTCAAACTTATTGACGAGAGGACAAAACAAAACACGATGTTGGAAGACATCAAGGAAGATTCCGAAAATGAAAACCGTATTTTGGAAGCTTGCAGATTGCTTCGCGAAAATCCTGATATGAAAGTCGCCGACGTCGCCAAAAAAGTGGGACTCAATCCGCGTAACCTGCAAAAACTTTTCCGCGAACGTTTCAGCATGTCATTGACGGAATACCGACTATCGCATAAAAAATAACTTATGGAAAAAAGAATTGGGTGATATATCTCAACGAACATACTGAATCACTCGATATTGAGAAGGCGCTGGCTATGGTGTCGGTGCAACGCCGTGAGCATGCGCTGAAATTCGCTCACGAGGGCGGCCGTCGGCTGTCGCTGGCAGTATATCTGCTTTTGATGGAAGGCATCCAAAAAGAATACGGCATCACTGAGGCACCGGAGTTCGACTATTTGGAAGGTGGCAAGCCTGTCATTAAAGGGCATCCCGAAATACATTTTAATTTCAGTCATTCTGGCAACGTGGCATTATGCGCCATCGACAGCCAGCCGGTAGGCGCCGACGTGGAGACATCACGCAAGATAACGCCATCGCTGATATCATATACCATGAACGAAAAAGAGCAAGCCGAGATAGCGTCGGCGCCAGAAAGCCTTCCGGCTTTTCTCGCTCTCTGGACCCGCAAAGAAGCAGTGCTAAAACTGACAGGCGAAGGTATTCGCAACGACCTGAAAGCAGTGCTTACAAATGCAAATAATGTTGTTTTTGAAACAAAAATAACAGAAAAATATATCTATTCAATAGCAAGATATAAACCTATCTTGTAGATTTTGTTAATCCTATCTGGATTTCAAAACCGCCGACTTCACCTCTACTCCATCTAAATTTCCTAATTGTCCCGTCAGAGCCCCAATCTCATCAGTCGTGCCTTCAAGCACCAATGAAATTATGCTCATACCTTCATGCCGTGGCAACCCCAAACGCCCGATGACAATATCGGAATGCTTGGAAATTATACCATTAACCATAGGCGCAAGCCCTTTGTCACCAATCGCTATGATTACCGTTCCTACCCTTTTCTCCATGATTTTTTCTTTTAAAATTTGTTTACAAAATTATGAAAATTTTAAGTTTTGATCAAATATTTTATATAATTTTGCGGAGATAACTCAAAAGCAATAATTTTTATGAAGCTATTCAAACATCTTATAAACCTTCTGTTCCCTCGAGTCTGCGCCGCTTGCGGAACGCTGCTTCTTGAAGGTGAGGACACTGTCTGCACCACATGCCGTTTTCTGATGCCAAAGACACATTATGAAACGAATCCCGATAACCCCTTGGCACAGTATTTTTTCGGTCAGATGCCGTTCAACGCTGTGTCAGCAGAGTTTTTCTTCAGCAAAAGCGGCAAGGTCCAGCACCTTATCCATGGACTCAAATACCACCATTGTCGTGAAAATGGCATATTTCTCGGTCAGGAAATAGGTAAAAGTCTTCTTCAAGCCTATGATTATCAGGGAATTGACTATCTTATTCCTATTCCGCTCCATCCTAAAAAGGAGAAGATCCGCGGCTATAACCAAAGTCACGTCATAGCCGAAGGAATCAGTGAAATAATGAGCGTTCCAATTGCCGAACATTGTCTCGTGAGAAGCGTCTTCACTGACACTCAGACCAAGAAATCACGTGAAGAACGCTGGCAAAATGTAAAAGACATATTTCACATCGAAAAACCCGAAAAACTCGAACATAAACACGTTCTTCTAATCGACGACGTGCTCACCACCGGCGCTACTCTCATGTCGGCAGGCAAAGCCCTATCACAGGTCGACGGAATAAAAATCAGCGTGGTGACCGCCGCCTGTGCCAGCAATTAAATTTTTTACTATTTTTGCAAAGTGAAAATCATGCTGCTCGTGATAGGAAAGACCGACGAGGATTACCTCGAGACTGGTATCTCAAAGTATATCAGTCGGTTAGAGCATTACACCCAGTTCGAGATGAAGGTCATCCCCGACATCAAGAACCGTAAGACTTTATCCGAAGCACAACAGAAAAAACTCGAGGGCGAGCTGCTTCTGGCTCAGCTCCAACCTGGCGACGACATCATCCTTCTAGATGAAAACGGCAAGACATTCTCGTCACGGGGCTTCTCGCAATGGCTAGAGCGTCAGATGAATACAGGCTGCAAGCGTATGGTTTTCATAATAGGAGGTCCATACGGTTTCTCGCAGGAGGTTTACGACCGCGCCAACGCCAAGATAAGCCTCTCGGAGATGACGTTCTCGCATCAGATGGTAAGACTCGTTTTTACCGAGCAGCTGTACCGCGCCTTCACAATATTAAAAGGAGAGAGTTATCATCATGATTAGCTCCACTCCGTCATTTCGACCGACCGAAGGAAGTGGAGAAATCACCGCCTATCAATTGATTCGAAATATTCAAATGCCGGTGATTTCTCGATTCCGCTTCGCTTCACTCGAAATGACGATGTTGATAGAAATATTTAAAATTTTATAATATGAAAAAAGCATTTTTAACGATTTTAACAATCATCCTTCTCGGCGGAATCATCCGTGCTGACGAAGGCATGTGGATTCCTGCTTTGCTTCAGCGTAACGAAGCCGAGATGCAGGCTATGGGCATGAAAATCACTGCCGACGACATCTATTCAATCAACCACAGCTCAATGAAAGACGCCGTGGTGCTCTTCGGAGGAGGCTGCACCGGCGAAATCGTTAGCGAGCAGGGACTGCTCCTCACCAACCACCACTGCGGCTACGGCTGGATTCAGAAACACTCGACCATTGAGCACGACTACCTCACCGACGGCTTCTGGGCAATGACACCTGAAGAGGAACTCGCCTGCCCCGGTCTCACAGCCATCATGCTGAAAAACATGGTCGATGTCACCGACAGAGTTTTGGAAAACATCACCGACGAGACAAGCGACGAGGAACGTGCCGTCATCATCAAAAAACATATCAAAAGTATCATTGAAGAAGCACAGAAAGATACTGAATATGAATTGTCTGTCGAATCATTCTACCTTGGTAATCAATACTTTCTGATGTATAACGAGGTGTTTAAAGACGTCCGCATGGTCGGCGCTCCACCTTCAAACATCGGCAAGTTCGGCGGCGACACCGACAACTGGGTATGGCCTCGTCACACCGGCGACTTCTCAATCTTCCGCATCTATGTCGGCAAAGACGGCAAACCTGCTGAATACAGCGAGGACAACGTTCCGTACAAACCTGATTATCACTTCACTATCTCTTTGAAAGGCGTTGAAAAAGATGACTTCACCTTCGTGTTCGGATATCCTGCACGCACCAACGAATATCTGCCTTCAGTGGCCGTAAATCAAGAAGCTAACGTCATTTATCCTGTCGTGGTCGACCTCCGCACTCAGATTCTCGACATTTATAACAAATATCAGGAACGCGACCCGAAGGTGAGAATCCAATATGCTTCAAAACATGCTGGTCTCGGCAACGGCTGGAAGAAATGGATGGGCGTCATCGAAGGCATCCGCAGTTTCAAGGGAATTGAAAAGAAAAAGGCTTTTGAAGAGGCTTATATCAACTGGTGCCAGGAGACTCGCGCACGCATGAAATACATGCATGCTCTCCGCGATTTCGACACCGTTTATGCCGAATATGAGAAATATCGCATGGCTACAACATATCTCACCGAGGCTGGTCTTTCGATTGAACTTCTTGATTTTGCTGCCAATTTCGCAAAGCTTGCTGAGGTGACAAAGGGTACTCCACAAGAGGAAATCGACGAGTTGATAAATGATTTACGACAAACATCCGTAGCATTCTTCAAAGATTATTACCAGCCTATCGACGAAGAAGTGGCAGTGAAGATGCTTAAGGTTTATATCGAAGAGCAGCCCGCCAATTTCCGTCCTACCATTCTTAATGACATTGAGACAAATTACAATGGCGAGGTTCAGGATTATGTGAAATATCTCTTTGCCAAATCAATTTTAACTTCAGAGGAAAAAGTCAATAAACTTCTCGATGAATTCAAGGTTTCAAAAGCTAAGAAACTTGCGAAAGACCCAGCTGTTGTTGCTGTTAACAGCATGATGGACTTCTATGTTGAGAATGTTATGCCAAAATCGAGAGAATGCAACAACCGCATCAATAACCTGCGCCGTGTTTACATGGAAGGCCAGATGAAAATGATTCCTGAGGTTTTCCCTGAAAGAAATCTCTATCCTGACGCTAACTTCACTCTCCGTGTGACTTACGGCAAGGTGGGCGGTTTCAAGCCGAAAGACGCTGTCACATATCGTCACTACACTACCCTTGACGGTATCATGGAGAAAGAGGATCCAAACATCTACGATTACGTCGTAACAGACAGATTACACGAGCTTTACGATAAGAAAGACTTCGGTCGCTATGCCGACAAAGACGGCACAATGCATGTCGCTTTCATCGCTGGCAACCACACTACCGGCGGCAACAGCGGTAGCCCTATTCTCAATGCTGAAGGTCAGTTGCTCGGCTTGAACTTCGACCGCACATGGGAAGGCACGATGAGCGACCTCGTCTACGACCCGTCGATTTGCAAGAACATCAGCGTCGACATCCGTTACGTTTTGTTCCTCATCGACAAATATGCCGGCTGTACACGCCTCATCGACGAGATGACAATTGTTGAGTAAAATGGCGGAAAACAAGACATTTACAGAGCGCATGCTTTCTTGTGTGCGCTCTGCTACTCCAAGCGCGCTGAAAACCATCTGGTGGCTCACAAAAATAATGATTGGCGTCTCTTTTGCCATCATGCTTTTACAGTATTTCGGAGTCATCGAATGGATTTCAGAGTTGCTGACACCGGTGTTTTCGAGCTTCGGACTCCCTGGTGAAGCGGCATTAGCTTACGTCTCTGGCTATTTCGTTAACTGTTACACCGCAATGGCGGTAATGAGCACGCTCGAGTTAAGCATGCGCGAAGCTACAATCCTCGCCGTGATGGTGCTCTGCTCTCACAACATGATAGTAGAGACCACAGTGCAGGCAAAAACCGGCTCCTCAGCCATCAGAATTGTGATTATCAGGACATTGTCGGCATTCATTTTGGCTTTCGTTTTAAATAAAATAATGCCTGGTGAGTTTGTCGCAAGCGAATCGCATCTGGTCACAGCAGAAAATGTCACTTTTGTGATGATGCTGAAAAGTTGGGCCATTCGCACACTTCGCACCGTCGGCCTGATGATAGTTTTGGTGTATCTGCTCACACTTTTGCAGCGCATTCTCAACGAATTCGGCATCATTAACCACATCGCCAACTTCCTAAAACCTGTGATGATTTTCTTTGGTTTACCGCCTCGCACAGCGTTTCTGTGGCTTGTTGCCAACACTCTCGGTCTCGCTTACGGCGCCGCTGTCATGATCGATGAAACAGAGCATGGAAGCACCACGAAAGAGGAAAACGATATCTTAAACCACCATATCGGCGTGTCTCATAGCAACCTCGAGGATTTGCTGCTTTTCACCGCTATGGGAGGCAGTTTCCTTTGGATGCTCCTCTCGCGCTGGGCGATGTCGCTGCTCCTCGTTTGGGAACGGAAAATCGAAATGAGATTTAAACAAATCCCTTCAAAACATGTTTAACAGAGGTTTTGAAGGGATGTAATTTAAAATTATTTAAACTACGAATTATCAGTTACGAGGTTTTCCGCCAAACGAGAAACCAAGGCCGACACCAAAACCAATACCATCACCTATCAGAGTTTCTCCTGTGACGAAGAATGATTTTCTTGTTTTATAACCGGCTCTTAGATAAAAAGATCCTTGCTCATTGACAGAACCATAACCAAGACCTGCAATAATTGAAGAATTATTCGGTAAGGTATATTTAAAATCAGGTCCAATGAGAAAACCTAATGTTGATTTATGATAATATTCGGCACCCTGATGGTAACCATAATTATCATAATAGTTATAATAAAAGTAATAATCATAAGAACCATAAAACATACCGATACGTGCACCAAGTGCAAATGAATTGCTTATAGAAAATGCTATATCAAAGTTAATGCCACCGAAGAAATCGTCAATAATACCCGCTTCAGCACTTATACCGAACCATGGTGAGCGTTTGCCTTTTGGCTCTGGTTTAGGTTCTGGAGTATAAACTGGCTCACTACAGTTCAACACCCAGCGGACTCTTCCATATTGAGATTCACCAACATACATATTGATGGTTTCCCATCTTTCTGTTAACTGTCGAGCAATGTATCTGAAATACTCCTCAACCTCTTCAAAACGAGTTGCTAATTTAAGGTGTTTTTCATCTGGCGTTGTTTGCATCAAAACATCCCTAAAGAAATCTCTATCTTCTTGTGTAAAATCTTCTGAACCAGTAAAACCAATCTCAAAGTTTTCAACAGGTAACCCCTTTATATATTTGCGTGAAGAACCCTTTAATTGACTGCTAATATATGCAAGATATTCGTTCTTTCTACCGCGATGCATTGATACAGAAATATCATCGTTGATAGATGCGTTATCCAATCCATCTGTAAATGTAATCATACATGTTCCATTAAAATTATCTTCTGGGAAATTATTAATAGCGACATAGTTTTCCATCATTTTTATAGCCTTATCCATGGCAAAGTATAATGCTGTTTCCTTACCCTTACTTGAATTATGTATGAAATTAATGAAACGATTTTTGTTGTTATTATCAATCGGAGTTATTGGGAAAAACTGGTTATCTGCTAAATCCATACCTGAAAATGCGATTATTCCAATATGGACATTACCATTAGATACATTACTAATAGTATTAATAAAAT
Source organism: Bacteroidales bacterium UBA1173 (assembly GCA_002311655.1). Taxonomy (GTDB): domain Bacteria; phylum Bacteroidota; class Bacteroidia; order Bacteroidales; family F082; genus Limimorpha. The sequence goes on from DBYZ01000014.1 coordinate 11,648, forward strand.
TGATGGCACTGGATTGTAATCTTGAAATGTTATCTTTCATAGAATAACTATAATCCAAAACAAGCATCATAACCATATGTTTTTTTGAATAACCTGTAGATTCTCCTTTGCATGCTTCCACGTCGGTTTTCCATTTATAATTGTCCTCGTCCCAATATTGGAAGTAAAAACCATTATTCCATTTGCTAGGGCAGTCAGTTGTAGCCTTTTCAAATCTAAATTGTACCATTGTTGCATCTACCCCATCACAAATAATATGTTCTTTTGATCCTGGAAGAGCGTTTTGTAAACTTGTTTGACTGTCCAAATAAATACCTTGTGTGTGAACATCTTTCAATGTATAATTACCGGCTCCGTGTCTTTCATAAAAGCCTTCAATCCAGTAATCTTGACCAAATGTCATCAAAGGAATCAGCAACATTATTGCTGTTAAAAATAATAAAGGTTTTTTCATTGTTAAAGATTTTATTGTTAATAATTAAACCGAATAATCCATTCACAATTTGACAGATTCCCAATGCCAAGCTATTAAACAATAAATCCGATAAACATAAATGAAAAAGCGCGGGAATCTGCACTTTGCCTATCCCGCATGTAAGGCTCTCGCATTGCCCATCGCTCGAGGATAAGCAATGTCGAAGCCCACGCAAAACGTATATATCAATAAGTATCAGGGAGACACCAATATATATAACAATTCCCGTGAACGTCGGCCACTGCTTTATCGTGCGAGCGATTATGAATTTGCGAGATTCTACATGCCGCAGATAAAACGTCAGCACAACGTCTTTCCAATATGTCTGTCACCCGCCTCACCCCAACAGGGCATCGACAAGTGACACCGCAAAGATAGTCAATAATTTTTATAAAACAAAAAAAATGTTAAAAATTTTAATAACCCCATCAAAAATCTGTGAAATCAAATCGCTTTAGCGAACTAAATCTTTATGGAAGAATAGTGCGGATGAATTTCAAATCTGTGTTATCTGTGAAATCTGTGAGAGAATGAAAAAATTTTTTCTAAGGTATTAAAAAAAATTGTATTTTTGCAGTCCGAAAAAATCGGGTTCGGGATGTAGCGCAGCCCGGTAGCGCGCTTCGTTCGGGACGAAGAGGCCGCAAGTTCGAATCTTGTCATCCCGACAAACAAAAGTCAGCTTTTGCTGACTTTTTTAGTTTGTAGTTATTAGTTTGAAGTTTGCAGTTATTTAAGTGTTCCTAACTTCAAACTTCAAACTTTAAACTGGTAATTATCTCCATCGTGAGCAGTCACAGCCACGTCGTGACGAATGATATGAACTCGAACACGATGCAAAACCTATTGATAATGTTAAGATTATCAATAAAATGCGTAAAATGTATTTCTTGTTGTTTTTCATCATTTTAACCACCCTTCCGGATTTGTGTTATTTTTGTCGTTCCACACTTCAAAATGTAAAATAGTCATATTGTCGCTTGCTCCGGTGTGTACCAGTCCCAACTTCTCCCCTGTCTTGACCTTATCACCAGACTTCACGTAAACCTTGTCCAAATTCGCATAAAGAGTAAAATATGTGCCGTGCCGCACCATCACCACGTTGGTAGAGCCGGTGTTAAAGACTGTCGCAACCTGCCCGTCGAAAACACACAATGCATTGGCTCCCTGGTCTGTCGAGATGTCAATGCCGTTGTTCATCACCACCACTTTCGATTGTGTAGGATGCGGATTCTTACCGTATTTTTTCGTCACCACACCACTAGATACAGGCCATGGCAGCTTGCCTTTGTTGCTCTCGAATTTTGTCGCAAGCTTAGTGTCAATTTCGGCGTTTGCTTTGCGCTTTGCGAGTTCTTCCTCGATGATTTTCTTAATCTTAGCTTGTAGGTTCTTCGTCTCCTTCTCCTTCTGCGCGATGTCGTTTTTAATCGATTTTTCCTGTTTTTTCAGTTTCGCGATTTTATCGTTGAGCTGTTTTTTGTCCTTATTGAGCTCGTCACGCTCTTTTTTCTCAGTATTGTTAAGCTTTTCAATGCGTTTTTTGTCTGTTTCGTTTTTGTTTATACGTTTTTTGATGTCAGATTTTGTATCGTCAATCTCAGTCATTTTATGCTTCAAGAGTTCATTAAACTGCTGGATGTAACGCATTCTTCTGATTGCCTGGTTGAAATCTTCAGAAGAGAAAATGAATAGTAAGTTGTTCAGACTGTTCCTGTTACGATAATGTATAACTAGCAAATCGGCGTATTCTTTACGGTTTTTCTCAAGCTCGTTCTGCAAATTTGAGATGTCTTTTTTATAGCCTTTCGTCTCTTTATTTAATAGCGCAAGCTGCTTCTCGTAAGTCTTGATCAAATCGTCACGTTTCTTGATTTGCGCCTGCAGAAGTTCAACTTCCCTGATGGTCGTCTCCTTATTTTTCGATGTCTTTTTTAGCAGGTTTTGTGAAGTCTTTATTTCGCTCTGCAACTTATTGACTTGTTGCTCCAAGTCATTGACACTCTGGGCATTACATATCACATTGATGCTGAAAAACATCAAAACAAAAAGTATTTGATATGTAATTCTTCTCATCATCTGTAGATTCGGTCGTATTTTTTGGGAACGTTGAAAATGAAGTCAATATTGTCACCGACAACGATATTAGAATAATTGATGACAGCCTTGAGATTGATATCGCCGTGAATGTTTATGGTGATGTGCGTTGGTACGTATTTGTCGTTAACTTTCACAAAATCAGCGTATTGCAACTCTATTTTACGCTTGCCATCGTGGTGTTCCTTAATATAAAATTTTCTGATTTTAAATAGTTGCGGATCAATCCAAAGACTTTTTTTCTTCTTGGAAATCAACAAGTTATATAGTCCGTCGTCAATCTCTACTTTATAATTGTCGTTTTCATTAAGGTCGAGGACGTTTCCGACCAAAACAGCCTGCAAAAACTGCAGCGATTCTGTCATTATAGAGTTGTCATTAAACATTTCAATATTTTCGCAGAGATATGTTTTGTCATTTCTATTTAGAAAAAACACCGAGTCGGGCTCAATTTTAATCCTGACGATTTCAAGTCCCAATGGTAACGAAAGGCTGGTCCAGATGATGCTGTCCTTTTTCATCCTTAGCTGACCTTTCACGTTGAAATCTTTGTCTTCAGTATCGACTTTCACACTGATTTTCGCCTGGAAATTGTTGAAATCAAACGCATTGTTTTCCACCTCCTGGATTATTCGGGTTGCCGTGAATTCGCGTAAGCTTGTCTTCATCATCTTTTTCTTCGAAGAGCAGCTCGTGCCAACGAAAAGAAGTGCCAATGCACAGAAAACCAATATTATATGAATCTTTCTATTCATAAAGTTTCTCGTCTTTTATTTTTTGGTCTATAAACTCCGAAACATCGCCCAATTTCTTGGCTTTCTTCCAATTTTTCACGGCGTTTTTCGTGTCGCCAAGTTTATACAAGATATCGCCAAGGTGTTCATAATTCACGCCATTAGGATTTTTGTCGTACTTGAAAACCTTGTCCATATACTTTTTCGCCTCATGATAACGTCCCAATTTATATAAAACCCAAGCGTAGGTGTCAAGATATGTGGCATTTTTCGGCTCGGCTTTTATAGTCTTTGCCGACATCTCCAAAGCTTTATCAAGGTCTTTGTTGTCAAGCGATAAATAGTAAGCATAGTTGTTCAGGACATAGATGTTATTAGGGTCTGATTTCAGAACTCTGTCGTATGCCTCGTAAGATTTCTGTTTGTTATTCAGCTGATTGTATGTGTCTCCAATATATGTGTCGAAATTCGCTGTAAGCTCTTTGTTTGCTGACAGTTTGCGACCTTTTTCGAGCACTTTCACACAGCTTTCATAATCTTTAACATTGAAATATCCTATCCCTTGGAATAAATAGAACAGTGGCTGCTCAGGATACAACGATATAGCTTTGTTTGTAATTTCTATAACTGATTGATAATCATGTAATTCAATTTCGCAAAGTGATAATTGGTACAGTGTGACAAAGTTGCTGTTGTCTTTTTCGATAGCCTGTTGGAAATACGTTTGGGCTTGTTTGTAGTCGTCCATATTGATATATGCTACGCCCATAATGTAATAGCCGATGTTTTTATCAGGATAAGTCTCTATGAATGCCTGACCGATATCAACAGCGCGTGAAATCTTCAATCCATCATTGCTTTTCTCATTTTGTTCAGCCCAAAACTCATGGAGCTGCACCTTGGTTTCATAATCGAGATTCGTATTTTTTATAGCTAAAATGAACTCGTGAAAAGCATTGTCGATGTCGCCAACGCTCATATAATAATCCATCAGAGAAATGTTGATATACTTGTCTTCTGGATCTAACTCCTTGATTTTCAGATATTGTTGGTAAGCGTCCTTGTCGCGTTTCAACTTGCGGTAAGCCTCGGCTAGCATAGCTCTGTAACGAGTGTTGTCGGGCATAAACTCTATCAGATTCTCAAGTTCTTTGATGGCTTTGTCTTTTTTCCCCTGCTCGTCGTAAATCTGGATTTTTTGCAGAAAAATCATCTCGTTTTTACCGATTTGCTGCTCAACGATGTCAAGTTTTTCAATCACTTTATCGAATTCACCCACACGGAGAAGCGCGTCGATATAAGCTTCAAGGTAATCCAAATTGTCGGGATCATCTTGTAAAAGCTTGTCGTAAATTGTTATAAACGACTGATAATCACCGTTTTGTGCATATAATTGTGCCAAACGAACTTGATACCATTTATTATCAGGTTGTAGATTGACAGCATGCTGAATCATCGACAAGGCCTCTGTTTCGCGACCGCTTGCCAAATAAAGTGCAGATAGCTCATACATAGAGGCGTCGTCATTGTGGAAAAACTTCAGTGCCTGCTCAAAATTATAGATTGCGACAGGGAAGTTTTCGTTGTATTTCGCTTCCAGACCTTGCGAGAAATATTCAGCATTCTTTGCCATGTCCTGCTTCACTATGCTATCCGATGGCGCTTCCTGCAACGGAGCCTCACTTTGTGCGAAAACAATATTCGAAAACGCTAATAATAAACTAAAAATCAATAATTTAATATAATTCATATAGTTTTATTTACTATTATTTATTTTTATTCTTTCACGTCATTTCGAGCGCAATGAAATGGAGTCGAGAAATCACCGGCATTTGAATATATCGTAATTCATTGATTGGCGGTTATTTCTCCGTTCCGCTCCGCTACAGTCGAAATGACGAGTGGGTAGTTAAACTCCAGTGTGTCCGAATCCTCCGGCACCTCTTTCCGTCTCGCTAAGCGACTGAACCTCAACGATTTCCGGCTGTTCGTGTTTTGCAATGACCAGCTGTGCGATTCTGTCGCCGCTCTTGATCACGAAATCCACATCCGACAAGTTGATTAAAATCACCTTCACCTCTCCCCTATAGTCGGCATCAATAGTGCCTGGCGAGTTCAAAACTGTTATGCCGCTCTTGATTGCCAGACCGCTGCGTGGGCGGACCTGTCCCTCGTATCCGACAGGAATCTCCATGAACAAGCCTGTTGGCACCAAAGCACGCTGCATTGGTTTTATAACTAATTCACCATCAGGAAGATACGCTCTCAAATCCATGCCGGCCGAGTTCACAGTCTCGTATGCAGGCATTGCGTTGTCTGATTTATTTACAATCTGTAATTTCATATTTTCAAAGGATTTTTACGTTCAAAAACAAATACTGTCCCAAGATAGACCAATATCAATAATGTGTTGAGTGTCAATCGTATAGCGAGACTGAAATCGCCAAACATGGTGCTTAATAGATATAATCCGATGGCGAGAACCATATACATGCTGATTCTTCCGACCTGATATGGCACCGGGAACACTTTCTGACCCCAAAAATACGACACAAGCATCATCACTGTGTAGCAGCCTAGATGAGCGATGGCTGCGCCGAGATAGCCGATTTGTGGTACCAAAACAAACAGGCAAAGCAAGGTGACAGATGCGCCGATGATAGAGATTATCGTTCCAGAAAACGTTCTGTCTGTAAGCTTAAACCATATTGAAAGGTTAAACACGATTCCATAAAACATATTGGCAATCAATACGATAGGAACAATAACCAAACCTTCGTGATAGTCGCTGCCTGCCTCGCCGACGAAGTATTTCAACACATCGATGTAAAGCATCACACCGAGGAAAATCAGCAGACAGAAGATGACGAAATATGTCATCACCTTTGCGTATAGCTCAGGTGCGTTGCGGTCTTTGGCCTTTCCGAAGAAGAATGGCTCTGAGGCGTAACGAAACATCTGAATGAATATCGTCATAAGCACCGCAAGCTTGAAATTAGCACCGTAGATTCCCAGTTGCTGAAGTGCGTACTCCTCGCCTACCATACCGAGCTCTGATAATGTTTCAGCATCTGGAATCGGTGTCAGATACTTGATTAGTATCTTATCAGCGACCTCGTTGACCATGCCAACGAGACTGATAAGCAGTATCGGGAGCGAATATGCAAGCATCGGGCGGATGAGAGTTTTGTCAAGTTCAAAATGAAAGCCTTTAAACTGTGGAAGGAGCAAAAGCAGACTCAAAAAACTTGATAACACATTGGAAATCAGTACCCAAACGAGCAATCCTGCCTGAGGACCGAATAGTTTGTCGGAAATTGCCAATGCCGTTTCCGGTATGACAAGCAGGAAAAACAAATTAAGGCCTATATTGAGCGATACATTTGCTATTTTGATGATTGTGAACAACTTAGCTTGGTTGTTTTTTCTCAATTTAGCAAACGGTACCGCCGTCAAAGCATCCAGTGCAACTATAATTCCAAGTAAGAGAACATATTGCGTATTGTGTTCATACTGAATGAGATGCGCAAAGTTTTTATAAAAAAATGCGTATAAAATCAAAAACGCACAGGTGGTGGTTATTATGCATGAAACTATGTTGTTGAATACCTTGTCTGGGTTCTCTTTTTGAGTGTAACGGAAGAAAGTAGTCTCCATTCCGTATGTCAACAAGGCAAGAAGAAACGCTATCCAGGCGTACAAATCGGTGATTTGGCCATACACGCCGGCGACAAATACACGGGTGTAAAGCGGCACCAAAAGATAATTAAGAAGTCGCGGCACGATGGTCCCCATGCCGTATATGACTGTCTGGCCCGCCAGGGCTTTTATCGGGTTATTATTCATGATGATAATAACTAAAATTTTGCAAATATATTACATTTCTTTTAAAATAGGTATATCAATCGTGAAAACTGTACCTATTCCTTCTTTACTCGCAAATGTTATGCTGCCTCCCATGCGTTGTATGATGTCTTGCGAAACCGACAAACCAACTCCCATTCCACTCGATTTCGTGGTGAAATTTGGAAAAAACACCTTCTTTTTGTCTTCTTCCTTGATTCCACAGCCATTGTCGGAGATTTTTATTCTGTACTTCTCCCCTAACCTGTTGATAACCACTTCAATATGTCCCGCATCATTTCCTATCGCCTGAATGCCGTTTTTGATGATATTGCCAAAAACACGACCAAGATTGTTTTTGTCAGCGAATATCGACCAAGCTTCGTTCTCATTGTAAATCAAAGAGATAGAAATATTTTTCTCAACATCATAGATTTTAATGGTGTTTTTCAAAAGCTCAACGAGGTCAAACGTTGTCGGCGTGTTTTCAGGCATTTTTGCGTAGTCTGAAAATGCTGTCGCGATCTTCGACAACGTATCAATTTGTTCGAGTAGCGACTGAAGTGTCTCTTTCAGATTTTCCTCAAATTTCGGGTCTTTTCTGTCCCAAAGCATCTGCAGATATTCGATGTTCAGTTTCATCGGGGTGAGCGGGTTCTTTATTTCATGCGCCACCTGTCGTGCCATCTCGCGCCATGCGTTCTCGCGTTCGTTGCGTGCAAGTTTGTTAGCCGCCATTTCTAGTTGCCTGCACATCTTGTTATATTCCTCAACCAATGCGGCAATCTCATCGTGTCCTTTGAAATCAATAGGTTCGTTTGTTCCGTCAAGACTTATTTTCCCCATCTGTTCCTCAATGATTTTCAATGGCTTAAGCGTCTTGCGAGTTATGAAAATCACAATTATTGAAGAGATGCCGAACAAAACTATAATAATATTGATATAGTTGATTACGAAATTAGAAAGCTGGTCGTCGTATTCCGATTTGAAATCAAAATACAAAACATTCAAAATGGCTGCGATTTCATTGTTTTCATCAAGTATAGGGAAGTAGTACGAAGTGTTTCTCTCACCTTTATAATATTCAGTTTGCACAAAATAACCGGCTTTTTCGTCAACTATATTATTATATGCTTTCTTGTTAATTGCCTCGCCAAACATAATCTTATCGAAAGACGAGCAAATTAGGGAGCCTGTCTGGTCGTAAATATTGATATCACACAAGAAAGAATCTGAGAGGTCCCAAATCAAATCAATGTCCTGGAGGCCTTTTGTATAAAGATTTTGTTCGTAGTTGTTTCTGATGATATTCGCCTGTTTGTATTGAGAAATTTGAGTCTTTTTCATAATATTGTTTCTCAAAAACAGGTAGGAGACGAGTCCGATAACGAAAAACGCGATAGCCAGAATCACCAGTATCATGAGCTGCATCTTGCCATGGAAGCTGTGCTTGAAGATGCTTTTGCGGTCGTTTTCAAGATATGTGTAGATGAAGTAGGAGAGGAGTAATACTATAAAAATGAGCGACAGAGGTGTCACGTACATCATCCAGCGCACTGATTCAATTGTGACGACAACAGTTTTATTGTTGTCCAAATCATTGAGAATCAGATGTTTGTAATTTTTACCTTTATGGATGCCTTGTTCTTTAGAGATGAAATTATTGATATTATTTGGATAAAGATAGTTGCCGTATTTATAAAATAGGATATCGTCGTTATAGATTGCTATTGAATAGTTTTTCAGATTAGGAATGATGAGGTAGTTGTTTCTTGTTGTGTCAGAATCAACGCTTAATTTGTTGAAAATCTTTTCTTTATAAAATTCAATATAAAGGTTTTCATAATTATTGAGCTTGATCTTTGCGATATAATAGATATCGGAAGTCGCGTCGTCGTAATGATACAAATACTCGTTAATCTGTTTCGATTCCGAAAGAATGTCCAAATATGACACTTCGCAGTTGATTCCTATGTCGAAATAATCAATTATTGTACTGCTGTCGCAAGCTGTGAGTGTGCGGTTGTAATATTTATAAATGTCGAGATTATTGAAATATTTTTTGTCAAAATAGGAGAGGATGCTGTCATCGCTTGGCATGATGCCGTTGCTAATCCATGTGTTTAGCAATTCATCGTTTTTGATCTGGCTTAAGATGTCGATTGTTGCTTTTTCAAAACCCAAGTCTGTCTCGTTGGCGATGATTTTTGCGAAACGCTCCATCTCGGCGTTCTCTTTGCTTTCGTTACGTTGGTGGACGAACACCGTGGTGGCGATAAGCGCGATAGCGATAAGTATGATAAGAATTTTTTTCATAACTCAAATTTTAACAAAAATCGTTCCAAAAATTGCTTTCGTTTAAGACATTTTTGAGAAATTTTTGATATACGGGACATTTAAAATCAAAAATGCCTTAAAACGGCTAAAAACGGGCAAAAATCAAATTTTGTGAAAAACATAAATTAAACTCGAATAATCTCCCGTTTTACGCGCTTTACAGTTTGATTTCAAGCCTGTCCATATTCCTTTGACGAAAGAGTTGCCATTACCGATGTATTTTTCGCTCATCATGGAGATGTAATATGCGTCCCATTTCATCGGATGGATTTTTTCAAGTTCGAATTTCCCCGAGAAAATATTCTGCAGCGACTCTTTATGAAAATGGTTTAAATGTCGCGGAACATCGTATGCAGCCCATTTGTCTTTATAGTATTGTGCGTCGTACGACATGTAATTTGGCACTGCGATCACCAGTCGTCCGCTGTCTTTTAACAAACGGTGAAGCTGTTCTGTCTGGAAATGCAGATCGTCGATATGTTCGAGCACATGCCACATCGTTATTACGTCGAAAGTGGAGTGGGGGAGAGTGAATATTTCTTCTGGTGTGACTATTGTTTTACCCAGTTTTTCCGAGGCGAATTTGCGTGCGTCTTCACTCAAGTCGCAGCCTGTTATTTCGCATCCTTTTTGTTGTGCGTAGTGCAGGAAATCGCCGACGCCGCAGCCGAAATCGAGAATGTGCGGTTTTGTGCGGTCGCCACATGCGATGCGATATTTATTGCGTATGTTGACTTTTTTCACCTGGTTGTAAATCCACGGCACGAGACCTTTTTTATGCTCGTTGTGAGAGAGATAATCCTCCGATTTGTAATACTTTCCTATGACGGATTTGTCTGGTCGCGGAGTGGTGAAAAGCAGCTTGCAGTCGTCACATGCGACGATTTCAAAATCTTCCTGAGAGAGAAAATAATCTTTCAGCTTCAGGTAAGACTTGGTGTTTTCTGATTCACAAAACGGGCATTTAGTGCTCATGATATCCTTATTTTATTATTATTTCCAAAAATTGTTCCACGTGGAACATTTTATTTTTCTCTCGCAGATAACGCAGAAATCACAGATTTTTTCTGTTCTTTCTCTGCGGGATTGCTCGCGTTGCGAGCTGCAGATCTCGCGGAAGTATTGTCGGAAGAATTCCGTTTTTTCAGCGTAATCTGCGAGATACTTTTATCTCCCTAAAAATACTGCCAAAACCGAAATGTCAGCTGGAGAAACACCGCTGATACGCGAGGCTTGTCCTAGCGTCTGCGGCTTGTGTTTTGTCAGTTTCTGTCTTGCCTCGATTGTCAGTGAGTGCAGTGCGTTGTAGTCGAAATCCGGGCTCAGTTTCACGTCTTCGAGACGTTTCAGTTTGTCGGCAACTTCGCGTTCTTTCTCGATATATCCTTCATATTTCACCAAAATCTCCGCCTCCTCGATGACACTTCGCGTCATCTCGTCGGTAAGGTCATATTTTCCTTTCAACGACTCCACATTCTCCATCATCTCCATCAAGCTTATCTGTGGACGTGTCAATACATGCGCAAAACGAGTCTTTCCAATGATTTCTGGCGTTTCTTTAGCCATAAGCAATACGTTGATTTCCTCAGGTGAAACGTTTGTATCCTTGAGAAACTGTACCATATCTTGTACACGCTGCTGCTTGTCAAGGAAACGATCATGGCGTTCCTTTGTGGCGAGACCGATTTTATATCCAAGTGGTGTCAACCTTGCGTCTGCATTGTCTTGGCGCAACAAAATACGGTATTCCGCGCGGCTTGTGAACATTCTGTATGGCTCGTCTACGCTCTTTGTGATGAGGTCATCGATGAGTACTCCGATATAGCCTTCGTCACGGCGAATAACTATCGGTTCTTCATCATGAAGGAGTCTGTGGGCGTTGATGCCTGCCATCAGACCTTGCGCTGCAGCTTCTTCATAGCCGGTAGTGCCGTTGATTTGTCCGGCGAAAAACAAGCCATGGATCTTATGTGTTTCCAGACTGTGATACAGCTGATCTGGCGGGAAGAAATCATATTCAATGGCGTATCCAGGGCGGAAAATCTTGGCGTTTTCGAAGCCTTCGATGTTGCGGAGCGCTTCATATTGTATATCTTCCGGCAGTGACGAACTAAATCCGTTGAGGTAATACTCACATGTTGTTGCTCCTTCAGGCTCCACAAACAGCTGATGGAAGTCTTTGCCTGCAAAACGCTCGATTTTGTCTTCTATGCTCGGACAGTAACGTGGTCCTTTACCTTGTATTCTGCCCGTAAACATTGGAGATTTCTCGAATCCTTTGCGCAAAATGTCGTGTACTTTCAACGATGTGTAGGCGATATAACAGGAGCGCTGTTTCAAAGGCTTTTCCACGTTCATAAACGAGAATCCTGTGATCTCCTCGTCGCCTTTTTGTTCCGCCAACTTACTAAAGTCAATGGTTCTTCCGTCGATTCTCACAGGTGTTCCTGTCTTCATGCGGTCAGCTTCAAAACCCAGTTCTACAAGCTGCTCTGTTATGCCGTGGCTTGCCGATTCGCCTATTCTGCCGCCTGAGAACGACTTCTCGCCGATGAAGATCTTACCGTTGAGGAATGTTCCGTTGGTGAGGATGACGGTCTTGGAATACACGTCGCCGCCCATCATGGTGTGGACACCTTTTATTTGGTCGCCTTCCACGAGCAAACCGTCAACATGGTCTTGCCAGAACTCGAGGTTGTTGGTGTGCTCCAGTGTGTTGCGCCATTCCGCTGAAAATGCAGCTTTATCGCTTTGCACGCGTGGGCTCCACACGGCAGGTCCCTTCGACTTGTTGAGCATCCTGAACTGTATCATAGTCTTGTCGGCGATGATGCCCATCTGTCCGCCCAATGCGTCGATCTCGCGCACAATCTGTCCTTTGGCTATGCCTCCCACGGCTGGGTTACACGACATCGCAGCCATGAAACTCATATTCATGGTGATGAGCAATGTCTTGTTGCCAAGGTTAGCTGCCGCCGCTGCCGCCTCACATCCTGCGTGGCCAGCTCCGACCACTATCACATCGTATTTTTCAAATATCATATCTTCCAGTGTTCCACGTGGAACATTATTTGTAATTCATTGATTTAAAATTCGTTACGTCGCATTGCTAGACAATTTTCCTCTTGTGCGCGCATCATTTTTGCGTCTTCGTCTGTCTTGTCTTTGAAGCCTATCAGATGCAGCACTCCATGTGCCAAAACACGGTGAAACTCGTCTTTGAACGGCTTTCCCATCTGCTCAGCGTTGTCTTTGATGCGGTCTATGCTGATGTAAAACTCGCCCGAGAGATATTCTTCACAGTCGTTCAGCGGAAACGTCACGATGTCGGTGTAGAAATCATGGTTCATGCGCTTCTGGTTGAACTCCAGAAGGTATTCGTCGCTGCAGAAAAGGTAATACAGCTCGCCGATTTTCTTACCATACGACGCCACGAACTCCTCAATCCATTCCTTAGCGAGGCGCTGGTTCAACGCAGGCATCTCAACATCTATATTTTCGAATTTAATCATTTTTATTTAAAAAGTATTTGTTTATCTTTTCCTTGTAAAACGGTTGATACTCAATAGGATTCGTGCGTAAGAAGTCTTGTTGCTTCTTGATACTCTCCTCATATCTCAGTTCATCGATATTGTGGGTCTTTTCAGGACCTTTGTACTCATCCGACTTGCGTTTCTCCTCTTTCTCGCGTTCCTGCTGGGCGTTTTCAGCCTTGAGCATTCGCGACAAAATGTCTTTGTTACGCCTGATAGTCTGATTTGTAATGCGTTTATTTACAATGTCTTCCTCGAGTTTTTCCATGTCTTTGATGATCTGGTTGATGCCGTCGTCGCCAAGCACTCCGTTCTTTTTCATCTCCTCGAGCATCTGTTGCATGCCTTCACGTATGAGTTCCTGTTGCGCTGCCATCCTTGCCAGTTCTTCGCTCATGTTTTCCGTTGGATTGCCGTCTTTTTGCTGTTGCTGCATCTGCTGTTGCATCTTCTTCAGCTGCTCACCGAGTTGGTTTTGAAGGTCTTTCATATTCTTCATATTCTTCGGTTTGCCCTGATTTCCCTTTGATTTACCAGGTTTTGAACAAGAACTGCTGCTTTGTCCTTCCATCATCGATTCCATATCGTTGAGCGATTCGGCAAGCATGAGTGCGAGGTTGTTCATCGACATCATCGCCTTCTGTTGTTTCTGTGTCGCCGAGCCGAATCTGGATTCCAGAATATCCTTCATTGCCGACTCCGACTGCTGGTCGATGATTTGTAACTCATTGAATACGAAGTTTTTAATCATTACTTGACGGTTTGCCATCTTACGCAAAGAGTCTTCAACCATCACGAAGTTTTCGGATATTTCTTTCTGGCGCGAAATCTTTTGTGAGACCATAGGGTCGTCTTTTTTCATGACGCTGATTTCCTGCATCAGCTCTTCTTCGGCATGCGACGAGCGTACTACGTTTTCGAGCAGGATCCTCACCAGATGCGCGTCTTCAGCAAGCTGATCCATGCCGCCTCCCATCATCATCGACATCATGTTTTCCTGCATCTCCTTCATCTTCTTGCCAGCTTTCTGCTTCTGTTTTTGTGCGCTGTCGTGTTCACCGCCGTCTTCCGATTCCTCAGCGTTTTCAAGGTCTTGCTGAATCTCTTCAAAGGCTTCCTCGTCTTTGTTGATGTCGAAAGGGTCGCTTAATCCTTGGTTTTTATCAATGATGGAATCGAGTTTCTGTTCCATCTTATTAAATTGATTCTCAGCATCTTGTGCGGAGATGGAGTCTGTATTGTTCATAAGCTCGTCAGCGAGTTGCTGCATCTCGTCCATGAGCTGGTTCATGTCTTTTTCGACCTTCAGCTGCTCCAGAAGCGAGAGGTTGCGGTCCATCATCTGCTGCATGGCCTCGTTGTTTTTCTTGAGGTCTTTCATGATGTCCTGCATACGCTCACGCGGCATCTCGCTCAAAAGCTGCTCAATCTCATCCATCAGCTTCTTCATCTCATCAGGAATGACCTCCTCGAAGAGCTTGTTTATCTCTTCCTGTTTCTTTATCAGCTCCTCCGATGAAAGCTCGTTTTCCTTAATAAAATCTGACAGTTCCTTCTGTTCCTCCTGAATCTTGTTCCACTCTTCCTGCACCTCTTTCTGCTTCTCCATCAGCTCTTTCATCTTCTCTTTATCGCTCCAGTCGAGGTCTTTTTTCGACATCAGGTCACGAAGCATGTCTTCGATATCCTTTCGGAGATTTTGAAGCTCGTCGGAACGCTGGTTGAGATTGTTAAGTATCTGATTTTCAGTGTTATTGGCGATGGAATCAAGTTGTTCTGTTGTTGGCAGAACGTGATAAAACACCTCTGAACGCTTCGCTTTTGGACCGTTGATGCCATCGTTGTCGAAAATCTCGAAATAAGCCTTGATCTCATCGCCTCTATAGAGCGTAAGTGTATCAATATCAATGCTATAATAGAAAGAACTACGAGTGTTACGCTTGTCGATAGGGATGTTTTTCACGAACGACTGCTGCGGTTTGCCATCCACTTCGAAATGGTAGAGAAGCTTTGTGAAGCCATAGTCGTCGGCGATGAGGCCTGAATAATACGTCTGTTTGGCGAAATCCTCGTGAAAATTCTGCACCTGGATGTCGGGGTAAGCGTCAGGAATCACTTCGACGGTGAACGGAATGGCGTCGGTGGCGTTCCAGTTATTATATAATGTGACATTGAATTTCGTGGTTTTCGTGTATTTAGATGTAAAGACAAAACCATCATTTGATTTTTCGATGGATATTGAATCATTGATTTTCAATACATTAACGTCGCGTGTGTGAAACACGAATTCCACCTCGGTTCCCTGTGGCACGATGATGCGTGTTTTTCCAGAAATTGTCTCGTTTTTGCGATGGATATATTTCGGAAATGTCAGCTTTGCCTCGTAATACAGCATCGTCGGGTTCGGTCTGACGGTGAGGTTGATTATCTGACTGCGGTAGTCGCCGCCTTCAACAAAAAACTCCTCGTTTTGGTAGACGTTTTTGAAGATGAAACGGAAGTCGTTGGTATTCAGACGGTTCATAATGCGGATTCCAGTATTGGATTTAATATAAAACGCATCCGGAATACGCTCGCCTATGACGTGGATTCGGAATTCAACATCTTTTCCCTGTGATGCCTCGATATTTATTGCGGAGAGCTCGACGGAGAATGGGAGAGGCTTCTCAAAATCTTGTGAATAATTTATGATACGTTGTGTCGGCTTCTTCGAGAAATCCGGAATGAATATTAAAGTAACGCTTAAAATGACGAATGCCAATCCAAAAATTTTCAGATATTTATAATTCTCTTTCAGGTTGACTGCATCGGAGAAGTTGATAAGCTTCAGATGCTCGGTACGCTGCTCTATTGTCGCTGCAAGCAGTTCATTATCAGCGTTTTGCGAATATTCGTTCGAAAGCTGAATGGTATTCAGCAGTTTGTCGCTGATTTCCGGGAAGAATTTTCCGATGATGACAGCCGCCTGCTCATCGGACATCTTTTTGCGGAAGCGGATGAGGTTGACGACAGGGATTGCAAAGTAGAAGATAGTGACAAACAGTGTGCCGAGGATGAAAAGCAGTAAAAGTATCAAACGGCCTTTCTGCGGAAGCCATGAGAAATACTCTATTCCATTGATAATCAAAAACAAAGCAATCATAAAGACGGCACCAATCAGCACACCTTGGATAAGGCGGTTGAGGTAGAACTTCCTGATGAAGCGCTCGATTTTCGATATCAATGCAGAGTTTGACATATTACTATAAACTTGCAAAGATACGAAATTTGCATAAAAATAACATTAGTTTTCACAAATTTTGTATTTTTGCAATCAGAAATTATATAGATAGTAGTTATGAAAATTACTTCACAGCCTATAAGTCGTAATAAATTAAATGAAATGTTGCCAGGTTATTTTGGTGACATGATTAAAGCTGTTGTTGACATTCGAAAAGTGATAATCGGTCTAGATGCTGAGCTTCATGCTGACATTGAAAAAGAAATGCTTTCGCAAGGTTCGGAACAGACGGATTTGTGGGGAATAAACTTATATCCTGAGATGGAAGGTGAAGACTTAATTGAGTTTGACTCGCTTATCAATATTCGTCCATATCAAGGTAATAGGAGTCGTGATGTTCAGGACCCTGCCATTCGTAAGCGTATTGTTGAAGTCGTTAATACATTGATAAAATGAGCAACTATCAGCATACAGATTTAGCTGCCGGAAGGTGGGCTACGATGACTTTAGCGGAGCAGATGCTGAATATCGGCAGCGAGGTATCGCGTGCGAACCGTTGGCAAAGTAAAGGAAACATCGAACAATGTCATCGTGCTGCTGACAGAGCTTTGGAACTACTATCTTTAACCATTGATGCTCAACGAGGCAAGCATGACCTTGGAGAATTTTGTCGTCTTTATGAGGTTCTTGCTGACTGCTACTACGGCGACAATATATACCAAACTGATCCTGTGAAGTTGCAGAAATACTTTGATGTATTCTACAATTAACCTACATATTTTATTTCACAACAATCTTTTCTGTGAATTCTTTTCCGTCGTTCATTCTCACTTTGATTAGGTATAAACCTGAGGTGAGGTTGGCGATGTTGATTTTGTTGAAACTATCATTTTGCGATTTCATTAATCTGCCGTCGATGGAATAAATATCAATTGAACGACATTTTGCATTGTTGGAAAAGGTGATATTTACAACGTCTTTCGCTGGGTTTGGGTAAACAGATATTCCATTTGCAAAATCAGTTTCTTCTACGGAATAATATCTTTCGAAAACAGGATAACCTTTGTTTACATTCATTATATCCATTGCGTAAAAATCACCATTAGCGTTTAACAAATTGACAAAATCTTGGGTTTTCATAAAAGCTTCTGATTGTGGGATGCCGTAATTGTTGTTGGCTATGTTATCAAGATAATAACTATCGGTTACCTCAACTTGTACAGTGTCTGCAACAAATCCTACAATTCCTCCATAATATGTAGGTAAATTGTTGCCGCTCATAATTATGTTCGAAGCGCTGTAACTGTTGGATATTGCAAGAGTACTCGTAAATACTCCTCCTATAAGACCTCCAGCTGATTTAACATTATTGTTTGTTTCTTCGACAACTATATTGACATCACAATCTCCAGTGTTGAAACAATATTCCATCGATCCCGACATGACGCTTGCTATGCCGCCGCAAATAGCAATTCCACCCCAATAGACATCTCCTCCTTGTACATAAATATCACCCAAGTTACTGCAATTATCAATATCAGATTCATATATCACACCGCATAAGCCTCCAATATACGCCCCATCATGCATCAATTCCACATTGGGCAATCTGATGTTTCCATAATTATGACAGTTGCTGACTATTGAATTCCCAAGTTGTCCGAATAGTCCTCCCAATACGCATCCATTAATATCCATTGATATATGATCCCATACAACATCTGCTTTATTTATGCAGTTTTCGACAATGACATTTGAACCATAGCCCAAAATAAGCCCCGACTGTCCATAAGTATAAGCATATGCTTCAGAAATATGTATTTCCGCATCATCAACAAGTATGTTTCTAAGACTTCCGCCTTCCATCATGCCAAATATGCCGAAAAAATTACTTGTGTTTTGGTATGAAAAGTTAATATTTGACATGCTATGCCCTCCTCCGTCGAAGTGCCCGCCGAATTTGCCTTTCCAAGAAAGGTTGCCCGCAGTTCCGATGGGTTCCCATTCCAGGCCAGAACTTGCTCCAAAGTCAATGTCAACGGTTAAAAGGAAACATGTATCGACATACATTGTTCTATGATTGACACCATTATACACATTTTCATTTGTTTTTTCTGCGATGTAAGCCAATTGTTGTGCGTTTTCGATAAGATAAGGGTCGTCTTCGGTACCACTACCATGAGTCCAACGTTCTGCTGTGCCGTCCCAAACTGAAATTTGTGCGTTGAGTGCCAATTCCATCAACACTGCAATGATAATTAAGGTAATCTTTTTCATAGCAAAAAATTTTAAGTTATACACTTTTGTTTCCGACGACAAAATTATTTCCAAAAAGCAGCTATGTCAAGGAAAACTGGGTACGGAAAGGTACGATTGTCATTCGATTGCGATGTTGCGCAATGTTGTTGTAAGATCGAAGTCGGAAGTAAGAATCTTTTTCAGTTTGCGGCTGCGGTCGCTTACGGTTGAGTACGCTTTTTGCATAAATGCCGCGATGTCGGGCTCTTTCATGCCGAGCAGATACAAAACGCAATAGTTGACATCATCGTTGGTGAGCTCCGGATATTTGTTTCTGATACGCTCCGTGAATCCGTTAAGATGGTTGTCGGCCGTGGTTCGTAACGTCAGTAGCTGTTCCTTGTCGAGCGCGAAATCCTTGTAAATGGTGCAATCCATTTTCGACTTAAACTGCTGCTCGTGCGCTGTTTCAAGGATATATTGGCAAACAGGCTCTTTGATAAAGGCGTTATAGCCGTCCATGTTTGCCTCTTTTTTGAAAGTGTTAAGTTTTCTTTTGTGCCGAATCATCAAAAAGACAGCAATTACTACTGTTATAGCGATTGCAACAATTATAATAATGGTGATTTCGTGCCTCTTTTTCTGTTGTTCCAATGCCAGAGTTTGCTCGTGTTTTTGTTTGAGATAATCTTGAAACATGCCGGTGAGCTGCCATTCGTCGGCTTTTGTCCCGAATTCAGGCGGAGTGTTTTCGGTGATGAATCGCGAGTAGGAATCCGCTTTTACGGTGTCTGCTAAATGGTTGTAAATCTCGTAAAGGTGGTTTGCGCTTTGTGTTCTAAGGAAAATATCAGGAGCGTCGTTGAAGACCTCGTTAAGATAAATGAGAGCGGTATCATATTGATTTTCAAGAATATAAATATAACCAAGACCTAAATACCGGTCATATATCTCATAATCTTCACCTGTTTTGATAATGTTTTTTAATGATTTTATTGCCTTTTCTCCATCATTATCAACAGTATATGTGGCAATTGTCTTCCTATTTATGACATTTCGATACAGAAGGCTGTTAGTGTCGGAAATTTTCTCCAAAGAGAGGTTGTAATAATAGATTGCGCTATCGGCTTCCTCGCCTTTTTCAAACTCGTATCCTATGAAAAACAATGTGTTAGCGATGTTTGAACGAGGGTCGCGTTTTTTATATTCGAGTGCGTTTTTGTAGAAAACGATAGCCGGTTCGATGAGGAATTTGTCGGAATAGATATTTGCCAAACGAGTGTAAATCAACGAAATAAATTTGGGATTGCAATCGAAAGGCTGCACGATTTCGAGAGCCTTGTAATATTGCTGGCAAGCCTCGAAAACACTGTCGTTTTCATAATAACCTACGCCATTCATGTAATGCGAGCGGGCTGAGAGTATAGCGGCGATTTCGTCTTTGGGATTAGCCTCGAAAATGCTGTCGAAATAGTAGAGAGCTTCCAGAAGTTCGGTGCGAACAAGTTGCGGAGCGTCGTTTTTGTAGAGGGCTTCGGAAACGAGAAGATAATAATAATTTGTTCCTGTAGCGCCAACGCATGCCTTGTCCATACGGGATGAATCGATTAGCATCATAAATGCCGAATCCGGGCGCTGTTGCATGACGCTGTCGATTTCAATAAGTTCTAGCGATAGTTCAAGCTGCGATGTCTTGTTTGAAACGCTGTTAGAACAAGAAATAATCATTAAGGCGATTACGCTTGATAACAATAAAGCTTTGAGTTTTTTCATACCAAATTTAAAAAGACAAAAATAGTAATTCTACGAAATTTTGTCAAGAAAAAATGGTACGAATTGGTACGGATGAGGTTTTCTTTTCCTTCGTTCATACTCACTTTGATTGCGGTAGATAGAAAATCTGTGAAAATCTGTGGAATCTGCGAGACTTTTTTTTATTTTTGCAAAAATTTTTGAGAAATGAAAGAAGTAAGAGTACGTTTTGCTCCAAGTCCGACGGGACCATTGCATATCGGCGGCGTGAGAACCGCTTTGTATAACTATCTTTTCGCGAAGAAAAACGGCGGAAAAATGTTGCTCCGCATTGAGGATACCGACCAGACCCGCTTCGTGCCGGGTGCTGAGGATTACATCATAAAATCGCTTGACTGGTGCGGCATCAAGTTCGATGAGAGCGACATTGTTGGCGGTCCTTACGGTCCGTACAAACAGAGCAATCGCAAGCCTCTCTACAAACAATACAGCGATGAGCTCATCGCAAAAGGCCATGCTTACTATGCATTCGACACAGCCGAAGAGCTCGACAACCTCCGCAAGGAAGCCGAGGCACAGAAAAAGACCTTCATCTACAACGCCGAGACACGTCAGGAGTTGCGTAACTCATTGACAATGACCAAAGAAGATGTCGATGCTTTGATTGCAAACGGCACTCCTTACACAGTGCGTTTCATGATGCCGGAGAACTATGTGGTGGAGATGCACGACATCATCCGTGGCGACATTAAGGTGAACACAAACACTTTGGACGACAAGGTTTTGTTCAAGTCAGATGGCATGCCGACATACCACTTGGCAAACATCGTCGACGACCACCTGATGAAGATTTCGCACGTTATCCGTGGTGAGGAATGGCTGCCATCAATGCCATTGCATGTGCTTCTGTATCAGGCATTTGGCTGGGAAGCTCCGGAGTTCGCACACCTTCCATTGCTGCTCAAACCGGACGGCAACGGCAAGCTCAGCAAACGTGACGGCGACCGCCTCGGATTCCCGGTGTTTCCTATGCAATGGGAGAATCCTGAGACACACGAGATTTCGTCAGGTTACAAGCAGTCGGGATACTATGCCGAGGCATTCATCAACATGCTCGCGCTTCTTGGCTGGAATCCAGGAACAGAACAGGAAATTTTCTCTATGGACGAGCTCATCCAGGCGTTCTCGTTCGACCACTGCAGCAAGTCGGGAGCACGATTCAATGTTGAGAAAGCGAAATGGTTCAACCATGAATATCTGATGCGCCGCTCACCAGAGCAAGTGGGTGAGGAATATAAGGAATGGCTGAAGGCAGAGAAGAACATTGACGCTGATATTCAATATGTTACGAAAGTTGCTGCATTGGTGAAAGACCGTGTTAACTTCGTGAAAGAGATGTGGGATCAGAGCTTCTTCTTCTTTGAAGAACCTACTACATACGACGAGGTGACGGTGAAGAAACGCTGGAAAGAAAACAGCGCCGACCTCATGCGCCAGGCTTCGGAAGTGATCAGAAACATTGACGATTTCAGCGCTGAAAACATTGACAAGATTTTGAACGAATGGATTACAATCAACGAGCTCGGTATGGGACCAGTAATGAACGGTCTCCGCTTGATGCTCGTCGGCGCCGGCAAAGGTCCGCATATTCATGAGATTCTGGCATTGATTGGTAAGGATGAGGCGTTAAAACGTATCGAAAAAGGAATAAAGTCTTTAGTCGCTAGTTGCTAGTCTTTAGTAGGCTAGAACTAAAGACTAATGACTAAAAACTAAAGACTATGTCATTGATTTCAATAGAAAAAATGGAGTTTTACGCCTATCACGGCTGCTTCGAGGAGGAGCGCAAGATAGGCACATGGTTCAACGTGGACTTAAGCATGGAAGTCGATACATCGAAAGCGGAAGAAAGCGACAATCTCGAGGATACAGTCAATTATCAGGAGGTTTACGCCATTGTGAAGCGCGAGATGATGATTTCCTCAAAGTTGCTTGAAAACGTTGCCAGACGCATTTTAAAAGCCATTCAGAAGGAATTTCCAGCCGTCTCATACGCTTGGGTGAAGGTGAAAAAGATGAACCCGCCACTTGGTGGCAAGATGGAGTCGGTTTCAGTAGAATTAGAATCATAGTCTTTAGTCGTTAGTTTTTAGTCGTTAGTTTTTAGTCGTTAGTGCAGAATGACTAAAGTCTAAAGACTAAAAACTAAAGACTATTTTTTTGAATAAAAAAATTTTTGTATTTTTGCAACGATTTATGGTGCCGAGGAGGCTCAATAGGGAATCGGGTGGAAATCCTGGACAGTTCCCGCTGCTGTAAGCTCTTAACGCTTGCTACTATGCCACTGATAATCAATAGTTTCGGGAAGGCGGCAAGAATCAGGGAGTAAGTCAGAAGACCTGCCACAAATCGTAAACAAAGCTTTCGGGATAAAAGCTGGCTTATCCTTATTTTTAAGGCCTACCAACATTTTTCCACGAGGTTTTGAGGTAATTAAAATTATTATTAAACCTTAAAAATCTTAAATTATGGTTAAAAAATTTACTTTAATGTTCCTTTTAGGAATCTTCGGTCTCTTCTCGACCAACCTCTTCGCACAGGAAGATGCGACAATCGACCCTTCACAAATCAAATATTGGATTGGCGAAGGCGATAATGAAGTGGTTTTCATCGCCAACTGGGCAGAACCTGACACAGCATTGGCATGGGGCTACCGCTTCAGCACAGAGACAGTTACCGTTAAAGACATGATGCTCGACATCCAGGCAACCGACTATCGTTTCGGTTTTGTTGGCGAGTCATTTGTCAGTGACGTCACATTCAACGACGGAGTTTTGGATCTTAAACTTGCCGGAATGTGGTGGATGTACAATGTGAATGGCGTTACTGCCGGTGAATACTTTGATGTTCAGACAGTCTCTAATGGCGATTGGGTGAAATTCGGTGACGAGTCATGCGGCATAATTATTGACCCAGTTATGTACACATACGTTTGGACAAAAGAAGTGGCTCCAGTTTATGCATTGGCAGATGAAGCTATGATTGACCCTTCAGAAATCGTTTACTGGATTGGCGAAGGCGAAAATTCAGCAATCTTTGCTGTCAACTTTGCAGACCCTGAAGATGTGTGCTATGCATGGGGTTACAGATTCTCAACAGAAAGCGTCACAATCAAAGAAATGATGCAGGCTATCGCTGAAGTTGACCTTCGTTTTGCTTTCACTGACGAGCCTTCATCATGGGGTGGATATATGCTTACCGACCTCACATTTAACTATGAGGAAGTCGATTATAATCTTAATGGTTATAACGCCATGTACAACTTAAACGGCATGCAGTCATGGTTCACTTTCGACGAGCAGACCGTTGTCAATGGTGATTTCGTGAAATGGGGTGACTATACAATCGGTACTGAGATCGCTCCTTGGACTTATGTCTGGGAAACACCAGTGCAGCCTGTGTCAGAGTACTTTGCTGTTGAAGAGGTTGAAGCTACAATGCTTTCAGTTTATCCTAACCCTGCAACAGAAACATTGTATGTCAACGCTGAAAACGTGCAGAGTGTCGAGATTTACGACATGACAGGCCGCATCGTGATGACATCAACAATGTCGGTTGTCGATTTGAGAGGTGTTGAGGCTGGCGTTTATTTCGTTACAGTGAAATCTGGTAACGCCACCAAGACAACCAAACTCGTTGTGAAATGAAAAAACTTTTATTGATATTGATGGCGATGGTGCCGGTGGCAGTGTGGGCGCAGTTTGCTCCTGCACAGGACAAGCCCGGCACCACAGCCATGCATGCTGACTCGTCGGCATTTGTGGCTTGGGCTACAGGCTGTGTCGCAGAGCCAGGACCGATGAACATCTCCAATCCGAGCGCAGGTTTGGCAGGTCAAGGTTGGCCGGCATCCAATGTCATAGGATTCCCTCAGGGAACTATGGGTGTTACATGTTTAGGCGACGGCGGACAAGCAACAGTGACGTTCGCATCACCTATCTGCAACCGTCCAGGAGCGGATTTCGCTGTGTTTGAGAACGGTTTCGCCAACGCACAGGACACCGATATGTGGTTCCTTGAGCTGGGCTTCGTGGAGGTCAGCTCCGACGGTGAGAACTTCTTCCGTTTTCCAGCTATAAGCATGGTGCAGACATTGACGCAGGTTGGTGGAATGGGTTGCATTGATCCGGCACAGATCCACAATTTTGCCAGTAAATACGGTGCAATGTACGGCACCCCGTTCGATTTGGATGAGGTTCCGGATAACGAACTTCTCGACAAAGAGAACATCACACATGTACGCATAGTGGATGTTGTGGGTTGTATTCAGCCTGAATATTGCACATACGACTCTGAAGGACATATCGTCAACGACCCGTGGCCGACACCTTTCGCTTCATGCGGAATGGACCTCGACGCTGTAGGTGTGATTCACGATATCGAGCATTACCCGACACCTCCGGGTCCTCCTGGTCAGGGAGTTGATGATAATGAGGCGGAGAAGGTTTCGGTGTACCCGAATCCTGCAAGCGGCAAGATTTTTATCAACGCTGAAAATGTTCAAAACATTGATTTATATAACGTTACAGGACAGTTGGTGCTTTCAACAACTGAAACGGAAATCAATGTATCGGGATTTGAAGCTGGAATGTATTTCGTCAGAGTTAAGTATGGCGAAAAAACATATACAGAACGTGTAATCATAAGATAGTTAATTAGTTATGAAGAAGATTTGCCCTCGCTGCGGAAAAGAATTTGAATGTGTTCATTCAATCAATTGCTGGTGTGTGACAATACATCTCAGCGACCGCGCGAAGGCAAATCTTAAAGAAAATTATAGTGATTGTCTGTGCAAGGAATGTCTTGAAGAAATCAACAAATAATTGCGCCAGCAATTAGATATACAAAGAAAGCACAGAGCCATGCTACCGAGCATTGGAACAGAATCACAAGAATCATCCATTTGGTACCAAGTTCACGGCGTATTGCCGCCATTGCCGCCACACAAGGAGTGTAGAGCAGGCAGAAAACCAGCATCGAGATGGCTGTTAAAGTGGTGAACAAATCCATTGCGCCAAGCACCTCGAGGGTAGCCACGACGCTCTCTTTTGCCATGAATCCGCTGACCAAAGCTGTGACAATCTGCCATTCGCCGAGTCCGATAGGGCGGAAAATCGGGGCAAGCCATCCTGCGATGACAGCGAGCATGCTGCCTTCGCCATTTTCAACCATATTAAATTGAAAATCAAATGTTTGCAGGAACCAAATCACCAATGAGGCGACAAAAATGACGGTGAACGCGCGTTGTAGGAAGTCTTTTGTCTTGTCCCACAAGAGATGTGCCACGTTTTTCGCACTCGGGAGTCGGTAGTTTGGCAGTTCCATCACGAAAGGAGCCACGTCACCTTTGTTGCCAAACCATTTGGTAATCAATGCGGTAACAATTCCGGCGAGGATTCCGAAGAGATACAGACCTATTAACACAAAGCCTCCGTGATGAGGGAAAAAATAGCTTGTGAAGAATGCATAAATCGGGATTTTTGCCGAACAACTCATGAAAGGAGTGAGCAATATTGTGCGCCAACGGTCGTGTGTTGAGTGCAGTGTGCGTGCCGACATCACTGCTGGCACCGTGCATCCGAAGCCGATGAGCAATGGCACGATGCTATGTCCGGTGAGACCGAGTTTTCGCAAGAAACTGTCGCTGACAAACGCCACACGTGCCATATAGCCGCTGTCTTCAAGTATGCTCAAGAAGAAAAACAGCAGTATGATAATCGGGACGAAACTCAAAACGCTGCCGACGCCGCCGAAGATTCCGTCGACGACCAACGACTGCACTGCAGGTGTGATGTTCCAGCGAGCCAGAGCCGCGCCACAAACGCCTGCGAGCCAGTTGATTCCATTATCGAGAAGATCTTGTAAAGGCGCTCCGATGGCATCGATAGAAAGGTAAATGACAGCCATCATCACGAGGATGAAAATCGGGATGGCGGTCCATTTGCCGGTGAGGATTCTGTCGATTCTGCGGCTGCGTTGATATTCTTTGCTTTCTTTAGGTTTCACAACTGTTTTAGCGCATAACCGTTTTATAAAAGAGAAACGCATCTCAGCCATGGCAGCGGCGCGGTCGAGACCACGTTCCTCTTCCATCTGAACTATGAGATGCTCGAGTGTTTCTTTCTCATTTTGAGAGAGTTGCAGCGCCTCAAGAACTATTTTGTCGTCTTCGACGAGCTTGGATGCTGCGAAACGAACCGGTATTTCCGCACGCTGAGCATGGTCCTCGATGAGGTGCATGATGCTGTGCAAGCAGCGGTGGACGGCTCCGCCGTGGTCGTCTTTGTCGCAGAAGTCCTGACGCACAGGCTCTTCCTGATATTTTGCTACGTGGATGGCGTGCTCAACAAGCTCGTTGACACCTTCGTTTTTCGATGCTGAGATAGGCACGACAGGCAGTCCTAAAATTGACTCCATATCATTGACAAGAATTGAGCCGCCGTTGTTGCGAACCTCGTCCATCATGTTGAGCGCCAGCACCATAGGTGTGCCAAGTTCCATCAGCTGCATGGTTAGGTAGAGATTGCGCTCGATGTTGTTGGCATCCACAATGTTGATTATGGCCTTCGGCTTTTCATTTAAAATGAACTCACGCGATACGATTTCCTCGTTGGTGTAAGGCGAAAGCGAATAAATTCCCGGAAGGTCGGTGACAAGAGTGTAGTTATGCCCTTTGATGATGCCGTCTTTGCGGTCGACGGTGACGCCAGGGAAGTTGCCTACGTGTTGATTTGAGCCTGTCAGTTGGTTGAAGAGCGTGGTCTTGCCGCAGTTTTGCTGGCCTGCGAGCGCAAACGTCAAAATAGTGCCTTTCGGAACAGGATTTTCGTGAGTTTTATCGTGATATATACCTTCCTCGCCGAGTCCTGGGTGTGCGTTGTGGTCATGTAATGAAGTGATATACAGACGATTAGCGTCGAAATCGTCTTTTGTATCTTCATTTAATGTGGTTTTCGTTTCCACCTCAATCATTTTGGCGTCGGCTTTGCGGAGAGTGAGGGAGTAGCCATGTATGAGCAGTTCCATTGGGTCGCCGAGAGGAGCGTATTTCACCAGCTTCACCACAGCGTCGGGAATCACTCCCATGTCAAGGAAATGCTGGCGTTTTGAGCCTTTTCCATTGACAGCTTTTATCACTGCCGACTGTCCTATTTCGAGCTTATCGAGTGTTGTCATTGAATATCTTTTTTCATGCTGCAAAAATACTAAGAAAAAAGATTGCGTGATATCCCTATTAATAGGGATTTTTATAGCTTTACGATTAGTGATATTGTTTTATTTATCCAACATATTTTAACCCGACAATAGACAAAATCAGCGTTGTCAAAAAGAATATCCTCCAAAATGTTGCTGGCTCATGGAAGACAAAGACTCCGAGTAACACTGCGCCGACTGCCCCGATACCAGTCCACACAGGATATGCCACTCCTATCGGAATAGTCTGCGTTGCTTTGGCTAAGAGTATGGCACTCAGCACATACAGCAAAGCAAACCCAGTGATCCACAGCCAAAACTCTGTTCCGACTGCCAATTTGGTCTTTCCGAGGCAGAAAGCAAAGCCGGTTTCACAAAGACCGGCGATGATGAGAATTATCCAGTTCATAATCTTGTCTTTATCTCTTTTTAACTTTTTCTAAATCGCTTGATGTCAAAAGTGGAATCAATCCATTGATCTCTTCAATGCTTTTATCCCACCATTTGAATTTGAGAAGAATTTCTATCAACTCTTCATCAAAACGTTTTCTTAACATTTTGGCAGGATTCCCAGCTACAATCGTGTAAGGTTCGACATCACTGCCGACAATGCTATTAGCTCCGATGATGGCCCCATCCCCGATATGAACACCTGGAAGGATAACTGCATTTTGTCCAATCCATACGTCATTGCCAATTACAGTATCACCTTTTATTGGAAGCTCTGACGGCATGGGCGGATTCATATTCCATCCTTCCAAAGTATAAAACGGAAATGTAGTTATGGCATTCATCTGATGGTTTGCACCATTCATCACAAATTCAACGCCAGCAGCGATTTGACAAAACTTACCAATAATAAGTTTATCGCCATTCCATTCATAAAGATGTGTGACGTGGCTTTCAAAATCAGAATCAGCTATATATGTAAAATCGCCGACAATAATATTCTGATTCTTAATCGTTGGCTTTACATATATTTCCTTGTCATATCCAGCTATTGGATGGATAACATTAGGATCAGGATTCTTCTCGTTTTTCATTTTTTGAATAAATTTTTTAACATTTCACAAATCCCATCTTCCCTTATTATTTTAGGAGCCGATTTCCCAGCAAGCACCAATATTTTCTTGCCGTTACGATAAATATGAAGCTGGCGAGATCTAACCACCGCTGTCAGTTCAGGGTCATCTTGCATAGCCAGCCACAGACGATGATATACGCCGTCATCTTCAAATAGCTTCTTCTGCAAGTGAGAGCATAGGTTGGTGGTGTCGAGGGTTATCATCTAATCTCCTCCAAAGCTCCTGTCTCCGAACCAATTATAAAACCTCTGACCACAATATCCTTTGGCACAAGCGGATGGGTCTTTATGGTCTCGACGGTTTTGCGGACGGATGTTGGTGTGTCTTTGAACCCCTCAAGCCACTGGTCAAGGTCGATGCCACATTTCCTGATTGTGTCAAGCGTCTCATCTGTTACACCACGGGCTATCATTTCATGGTGGAAGTGGTTGTAGCTCATGTGACAGGCTCCGCAATGGGAATGAGCCACCACCATAATCTCTTTCACGCCGAGTTCATAGATGGCGACAATCAGGCTTCGCATTGCTGAGTCGAAAGCCGAAATCACCAAACCACCAGCGTTCTTTATAATCTTCGCATCGCCGTTTTTCAAGCCGAGAGCCGCAGGAAGCAGTTCGGTCAGTCGGGTGTCCATGCAAGAAAGGACCGCCAGTTTCTTGTCAGGGTATTTGTCGGTGAGGAATTTTTTGTAGCCTTTATTCTCTACGAAAGTCTTGTTGTAGTTGATAATCTGGTCAATCATATCACATATCATTTAATCTCATCTGCAAAATTACTTGTTTTTTCCTATCTTTGCAAAATATAGAATAACAAAAAAAACGCCGACTTCTCAGTCAGCGTCTTTCGAGGTACCAGACGGAATCGAACCGCCGTAAAAGGTTTTGCAGACCTTCGCCTAGCCACTCGGCCATGATACCTTGTCATTGGGACTGCAAAAATACAACTTTTTTCAATATCACAACGTTTTTTCGAAAATTATTTTTTCCGCCCCTCAATCCATACCCACAAACGCCACATCAGCCATCCCCACGCAAAGAACAACACATAATAAATCCACTTCGGAACAGTGTTGATATATGCGCCTTCCTTGTCAATCTTGGCATATTCCTCCGTCGGGATGTCGGCGTAATAATACGCCCCCGCACCAAAGTCGTAATCTTCGACCACGCCCTTGCGATTTATCATGATGTAAACCGCCAAAACCAAAGTGATTACCACCACAACGATGGTAATCACCTTGAAAACTATGTGTTTTTTATCCATTATTTGAATGTGTCAAGTACTGGGATGTCGAACACCACGCCAGAGAGCAGGAACCACACCGCAAACAGTGTCAATGCGATGTTGAACAGCTGTCCCACGACGTAGAGCCACAACACCTTGCCGCCTTGCATCTGTTTGGCTAAAGCCTTGAAGTTGGTGTCCAAACCGATGCTGGTGAATGCGAGCACAAATGCCCAGCTCTTGTACTGGTCGAGCACTCCGTTGATGGCCTTAACTTCAGCGCCGCTGGTCATAGGCAGCACTATGAACGATGCCACCAATGATGCCACGAAGAAACCGATGATGAACTTCGGGAAACGGTTCCAGATCTCGCCTGCGCCTACATTCTGATCGCCGGTTTTGTCAACCTTCAAAGCGAAGAACACTGCCACGAAGAAGGCGATGAATCCGATGAGGATGTTCTGAATCGACTTCACGAGAACAGCAGCCTGCTCTGCCTCTGGTCCGAGTGCGTTACCAGCCAAAACCACAGCGCCTGTCGAGTCGACAGTACCACCGATGAGCGCGCCGCCCATGAGGTTGCTCATGCCGACCCAACGGATGATCATAGGCTCAAACACCATCATCAAAATGGTGAAGATGATAGAAATGGAGATTGCCAATGAGAGGTCTTCTTTCTTTGCCTTTGCAGCGGCTCCTGTGGCGATGGCGGCACTTGTTCCGCACACCGAAGTTGCCGATGCCAAAGTGATAACCAACGGCTTGTTGCCGATTTTCAACACCTTGGTGCCGAACCACCACATGAAGATGATGACGATAGGTGTCACAACCCAAGCGATGCCGAGGCCGTAGAGACCGAACTTCGCGATGTTGCTGAACAACACCGAGAATCCCATGATGACCAAACCGGTCTTGATGTAAAACTCAGTCCTGATTGCAGGTTTCAGCCATTCAGGGGTGCCGACGGTGTTGGAAATCAACAGGCCGATGAGCAATGCCCAGAATGCCCATTCGAGGTAACGGTTCAAGGTGAACTCAGCACTCACAAAACGCACGATGATTGCTATCACAAACAGCACGATGAATGCCGGAATGTATTTTTTCACATTCTCGCCCTGCAATTTGATACCTATTGTAAATAATATTCCGAGAACAAGCACCGTCACGATGAGTTTGCGCCAGAAAATCCACTGTCCGAGCTGTTCGGCAAGCGGCACAGCCTTCTTGACGCCTTCCTCACCGATGACCCATGTGCTGAATTTGGCTGCCGAGAAGTCGAACCAGCCTGTCAAAACCGACACAGCACCTATCGCAATGACGATGAAGCCGATCCACACCGCCAACCAGTCTTCTTTTTTCAATAAGTCTTTTGACATAATTAACTGATATTTAATGATTTACGTTAGAATTTGAAACTCAGGATTGCTACGATTCGATGTGAAACATCGCCCTTCTCTGGCTGGATGTATGTGTAGTCGAGCTTGAAGTTGAGGCATTTCACAGGCCAGTAGTTGATACCTGCTGTAAAGTAGTTTTTGCCACCTTTTTCGATATCGGTGTCGGCAACCATACGGTCGAAACGAAGCACCGGCATCAAAGTCTGTTTCTTTTCCTTACCCAAGAAGAAATTGTAACCTGCGACAGCGTACAAACCGTTGCTCTTGAAGTTGCCGATGGTGTCGTTAACGCCAGTATCGCCTGCAACATACTCACCACGGACGATGAGACGGTCGTTCTTGAACTGTGCACCGCCTGAATAACGGTTACGGTCGCCAAAGTTCTCGTCTTTGTTATACTTTCCAATGTAGAAAGATCCTGTGAGTGTCACTTCTTTCAACCAAGGATGGAATTCCACGCGGCCAGCCACGTCTTTGCGGTTGTTGTTATCAGTGTTGTTGACACCGTTGCCGTTGAACACGCCGACAGCATACTCCAAAAGGCTGAAGTCGTCTTTTTGGAAGAGCTTTCCTGTTGCCATAACACCCATGTCACGACCGAGAGCGCCCACGCCGCACACATCGCTATAGCCTGCGAGTTTGGAAACGACCTCACCATAATCGAAAATCTCAAGATTTACTGGGTTGATGGCTGTCTCCATTGTAAATGGGAGCTTGAACTGACCAGCCTGAATCGAGAAAGCATCGCACACTTTATATTTCACGTAAGCGTCAACAAGCATTGGGCTTCTGCTGAAATCACCCTGGATCTTGTATGACAAATTCTCTGTGAGCTTGCCGTCAATCGACATACGGACACGGCGCATTCTGAATGTGTTGCTGTTAAGGTCGAAGTCATCGCTGAAGTCAGCCTGATACAATGTCTGGACAAAACCTGAAATCTTCGGTGTTCTGTCAACTTTTTCCTGTGCAAATGTTAAGCTGCTGATTATCATCAGTGTAGCTAACAAAATGAGTCTAAATTTTCTCATAAATAATGAAATTAATTAATAATTCTTTTTCGTTTTCGGTGCAAAAATACAAAAAAAGTAAAAGCGTTTACTATTTTTATAAAAAAAATTAAAGACCATACAATCTAATCGATGTATAGTCTTTAAATTTTATTCTGCCAATACCATTATAATATTGTCCTTGATTTCGCAAACGCCGCCTTTTATCTCAAAAAACTGCAGTTTGCCAGCTTCGTCCTGCACTTTGATCTTGCCTGGACCCAAAGCTGCGATCATCGGGGCATGGTTGTTGAGAATCTCAAATAAGCCGTCGCTTCCAGGCAGCTGCACCAACACAGTGTCGCCGCTGAAAATCTGCTTGTCGGGAGATGTTATTTCGAGTCTCATGGCTTACTCCTTGCTTTCTTCCAACATCTTCTTACCTTTCTCGATGGCTTCCTCAATGGTTCCCACGAGGTTGAATGCTGCCTCAGGATACTGGTCGACCTCGCCGTCCATAATCATGTTGAAGCCCTTGATGGTGTCCTCAATCTTGACGGTGGCTCCTTTCAAGCCTGTAAACTGCTCCGCCACGGTGAATGGCTGCGAGAGGAATCTCTGAACACGACGTGCGCGGTGCACGATGAGCTTGTCTTCCTCAGAGAGCTCGTCCATACCGAGGATGGCGATGATATCTTGCAACTCCTTGTATCTCTGGAGGATGTTCTTCACACGCTGTGCTGTCTTGTAATGCTCCTCACCGACGATTTCTGGAGTCAAAATTCTTGATGTTGAGTCGAGTGGGTCGACGGCAGGGTAGATGCCTAATTCCGCGATTTTACGGCTCAAAACGGTGGTTGCATCCAAGTGTGCGAATGTAGTTGCCGGTGCCGGGTCTGTCAAGTCGTCGGCAGGCACATACACAGCCTGTACGGAGGTGATGGAACCGCTCTTTGTGGAAGTGATTCTTTCCTGCATCACACCCATCTCCGATGCCAATGTTGGCTGATAACCCACAGCAGATGGCATACGTCCCAGCAAAGCTGAAACCTCAGAACCTGCCTGTGTGAAACGGAAGATGTTATCGATGAAGAACATGATGTCACGTCCTGCTGTCTCGCCGTCGCCGTCACGGAAATATTCTGCCATACTCAAGCCGGAGAGTGCCACTCTCGCACGTGCTCCTGGTGGCTCGTTCATCTGTCCGAACACCAGCGTAGCCTGCGATTTGTCGAGTTCGTTGTAGTCGACTTTATCGAGTGGCCAGTTGCCTTTCTCCATCTCTTCCTTGAACTCTTTGCCGTATTTGATAACGCCTGCTTCAATCATATCGCGGAGAAGGTCGTTGCCCTCACGGGTACGCTCGCCGACGCCTGCAAACACTGTCATACCAGAATACAGTTTCGCGATGTTGTTGATGAGCTCCATGATAAGCACGGTCTTGCCGACACCAGCGCCACCAAACAAACCGATCTTACCGCCTTTGGCGTAAGGCTCGATAAGGTCGATGACCTTGATACCTGTAAACAGAATCTCTTGTTTTGTCGAGAGGTTCTCAAACTTCGGAGGGTCGCGGTGGATGCTGTTGCGTTTGCCTGGATTCATCGGCTTCAAGCCGTCGATGCTGTCGCCAATCACGTTGAAAAGACGTCCCTTCACCTGATCGCCGGTAGGCATTGTGATAGGATGTCCGAGGCTGCGAACCTCCATGCCTCTGCGTAGACCGTCAGTGGAGTCCATAGCGATGGTACGCATGGTGTTCTCTCCGATGTCCTGTTGCACTTCCGTGATGAGCTTATCTCCGTTGCTGCGCGTGATTTCAAGCGCATCCAGCAAGTTCGGCAAATTCTTTTCATCGTCAAAGGCCACGTCGATAACCGGTCCGATGATCTGTACAATACGACCTTTTATTTCTTTTTCCATGTTATTGTTGTTTGTTTTCTATTATCTTTTCAAAATTTTTGATAAAACTCCATTGGAAGATTATCATATATATTATCCCGATTGTTATTGCGCTGTCGGCGATGTTGAACACCGGGCTGAAAAATATCTCTCCTCCGAGAAACGGGACCCATTCCGGAAAGGTGAACAGCGGGAAGTAAAGCATATCTACAACTCTGCCTTGCAAAAAGCCCGCGTAATCGAATATCAGGCCGTAAAACATCCCGTCGATGATGTTACCCAACGCTCCCGCGATAATCAGCGAGATGCCGAATAATGGCCCGAATTTCACGCCTTTCTTCACGAGTCTGAAAAGAAGCCAGAACAGAAACACCACGGCGGCTACACGAAACAGGCTCAAGAATATTTTGCCCCATTCTGCGCCGGATATCTCCCATCCGAAGGCCATCCCGTTGTTCTCAATAAACAAGATATAGAACCATTTTCCGAAAACGGGAACAGCCTCGCCAATTGCCATCGTTGTCTTGACCAAAATCTTAGAAAACTGGTCGAGCAAAAGAACCAAAAAGATGACAATCAGTGGCTTTTTCATTTCCTCTTATTTTGATTCATCTTGGCCTCCACGCTGAGTGTGGCGTGAGGTACTGCGCGCAGACGCTCCTTCGGAATGAGCTTCCCTGTCACACGGCAAATACCGTAGGTCTTGTTTTCAATGCGAATCAAAGCATTCTCGAGGTTCTTGATATACTTGATCTGACGCACTGCAAGGGTGCTGTTTTCCTCTTTCGACAATACTGCCGCGCCTTCTTCCAAAATCTTGAAAGTAGGAGCTGTGTCGTCAGAATCATTACCGCTGGCTACGTTTTCCTGCAACAAAGCAAGGTCTTTGCGTGCCTGTGCCAGTCTTTCCAAAATCAATTCCTTGAATTCAGCCAGTTCTTCGTCAGAATATCTGGTTTTTTCTGATGTGTTGACTGTTTCTTCCATAGTGATGTTATTTTGTTATGCTTTTTTAATCGTTATTTTTGCGGAAATCTTGTCCACAAGTTCTTGAGCCTCAACGTTTTCGAGTTTGTCGACCATCTCAAGTGTGGCAAGGGTCTCAGAGCAGATGTACTCTCCGAAACGCTCCACAGGTTTCATGATGTCGGCATTCTTTTCAATTGTCAAAACAATCTTGTCGGTGACTTCGAGACCGCTGTCTTTTCTCATGTTCTGCACCCTGTTGATGATTTCTCTTGCGAGACCTTCCTCAAACAGTTCTTGCGAAATGGTGATGTCGAGCGCCACAGTCATGTTGTCCTGTGTGGTAACTGTCCAACCCGGGATGTCTTCTGTTGTGATGAGCGCGTCTTCCAAGATGAGGTTAACTTCCTGACCCTCAACGGTAATCGTTGCTCCGCCGTTCTTCTCGAAGTTGCGGATGTCTTCCTGACTCATGCCATTGAAATATTTTGTGAGCTGGCCCATCAGCTTGGCGTAACGTGTCTTCAACGAGGCGAAGTTCGGTCTGACTTTCTTCACCAGGATGTTGAGTTCGCCTGTGAGATATTCCACTTTCTTCACGTTGACTTCCGAAAGGATGAGGCCTTCGACCTTCTGAAGCTGCTGCATCATCTCGTCGCTCAGCACCGGAATCATGATTCTTGACAATGGCTGGCGCACACGGATGTTGGCTTTCTTTCTCAACGAAAGCACCATTGATGCCACGAGCTGTGCCATCTCCATGCGTTCCTCGAGTTTCTTGTCGATGCATTTCTCGTTTGCCTTCGGGAATGATGTCAGATGCACTGACTCTGCGCTGTCTCGGTGTGTCACGGCGTTGAGGTCGCGGTAAAGCTGCTCGCTGAAGAACGGCGCGATAGGCGAGATGAGGCGTGCCAAGGTGTCGAGGCAGGTGTACAATGTCTGATATGCCGAGGTCTTGTCCTCTGAGCCGTTGCTCTTCCAGAATCTACGGCGCGACAGACGTACGTACCAGTTGCTCAAGTGAGCGTCTACGAAGTTGCCGATGGCACGACCGGCCTTTGTAGGCTCGTAGCTTTCGTAGTCTTTCTCGACTTCCAAAACGAGTGAGTTGAGCTCTGAGAGAATCCATCTGTCGATTTCAGGACGTTTCTCAAACGGGATGTCGGCTTCTTTGTACTCGAATCCGTCGATGTTGGCGTAGAGTGCGAAGAATGCGTATGTGTTGTATAATGTTCCGAAGAACTTGCGTCGCACGTCATCGACGCCGTCTTCGTCAAATTTCAGGTTGTCCCAAGGCTGCGAGTTGGTCATCATGTACCATCTCACTGCATCGGCACCGTATTTTGTGATGGCTCCGAACGGGTCGACGGCGTTGCCTAAACGTTTCGACATCTTATTGCCGTTTTTGTCGAGCACCAAACCGTTGGAAATCACGTTCTTATATGCCACAGAGTCGAAGCACATCGTTGCGATAGCATGCAAGGTGAAGAACCAACCACGTGTCTGGTCGACGCCTTCAGCGATGAAGTCGGCCGGGAAGGTCTTGTCGTTCAACTGACCTGGCTTGCCCATGTAATGGATCTGTGCGTACGGCATCGCGCCTGAGTCGAACCACACGTCGATGAGGTCTGGCTCGCGGAACATCTTCTTTCCTGATTTTGAAACCAAAACCACGCCGTCGATATATGGTCTGTGCAGGTCGAACTTGGTGTAATCCTCTGATTTATAAGGATTTTCCTTCATAAATCCTGCCTTGACAGATTTCTCGATTTCTTCACGGAGTTCTGCCACGCTGCCGATGCAAATCTCTTCGTTGCCGTCTTCTGTTCTCCAGATTGGAAGTGGTGTTCCCCAGTAACGTGAACGTGAGAGGTTCCAGTCGACGAGGTTCTCGAGCCAGTTGCCGAAACGTCCGCTTCCTGTTGCCTCAGGTTTCCAGTTGATGGTCTTGTTGAGCTCTATCATCCTGTCTTTCAACGCGGTAGTCTTGATGAACCAGCTGTCGAGAGGGTAGTAGAGGACAGGTTTGTCGGTACGCCAGCAGTGTGGATAGTTGTGGGTGTGTTTCTCGCTCTTGAAGAGCTTGCCCTGTTCCTTCAGCATGATGACGATTTCGACATCCAATGAAATATCTTTGTCTGTCTTTGTCGGGTCGTAGGCGTTTTTCACGAATTTGCCTGCGTATTTTGCATATTCCTCAGCGTCGACATGTGTCTTAACCCATT
The DNA here is from genome assembly GCA_002311655.1 of Bacteroidales bacterium UBA1173. Lineage (GTDB taxonomy): Bacteria > Bacteroidota > Bacteroidia > Bacteroidales > F082 > Limimorpha. The sequence goes on from DBYZ01000014.1 coordinate 48,922, forward strand.
CAGGGTCAAGGTCTTCGAGGAGGAAGAACTTACCTGTCTTGTCGACCATCGGCTGTGCCTTGCCGTCTTTGTCGATGAGGTGCAGTGGCGGGATGTTGGTCTGTTTTGCCACTCTGTTATCGTCAGCACCGAAGGTGGGAGCGATGTGGACGATGCCGGTACCGTCTTCTGTTGTGACGTAGTCACCTGGGATGACGCGGAATCCGTCGCCGTCAGGTCTCACCCATGGGATAAGCGGCTCGTAGTCGAGGCCTGCGAGATCTTTGCCTTTGCATGTGCCCAAAACTTCGTAAGGAAGTTTCTTGTCGCCGACTTTCCAGTCTTCGAACTTCGGTTTCTCCTCTTCTGACGGGAAGAACGATGCCATCAACGGCTTTCCGATGATGATGTAAATCTGCTCGCCGTTGTTCGGGTTCACTGTCTTCACGAGGTTATATTCGATGCCAGGACCCACTGCCAATGCTGTGTTCGACGGCAAGGTCCATGGTGTTGTGGTCCATGCCACAATCTGCACGTCGTGGAAGTTCACGTCAACGCCGAATGGAAGTTTATCGAACTTACGCTGGTCGGCTTTTAAGCGGAACATCGCCACGCAGGTGAGGTCTTTCACATCGCGGTAGCAGCCTGGCATGTTCAACTCGTGTGAGCTCAAGCCTGTTCCTGCAGCCGGAGAATAGGGCTGGATGGTGTATCCTTTATAGAGTAAACCTTTGTTATACAAGTCTTTAAGTAAGAACCACAAAGTCTCGATATACTCGTTTGTGAATGTGATATATGGATTGTTGAGGTCAACCCAGTAGCCCATCTGACGGGTGAGGTCGTCCCAGCGGTCCTTGTATTTCATCACTTCTTCGCGGCAGGCGCGGTTGTAGTCGTCCACGCTGATTTTCTTGCCGATATCTTCCTTTGTGATGCCGAGTTTCTTCTCAACACCAAGCTCCACTGGCAGTCCGTGGGTGTCCCATCCTGCCTTGCGGCTAACGTATTTGCCTTTCAATGTCTGGAAACGGCAGAAGGTGTCCTTGATTGTACGAGCCATCACGTGGTGGATGCCCGGCATGCCGTTTGCTGACGGTGGACCTTCGTAAAATACATACGCCGTTCCGTTCTTGGTGTTTTCCAAACTCTTGTTGAAGATGTCGTTATCTTCCCAAAACTTACGAATCTCATCTGCTATGTTTGTGAGATTCAAAAACTTATATTCGCGATATGCGTTCTTCATAAAACGTATTTAAATTTCTAAATAATCCGCAAAGATAAAAAAAAGAATTGATTTTAATTGATATTATTTAAAGTTTTTTTAATTTTGCGAAGAAAAATTTCAATTTGAAATAAAAATTATCCAAATATGAAAGCAAGACACTCTATCGGAATCGATATCGGAGGCACAAATACCGACATCGGAATCGTCCGCGCCGACGGAAAAATCATCGACAAGGAAAACCTGCATACCAACGAGTATTATGATGCTGCGCTTTATGTGAAAGATGTGGCAGATAAAATCAAGATTTTGCTTGAGAGAAACCAAATTGCCGAAATCGAAGGTATCGGCATAGGTGCGCCGAATGGTAACACCTACACCGGAAGCATTGACAAGGCTCCGAACTTGAACTTCAAAGGTCAGGTGAAGCTTGCCGAGATGATGAAGCAACATATTGATACTAAAGTGGTTGTGTCGAACGACGCCAACGCTGCGGCATACGGCGAGATGATTTATGGTGGCGCCAAAAACCTCGACCATTTCATCACTTTCACGCTCGGAACAGGCGTGGGAAGCGGCATCATTATCGACAGAAAGCTGGTTCTTGGCTCGACAAGCACTGCTGGTGAACTCGGTCACTCGATCATCATAATCAACGGTCGCCAGTGTGGCTGCGGACGTAAAGGCTGTCTTGAGACTTACACCTCGGCTGGTGGCATCCGTCGCACAGCTCTCGAACTGATGGAGCAGAATCCTTTGTACAATGGCGTTTTGAAACAAGTCGCACCTGAAAATCTCACATCAAAAATGGTCGGTGACGCTGCCAATGCCGGCGACCCGATTGGTATCATGACCTTTGAAAATGTGGGTTATCTTCTCGGCATCGCGATGGCAAATGCAGTGACATTCTCAGCTCCGCAGGCTATCTTCCTCATGGGCGGTCCTGTCCATGCCGGCGAAGTCCTCATGAAGCCTCTCCGCAAGTCGTTCGACGAGCATCTGCTGAATATCTATCAAGGTACAGTGGAAATCCGTGTGTCGGAACTCGCCGACAACGAAGTGGCAATCCTCGGTGCAGCGGCACTTTGCCAACTATAGGTATTGTATAGGCGAAAACACCAAACACCCAACCAGTGCGAACAGCGTCACCGTCAAAAGTGACAATGCGAACACTGGTTTGTTGTGTCTGAAGAATTTCCTGACTACGATTGCCATCACCGGAATCGACATGACGGGCAGCATGGGTATGAAGACCCACACTGGATATTTCTTTTTGAAATTTACGATTTTGCGAGCTTTCCTTAGCTGTTTCGCCGTTGGAAGCTTCTTTCTTTTTTTATAAAACCGGTTTAAGATAATGTCGCAGAAAAAATAGAACAGTGTGAATCCCGTCATCGCCCCGATGGAAGTCGCGGCAAAAGTGGTGCCAAACGACAACCCCGCCGCAAACCCCGCTGCCGGTGCGAAAAACGTCTTCACAATCGACGCCAAAACCACTGAAAGAATCTTCCAAAACATAAACATTCACATGCGTCATTTCGAGCTTGTCGAGAAAACACCGCCATCTGAATGTTTCAGAATCAATTGTATGCCGGTGATTTCTCCATTCCGCTCCGCTTCAGTCGAAATGACGTGATTAATTAACGTTAATTTATAATTTTTGTTTCATTGAACAAAAAAATATGTATTTTTGCAACTCGATATTACGCCACTTTAGCTCAGTTGGTAGAGCAACGCATTCGTAATGCGTAGGTCGTTGGTTCGAGTCCGACACGTGGCTCTTTTTTTATTTGTCAAGTATCTGATACACAGAGTTATTTGACTTGAACTCTGGCACGATGACCTTCATCTGCTTCACAATGTCGAAATCGTTGCAAGTAGGCAAAATCTCAAGAAGTTTACCAATCTCATTATTTACCTCTTCCTCGGTATATTCACGCACCTTGGCGCGCATAATCTTCGGATGCTCGGTCGGGATGGTGTTTTCCTTGGTTGCCAACAGCTCCTCGTACAGTTTCTCACCAGGACGCAGACCTGTAATCTCAATCTGAACGTCAGGCATGTGCGACAGCTTTATCATCTTGCTTGCCAAGTCATAAATCTTGACAGGCTTGCCCATGTCGAACACAAAGATATCGTCGTCATCACCAATGGCACCGGCTTCCAAAACCAAACTACATGCCTCAGGAATCGTCATGAAGTAACGGATGATGTTTCTGTCGGTGACTGTCAATGGTCCGCCGTGAGATAACTGCTTCTTAAACAATGGGATAACTGAACCGTTTGAGCCCAAAACGTTACCAAAACGAGTGGTCACAAACTTGGTGTTGCTCTTACGGCTTTGGGTGTAAATCTCGGCGATACGCTTCGTCGCACCCATCACGTTGGTCGGGTTGACGGCCTTGTCTGTTGAAATCATCACGAACTTCTCAACGCCGTATTTTATTGCCAAATCAGCGACAATCTTTGTTCCGCCTACATTGACAAACACTGCCTCATACGGGAAACTCTCCATCAACGGGACGTGTTTGTAAGCTGCGGCATGATAGATAATCTGAGGCTGGTATTTCTCAAACACCTCGGTCATCTTGTTGATATCCTTCACGTTACCGACCACGTATTCCTTCGGAACGGCGATATGTTTGTACGGCTCCTCGTTGTTCAGCTCAAACTGCAAATCGTACATTGGCGACTCGGCTTGGTCGAACATAATAAGGCGTTTCGGGTTGTGTTGCAGCACCTGACGGCAGATTTCACTACCAATCGAGCCAGCAGCACCTGTCACCATCACCACCTTGCCTTCGAGCTCGTGTTTCACGTTTTCCTTGCCCAAAACGATAGGTTCTCTTTCAAGCAAATCTTCAATCTTGATATCTTGAATCTGATTGAAATTCAATTGGTCACCATTAATCCATGAATCGACATGCGGAATGGCTTTCACCGTAACTCCAAGGTCGATGAGTTTGTTTACAATCTCATTACGTTTGTCAATTTTCAAACTTGGCATTGCCAAAATAATCATATCGACATGGTAAGTGTTGATGAAGTTTTTGTTAAAAACCATCTCTGGTTTGCGAATCTTCACTCCATTGATTGATTTTCCGATTTTCTGATCAGAGTCATCGACAAATGAAACTATGTTATATTGTGTTGAAGTGTCTTGATACAGAGCGTTTTGCGTAATAGGACCGGCATCGCCTGCACCATAAATGATGACGTTGATTTTGTTTGGTTGTGGACGCAGATACTCATTGTAGATACGACGGATTGTGAGTCGTCCCAAAATCATGAAAATCAATGATATAATGCAGATTATCAATGCTGTCGTATATTTTGGCAAATATGGGGAAATGAAACTTAAAGAATGAATGTTGTCGATAAACAGTTTCGTAAAGCAAAATGTCACAAACACCCAAAGAGTTGTGGCTGAGATTCTCTCGATGTCATGGAAACCTGTATATCTGATGAGTCCTTTGTAGGAACCTGTAATCAGGAAACCGATGATAAAAAACAGCAACAATGATGCTGATTTTGCCAAAAAAGCCATTCTGTCGGTATGAAAATCCTCAAAATTCTTGTAATACATAAGCATTGGAGTGATAACCAAAGCCATTATCACAAGAAGAATATCAATCGCCAACACATAACCTCTTGATAATGAACCGGAATTTCGTTTTCCGAAAAACAATCTTGCAATATTTGTTAAAAATCTTTTCATAAAACCCTATTTTTCAATTTATTTTTGCCATTCTTTTATAAGCTGTTCGTCTTGCATTTTGCAGATCAGCAGACAGTTGTTGTCGTCTACAACTATATAATTATCAAGACCTTGCACTATCACTTTCTTTCTTCCGTACGAACGCACGACGCAGTCTTTGCTATCGACCATCTGGATGTTTTCACCGATGATGGCGTTCTTTTTCTCATCGTAAGGGATGTGCGTGTAAAGACTGCCCCATGTGCCGATGTCGCTCCATCCGAAGCTTGCAGGATACACGAACACGTCTTTCGATTTCTCCATCACGGCATAGTCGATGCTGATGTTCGGACATGTCGGGAAAAGCTCGTCGACCACGTTTTGCTCGTCTTTTTGATAGAAATGAGGCTCAATTTTGTCGAACACTGCCGCCAAATCCGGCACGAGTTTTGCGATGGTGTTAACAACCATTTTCACGTTCCAGATGAAGATGCCCGCATTCCAGTAGTAGCCGCCGTCCGCCAAGTATTTCTTGGCTGTCTCAAGGTTCGGTTTCTCCTTGAAAGCTTCCACTTTCTGGATTTTTTCCTTCGAGTTGGCGTCAAGCGATTTGATGTAGCCATAGCCTGTCTCAGGACGTGTCGGCATCATTCCGAGTGTCACGATGACGTCGTTATTTTTAGTGTATTCAAGAGAATCTTTAATCACCTCTTGGAAGTGCGGCACGTCGAGCACGAGATGGTCGGCAGGTGAGAACACGAGATTTGCATCTGGATATTTGGCGTAAATCTTACGGCTCACATACTCGATGCAAGGTGCTGTGTTGCGCATGATTGGCTCCATAAGTATCTGTGTCTCAGGTACTTCTGGTAACTGCTCCATCACTATGTCCTTGTATTTTTTCGATGTCACAATCCACACGTGGTCGGGCTCGATGATGCCTGCAAAACGCTCCACAGTGAGCTGAATCATGGTCTTCCCGATGCCCATCACGTCGATAAACTGTTTTGGCTTCTCAGGAATCGACATCGGCCAAAAACGCGAGCCGACGCCGCCAGCCATTATAATAAGGTGATTATTATTCATTTCAATTTTTATTTGTCAATTTTAAAACAAGTCTTGCCTTCACGATAGGCTTTTTCCCATTCCCAGGCGCTGCGTGTCATGTCATCGAGGCTGCGTTCGGCTTTCCAGCCCAACTCTCTATTAGTATATGTTGGGTCGGCCCAGATTTTCACGATGTCGCCGGCTCTTCTGCCCACGATTTCGTATTTCAGCTTGAGATTATTGCTTCTCTCGAACGATTTGATGATGTCAAGAACCGAGTATCCAGTGCCTGTTCCGACGTTAAACACCTCGAAATTGGCTTTCATCTTGCCTTGAATCATGCGTTCCACCGCTTTCACATGAGCTTTCGCAAGATCCATGATATGGATGTAGTCGCGGATTGGCGTGCCGTCAGGAGTGTCGTAGTCATTGCCGAACACTCTCAGGAACGGACGGATGCCGTAAGCTGTCTGTGTGACGTAAGGCATGAGGTTTGCAGGCACTCCGAACGGTAGCTCGCCGAGTTGTGCGCTCTCATGAGCCCCGACAGGGTTAAAGTAACGTAAAGCAATGGCGTTCAAGCCTTTATATGCCACGATGCAGTCCTGCATTATCTCCTCAGCAATCTGTTTTGTGTTGCCGTAAGGGCATTCTGCTTTCTTGATAGGTGCCTTTTCCGAAATAGGCAGATTCTCAGGGTCTGGCTCGCCGTAGACGGTGCATGATGACGAGAAAACGAGGTTCTCCACGCCATATTTGTGCATCGACTCAAGGATGTTCATCAGTGAATCAAGGTTATTGCGGTAGTATTTCAGTGGCTGCTCCACCGATTCGCCTACGGCTTTGTGCGCTGCGAAATGTATCACGCCCTTGATATCCTGATGACGGCTGAAAAAGTCGTCGACTTTCGTTCTGTCGGCGAGGTCGAACTGCTCGAACTCAGGCTTTTTGCCGGTTATCGAAGCTATAGCGTCGAGCGCCTCTATTCTTGAGTTAAACAATGCGTCAACGATGATAACATCGTAACCTTGTTGCTGCAACTCTACTGTTGTGTGGGAACCGATAAACCCTGTTCCGCCTGTAACTAATATCTTCATTTTCAATAATTTATCTCCAACCAAAAGGGTGTTCTGACAATGGCAGCTTCGCCAACGGATGGTAGTCGCCTACCAAGCCAATTGGCTTTGCGTTTCTAATCTCATATACTATCTCGATGCAGTTTCTGGCTTCAGAGATCCTAAAACCTTCGCCTGCAAGAATCTTTTCGTAACTCTTTGTGTGCAATTCGGTAAATCCTGTGCTGAACTCGAACTCCGAGCCGTCAATCATGATGGTGCGATATGTCTTTTTCTCGCCTTGAACAGCGTTTTCCGGCAACGTTTCTGCGTTGATACTCAAGAAGTAACGTACACGAGCCTTTGGCATCTCGAGGTATCCCGCCACACGGTCGTGTGTCGATACATGCACCACGTTTTTCGTCACCGGACCGAAAATCCACGAAAGCATGTCGTAAAAATGAATTCCGATGTTGGTGGCTATGCCTCCGCTCTTGTTCTCGTTGCCTTTCCATGAGGTGTAATACCAGTTGCCGCGGGCTGTTATATATGTCAAGTCGACATCATAGACCTTATCTTTCGGTCCTTCGTCGATTTTCTTTTTCAGTGCAACTATCGAGTCGTGCAAACGCAGTTGAAGTATAGTATATGCTTTATGTCCTGTGCTTTGTTCCACTTTCTCCAGAGCGTCGATGTTCCAAGGGTTCAGCACCACCGGCTTCTCGCAGATGACGTCGGCACCAAGTCTCAGTCCGTAGCGAGTGTGTGCGTCGTGCAGATAGTTTGGTGTGCAGACGGTGACGAAATCTATATTTGTGCCACGCTCAATCAGTCGTGTGTTATGTCTGTCAAAAAGCTCCTGTTCTGTAAAAAACGCCGCATTGGGGAAATAGCTGTCCATGATGCCCACAGAGTCACTCTTGTCATAGGCGGAAACCATGTTATTTCCCGTGTCTTTTATCGCCTTCAGATGTCTCGGCGCAATGTATCCTCCAACTCCGATAATCGCAAAATTCTTCATTTTTGCAGTAATATATTTTTGTTTGATAATTCGTATTTTCTACCACAATCACATGTCAAGTCGTCATGTAATTTCTTTCCGCACTCACAAACCCATCCTATCTGTCGTGCCGGCACTCCAGCCATCAGTGCGTAATCCGGTACGTCTTTGGTGACGACGGCTCCAGCCGCTATCAATGCGCTCTTTCCCACGGTGTGTCCGCAAACCACGGTGCAGTTGGCACCCAGCGACGCACCTTCTTTTATTAATGTCTTCGCATAAACGCCGTGCACCGGAAAGTGCGCGCGTGGTGTCACGACGTTGGTAAATACGCAGCTCGGACCGCAAAACACGTAGTCTTCAATCTCCACTCCCTCGTACACCGACACGTTGTTCTGAATCCTGACGCCGTTTCCTATCTTTACATTGTTTCCGATGTTGACATTCTGTCCCAATGAGCAGTCTTTTCCTATCACCGCTCCTTTCTGGATATGACAGAAATGCCAGATTTTGGTGCCGTCGCCAACGACGGCACCTTCATCTATATAACTCGATTCGTGTTTAAAAAACATTATAAGTTAGCCTTTTCAATATCTTTGAAATAGTTCACTGTACCGACTTTCAGCTCTTCTGTTGCTGCGTCATCGCACACGATGATGCCTTTCGGGTGCATCTGCAATGCGCTCACAGTGCAGAGATGGCAGACGCCGCCTTCGATAGCCGCTGCCAAAGCGCGTGCCTTGTTGTGACCGTTGGCGAGAATCATAACCTCGTCGCTGTCCATCACTGTGCCGACACCGACTGTCAAAGCGGTCTTAGGCACCTTGTTGATGTCATTCTCGAAGAAACGTGAGTTGGCGATGATGGTATCTGTTGTCAACGATTTCACTCTTGTGCGTGATGTCAGTGATGAACCAGGCTCGTTGAATGCGATGTGACCGTCAGGACCGATGCCGCCCATGAACAGGTGGATGCCGCCGTAGCTCTTGATCTTGGCTTCATAACGTGCGCATTCTGCCTCGAGGTCTTCAGCGTTGCCGTTGAGGATGTTCACGTTTTCTTTCTTGATATCCACATGGCTGAAGAAGTTGTTCCACATGAATGAATGGTAGCTCTCTGGATGGTTCTCCGGGATCTTCACGTATTCGTCCATGTTGAATGTCACCACATTCTGGAAAGAAACCTTACCTGCTTTGTAAGCCTCGATGAGGCATTTGTATGTGCCAATAGGAGTTGAGCCTGTAGGCAAACCGAGGATGAACGGTTTCTCTGCTGTAGGCTTGAACTCGTTTATTCTGCGGACGATGTGATTTGCCGCCCACTGTGACATTTTTTCATAATTAGGTTCAATGATAACTCTCATATTCTTGTGTTTTTAAATGTTTTACTTAATTAATTCTCTTGCGTCGGCTATCATTTTCAAGCCTTGCTCTGTTTCTTTTTTGATTTGTTTCACGAAGCTGTTGTCTTCGAGTTTTCCGTTCACCGCGTCGCGCTCTTCCATGCTGCGGAATGTCGAGTTGCGTATGACGTTTTCATAGTCTTTCTTCCTTGATTCATAGACTTGGTCGCAGACGTACTGAAGCACTTTTTCTCCTCTGTTGAGTGCGTCGGCGAAGATTTCTTTTGTCAAAGAAGGACATTTGTCGTATATGAATCTCAATGCCTGATAGCAATGTAACAGCTTGTCTTTCTGATATTTAGCCCACAAAGCGTTGTAGCGGCTGTGGATGTCGTCCCAACTGTTGAGCGTGCCATTGCAAATATCATCGATGAGTCGTTCGAGGTCGTCTTCTGTCACCAGCTGACCGCCCATGTTAATCCATTCACGTTGACGTACGTTGGTGAGGTGTTTGCACATCTCTTCGAACGTCTCTTTTGGATGAATCTCCATATAAGCGACGAGGTTCTTCACAGCGTAGTAGATGATCATGTCTTCGTAGGCGTGATATGCCTCGTATGGCTTGAGTATTACCACTTTACGATGCGATTTCTCCATCTCTTCGCCTAGGACTTCAAGACCTTTGACCACGGCTTTGTCACCGTTGAGTAGTTTGTGTCCGAGGTCGCGCAAGGTGTAGTATTCCTGTTCCGGATTCTCGCCTTTTGAGCGCAGATAAGCTTTGGCTGTCCACACTTCGAGGAGTTTGCGTCCGGCTATGACTTCTTCCATTGTGTCTGGTGCAAATGTCTCAAACTCAATGTTTTGGATTCTGCGTTTACGCTTGTCGCGTTTCTGATATTTCGAAGTGTTACGTGCGATGGCGTACATGTTGTACATCCACCAGTATGCCGGCATCACCTCGAGCTGGTCTTTTGAGACGTTGTTGTTCACCAATGCAAATGGCAGTTTGATGTTCATCTCGTTTGGATAATCGGCCTTAGAAAGCAGTGTGAACGAAGCGAACTTCGACGAGTGCTTGACGCTTGAGCAAAGACCTGGCCAGAAACCGCGTTTTGCCACGATTTCACCGTCGGTGGCGCGGCTGTTGTGGTTCGACCCGAGTGTTGCACCGGCAGCCATGTTGCTCTGTCCCATCACGCAGGCGGCGATGAGGAACGAGTTGTTATGATGCTGCTCGTGCGCCGGGAAAATGAGGTTGTTCAACACCTCGCAGCATGAAATCGTTGAATTATCGCCCAAAATTGAGTAAATCACACGGGCTCCATATTTCAGGTTACAATTGTCGCCGATGACGAAACGTGTCGCCACAACCGAATAGAAGATGTGACAGCCGTATCCCACGATGCCGTTGACCAAAATCACGCCTTCGCCAATCTGTGTAGGCTCTTCCTCTGATGAGTTTATAGTGATGTTTTTCAGCTTGTTAGCACCTTTGATGTAGCAGCAAGGACCAATCTTAGCGTCTTTGATGATCCAAGAGTTTTTAATGACGCAGCCTTCGCCTATGGTGCCATAATAACCTCTGCGTGCATCGAACGATTTCTGAGTGATCTCAAACAATCTGTCCTGAAGTGGCTGAATGTCAGTGTATTTTGCCCAAAGATAAGCGTCGGCGGTGATCATGCCGTCGAATGGCAACACTTTACGTCCGCCAGCTTCGTTCATGAGTTCAAGCCACACACGGACGTCTTCTGGCTCGCCTTCTTTCAGGATGCCGTTACCGAATTTTGAGTGGTCGGTGCATGACACCTCGTGAACGTTGAAGAGAATACAACGCTCGCCTATGATATAGTTTGCGATATAATGCACATCGTGAATGGCAACATAGTCGCCGATATCGCAAGAAATGATGGTGCTGTCGGTTATACCACACGCCATCTTTAAGTCGTGATACTGAAGCACCACGTTTTTGATGGCTCCGATGCGCACCAAACCGTAGAAACGATTGTTTTTCACCAAGTTGGTGTCGAAATCGTCGGTTACGAGGATGTCGTCCCAACTGGTAGCGGTGTTGCTGTTCTTCACAAGACGTTCAATCTCATCGGAACGCAAGTGACGCCAATCGTTTGCAGGCTTTTTTGTCTGTTGGTTTCTGAAATAGTATTCATCGAGACCGTCATGAAGATACTTCTTATCTATGAAGTTCTCGTAAATACTTTCATATGGTATTAATGTTACTTTTTCCATTTTTGTGATTTTTAAGAGTTAATCAATTGCTTTTCAATCATATAACCATTTAATCACGGCCATGGAGTAACAACACGCGCATATCTGCATTTAGCTTTGATAATATGTGATAATCTATCTGTTTCCATACATTGATTCGTAATATTTTTCGTATTCGCCAGATGTGATGTTATCCATCCAGGCCTGGTTTTCGAGATACCATTTCACTGTCTTTTCGATGCCTTCTTCGAATTGCAGGCTAGGCTCCCAACCTAATTCTCTCTGCAGTTTAGATGAGTCGATGGCATATCTCATGTCGTGTCCCGCACGGTCTGTCACATAAGTGATGAGGTCCATGTCTTCGCCTTCTTTTCTGCCAAGAAGTCTGTCGACAGTGTTGATGACGACCTTAATGATATCTATGTTTTTCCATTCGTTGAAGCCGCCAATGTTGTATGTTTCAGCAATAGTTCCCTTATGGAAAATCAAATCGATAGCTCTTGCGTGGTCTTCAACGTACAACCAGTCGCGGACGTTCTCGCCTTTACCGTAAACAGGCAATGGCTTGCGGTGACGGATATTGTTGATAAACAATGGGATAAGCTTCTCTGGGAACTGGTACGGACCATAGTTGTTCGAGCAGTTTGTCACGATGGTAGGCATGCCGTAGGTGTCGTGGAACGCTCTCACGAAATGGTCGGAACTTGCCTTCGACGCTGAATATGGCGAGTGCGGCATATATTTCAAATCTTCTGTGAAGAACTTGCTTCCGTAGGCTAGGTGGTGCTTCCCTGACGATGCCTTTGTTGTGAACGGAGGCTCGATGCCTTCCGGGTCGGTCATCTCCAATGCGCCGTAAACCTCATCTGTCGAGATGTGGTAGAAACGTTTGCCTTCCCATTTCTCCGGAATCTGTTCCCAAGTCAATTTTGCTGCCTGAAGCATGCTCAAAGTACCCATCACGTTGGTCTGAGCGAATGTGAATGGGTCTTTGATGGAGCGGTCCACATGGCTCTCCGCTGCAAGGTGAATCACACCGTCGACGTTGTATTTCTTGAAGATTCCCATAATTGTCTCGAAGTCGCAGATGTCGGCCTTTACGAAGGTGTAGTTAGGTTTGTCTTCAATGTCTTTGAGGTTTGCGAGGTTGCCCGCGTATGTCAGTTTATCGACGTTAATGATATGATAATCAGGATATTTGTTCACAAAAAGTCTTACAACATGACTTCCGATGAATCCTGCGCCGCCGGTGATGATGATGTTCTTCATAGGTTATTAATGCAATTTTTTAATGACTCCTTCCAATGCGGAATCGTGATATTTAACTTATTTTTAATTTTCGTTTTGTCGAGGACAGAATAGCTTGGACGCTTGACTTTGCTCGGGAACTCGTCGCTGTGGCATGGCTGAATGTCGCAGCTGTTGCCGCTCAGTTCGCAGATCTCTTTCGCGAAGTCGTACCAGCTGATGACTCCTTCATTGCTGAAATGATAAATTGAGTTTGAAGTTTGAAGTTTGGAGTTTGAAGTTTGAAGTTTGGAGTTTGAAGTTTTTAATTCTCCAATAATAATCATTATTACTTTTGCGAGGTCCAATGCGTATGTAGGGGTGCCTACTTGGTCGAAGACAACTTTCAGGCTGTCTCTTTCCGATGTCAGTTTGCGCATCGTTTTCACGAAATTGTTACCAAACTCGCTGTAAAGCCATGCGGTTCTGATAATCACATAGTTACATCCGACTTTTTGAATAGCCTGTTCGCCGTGTAGCTTGGTTCTGCCGTAGGCTCCGGTAGGGTTTACAGGCTCGTCTTCGGTGCGTGGTGTGTTGCCCTCATTGCCGCCGAAAACGTAATCCGTGGAGATGTGGATGAGCGTGGCATTGTTTTCTTTGCAGGCTTTTGCAAGATTCTCAACTGCTTGAGCGTTAATGAGTTCCGCTGTCGCTTCGTCGTCTTCTGCCTTGTCGACGTTTGTGTATGCCGCACAGTTGACAATCACCTCAACTTTATTGTCTTTGACACATTTGCTCACGGCTTCATAACTCGTGATGTCGAGTTCCTCCACATCGGTGAAGATGTAGCGGTCGGAGCTTCCTTTGGAAACTATCCGCATCTCGTTGCCGAGCTGACCGTTGGCACCTGTGACTAATATATTCATCTATAATATCTTTTCATCTAACATCGAAAAACTCGAAAAACACTAATCTTTTCCTTCATATATAAAGGGTGACTCAAAATCTTTAAACAATGGATGATGTTTGTCTTTTTCCGACAAAATGACTTTGTTTTCTGGTATTAACCAGTTGATATTCAAATCTTTATCGTTCCATTGCAGTGCTCCTTCGCTTTGTGGGGCGTAGTAATTGTCGCATTTGTACTGGAATACCGCCTCTTTGCTCAAAACCGAAAAACCGTGGGCAAATCCGCGTGGGATGTAAAACATCCGGTGGTTTTCCTCGCTCAGCTCGCAAGCGACGTGTTTTCCGTATGTCGGAGAGCCTTTGCGGATGTCGACAGCCACGTCAAGGACACTGCCTCTCACGCAGCGCACCAGCTTCGCTTGGGCAAACGGAGGCATCTGAAAATGCAGTCCGCGCACCACACCATAGCATGATTTTGATTCGTTATCCTGCACGAAAACACTGGTTATTCCATGTTTTTCAAGATCACGCTGTGAATATGACTCAAAAAAATATCCCCTCGCATCGCCGAAAACTTTCGGTTCGATGATCACAACTCCTTCAATATCAGTTCTTATTATTTCCATTTCAAAAATACACAAATAACTCGCAAAAATACATAATTAAAAATTATTATCAAAGAAAAAAGTGAAATAATTTCGTCTTTAGTCATCATTATCGAGCTGGCGCCTCGCTGCGCTCGCCGAGGCTCTCTAATTGACGACTAAAGACTAAGGATTCTGCGAAATCGGTGAGCGTCAGCGAACTAAATCATTGTGGAAGAAAAGTATGGGAGAATAATTCTGCGTTTTTCTGCGATATCTGCGAGAGATTTTATATCTTTGCAAAAATTTTAAAGAAATGATTCTTTGTCTTGAAACTGCAACTCCATCGTGTTCGGTGGCTCTCGTTCATAACGGCGAGGTTTTGGCTTGTGAGGAAGACCCGAAAGGCCAGAATCACTCGGAAAAAATCACACTTTTCATCGATTCTGTGATGAAAAAAGCTGGTGTTTCTTACTCCCAACTTGATGCTGTCGCCGTCAGCATGGGACCAGGCTCATACACCGGATTGAGAATCGGAGTGAGTACCGCGAAAGGCATCTGCTACGCTGTTTCAAAGCCGTTAATCGCTGTCGAAACATTGCACGCAATGGCATTTGGCGGTTTGTCCGTCATTTCGAGCGAAGTCGAGAAATCACCGGCAAAAAATTCATTCGGAAATCATCCGATATTAATCCCTATGATTGACGCCCGCCGCATGGAGGTCTACGCCGCCATCTTCGACGAAAACGTCAATAAAATAAAGGATACAGAAGCGGTTATCATTGATGAGAATTCGTTTTCAGAACTTAAAAAAGACCATCATCTCTATCTGTTTGGCGACGGTGCCGACAAATGCGCCGAAACCTTCGCAAACGATGACAAAATCACTGTGATAAAAGACTTCTATTGTTCGGCTAAATATATGAATACTATTGCACAACAAAAATTCAATAATAGTGAATTTGTTGATGTGGCGTATTTCGAGCCGTTCTATCTCAAGGATTTCGTCCCCGGAACCCCTACCGTGAAAGGACTTAAATAGTTTGAAGTTTAGAGTTTGAAGTTGTTATTCTTCTCCAATCTCTATTCTTTCCCCATTAGAGTAAGCTCCGAATTCTGGCGCATATTGACACTGAATCAGCGAATATCCGGCGCTGAAGCTACCTTCTTTTGTCACGTAAACCTCATACGAAACAGTGTGTTTTCCTTTTGGAAGCTGCTCAAAGAAGAATTCCATCGCCACGTCGGAGGTGCTTTGGTAATACCATAATCCGTCGTTCCAGTGATATTCCGAAAGCTGTTCCTTCGGCTCGAAACATGCGCCGCGTAAGTCTTTGAGATACACGAACTCCATGTCCTGACTGTTCTCAAACGTGATTTCCACCTTGATTTTATCGCCGACTTTGACGTTTTCAGGCATGACGAGTTCACGTTTTATTTTCATCGCATTGTTATGTGTCTTAACATTGTCGATTGGCACAAAATACTGGCGATACAAACCGCCCCAAGCCTCGTGATCAGATTGATTGTCAATGACAGCGTGCGTGTAATCATCAGCTGCAGTGATTGTCACGTTGCCGTCGTTGGTCCATTCGCTGCCGGTGTTGACGAGGGCGAAGATGGCCTCCACGCTGGCACGTTCGTTTTCCCACATATTGGTGCGTTTCTGCGTCAGAATCCAAACGCGTTGGGCATCGATTTCGTCAATGTGCGGGTCGATTTCGTTAAACGCTTCAAGGATGCGTACGCCTTTGGCAGAGTACTCACGCAGCGACTGCACAATCTTTTTGGCAGTTTTCTTTTCGCCATTTCTGTTGAGAATCAATGCGATATAAGCACGCTCCTCAAGACCGAAGCGTTTCCAGTCTTTCTTCAGTTTCTTGACGAAGAATCTCTTGGCGGTGTCGAATTTCCAGCTTGTCTTGTAATTAAAATAACTCATCGCATACAAGCTTCGCATGGTTGTCCAGCTGCAATGTTTCTTTGTGTCAAATTTGTCATAGTCCTTAATCACTTCATTTTCAATGAAATGGAACGCTTTTTCGGTCAACTCATCGTTTGTGCCGAGCTTGCCCAAACCTGTTAAGATGTACTGTGTGATAAGCACGCTCTCAGGACATCCGTCAATCCACGACCAGCCGCCGTTCGGAGTCTGTTTCGATGCCAAAAGGTCGTGTGCTGATTTGATATTGTTGTCAACTTCTTCTGTATCAAAGAGTTTGGTGATGGCGGCACGTTGAGAGGCTTCATATTGTGCTTCCAGCACCCAAGGCGTCTCTTGCAGGATTATCGCTTTCAAATCCTCATATTTCTGAAGCTCCGACAATGTGTCGTTTTTATAAGTGTTTTTAAGCTTTTCGGCTATTTCAGGATGGCTTTCCATGATTTGTTTTGCCATGCTGTTGACGAAATATCTGTAGAACGCCGTCATAGCATATTTTTCGTCGCCATCAGCCACGTAAGGCATTGCGTGAATAGCTGTCCACAGTGGGTTTTCGTTGAATTGTAGCGTTATCTTTTGGTTGCGCTCGCCCTCACGGTCGATGTCGAAATCATATTCTTTTACAGAATGTGCTTTTGCGGTTAGCGCATACGTTTGTGTCAAATACACTTCAGTGCTCAAAACTGGCATCTGATGTTGCTCTGCATCGCTGAAACCATCAGTAATTGCTGAGAATCTGAAAGTCAACAGGTTGACATCTTTTTTCATCGCCACCTTCCAGCGCACACTTTGGCTGCGACCAGCTGGAATTTCACTAATATTGATATTTTGTTCTGACAAAATCAATTCTATTGGATTATTGTTTTCGTCAAAAATCTCGAGTTTTGCGCTTGGTGAAAGTGCTTTTTCCGACAGATTTATGACGTTGGCGGCAATCCAAAGTGTATCCTCGTCGTAGGCGAAACGTGGCATGTCAGCCATTATCATCAGTGGCTGTTGTGTGACGATAGTCTTTTCAAAGGTTCCGACTTTTAAATCTTTTGAGTAAGCCAAAATCCTGAAATTCCAACGAGTCAGCGCGTCAGGCATGGTGAAGGTGAAGGTGCAGTCGCCGTTTTCGTCGGTGCGCAAGTTCGGGAAGAAAAACGCGGTTTCGTTGAAGTCTTTACGGATTTTCAATTGTGGTGTGTTATTGGAATCCCAAGTTTCTGCTGGATTTTTCGGCATAGCATATTGTTCATATTCGGTGCTAGAAAAGACAGCTTCTTCGACGATTTCTTGTTCCTCCATATTATAATATATATCCATATTATCTCTCGGATAATTTGTGGTTGTGATTCTTTTTCTGGAGTCGTAGCCCCAAGAAGACATATCTGGCAGTAATCCGACTTGCGAGAAAAGTGATACATTCCAATAATAAACGACAGAAACTAAGTCCGCATATTGATCTCTGTTAGTTTTGTGATAAGTTCCGTCGGATGATATGAAATGTCTTAGTTTTTTGATTGGCAAACCATTAAGTTGCCATCTGTTTACATGATAATAGTTTGATAAATTATCAAGTGCGTCATCATACATTCCAGCCATCAAAGATGTGATTTCGGGGTTGTTTTTATAATCTTTGACAGTTACGCTCCAAGTCTCCGTTTCACCTGGAAGCATCTTGTTGCGCTCGGTGTGCAGTGTGATGTTGAGCTGTTTGTTGTCGAAAGGCACATTGATGCTAACTCGTTCAACATTGCTGATATTGTGTTTGGCAAAGGCTACTTGGAAGTGAAGCTCACCACGGTCTTCTTCTCTTACTTTATATGAATATTTGTAAACGCTGTTGTTCAGAGTTATACGTTCGGCTTTCAAAATGTTGTCTCCTGACATGACAACCACCAGTGCTGAAACGTTTTTCTCAGATGAGCCGATGTAATAGTTGACAAATTCACCTGGATAAGCAGTATAGTTTTCTACAAATGTCCAACATATTGACTTGCTTGGCATTTTTTTGGATGAAAGATCGTAAACTAAATAATCTCTAGCAAAAACTGAAAGAGTGTCGTCGGTAGATCTCAATTTAAACTCATATTTGCCGGTAGGAAGTTTGAAGTTGTTAGGAAACATTCTATTCTTACTTTTAACATCTGTAACGAATTGATATACAAGCTCTTTTGTTTCAGGATTATCATGGTTATAAAAATCATGATAAGGGAAATATTCTTTTAAAGTGGCATCGTCGAGAAGTTGGCGGTCAAATGTTCCCAAATCCATTTTATAACCATCTAACTCGTTGTATTTGAATATTTTACATTCAACGCTGGTGTTTGCTGGATTCCCAATAGTATTATTAACGGTGATGCTTAAATCTTTCAAGTCGTTGTTGTCAAAGGAAAAATAACAGTTGTCATCTTTCAAAACCATGCCGATTTTGTATTTGTTTTCCGATGCTTCGAGAAGATATGTCTCAGATTGGGTTTCACCTTGCTCGCTTGTAGCTTCCACCTCAATTTTGTATGTCAGTTGTGGGTGCAGGTATCGGCCGTTTTCGTATGGTAATATCTGAAAATCAATATTAAAACCGCCATCAGCCGATGTGATGTTTTCACCCGAATAAATTTGTTCATATTTAATATGTGTCCATAGATCATAGCCCCAATATCTGAAGTCGGGGTAGTCAACGCTTCTGCTGATTGTGTATTTGTACTTGATGTTTCCGAGTCCGAATCCTGAAAGTGCCATGACTTTTCCGTTGACAGTTACGCTGTCGCCGATTTTGTATTCTTTTTCAATGTCATCGAAAAGCACTTCAAAAGTCGGACGTTTGTATTCCTCAACGCGAAAAAATGTCTCCCAATTCAGGTGGAAATATCCGTTCAAACAGTTTGTTGGAAGTGTGAAACTGCCGGAAAAAGCTCCGAAATCGTCGGTTATGAACTTTTGTGTAAAGATAATATTGTAGTTAGGGTCATATAGATCAACTTGGGTTTCATAATCGGGAACAAGAAGGTTTTCGCCATCGACATTTTGCATAACAACGCCCTTGAATTGTACTGTTTGTCCCGGGCGGTAAAGCTCTCGGTCGGTATAAATATAAAAACAATAATTATTATTATTGTCTTCTTCGTGTTTCTTCCATATATGATGTTGGAAATTGTCAATCAAAGTGTCGCCATTGCAATAAAGATTTATATAAAACGAGTTGTTTTCTGTATAATTATAAGTCAAATGGCCATTTTTGTCGCTGACAACATCAAACAGGTCGGTTTTTTCGTATCGCTTGGACTTATGGCTATAAGTTTTTTTGTAAATATGTGCTGTTACGTTTGCCATAGGTTGGCTGGTCTCGCGGTTGACGGTGTATATATTCATAACGCCGTCTGATTTCAAATTAAAGCTTGTGAGGTTACTTACTTGGAAAGGAATTGATTTAAGATTGTTTTCGTCATCGAAATTTTCGCAGTTGGAGAAAACGAGAACGTAGAATCCTGCTTTCAGAGGAGGAAGCGCTACCAGAGATGAGTGCTCAAGAAGGTCATTCTCTTCTGGGATTTCGATGGTTCCACTTGTGGCTAACTCATGGTTTTCCAATGATTTATAAAAATCTTTGTTGCTGTTGATCAACAAATCGAAGAATTCGGCAGATGTAAATTTATAAATTTTGTATGTTGGGTTAGTTGTGTTGCGATATGTAAGACCGACAGCGATGGGTTTGTCTGGTACCTGCACTTCGCACATCTTGATTCCGATGGTTTTTTTGAAGATGTTCTCTTTCAGACGCAGACAATCGTTGTAAACAGGATGTTTTTTGTCGATTATGTTTAAGATTTCGTCACAAATCCCGCTTGCTGCAAGATATTCTTTTTTATGCAGATAATAATGCATTTTTTTAAGTTTGATGCGCACAAGTATTTCATTATCAGTGCATTCCTGCTCGAACTTGTTGTATTTTTCGAAATCGTTTTCGTTATATAGACCTCCAAGACAGTCAAATCTATTGTTGAAATAAGCTTTTTGATAATTATTCTCGAGGTCGAAATCCATCAGTATTTGATAGCACTCATCGACATTTTTGAGGTCGTGGTTGAGTTTATATTGTTTGATGTTTTGATGCAGAGCATAATCGTAAAGCGTTGGCTCCAAACCGATGTCGAAGGTTTTATTTTTGCCTTCAAAGAGAACGGCGTAGTCTTTCATCGAAATGTTTTTCAGATATTCGGCATCGCGGTAATCGATTATGGTGTCGAATTTATATTCATCTTCGCTATAATATCGGACTTTTTTAAATACTATTTCGAAATTCAATAACATGTCACATGGTGACGACAAGTTCGGAAGATAGTTTTCACAATATTTTATAATGGTATCGATGGGTTTTTCTTCAGTTATGTTGAAAACCTCACATCTTTTTATAATCATTTTCAGAAGTTGAATCTGGTTTTTATCCTTTTTTGCCTGTTTTTCAATCTTGTCAAGCGTTTTGTTGGCTGATTCCGGAAGGAGGTTTTCGATGTTGTTGTCGAATTCTTTCCAAAGGATGTCGTATCTTTGGGCGTTGATACTCAATGATATAGCAAATGCTATTGTGAAAATGAAAATTTTTTTCATGGCAATAGAATTATTTTTTTTCTCTCACAGATAACACGGATTTACACTGATTTATTATACAATTTTATTATAATTGCTAAAGCAATCGTATTTCACGGATATCTGTGTCATCTGTTCGCTTGCGAACCAAATTTTGTCGGTGTATAATATCTGTGTTATCTGTGAAATCTGTGAGAGATTATTATTTCTCTTTGGCTTTTTCAGCCATGGCCTTGTTGTAGCACTCTCTGCAAAGCGGCTCGTAGCTCTCTGTTTCGCCCAAAACCACGAGTTTGTCGCCTGCTATGGTACGGTGCGAATATTGCGCCAAGCTACCGCAGCGCATGCAGATAGCATGCACCTTGGTAACGTCTTCCGCTATCGCCATCAGCTGTGGCATCGGACCGAACGGCTTGCCGAGGAAGTCCATGTCGAGACCTGCAATGATAACTCTAATACCTTGATTAGCAAGCTGTTGGCAAACGTCGATGAGCTCGTTTCCGAAAAACTGCGCCTCGTCGATACCGATAACGTCACATTCGTTGGAGTAGAACAAAATCTGCTGTGCGTTTTCCACGGGGATGGAATGCAAAGCGTTGGAATTGTGAGAAACAACGTCTTCTTCTGAGTATCTCGTGTCGATTCCGGGCTTGAAGATTTCCACTCTTAGTTTGGCGATTCTGGCACGGTTCAGACGACGAATCAACTCTTCTGTTTTGCCTGAAAACATTGAGCCGCACACCACCTCAATCCAACCCTGTGATTTATTATGAGAATCTTTTTCGAGAAACATATACGACGCGTTTAATTTTTTTATAATTTTGTAGCTACAAAAATAAAGAATTTTATCATGGAAACACAAAAAAATGATGAAAAAAATATTGTGCTCGAGCTGAAACGCCAGCTGGGACGCATGATGGTGCAGGTCGACTACATGTATCGCAACGACCGCGAGATGAGTCGTCTTGACCTCGACATTTTGATGGAACACACGCGCGATTTGTACGATTTACTCTGTGATTATCAAGCAGATAAGATTGAAGCTGAGCCTGAAGAACACGAGGTTGTCGAGACGGAAATAAATGAAGGCGGCGAGCTGATAAACCACGAAGAGGAAGAGAAACCTGAAGCAATAAAACATGTTCTGGAGGTTTCTGAAGATGAAAAAGATGATATAGATGAAAAAGACGAGGAAGACGATGAGGACGATGAAGACTGGGAAGATGAAGAAGACGAGACATTCCGTGTTGAGCCGATTAATGTTGACGATTTTGAAGACAGCCCGATGCTGATTGCTCCAGAACCAGAGAAGCCTGTAGAGGAGGACAATAGTCTTGCCGCTCGTTTGCAGCGCACACCTGTTACGGATATCAGACTGTCTTTGGGAATCAATGATAAGGTGATGATTATCAATGATTTGTTTATGGGTTCGGTGGACCGCTACAACAAATCTATTGACGCTTTGAACGACTTCCCGACGCTGTCTGGAGCCAAGGTTTATATGAGTGAGCTTCAGATTGAGTTGCAATGGGATGTGGAATCGCAGGCATACAAAATGTTGAACGACTTGGTTGAAAGAAGATTTATCTAAAAGATGAAATTGTTTTTAGTTCCTACTCCCATCGGTAACCTCGAGGATATCACCTTGAGGGCTTTGCGTGTGCTGCGCGAGGAAGTCGATGTGATTCTTGCCGAGGACACCCGCACCAGCGGTAACTTGTTGAAACACTATGAGATAAGCAAGCCGATGCAGGCGTTTCATCTGAACAACGAGCATGTGGTGGTGGAGCGCATCACTGAGCGTATCGCCAACGGTGAACGTATGGCTTTGGTTACCGATGCCGGCACTCCTGCTATCTCCGACCCTGGCTTCATGCTCGTCCGCGAGTGCATCAAACGTGGATTGGAGGTGGAATGTCTTCCGGGTGCCACCGCATTCGTGCCAGCTCTCGTAAACTCAGGTCTCGCAGCAGATCATTTTATCTTTGAAGGGTTCCTGCCACATAAAAAAGGTCGTCAGACTAAGATTAAGCAAATCGTTGAAAATGAATACACTACGATTTTGTACGAGTCACCGTTCAGACTTGTGAAAACTCTCGAACAACTGGCGGAAGCAGCTGGTCCCGACCGAAGAGTGTCGGTGGCACGCGAACTGACGAAGATTCATGAGGAAAACGTGCGCGGCACACTTGAAGAGGTGATAAAATACTTCAAGGAAAAAGAGGTTAAGGGAGAGATTGTGATAGTGTTAGAAGGCACTTCCGTCATTTTGAAAGATTTTTAAAAAGATTTTGTAAGATTTTGAGCCAAAGGCGACCTAATAATAATAAACATGAAAAAACTGATTGTTACATTGGTAATTGTTCTGCTTGCATTTGGAGCATCAGCGCAGAAAAAGGAGAAGATTTATAACGATAAAGGTGAAATCATCAAGACAGGCTGGAACTTCGGACCATTGCCAGTGGTTGGTTATAACAGCGACCTCGGATTCCAGTACGGAGCCTGCGTCGACATTTTTAATTATGGCGACGGCTCGAAATATCCGAACTACGACTTCAAAATCAACGTCGAGGTGTCGACCTACACCAAAGGTTCGAGCATCTTCCGCTCGTATTCCTACTGGAACAACGTCATTCCGAAGGGCAAGCTCTTCGCCGACTTCGGCTATTTCATCGATAAGAAGTTCGACTTCTTCGGCTTCAACGGCTACGCATCGCCATTCATGAAAGACTTGGCCGTCATCGAAAGCGAAATCCCCGGCGACATGATCGTCGACTTCACCGGCGATGTTACTTCGGGCTTCTACTCAATGTACCGTGGACAGTTCCGTGCCATCGTTAGCATGCAGCAGCAGATTGGCAACATCAAAAACCTGTATTACGGAGTCGGTCTGGGTTATTACAACTACGACTTTAAACGCCTGAATATCAAGAAGTACGACGACCAGATGACGCTTTACGAGATGTATTGCCAGGGCGGCATCATCCGCGACGACGAGAAGGGCGGCGGCAATGTGACACAGTTCAAGGCGGGCATCATCTACGACTCGAAAAACTATGAAAACGACCCGACACGAGGTATCTATTTCGAGGCCACGTTGACGGCAGCACCTGATTTTATTGATAAACACGGCTACGACCACTTGACATTCACCGGTGTGTTCCATCATTACATCCCGGTTTGGGGCGATCATCTGACATTCAGCTATCGTCTGGGTGCTCAAAACGTCATCGCGGGCGACATCCCGTTCTATGCGATGATGAACACCAACCTCATGTTTTACAAGAAAATATACACTGAAGCGTATGGCGGCTCAACAACAGGACGTGGTATCAACCGTAACAGCGTTATCGGACAGGGAGTGGCATGGTTAAATGCTGAGTTGCGTTGGCGAATCACCAATTTTAAGTTCATCAACCAAAACTGGTGCGTGGCAATCAATCCGATGTTTGACGCGGGCATGGTGACACAGACATTCCGTCTGGCGGAACAGAAAGCGGCGATGGATCTTATGAAAGAAAAATACAACTTTCCTCGGACCGACGACCTGCTTTACAGCGATAAAAAAGAAGAACTCCACACCTCGGCCGGATGTGGCTTGAAGCTCATCATGAACAAGAATTTTGTAGTCTCCGCCGAATTCGCCAAAGCCCTCAACAAGCTTGACGGCGAAGGACTGAAAGCATATATAGGGTTTAACTATATATTCTAGGGCTTGTCATTTCGACTGTAGCGAAGCGGAATGGAGAAATCACCGGCAAACAATTGTTCACGTTATATTCAAATGGCGGTGATTTCTCGACTTCGCTCGAAATGACGAGTTATTTGTTACATTTTTTCTTGCAGAAACTTAATATGCAGAGCACTACGGCGCATCCTATGATGCCGAAAAGCTGCCATGTCCATGGGCTGTTGTTCGTCTCTTTTTCGTAGATTTCCATGCGTGTCTTCACCGATTTGATAATCGCATTTGAACTGTATGTGGCTCCGCTGACAGCGTCGATGTCAAGATTTACAGCCTCTTTTGGTGTTAAACCATAAAAATTCTCAACGAGTTGAGCGTCGGTGACTTTCTGCAGAAAACGAGGAGTCTCTTTGTTGTCAAGAATGTTGATGCTTGCGATTTTGCCATCTTTCATGTTGATTTCCAGCGGAATAACATCGTTAAAACCGATGATATCCTTGCAAAACTCTTCGGTGTAAAGTGTTTCATTGCCTGCCTTTTGAGCGTGATTGTTGCTGAAACGGGAGATGCCGAACATTACTGCGAAAAAGCCAAGGGCGATAACAAAAATGTAGTTTAAAACTTTAATCATATTGTAAATATTTGAATTTTCAAAAGTGTGCCAAAATTACAAATTTTATTTCATCAAGAAGAAAATTTTGTAAATTTGTGCTTTCAAAAGTAAAGGCAATGGGTAAGATTCAAGAAGACGACAAACTATATTCGTTTTTAAAAATATTTGTTGACCATCATACGCGTCGCAGTTTTAAGAGGTTCCATGTCATCGGGAAAGAGAATATCCCAAAGGACGGAGCGTGCGTTTTTGGCTGTAATCACTGCAACACATTGATGGATGCTCTTGTGCTTCTGGCGGCTTCGAGGCCGAAAAAGGTTTTCATTGCGCGTGGCGATATTTTTAAAAATCCGATGACGGCGAAGATATTGAAATGGATGAAGATTTTGCCGATTTTCAGAATCCGTGACGGCATTGGCGCGGTCCGCGACAAAAACGGCGACACCATCGACCAGGCTGTTGACGTGATTCACGATGAAGTGCCGCTGTATCTGTTTCCGGAGGCTGCACATCGCACCAAGCACTCGCTGCGACAGCTTAGCAAAGGTATTTTCCACATAGCGCTCGAGGCGAACAAACAGTTTGGACAAGAAAAACCGATATATATTATGCCTGTCGGACTTGAATACGGCGACTATTTCCGCTTCCGTTCGACTATTTTGGTTAACTATGGAAAGCCTATCAATGTGACGGAATATGTGAAAGAGCATGAGGGTGAAACAGAGGCAATGATTATCAATGATTTAAAGACTATCCTGACTGAAAGGATGGCAGAATTAATCACCTATATCCCTGACGACGAGAATTATGACGCCATCTGGGAAATGACAAAAATCAGAGCCGGACTTCTTCCTTTGACACAGAAAATGCAGCTTGCAAGAAACAAGCGTATCATTGCTAACATATTGAAATTCAGAGAGAAAGAACCTGATAAGGCGAACACGTTGTTTGAAAAAGTGAATGAGTTTATGAATCACAGGAAGGCAGAGGGTATCTCTGTTCTGTCGGTGGCTCTGCGCACCCCGTTCTGGCGCACGCTTTGGAAAACTCTGATGGTGCTTCTCGGATTGCCGTTTTTTATCGTCGCCGCAGTGGTCTCTTGCCCGATTTGGATTGTGGCTTCGTTTATACTTAAAAACCTGAAAGACCAGGCATTCCGCAATACGGTGAACGTGTGCGTGGAGTTGATTATGCATCCGCTTGTCATGGCAACTGGAGTGACGTTGTTGTTCTGTCTTGTGCCATGGAAACTCGCGATTTTAGGCTCGATTTTTATCTATTTCAGCTACGTGTATTATTTCGATTACAGCGAATATGTGCGGCTTTGGACATCCGATTTGCGTTGGACTTTTAACAAAAAATTGAGAAAAGAGTTCAAAGAAATTGGGCTTTTTAACCGACGGAAACGATAAAATTCACATTGATTATTTTTATTTAAAAAAATAGTGCTATCTTTGCAGTTTAATATGCAATGGTATGAACACTGTTTTTAATGGATTGAGACCGTTTCAAAAAGCCGAGCTTCTGATAATGATGCTTCTGGTTTTTGCTCTTCCGTTCAGCTGGCTGGCGGCACAGTATTGTGAGGTCGCATTGCTGGTTTGTGCGGTGCTGAAACTCGTTTTTGACCAGAAATTCAAGATGAATGAGAGCCAGTTGAAGCTCAAATGGGCTTATTTCATTTTTGCAATGACATGGCTGATATATCTCATCGGGATGATTTACACGGAAAACACCTCGGTGGGTTGGGCTCAGGTTAGCAAGAAGTTGGGATTCCTTGTCTTTCCTGTTGTTTTCGTCATTTCTGACATGTCGTATATCACAAAAACCAGGTTTAAAGCCATCGGTAACGCCTTGGTTCTCGGATGCATGTTGTTTTTCTTCATGAATCTGTTTTATGCCATCTACGACGTGGTTTTCAATGGAGAAGGTACCGACAGGTTTTTCGATCAGGGATTGATGAAACTATATTACGTGCATCACAGCTATCTCTCGATGTATGCAGGCTTGGGAATTATGTTCTGTTTCATGGAGATTTTTGGCGATGGTAATCGTAAAGTAAAGATATTCAATGGTATAGCTTATATTATCCTTGTCGTTTTCACAATTTTGATCAGGTCGAGAGCCGGTTTGATATGCATGGTGCTGTTGTTTGTGTTGCAATGGATTTGGCTTACTTTCATCATGAAAAAGAAAAAAATCGGCTGGGCGATGGGAGGTGTCTTTGTGTTGGCTGTTGCAGGTGCAATTATCGCTTTTCCGCAGAGTGTGGAAAGGATAACAAATACAATCAGCGACATAAAATCAGAGCATTCGTCGGATCACCGACTGGTGCAGTTTAAGGGCTACAAAGCTGTTTTGGAAGAAAACTGGCTGTGGGGAGTGGGAACTGGCGACAGAACAGCTGCCACACAAGAATCGTATCATCAATACAAAGACAAGATTGTGGAGAAGATTACTCCAAAAATGGCGGTTGTTATTGACGAAGTTATTGATAATCAATATTATGAGCCTGATTATACCATGAGAAGGGATATGATGGCGATAGCGCCTAAATATGGTGTTGAACCTGATACAATTGGCAAGTATCTTGTTGAATATCAATTTATTAGGTTTGCAATAGATAATGAAATCAACGCACACAACATGTTTTTTGACACTCTGATAAGCGTAGGTATAATTGGAGTTTTGTTATTGCTTGCTTATTTCATAATACCGTTGGTGTTATGGATAAAACGTAAACAATTCGACATGTTGTATTTCTCATTCCTGATCATGATAGGCTTCAACGCCTTGTTTGAGTCGATATTTGAGGTGCAGCTGGGAATCATTTTCTTCTGCTTCTTCAACTCGCTATTGTTCACCATGTCATTTCGACCGACCGAAGGGAGTGGAGAAATCACCGGCAATGGAATAATACGGAACAATTCAAAAGGCGGTGATTTCTCGACTACGGCTTTGCCTTCACTCGAAATGACGGATTGAATGTTAAAAAAGAAAAAGTTTAATATATGAAAAAATACTTACTTATTGTTTCTTTAGTTTTACTTGGCTTTACTGCTAATTCGCAAGAACTTCAGATTCCTTTGAACAACGACTACCACATGGAAGTTGATGCTGCCGCTTACAGTTCGGAGTATATCTTCCACACTGCCTTGAGAGGCTGGTCTGAGTCGCAGTTTGATGGAATTATCAATATCGACAGTGTCAAGAATTTATATCGGATAAAAATTAACAGACAGGGCAAGTTCTCCAATTATATTTGGAATTCTGTTTTAAACGACGATTTTATCAGGTTGAAAAACGACGAAATCTATTTCGCAATAAATCCGTATATCGATTTTCAGGTTGGCTCCGACGGGCATAGAACCACTTGGGTCAACACGAGAGGCGCGGAGATAAAAGGCACTTTGGGTAAAAAATTCGCTTTTTATGCCAACGCACGCGAAAATCAGGCGGTTTTTCCTGAGTATGTTGACGCATATTGTTCTGCTACACGTGTGGTTCCTGGTCAGGGTCATGCCAATGGATTCAAGAAAAACGGACGTGACTACACCAATGCTGCTGCTTACATCTCATACCGTCCGGCGAAGTGGATCGATGCCACTTTGGGCTACGGCAAGAATTTCATTGGCGACGGTTACCGCTCGATGATGCTTTCCGACAACGCCGCAAACTATCCGTATTTCAAGGTGAGAGCCGACTTCTGGCGTATCCAGTACACCTGTTTGTATGCCCAGATGACCGACAGAAACACGGTTATGGCGGATAACACTTACGCTCGCAAATGGGCTGTGATCCATTATCTTGATTTCGCGGTCACAAAACGACTTAACATAGGCTTTTTCGATGCAGTGATGGCTGCGGCTCAGACACACCAGCAGGTGATGGTCAACGACTCGACATACACCACCATCGACATGCGCCGTGGCTTTGATTTCCACTATTTAAACCCGATAATTTTCTTGCGTTCGGCTGAATATTATTCCGGAGCATCGGCAGATAACGCGCTTCTGGGTTTGAATGCGAGTTTCATCATCGGAAAACACACCACTATCTACGGACAGTTTGTGCTTGATGAGATGACGGTGAAGAGATTTATAGCATTTAAAGGATATACTGGAAACAAACAGTCATATCAGCTTGGTGTGAAGAGTTATGATTGTTTCGGTGTGAAAAACCTGTTTTTGCAGTTGGAAGGCAATATTGTAAGACCTTACATGTATTCGCACACTCCGCAAGGCACAGGAAACTCTGTGGGAGAAGACAATTACGCACATTACAACGAGCCGTTGGCACATCCATGGGGCGGAAACCTCTGGGAGATGGTGGCTCGTGTTCAATATAACTGGAAACGCTGGTATTTCCAGTATAAGTTGAACTACGGACAATATGGCGACGACTGGGATGTTGAGAATAATGTTTGGGCAAACTACGGACATAATGTCTACAATGACTATAGCACTGCAATTCCTTTGGATTGGGATGAAAACGGCCATGACACTTACAACGGACATTATCTGCTGACCGGTCGTAAGACAACCATGATGATGAACGATTTCATAGTGTCATATCTGGTGAATTCTGCCTATAGCATGAATATTTTTGCCGAAGTGACACACCGTAGTTACAAAGCACAAGGTCTTGATAATCAGAATGATTTAATCTTTAGCTTCGGCATCAGGACAAGTCTGGACAGAAAATATTACGATTTTTGATAAAAAACACAACGATATATGACATTTAGAAGGAAAGTTACCGATTTCATACAAGCTCTCATGATGAGAAACAGCTTCACTGCTGATTTGATTATGAGAGTGAGCTACCGGCATCATTCGGGACATAAGTTGAATCTTGAAAATCCGCAGACATGGTCGGAAAAACTGATTTGGCTTAACAAATATTGGCAACCTGAGTTGAAGTCGATAGGCGCTGACAAATACGGAGCCCGTGAATATATCAAGAGCAAAGGCTTGGAAGATATCCTTCTTGAGCTTTACGGAGCTTGGGACGATGCCGATAAGATTGATTTTGAAGCACTTCCGCAGCGTTTTGTGCTGAAATGCAATCACGGATGCGGCTACAACATCATCGTTGAGGACAAAAGCAAACTTGATGTGAAGAAAAGTGTCAAACAGTTGAAGGAATGGATGAAAGTTGACTGGGGCGCGGTGACTCCAGAGAAACATTATCATTACATCAAACCGATGATTATCTGCGAGCAGTTTCTGCCTGTTAAGGATTATCGCGATGTGAAAGATTACAAGGTGCATTGTTTTAACGGCGAGCCGAAGTTTATCGGTGTGTGTTATGACCGCGACATAGTGACACGTCATTCGAAAGGAGCAATATACTCAACCGACTGGAATCGTCTGTTTTTGTTGAAGGATGATGATCCTAACGATGACGGCAACGTGGAAAAACCTGTAGCATTGGAAAGACTGATACAGGTGGCGAAGAAACTCTCTGAAGGCATTCCTTATGTGAGAGTCGACTTGTATGCTGTCGATGAAAAAGTGTTTTTCGGTGAGATGACGTTCTCTCCAGACGGCAACGTTTTGGACCGCGAATACACCTATGAGACTACGGTCGAGATGGGCAAATATATTGATTTACCTGAAAAAATAAGCAGAAAATGGTAAAAAAGAAACAGCTTGTTGTTTGCGGAGGCGGCAGTAGCGCTCATACGCTGATACCGTTTTTGAAGGACTCCGGATTTGAGGTGTCGATTTTTACTTCAAAACCGGAAAAATGGCATCATACCATCGAACTTCAATACCAATCGCCTGATGGCAAAGTCTTGGAGAAGTTTTCCGGACCTCTGAAAAAAGCCTCCAACAACGCGGCGGAAATCATTCCTGATGCCGACTACATCGTCTTTTGCATGCCGGTTCACAAATACAGAATCGGACTGGAGGAGATTGCGCCGTATATCAACAAAAACAAGACTGTTTTCTTGGGCACGATGTACGGTCAGGGTGGCTGGAACTGGATGGTTGACGAGATAAAAAAGAAATACTCCTACGACAACATCGTGACTTTCGCCTTCGGCTTGATTCCGTGGATCGCAAGGACTATTGAATACGGAAAAATCGGTGTGACATACGGCTGTAAGGCTGCCAACTACGCGGCATGTTATCCGAAATCATATTTCAAACAAATTGACGAGGAATTTTTTGAGAATATCTGCAACAAATGGTTCGGAAAAGGTGCGGTGGAGCAGAGTGAAAACTTCCTCTCGTTGACGCTTTCCGTTGATAATCAGATAATTCACACCTCTCGATGCTTCGGATTGTATAAGGTTTACGGCCGTTATTGGCAAAACAAGTCAGATGTGCCGATGTTTTATAGGGATTACGACGATGTCTCAGCTAATCTGCTGTCTGATTTGGACGATGACTACACCAAGATCAGAGAGGAGATCAAACGTCGTTATCCGCAAAAGGATTTTAGATATATGCTTGATTATCTTGCACTTGAGCGTTTTTCATATCAGTCGCACAACACTGATATCAAGGAGTCGTTCATTAACTCACAGACGCTTGTGGCTATTGGCACGCCTGCGATTCAGACAAAGGAAGGTGTGTGGGAAATCGACAACAACCACAGGTTTTTCATGGACGACATCTATTACGGCAACTGCATCGCGAAATGGATGGCTGAGAAGCTTAAGATCGAGGTCCCGACCATTGACGCTATCCTGCATTGGGCTCAGATGGTGAGAAACGAGAAGATTGTGGATGGTAATGGTCGCTTGATGATTGAAAATGAATATCTTAGCGCACCGTACAAGTCGGGTGTGCCTTGTTATTACGGATTTAAAAACATTGAAGATATAGTAGACTGATGTCATTAGGTCAACAGACGGTTAGCGGTGTGGCTTGGACCACGGTACAGCGATTTGCCTCGCTTTTCTTGGCGTTTGTGGCAAATCTTGTGCTTGCGCGTCTGCTCTCTCCCGACGATTTCGGATGTGTCGGGCTGCTGATGATATTCATCTCGCTATCGCAGATCTTTGTTGATGGTGGCTTCGGCTCAGCACTGATTCAGAAAAAAGAACCGACGCAGGATGATTATTCCACGATTTTTTACTGGAATCTAATGCTTGCGACGGTGCTCTATCTCATATTATTCTTCTTGGCACCAGTTATTGCAAGGTTTTACGAAATCCCGATTTTAAAGGAAATACTGAGAGTCCAGGGATTGATACTCTTCCTTGACGCTTTCGGACTGATACATAAGAACAATTTACGGAAAACGCTTCAATTCAAGAAGATTTCTTTGATAGTTCTGGGTGCTAACCTGATTGCCGTCGTTGTCGCAATAGCGATGGCTTACAACGGTTTCGGGGTGTGGTGTCTTGTCGCCCAACAGCTTCTGATCAGTGGCATGTCGACGGTTTTGTACTGGATTTTTAACCGTTGGAAACCTTCGATAATGTTTAGCGGAAAATCACTGAAAGAGCTGTTCAGTTTCGGCGGGTTTATACTTCTTTCAAACATGATGGTGACGTTTTTCAATGAGATTCAGTCACTTATCATGGGTAAGCTTTACACCGTGCGTGATGTCGGACTTTACACACAGGCAAGAAAATTTGAAACGATAATGTCGGGCACGCCGTCAACTGTTGTGAATCAGGTGACGTTCCCGGTTTTCTCCAAGTTTCAGAATGACATACCGCAACTGAGGAGCATTTTACGAAGAATCACAAAGGTGATGGCTTTTGTTGTGTTTCCGGCAATGATTCTGGTGATTTTAATAGCAAAACCAGCCATTGTGCTGATGCTAACCGACAAATGGATCGATTGCGTGCCGTATTTCCAAATTTTGTGTATTGGTGGCATGGCGGAAGCGTTGGGTGACATCAATTACAATGCCGTGGCGGCAATCGGAAAAAGTCGTGTTTTGTTCAGATGGACATGCATAAAGTCGGTGGTCGGCTTACTATTGATAATCGCTGGCTCGTTCTTTGGTGTCAGAGGCATAATCTGGGCGGTGACTATCCGTTTTTACCTTGTTTTCCTGATACATGCGTCGCTCGCGGCTCATTATCTTGACTTCAGCATCATCACCCAGCTTAAGGATTTGTTCGAGATAGCTGCCGTGTCAGTATTGGCTGGTGTTGTGGCATATCTTGTCAGTATGAAGGTTTTTGGTGCAATGAATATGTATTATATCGCTGTAATTCAAATAGTTATATATATCATTGCCTATGTTTTGCTGGCGTTTTTGTTGAACCGCCCGATGTTTTCAGAGGTGAGATATATCAAAGATATGTTTTTGCATAAGAACA
Source organism: Bacteroidales bacterium UBA1173 (assembly GCA_002311655.1). Classification (GTDB taxonomy): domain Bacteria; phylum Bacteroidota; class Bacteroidia; order Bacteroidales; family F082; genus Limimorpha. The sequence continues at coordinate 82,321 of DBYZ01000014.1, forward strand.
AAGTGTCATGAAAATTTGCTGCATCTTCAATATGGCCCCACATTACCGAATGCCGATCTTCTCACTGATGAGCGAGAACTTCGACTGTGATTTTTATTTTGGCGACAGAATGCAGCAGCCTATTAAAAAGCTGAATTACAACGAGTTAAAAGGATTTAAGAAAGAATTTCATAACGTCTTTATCAGAAACACTTTTTATTGGCAAAGAAAATCGGTGCGGCTGGTTTTCAAAAACTACGACTATTTTGTATTGAGTGGAGAGCCGTTCTGTATTTCATATTGGGTTATCTTATTGTTAGCCAAACTGTTAGGAAAGAAAACCGTTACCTGGACGCATGGATTCTACGGTAGGGAAGGCGGCGTAAAAAAGGTCGTGAAGAAGGCGTTTTTCAAGCTTTTCACAAAGATTATGGTCTATTCCGACTATTCGATTGGCTTGATGAAAAAAGAAGGAATCGACGAGAAGAAGATGTTTTACATTGCCAATGCGTTAGACACTGACAGTCAATTGGTTGTAAGGCGAAATCTTAAGAAAACGGATATATTCTCATCGCATTTCGGCAACGATGAACCTGTTGTGTTTTATATCGGCAGGATTCAGAAAATCAAGAGGCTGGATTTGCTTGTGGAGAGTTTTAAAAAGCTGAAGGAAGAAGGTCTGAAGTGCAATCTTGTCATTGTTGGAAAAGACGACGAAAATGTCGGTTTACCAAAGATTATCAATGAGTTGGAAATAGAAAATTCTGTCTGGTTATACGGTCCTTGCTATGACGAGGCGACTATTGGTGAGATGTTTTACAACTCGGCGGTTTGCGTGTCGCCAGGCAATGTCGGCCTGACTTCAATTCATGCCTTGACGTATGGTTGTCCGGTTGTGACACATGACAATTTTCCATACCAAATGCCTGAGTTTGAGGCCATTACACCTGATGGGACTGGCAGTTTCTTCAAGATGGATGACGTTGATGACATGGCTGAAAAGATAAGATTTTGGCTTGAGAAAACGCCGGAAGATAGAGAAAAGACTAGAGAATTGGCATATCGTACCATTGATGAGAAATGGAATGTGCATTATCAGATTAACGTGATGAAAAAAGTTTTTGTGTGATGCCGAAGATTGTTCAGATAAATACCGCTTTGAATTGTGGCTCGCACGGCCGTATCGTGGAGCAGATCTCGTGCATGGCCGCGGGACGGGGCTTCGAAACGACCATCGTGCATGGTGCGCGGTATGTGAACAATTCACAATTCCCTGATATTCAGACTACTACGAAATATCAGGAAAAACTGAACGGCGTCAGAAGCTTGCTTTTCGATTCACATGGATTGGGTTTAAGATGCGCCACTAAGTCGCTGATTACCAAGCTGGAAGCGATCAAACCAGACATCATTCATCTGCACAATATTCACGGTTATTATCTGAATTATCAGATACTGTTTGAATACCTTGCAAAATCAGGTGTTCCTGTTGTCTGGACGCTTCACGACTGCTGGAGCATGACAGGTCACTGTGCGCAGTTTGAGAACTACAAATGCGATAAATGGAAGACACAATGTCATGATTGTCAATATCTTATGGATTGGTATCCGAAATCGATAATCGACAGGTCGAGGCGCAATTATGAATTGAAAAAGCGTTGTTTCACCTCGCTTGAAAACATGACGATAGTGCCTGTTTCGCATTGGCTGGAAGATGTTGTGAAACAGTCGTTTTTGGCAAAATATCCGATAAAAGTCATCAACAACGGCGTTGATTTAGCGTCATTTCGACCGAGCGAAGCGAGTGCAGAAATCTCAAACAAAAAATTCACCATCCTTGGCGTTGCCTCCAACTGGGACGACGACAAAGGTGTCAGGGAGTTTGTGAAATTGTCGGAAAACAATGATTATCAGGTGATTATGGTTGGTGTGAAAGATGAAATGAAGCAAAAATTGCCAAAGAGAATTATCGCGATTTCACGTACCAGCAGTCAGTTGGAACTCGCTGAGTATTATTCACATGCCGATGTTTTTGTCAATCCGACGTACAAAGACACTTTCCCAACGGTGAATCTGGAGGCTTTGGCGTGCGGAACACCAGTGATTACGTATAAAACAGGCGGAAGTCCGGAATCGGTTACAACAGAAACGGGTATAGTAGTTGATAAAGGCGATTTTAAACAGCTCTGTGAGGCGGTTGAGACAGTTCACAAAAACGGAAAACAGTGTTATTCAGCTAGTTGTAGGGAAAGAGCTGTGAAGTTTTACAATAAAGACGAACGTTTTAAAGATTATATTGATTTGTATGAAAATATCCTTGATAACAGTCACATATAACAGTGCCGAGACCTTGCGCGACACCATGCAAAGCGTTATTAACCAGACGTTTAAGGATGTGGAGTATATTGTCGTGGACGGTAAGTCGAAAGATGCCACACTTGACATTGTGAAAGAGTTCGAGCCTCTGTTTGAAGGACGTCTGCGTTGGATTTCCGAACCTGATAAAGGCATCTACGACGCGATGAACAAAGGTGTGAAGATGGCTCATGGTGATGTTGTGGGTATTTTGAACAGTGATGACTTCTTCGCTTCTAACAAGGTGCTTGAAACAGTTAATGCCACTTTCACGGAAAACCCAGCGTTGGAAGGCATTTATGCCGATGTGCGTTATGTTGATTGGCATGATACAAGCAAAACTGTGAGGATATTTTCTGGCAAAGATTTCAAGCGCGAGAAGCTCAACTGGGGCAAGATGCCGCCGCATCCGTCGTTTTATGTGAAACGTGAATGTTACGACAAATTCGGGCTTTACAGCCTCAATTATCCAATCTGTTCCGACTACGACATGTTTGTGAAGATGATTTGGGTTGGAAACATTAACACGTTGTATATCAACGATATATTTGTAAATATGCGCAGTGGCGGCACGTCTTCAAGCGGTATAAAAGTGCATCGGAAAATCATGAGAGAGAGGATACGTTGCGTGCGCGAACACAATATGCCGAGCAATTTCTTCAAGCAGAGCTGGCGTTATGTAGAAAAAGTTTTAAGTCTGATAAAAAAATAACATATGAAGCATCAAAACATATATAAATCGTGGTACAGGTTTGTGGCGAGTACGCTGTTGACCTTATTGCTGATGGCAACATTCGCTTACGTTTGGTATACTCAATTTAACATATTGTTAATCAAGGAGTTCCTTTTGAAAGGTAATTACTTTGTGATTGCGGTGTACGGCGTGATAGCTGCATATTTCATCGGCTTTTTCGGCGGATATAAGATCGGAATCAACAAAAAGACCAACGTCATCATATCGCAAATCATAGGTTTGCTGATTGCCAATGGTATCAATATCGTAATCACAATCCTGATTATCGGATTCTTGCATCTGGTGCCGCGTATTGTGTTGTGTTACATACAGTTGTCTGTTGTGCAGATCCTAATCACAGTGTTGTATTCTTACTATGTGATGACACTGTTTTATAAGATTTTTTCTCCGTATAAAGTATTGAATATCAAGGGAGAATACGAAAATAATCTGGCGGCGAAGTTTAACACTAGAGGCGATAAATACAATGTCGTAGGCGAGATTAGCTATGACACTGATATTGAAGAGATTAGCCGTACGGTTGACGATTACGACGCGGTTTTGATAAACGATGTGCCGAGCGAAACCAGAAATCGCATTTTAAAGATTTGTTTTGCAAAAGGAAAACGTGTGTATATCACCCCGAAAATCTCAGATATCATTATTCGAGGCGCTGAAAATCTCGCTGTTTTTGACACTCCGCTGCTGTTCAGTCACAACAACACCTTGACGCTCACTGAAAGAGGAATAAAACGACTTGCCGACATCTTCCTTTCGGCTATCGGTTTGATAATCCTTTCTCCGCTGATGATTTTGGTGTCGCTGGCGATTTTCCTTTACGACAGAGGTCCGGTTTTCTACCGTCAGACCCGTTACACTAAAAATGGAAAAACCTTCAAGATATTGAAATTCAGAAGCATGATTCCAAACGCCGAGAAAGATGGTGTGGCGCGACTGGCAGCTGAAAACGACGACAGGATTACGCCCGTTGGAAAGTTTATACGCGCAACGCGACTCGACGAGCTTCCGCAATTTTTCAATATTCTGGCTGGCGACATGAGTTTTGTCGGACCGCGCCCGGAACGCCCCGAGATCGCTGACGAATACACGAAAGAAGTGCCTGAATTTGCTTATCGTCTGAAGGTGAAAGCCGGCTTGACGGGTTACGCACAGGTCTTCGGAAAATACAACACCACTTCTTACGACAAGCTCAAACTCGACATGATTTATGTCGAAAACTGCTCGCTTTTAATGGATTTGAAGCTTCTTTTACTGACTTTGAAGGTCATTTTCATAAAAGAAAGCACCGAGGGACTTGAAGAAGGACAAATTACAGCTACGAATAAGAGATGACACCGCTGGTTTCCATAATAATGCCTTGTTATAATGCTGAGCGTTACATCGCTCAAAGCATCGAATCGGTTTTGGCGCAGACATGCCAGAACTGGGAGTTGCTCATCACAGATGATGGCTCGACAGATAAAAGTGTCGAAATCGTCAGTAAATACAGCAAAAACGATGATAGAATCAATGTGATGGTGCCTGATGAGCATCAAGGTATAGCGAGAACCAGAAACATGTCGATTTCACGTGCGCGAGGACGTTTTGTGGCGTTTTTGGACAATGATGACCTTTGGAAACCAGAAAAGCTTGAGAAACAAATAAAATTCATGCTTGAAAAAGAAATTGGTTTCTCCTATACAAGTTATGAGCTTGTTGATCAAGATGGAATTACAAAGAATAAAATAATACAAACACAAGGGGTTGTTGACTATAAAAAATATTTGAGAAATACCATTATTGGATGCGGAACGGTGATGATAGACCGTGATATTGTAGGGCATTTCGGCATGCCGATAAACGACACAAGCGACGATATGGCAGCATGGCTGAGCATCTTACGAAGAGGTTTCAAGGCTTATCCGTTGGATGAGGTGCTGTTGCAATATCGTGTGACAGGAAAATCAGCTTCCAGCAATAAATTCAAAGCATCACGAGATGTTTGGAGAGTTTATCGTGATATAGAAAAGCTTTCTTTGACCAAATCTGTTTTTAGTTTTGTTTGTTATGCTTTTAATGCATTAAAAAAACGAGTGTTTTGAACTACGACTTCTTCATATATCGCAACGCTTGGAGATATAATTTAGCTCCTGATTGTGAACCGGAATTGTCAGATTCACAATGTGCTGAGTTGTTGAAACAAGGTGGCTGGATGGTTCGAAATACGTATGATTTCGACTGCAAGGAAAAAACAAATTTCTGGTATCTGATAAAAGATTCTTTCGGCGGAATTAAGGAACAGTCACAGAACGAAAGGAAGAAACTTCGTCACGCTTTAAGAAGTTTTGATTATCAACTCATTGATGTTGAATTAGTTAAAAGAAGTGTTTATCCGATTGTCAAGGCCACTTTTGTGGATTATAATGTGACGGATCGTGAAATGAATGAAGGTGTTTTCAACGATTATCTTGAGCATTGCGGCAGAAACAAGTATGATTATTGGGGTGCTTTTGATAAGGCAACAAAGGAATTGGTGGGTTTTTGTGCCGTTCATGTTTTTGAAAACTCATGCGAGTACGGCATCATCGGATTTTTACCTAAATATAAGCACAATGCCACATATCCATACTATGGTTTTTTTTATAAGATGAACGAGTATTATCTTGGTGAGAAAGGTTTCAAATACGTTTCTGATGGCTCACGAAGCATCACTGAGCACTCGAATATCCAGCCGTTTCTGGAAAAGAATTTCAAGTTCAGGAAAGCATATTGCAAGCTTAAAATAAGATATAAATGGTGGTTCGGGGCAATAGTGAAGGTGCTGTTGCCGTTTAAAAATATAATAAGAAACAGAAATGTGAAGGCAATTTTGAATATGCATAAGATGCAGTATTGACTTGTCATTTCGACTGGAGCCGATGGGCGGAATGGAGAAATCACCGCCTATGTAATGATACGTGACAGAAGTTATTGCCGGTGATTTCTCGACAAGCTCGAAATGACAATAATGAATGACTATGATAATAAAATATATATTCGATAGACTGTTTTCCCTGATTCTGCTGGTGGTTTTGTCACCAGTGCTATTGGTACTTTTTATTCTTCATAAGATAAAAATGCCGAAGGGGAGTTTTTTGTACCGTCAAATACGTATTGGAAAAGATGCAAAACCATTCAGAATCTTTAAGATACGGACGTTGAAAGACAACTCTGAAGCCCTCGGCACGGTTACTTTAGCCGATGATGAGCGTATCTTGCCCTTTGGAAGATGGCTTCGTGAGAGTAAAGTCGACACGTTTTTGGAGCTCATTAATATATTAATAGGTGACATGAGTTTCGTAGGTCCGCGTCCCGATGTGCCTGGCTATGCCGACAAACTCGAAGGCGACGATAGAGTTATTTTGAAGATGCGTCCCGGATTGACGGGTCCCGCTTCGATAAAATACCGTCATGAGGATAGGATTTTGGCTCAGCAAAGTGACCCACAGAAGTATAATGATGAGGTTATCTGGCCCGATAAGGTGAAAATCAATAAGGAATACTACGAAAATTGGTCGGTCTGGAAAGATATTTCGATACTTTGGAAGACGGTTTTTGGAAAATAAAATATTGAATATCAATAAGATATAAATTTTTTAAAAAATAAGTGCAAATTTTTGTCGCGCGTATTGAAAAACGTCGTACTTTTGCACTCGCAAACGGAGAAAACCGTTGTTAGCCTCCTTAGCTCAGTTGGTTAGAGCATCTGACTGTTAATCAGGGGGTCTCAGGTTCAAGTCCTGAAGGGGGCGCAAGAGAGATTACAAAGTGTAATTTTTTATGTTTCATGTTATTAATTGAGAGAATGGATACCCACAGGCGTTCATTCTTTTTTTGTCTAAAACACTTTATAGTCTCACGCAGATACCGCAGATAAAGCAGAAATAATCTTCCACAGTCCGATCTGCGAAATCTGCAGCTCGCGACGCGAGCAATCAACGCAGATAGAAAGAGGAAGGACAAAGAATCTGTATAATCTGCGTAATCTGCGTGAAAAAATACGGAAGAATAAATTTATTATAAAATGAAAAAAGTACTTGGTATTGGAAATGCTCTCGTTGATGTCTTGACGAGAATTGATAACGATAACATTCTCAATGAGTTAGGACTGCCGAAGGGCTCGATGCAGCTCGTTGATGACAAGGTTTCGGCGAAAGTCGCGAAAGCTCTTGAGAAGTTCGACAACTCGATGGCACCAGGTGGATCGGCGGCAAACACCATACACGGCTTGGCTAAATGCGGAGTAGAGACAGGATTTATAGGTTTTACTGGTAATGACGAAGTTGGCAAGTTCTTCGACAACGCCATGAAATCGGTGGGAGTGAAGCCGATAATGTTCCATGGTGACGTGCCATCAGGTATCGCCCAGGCCATCATCTCTCCTGATGGCGAGCGCACCTTTGCAACTCACCTCGGAGCAGCTGTTTTGCTGAGCGAAAAGCATCTCACTTTGGATATTTTCAAAGGCTGGGATTACTGTTATGTAGAGGGTTATCTTATCGCAAACCGTCCGTTGTTCAAGAAAGCGATTGAGATGGCAAAACAGGCAGGCTGCAAGGTGGTTCTGGACCTCGCGTCATACAATGTGGTTGAGGATAACTGCGACTTTCTGATGGATCTTATTCCTCAAATCGACATCGTTTTTGCAAACGAGGAAGAGGCTAAGGCATTGACACACAGCACTCCTGAGGAAACTCTTGAATTCCTTTCAAAACATTGCGAGATTGCCATCGTGAAAGTTGGAAGCAAAGGCTCGTTCATCAAGAGAGGCGACGAGAAAGTTCAAGTCGGCGTGAATAAAGTGAACGTCATCGACACCACTGGCGCTGGCGATATGTACGCCGCTGGATTCCTCGCCGGAATCATCAACGGCTATGACCTCAAAAAAAGCGGCGAACTAGGCACTTGTCTCGCTGAAAACGTGATACAAGTGATGGGCGCAAAACTGAATGATAATCAATGGGAAAAAATAATTCATGATTATTTTAAATAGGTATTGAAAAATTTTGTACTTTTGCACCCACGTTGAAAAAAAGTATTAATAAATATAGAATTTAGATAAAATGAAGGTATTTCAGACAGACGACATCCGTAACATCGCTCTCATCGGAGCTGCGAAATCCGGAAAGACCACGCTTGCAGAAAACATGATTTTCGAAGGCAAGCTCATCAACAGAAAAGGCGACACTACAAGCAAGAACACAGTGTCAGACTACCGCCCAATCGAGATGGAGCGCGGTATCTCTGTTAACGCCAGCTTGTGCTACACAATCTACAACGACAAGAAAATCAATATCCTTGACACTCCTGGCTTTAGCGATTTCTCTGGCGATATCGTCGCTTGTCTGACCGCTGCCGACACAGCTGTTTTCACAGTCAACTCACAGTCAGGTGTTGAGGCAACAACAGAAAACGCATGGAAACACGCTGCCAACACAAACAAGCCAGTCGTGTTCTTCATGAACCAGCTCGACCACAACAACGCCAACTTCGACGACACCATCCATCAGTTGAAGGAATACTTCGGCGATAAAGTCACTCCAATCCAGTTCCCAGTGAACGCTGGCGAAGGCTTCAACGCTGTCATCGACCTCATCATGAAGAAGATGCTCGTTTTCAAGAACGGCAACGGCGCTCCTGAAGTTCAGGACATCCCTGCAAACCTCGCTGACAAAGCCGCTGAGCTTCACGACGCTCTCATCGAGCACGCTGCAGAAGGCGACGACGCTCTTATGGAGAAATTCTTCGACGAAGGTACACTTTCAGAGGAAGATATGGAAAAAGGTATCCGTATGGGTATCGCAAAACGCGAGATGTTCCCTGTCATCTGCGGCGCAGCAAAGAGCGGCGCAGGCGTGACACGTCTTCTCGAATTCATCGTCAACGCTTGCCCATCACCGGCACACGTTGCTCCTATCAAAGCTGAAAACGGCACAGAGTTCCACAACGACGTGAACGAGCCTACAGCAATGTTCTTCTTCAAGATTTCTAACGAACAGAACGTTGGTGATGTCGCAATGGCACGTATCTACGGCGGTACTGTTTCAGAGGCTCAGGACCTCGTCAACCCACGTACAGGCAACAAAGAGCGTATCTCACAGATCCTCGTTTCTAATGGTAAGAACCGTGAGCGCGTTGAGAAAGCTTGCGCTGGCGATATCATCTCAACAATCAAGTTGAAAGATGTCCGCGTGAACGACAGCCTCGTCGACTCAAAGGTCGCAGAAGCTGCATTCCCGGCAATCAAATTCCCAACACCAATCTTCTCAGTCGCTATCAAGGCTGTTAACTCACAGGAAGATGAGAAACTTGGCGGTATCCTCAACGATATGCACAAGACAGACCCTACAATCATCACAGGTATGTCACGTGAGTTGAGACAGAACATCCTCCAGTGCCAGGGTGAATATCACCTCAATACAATCAAATGGTATCTCGACAACGTCCACAAGATTGCTGTTGAGTTCGCATCACCTAAGATTCCTTACAGAGAGACTATCACAAAGGCTGCTAACGGCGACTACCGTCACAAGAAACAGTCAGGTGGTTCAGGTCAGTTCGGTGAGGTTCACATGCGCTTGGCTCCTTACTATGAAGGCTACACCGACCCAACAGACCTCCAGGTCCGTGACACTCAGGAGTACGACCTCCCATGGGGCGGCAAGCTCATCTTCAAGAACTGCATCGTCGGTGGCGCTATCGACGCACGTTTCATGCCGGCTATCTTGAAAGGTATCAACGAGCGTTTGGAAGAAGGCCCTCTGACAGGTTCTTACGCCCGTGACATCATCGTCTACGTTTACGATGGTAAGATGCACCCGGTCGATTCAAACGAAATGGCATTCAAGATCGCTGGTCGTATGGCATTCTCAATCGCATTCAAGGCAGCAGGTCCTAAGATCATGGAACCTATCTATGACCTCACAGTCCGCATGCCAGAAGATATGATGGGTGCTGTCAACACAGACCTCCAAGGTCGCCGCGCCATCATCATGGGTATGGATTCAGACAGAAATTACCAGATTATCCGCGCAAGAGTGCCGCTCGCAGAGATGGATCGTTATTCAACATCATTGAGCTCACTCACCTCAGGTCGTGGTTCATTCACAATGGAATATGCAGAATACGCACAGGTTCCAGCAGATGTCCAGACCAAGCTGTTGAAGGCTTACGAGGAGTCAAAGAAGGACGAGGATTAATCCTCGTTGGGACGTGGCGCGCCGCGTCCATATCAAAAACGATTGTAGAGACGTCACAGTGTGGCGTCTCTATTTTTTATTTTTTAATATTTGGTTTTTAATTATATAAGTATTATTTTTGCGAGTATAAATCGCAGTGTAAACATATAATTGAAAATACTATGCCACCAGTCATGAAACAATATTATGCTTTCATCAGCTACAAGCGCGATGACCAGAAATGGGCCGAGTGGCTCCAGGAGAAACTTGAGCATTATAAATTGCCTTCAAACCTTAACGGAAGAGACGGTCTGCCAAAAGAGATACGCCCGGTTTTTCGTGACAAGTCGGAGCTTGCGGCTGGAGTTTTGGCTGATGAGATACAGAAAGCACTCGACCATTCCAAATATTTAATTGTGATTTGCTCGCCACATTCGGCAAAATCAGAGTGGGTGAACAAGGAAGTACAATCGTTTATTGATTCTGGAAGAACAGACAAGATAATACCATTTATTATAGAAGGAACGCCAAACTCGGGGAATGACGAAACTGAATGTTTCCCGAAGGCAATAAGAGAATTGTCAGCTGAAGATGAACTTTTGGGCGTGAACATCAACGAGATGGGGCGTGATGCGGCAGCAGTGAAAGTTGTGGCTCAAATGTTCGGCTTGCGTTTTGATGACCTCTGGCAGAGGCATGAAAGGGAAAAGAAACGTCGTCGTCACTTGATAACTGCAGGAATCACCGCATTTGCGATTGCTGTGATATGTGTGGCGGGTTGGATTTGGCATCAGAATGTGGTGCTGAAGCAACAGAGATGGCAGATGCTTGAAAGCCAGTCGAAACTGGTTTCTGAAATGGTAAAAATGAACGCTAAGGATGATTCATATTTAGCAAGATTGGCAGCATTGGAGGTGCTTCCGAAAGATGTGAGCAACCCTGTTGATAGACCATATACGGCTGAGGCTGAGAGAGCGTTGAGGGAAGCAAGCAAATATGGCTCTGCAGTTTTTAAAATACAAGATGCATTAGAAGCGATTTTTACACCTGATGATGAACAGATATTGGTAAGGTTGTTAGATAGTACATTGAGGTTTATTGCCGTAAACACTGGTTGTGTGACAAAAACCATAAAAAGAGATTATGTTAGCTGGGACCTTTGTTATAGTCCGTGTGGCAAGCATATTATCAGTCACAACCAAAAAGATGTTTTTATTTTAGATGCACAAACTTTAGCAACAGAATTGTCGTTTGTGGTTGACACAGCAAATATTTATTCTGCTAAATATAGTCCTGATGGAAACAAGATAATAACAACATCCGGACATTGTTTGAAAATTTGGGATGCAGAAACTGGAGATTGTTTGAAAACTATTGTCAGCAAAAAGCTGTTTTTGTTCGCCACATATAGTCCGGACGGGAAATATATCGCAGTTCTTGAACGAGAAAACGAATATAGTTATGATTTAGATCCAAATAGTATAATTGTTTATAATTCTGATAATTATAAAGTAAAACGAGTGTTTACAAAAGATTATATAGAACAATATCTTGTTTTTACAAATGATGGAAATGCTATATTATTACCATATTATGAAAGTGAAATTTTAGATATTGAAACAGGTGACACCATTATTAAAATAAAAACAGATCCTGAAAGTCGCGATCTTTGTTTCAGCCCTGATGGAGAAAAAATAATGGGTTATTCGGCGTGGATTATTGGTCCTACGGGTGACAACTATAAAACCATCAAAATATGGAATGCTGAAACAGGTGATGAAATCAAAACTTTATATGGACATAGCGGTTTCGTTTATTCAGCTAGATTCAGTCACAATGGAAGTAAAGTAGTCTCAATATCACAAGATATGACTATTAGGTTATGGGATATAGATGAAATTGACAAATCTGATGTTCTAATCCGAAGCAACGAGCGAATGTATGAAGCGAAAATAAACCCAGAGTTAGGATTTGCAACCAATAGCGATGAGGGATGTATAAAAATTTGGGATATTGGGTCTGGAAAAGAAACAAATAGATTATCTTATGATAAATATTGTACAGATGTCGTTTTTACTCCTGACGGGAAAAGAATTATAGCTTCTTTGTTTTCTCTTGAATATGTAGCAAATTCTAATAGTAATTATGTTGTTAATTTGGGTGATGGTCCGTTTAATGCAGACAGAAAAATTGTTACACATCTTAATACTTATGACATTGATAGTGGTTGTTTGGTGAAATCATTAATTGATAGTGTTGAGTATTCACATCTTAAAATAAGTCCGGATGGGAAAAAACTTATTTTTAAAGCCAGTAAAGAAATAAGATTAATGGATATTGAAACGGATAGCGTTTTGTGGTCTGTAGAATTAAGTGACAGCTATTGGAATTTTCATGTGTTTTTCGCTTTTAGTCCTGATTGTGAGAGGGTTGCCATAACGCCGGATTTTTTAGCGGTAAAAATATTAGATGCAAATACTGGTATTGAATTGATGGAGTGCGAAGGTAAACATAAGGACGACATAAACGATATTCAATTTAGTCCTGATGGTAAGATTATTGTTGCTTGTTCTGATAACAATACTATTTGGCTTTGGGATGCTGAAACCGGAAAATCTTTACACACAATTAATGAACATACTAATTGTGTAAACAGTGTTGGTTTCAGTCCTGATGGCAAATATATTGTTTCGAGTTCTAAGGATGAAACTATTCGTGTTTGGGATGTCAAGGAAGGGATATGTGTAATGGTTCTGAAAATAAAAGAATCAGGATGTACAATTCAATATGTTTGTTTTTCTTCTGACGGTAGAAAAATATTATATGTATTAGATAATTATAATGATGCAGAAAGTTCTATCCGCCAATACGACTTTCCGCCCCTCCAAGACCTCATCGACCAGACCCGTGAGCGCTTTAAAAACCGCCCGCTAACCGAGGAGGAAAGGAAAATGTATTATCTGGAATAAAAAATTTGTTTGGATAATTGATTTTTTGTTATTTTTGCAATAAAATTATTACTAATAAAGTTATTAGTAAGTTGTTTATTACAAAATTAAAAAAATGAGAACACCTTTTGTATTCGGAAAGACTGTAAGCGGAGATGCCTTCACCGACAGGGAAAAAGAGACGGAGAAACTTGTTTCCAACTTTAAATATGGCGTGAACACTTTTTTGGTGTCGCCACGCAGATGGGGCAAAACGTCACTGGTGAAAAAGGCAAAATCGCTTGCGGAAAACAAGAAACTAAAAATAGTTTACGTCGATGTACAGCAATGCCGCAGCAAAGAGGATTTCTGCGAACGTTTCGCTTCGGCTGTGCTTTCCCAAACATCCAGTAAAATGGACGAATTACTGGAAAATGCAAGGCTGTTTCTGAACCGTTTCAGCTTCGGTGTGAACGCTTCAGCCGACATGTCGGGCGAGATGTCGTTGAAACTTCAGCTTTCGCCAAAAGAGCAGTCGCGGGAGGACCTTTTGCAACTTCCTGAGAATATTGCGAAAAGAAAAGAAATCAACATTGTTGTTTGCATTGATGAGTTTCAACAGATCGGGAAATATGACGACTCGCTGCAGTTTCAAATAGAATTGCGCTCTGTATGGCAGCATCACGAATTGACATCGTATTGTCTTTTTGGTAGCAGAAAGCACATGATGGAGTCGTTGTTCGACGACAGTTCGAAACCTTTTTACAAATTTGGTGACATTATTTATCTGCAAAGGATTCCTGTTGAATATTGGGTTAAGTATATCACTGGAAAATTCAAAGAAGCGAATAAATCGATTACAAATGAGCAGGCGGAATGGATTGTGAGCAGGGTGGATGGTAACTCGTCGTATGTGCAGCAGTTGTCGTGGTATGTTTTTCAGCGTACAGAAAATGTGGTCGACGAAGAGATTTTAAACGATGCTTTGGACGAATTAATCAGTCAGTGCGGTGAGGTTTTTGAAAGCAAAACAGAAAATCTTACTGCATACCAGCTGAATTTCCTCAAAGCGATATCTGACGGCAACCATTCGGGATTTTCAACGGCAAAAATAATAGAAGATTATAAGTTGGGCTCTTCTGCCAATGTTTCGATAATCAAAAAATCGTTAATGGACAAGGAGTTAATCACTATAGAGAATAAAGAAATAAATATTTCAGACCCGATAATGGAACTTTGGCTTAAGAGAGAGTTTTAATTGAATAATTATGATTACCACCAAACAATATTACGCATTCATCAGCTACAAGCGCGATGACCAGAAATGGGCCGAGTGGCTCCAGGAGAAACTTGAGCATTATAAATTGCCTTCAAACCTTAACGGAAGAGACGGTCTGCCAAAAGAGATACGCCCGGTTTTTCGTGACAAGTCGGAGCTTGCGGCTGGAGTTTTGGCTGATGAGATACAGAAAGCACTCGACCATTCCAAATATTTAATTGTGATTTGCTCGCCACATTCGGCAAAATCAGAGTGGGTGAACAAGGAAGTACAATCGTTTATTGATTCTGGCAGAACTGACAAAATTATTCCATTTATTATAGAAGGAACGCCAAACTCGGGGAATGACGAAACTGAATGTTTCCCTAAAGCGATTCGCGAGCTTCCAGCAGAAGACGAATTGCTTGGCGTTAACATCAACGAGATGGGGCGCGACGCGGCTGCAGTGAAGGTGGTTGCCCAGATGTTCGGATTAAGGTTCGATGATTTGTGGCAGAGGCATGAAAGAGAAAAGAAACGTCGTCGTAACATGATGATTTTTGCAGGCGTTTTCGCATTCTTTGTAATGGCTGGCATCGCTTTGTGGATGTACATGCAACGTCAACAAACGCTGAAGGCAAACTGGAAAATGTTGGAGAACCAATCTAAACTTGTGGCAAAGGAAGTTATTGCAAATGCTAAAGACGATTCATATCTGGCGAGAAGAATAGCATTGGAAATACTTCCGAAAGATATTGCAAATCCAACCGACAGACCATATACGGCAGAAGCGGAAAGGGCATTGAGAAGGGCTTGTAATCATAATTCAGCCATTTTCAAGATTGGACTTAAACCTGGCAATTTTGATGCTAAATTCAGTCCGGATGGATCACAAATAATGGTGAAAACAGATAGTACTTTGCACTTTTACGATACAAAATCAGGCGATATCATAAAATCTTTTAAAATAGATTACGCATTTTATGATAATTGTTATAGTCCGGATGGAACAAAGATTCTTTTAAGGCATGATAGTGCTTTGATAATTTTGGAAGCTCAAACTGGTGCTGAAATTAGAAGAATAATAGATGTAAACAGCATTTCATCAGCAAATTATAATCGTGACGGTGACAAAATTGTCACAACTAATGATGGGGATCATTTAATAAAGATTTGGGATTCCAATACAGGTGAAATAATAAAACAAATATATTGTAAGGATTATGTCGGTTCCGCATTCTTAAGTCCGGATGACAAAACTATAACTTGTCTAACATTTGCGAAACGTGGTTGGGAAAGCCCTTTCTTAATCACAGTAATAGATGCAGGTACTGGAGAAGTAATCAAAACTGTATTGTCGTATGAAGGTGTGGGATTTTTTAGAATGAGTCCCGATGGCAATAAGCTTATCACAAATTCTAATTCTGAGGAAGAAGACTATATTGTTTGGGATACAAAGACATGGGAAAAAATAGCAACCAAAAAAATAAAAAATGAGCTTTTATCGATTGGTTCTGCTGAATTTAGCCCTGATGGAAAAACAATTCTGACAACACCGTCTGTTAGTCGGATAAGTAATGATAATAGCATAATGATAATAGATGTTGAAACCGGGGAGGAGAAACAAATTTTAAAAGGACATGTTTTTATGGTGTCGAGTGCTTGTTTCAGTCCTGACGGCTTACAAGTTGTTTCAACTGCTTGGGATGGTACCTTAAGGCTGTGGTCTGTTGATGATAAACCTGGTCTAAATGTTTTGACAAAGGCTGATTATCCAAAAAATACGAGTATAAGTTCTGATGGTAAGAGGCGAATTTGTGTGGATGGTAATGATTTGGCGGCTGTTGATAACGAAAACGATACTATTTGGAAGATTCGTACTTGGTCGTTTTCTTTCTCTGCCTCTTTTAGCCATGATGAAAAAATGGTGGTTTATGCATCAAATTATATGGCCGTTTTAGATTCAGAGACAGGTGAAGAAATTGTTGTTTTCCCGAGGGAACACACGAATCCTATGGTGTTTGATGCCAAATTCAATTCAGATGGGAAATGTATTGTGACTGTATCGGCTGATGGTACAGCAAGAATATGGGATGTTGAAAAAGGAATTTGTACCAAGGTTCTTGAAGGGCATACAGATGCCGTTTTGCGTGCTTGTTATAGCCCAGATGGCAAATATATCGCAACAGTATCGGCTGACGAGACAATACGAGTTTGGGACGCTGAGTCAGGCGCTTGCTTGCATATTGTTGAGGGATCACAAAGATATGTTAATGCTATGTCATTTACGCCTGATGGAAGACACATTGTTACCGCCACCATTGACAGTATAGTTTGCAAATACGACTTCCCTCCGCTTCAAGAATTGATAGATTTAACCTGCGAGCGCTTCAAGAATCGCCCGCTGACCGAGGAGGAAAGAAAAATGTATTATCTGGAATAAGTTTCTTAATTTTGTAAAAATTTTGATATGAAGAAAAAACGCAGCAATTTCAAGTTATATTTCGACAGGGCGTTGTCGAACAATCTCTCGAAGCAGGCTCTGTTTCTTTTGGGGCTGTTGTTCCTGGCTTTTTGGGTCTCGTTTGGTTTGCTGGAACTTGCGGGGAGCGACTGGAAAGTGTATTGCGATGAGCATGGAATAAGCAGATTCATCTTTCCGCTTTATCTTTTGATTGACGGAAGTGCGTTCAACAACCTTTACATGAGCGGAAATGTCGGCAAATACACCTTGATAATCAGTGGAGTGGTGTATTTTGTGGGCTTTATGGTGTTTACAGGCATGCTCATCGGTGTTATCGGCAACGCTATCGAAAACCGTGTCGACAAATATCGCGGAGGCTTGATTCATTATCTGAAATCCGGGCATTATGTGGTGATGGGTTACGATGATCTGGTGCCGTCAATAATTACTGAAATTTTTGCAAAAGATCCTAAAGCCGATATCTTGCTGCTAACATCAGCCGATGTGAGTAAAATAAAGGAAAAACTTCGTAAGTCGGTGGCACACAAGAACTTGCCGCATGTCGTCATTAACTACGGGCATCGCACTACCACCGAATACTACGATAATATTCATCTTGAGACTGCTGAGGAGATTTTTATTGTAGGCAACCGTACCGTGCCTGCACATGATGCTATCAATGTTCAGTGTGTCGACAGCATCTGCACTTATCTCAAAAAGACAAATCTTGATTATAAACCCAAACGTATAACTTGCGTTTTTGAGGATATCGACACCTACGCTGCTTTCCAAACCACTGATATTTTTAAGAAAGTTAGTGATATTGGCATCGACTTCGTGCCATACAATTTCTATGCGGGATGGGCAAAACAAGTGCTTGTGACACGTTCGTATATTGAGAACATCGACTCCACCACGAAAGCTGTTTATCCTACAGTTTACGGCAACGGTATAGTTCCTGAAGATAAGAAATATGTTCATATTGTTCTTGTCGGAACAACGTATCTGGCGGAGATGTTTGCCATGGAAGCCGCACATCTGCTGCATTTTCCGAATTTTGCGCACGACAACTCCACTCGCACAATAATCACATTTATTGATTTGCATGCCGACAAGGAAATGCCGATGTTTATTACTCGCAACCGCCATTTCTTCGAGGTGCAGTCGTACCGCTATCGTGATTTGTCGGTTGACAACGGTGAAGACAGAGTTTTTGAGGCAGGATTCGCAAAAGAGAAAAAAACAGACTTTCTTGATGTGTCGTATGAGTTTGTGAAAGGCGACGTGTTCTCAAAAAGAATACAGGACGAATTTGCGAAATGGGCTAAGGAAGAAGACCAGTATCTGTCGATTTTCCTTACAATGACCGACCAAAGAAACAATTTCGCCATTGCCATGAACATGCCGGAAGAGATATATAGTTATGGAATACCGGTGTTTATTCGCCAGGATAAGACCGACAATTTTGTTACTAATCTCAGGGAATCTGACGACAGGGATGTTGTTTACGCTACTGTTGAAAACGGAAAACTTAACGAAATAAATAGAAAAGGCCGCTATGCCAATGTTTACCCGTTTGGAATGAACGATTTGGCGTATTGTGTCGATGAAATTTCGCTGAAAAGGGCAAAACTTATCAATTATCTGTATAATACCGCCGATTATTCCACTTATCGGTTTACAAAGCGTGAGGTTTTGGAAAAAATCCCATCAGATGAGATTTGGGCTGAGGCTGACAAGATGTGGAAACCGCTTACTGTGGCAAAACGCTGGTCGAATCTGTACAGTGCCGATAACATTCCTTGCAAACTCGCTTCAATACGCGCAATGAGAGGACTGTCTGTTGACGACATTAGCAAAGATACTGAAGATATTCCTGAAGAAATGGTTCAAGAGCTTGCTGTTGCTGAACATAATCGCTGGACAGTCGAAAAACTTCTGCTTGGTTTTAGGATGGCGCACCCATGCGAAGACAAATACGAAAACGCCGAATTTGCCAAACAACTCGGCAAAAACAAAAACTTATTTATCCATCATGACATCAGGCCGTATGATGATTTGGATATAGTTAAGAATTTGGATTACGAAATAGTGAAGCTTATCCCTTGGATAGTTGCTATGACGAAATAAATACGGATTTTACTCAATGACGCCGCTACCTAAAACGACAGGTTCGGACTCATGATATATCGTCCCGAATTGCCCGCCGGCAACGCCCGAAATCATCACGTCGGAATGGATGATTAAGCCTTTTTCGGTGATGCTTAAAGTTCCAGTCCTGAACTCTGGCTGGTGACGGATTTTATATCTCACTTTTTGGCCCTCAGTGAATTTGATGACAGGGTTCATTGCCTGCACATCGACCAATTCGATGGTGTTGACATATTGCGCCTCAGGGTCGTAGCCTTGTGACACGTAAACGATGTTGTTTTCGGTATCTTTCTTTACAACGAACCACGGACCGCCACCTAAGCCCAAACCTCTGCGCTGTCCGATGGTGTGGAACCAAAATCCTTTGTGTGTGCCGAGTTTCTTGCCTGTCTCTAGTTCAATGATGTCGCCTTCTTTCTCGCCAACGTATTCGCGGATGTAGTCGTTGTAGTTTATTTTTCCTAAGAAGCAAATGCCTTGTGAATCATGTCGCTGCGCACTCGGAAGTCCATATTTCTCGGCTAATTTGCGTACCTCGCTTTTCGGAATGCCTCCCACAGGAAACATTGCTTTTTTCAGCTGCGGATATGTTATCCTTGCAAGAAAATCTGTCTGGTCTTTGAAGGTATCTACTGCCGTTCCAAGCCACGCAACTCCATCATTGTCAATCCATTGAGTAGCGTAATGACCTGTGGCGATGCGGTCAAACTGATAGCCTGCCTTTTCTTCGAATGCTCCGAATTTGATGAAACGGTTGCACATCACGTCGGGGTTCGGTGTCAATCCTTTGCGCACCGACTCCATGGTATATGCCGCCACACGGTCGTAATATTCTTTCTGCAGGTCGATGATGTCGAACTTGCAGCCGTATTTCTTCGCGATATATGTGGTTATCTCAATATCTTCCTCGGAAGGACAGTCCATGAGGTCTTCCTTGCCTTCGAGACCGATTTTTATGTAAAAAATATGAGGATCAATGCCTTGCTCTTTGAGGAGTGGCACGATAACGGAACTGTCAACGCCGCCAGAAACCAATGCAGCTACTTCCATCGGTTACTTGCGTCTCTCGTGAATAGTTCTGTGTACTGGGATGGTGAAGCCGTAATGACCACCCATCTCGGTCTCCGCTGAGCCGTAAATGCCACCGTTGCGTTTGCCTTTGTAAGCAGCCCACATGCGGTCGCCGTATGAGAAATGCCACCATTCTGCAGGGAAGTTGACAAAACCTTGTTTTTTCATCGCTTTTACGAGCTTTCTGCGGTTTTTCCTCTGCTCCTTGGTGATATGGCTGTTGCGTGTAAATGTCGCGTCGCTGAACTCGTGGAACTTGGTTCCGAAATCGAAGTCAACACCATTGTCGTCGCAGAATGCCACATCGATGGCACCACCTGTCTCATGACCTCCAATGCTGCCTTTCGGATCGTTGGTTTTGTATTTTGCGAGTTTCATAGCCTCATGACGTCCGATTGACGGATCATCAGCTGTGATCTGTGAGATGACTGCCTCAAAAGACTCGTTCATCTTGATTCTTGAACGGAAGGTGTTGTAAATCTTAAGGTTGACACCTGCCGGAAGTTTGTCAGCAACTCTATAAATCTTGAAAAGAACCTTTTTTCTGATAAGGTTTGGCTCTTCCAAAGTCTCTTTGTTAAAAAGAATGTGTTTGTGAGGAAGGAAATCTACGAGCGGATCGAAACATTCGTGAACGTGAACCTTGCTGACGTAATGTCTCGACATGATTCTTCTGAGTCCGATGGCATAAGTGAAATGATGCCAATGGAATCTCAAATGTCTTCTTCTCCTTTTCGATTTCAAAAACCAAATAACCCAAATAAATAAGATCAATCCGATTAATCCGAGGATAAAATACGGAATATTGTCAATAAAAAACTGTTTGTGGTCAATAAACCAATCTATTATTTTATCGAGCATATCTTAACAATTTATTTCAACAAATATCGGGCAATGGTCGGAGTGTTTCGCCTCTGGAAATATTGCCGCATTTACTAATTTATCTTTTAATGTGTCTGTAACTATATGATAATCAATGCGCCATCCTTTATTGTTCTCTCTTGCGTTGGCGCGATAGCTCCACCATGAATAATGATGCGGTTCTTTGCACAGATAACGGAAACTGTCGATGTAGCCGTCGCTCAAAAAGTCGGTGAACCACTGGCGCTCTTCAGGCAAAAAGCCTGAGTTTGTCGCATTTCTCACAGGATCGTGGATGTCGATTGCCTCATGGCAGATGTTGTAATCGCCAGAAAGTACCAGATTCGGACGTGTTTTCCTTAACTCGTTGACGTATCCTCTGAAGAAGTCGAGCCACTCCATCTTGAAATCCTGGCGTTCCTCGCCTGTCGTCCCTGAAGGATGATACACGCTGACGACCGACAAATCGCCGAAATCAGCTCTCAGAAAGCGTCCTTCGTCGTCGTATTTCTTGTTGTTCATCCCGAAGACCACGTTGTCAGGCTCTTTTTTTGTGAGAATTCCGACTCCGCTGTAGCCTTTTTTCTGTGCCGAGAACCAATAGCAATGATATCCCATCGCCTCAATCTCCATCACTGGAATCTGGTCGGGAGTCGCCTTAAGCTCTTGAAAACAAACGACATCCGGCGAGACAGCGTCAAGCCACTCGAGCAATCCTTTCGAGATTGCAGCCCTGATTCCGTTCACGTTATAACTGATTATCTTCATCACAGTGTCCTTCTCGTCATTTCGACTGTAGCGAAGCGAAATGGAGAAATCACCGGCTAACAATTTGTTCCGCAACATTCAGATGGCTGTAATTTCTCGACTACACTTCGTTTCGCTCGAAATGACGTCTAAACATTTTGCAAAATTAGTAAATTTTTTTGAAAAAAAAGATTCATTATAAAAATTCATTTTTTATTTTTGCGATGTGAGATTAAGATTGAAAACACGGGCAAAACTTTTCTTTAAGTCATTGAATAGATGGCGTTTAGCTCATTTATCCGATAGACAGTTCATGATTCTTTTGGCTATTCCTACCGGTTTTTTGGCTGGTCTTGCCGCCGTTGTAATCAAGTTTCTCACGCATACAATCCGGGATTTCTTCTTCTATCTCAGGACTTTCGACCGCAGCGTCGATTATATGTTCTTTATCTTGCCTGCAATAGGTATCTTATTGACAATCATAGTAATACGATACATTATCAGGCGGGAAGTCGGGCACGGAATCCCTGGTTTGCTATATGCTCTTTCGCGAAATAAGGGCATTGTGAAGCCTTACACCACGTTTGCATCCATCATCACCAGTGCGTTGACGGTCGGCTTCGGCGGTTCAGTCGGATTGGAAGGTCCTTCGGTGTCAACAGGTGGCTCGATAGGCTCAAATATCGGTCAGTTTCTTAAGCTAAACCAGAAACAGATTAACGTGTTAATTGGCATGGGTGGTGCCTCGGCACTGGCTGCCATCTTCCAAGCTCCGATAACAGGTGTCATTTTCGCTATGGAGGTCTTCATGATAGATATCTCCATGACGGCGCTCATCCCAATCATTATCTCGGCTTTCTGTGCGATCTTGACATCATATTATTTCCTTGGACGCGCTTTTGAATACGAAATCACCATTGCGGAGTCGTTCATACCGTCAAACTCATTGTATTACGTAGGTTTAGGCATCGTCGTCGGACTTGTCTCTGCATATTTCATGAAGGTTTATTTCGGTGTAGGGAAACGCTTCGGAAAGATTGAAAACCAGTGGAAACGCTTTATTATAGCCTCTCTTGGCCTCGGTGCACTGATTTTTGTGTTCCCGTCATTATACGGTGAGGGTTACGAGACTATCAACGCGGCGTTGAATGGCAAGGCGTCGGATATACTGCAAAACACCATGTTCCAGCAGTTCGGCGACAATATCTGGGTCGTGGTGCTTATCTTTGTGGCCGTAATTCTGTGTAAAGCCTTCGCCACCTCGCTTACGTTTGCTGCAGGCGGCGTCGGAGGCACTTTCGCTCCGGCTTTGTTCCTCGGTGCGATGACTGGTATGGTTTATGCATTGGTTATCAATACTTTGGGAATAGGAAACCTTGATGTGGCAAAGTTCTCCCTCGTCGGAATGAGCGGCCTTATCGCTGGCATGCTGCACGCCCCACTGACGGGTATCTTCCTGATTGCTGAAATCACCAACGGCTACTCGCTGATGGTGCCTCTGATGATAGTGGCAGCCCTCTCACTCGCGGTGAACCGTATGTTTTTCAAAGAGTCGATTTACACTCAAAGCATAGCCGAAAAAGGTGTTAAGGTGTCATTCAATAAAGACGAAACCATACTTAACATGATGACTTCCAGTCACTTAATCGAGACAAACTTCAGCACGATAACTCCCGACAAGACTCTTGGCGATTTGATTAAAATCATAGCCTCATCGCAGCGAAACATTTTCCCTGTTGTGGCTGAAGACGGCGAATTCAAAGGTCACATTCTCTTCGACGACGTGCGCCATTTCATGTTCGACACCTCGCTTTACGGCACTTCGGTGGAAAAAATCATGGTTTATCCCGAATACGTCATCAATTATGACGAGCCAATGGAGAGCATTGTGCAGAAATTCGAGGAATCGCACAAATACAATATCGTTATTCTTGAAGACGGAAAATATATCGGCTACATTTCACGCGCCAACGTCTTTACTGCTTATCAGGCGACGCTGAAGGAGATTTCAGCAGAATAACACCACCGCGTCATTTCGACTGCAGCGAAGCGGAATGGAGAAATCTCCGGCATTTAAATGTTCCGAATCAATTGTTTGGCGGAGATTTCTCCACTCCGCCTAACGGCTCCGGTCGAAATGACGGTCCTTTCTGTGGTGGAAATAGTCATTCCAGACAGCCCACATCAGGAATATCACCACATAAAACATTATCTTGAAAATAACGTCGTGCGCCAAGGCGAAATCATGTGGATATGGTCTTAAAAACAAGGATATCCCGACGATTCTCACAACATTTGTGAATTCAATGATCACCAAGCCGAGCGGGATATACCATGCTTTGTGTTTCCAAGGTCCTGGGAAGATGAGCATCAGAAATAGCCAGTGCATCCACTGCTTGAGACTGGTGCATTCTGGCGCCACCGTGACAAACGAATAATTTCCTTCATTGTTCAAAAACCCTATCGTCTGGTCTCTCGTGAAGAAATCCATGCGGAAAACGTGGTCCAAAACCCATGTGCTTTGGTCGAAAAGTAAGGCCGAAGCCCAAACAAACAGTTTGTCGACAATGCCTTTGATCGGCCAATAGTCGAGGTTGTGGTTCCAGAAACTGTATAGCACATGAAAGCTGAAAATCAGCACGAAAAACAACCCCACGTCGAAATACGACTGGTAATGCTTGTCAGCGTAAAGCTCCTTAATCCTTTGTCTGCTAATCACCATCTATATCCTACAGTAAAATAAACCGAGTTGGTCTTGGATTTTGTGTCTGTGTATCTGTAATGTACATTTTGTGTGTCGCCTTCAACCAGATAAGGTTCCTTGACTTTCAAAACATCAAGTAGACCTAAATTCATACTCAACGTACAGCTGAAGCACTCAAAGAAATACCATGATACTCCTAAAGTTCCGCAAATGTTGAACGGACTGAATTCGTCGCTGTTATAATTGAGGGTTTTGTGCAAAACTCCGCGCTCCACGTCTTTCGTCATCCTGATGCAATAACTTGGCATTACACCGGCTTGTACCGACAAATTGTCTTCAATAACATTGAATTTCAACAAGAGAGCACTGCTGATATTGCTCATTTTCAAAGTTCCGACGTATTTCAACTCTGTATAATCGTCGTCAGCTATGTCTTTCTGACTTACATTGCCGGAAAGCTCATAACCATACCTATTATAAAGAAGGTTGATCTGGAAACTCACAATATCGTTGATCGGCATCTCATAAAAAGCGCCGATTGTGAATGTTGGTATAGGTTTTATTGAGGCATTGTTTACCGGCAGATAACTTGTCATAAATGATGTGTCAGATCCGTGGACAAAGCTGTTGGTAATCACTTCACTGTCATCATAATTGATCTCGCTGCTCGCATTGATGGTGTTTGCTCCTAATCCAAGGTACAAACCGTATCTGTACTCGTTTTGTGCCGACAATTTCAGTGTTAAAACCGTCAAAACACCTATTATTAATGCTAATTTTCTCTTCATAAGCCAAAAAAATATTTTACAAAAGTAAGCAAAAAAAATAAAAGTAGTATATTTGTAAGTTTTTTTAATGAAATTTTTATGGATTTGAAAGTCACATGCATTCAGAGCGACGTCATCGCGAGAGATCCTGAGGCTAACCGCCGTCATCTTGACGAGATGCTGAAAAACGTTGAAAACACTGATGTTATAGTGTTTCCTGAAACGTTTACCACAGGCTTTCCTGCCGACCCGAATGAGTTTGCTGAAGAAGTTGGCGGAACTACTATGCAATGGATGCTGGAGAAAGCTAAGGAGAAGAATTGCGCTGTGTGCGGAACGATTGTTTTGCGCAACAACGGCTTCTTCAACAGCTTCATATGGATGCAACCTGACGGCATATACCATATTTATAATAAGCGACATCTGTTTACGATGGGAGGTGAACTTGGGCTGAATCCTGGCGAGGAACGTGTCACAATAGAGTGGAAAGGCTGGCGAATCAGGCCTTTCGTGTGCTACGACATGCGATTCCCGGTGTGGAACAGAAACAGCTTCAAAGACGGAAAATACGAGTACGACATTGCGATTTTCACGGCAGAGTGGCCAAAGAAGAAATCGGAGGTGTGGAATACGCTTCTTAGAGCGAGAGCCATTGAAAATCAGGCGTTTGTGGTCGGAGTAAACAGAGTCGGCATTGACGACAGCGACATAGAATACAAAGGCGAGAGCATGGTTCTGAACATGAAAGGACGTGTGGTTGCGCAGGCTTCAGAAGGCGAAAGCGTTGTTACGGCGGAACTGAACATGGAAGACCTGCAGTCGTTCCGCGATTATTTTACTGTTGCAAAAGACTGGGATTAACAATAAATCGTCATTTCGACTGGAGCGTAGCGGAATGGAGAAATCTCCGGCTCGAAATGACGAACAAAAATAAAATATATGGATATAATCATTGCAGGTGACGGTGAAGTTGGCATGCACTTGGCGGAGGCCTTGGAGCATAGCGATCATAACATCACAATCGTGGACCCTCACGAGGAATTGTTGAAGATGATGGAGTCGCATTCCGACCTTATGACAATTGCCGGAGACTCCACGTCTATCAAGACTTTGCAGAAAGCCAACGTGAAGAGAGCCGACATGGTAATTGCGGTGCTTCATGATGAGCATATCAACCTCCTGACGGGTATCTTGGCGAAAAAACTCGGCGCAAAACGTGTCATCGTGCGCGTCAACACCATGGAAAACCTCAGTCCTGAGTCGTGGCGAATCTATCAGGATCTCGGTATCGACGGTATCATTTCGCCTGAAGACATTGCAGCTCAAGAGATTATCACCTTGCTGAAGCAGACGGCAGCGACAGAGGCATACGACTTCGCAGGGGGCAAACTCGAGATGTACATGATGAAACTCGACGAGAATGCCAAGGTCATCGATAAGCGGCTCGAGGAGATAGCTGAGCGTTTCAAACACCTTGATTTTAAATTGGTTGCGATACATAGAAGACAAAACACCTTCATCCCGCACGACGGCGACACGCTCAAAGCCGGCGACATGGTGTATGTCATCACGAAACCGAGTGCCATCAGAGAGTTGATGCAGCTCAGCGGCAAGCAGAAATACAACATCCGCAATGTGATGATCATCGGTGGCGGACGAGTGGGACGTATCACCGCGAAACGTCTCGAAAATGACATGGACATCAAGATTATCGAGGTGGACAAAAACCGCTGTTATGAGTTGACGAACTCGTTATCTAACACCTTGGTAGTCAATGCTGATGCCCGTGATGTGGACATGCTCGAAGAGGAAGGCATCAAGAGTGTCGACGCTTTCATCGCAGTGACAGAAAATACCGAGACGAATATTTTGACATGCCTGCAGGCAAAGGCTTACGGCGTGAAGAAGACCATCGCTTTGGTGGAAAACATCGACTATATCGACATCTCGCAAAACATTGGTATCGACACCATCATCAATAAGAAACTCATCGCGGCAAGCTACATAGTGCGCTACACTTTGGGCGACAATGTCTCGACGCTGAAGTGCCTTAGCGGTATCGACGCCGACATCGTGGAGTTTATGGTTCCCGACGGATGTCTCGCTACCATGCGGCCAATCAATAAGTTACACATGCCAGAGGGCGCCATCATCGGCGGCATCATTCGCGGCGAAGTGAGCTACATCGCGAGCGGCGACTTCCAAATCGAAGCAGAAGACCGCGTGGTGGTGCTCGCACTGCCTAATGCGATTAAGGAGGTTGAGAAACTGTTTAGATAGTATAATCTCTCGCAGATAACGCAGAGGACGCTGAAAATTTCTTCCACAGGATTTAGTTCGCTAAAGCGAACAGATCACGCAGATTATTAGTTCTGCAAAATCAGCAGCTCGCTTTAGCGAGCCATTTGAGAAATTAAATGAGGAAGATAGGAAAATCTGCAAAATCTGCGATATCTGCGAGAAACAAAAGGAAGAATAAATATGAAGCGAATCCCTGTTTTTGTAAAGATAACTTTCAAACTATACCTTCTGCTGATTGCGATATACTTTGCTTTCAGAGCTGCCCTGCTTTTGCTGAACCTTGACCGTGTTGGCGAAACCACGTTCTGGGAGGTTTGCCAAGCCTTCATCATGGGTGTTCGTTTCGATATCGTCACTATCGGATTTGTGATCGCGATTCCGACGATAATTCTGACGATTTTTTCATTTTTCGGCAAGAAGAGCAGGATTTTTGAGCAAATCTATACTTGGGTTCTAACTGTTTGTTTTACAATAACTTTCGGTATTTGTGCCGCTGATATTCCTTATTTCGACCAGTTCTTCGACAGGTTCAATATCACCGCTTTCGAGTGGATGGCAACCGGCGATTCTGTCTTCGTTTTCAAGATGATTTTCGAGGAGCCGACGTATATCCTGATGATGCTTCCTGTGTTGGCCTGCGGCTTCATCTTTTGGTTCTTTGTAAACAGAATAATGAAACGTTCAAACGATTGGGAATCAGTGAATTATGTGCGATATGGTATTGCGACCGTGCTTCTTTGGGGACTCGTTTTCATCGGCATGCGCGGTCGTCTGAATGAGAAATCGCCTATCATGGTTGGGACGGCATATTTTGGAAATAATGCCATGCTCAACCAGCTGGGGCTGAACCCGAATTTTACATTGGCGCGAAGCTGGCTCGACAGCAAAGACCCTGACAATCAGAAGGTTAGGTTTATGTCGGATGAGGTAGCTATCAAGAATATGCAGAAGTATCTAGGCATTGAAAATCCTGATGAGGAGTTTCCAATTGCCCGCGCCAGAGATTTATTCACCAAAGGTGAATGCTTTCGCAAAGCTCAGGTCTCCACTACGCTTCGCTCCGGTCGAAATGACGGGAGAGGAGAATCAAACGATTACAACGTCATAGTGGTAATCATGGAAGGCATGAGCTACAACAAAACAGCTCATGGCGGCAATACCAGAAATCTCACTCCATTTTTGGATTCTCTGATGAGTAACTCGCTGAGTTTCAATAAATGTTACACGACTGGAACCCACACTTACTGTGGCATTTACAGCACTTCGGTGTCGTATCCTGTGGTGTTCAGAAACCATGCCTTGAAGCGCATTCCGGTTTTGCAATACGACGGATTGGCGGCTACGTTGCAGAAAAACGGTTATCAGACTGCTTATTTCACCACCCACGACAAAGAGTTCGACAATGTGGCGGGCTTTTTGAGTCTGAATGGCGTGGAGCACATCGTCTCGCAGGCCGATTATCCTGTTTCGGAAGTCAAGACCACGCTTGGAGTTCCCGACGATTACATGTTCCGTTTCGCCATGCCTATTTTTGATGAGATGGCTAGCAACGGCAGACCTTTCTGCGCTACCATGATGACAGCTTCCGACCATGGTCCGTTCTATATCCCAGACTATTTCAAAGCAAAAAATGACGATGTCAGATATCAGATTGCGGAATATGCAGATTGGTCGTTGCGTCGTTTCATTGAGATGGCGTCAGAAAAGCCATGGTTCGACAACACCCTGTTTGTTTTCGTTGCTGACCATGGAGCCGCATTGGACACCGACTATTCTATTCCGTTGAGCTATTTCCACACGCCTTTGGTTTTTTACATGCCGAAGCATTTGCAGGCTGTTGAGAACGAGTCTGTTGCAAGTCAGATGGATGTTTTTCCGACAGTTATGGGAATTTTAGGCAAGAGCTATGTGAATAATACTTTCGGAATTGATTTGCGGAAAGAAAAAAGGAGGTATGCCTACTTCATGGGCGACGATAAATATGGTGTTCTTGACGGCGAGTGGTTGCTTATCAACAAGCCATCGGAGGATCAGATCGGATTGTATAAATACGTCGAAAAAGAGAAGAAAAACTACATTTCAGAGTATCCCGAGATAGCTCAAGAGATGCAAAAATACGGCGAATCGGCTTGGCAAGTCAGTGAGTATCAGCAAGATAAGAAAAAAACTAAATTTTTGTTACACGAATAAAAAAAAGATGTAATTTTGCGGTCGGAAATGCCCAATGGTGTAATTGGCAACACGACTGACTCTGGATCAGTAAAGTCTAGGTTCGAACCCTGGTTGGGCAACAAAAAAATGTAACTTTTTTGTAAAAGTTACATTTTTTTTTATATCTTTGCATTTGATATTTTTCGCTCAGATTTGGCATCGTATAATTGGTCATAACAGGTGAAAAATCCCATAGTGTTTTTGTATATAATTGAAATCCAATAACTTAGCTGATTTCGATGTCCCCGAGATATGCTCGGTCCTATAACTGTGCGCCTTTAATATATGAATATAATAGAGAAAAATTCAGTAGCTTGGTACGTGTTACGTGTCACATATCAGCGTGAAATCACGGCATCGAAGGCGTTGGAAGAGTTACAAATTGAGCATTATGTGCCGACAGTCAGGACGAGGATTCGCAACGAGAAGGGAGTGTCGATAGGTTGGAAGACCGAGCCGCTGGTGCATAATTATATCTTCATTCACGACACATACGAAAACATCTTAAAACTCAAACAGGGTAAACTTGATTATCTTCGCCTCATAATGGGCAAGGACGACAATGGCGTGCTAAACGTGCCGCAGTACGTGCCAGACAAGCAGATGCAGGATTTCATGAAGGTGGTGAGGACTATGGGCTCGAAGCCAGTCGACCCGAATATCGACCTCAAGAAAGGCGACAGAGTTAGGGTTTTGACCGGTCCGTTCGAAGGAGTCGAAGGTATTTACATCAAGATGCCAAACCGCCATGAAAAACGCGTGGTTATCAAGGTTTTAGGCATCGCTGCCGTCGCAACAATGGCATTGAATGCCTCGGATGTCGAAAAAATCGAAGTCAAAGAAGAAACACATAAAATTCACACGTCATTTCGACTGTAGCGAAGCGGAATGGAGAAATCACGGGCTAACAATTTGTTCAGAAACATTCAAATGGCGGTGATTTCTCGACAAGCTCGAAATGACGAATTAACAATAAACATTAAAATGAAAATAGCAGTAGCAGGAACAGGATACGTAGGATTGAGCATAGCCACGCTTTTGGCGCAACATAACCACGTTACGGCAGTCGACGTAGTGCCGGAGAAAGTTGACCTTATCAACAACAAGAAATCACCGATTCAAGATGAGTATATCGAGAAATATCTCGCTGAGAAGAAACTTGATCTCACAGCGACTCTCGATGGTGAAACGGCATACAAAAATGCAGAGTATGTGGTCATTGCTGCTCCGACCAACTACGACCCACAGAAGAATTTCTTCGATACAAGTCACGTTGAGGAGGTGATTGACCTTGTGTTGAGCGTCAATCCTGATGCGGTGATGGTGATTAAATCGACCATTCCTGTTGGTTATACCAGAAGCCTCTACGTGAAGTATGCAGCTAAAGGCGTGAAGAAGTTCAACCTGCTGTTCTCACCTGAGTTCTTGCGCGAGAGTAAGGCTTTGTACGACAACCTTTATCCGTCAAGAATCATAGTCGGTTATCCGAAAGACATTGAGGGCTTTGACGCTGAGAATGAGGCGATTAAGAAGATGGTGAGCGTCAATCTTGAAGAAAAAGCTAAGGTTTTTGCCAAACTTTTGCAGGAAGGTGCAATCAAAACCGATATCCCAGTGCTCTTCATGGGCATGAAAGAGGCCGAGGCAGTGAAGCTGTTTGCAAATACTTACCTCGCTTTGCGTGTTTCATATTTCAACGAATTGGATACATACGCTGAGGTTAAAGGTCTTGATACTCAGGCTATTATCGATGGTATCTGCCTTGATCCTAGAATTGGTTCGCATTATAACAACCCATCGTTTGGTTATGGCGGCTACTGCTTGCCGAAGGACACCAAGCAGCTGCTTGCCAACTACGAGGATGTGCCACAGAACATGATGAGCGCCATCGTGGAAAGTAACAGAACAAGAAAGGATTTCATTGCCGACCAAGTGTTGAAGATGGCGGGATATTATGACTATTACAGTGCCGGACAGTTTGACAACACCAAAGAGCATGAATGCGTTATTGGTGTGTTCCGCTTAACTATGAAGTCGAACTCCGACAACTTCCGCCAGAGTTCAATTCAAGGCGTGATGAAACGCGTGAAAGCAAAAGGAGCGAAGGTGATTATTTATGAGCCGACATTGGAAGATGGATCGACATTCTTTGGATCGTTGGTGGTTAATGACTTGGCGAAATTCAAGGCACAATCGCAGGCAATCATCGCAAATCGCTACGATTCCTGCTTGGATGATGTGAAGGAGAAGGTTTATACAAGAGATATATTTAAGAGGGATTAATCGTCATTTCGACTGAAGCGAAGCGAAATGGAGAAATCACGGGCTAACAATTTGTTCAGCAACATTCAAATGCCGGTGATTTCTCGACAAGCTCGAAATGACAAAGTGAATATTTATGAAAGGAATTGTATTAGCTGGTGGTTCCGGCACTCGTTTATATCCGATAACAAAAGGTGTTAGCAAGCAGCTCTTGCCGATTTACGATAAACCGATGGTTTATTATCCCATTTCGGTTTTGATGCTTGCGGGCATTAGAGATATTTTGATTATCTCTACACCTTTCGATTTGCCGGGATTTAAACGTTTGCTTGGCGATGGCAGCGATTACGGAGTGCATTTTGAGTATGCCGAGCAACCTTCGCCAGATGGTCTTGCACAGGCTTTTATCATTGGCGAGAAGTTCATTGGTGATGACTGTGCTTGCTTGGTTTTGGGCGACAATATCTTCTACGGTTCAGGCTTTACAGGAATGTTGAAACGTGCTGTTGAGGATGCCGAGCAGAATAAAAAAGCCACTGTTTTCGGTTATTGGGTAGCTGACCCGGGAAGATATGGCGTCGCTGAATTTGACAAAAACGGCAACTGCCTGAGCATTGAAGAGAAACCACAGAATCCGAAGAGCAACTACGCTGTGGTGGGATTGTATTTCTATCCCAACAAGGTTTTAAATATTGCAAAAAACATAAAGCCTTCGGCAAGAGGTGAACTTGAGATTACAACTGTTAACCAACATTTCCTGGAAGACGGAGAATTGAAGGTTCAGGTCTTCGGAAGAGGCTTTGCATGGCTTGATACCGGCACTCATGATTCACTTTCTGAAGCTTCAACATTTGTTGAGGTTATCGAGAAACGCCAGGGCTTAAAGATAGCCTGTCTTGAAGGAATAGCTTATCGTAATGGTTGGATAACCGAAGAAAAGATGCGTGAGCTGGCCCAGCCGATGCTGAAAAACCAGTACGGGCAGTATCTTTTGAAGGTGATTGATGAGATGAAGAACGAGGTTAATTCGGAGACCTTCTTAAGTTTATTAGCTTAGAAGCTTAGAAGTTTAGAAAATAGATGTTTAATTAAAAAGTATAAAGTTATGGATCTTAAAGGAACAAAAACAGAAAAGAATCTCCTTGAGGCGTTTGCCGGGGAGTCGATGGCACGCAACAAATACACTTATTATGCGTCGAAGGCCAAGAAGGACGGCTACGTGCAGATTTCAAAGATTTTTGAAGAGACGGCGGGCAACGAGAAAGAGCATGCTGAGCTTTGGTTTAAGTATTTGCATGACGGTGAGGTGCCTGGCACGGAAGCTAATTTGGCCGATGCCGCCAATGGTGAGAACTATGAGTGGACCGACATGTATGACCGCATGGCAAAGGAGGCCG
The DNA here is from genome assembly GCA_002311655.1 of Bacteroidales bacterium UBA1173. Classification (GTDB taxonomy): domain Bacteria; phylum Bacteroidota; class Bacteroidia; order Bacteroidales; family F082; genus Limimorpha. Next base: position 115,726 of record DBYZ01000014.1, read on the forward strand.
AAGAGGAAGGCTTCAAAGAGATTGCGGCGAAGTTCCGTATGGTGGGTGCCATCGAGAAAGAACATGAGGCCCGCTATCGTAAGCTGTTGGAAAACATCAAGGAAGGCCTTGTCTTTTCGCGCGACGGTGACATGGTGTGGCAGTGCTCCAACTGCGGTCATATCGTGATTGGAAAGAAAGCTCCAAAGATATGTCCTGTCTGCAACCATCCGCAGTCGTATTTTGAGTTGAAGAAAGAGAATTATTGATAGTAAAACAGATATAAAGATCATGAAAAAACTATTAACACCTTTACTTATGTGTCTTTGTTTTTTAACAGGCTGTAAAGCGCAGTCGAAGGTCGATAATTCGGTGTCAGGCGACTTGAATCTTGAGAAATATCTTGGCGATTGGTACGAGATAGCCCGTTTTGACCATAAGTTTGAGCGCGGAATCCAGTTCTGCAAAGCAAATTATTCATTGCGTGAAGACGGCAAGGTTGCTGTACTTAACACTGGCATCAAAAATGGCAAGTCGAGTGAGGCAAACGGCAAGGCAAAATTTACCGACAACCCAAGGATTTTAAGGGTTTCATTCTTCGGACCGTTCTATGGCGACTATCGCATAATGCTTTTAGACAATGATTATCAATGGGTTTTGGTCGGTGGCAGCGATGAGAGTTATTTATGGATACTTTCACGCACACCTAAGTTGACTGATGAGGTTAAGGGGACGATTTTGGCTGAGGCGACGAGGAGAGGATATGATGTTCAGAAGTTGATTTGGGTGGAGCAGGAATAATTGTAATAAAATATTAGGATAATTTAATAAAAATGATTAACGTAGGAATTATCGGATGTGGTTTCGTAGGCGGTGCGCTGAAAGATTGGTTGGAGCACAATAATCCTGAATGCAAGTTGTTTATCAGCGACCCGCCAAAGGGATACAATGATGATTTGAGCAATATAGATATTGCGTTTCTGCAAATCCATCTTCCTACCGAGGACGACGGTACGCAGGATTTGACACTGATGAAAGAGCTGATTACAAAGCTTCCGGATGTTCCTGTGTTCGTTCGCACTACCATTCTCCCTGGCTCCAGCGAGCTTCTTACGCGTGAAACGGGACATCAGGTGTGTTATATGCCGGAATTCCTTACAGAGCGCACATATATCGAAGATTTCAAGAAGCAGACGATGGTGTTCACTGGTGCACACGAGCTGCTCGCCAAGATTTTTGTCGGCAAAAAGTTCACTATCATGACTCCGTTGGAGGCTGAGCTTACAAAATATATGCACAATGTGTTTGGCGCTTATAAAGTGACATACTTCAACGCCTGCCGTGAATATTGCGAAAAGATGGGTGCCGACTGGCGCAAGGTGCATACTGGGGTGCTTCTCTCGGGTTATATCAGCGATACCCATACGTACGTGCCAGGTCCGGATGGCAAGTTCGGCTATGGCGGCAAATGCTTCCCCAAGGATGTCAATGCTTTTGCCAAGATGACTGAAGGCACGCCTCTCGGAAAGCTTTTGGAGCATTTGCATGAGTTGAATGTGCATTTCAGGGGAGAGGAGGAGCATATATAGTATATTAATATATTATAACATATAGATAATCAATAAGTTAGCATAAAAATTTTTTCAAAAAAATGTTGAAGCAATAAGTTTTATTTGTACCTTTGCAGCGTACAAGTAACTATAAATTCAATATTTATGAAAAAGCTATTTTTTATGCTGGCTGTCAGCTTGCTGGTGGTGAGCTGCAGCAAAAAAGAGGTGTTGACTACAAGTCAACCAGAGGGTTTTGCCCACATTTGCGTTGGTGTCAACGATTTTACAATCACCGAGGGGGAATTTCCCACTCGAGATGGGGAGCCGGTTATCGAATACGCTGGTGTCAAGGCTATCGATTTGGCGTTTTATGAAGGGACGACCGAGGTGTATAAGCACACGCAAATGCGTGACGACGGTAGCACCTACACCACGTTCGGCTCCTTTGAATGCGACCTGCCTATTGGCAACTATACTATGGTAGTTATCGGTCGCGGCTATTCGGTAGGAGATGTGTTTGAGTTAAACAGTCCAACGTCGGCAGGCTACACATCTGAGCGTGCTCGTGAAACGTTCTGCGCAACGCAGAGTGTGACGGTTACTAGCTCAACGCCACTCGATCTGACTATCACGTTGAGTCGTATCATAGCCAAGCTTCACATCGTTTCTACCGATGAACGTACGGCCAGTGTGACGAAAATCAGGACGACCTACAGTGCCGGTGGCAAGAGTTTCAATCCTACAACAGGTTTGGCTACGGTTAACGACGGGTTTGCGGTCACCAACACTCCTAGTAGTGCCGTGACGACCCTCGATGTAGGCAACTACGCGTTCCTGGCTACTGATGAGCAGACGATGGACATTACCATCGAAGCGCTTGACGCAGGCGAAAACGTGTTGTTCACTAAGGTGGTGTCCAATGTCCCCCTGAGGCGAAACCGTGTTACGACCCTCACCGGACAGGTCTTTACGGCCGGTACCTCATCGGCAACCTTTCAGGTTGATTCCGATTGGCTGGAAGGCAACGAAGTGCCATTCTAAAGAATCCACCCTGAGCCGTGGCTTAGGCTACGGCTTAGGGTTGTGAAATATAGCGATATAAAGAATATTACGGATAAGCCGTTCAAAGCCGAAGTGGTCGATGCCATACGGGAGTTCATTCCGAACTTCGAGCATGAAGAGAAAGGGAAGAATCTCGATTCGAAGATGTAGCGCGCAAAGCATACATCAAGCAGGGAAATAGCTGTGGAAGCTGAGATAAAAATTGTATTTTTGCAAAATAAAGTAGTTTTATATGAGTCGTACAATATACTTACCTGAACTTCAGCGTATAAACATAAAAAATTATACGCTTTATCCTAATGGATTGGACTACTCCTATGACTTTGTCAAAGGGGTCAATCTGATATTGGGGGGTAATGGTATGGGAAAGACGACTTTTGTAAATATTATAAAGTTTGGGCTAATTGGTTTATACAAAAAAGCGAAGGATTTAACCAGAACCTACTTAGATAGAGCTATAGTAAAGAGACTATTGTATCCATCTAATTATTTTTCTGCAAGAGGGGATGAGTCCATACAGGTAGATGCTGAAGCAATTGTAATATTGCATTTTTTCATCAAAGGAACTCATTTTGTTGTTCGTCGAAGTTTGGAAACGGGTTGTCTTTTATCCGTTACTGTTAATGGGGTTAATTTGGGTGGTGAGATTATTGAGGAGGAGCGCTATGAGCGGTTAGATGATAAAGACAAAGAGCAATATCTTTTGTATTCTTATGAAAGAGGTGTTGAGGAGCATTCTAATCTGACCTTCGATGACTTGATTTTCTTCGTTAATGAAATACTCTTTTTTGGAGAGAACCACAACACAGTTCTTTGGAATAATGGAATAGATGGAAGAACTGATGTCCAGAATGAGCTGTTTAACAAATACTTTAACGAACCGGATTTGGATCGAGAGCGCCAGGAAATGCAACGTCAGGCAAAGTATTATGACAGTTTGTCGCGCCATCGTTCGGAAGACATGCGTGTTCTGAATAAGCTGGTGGCAAAAATAAATGCAGCATCATCGAACAATACAGAAACATCATCGCCTACTATTGATATAGTGGCTCTTAAGAGCCGGATAGAATCTATAGGTGAAGATATCATAGCTATTCGTAGCAAACAGGCCGCTCTTGAAAATGAAATATCCATCTTACAGGGTGAGATTAACCGAAGCAGTATGCAAGCCTCAAGACTTGATGAAGACAAGAAGCGTATTGAACGAGAGATGAATGCTTCCTTGTGGGAAACGTTGCATCCACAATATGATGTCTTTGTTAAGAATATCCAGATGAACCATCTCTGCCCGATGTGTAGCCATGAGGCTGATCAATTGCTGGAGAAGGTTAATGAAGCCACTACACATTGCTTTATGTGTGGGAATGATATACATCAATCCGCCAATTCGGAATTGATTTCTCAATACAAGACAATTACGTTGGAACACAAAAACATTTATCAGAGTATTGCAAACAAGCAAAGGAAGATTCGTGCTCTGGAAGATGGCTTGACACAATTTGATAAGGATTTTAGGGAGAAAGATTTACAGAAACGTACTCTCCAACAGCAATTGCGCGAATTAGAATACAAGCGTTCATCTTCTGTGGAACCAGATAAATTACAAGCGTTAGATGATGAGCGAAACAGATTGGAAGCGGAGAAGAATGAGAACCAGAAGAAAAGTGCAGAATGTGCAGCTAAGGCTCAGGAACTTACAAACAGGATAGAGGAGGAGATTCTTTCCAATGTGTCACGTTTTTCTGCACTCTTCTCCAGTTATGCTGAACATTTTCTTGGAGTCCCATGCTCTTTGGAATATGCAAAATATGAAGGTGATGATTTTAAACGATTTTATCCAGTTATTGATGGGAAAATACGCAGGCAGGAAGAGTCTTTGTCCGAATCTCAACGTTTTTTCGTTGATCACTCGTTCCGAATGAGTATTCTGTCTTTCTTCTATCAATCACCATCTTTCTATATTGTCGAAACACCAGATAGCAGTTTGGATCTTTCTTATGAGAAAAATGCAGCCGGTGTATTTTTGCAATTTTTGAAAAAGCCCAATATAATCATTGTTACTTCAAACCTTAACAATAGTTCCTTTGTCAATTATTTGACAAGTGATAGCAACATTTCTTTCTCAATGGTTGGCCTGCCTGATATTGCGAAGAAATCAGCCGTACAAGGAGCAAATGAAGAAATTCGATTCATATATAATGAAATAAAAAGCAGGATATAGTATGAGTGAACGCGATGCACTGATGTCAGCTAATGCTGATTTGATGACAATAATTGCCCATGCAAGACGAATTGGATGGGATACGGTAAGCTATAATTCCATACAGCGAGTGGTTTATATGATGAAAGTTCTCTATTCTTTTAATCATGAAGATGAGAATGTTTTTAATCTATACCATTTCAATGTGTCATTATTTGGACCGTATTCAGAGTTGGTCGAGAAGAGTTTGACTTTTCTGTTGACTTCCCAGCGTTTGTTAGGGGACAAAGAGGGAGATGTTCGCTTGAACTCTATGGATGGAGTGGATGCTTTGTCTGAAGACAAGATAAAATGGATAGACACAATTTTGCTTATCCTCGGTAAATATGGCGAGAGCAAAATATTCAGTTTCATAGTAAATGATCCACAATATGAGCAATCGGTGAAAGCCAATCTAAGTTCAGAGATCAATACCAATCCTGAAAATGATACACTGAAAGTACTAAATGACTTCAAGAAAGCTTTCGAGGAGACTTTAGAAGATACATCATCTATAAGTAAAGAAGAGTACATCAGTTTGTATTTTGATTATCTGTTCAGTCAAATTATTAACAAGCAATAAGCGCTATGAAGTTTACAGGAAATCCCGATTTTAAGCGCTTGCTTGACGAAAAGAAGCATGACATAGTTCAGCGTACCAGCGATGGAGTACAAGAAACAAGCCAATTCCAACGTCTTCGTTCGTTGTTCGCTGAAAGCCGTCGTAAAAATGAGGAACGAGACTTTCGGTTAGTACTTATTTGCAAGAAGGATTTGGAAAATCTATGCGACAATGCAGAAGAAAAGGTTGCTGAATTGTTTACAAACACAACTTTTCTGACCAATAGGACCTTGTATGTGAATTCTGATTTGAATATTCTGAACAACAATAACGACCCATTCCCTGCTGACAACAATGATGCCCGTCGCTATTTTGCTTCACTTTCAGGAACGGAGGATGGTTGGGTGGCGTTTCATATTGCACCTAATGCGACCATCAACTATTTTATTGATGGTAAAGATTATGGTGACGGCGTTTTCTATACTATGGATGCCCAAAACAGATATGAAGAACGTAAGACAATTGAGGATTTACAGGATGTCTTAGATGAGTATCGTATTACGCTCCAGCATCAAAATACTTATCTCAAGTTTTTCGTTACAAAGTCCGGTCTTCGTGCACTTCATTCTTTGGCATTCGCAGAAGAAGATCAAAAAGCGTTTATGGCGGAACATAAACACTTATTAAACAATAGGCCTGAAGAACTGTTTCGGGAAGATATAAGGAATTACATCAAGCAACACATGAAGGTTGTTGTTACACGTGAGGTAACCTTGGAAAATCTTGACCGGTTAGATATTGAATTAACAGATGAAGATGGTAGAGACCTATATTTTATCGAAATAAAATGGGTCGGAGAGTGCATTGCAGCGAATGGCGCAGAAATAAGCAAAACACACTTTGATGCTAATTCTTATATTCAACGCAATGCGGTTAAACAGGTTGTTGAATATATTGACCAACTGCTAACAGAAAAAGAGAATATAAAGATTGGATACCTTGCCGTATTTGATGCCCGAAAGGAAGACCTTCCCGATACGGGCGCTGATATTACAAGTGCTGATGTGCCGGAGGGATTGCGTAAGCATTTTCACCGTTTTGTCAAATTGAAGGATTTTAGAGTAAAAAACGAGAATCCTAGGTAGATTACCCCGATGAGAGATTACCCACTGATAGATTGCACTAAGAAATACCATTCCATCATGGTGTTTGACAAGAACAAGAATGTGCTTGTCCATAGATGGTATCCTTTTGTGGAGGGCTATTCAAAGGAATTCATTGAGGATATTCTTCAAGAATTACCTTTTATTCCACAATGTGCTATGGAGCCATTTTGTGGTAGCGGTACAACCCCGGTGGAATTACAGAATCATGGCATAAGATGCTATAGTTTTGAGGTAAGTCCATTCATGCATCTTTTGGCTAAGGTGAAGTTAGAAAGGACTTATGATGAAGCCATATTGAAGTCCTATCGTGATAAGGTGGCTGAGGCTCTGTCAAACCCAGAGAATGACATACGTTCTTTAGAGGCTATACCTTTTGGCGATACTGTAGTTAAGAAAAATGGTTTAAGCAAGTGGAACTTTCATGATACATCGCTTGATGGTATTCTGGATATACGTCATGCCATAAGGACGAAAGTTGAGGACGAGCGATATAAAAACCTTTTTACAATAGCTTTAGCCTCAATTATACTCCAAACCAGTAATATGTTCCGTAATGGGAAATGCCTGTCTTACAAGAAAGGTTGGAGTGATAGGATTATTGCTAGGAATGAAGTTCATAATCTCTTTCTGGAAAAGATTGATACGGTAATTGCTGAGGACGTTCGGATACTAACGGAACAAAGCTCGGATATACATAATTCTGAGATCTGCAATTTGGGTGATGTTCGAAAGAACATAGATAAAGTCCCTGACAATTCACTGGATCTAATCATAACATCTCCTCCATATTTGAATTCCCGTGATTACACGGATATCTATATGTTGGAACTAAAGGTTTTGGAATTAGTGAATAGCCATGAGGATTTGCAGGCATTACGGAAGAGCACAATCCGCTCTCATGTTCAGGTAAAGTATTCTGATATTAATCCAATAGATAATTCTCGTTTGAAGCAATGCCTGAAGGATATGAAGAAGTCCGACGCAAAGAGTTGGAACTCTGATATTTTGAATATGATATGTGGCTATTTCGAGGATATGCAGTTGTTGTTCTCTGAATTTGCCAAGAAGATGCGCTCGGGCGGCGTTATCTATTTCAATGTTGCTAATTCGGCTTATTTTGGGGTAGAGGTTCCGGTTGATTATATCATTGGAGATATTGCTGAAGATTGTGGATTCACAGTACGTGAGATAAGAAAAGCCCGTGATTTGAAAACCAGTCCACAACAGAGCGGACTCGTTGGTAAGCTTCGTGAAAGTGTGCTCGTGATAGATAAAATATAGGCCAAGAAGCTGATGGATTTGCTCACGGTTTATCCGCCGCGACACTTCTTCTGCGTGAGCACCGACATGGTTCGACAAGCTCACTATAAAAGTGCGGCCTGATTTATCCTGAGCTTGTCGAAGGAATGCCATACGGGAGTTCATTCCGAACTTCCAGCACGAGGAGAAGGGGAAGAATCTCGATTCGAAGATGTGATTTGTACCATAGGCGTACCATAGGCGTAGCGTAGGCGAAGCATAGGCCAAACGATAAGACCTCCGGGGAGTGGCAATTTGAGGACGAAACGGGGGCGAAATTGAGAGAAATATGTCGCAATATACTCTGTTCTTCTCTTGGCAAAACGACCGGAAAGATACCCGCTCGGTCATCAACGCTGCGCTGCGGGAGGCGAAAGCCGCCCTTGAGGCCGACGGCATCGAGCTGGTCGTCGACCAGGACACGCGCAACCGCACCGGCAAGCGCAACATCGACGCCGAGGTGCTCGACAAGATTCGCCACTGCGACATCTTCCTTGCCGACCTCACGCCGGTGGTTACCTACACGCCTGCGCCCGAGCGGCACGACCTGCCGAAGCACATGCCCAACAGCAACGTGATGTACGAGTACGGCTATGCCCTCCACGCCAAAGGCGAGAACCGCATGATAGTACTGGCCTCGCTCAACAAGGACGACGACGAGCATATCGAATTCATGCCCTTCGACATCAACCACGACACCATCACGCTGTTTACCGATGTGAAGAGCCTCGGCAACCTGCACCTCTGGATTCGCAACGTCATCAAGGACGTTGATGAGGAACGTGCCAAACAAGTGCCCCAATATGCCTGCGAGCTCTTGTTCCAGACAGGCGATGGCTTGTCATTGTCAAACGAGATAACCATCCGTCCGCAGTATAAGAAGATATATTACCAGTCGGCCAAACGGAGAGAAATGGCAAAAGCCGTCACCTACAATACGCCTGCGCTTGACGCTCTTACCAATTCACTCAATGCCATTCAGGCGCTGTCAAACAAGATTCAGGAACCGATGGCAAAGATTATGGTGGCCAGGCCGGCTGGCAAAACCACAAACCTCAGCATGGCACCCGTCAGGCTCATATTCTTCAACCGAGGCACCGAGGCGCTCGACAATCTGGAGATAAGCGTCTTGGCCGTTGACAGGCAAGTGACCTTCGACGACACCAACGAGAAATATGGCATACCGCTTATTCAGCCTAAAAGCATCAACGCCACTTCGGCCAGTGAGTTTGGCATCTTTCAGAATATTGCCACGCTCAATCCGCAATCGCTTTACAGGTTCGATGAAGTGTTTGTCCATGCCCCTCACGACATTGGCTCATTTTATCTTCAATGGTCGTTGAGTTCGAGAACGTTTCCGGCTGAAGGCAGTCTGTTGGTTCATGTTGAGCCTGATTACTTGCCTGACGTGGTAGAGAACGACGAGCTGGCTGGTACAGAGCGGGTGGTTGACTTGATAAAGAATAAATAATAGATAAAATGATTAATACACAAGAATTAAGGATTGGAAATTATGTACTCTACAACGACCAAGCGATTTTGGTGAAGGGAGTTAAGGAGAATACTGTTTTTCTGGACGGTGTTCTTGTGGAAACATATAACCTGAACCCACCTTACGATTACAAACCAATTTCGGCTGATGATGCTTGTTTGAGGCCGATTCCGCTTTGCGATGCCATTTTGCAAAAGATAAGGCTAAGAATGCCTATTGAAGGAGGATACTGCTACACATACTATAAGAATTATCCTACCTTCCTCATTTATTTGAACAACAATAATGGCTATTACATAGGCTTGAATTATCAAGGTGAAGTGTGTCGTGTAACGCCAGGCCCATTATATTATTTGCATCAATTACAAAACATCTACTATGCACAATATGGCATAGAAATGGACGTTAATGAAAGAATTTTGAAACAGAGTGTTCAAAACGCCATTGTTGCTGGTGTTATTTAAGATTATAGATTTATTATGCGAGGCTCACTTTATACTTTCGAAACCTACAAGCGTATTCTGGACTTGGAGGAAAGACGCGGACGGCTGAAGAAGGATACTTTTTCGGAAGAATTGAAGCAACAGTCTGCCGAGTTGAAAGAGTTGCGCAAAAAGTTGAAAAATGCCAGCAAAACAGAGAAAACCAGTCTGACAGAATCACTTGCCAATAAAAAAAATGAATACGAAGAAAAACGTGTTGAGGAGATTAGGGAGATTGCAGAGCATATTCAGAATAATGATTTCAAGATAGAACTACGGGAGGTCAATGCAAAAGGAAAGCCGGGATATACCACTGACAATGTTGAATCACTTTTGTTGAGCAAGGTGCTGATGCTCGAACTAAAGCGTAGTTACAAGTACACGCCCGCCAATAGGAATAATATTATTGAGGAACTACGGGCATTACTTGATAATCCTATGCCCAAGATAGTGATTCGTGCAGATATTCATGCATTCTTCGAGTCAATACCACAAGATAAATTGATAGGAAAAATTCTTGAAGATGCCTATTTGTCCGCTTTTGGTTTGAAGTGTTTAAAGACATTCTTGTATAGGTTTAACGAACTTTCTGGCAATCTGGAAACAAAAGTTGGAATACCTAGAGGTTTGTCATTTTCATCTTATCTGTCAGAAATCTATATGGCTTCTTTCGACCGCAGAATCCGGCAGATAGAAGGTGTCTACTTCTACAAGCGATATGTGGATGACATCATCATTATAGCTAACCCATCTGTGCAAGATAAGGAAACCTATTGGAAACGACTTGAACAAGAGGTTGACAATGTGGAGCTGACGCTAAGTGAAGACAATAAAAAAAGAAGCTGCCAGGAGTTTCCTTCGTTGCAGGAAGAAACTGTCCAGTTGAATTATTTGGGTTATCAATTCCGCTACCGAAAAGGCATACTTGATGTGTTGTTGACCGAAGATAAGTACAACCGTCTTATGGACTGTGTCCGTCTCTCTTTCGAAAAATATAAGGAGATTGGAAATCACACATCACGCAGAAAGCAACCAAAGGAGAAAAAGGAAGATGCAACTATTCAATTTATGCATCGTTTGAATGCTTTGACCGCCAACGGTCATCTGAATGGACGGAAGAACTATGTGTTGGTGGGCATCTATTATTCCAATAAATATCTTACCAACTTGGAACAACTGGAACGGCTTGATGAATATCTGAAACACTGTTTCTTGGATAAGGCTATGTTTTGCCCACCTAAGACGATGTTCAATTATGGACAAGATAACGACTACCCAAAGAACGTTGCTGCAATAAAGAAGAAAGCTGTCGAAACTTGTTCTTTCGTCAAAGGATTCAAGCACCGCAGTTTGTATCGCTGGAATGATTATACGTACATTCTAAAACAACTTGGCAATTTGTATTACAGTCAGGAAAAAGATGAATAAACTTGTCGGCATTTCACGTACCAAATATAGGGTGGCTGTATCAGACATCTTGCCATACGAACGCCCCATATTCTTCACCAACCGTTTCTTTGTTCGGTTCTTGAAGCATTATGGCGTGGTTTGTCGCGATGGACGATTGGTCGCAACCAAGAACCAATGTGACGGACTTGACGAGATACTTTCCATCCTTGGAGGACATAAGAGAGCACGGAGACCGTCTTTTCAGTATTCTATTGCCAAAAGCAGTACTGAACAAGGCAGGTTGCTTACGGTGATTCATCCATACCATCAAGTGCAAATGGTTGAGTTTTATGACCGCTACAAGTCTGTGATAACCGATTTTTGTCAGCGTAGCCGCTATTCAATCAGGTTCCCTCACAAGGTTGCTGTTGTTCAGAGAAAACCGAAGGGCTACCCTAAATATCTTTCAGACGATGTGCAGAAGTCTAACCCCGAGGAAAGCATTAAGCATTTTTTCGCCTATAAATATTACAACAACATCAACGACTTCTATGACGATTATCGGTTTCTGCGTGCTGAAAAGAAGTTTGCTTTGATGGAAAAGACCGATTTGGAGCATTGCTTCGACAGTATAAAGCCCGAGATGCTTTCTGAAGCCATGTTTGGCTGCAAAATGGATGAAGCCCAGGAAACAATGGCATGTGCGTTCTACAATCTGAACCAAAGCTATGAAAACAAACCCGAAAATGGTAAACCTGGTGAAGGAATTGTCATAGGGCCTGAGTTTTCGCGTATCTACGCAGAGATTATTATGCAAAGGGTAGATGCGGATTGTGAGGTCCAACTCGAAAGCAACGGAATTGTGCTGAATCGCGATTATGTATTTTACCGTTATGTTGACGATGGTTTTCTTTTCTGCAACAACTATCAGGTTAAAGATAAGTTCAATGCCATTTATGAATCTTGTTTGTCCAAGTATGGGTTAAAACGTGGAAATGAGAAAGATAATGATAAGCATAGGTTTTTCGAGCAGAGACCTTTTCTGGAAAACCTGACAGCTGGGAAACTTGCACTCATCAACCTCATTGCCGATCGGTTTGAGAACAGGTTGGATACTTTTAAGGGGTTCAAAAAAGTCCAGGCTGGACATTACGATGTACCCACTGTTTTGGATTACAAGTCTTTCGTGCAGTCGGTGCGGGCTATTATGCAGACCTACGGGCTGAAGTATAAGGAGGTCATGTCGTTTATCCTTGGCATGATGAACAAAAGGCTTACAATGTTGTTGGGCGAGTTCAATCATCTGTATAAGCAATATTGCCAAGCAGAGTTCATGAGTGAAATCAGTGAAGAGGGTTCGCACATCAAACTGCAGTATGAACGTGGTTTTCTCAACTTCTTGGATAATCTGACAGAGGTTTTGTTCTATTTCTTCAGTTGTGATTCCCGTATGAGTACCAGCACAAAAGTGGTGGCCATGATTAATCACTTGCAATTGTTTGTTCGGGGCAAGTTCCAGTTTTCTGACGGTGATTGGTCAACCAAGTTTAATCAGGAGCAGATAGAAGCCTTCGATGAAAGAATTACTGATCTGACTCAGAACCTATTTGAGTCAGTAGGGACTGATACAGTGAGTTATATCGAAACACTAAACTTTCTTGAGCCTCAGAAATGCATGTCGACGGCTGTACAAATTCATCCGCGACGTTTGTCAGTTTTGATGGAAAAGATCAATGATAAACTTAACTTTTTCTCAGTATTCCAAGTGCTTCATTATATAAAAGACGACAACCGCTACACTGCTTTGAAGGAGGAATTGATGCTGTGGATAGAACAAAAGACGGCTTCGCTCTTTGAACAAACAAAGGTAAGCGAGACAGAGTCCATTCTAGTCTTTTTCGAAACTCTTTGTTGTCCTTGGGTTGAAAAAAACAAGAAGAAAGAATTGATGGAACGTTGTGCCGAGTTGGATGTGAAGCAAAAAGAAAATGTGCTCGCGTTCGCATCCAGTCAGAAGGATCTGTTCGTCAAGTGGCGTGACTACAGTATCCTTGAAGAAATGCAACACATAAGTAACACAGAAGTTTACTAACAAAATACATCCGATGCCCTTAGCTGTTAACACACACACAATCGGATGGCAGGGCTCTTTAAAACCGAACCCTCCAAAGAAAGGAGCTCGAAAGGGCGGCTCCTTTCCTTTAAAAGAACAAATACAATGACACTCCAGGATTTTGCCAATTCGCTCAACGAGTTTTACGAAAAGGGTCATGACAAGAAGATTAAGGACTTGTCGTCCATGCTTTCGGTTATCAGGAAGTATGTGCTGGATTGTTATGACAAAATAGATGAATCTGAGTTTAGCGGATTTCGCAGCTATGGCGTGACGGGTGCTGACAAAAAAGTAGCGTTGCGTGATGACTTGGTGAAGATAATCAGAAAACTCAATAGGGATATTAAAGGTTGTTCCAATCCTAAGGTTGATTTCAAAGCCCTAAAACGGTTATACGATTTCTTCTTTGATGAAAAAGGGAAGATTCGTTATGATAAGATGCTGACTAAGGTCAATGCAAACACAGACTTTTACCGTATGCGCAGTGCTAACGGTTATAAGGTGTATAGTAGAGAGGGAATTTTCCAGATTGCTGGAGAGAACCGCAAACTTACCTCAAAGTTGCGCTTTAGCGATGATGGACATCCTTGTCTTTATCTCGGAGCCTCGCTTTATGTGGCCTGGGAAGAAGTTCGTCGTGCATCTTTTGACACGGTTAACTTTGCCCGTTTCCGTAATACGAGGCAACTAAAGGTATGGGATTTGACCGTTAGGCAAAGGTGCAAGTGTACCTCTGATTTCATCATGTCTTATATCAGTTTGTTGACGAGTGCAAAAGTGGTTGACGAAGACAAGTACAAGTATCGTTATGAGGTGTCGGGGCTGTTGATGAAGTTGCTGCAAAACAGTATTGCCCGAAAGGGTGATGTAGATGGAATCAAATATGTTTCTTCGCGTCAGTTTGATGGCAACGACATAGAGATAAAAAGTAAGTCTGCTATGATGGCTTATGTTTTTCCTCCCAAAGAAGCGTCTGATTCTGGCGTGGACATGTGGTTGCGCGACACCTTTGAGGTTTCGGCAGTACGTACAACATTCCTATACAATATTCATCAGATCAACTATATTAACCCACAAACAGCAGTGACAACCGACTACCAAAAGACTTTATTTTACCAGTTGGAACAACAACTAAAAAATGAGCCTATGGATAAGGTGAAAATTTAGTGAATAATAGTCACATCAACTGTCAACTCATTTATAGTGAGCCTGGAACTAACTATCAACTGAAATAAGGCGCCCATCCTAGTCTTTACTCGCAGTCGTTATCAAAGACAAATACATATTCTATGACAAACAATAATACCCCCGTGTCGGTAACCTACACCGACGCACAACTTCGTAACCTTGTTGAGGAATACATCACTCAACAGAAATCCGGGTTTACGCTGAAAGGCGTATGCTCCTACGTCCTCTATTGGGCTGTTGAGGACGATAAGGTGGCTCAAGGCCATAGCCTGATCGAGAGCAATGCCATAAGCAACGCTGACCAGCAGAGGGTAAAGCGCCTGTTGGAAGCTGTCGTAACCGATGGCAGGATTGTTTCTGTTTCTGACGGGACATTCCAAAAACGCTGAGTAAAACAAAAGCGGCCTCCGGTCTTTACGCGCAGCCGGAGCCGTATTGGGGCAGGAGGGTATCCACACAGCCTGACTGCCCAAAAGAATACATACAGCAAACGTTTAACGCGTGTTGCAAATATAATATTGAAATTTTTTAATCATCATGTTATACACAGAATTACAATTTCCAAAGGACTCTTTGTTCTTGGTGACCGGTGGAGCCGGTTTCATTGGCTCCAACCTTTGTGAAGCGATTTTGAAACTGGGGCATCGCGTGCGCTGCCTCGATGACCTTTCCACTGGCAAACAAGCCAATGTGGATATGTTTTTGGGCAACCCCAATTACGAGTTCATCAAAGGCGATATTAAAGACCTTGACACTTGTATGCGTGCTTGCGAGGGTGTTGACTACGTGCTAAACGAGGCCGCATGGGGCAGTGTCCCGCGTTCAATCGAAATGCCCTTGTTATATTGCGCCAACAATATTCAGGGCACCCTCAACATGATGGAAGCCGCACGTCAACAGGGTGTGAAGACCTTTGTGTATGCTTCCAGTAGCTCTGTGTATGGCGATGAGGCTCACCTGCCTAAGAAGGAAGGCGTAGAAGGCAACCTCCTCAGCCCCTATGCTCTAAGTAAGCGTTGCGATGAAGAGTGGGGCAAGCAGTATCACAAGCATTACGGACTGAAGAACATTGGTCTTCGCTACTTCAATGTTTTTGGCCGTCGTCAAGACCCGCACGGTGCATACGCTGCAGTAATCCCCAAGTTCATCAAGCAGCTCTTAAACGATGAACGTCCTACTATCAACGGTGATGGCAAGCAAAGCCGTGACTTCACCTATATCGAGAATGTAATTGAAGCCAACCTTAAAGCTTGCTTGGCTCCCGATGAGGCCAGTGGAGAAGCCTTCAATGTGGCTTACGGTGGTCGTGAATACTTAATTGACATCTATTACGACCTGACTAAAGCCCTTGGTAAGAACATCGAACCTATCTTTGGCCCTGATCGTAAGGGCGACATCAAACACAGCAATGCCGACATCAGTAAAGCAAAACGACTCCTGGGTTATGACCCACAGTATGACTTTGCGAGAGGACTCGCTGAAGCAATTGACTGGTATAAAGCAAATTTGTAATTGACGATATATTAAATTAATAACTTAATACGATAAAACAATGAAAGACACTAAGATTTGTGTTATAGGCTTGGGATATGTTGGATTACCCCTTGCCCGTTTATTCTCAACTAAGTATAAAACCGTCGGTTTCGATATGAACCAGAAGCGCTGTGACGCTCTCATGGCTGGCCATGACGCCACCCTCGAAGTCGCTGACGAACTGCTGCAAGATGCCATAAAGAATCATGGCTTCATCTGCACCAGCGACATTGAGAAAATCCGCGACTGCAACTTCTATATTGTGGCAGTTCCTACACCAGTGGATGCTGACAATAATCCTGACCTCACCCCACTCGTTGGTGCAAGCACCACTGTAGGTAAGGTCATTGGTAAAGGTGATGTGGTGGTTTATGAATCCACCGTCTATCCTGGTGTTACCGAAGACGAGTGTATTCCTGTTGTGGAAAAAGTCAGCGGCTTGAAGATGAACGTTGATTTCTACGGTGGCTATAGCCCTGAGCGTATTAATCCGGGCGATAAGCAGCACACTGTAGAGCACATCAAAAAAGTCACCTCTGGTTCTACTCCTGAGATTGGTAAATACATCAATGAGGTTTACTCCAGCGTAATCACTGCCGGTACCCACTTGGCTCCGACAATGAAAGTTGCTGAGGCTGCAAAGGTTATTGAGAACTCCCAGCGCGACATCAATATCGCTTTCGTAAATGAGTTGAGCAAGATATTCAACAAGATGGGTATTGACACCCTTGATGTGTTGGAAGCTGCTGGAACAAAATGGAACTTCCTGCCTTTCCGTCCCGGTCTGGTGGGTGGCCACTGTATTGGCGTTGACCCTTACTATCTGGCTCAGTGTGCCCAGCGTCATGGTTACAATCCTGAGATCATTCTAGCTGGTCGTCGCATGAACGACGGCATGGGCGAGTATGTGGCAACTGAAACTATCAAGCTCATGTTAAAGAAGGGTATTCAGGTCTTGAACTCCAACATCCTCATCCTTGGCTTCACCTTCAAGGAAAACTGCCCTGACGTTCGCAATACCAAGGTTATTGACATCTATAAGGCCCTGAAGGAGTACAACCTCAATATCACCGTTTACGATCCTTGGGCAAATCCTGCCATTGTGGAGCATGAATATGGAATTAAGGTAGTAAACGAGTTGCCTACAGAGAAGTTCGATGCTGCTATTGCTGCTGTCGCTCATAAGAAGTTTGAAGGTTTGGAAGTTATAAGCCTCCTCAAAGAGAAACACGTTATCTTTGATGTGAAGTGTACACTTGACCGTAGCATTGTAGACGGCAGATTGTAAAAAGGATTTCTGGCAGCACAGGTGGAACGAAAGTTTGCAGTTCGATACTGCCTGCCAGAACAAATATTAATTCATTTATCTTATGAAAGGAATAGTGTTAGCCGGCGGATCTGGAACCCGTCTTTATCCAATAACAAAAGGTGTGAGCAAACAACTTTTGCCTGTCTACGACAAACCGATGGTTTATTATCCCATCAGTGCCTTGATGTTGGCTGGGATAAGAGATATTCTGATTATCTCTACACCATACGACCTCCCAGGCTTCAAACGCCTGCTTGGCGATGGCTCGGATTACGGTGTTCATTTTGAGTATGCTGAACAGCCTTCACCTGATGGCCTTGCACAGGCATTTATCATTGGCGAGAAATTTATCGGTGACGACTGCGCCTGCTTAGTCCTCGGAGATAACATTTTCTATGGTAGCGGTTTCACTACGTTACTGAGAAATGCGGTGAAGGATGCAGAGGAAAACAAAAAAGCAACTGTTTTCGGTTACTGGGTGTCAGATCCCGAAAGATATGGTGTAGCAGAGTTCGATAAGAATGGTAATTGCCTATCTATCGAAGAAAAACCGAAAGAACCTAAGAGCAACTATGCAGTCGTTGGCTTGTACTTTTACCCAAACAAGGTGGTGAACGTCGCCAAAACAATCAAACCATCAGCACGAGGAGAACTGGAAATCACCACGGTGAACCAAGAATTCTTGAAAGCTGGCGAACTAAAAGTTCAGGTCTTTGGCCGTGGCTTCGCTTGGCTTGACACAGGCACACACGATAGTCTTGCAGAAGCATCCACCTTTGTTGAGGTGATAGAGAAGCGCCAAGGCTTAAAGGTCGCTTGTCTCGAAGGAATTGCCTATCGTAATGGCTGGATTGCTGAAGAGAAGATGCGCGAATTGGCAAAGCCAATGCTGAAAAATCAATATGGTCAATATCTACTAAAGGTCATCGACGAGATGAAAGAGGATGTCAATTCGCTAAGTTTGACTCATCCTGAAATGAAAGGACCGAAAGAGTAATGAATACAAACTATTCAGTAAAGGATTGTTGCTTGATAGATGTACCTACGTTCATTGATGAACGTGGTGCTATCAGTGTGATGGATAAGGAACTACCTTTTCAAGTAAGGCGCGTTTTCTGGCTTCATCACATTCAGGAGGGAAAGGATAGGGGCGCTCATGCTTTGCTGAATAGCTCTGAAATCATAGTGGCAGTTCATGGTTCCTTTGTTATTGATTTGGACGATACTGAGACACAGATAAGTATCCTTCTCAATGACCCGTCAAAAGGACTCATCATCAGACCTGGCGTATGGTTTAGGACACATAGCTACAAAAAAGATGGCGTTTCTTTGATCTTAGCCGAAGAAGAATATGCCCGCGATAAATATACATACGATTACGAAGAGTTTGAACGATTAAGAGCAAAACAATAGTCAATATGATACATTCCCTGCTTACAACCGACAACCCTATCAACAGCACCGAGCAACTGCGCCAGTGGATTGAGCAGCGCAATCGTGAAGTCAGGGTTGATGTTCAGATGATTCCGTTCAGTGAGATGGACGGCTGGTATGTGGATGAAGAAGGCAGCCTGCGTCACAAAAGCGGTCGCTTCTTTACCATCCAAGGAATTCATGTGGAAACCGACTATGGCAACACCCATGCATGGGACCAGCCCATTATCAATCAGCCGGAAATTGGTTATCTTGGCATTATCACCAAGGAGATGAACGGAACGCTTTACTTCCTGATGCAGGCCAAAATTGAGCCAGGGAATGTAAATTGTGTACAGATTTCGCCAACCATACAGGCTACAAAGAGCAATTACACCCAAGTGCATAAAGGAAAGAAACCCGCCTATTTGGACTACTTTGTGAATGTGAAGCCCGAGAATGTGTTGCTCGACCAGCTTCAAAGCGAACAGGGTGCCCGCTTCCTGCGTAAGCGCAACCGTAACATCATCATCAAAGAGGACGAAGAAATCGAGGTGCTGCCCGACTTTCGCTGGATGACGCTTGGGCAGATCAAGTCGTTTATGCACTACGACAATATGGTGAACATGGACACCCGTACCGTGTTGTCAGGCATTGAATACATCGATTATATCACGCCTCTGACTAACTTGAGCAACCTGTCAGAGTTTGGTCGTGATATGTTGAAATCTGCCC
This sequence comes from Bacteroidales bacterium UBA1173, assembly GCA_002311655.1. Taxonomy (GTDB): domain Bacteria; phylum Bacteroidota; class Bacteroidia; order Bacteroidales; family F082; genus Limimorpha. The sequence goes on from DBYZ01000014.1 coordinate 135,240, forward strand.
GTACAGCTGAAGGAATCCATTCTATGGGGCAAATCCTGTCTTGGCTCTCAGGCCTGAAATCCCGCTACGACCTGTTCGTAAGCAACAAACCAATTGATAAACTCGAGGGATGGCATCGTAACGAAACAGAAATTGCTAATAATGAAAATAAGTATTTCCGCATCATTGGCGTAAAAGTCAGTATTTCCAACCGTGAGGTCACGAGTTGGTGCCAACCTCTAGTGCAACCGTTACAGCAAGGCTTGTGCGCTTTCATTGTTCGTAAGATTGGCGGCATCTATCACTTCTTGGTGCAAGCCAAACTAGAATGCGGCAACTATGACGTGATGGAATTGGCACCAACGGTTCAATGCCTCACAGGTAATGTGTATAATGTAGTAGGTGAGCAAAGACCTCCTTTTACTGAGTATGTTCTTAATGCTAAGCCTGAGCAGATACGTTATGATGTACTTCAGAGTGAGGAAGGTGGACGCTTTTTCCGAGAACAGAACCGTAATATGATTGTTGAAGCAGATAAAGACCTGCCGCAGGAATTACCCGAGCACTACACTTGGATGACGCTCCACCAGATTAATCATTTCCTGAAGTTTAACAACTATCTTAACATTCAGGCTCGCAGCATTCTTTCAGCGATTAAGTACAACGAATTATGAAAAAAATAGGAATTATTTGCCCCTCTGAGATAGCCTTTCGCAGGTTTTTGCCTGCTCTGAAAGAGGCTGGCTGTTTTGAGTATGCCGGAGTTGCCATTGCCAGCAAGGAAGAGTTTGTGGGTGCAACAGACGAGATATTGACAAAGGAAAGAGCCAAAGCACAGTCCTTTGTTGACAATTATGGTGGTAAGATATATGAGGGCTATAGCACCTTGATTCATTCTGATGAGGTGGATGCTATATATCTGCCTTTGCCCCCTGGTCTTCATTATAAGTGGGCGAAAGAGGCGCTTGCTGCTGGCAAGCATATACTGGTAGAGAAGCCCTGCACCACGGCTTTGGCCGACACAGATGAACTGATGAAAGAGACCGAGCGGAAGGGCTTGGCTGTTCACGAGAATTATATGTTTGCTTTCCACGACCAGCTGGAAGCAGTAAACGACATTGTGCGTTCAGGCGAGATTGGTGACGTGCGCTTATACAGGATTTCTTTCGGATTCCCGATGCGTGCACAGAACGATTTCCGCTACAATAAGGCACTTGGCGGTGGAGCCTTGCTCGACTGTGGTGGCTATACCATGAAGTATGCATCCATATTGCTTGGCCCTACGGCTCAACTCAAATATGCACAGAGCAACAACATTGAAGGCTTCAGTGTGGATATGTACGGCTCAGCCGCATTGGTAAATGATGAGGGCGTTACCGCTCAGATTGCCTTTGGCATGGATCACAACTACAAATGTGAGTTGGAGGTCTGGTGCAGCAAAGGCACACTCTACACCAACCGCATTTTAACGGCACCTGCAGGTCTTGTTCCCGAAGTAATCATCCGCAAGGGTAACGAAGAAGAGAAACGAAACCTGCCTGCTGATGATGCTTTCAAGAAATCGATTCTGCACTTCTGCAAGTGTATTGAAGATACAAATACCCGAAAGGAGAATTATAAAACCCTGTTACGCCAAGCAAAACTGGTAGAACAGTTCAAGCAACTGGCTAATATTGATGTAAAATAAAACATAACGAAATATGAGAAAGCCAATTTATGTTACAATGCCCACACTGGCACCGCTTGAGGAAGTCAACGAACTGATGAAGGGCATTTGGGAAAGCGGTATTATGACCCATAACGGACCGCTGGTACAACGTTTTGAAAAGGAAGTATGTGAATATCTGAAGGTGCCACAGATGGTGAGTTGCTGCAACGGCACTTTGGCCTTGCAGATGGCCATCAAGTCGCTGGGCTGTAAAGGCGAAATAATCACTTCGCCATTCACCTTCATTGCTACCATCAGTTCCATCATGTGGGAGCATTGCACACCTGTGTTTGTGGACATTGACCCTGAGACCTTGGACATCGACCCTTCGAAGATAGAAGAACGCATCACTTGTCACACAGTGGCCATTATGCCGGTACATGTGTTTGGAAACAACTGCGACTTCGAGGCTATTGATGCTATTGCCAAGGCTCACAACCTGCCTGTAATTTATGATGCTTGCCATTCTGTAGGTTCTACCTATAAAGGCGAAAGCGTGTTTAAACAAGGCACTATCTCTGTCACCAGTTTCCATGCCACCAAGATGTTGAATACGGCTGAGGGTGGTGGAGTGTTTACGCTTGACAAGGAGATTGATGAGAAGTTGCGTCGTATCCGTTTCTTTGGCTTTGAGAACCATGCAGATATTGTGGAGGACGGTTTTAATGGCAAGATGACCGAGGTACATGCCGCTGTGGGCATTGCCAATTTGCGCTATTTGGATGCAGCACTTGCAGACCGCAAGGAGAAATATGCTCGCTACAAAGAGATACTCAGCCAGAATCCTGAAATCTCATTCCAGAAGATTACCACAGGCTGCAATTATAGCTATTTCCCTGCCATCTTCAAGGATGAGGAAACTGCATTGAAGGTTGTGGCAGCCCTGAATGCAGAAAATATTTTCCCACGTCGTTACTTCTATCCTTCGGTGAACACATTCACCAAACTGGTGCCTTATGTAGCGATGCCAAAGAGTGAGGATATTGCAAGCCGTATTCTTTGCTTGCCTTTGTATAAGGGTTTGAAGATGCAGGATGTGGAAGAAATTGCAGAATTAACATTGAAAGCAGCAAAGTAATATGAAGAAATTGTTGGTATTAGGTGGCGACCACTTTGCAATACCGGTGGTGAAAGCTGCACACGAGCAGGGGTACTATGTTATCACCTGTGACTATTTACCTGATAATGTGGCTCACAAGTATTCCGACGAGTTCGTTAACTTTAGCACAACGGATAAAGAAGGTATTCTTGTGTGGGCTAAGGAACATCCAATTGATGGAATTGTTACCTTCACTGATTCGGGAGTAGTGACAACTGCATACGTGCAACATCATTTGGGATTGCCTCAGATAGGCCCATTGGAATCTGTAGAGATTTTGCAGAACAAGGCACGATTCCGTCAGTTCCTTACAGAAAATGGATTCACCGTTCCAAAAGCAAAAGGATTCTCGAAAAAGGAGGATGCTCTTGCATCAAAAGACTTTTTCACTCTTCCCGTAATAGTTAAGCCTGTGGATGCTGCGGGTAGTAAGGGTGTAACAAAAGTCTCTGATTGGTCTGAACTGGAGAAAGCTGTTGATTGGGCAATTCAGTTCTCTTTCTCTGGGGATTTTATAATCGAATCATTTATCGAGAAGAAAGGATGCTCATCTGATAGCGATTGTTTCTCTGTTGATGGTCAGTTCAAGTTTATGTCTTATTCCGCTCAGCGCTTCGACGAAAAAGCGGCTGGAGAATATACACCAGCAGCCTATTCCTGGCCCTCAACCTTAGGTGCTGAAGCGGAGAAAGAATTGTCTTCAGAATTACAGAGGCTGATATCATTGCTTGGAATGAAGACTACGGTTTATAACGTGGAAACAAGAGTTGGTACAGACGGGAAACCCTATATTATGGAAATCTCACCAAGAGGGGGAGGAAACCGTCTATCTGAGATGATGCGTTATGCTACAGGTGTTGATATGATATCAGGTGCAGTTCGTGCAGCAGTTGGCGATCCAGTTGAAATAGAGCAGAAACCATTAGATGGTTCATGGGCAGAGATTATTGTTCATGCCGACCAAACTGGCATCCTTGATCATTATGAAATTGCACCAAGCATGGAACCAAAGGTAGTTGAAAAAGATTTTTGGGCCAAGAGTGGAGATTCCGTAAAGGAATTCCAGTCAGCAAGAGATGCAATTGGTACTCTGGTTATGAGATTTGATACTCAGGAAGAATTAGAACATGCCATTACTCATCAAAGAGAGTGGCTGAAGATAGTTGTTAAATAATTATTCCACAAAAGATAATACAATGAAAAAGATTCTCATTTTTGGTGCTAATGGAGCCATTGGCCGCTATATGGTGGATTACTTTTATGAACGGAGAGAGGAATATGACATTTCTCTTGTGACGGCAGATCTGGAGAGTTGCCCCTTCATTGAGGAAAGATCTGAATTCTATAAGGTTGACATAGGTAAAAAGGAGGATTTTGAGATCTTACCGAAGGATATCTATGCTGCTATAAACTTGGCAACAGTTATGACAGCCAGAGTAAAAGGGGACAATCAAAGACCATATATCGAAACTAATATTGGTGGCACTTTTAATTTATTAGAATTTTGTAAAGACAATCAAGTAAATAGGTTTGTTTTTGCGCAAACGTGTGGTGATATTCACTACTATGATGAAAAAGAACTATATCTTAAGGTTGGTATGCTTCCTGTAACAAGGTATGGTGATAATAAGGCGCTGTATATAACGTCTATGAATACTTGTGTGGAAATGACAAAATGTTACCATGCTATGTACAATATGAGGACGTTTATTTTCCGCTTGCCAACAATATACTTATGGAATACAGTGCCATATTATGAAAACGGAAAGATGTCTAAGGAGGGATATAGAATACTAATAGATAAAGCAATAAAAGGCGAAGATATTTATGTGTGGGGAGATCCTAATCGTAAAAAAGACATGGTGTATGTGAAAGACCTGTGTCAGGAGTTCTATAAAGCATGTTTTGTTGATCGAGATTATGGATTCTACAATATTGGAACGGGGGTAGGCACATCCTTATTAGACCAAATTAAAGGTATGGTTGAGGTATTTGGTGGCGAAAAAAAATCAAAAATCTTATTTGCCCCAGAACAGAGAAATGCCCCTCAGTATATTATGGATATAATAGAAGCTGTAGACCAGTTGGAATATCAGCCTCGTTACCTTTACATCGATATGCTTAAAGATATGAAAAAAGAGATGGAGTTGAACAGGTTTGGTAATTAATAACTTTAAATATAACAAAACTCATGGGAAAAGATACAATAGAGATGGCCGAGCTCATGGGCTCAAACGTCATAGATAAGTTAAAGTATTGTGGAAGTCATGTTAATGTATATCCACTTGCAAAGATTATTCACCCAGAATGTGCCGAACTGGATGATCATGTGGGTATTTATGACAATGTTTGGATAGATGCTAAACCTTCATTAAAGATAGGAAAGTATAGTGTTGTCGTATATGGCGCTTTAATCGAAGGCTGGGGTAATAAGGAGATAGGACAGCGCGTTTTTATTGGCCCTGGCGCCAAAATTCTTGCTTCAACGACTGTGTTGAATGGACATTATGGAGTGCCAATGAAGGAGGTAAAAGGTGCACAGGAGGTAAACTATGGTGGCGTTAAGATTTGCGATGATGCATATATTGGCGCTGGTAGTGTAGTAATGCCTGGTGTTACGATTGGCGAAGGTGCCGTTGTTGGAGCCAATTCTTTTGTGGCACGAAACCTCAAGCCTTGGGGTATCTATTTCGGTAATCCATGTAAATTGATAGGAATGCGTGAAAAACCCAGCGATGAACTCAAAGCAAAAGTAGAAGAATTGGATTGGACTAGTAATATAAATAAATAGAAAAAAAATTATTAATTAAAAATTTTTGAATTATGGAAATTAATGAATTTGTAAAAAATTTCGCGAATCAGTTCGATGAAACAGACGCTAGTGAATTTACCCCTGCAACTGATTTTAGGCAACTTGACGAGTGGTCGTCATTAATTGCTCTGTCAGTCATTGCTATGATTGACGAGGAATATGATGTTGTCATAAAGGGGGATGACGTCAAGTCTTCAAAAACAATTCAGGATCTTTTCGAAATTGTTAAAAGTAGAAAGAAATCATGATGCATTCGCCCTTTAAGCTTATAAATAAGAATATTCTTGTTACAGGAGCTTCTTCTGGAATAGGAAGACAATGCGCCATTGACTTTTCGTTTAATGGTGCAAATGTCTTCCTATTGGGAAGAAATGTTGAAGAGCTGAAAAGAACGAAAGAATTATGTGCGCAGGATGTAACAATCAAGTACTTCTCTATCGATTTTAGCGATTTGGGTTTGCTATCCAATGAGATAGCATCCATTTGTGATGAAATAGGTCCAGTCCACGGTTTTCTCCATGCCGCTGGTATAGAGAAGTCTTTGCCCTATCAGCATTTAAAAATAGATGATTATCAGTGCCTTTACGATGTGAATTTTGTTAGTGCAATGGAAATTATAAAAACCATCTCTAATAAACAGTATAGGGGCGATAAAGCAAAATATGTTCTAGTGTCATCTATAGCCTCGGTTATAGGTCGACTCTCTTTGACAGCTTATGCTGCTTCTAAAGGAGCAATGGCTTCTGCAGTCAAGTCTTTATCTCTGGAACTTGCAAAAAAGGGAATTTGTATAAACTGTATTTCGCCTGGAACAATTCTAACTCCGATGATGATAAAGATGATGGATGCCCTGACTGAAGAGCAACGAACAGCCCGCAAGGAGAGTTTTCCTCTCGGTTTTGGAGAACCTTCTGACATTTCCTATGCCGCGATTTTTTTACTTTCTGATGCTGCGCGTTGGATAACAGGTCAGAATATAATAATTGATGGCGGTTATACAGCACAATAGTATTAATTCTAATGATTAGTTTATCATGGCATTAATAAAGTATAAAAATATTGGTATTACTGCTATGGCGGGTGCCGTGCCTTGCAGAGTTATTGACAATCTCCAATATATGACAGAGCGTTATGGCGAGGAGAATGTGAAAGCAGTTGTGGAGAAGGTGGGCGTATATGAACGTCGTTTTGCTGATGAAAAAACTTGTTCGTCTGATTTGTGCTTTGCCGCAGCAGACAAACTTCTAACTGAGAATAATATTGATCGCAGCGAGATAGATTTGCTCATATTTATATCGCAGACTCCCGACTATAGAATGCCCGCTACATCTGTTATCCTTCAAAATAGATTGGGGCTCCCTACCACATGTATGTCCTACGACATCAACTTGGGTTGTGCTGCTTTCCTTTATGGTTTGTCAACAGTTTATGCTCTTATGAACACTGGATGTATCAGGAAAGCTCTTCTTCTTGATGGTGAAACTAGATCTAAGGTCTATTCGGCCAATGACCGCCACGAAGCCTATATATTTGGTGATGGTGGTGTGGCTGCACTGATTGAATGCAATGAGAAGTTTGGAGAGAGCTACTTTTCAATCAACGCAGATGGTGCTATGAGTGACCTGATTATGATTCCTGCTGGTGGCTATCGTAAGATGAGTTCCGCTGAGACAGTTGTCGAGAAGGTCATTGATGAATATGGCAATATGCGTTCGGAAGAACAGGGCTTTATGAAAGGTCAGGACGTGTTTGCATTCACATTAACTCATGTACCAAAGGATATTAAGAAAGTTTTGGCTTTTGCTGGCACTACAATAGACAATGCAGATTTTATCGTTTTGCATCAGGCCAATGCATTTATGAATTCATTTCTCACAAAGAAAATGAAGTTGGATACCGATAAAGTAATGAATACCATACATAAGTTCGGTAACACTTCATCAGTATCTGTGCCTTTGACTATAGTGAGTGAACTGAAAGACAAACTTGATGGAGATAAGACTATTCTTGCTTCCGCTTTTGGCGTCGGAATGACATGGGCATCAGCTGTCTTGCCTTTCTGCAATTGTAGAATCAGCGACATCGTTGAAGTAGAGAATGGAGAACCCGTTAAATAGTGTAAAATGGAAATTGGAGATTCATTTGAAGAACAATTGAAGTTCGACTATAATGAAATGGAAGCGTTCCTTGATATAGTGAAGGACTATAACCCATTTCATAGATTGGCGAAGGAGGATATAAACGACCCACAGAAACGAGCAGAAGTGCGCATTCAAGGAATGTTCGCAGTATGCATGTTTAGTGGATTCACATCTCGACATTTTCCAGAGAGTGTTAATGTTTCTCGCGAAGCTACTTTTGTTCGCCCCTTGTTTTTGGATGAGGAATACTCAATGTCGATGAAAGTCAAGAATATCTCACGGGAGGATGGAATAGCAGATATTAAGGGTTACATAAAGAATTCAAAAGGGAGGGTATGCATAGACCTTAACACTACTTTAAAAAATGATCATTTATTTGGAGAACTTTAGTATTTAAACATTTAGGAAAGAGATTTGTAATGGAGGAGCAAGGTTTAAAAGATAAAACCGTTAAAGGAGTCGCGTGGAGCGGCATTGACAATGTTGCGCAGTATGCGGTGTCATTTATTGTCAGCATCGTACTTGCTCGATTGCTATCACCAGACGATTATGGCCTAATAGGAATTGTCGCTATTTTTACTAGTATTTGCGGTAATCTGATTAACGGAGGTTTCTCGGATGCTCTTGTACGAAAAAAAGAAGCAACTGATGATGATTACAATACTGTTTTCATTGTCAACTTGGGTATGAGTCTGCTATTATATAGTGTGATTTTCATTTGTGCTCCATATATTGCGGCTTTCTTTAATCGAGAAGAATTAATTGCTCTTACGAGGGTGTCATCAGTAAGTATGATAGTCGGTGCTTTAGCTCTTGTTCAAAGAGTTCGTTTAACCAAACGAATAGACTTTAAAACACAGACAAAGATTACAATAATTAGTTATGTAATTAGTGGGGTTGTCGGTGTAACAATGGCATTATTGGGTTATGGTGTTTGGGCCTTAGTTGTATCATCAGTTAGTGGACATGTTATCACCACAACGTTACTTTGGTTTTTTAATAAATGGATACCAAAAATACGTTTTTCGATAGTTAGTTTTAAGGAATTGTTTGGTTTCGGATGGAAATTAATGGTTATTAGTGTTATTAATTCTTTGTGGAAAGAACTATATCAAGTTGTGGTCGGGAAATTTTATAATCCAGCAACATTGGGACAATATACCCGTGCAAAAGGTTTTTCACAATTACTATCAACAAATTTAACATCTATCGTTCAAAGAGTTACATATCCAGTGTTGAGTAGTATTCAAGATGAACGTGAACGTATGATTATGGCCTATCGTCGTATTATTAAAACCACAATGTTCGTTTCTGCGATAGGAATGTTTTTTATGGGAGCCATATCTGAGCCTCTGATATATTGTCTTATTGGTTCCAAATGGCATGATGCGGCCATCTATTTACCTTTGATTTGTATTGTTGGTTCTACTTATCCGCTGCAGGCCATCAATCTCAACATGCTTCAGGTTCAAGGGCGCAGTGATTTGTTTTTAGGTATTGAAATAGTAAAAAAAATCATAGCATTAGGTCCATTGTTCGTAGGAGCTTTTGTGGGTATATTGCCAATGCTTTATACTGATATTATTGTGTGTGTGATTTCTTATTTTTTAAATTCTTATTACACGGGGAAACTGTTGGGTTATAATTCATTAATGCAATTGAAGGATATCGCACCATCGTATGGTATTGCAGTATTAGTTGCCATGTCTGTTTGGTTCTTAAAGTATTTGCCATTAAGCAGTTGGATAATATTACCCGTGCAGATAATTGTTGGAGTAATTGTTTTTCTGATTGTTTGTAAAATATCAAGGATTCACGAATATAATGAAATAGTGGAGATTATTTCTCCTTATATAAAAAGAATCAAGCGTAAATGAGAGATACAGCTTTTTTGGTTAGAGTTTATTGTGTGACTTTTAATCAATCGTCATATATTTTAGATACATTGAATGGTTTCTGTATGCAAGAAACCAACTTCCCTTTTATTTGTACAATTATTGATGATGCAAGTACGGATGGTGAGCGTGAAGTAATCATGAATTTTCTTCAGAAGTTTTTTGTTTTTGAAAATGAGAATAATATTATATGCGAAGAGAATGATGATTACATCCGATATTTTGCACAACATAAAACCAATAACAATTGTTATTTTAATGTCTTTCTACTAAAATATAATCATTATTGTATAAAGAAAAGCAAATTATCATATGATGGAGGTTATAATGGGGTTAAATATATGGCTTTTTGCGAGGGTGATGATTATTGGGTCAATCCTTTAAAACTCCAAAAACAAGTGGATTTTCTAGAGGAACACGATGATTATACAATGGTACATACAGCATACTATCGATATTATCAGAATTCAGGGAAACGAATTCCGGTGATATTGTCAAATGAGTTTAGTCTAGATAATGATGGTGTTGTGTGGGACATTATTACAGGTGATATGATGATTGGCACAGCTACGGTTTTGGTTAATTCATTAATGTATAATAAGATTAACAGTGATTATGCTGGAGATTTCCAAAATGCAATGATGACTGATGTACAAACATGGTTTCATTGTGCACGATTATCAAAAATCCAATACATTCCAGAACTCACTGCAGTTTATAGAAAGAATGATGGAGGCTTAACCGCAATCAATACAGTAAAAAGATTTTATTTTCTAAAAAATGCTTTTGAGATTCATTTAGGACTGGCAACAAAATATGATGCACCCTCAATAATAGTCAAGAAAATTCTAGATAAATACGGGAATGCTGTAATTAGTACAGGAATTGATAATTGTATGTATAAGGAACTTGTTGCTTTTTGTAAAAAGTATTTGCCAAAAAATAAGAAGAGAATTATGGTTTTTCGGATTGCCAGATTATTACCAGTTATTGATAAAAGAATTGTACGTAGGCTTACTTTAAAATAAATTGTGTCATGAGAATTTTAATGATAGCACCGGCTTGCTATCCTGTAAATGGAGCTGAAGCAATAGTAAACATGAAGCTTTTGCAAGCCTTTGCCAGGGCCGAAGATGTTACAGTTGACTTGATTTCAAGAAACAACACATACACCTATCCGTCCGATAGCTTGGAAAGCTATGGGGTTAGAATAAACGAACTGTTCCTTATTGAAAGTGTACCCCACATGGACATTCCCACTTTTTGGAAAATGTTACTGTCGTTGATTCACTTTCATTATGCTTCTTTTGATAGTGTTTGGGCGGTGTCGGTTTTGCCAATAGTGAAAAAATTGATAAGGAAAAACCACTATGACTTCATTCTAACCAAGAATGCCCCCAGTTATCTCTTGGGTGCTTACTTGAAAAGAAAAGGGTTGAATTGGGTGGCTTCATGGAACGACCCGTTCCCAAGTGGTTTTTATCCGTATCCATATGGTAATGGCAAAGATTGGGTGGGTACTCGCAAGGATCATAAGGTTATAAAACAGATGCGAAAAGCCAGTTTTCATGTTTTCCCAACCTATCTGTTGCAAGAACACATGAGAACATTTTTGCAGATACCTGAAGATCGTTGCAAAGTAATTCCACATGTGGTATTAAAGGAAAAGAATACAATGAATTCATTGCAACGAAAGGCTGACTTAATGAATGACACTTTGAGTATTATCCATTCAGGCAATCTTTATGGGCATAGAAACCCATTGACCTTTTTTAGTGCAGTCAACAATGTTTTGGTGGCCAATCCAAGCTATAAGATTAGTGTGACAATATTGGGTAAGATGGATGACAAATTCAAACATGAATTGGGGAAAATGTCGAAGTTGAAAAAATGTCTGACTTTCTTGCCACCAGTGGAATATCAGAAGAGCCTATCTTTGTTGGAAGATTATGATGTGGCTTGTGTGATTGAGGCTCCTTGTAGGAAAGGTGAAGCGGTGTTTTTGCCAACTAAAGTGACCGACTTTATGCAGATGGGCATTCCTGTTTTGGCTATATCGCCCAACGATGGGGTGTTACACCAATTGTATAGAAATGGCAATATCGGTTATTATGGGGATGTTTCAAACACAGCAGCAATTGAAGATGAAATAATCAAAATGTATAGGGACTTTACTGCTAATGGTTTGAAAAATAATATAATTGGCGATAGCTTTTATGCTGATAGTGTTGTCGAGTCATATCGCGAGATTGCCCGGAATATGATAACTGATGAAGAAAAATAATAAATTAATTTTGAAATGAAAGTCCTGTGGTTTTCAAACTGTGAATTAGGTAATAATGTAAGCAAAGGATCAGGGTCGTGGCTTTTTGCCATGTGCAGAATAATTTGTAACTCTGTTGAGCTTATCAATGCAACATTGTCAAATGTTGACCAAGTTGTATATAATAAATACGATACTTTTTCGGAAGTTCTTATTCCTAAATTCAAATTAAAAGATGGAATACCTGAAGAAAAAAACACCAAAGTAATACAAGAAGTTATTGAAACAATTAACCCTGATATTATTCACATATGGGGAATTGAAGGCTTCTGGGGTTTGTTGTATGCTAAAGGATTCATTAAAGGGAGAGTTATTCTTGAAATCCAAGGTTTGATGGGCCCTTGTTATGAGTCATTTTGGGGAGGTATTAATCCAAAAATGTTTGCTTTAAGGTCACGTTGTTTGAGGGAGTTTCTTTATTCAGGATCTCGTTTGTATAAGAATCGCAAGGTGTTTATGGAAAGGAGTAAACAGTCGGAATATGTGTTGTCCACTTGTCGGGCAGTATCTACTCAATCGAGATGGGTCCGGAATCAAATTAAATTCGTTATAGGAGAAGGATGTAAGGTTTATAATACTTTAAGACCAATAAGGCAGGAGTTTTGGGATGCTGAGCAATGGAAAAGTCATGATAATTCTTATAAAATATTTACTTCATTGTCGTATTATATGCCTTTTAAGGGATTGCATATTTTAATCAAAGCACTCAGCCTTTTAAAACACAATCATAATAATGTGGTTCTAGAAATAGCTGGAATTGAAAAAAAAGATTTGATTTGGTATAGGCAATTTCCTTATATTAAATATTTGATAAAACTAGCTAAAAAGCTGGATGTTTATAATAATATTTCATTTGTTGGGAGATTAAACGCCTCCGAAATCGTGAAACATCTTCGAGAAAGCGATGTATTTGTTAATCCTTCATTTGTAGAAAGTTATTCTGCCACAACAGCTGAAGCCATGGCTGTGGGAATACCTATTGTGGCCGCATATGCTGGTGCCATGCCAGATTTTTCTGCCAATCAAGCCGTTGCTTTATACTATTCACCAATGGATTATGTTGATTGTGCTGCTAAGATAACTGTAATGATGGAAAATAGTACAATCAGAAACGAATTGATTTTAAATTCAAAAAATGAAATCAAAAACATTTGTGGCTCTGATCGTGTAAGAGAAGCTCAATTGGGGATTTATTATGATATGATGAAAGAAGAATGATGAAATTGTAACGTGTTTATGAATATGAAAGAAAAGTTGGATAATAATTCAGGACCCATAATTCAAGTAATCATTGCTATTATTTCGGTGGTGATAGGATATCCTTATGGGGGCTCTATTTTCATCCTATTAATGACACCATTGGTGGTTTATCTGGTTTTAAAAAAGGATGCGGCGTATATGCCTGCTTTAATGATTCATTGTACTTCGGACACCTCGATTATGTATGCGGTCTTGTTCTCAATGATAATGATCTGTTTTATTGAAATTAAGGGTTTGTTTAGAAATACAAACACGAGATGGCTGTTTATTCTTTTATTATTAGGACTTCCTATTTATATTTGGTTGACTTGGCAACGATATCGATTAGATGGTGACACTTGGCAAGTATCGTTGACTTATACTTCATTTTATCTTTCTTTTTGGGTTTTCTTATATTATTATTTGGTTTCGGATACATATAGTGTAAGAATAGCGAAAAACATTATGATCTCCCTAATAGTATTCGCTATTGTATGTGTTTTATTAATGCAATTTTCTGTCCGATTACTGTATATGATTATTATAGTAGGAATTATTTATGGTTTATTCTTATTATTTAGGACTCAACACAAATTTTGGGGAATCGTTTTGGGTATTGGATCATTGTTGTTTTTCATGTCTTTGTCTGGTTTGACGTTTACTTTACTGTTCACGTTTGTTTACGCAGTATTTATAGCTTATATGGCGAATAAGGGAAAAAATAGAATTACAAGGACAGCAAGTGGTATTATACCATATTTGATATTGTTACTACTGATGGTTTGGGGTATATCTAACTATTCAACGGCAACTTATGGAGAATATTCTGATAACGTTAGTTTTTCAGATATTAATTTATTATTTAATCGAATTCAGTATAAGTTATTTGGAGATAGAGCACCTTTCTGGGATGCTGGTTGGAAACAGCTTTTATATTATACTCCAATTTTACCAATGCATGATATTCCTAATTTTACAGCGTACTCAGCAGATGGTCATGTTTTTGAGGATGTTTCTTTTGGTGCCCATAATACACCGATACAGTTGCTTAGAATTTTCGGAATTCTAATGGGAGGAGTACTTATTCTTTGTTATATAATAAATACGGTGTCGGCATCCAAAGTGTTTACCAAAAAGAGATTGGATTTTTATTCTTTGTCGTTATTCTCCGTATCATTTTGTTATTCAATGGTATTGTTTCTAACAGGTACGGCTTCCATGTTACCCGATATGGCATTGTTTTCTTTCGGTTTCTTGGGAATAGCACATGGTTTAAGTAAAAAAAGTGAACAAATATGAACATAATACTACTTCGTCAGTATAATCCATATTTTGAGATTGGGGCTTCGGCCAACCGATACAGAGGTTTGATAGATGGTCTCTGTCGGCTAGGACATAGTGTTTCTGTAGTGATAGTCGGAGGGATGAAACAAAAAGAGGAAACGGAATTAGCAAAGAGAATTGACACCCCAAATTTCATTTATCTTTCACGTAGTGTCTACTATAATTATTTTCAAAACAGGTTTAATACTTATGTGATGGACCGCACCATTAAACCATTAATACTTAAATGTAGGTTAAGGAAGTTATTAAAATACCATTATGATTTTGTTTGGATTACAAATGGTGATTTGGTGCTGAAGTTATTTAACTGGGAAAAGAAGTTTGTAAAAGGGAAGACGTTAATTGAATTAAATGAATTTAACGACATCTATAAAGAAGAAGGAGTCACAGGAAACTTTTTGCAAAGAAGAAAAGAGAAAAATAGAAACGATTTGTTTTTGAGAGCGGTTCGGCAAGTGGATTTATTCGCTGTCATGACAAATAGACTTATAGACTATTATTCAAAGCTGGCCAAACAAGATGCATGCTTTTTACATTTGCCAATGACGGTTGATGTTTCTCGATTCTCCGGTTTTGATACAACTACTAATATGTATATTAAACCATACATTGCGTTTACGGGTACAATGAATAACCAAAAAGACGGTGTCGATATACTAATAAAAGCTTTTGCACAAATAGCGGAGAAATTCCCCAAATTACATTTATACCTGGCTGGTTTTTGGCATTATGATGTTAAAATGCAGGATGAAATGATAATAAAACTTGGATTAAAAGATAGAATTCATAGGATTGGAGTATTGAATAGGGAACAAATACCAGATTTTGTTGGGAATGCAACGCTTTTAGCCCTTTCTCGTCCCGACTCTCATCAAGCCCAAGGTGGATTCCCAACAAAACTTGGTGAATATTTAGCCACAGGGAATCCTGTTTGTGTTACAAAAGTTGGTGAAATTCCGGATTATTTGGAAGACAATTATACAGCATTCATGGCAAAACCAGGCGATGTGGATTCTTTTGCTGATGCCATGGACAGGGCTCTTAGTAATGTAAGTGTAGCAAAAAAAGTTGGAGAAAACGGAAGAAAACTTGCAGAAAGTTGTTTTAATGTAGATGTTCAATCAAAAAGATTAGTTGAATTTTTGGAAGGGAATTTGGAATGAAATTAATACAAGCTGTAACTCATAATCTATTGAACATTCCTGGATGGAATACTAATCGACATATTGTAGTTGTTGAAAGTGATGATTGGGGTGCCATTCGAATGCCATCAAAAGAGGTGTATGAAAAACTTCTACACGCTGGTTATCGAGTCGATAAAAACAGATATGAAAGCAATGACTCTTTGGAGAGGGGTGATGATTTGTCGGCACTTTTTGATGTTTTGCTTAAATACAAAGACAAAAACGGAAGTCACCCAATAATTACCGCTAATTGTGCTGTCGCTAACCCTGATTTTGACAGAATAAAAGCTGATAATTATCAAAATTATTATTATGAACCTTTTACTGAGACATATAAACGCTACAAAGGATGTGAACAATCTCTGATTTTATGGCACCAAGGTATGAAGGAAAAATTATTTATGCCTCAATTTCATGCAAGAGAACATCTGAATGTAGCAAAATGGATACACGACCTTCAAGCTAATGATGAATCTGCTCGATATGTTTTTGGATATGGAATCATGGGGCTTTTCCAGAAATGGCAACAAGAAAACCTTTATCAGGTGGCATTTGATGATAGTCAATATAAACTTCAACCTTTGAATGAAATAGTTTCAGAAGGGATGGAATTATTCAAGCAAATATTTAATATTAATTCAAAAACATTTATCGCACCATGCTATACATGGAGACCAGAGCTGGAAAAAACTTTATTTGAAAAAGGTGTTCTGGGAATTCAAGGTATGGTATATCAGCGTACTCCGGGGGGTAAGTCAATTCGACATTTCATGGGAACACAAAACCAATATGGTCAGGTTTACACTATTAGGAATTGTTCATTTGAACCGACGCTTGGTTTTGGCAAAGACTATTGTCTGGATAGAATGAAATATGCATTTAGGTGGAGAAAACCTGCTATAATATCATCACATCGCATCAACTATATTGGAGCGATAAACGAAAAAAACAGATCAAATAATCTCAGGCAATTAAGTGATTTGTTTTCAGAGGTCTTGAAAAGATGGCCAGATGTTGAGTTTATGTCTTCTAATCAACTTGTTGAACTAGTTCTAAAAAAATAAGCAAAATGAAAATTGCAATACATAAATCAATTGGTTTTTCAGAAAGATGGATTGAATATTGTGAAAAGAACCATCTTGAATATAAAATAGTTAATGCATATGACACGGATATTGTTGAGCAAATAAAAGATTGTGATGTGTTTATGTGGCATCATCATCATTTGAATTATAAAGATGCTCTATTTGCCAAACAATTATTATATTCACTTGAGATGGCTGGTAAAAGGGTGTTCCCTGATTGGAGAACAGGTTGGCACTTTGATGACAAGGTTGGCCAAAAATATTTGCTTGAAGCCATCAATGCACCATTGGTTCCTAGTTATGTGTTTTACACGAAAAAAGAAGCGCTCAAATGGGTTGATGATGCAAAGTTCCCCAAAGTGTTTAAACTTAGAGGAGGTGCTGGAGCTGCCAACGTTAAATTAGTTCATACCTCATCCGATGCCAGAAAGCTTGTACGAAAAACTTTTGGTAAGGGCTTCCCTCAATATGATTCATGGGGTAATTTGAAAGAACGCTGGCGCAAATACCGTCTCGGGAAAACCAATTTTAAGGATGTAATAAAAGCAGTTGTGCGTTTTTGTTATAAGCCAGATTTTGCAAAAATGCATGCCCCAGAGAAAGGTTATGCTTATTTTCAGGATTTTATTCCTGGTAACACTTTCGATATAAGGGTTTGTGTGGTAGGTGATAAGGCTTTTGCTTTGAAGAGATTGACGAGAAATGGCGATTTCCGTGCTTCAGGCAGTGGAAATATTGTGTATGATAAAAACCAGATCGATGAACGTTGTGTGAAGATTGCTTTCGATACCAATAATAAACTACAATCACAAAGTATAGCGTTTGACTTTGTCTTCGATCCCAACAATAATCCTTTAATTGTAGAAATCAGTTTTGGTTATGCAGAAAAGGCTTATGATATATGCGAGGGTTATTGGACTAATGATATGGTTTGGCACGAGGGTACGCATTTTGATTTTTGCGGTTGGATGGTAAAAGAAGTGTTAAAACCCATACGGGATTATTGATATTATTCGCAACAGAATTAGGTTTAAAACTTACAAAATATAGTATGAATAAGAGGGTTATTCGTGATTATTTGAGATTGTTTGTTTCAGTTGTCTTTTCATTTTTTTATATCATACATTTTTTAGTATTCATATTTCAGAGAAGGACGACTAAAAACAAAATCCGAGCAGATATTAGGGCTAATTTAGAATATATTAATATTCATTTAAGTTTTGGATTTGCTTTGTTGTATATGTTACATACAGACAAATATTTTAGAACATTATTTTATTATCGTATTGGCCCCGGGGCTTCATTGCTTATTTCATGGTACCGAAAAGGGGATCCTCATTTTATTATTCCATATAGTACAGAGTTAGGAGGTGGGCTTAAAATCGCTCACCCGTATGGTACCGTATTAAATGCAAAAAAAATAGGGGAGAATTTGGATGTTAGGAACCTATTAACGATAGGGAAAGGTTTTAATGGTGGGCGGCCTGTTATTGGTAATAATGTTACTATTGGGGCCAATGTGACTATAATCGGAGATATTACTATTGGAGATAATGTAATAATTGGAGCTGGTGCCGTAGTTGTCAGAGATGTGCCTTCAAATTGCACGGTTGTCGGTAATCCAGCGCGTATATTAACAAAATAGTTTTGTATTTCATAATAAAAATTAGAATATGAACATCATTAAAGACATATCAAATATACCGGGAAAGAAAACCAAACGTAAAATTGTAGTAATAGAGTCGGATGATTGGGGCAGTATTCGTATGCCGTCTGTTTCTGTTTACCAGGATCTTTTGAAAAAAGGCAGTCCTGTTGATAAGTCTCATTTCAACAAATACGATGCTTTGGAATGTAATGATGATTTAGAGATTCTGTATAGTGTATTGCAAAAATACCATGACTGCAAACAGAACAATCCTGTTTTTACATGCGTAAATATTGTTGCCAATCCTGATTTTGACAAGATAGAGAAAAATGGTTTTGAAGAGTATTATTACGAGCCTTTCGCTAAAACACTAGATGGATATCCAAATCACGACAGAGTATATTCTTTGTGGAAAGAAGGTGTTCAAAATGGTTTAGTATATCCCGTTTTTCATGGAAGAGAACATCTAAATGTTATTAGATGGATGAGTGAATTACGTAATGGTAATGATATTGTTAGATTCGCATTCAATCGTCACACATCGGGTATCCCTCGTTCTTATCGTGGTGGGTTACTCCCAGATTTTCAAGCGGCTTTTGATATCGACCATTTATCAGACAATACATTTATGTCATCTGTTTTGGAGTCTGGTTTAGATTTGTTTGAACAGTTATATGGGTATAGGTCGAGGTATTTCGTTCCTACGAATGGGCCTTTTTGTAATGTATTAGAAAAGACCTTATTCAATGGAGGGGTCAGCTATATTAATTCAGGAAAAATTCAACATGAACCCATCGGGAATGGCCAAACAAAAGTCCATTTTCGTTATATGGGCAAAAGAAACAAATTCAATCAATGTTATATTACAAGGAATTGTTTCTTCGAACCGTCAAGCTCGAATGTTGATTATGTTGACCTATGCCTGCGAGATATTAGCACTGCATTTAAATGGCATAAACCTGCAGTGATATCCACGCATAGGGTTAATTATATAGGTTTTTTGCATGAGGAAAATAGAGATAAATCAATAAAACAATTAGAAAAGCTATTATCTCGAATGTTAGAGATTTGGCCAGACATTGAATTTATTTCATCTGTAGAATTAGGTGATATGCTAATCGGAGACAAATGAAAAAGATTGCACTTTTTACTTCATCACTTAACCCTGGCGGGATAGAAAGAAGCATTCTTCGGCTATTAAGATACGCAGGGGATAGAGCGGATTTTACACTTATTGTTAGAAGTGGGAAAAGCGGAGAACTGTATAATGAGTATAAAAAACTTAATATAAGAATCGTTTTTCAAAGCGTTGGCTTTTTGAATGTTTTCAAAATGCTCAAGGTACTACGTATTCTTAAAACAAATAAATTTGATACAGTATGCGATTATTCTGCCAATTTCAGCGGCATTACATTATGGTTGGCGAAAATGGCAGGGATAAAGAACAGGATTGCATTTTATAGATCATCATCAAATCACTATAAATCATCATATTTTAAGAACTTATACAACAAGTTCTCAAATAAGTTGGTGTATAAAAATGCTACTTCTGTTCTTTCTAATTCACAAACTGCATTGAGTTTTTTCTTTCCCTATGTAAATACCCAAACCGATGCTAGATTTACTGTAATATACAATGGTATAGATACGGAAGAGTTTAATGTTTCTGAAGGAAAAGAACAAATTCGAAAAGAACTGGGAATACCATCAGATGCTATTGTTGTGGGTCATACTGGTAGATATAGTTGGCCGAAGAATTTTCCCATACTGACACAATTAGCCAAAAATGTTTGTGATAATTATGAGAATGTATATTTCGTGTTTTGTGGGAGGGATACGGACGGTAAACTAGTAAAAGAATATCCCGAACTATCCAATTACTCTAAAATAAAAATACTTGGTTACAGGGAAGATGTGCCTCGCATTTTATCAGCGTTTGACATTTTTGTTTTCCCTTCAACAACAGAAGGCCAGCCGAACTCTTTATTGGAAGCTTTGATTTCGGGGTTGCCAATAGTTGCATCGGATATCCCTCCTATTAAAGAATGTTTGCCCAAAGAACTATATGGACAACTTGTTGATTGCAATGATATTGACGGTTTTATAAAGAAGACGATTGAGTTGGTATGTGATGAAAATAAAAGAAGAGCGCTGGATTTTTCAGATTGGGCAAAACATCATTACGACAACAAATATTTATTTCAAAAGATATTAAACAAACTGGAGATATGAAAGAATTGATGTTTGTACATGACGGACCGCGTTGGAAAAACAACGGTGTTTATTACGGCAAACCAGAGGATGGAAAATTAGTCCAACGATATGAATATTTGGCGGATCACGTTTCATTCATGATGCGGGCAAAACCTATAAAGGACGCTGTTAATAAATATGATTTCAGTGCCAATGGAATAAATTTCATTGAAGTGCCAACTTTCAATAGACCATCAAACTTTTATAAATATTTCAGTGCGCGAAAAATTATAAAAAAAGCTGTAAAAAGCTTTGATGTATTGATAATTAGATTGCCAAGTACAATAGGTGGTATTGTTCTTCAGTATGCTAACAAATATCATATTCCTTATATCGTAGAAGTCGTCGGATGCCCATACGACACTTTATCAAACTATAACTGGCTTGGTAAAATATATGCTCCTTTCGCCAGGAGAAAGCTTAGGTTAAATGTAAAAAATGCCAAATTTGTTCAATATGTGACCCATGAGTATCTGCAAAGAAAATATCCAACAAATGGATGTAGCGTTGGCGTATCTGACGTTGTTGTGGAAAAAGTAAATGATCAATTATTAAGCAATAGGATAGTGCGTTATTCAGCCACATCACAATTGTCAAATCTTCATATGGCGACACTTGGTGCTATAGATGTTTCCTATAAAGGCCAAGACATGGTTATTAAAGCTTTGGCAGAGTTGAAAAAACGTGGCGTTACCAAATTTATTTATCATATTGTAGGTCTTGGAGACCCCACGAGATTAAAACTCCTGGCAAGGGATTTAGGAGTTGAAGAGTTTATTGTGTTTGAAGGTGCAATTCCTCATGATAAGGTATTTCAATTTTTAGATAATGTAGATATTTACATTCAACCGAGTAAAACAGAAGGCCTGCCAAGAGCGTTGGTTGAAGCAATGAGCAGGGGTTGTGCTTGCATTGGAACAAATGTTGGTGGAATACCAGAATTGCTTGAAAGCAAAATGATTTATCCAAAAAATGATTTGGATGCCTTGGTTAATTTATTGCTGTATGTTGATAACAATAATATTTTATTAGAGAATTCCCGTGCATGTTTTAACAAAGCAGCAAATTACCAATATCAATTTTTAGAACAAATAAAATTGGATTTTTATAATAAGTTCATGTCATCACTATGAAGAATATTCTAATAATTCCAGGAACAACGGATTTGAATAGAGGTGACCAAACACTATTGTGGGAATCAATAGAAGTGGCCAAGAATATATATTCTGATTCAAATATTTTCCTTTATGAATCCGGTGTCAATGATAAAGAAAAGTATTTACAAAGAAGACAAACCGTCAAGAAAGGATTCGTTTTTTTGGAAAGGATTCTGCAGCATCCCAGAAGATACGACATAAATACGAAGGTCGGCTATAGCACTTCAACAATGTTGAGATGGGGGGTGATTTCTATATGGGATATGATGAGGACGTCAATGTTGCTGTCTCGGATTAAAGTCGTTCGTCAATTTGGGTATAAGTTGTTGTCAAAAATTCAGAAATATACTTATGATACAATAGCTTCGTTAGATTTGGTGATAGTGAAAGGGGGTGGCTTTTTACATAGTTATGGAAAAATAAGGGACGCTTATTTGATGTATTATTTTTTATTTGATATCAAATTGGCGCAAAGACTAAATAAAAAAGTTGTTATTTTGCCAAATTCAATAGGACCATTAAAAAATACAATTGCGAGGTCTATTGTCAAGAAAGTTTTAAAGAAATGTGTTTTTGTGTCAACAAGGGAAAATGTCTCACAGGCTTTTGTATCACAAAAACTAAAAATCAATAATTTTGTGTCACCAGATTTGGGTTTCTATCAAAAGGCTTCTGATGATGATTTCAAAGATGAACTGGTTTCATTAGGTGTGGATTTTACAAGGACAAGAGTGGCGCTAACATTAAGACCATATAGATTTGACGGTACTAAAAACGCAAGTGAACTGTTTGAAAAGTACATAACTGAAATGACAAGACTTGTTAGTCTGTTGACAGATAATGGTATTCAAGTGTCATTGGTGAAACATACGTTAGGACCAAGTGCACATGAAGATGATACAATTGCTTTAAATGAAGTATATGAAAAACTTGAAAACAAATCGTCAGTTATTATCGTAGGTAATGAAAATTGGGACTGTCAACAATTACAAAAAGTTTATTCTTATTATGACTTTCTAATTGGAACAAGATTTCATTCGGTCATTTATGCATTGAATATGAAAGTGCCTTGTATTGCTATCGCATATGGAGGTAATAAGTCATATGGCATAATGAAAGATATTGGGGTTGAACAATATGTAGTTCCTATTGAAAATGTTTCTTCTGAGAAGATATTTGAATTACTTGAACAATTGCGTGCTTCTAAAGAGGAATATATTAACAAACTAGAAAAATACCAGGCTAAACTGGTCAATGAAAGAAAAAATTTGATTTATAATATAAAACAACGTATATGAAAAAGATACTTTTTGTAGCAACGATTTTTAAGCATTTTCGGGCGTTCCATATGCCTTATATTGAGTGGTTCAAGCAACAGGGATGGCAGGTGGATGCAATGGCCAACGGTGATGACCCACTTGACAATGTGCACCATTCATACAATGTTCCTGTTTCAAGAAGCCCTTTTTCGATAGCGAATCTTAAGGCCATTAGACAAGCCAAGGAGATTATCAACCAAGAAAAGTATGACATTGTCTATTGTCATACAGCCATGGGCGCAGTCTTGGCTCGCCTTGCCGCGAAAGAAGCTCGCGTGAAATATGGTACCAAAGTGATTTATGTGGCTCACGGTTTCCATTTTTTTAAAGGTGGCCCCCAAAAGTCATGGCTGATGTATTATCCGATGGAGAAGTATTTGTCAAAATACACGGATGCAATAGTTACTATCAATGAGGAGGATTATCAGCTTGTCAAGAATAATGGGTTCCGCAATATTGATACATACAAGATACCTGGAATTGGAATCAACACAAGTCGCCTTTTTGAAACCAATGATGCTAAAAGGAAGGAACTGAGAGAACAATACGGGTATGCGCAGGATGCATTCATAATGATATATATCGCAGAGTATATTCACAGAAAGAATCATAAGTTTATCATAGATTCAGTTAGAAATTTGAGCAAGCAAATACCCACTTTGAAAGTGTTGTTTGCCGGGCGCGGAATACTGATGGATGCCATGAAAGAATATGCCCATGACAAAGGAGTTGAGTCATATATTGATTTCTTGGGGTTCCGAAAAGATATAGGTGAACTTATAGCTCTTTCAGATATAGGTATCTCTGCCAGCAGGCAAGAAGGATTACCAGTGAATATTATGGAAGAGATGTATATGGGAATTCCTGTTGTTGCATCAAATATACGTGGTCATGTTGACTTAATTAATGAAACGAATGGATTGTTATATACACAGAATAACTATAAAGTGTTTGTAGAGAAAGTGTGTTTTATGTATGAAAATCCAGATAGTAGAAAAAAAATGGGAGAGAATGCTAAGAAATTTATTCAGCAGTTTTCGTTGGCTAATGCGATGGCCTCTTTAACTGAAATATATAAGAAGTATATGTAGCACTAACTGGTTTTTGAGATTAATAATTCATCATGTATAAACATTTCTTTAAGAGAATAATTGATTTTATCATCTCGCTGATTGCCATCATTTGCATCAGTCCTATATTGATTGTGGTTACCATTTGGCTTCACTTTGCCAATAGAGGTGCAGGTGCGTTCTTCTTCCAAGAACGTCCTGGCAAGGATGCAAAGATTTTCAAGGTAATCAAGTTCAAGACCATGACTGATGAGAAGGATGCGGATGGCAAATTATTGCCAGACGCACAGAGGCTGACTAAGGTCGGGAAGTTCGTGCGTAGTACCTCTATTGACGAGTTGCCACAGCTTTTTAATGTACTGAAAGGCGATATGTCTCTGATTGGTCCTCGCCCGCTATTAGTGAAATATTTACCTTTATATAGCCCAGAGCAAGCTCGTCGACATGAGGTGCGCCCCGGTATCAGTGGATGGGCTCAATGTCATGGACGTAATGCCATCACTTGGACGGAAAAATTTAAGCTCGATGTTTGGTATGTGGATCATTGCACCTTGTGGACAGATATACAGGTGATTTTCATCACTATCAAGAATGTTTTAATGCGTAAGGATATCAATTCTGCTGCGGCAGCAACCATGCCGCCTTTTAATGGAAATAATTAGTATGAAGGACTTATTGATTTACGGATTTGGTGGTTTCGGGCACGAGGTGGCCTGTATCATCAATCATATCAATACCATTGAGCCTACATGGAAGATTGTAGGCTACATTGACGATGGTGTTGAAGTGGGTACAGAGTGTAAATATGGCAAGGTATTAGGAAACATTGAGAGGCTGAACGAATGGAAAACACCAGTGGATGTTGCAATTGCCGTAGGCTCTCCGAAATATTTGGAAGAATTACCTTCCAAAATAACGAACCCCTTGGTGGCTTTCCCCAATATCATTGCCCCTAATGTTTTCTACTTTGATAAGGATTCAGTATTTATGGGCAGAGGCAACATCATTACCTTTGGTTGCCGTTTCAGTTGCAACATCCATATAGGTGATTTCAATGTGCTTGACGGCTGCATTAGCTTTGGTCATGATGTGGTATTGGGCAGTCACAATATGCTGTTCCCGGAAGTGAGAATCTCAGGACAAACCACTATTGGCAACAAGAACTATTTTGGTTCTCGTTGCTTTGCAGCACAAGGCTTGAAAATTGGTAATGAAAACCGATTTGGTGCAGGAACCTATATCCTGAGAAAAATCAAAGACGGTGGCCTCTACATGGGGAATCCGGCTAAGAAGGTGGATATTGATTAGTTTAGAGTTTAGAGTTGAAAGTTTAGAGTCAGTTGAAAGTTTATAGTTTATAAGTAAATATTGTTTAACTTTTTAATATTAAATTGAAATGGAAAAATTTATTGAATTATTTGCAGAAGCTATTGAGCGTGAAGACGAAATCAAAATGCAAGACGAATTCCGCGAGTATCCTGAATGGAGCTCTATCACATATCTCTCGGTCATTGCCATGATGGATGAGGAGTATGGTGTTCAGATTGAGGAAGCCGAATTCAAGAAACTCAGAACCGTTCAGGCTCTCTACGACGCTTGCAATAACAAATAAGATATGGCATTTCTACAGTATGAAGGCGTAGGTATCACTGCCATGAGTGCAGCGGTGCCTAAGCGCGTTATCGTAAACCGTGAATACACCGAAGTTTTCACGAAAGAGGAGGCCAATGAGATTGTTGACAAGACGGGTATCGAACAGCGTCGCTTCGCTGATGAGAACACCTGCTCGTCAGACCTATGCCTGGCCGCAGCTGAAAAGCTTATTGCGGACAACAATATCAAAAAGGAGGATATCGACCTGCTGGTGTTTATCTCCCAAACACCTGACTATCGTATGCCTGCCACTTCGGTCACCTTGCAGCACCGCTTGGGCTTGGGCAATAAGGTAATCGCTTTCGATATCACCCTGGGCTGCTCGGCTTTTATCTATGGCCTTTCGGTGGTCTATGGTCTAATGGAACGCAGCAACCTTAAAAAGGCTTTGCTGTTGGATGGCGAAACCCGATCCAAGGTCTATTCGCCCCGCGACCGCCGCTCGGCATTCTTGTTTGGTGACGGTGGTGTGGCAGCCTTGATTGAGCGAGATCCGAAGTTTGGCAAAAGCACCTTCTCATTGAACAGCGACGGCTCGCGTGCTGATTTGATTATGATTCCAGCTGGCGGCTATCGTAAGATGAGCTCTGCTGAGACTGTAGTGGAAAAGGTGGTGGACGAGTTTGGTAATATGCGTAGCGATGAGCAGGGCTATATGCGTGGGGGCGATGTGTTCAATTTCGTCATCCGTGAAATCCCTCGCGACATCAAGAACACGTTGGCCTATACCGAAAAGACAGTGGATGACTTCGACTATGTGGTGTTCCACCAGGCCAACAACTTCATCAATTCCTATATCATGAAGAAGATGAAGCTCGATGCCAATAAGATTCCGTCAACCATTGCCAAGTTTGGTAATACCTCGTCGGTTTCAGTACCACTGACCATCGTGAGCGAACTGCAAGGTAAACTCGATGGGCATAAGCAGGTACTGCTGAGCGCTTTTGGTGTGGGTATGACCTGGGCTACGGGCATTGTGCCTTTTGTGGATTGTAAAATCAGTGATATAGTGGAGGTAGAGAATGGACAAGCAGTTTAATCCTTTTTCCCTTGACGGAAAAGTCGTTGTCATTTCCGGTGCCGCATCAGGCATTGGCAGGCAATGTGCCGTCAGTTGCTCCAAGATGGGCGCCAAACTCATCCTGCTCGACCTGAATGAATCAGGACTTACAGAGACCATGACCATGGTTGAGCGGCCCGAGGAGCATTACACGGCAGCGGTGAATCTTACCGATTATGAGCGTGTGCCTGAAATCATCAAGGAGGCCGTGGCGAAGGTGGGCAGAATTACGGGTTTGCTCAATTGTGCCGGCATTTCCACAACCTTGCCTTTGAATGTGGCCAAGCCGGAGACGTTGGACAAGTTTTTCCACGTGAACGTCTATACCGCCTATTTCTTGTCGCAGACAGTCTGCAAGGTTGGCAATTTCAGCAAGGATGGTGGCAGCATTGTCTTCTTCTCTTCGGCAGCCGGACAGTATGGTGAGACCTGCAAGTCGATCTACGGTATGACAAAGGGTGCTTTGTATGCTGGTGCCAAGTCGTTGGCCTGTGAGTTGGCAAGGAAGAACATCCGCGTCAACTCCATATCGCCAGGCGTGATAGTCACCCCCATCAACATGAACCTTCCGCACATAGCCGACCCCGAGCAGCGCAAACAAACCGAGGCTCTGCACCTGCTTGGATTAGGTAATCCTGAAGACATAGCCAACGCCTGCATTTACCTTTTGAGTGATGCCTCACGCTGGGTGACAGGCAGCAACTTGGTAGTGGACGGAGGGTATACAACTAGATAAACCCATGGCCGACTTGTTGAAGATAAACCTTTCTCTTTTGAGTAAATACCGCACAGAATTGATGGGATTCAGTGCGATTGGCATTTTAATGTGCCATGCTTGCGGAAATAATGTTGCGATGCCATCTGTACTATGGCAGATTTGCTCGTTGGGTCAAATAGGAGTGTCACTGTTCTTTCTCTTGTCGGGCATGGGGCTTTATTACTCATTGAAAAAGAATGACTTAGTAAATAAGCGGGGGGGGGTAATTTCTTGGTATTCTACAAGATATAAAAAATTGCTCATCCCTTACCTCATCATGGCGGCACCATACTACCTGTGGGCATCAGTTTTTATGCAAGGCGACTGGTGTAGTTTCTTGCTGTGTGTTTCAACAATTGAATTTTGGCGTACAGGTGGTGGCGTTTGGTTTGTGGGGGCAATCATCCCGTTGTATCTCATCATCCCTTGGTGGCATAAGTGGCTGGGCGGAATGCGATACCGCTGGATTCCAACACTGGTGGTTTTTGTGGCGTTGATTGCTTTAGGTCCGTGGCGGCACATGGGTGAAGTGGCCTTTTTCTTTTTGGGATATTGGTTGGGTAAACCCGTTTCTGAGAAGAAAAGTGCTAATATGGCGATTGGGGTGTTGATTCCTGTCGTGCTATATGTGCTATGCAAAAGATTACCAGCCCTCGATTGGGTGCCTCGCTCGTTGCTTCTGGTGATACCCATCCTCCTTTTGGCTGCTTTCGTCTTCGACAAAGTAGGACAATGGTTTAAAAAGCCGTTCCAGTTTATGGGCAAAATCTCGCTGGAATCGTACATGGCTAATGTGATGCTACCGACCATTTTTGCTTACATCCCTTGGGTGGTGAATGGTGTAAACCTTAATGCTGGAAACAGGTTACTATACCTGTGCGTGGTAGTATTTGGCATATTGTTTGCCTGGTTTGTACACAGGCTGTCGGAGACGATTGTTAAGAGACTGACCAAATAAATAGTTTAAAGTTTATAGTCAGTTGAGATTATGATTTTATTGAAAGGTGTTTGGATGTTTTGCCAGTTTATGTTCTGGCCTAGGTGGAAGTGAAATGAAACAAAATGAATTTTGATTGATGAAATACCAAAAGATTTCATAAAGAATGCCATCAATTAAACAAGATTTTCTTCAGCTGGTAAAATTGGGCATAGGCCATTCAAGCACGGCAACCCTTTCTGTCAATGACTGGTCGGCCATTGAGGCTCTTGCTACGAAGCAGGGGCTTTTAGGCGTTTTGATTGACGGAATAGCGCAGATTCCGGAAGTGCAAAGACCACCGAAACAAATATTGCTTATGTGGATTGGCGAGGTGATGGAGGGATATGAGAATCGTTTTTTGGATTACCGCAGTTCTTTGGCTGAACTGGCTGCTTTTTACAACAGCCATAGTTTTAAGATGATGGTGCTGAAGGGCTACGCCTGTGGCATGAACTGGCCGAGGCCGGAACATCGGCCTTACGGTGACATTGACATCTGGCTTTTCGGAGAACAAAAGGAAGCGGATGCGATGATGGCGAGCGAAAAAGGAATTTACATAGATAAAAGCCACCAACATCATACGGTCTTTACATGGGGTGATTTCTCGGTAGAAAATCACTATGATTTCGGGAACGTGCATCATCACAAGTCGAGTGCTAAACTTGAAAAAGTATTCAAAGAGCTCGGCAAGGATGATTCTCACTTTGTGGAGTTGCAGGTTGCCTCACATGGCTCAGCAACCAAAGTTTACTTACCGTCGCCCAATCTTCATGCTCTTTTCTTGTTGAAGCATTCCATGACGGATTTCGCGGCTTTCTTTGTAACACTGCGGCAAGTACTTGACTGGGCTTTCTATGTTGAGAAATACAGCAATGAAATAGATTGGGACTGGCTTCATGGCGTGATTGAGCAATACCACATGACTGATTTCTTCAACTGCATTAATGCTATCTGCGTAGAAGATTTAGGCTTTGAAGCAAGTATATTCCATGGGGTACAGTTCAACCCGTCGCTAAAAGAGAAGATCCTTGAAGACATTTTGGAGCCAGAATATTCGCGTGTACCGCCCGACCGTAGGTTTTTGCCAAAAACATTGTATATGTACCGTAGGTGGAAAGGCAACGAGTGGAAGCACAAGCTGTGTTACAACGAGAGCATGTGGAGTGCATTTTGGAGTGGGATGAGGAATCATTTGATAAAGCCGGAGGCCTTTAAAAGTTTATAGTTGCTAGTTTATAGTTTAAAGTCAGTGGAAAGTTGATGGTTGAAAGTATGGTTATTGATAATAAGATACTTGATGAGTTGTCTGCACAGGCGAAGGCTTCACCTCGGTTGCGCATGGCAAAGGATCTTCGGAACACTCCAGAGGATTTGTCGCAAAGGATGCTCAATGCACTGGAGCCAGGGACTATTATGCCTATACATATATGCCTATACATAGGCACCATACTTCTTCGGAAACTGTGGTTGTATTGAGGGGTAAGATAGAGTGGATTTTCTACGATAATAACGGCAAAGAGACTGAACGAGTGACGCTTGATGCCAATGGTGAGCCAAGGATGTTGAATGTTGAAAGGGATAGGTGGCATTCATTGGTTTGTTTGGAAGAGGGCTCTGTCTTGTACGAGAGTAAGAATGGAGCGTATCAGCCGCTGGAGCCAGATGAGATACTTTCAATATGAGGGATTTTGATATAACAAAAGAAGGTATTGTAATTATTCAATGGCTGAGAGACTGCGATCCACAGCTTGGTGAAGAATTATACAATACGATTAAGCACAAAGAAACTGAGCGCGAGAATTATTTCGTTGAGTATCATAAAGTAAACACAAAGGACGAAATGGTGGCAGTCCTTCAGGGCTTGATAGATAAGACAAATGAAGGGACGATCTTTACTCTGCATATAGTATCTCACGGGGACGAGAATAGAATAGGAGTAGCAATTGACAGCAACGAAATACGATGGGCAGAACTATTCCAATATACCCGCCAACTTAATGAGATTATGGGTAATAATCTTCTTCTCGTATTATCCTCATGCGTTGGCGGTGGCATCTTGTCTTATATTGAGCCGGAAAAGAGAGCACCTTACCGTGCCATCATAGGCAACACGAGAGAAGTGTTTATGAAAGATGCACAAAAAGGATTTGCTGCTTTTTACGAAAACTTCTATGACATGTTAGATTTTCCCAATGCTATTAAAGCGCTAAATGGGGAGATTGATTTTACAGAGGAAATCCAACCGGGCAGGGAAAAGACTCAATTCTTTATTATGTCAGCAGAACATTCTTTTGATGAAGTGTTCAACCCGGATAGAGACCCGGCTCATTTCGAGAAACTTGTTAGTAAGTTGATGCCTCCTATTCCTCAGATACCCCAAGAATTGAGAATTGCTAAAGCTAAGGAATTGCTTAGAAAGAAGGGTGCGGAATTGAAAGCCCATTTTACATTTCAGGATTAAAGGAGGTTTAAGATGACACAAGATGAGCGTTGGCAAATTCGATATAATGAGGTGAAAACTTTCATTGAGACTAATCATAGGAATCCTTCCAAATACAACCCAGAGGAGAGTCTAATGGTTCATTTCCTGAAGAGAGGCAGAAAGTTGATGAATGCGGAGGAGTTGGCAGAGCCACGGTTAGGCTTGTTTAAAGAATTGCTTGCTTTGAGAGAGATGTACAAAAGGAAAAATCAATACAAATAAATATAATGGATGATAAGAAGTATTTCTGCTACATCTGTGGTGATGAAATAACAGATAAAAACTGTACTGACGAGCACATTATTCTGAATGCAATTGGTGGTCATCTACACTCATATACCATAATCTGCAAGGATTGTAATACCAGAATGGGAGAGACTGCTGATGCCAAGTTGGCAGAGGATTTGTCGTTCTATACTGATTTCCTTGGCGTAAAAAAGAACCGTCAGAATGAGCACGACCAGATAATGAAGGATGAAGACGGTCACGAGATAATAGTAAAAGAAGGCGGAAAGTCTTTGAACTTGCGCAAGCCATACGTAACCAGTGAAGATAAAGACGGTGTAAGAGAAATCAGCATGGCCGTCAGAAACAGAAAAGAGTTGGAAGGTTTTCTAAAAGGGATGTTGAAGCGCAAAGAGCTTACACAAGAACAGGCTGATGAAATATTGGTAAAAGCCAAAGTGACGGAGCATCATCCTGTGTTGAATACGAGTACCATGATTTCAACGGAAGCGTTCCCAAGCATTATCAAGTCTGCAGCCAACTTCTATGTTGACAGAACGCATGACACGGCAACCGTTAAGCCATTGGTTCCGTATATTAAAGGGCAAGGTGAGTGCAAGGATGTTTTGTACTTACATCATTTCAAGACATTGCCTTATCCTGAAATAAAGGGGCAAGTAACCCACATGATTCATATTGAGGGTTCTGAGAAGACTGGGCTACTCTATGCCATGATGGAATACTATAGCATCTATGTGTATATGGTGGTGATAGACAGAAACTATACAGGTAAAGATGTGAATATGACTTATACGTATGATGTGGTGGCGGGTCAGGAAGTTGATCGGAACTTTGATCTACCACTTACCATGAAGGATCTGGAAGATTTTAGAAATCTACCACATGACGAGTATGTGAAATATTTGCCATACGTTAAGAAACGGGCGGATGCTGTCATGGCTATCTGGGATTTGAAGAAAAACCAGGATGAGTTACATGATGTGATAGAAAATGCATTTGCCAAATTCCCTGAGGGATGCGAAATGACTCCAGAAAGAATGGCAGTTGTGCAGAAAGACATCTTTGATTTCTTTGAGAAGATAATCTTAGAGTCTATGGCGCGAAAGGAGAAAAGAAGGAATTAATTGGGTAATAAACAACTTAGAATAATATACAATGAAGAAAATTATGCTGGTCTTTGGCACAAGACCGGAAGCTATCAAGATGTGCCCGCTGGTGAAGGAGTTTCAGAAATACCCGAACGATTTTGAGACAATCGTGTGCGTGACAGGTCAGCACCGCGAGATGTTGGATCAGGTGCTGCGGATTTTCGACGTGAAGCCTGACTACGACCTGAACATCATGAAGCAGGGGCAGGACCTCTATGACGTGACAGCCCGTGTGCTTACGGGTATGCGCGATGTGTTCAAGGAATGCAAGCCGGATGTGGTGCTGGTACACGGTGACACTACCACTTCGACCGCTGCCGCTTTGGCAGCTTTCTATCAGCAGATACCCGTGGGTCATGTGGAGGCTGGTTTGCGCACCCACAACATCTACAGCCCCTGGCCGGAGGAGATGAACCGCCAGATTACGGGTCGTATTGCCACCTATAATTTCTCACCCACACCGCTTTCGCGTCAGAATCTGGAGGCAGAGAAGGCACAGGGGAAGATCTATGTGACGGGCAATACTGTGATTGATGCTTTGCACATGGTAGTGGATAAGCTGAAGAGTGACAAGGCGCTTGCTGATGAGCAGGTGAATGTGCTTGCTGGGGCTGGCTATGACGTGAAGCCTCTGGAAGGTGGCAAGAAACTGGTGCTGATTACAGGCCATCGTCGAGAGAACTTCGGTGACGGGTTCATCAGTATGGTGACGGCTATGAAGGATTTGAGCGAGAAGTATCCTGATGTGGACTTTGTTTATCCTATGCACCTGAACCCGAATGTACGTAAGCCTATTCACGAGGTTTTTGGTGAAGACTTGACCCGTCCGAATTTCTTCTTCATTGAGCCGTTGCAATATCTGGAGTTTGTCTATCTGATGGAGAAGAGTACAGTTGTGCTCACAGACTCTGGCGGCATTCAGGAAGAAGCCCCTGGCCTTGGAAAGCCAGTGCTGGTAATGCGTGACACTACCGAGCGGCCTGAAGCTTTGGAGAGTGGTACGGTTCATCTGGTAGGCACCAATCATGACCTGATTGTTTCAGAGGTTTCCACCCTGCTTGATGATACCGCTGCCTACGAAAAAATGAGCAAAGCCGTCAATCCTTACGGTGACGGCCTTGCCTGTGGCAGGATAGTGGATGCGTTGCGGTAAGAGCGGGGGGGACAGGGGACAGGCACCTGTCCCGAGGCTAAAACTCATTTGTCAATGCTAGGGGATTGCGGCATAAAAAAAACGGAGCCTCATCGGGGGATGAAGTTCCGTTTCAGGGTGGTTGTCCCGCAGAAAGCGCGGAAATAGCAGAAATGTTTCACGGTAGGTCGCTGAGTTCCAAGCGAAGTCGGTTCATGGCGTCGCTGGGGAGGATGGACTTCCCGTCGATTTCGGAGGTGGTGAGGATTTTGGCTTCGGGGAAGTGACTGCGGAGTTCGACAATCAAGTCAACGAGACTTGAAAGTTGAGGGTTTAGAGTTGAGAGTTTAGAGTCAGTTGGCGAGTTGAGAGTGGCAAGTTTGTAGTCCTCAGCAAGGCTTCCGTTGTAATGGATTCCGATGGAGAAGGCGTTGTAGTCTCTTCGGTCGAAGGGGTTGAGGTTGCGGATGTGGTCGGCAATGGTGCCTCGCTGATGGATGTCGATGGGGTTGAGCACGACACCTCCGGGCGGGACAATGTAGTGGAATCCGAGGTGAGCATCGTGGCGACGACGAGGAGCACGAACAGGGGCTTGAGGATCTGTGTCATGGATTAGGATGTAGTTTATTTGTCTCATTTTTCAAGAATTATAGAATTAACAATAAGGGAAAGCCCTTCCGCTCCGCAAGGGGCGGAAGGGCTGAATGAAAGAATTAGTGGACACCCATGCAGGAGGTGGTACCGAGTGCGGTGAGGATGGCGGTGAGGATGCTGATGAGGGTCTGGATGATGAATTTCCAGATTGCTTTCTTGTTGTCACCGTAGGGATTGGTACCTGACTCTTCGGGGTCGGTAGCGGGAACCTCCGCATTGGCAGCCTTCTGAACTGCTTTCTTGAATACCTTTTCAAGGATTTTTTTGAAGATTTTTTTCATTGTTTTAATGTTTTAGTTGAATGATGAAATTGATTTGAAAAGGTCACACAGACTTCACATCTGTGCTATCTGTGTCATCTGTGTGATCTGAGAGGATTAGTCTTCGCCTTGGACTCCGCCACCGTTGCCGGTGCCCTTGGTGAAGGTGTGGGTGGCGACTGAGCTGGAGACACCGTCCTTGATGGCGATGGCCTTCACGGTGGTGGTGTCAGTCAGCGTGATAGGCTCGGTGTACAGCTGTCCGTTGGCTTGCCCTGAGCCTGTCGAATGGGTAGGCGTGCTGCCGTCAAGCGTGTAGTAGATAGAGGCACCCGCAGGTCCGCTGATGGTCACCTCGGTAGTCTCCTCAAACGGAGTGGTGCCAGTGATCGTCGGGGCGGCGACAGTTACGGGAGTTTCAGCTCCGCCACCAGTGTTACCACCTGTGTTGCCACCCGTCGAAGAACCACCGGTTTCTTGTCCTGAGCCTGTCGAAGGATGGTTTTCGTTGCCGGAACCATTCACTGTGACGGTTGTGCCGTCGGAGTTGTAGGTGGTAGTGCTGCCATTCTCGGCCACGATGATGATGACGGTGCTGTCGCCAGCGTTGGCGTTGAGGGTGATGGTGGCAGGCCACTCACCGATGAGATAGACCTCCTGGTAGCCGCTGAGCGAGGCGATGCGGATGGAGGTGGGATGCTCGGCAGCGTAGGCTGCGATGGCGGCCTCCACGTCGGTGATGCTCACGTCGTCACCAGCCACGAAACGCTCGGCCAGTGCGTCGAGGGCGCGGTTGAGGGCCTTGGCGTTGAGCGAGTAGTAGCGGTTGGTGGGAGTGCCGTTGCCCTTGGGGGTGACAGTCTGACGGATGGTGCGCAGATGGAACTTGAGGTGCATCTGGATGAGGGTGAAGATGGCCTGGCGCTTGCGGGCTGCAGGAGTGCGGTAGGCGCTGACAGGCATGGTGGGGGTGGAACGGACGTAGGTTTTTCCGTTGCGGGTTACGTAGGTGATACCGTCGAGGGTACCGCTGGTTTTACGGCCAGGACCGATTTGTTTTACTTGAGCCATAGTTGTTTAATTGAAAATTGATAATTGAAAGTTGATAATTAATTGATTGCGAGAGCTGCAGCGCGGGTTAGGGCACGGTAGGTGCCTTGGCCGTTGGCCGACATGATTTTGTGGCGGTTGTCGCTGTGGCTGACGAAGCTCACGTGGATGAAGGTGGGGTAGATGATGAGTTGATCGTAGTCAATCTCTGGGCTGGTGATGATGGTTTTAAACGCCTTGATCAATAGTTCTCTAGGCGAAGCCCCTTGAACCTGAAACTTTGAACCTTGAACCAGAAGGTCAGCTGCCTGACCTTTCATGTGCTGGCTGCGCTGCGAGTGGTGGGCGATGAGGTCGTTCAAGGCCTTGCAGCGGTAGCCGCTGGTGATGACGATGGGCAAGCCCAGTGCCTCGCGAAGCGGTTCGAGCGTATGGACGCTGAGCAGACGCAGGTTCTCGACAGCCTCGGTCGAGGGATTGTTCTCGATGCCCTGCTTGGTGGCCGTCTCACTACTGACGAACTCGCTCAGCTTGAAGTGGGGGGTGAATTGAATGTCGTTCATTTTTTAAAGTTTAATAGGTTAATAGCTTAATTGCTTAATAGGTTAATAGCTTAATTGCTTAATAGATCAGTTGAGAGTCGCTTACCCGGGATGCGGTTTCCCGACTGATTTCGAATGCAAAAGTAGGGTGGCAACGTCGCTGAACCTTGAAAGAATCGGGTCGATACTTTCAATCAGCATTCAGGCTGAAATTCAATAATTTATAACATACAATCTGAACGATATGGACAAGGATGAAGAGGTGTTTCGCATAGAGGGAAACCCCGGTCAAGGCAATACATTTGTGAAAATTGGGCACGTGGAGCATTACAACCCCAATGCCACAACTGCAACTACCAATATCACAAACAATTACTACTATGACAAGCCCGCAGAGGGCAGTTCGTCGGCTAAGCCGGGCGACAAGAAACTGGGCAACATGACCCTGCGCGACATGCTGAAGGCCGACATGATTGACACGGGCAATATCCAGCCGCTGATTATGAACTATGTGAGCTGCATCCGTCCTTACGTGAAGGATGAGATGGACAGACTGTTTATGCACTTGTGGGGGCGCATCCTGGTGCATGAGGCCTTCAAGATTGACCTCTATGACCCCGGCAAGCAGGACTGCAAGTTCAACCGCAACCTGGTGGGCAACATCATGCACTATCTGGACGGCAAAGGCTTTTACAAGGAGCCTTACAACCAGAGCGAGATGACCCGAGCCGTGGAAGGCGATGCCGACAGCCCCGTGCGCAAGGGCTTCCGCGAATACCCTGACGAACAGACAAAAGGCGTTATTGACGCCATCATTAAAGAATATAAAGACAAATAGCCTATGGCAGACCGAGAAGTAAGCATAAACCAAGTGGGGAGCTACAACCCCAATGCGACCAATTCCACCACTAATATCTATAATGGTGGCGCTACCCGTATGGGCGCTTACTTCCGTCAGCTGCATCAGGAGATACAGGACCGGACTACCCGCAAGATTATTGACGACCTGCTGTTCTACACCACCAAGCTGGACGGCACCAAGGGAATGGAAGAGAAATTGCACGACGGGGGCTTCAGCGACGGCTTTATCCGTGCCGCCCTGCGCAAGAAACAGCAGTATGCCAAGAAAGCCATGCAGTTTGACTGCTATCCCTCGGCACAGGAAATCAACCTGCTTATCTTTGCGGACATCATCAATGCCTTCAGCGTGTATATCGAACCCATGATTGACCGAGAGGAACCCGTGGATGCCGTGATGGAAAAGATACACGAGAAGGTGGTGGCTCCCATTATGACCAAGATAAACGAGAACGGAGCTGAAGACCAGGACCTGCGCTATACCACCGACCACATCTACGGCATGATATATTACCTGACCGGCATGTGCCACCTCAATTGGAAGAACTATGATAACGTATAACCCAGCCTTCGACCTCTATCATTGCATCTACCGGATGGCGCATATACTGCTCAAAATGGATGAGCATAAGCCACTGGAGATTGACCGTGTGCGCATCTGGGACTTCTACATGCTGAATCCAGCACTGTTGAACCACGTGTCGCTGAAACTGGAAGAGACTGAAATCCGTGATGCCCGCAAGCTGCTGAAGCTGAAAGAGACGGACTATGACTACAACGGGGATGTGAGGAAACTGTTTGAATGGATTAAGCCCTTTCAGGTTTCGGCATTGGGCTGTCTGGTTTCGTGCGGCATACTGGGCAAGGAGGCTTTCGAGTCGGGCAACGTGCTGGTGGTAAGTCCCGGCAAGCTGAAAGCATTCATTGAACATGCGGGCGACATCAGTGTACACGAGCGCAACATACTCAACTTTATCAGTTTTCTGTTTAGCGGTATGTCCCTCACGGGAACCTACGGCATGAAATATAGAACCAAACTATTGGAATTCAAATATGACGCATAACACCCTGTTTCTGCAAAGACTTCGTATAGTGACCGACACAGGTGCGGTGGCCTACGATGAGCTGTTTCATCGTGGGGTGAATATCATCCGGGGCAAAAACTCGAGTGGTAAGAGTACCATTGTGCGC
Source organism: Bacteroidales bacterium UBA1173 (assembly GCA_002311655.1). GTDB lineage: Bacteria > Bacteroidota > Bacteroidia > Bacteroidales > F082 > Limimorpha. Next base: position 173,508 of record DBYZ01000014.1, read on the forward strand.
TTCATTTTCTTTGTGCTGGGAGGCTACTATACCGACTTTGTGCCGCAGGCCTTGAAGTGCCGGTATGTGATGGCAGAGGTTTGCATCAACGGAACCGTGGTGACGCTGAAACGCTACTTGGAGCATCGCGACGACGGCAAAGTGAACCCCTCCGCCCCCATGTACATATACTTCGGGCCTATGTCCGAAGTGGTTACAAGGTTCAAGGTTCAAGGTTCAAGTGACGAAAGACCTGAAACCTGGAACCTGAAACCTGAAACTTGGTCAAAGTTCCCTTATGTCACTACCGACAAGACCCGCAGTTTCTCGAATGTGTTGTTCGAGATGCTGGGCTATCCTGAGGTGAAGGCCGACAGCAACATCACCATGCATCAGATTTTGCGCCTTATCTACTTGGACCAGGAGTCGCCCGTAAACTCGCTGTTCTTCTACGAGCCGTTTGACAAGGAGATTTACCGTGAGACAGTGGCCAATCTGTTGCTGGGCCTGTACGACCAGAAATACAGCGATGCCAAGCAGGAGTTGCAAAACGTGGTCAAGTCGATTGCGGAGGTAAAGGTATCCATCAAGAACGTGAGTGAATTCCTGAAGGGGATGGATGTCAAGTCGAGTGCCTACATCAGGCAGGAGATTGAAAGCCGCAATGATGAGATAGCCTGGATTTCGGCACAGATACAGGCATTGAGAGGGGATGAATCGCATCAGTATATCAATATCGGTCATGTGGCACAACATAATGTGGATGTCCGTAGGGTTTTTCATTATTTCTCTCCTAACATCAAAAAAGAGTCAGATGAAGTGGAAATGATTATGTCTCCGTGTCAGCTGAACATTGAGAAGGAACCAAAAGTAAAACTAGAATATCAGCGAATCCAGGAAGACATTACGAAGCAACGCAAGGTGAGTGATGTTCTGGAACGTGAAGTCAAGGAGTTGGAGCATGAAATTGAGGATACCGGTTACTTCATTGAAGCGTTGAACCGACGGTTGGATGCGCTGAACAAGTCCATTGCTACGCGCGACTACTTTGACTCGCTGCATTTGGACTTCTGTCCCGAATGCCTCACAAGGATAGACCATGATGCAGAGGAAGGACACTGTCCGCTGTGCAAGTCGCCTATCGACAACACAAAGGGCAAGTCGCAGGCCATGCGCATACGCCTAGAGATACAGTTCCAGTTGCGTGAATCAAAGGCTTTGAAAGAGGAGAGCGAGCATCAGTTGGAAGAGAAGAAAGCCCAGCTGCGCAGGATAAAACGGCAGCTGACCGCCTCGCAACGCCACTACGACGATGCCGTCAACTATGTGCGCAGCACTCACGAGGAGCAGATAGACAAGCTCCTGCAGGACAAGGGCTTCAAGGAGGGCGAGATACTGCAATACCGCACCCTGCTGGAACAGGCGGAAAAGTATGAAAGTCTGTTGGATGAATTGGAAACCTTGAAGAGAAGGGAATCGGAGTTGAACCGCTATATCGAGGTGACGGAGAACAGAATTAGGCTGGAGCGTAAGTCGATTGACGCTGCGGTGTCGGAGTGCGGACTCTATCTGCTACGGAACGACGAGCAGCGGCAGGCGGAGTTCATGCAGGCGAGGGATTTTGTGATTGACTACAGCCAGAACATGACCTACATCTCCAACCAGCGCATCAAGCTTTCGGCCTCGTCGGCATTCTACCTGAAGATGGTGGCACGGTTTGCGCTGCTGTTCGCCTCGCTGAAAGTGGACAGCATGATGTACCCAAGGCTGTTGTTTTCCGACAATATGGAAGACAAGGGACTGGAACAGGGGCGTGCAGAGAAGTTTCAGCGTACCGTGGTCCGCCTCCTGAAAGAAATGGAAGAGAAGAAGATGCTTGAAACTAGAAACTTGAAACCTGAAACTGGGGCTTCAGCCCTCAACTATCAACTCATATTTGCGACTTCCATGATAGCCCCCGAACTGGATACGAAGGAATATGTGATAGGCGACTATTACAACGAGGAGAACAAGAGTTTGAAAAATGTTTGATAATTTTGTAAGCTCAACCGCTTTTGGCAAACCCTAGGCAAACCCTAAGCAAGCCCTTTTAGCGATATGGCAAGGACTTGGCAAACCCAAGCAAACCCTTTGGGCTTGCGAAGAGCTTGCGAAAGGGCTGCGAAGGCGCTGGCTGGGGCGAATGAGAATTGGATATCTAAAGAAACGAAATAAATCAATTAAACAAACATATTATGTCTGAAAGAAAACGTATATACCTCTGCCTCGCTCACATGAGCGAAGCTGGTCTTGAACAAAAGTACATTAAGGAAGCATTTGACACCAACTGGGTAGTGCCGCTGGGGCCTAATGTGAATGCTTTCGAAGAGGATTTGAAGAATTATGTGGGCGAAGGCCGCGAGGTGGTGGCTCTCAGTGCCGGCACGGCTGCAGTTCACCTTGCCCTGCTGGCTTGCGGCGTGGGCTATGGCGACGAGGTGATTGTGCAGAGCTTCACGTTCTGCGCTTCTTCACACCCGATTACCTACCTTGGCGCTACGCCTGTCTTCGTTGATTCCGAAAAAGAATCGTGGAACATGGATCCCGAATTGTTGGAAGAAGCTATTAAGGATAGGATTGCTAAGACGGGTAAGAAGCCGAAGGCCATTGTGCCTGTGGCTTTGTATGGTATGCCTTACCAGATTGACAAGATTATGGCCATAGCAGAGAAGTATGACATCCCTGTGATTGAAGACGCTGCTGAAGGATTTGGAAGCCGTTGGCAAGGTCGTGTGTTAGGTACATTCGGTAAGTTTGGCGTGTTGAGCTTTAACGGCAACAAGATGATTACTACCAGCGGTGGCGGTGCCTTGGTTTGCGACAATGCAGCCGACAAGGAAAAGATTATGTGGTATTCTACCCAAGCGCGCGAGGCTTATCCTTACTATCACCATGAAGCCATTGGCTATAACTACCGCCTGTCTAATGTGTGCGCTGGTATTGGCCGTGGACAGATGACCATCGTGGATGACCACATTGCTCACCACAAGAAGCTGAAAAACCTTTATAAAGAATTGTTGGCCGAAGTGCCGGGCATCGAGGTGCATGACAATCCTGACGAAAGATACGATTCGAACTTCTGGCTGATAACCTTGTCGATTGACCCCAAGTTGAAGATTAAAGGGCAAGAAAATGCCTATAAGACAGCGGTGAAGGGCGCCATTGGCGGAGCTGCTGGTGTGGTTCATGCTACGGATTCGGCCCATACCGACTGCGAGCCCAACGACAATGTGGAGGCATTGCGTATGGTGCTGGATAAGGCACAAGTGGAGGCGCGTCCGCTGTGGAAACCCATGCACAAACAGCCGGTGTATAAAAACGCCCCTGCCTACGTGAATGGCGTTTCGGAAGCCTTGTTCAAGGTGGGCATGTGCGTGCCGTCAGGACCTTGCGTCAGCGAGGATGAGGTAAGATATATTGTCGATACCATCAAGAATGCCATCGAGTAAACAGCAAGTGCTGTTTTTGGAACTGTTGCAAGTGACAGTGGGGGCGCGACAAGAGTTGAGTCGTGTCCCTACAATAATGATTTCGCACGTGACTTCGATAAAGAGGGCAAGCTGCATGGTGTGACATACCACCACATACATTTCCACCTCTTTGAGGATGTGCATCTTGAAGCCCATATCTGGCCAAGCTACATGAACAATCCTGTACACAATCGCCGTTTTCAACAGTTCTGTGCATTGCACAGGCCAGTGATGGATACGGCCATGCCGAGTTTGGCTTTCGACAGGGTGTTTATCCTGTTGCATTGCTTCGGTCACCACAGCGGGTATGGTGTTGGGTTGAGGCAAGTGATGGATTACTACTATGTGCTGAAACAGGGATTTACTGAAAATGAAAAGCTGGAATCTGTTTATTGGATAAAGAGACTTGGGCTGTATCGTTTCGCGAGCGGGCTGATGTGGGTTTTCAGAGACATGTTTGGGTTGTCTTCTGATTGCTTGTTGATGCCTCCGAATGAGGCTTCCGGCCGTTTTATCTTGAACGAGGTGTTGCAAACTGGAAACATGGGGCATGGCGAAACCCGCAACTGGGGGTCGGTAAAAACCCCATTCGCTAGATTTATCCATAACATCCGCCGCGATTTCTACTTTGCCCGACACTATCCGAGCGAAGCCCTGTGGCAACCATGGTTCAACCTATGGCAATACTTCTGGTGTAAGACCAAGAAATAGGAAAAGAGAGATAATTAAGCGGATAAAAATCTGTTACAATGACAATAACGCAACAACTGTTAGATAAATTGACTGCCCAGGCCAAGGAAAACCCTCGCCTGCGGCAGAGCTTTGACTTGCGCAATAGTGCAGATGATGACTCGCAACGGATGCTGAATGCCATCGAGCCCGGAAGCGAAATGCCTATACACAGGCATAAATTTACCTCGGAAACAGTAGTTTGTTTACGTGGTTGCTTAGTAGAAGAGTTCTTTGATGAACTGGAGCGTATCTGCACAGACCGCATTGAACTGACTCCTAACGGCCCTGTCGTCGCCGTTAACGTCCCTGCCGGTCAATGGCACAGGGTCTATGCCAAAGAGTCGGGCACCGTGCTGATGGAAAGCAAGAATGGCAAGTATGAGCCGCTGGGGGAAGAGGATATACTGGCGCTATGACACAGCAATATAAAAGAATTATAAAGAAAATAGCGGGATTATTGGCGGTGTTTTCGCTGCTGATAATCTTCAAGGATGTTGCCATTGCTTTGGTGGATAAGGTTATTGTGCCTATAACCAGCAAGGTAAAGCCCGACAGCCTTGTTGTACTTTTTTTTATTATCACTTTTGTAATCGCAGCGTATCTGACAAACGGATTGTTGGTATATAAGAAGAACTATATTAAACATCCCCAACATTCTTTCTACTTAGCGGCCATAGCATTTGTGTTTTATTCGCTTTTTCGGTGTTGCGATCACTATATCTTTTATGGTTATGGGCGGTTGGCATACGTGGATGCCGCTTTTATAACTGCTGCTATACTGGAGGTTCTGACATACATTATTCCTGTTAACAGAAACACGGAGCCCGGGAGAGCAAACGAAGTAGTCGGATTTGTCTCGGATAATCCTTCAAAGACGGATAAGTTAGAAAGAACGGACTATGCTGAGATGCTGCTCAGCAAGATTTATGCTACATACAAGTCGGGGAGTCTTTCGGAAGGCTCCATGACAATCCTTTTGAATGAAAGATATGGAGCAGGAAAAACAACGTTCTTCAACCTTTTGGAAGGACAGGCTAAAGGAAAGATAAGAACTTGTGTGTTCAAACCTTGGCAAACATCAGACGGGAATCGGATAACGGAAGAGATGCTTAAGCTTTTGGAAGAACAATATGCGATAAGCAGTCAGTTGGGTAAACAACTGGAAGGTTACTCCAAGCTGTTGGCTGGTAGCCAAGTTAAGAATGCAGTGGATTTTGCCTATCACTTAACAAAAGGTAGAGACTCATTGGCACGGCGATACAAGACAATCAAGGGAATGCTAAAAGTGATAGATGATCCTTTGCTTGTTTTGGTAGATGATGTGGACAGATTGCAGGCGGAAGAGTTGCTTGCATTGCTTAAATTGCTTAGAGACACAGCCGATTTCCCCAATATTATCTACATCGTAGCTGCTGACAAGGAAGCGATGTCGCAGATGCTGGAGATGAGGGGAATAAAAGATGTGGATGAGTACCTGAAGAAGTTCTTTAATTTTGAATTGTTGTTCCCTATAGACGATTCATACCTTAGCTCACTTCTGAGGGAGCAAGTGATGAATACGTTAACCCTCTATTACGGGGAAAGGTTATCCATGCCATCCATAGAAAAAGAATTCCTTTCGGCCCAATATATAGAGTATGTATTCCACAGCCCTCGTGATATTTATCGGTTTGTCAACCTGCTTTCATATACGTTAGATTTGTTCAAGCGTTATGGCGTGCTGGAAGAGGTGTTTGTGCCAGACCTTCTGAAACTATTGTTGATTCAGTTCATCAGTCCGATGGTGTACAAAATTCTGAGGGATGAAATGGATTTGTTTTTAGTTGTAAACGTGAGGGATGGTAGAATACATCTGAAAGATGGATATAAAGACATAATCATTTCAAGACAGTATAAAAAGAAGTTGCATGATGTGCTGACTATGGCAAAACAAAAGATGAATAATGAGCCAGTTATGCCACAAGAGAATGCTATTGAGGACGAGGATGCCCTGACATTGTTTGATATACCGGCTGAAGAAAGGCCAAACAGGGAGGACATCTTGAGCGAGTTGCTGAGAGACTTGTTTTACGACACTCAAAACTATCAGAATAAAAGCCGTATTTGTTTCTTTGGGGAATATTTCAAATTCTTTGCAGGCAAGTATTCCAAAAGTGAGTTGTCTTCTCAATATATGAAGAGTTTGATGGAACTGCAAAACGATGCTGTCTTTGAGGAAAATTTGAATAAGGCCATCGGGCAAGGAAAGTCGGAGTTCTTGGTTCATAAACTCAAGCAGTATATTGAGGATGGAACAATAAAGAAAGATATTCCATTTGTGCTACAAAGATGCATCCTAATCCAAGACGCAATATATCGCTACTGGTCACAGCGGCATACTGCTGCCAATAGCCCTAAGGATTTTAATGAGATGGGCTGGTTCCAGCCTGTTTACATGAATCTGCTTCTTGTGAATAAAAAAGGCATTGTTACAGACGCCCAAGAAATCGCAAGAATCAAGGCAATATATGCCCAAAACAAGCAATATACTTGGTTGGCTTCTTCATTGACACTTCCAATAAGTGATGACCATGGTATGTTGTTTGTGTATGGGCAGGAACTGCATCTGAAATTAAGGGAAAGTCTTATCCGTCGGTTTATTGCTGATGAATTAGCAAATAACCCGTTTGAGATAGAAAAGATAAAGGCTATCCCTATGCTGAAATCAATGTACCACGTTTATTGGGAAGAACGTTTTAAGGAATATGTTGGAGAAAGTGCAGAACCAATGACTTGGCTTTATATTCTTTTTAAGCCTATAGAAGGCGATTTGTTGGGATGGAATTCCGTGTATTATAATAACCTGGTAGGCGAGGGTTTCCTTGATAATTATGCCAAAGAAACGCTTGGACTGGAACTATCACAAGAAATAAAAACGGATTTGGCTCAAATATCAGGGATGCACTATGGGGCTTCCCTCACGGCAATGAATTTCGAAAACCATCCATTCTTGGTTGAGGCTAAGAAATGGTGGGATGCTAAAGAGGATAAGAAGTGATTATGAATCAGGACGAAAGATGGGTGGTGCGATACAATGAAGTTAAAAACTTCATTGAGCGGGAGCATAGGAATCCGTCACGTCACCGCCTTGAAGACCACGATATGCTGAATTGGCTAAAGGTCAATAGATAAAAGATGAATGCGGGTGAATTGCAAGAGCCACGGTTGGGGATGTTTAAGGAGTTGCTGGAGTTGAGCGAACGCTATAAAAGGAAGAATCAATATATTTGACTAGTTGAAAGTTGGTTCGACAAGCGCACCATAAATTGGTTAAGATTTTAAAATATTTAAGTTGACCAAGATAAAAAGAATGGAAGTAGTATATACTATAGATCAGTTCTATGAGTCAAGCACGTTGGAAAAAATGCTTGAAATAGCTCGCAAGTCTGGGATATGGAATGTGGTAGCATATATCCCTACGTATGCCGATGAAACCAATTTGTTGGTTGCCAATGGGCTTATCTTAAAAGCAAACCACGTTTTTTCTTACTTTACCATAAATGGTGAGATAGTTACAAAACAAACTATCAAGAACTACAAAAAAACACTCTCCTTCGTTATTGCTTTAGGAATTGATGAGGCTAGTCTTGCTTGCTTAGAGGACAGGGCTGATGTTGGAGTGGTTGTGTTAATTAATGATGACATTGCCAATATTGACGGTTGGCTGAAGTTATACAACGCAACAGAGGCTAATACTGGCGTTACACGTATGCATGGGATGGTGGTAGCACCTTTGCTGAACCGTGCAATCGGCTACTTGAAAAGCATTGCGGAACGGAGTACTCCGCTTCATGATTTCAAACGGGATGTTTACTTACGTGAAATGGCCAATTTGTTAAGACGCAATGGTGTAAAATACAAGGCAGATGACGTGGCTTGCCTTTGTATTAAGCGCGGTCTTGATGCACGGTCGGCACGTGCTGTGGCAAAAGTGTTCGGTATGGCTTTGCAATTGAATAGAGATTTGCCTATTAAGGTTGGCAAACCTAACTATGATGCAATGCTTGCGATGGTGAATAAAGAGGAGTATGATAATAACTGATGTGAAATAAGCTAAGACAATGCCAATGATGCTTGACATCTCTCGTTTTTTTGACATGGACGAAGCTACCTACAAAGATAAAGAGGTGGTGGTCTATAAATTTAAAGACGGCTTATTGGACGAGTTCGTCTCTGAGTTTGTAATGCCATTCAGACAAGCATATATCTCAGACGAGGAGTTAGACGAAGGTGTTGCAGAGGAAATTTGGGGGGATAGAGAGGAAGGCTCAAAGATGAAGATACCGACTCTCCCACATCTGAAATCGGGAGAATTTGCAGAAATCCTGTTATTCTTTCTTTCGCAATGCCTGCGTTGTACTGATGTAAATGTTGCTCCTTTGAAATGGCGATGGAAGGAAAACCAAGATACTCCATGCCATTTGACTGATATAGTGTTGGCTAAGTGTGATGATGAAAAGAACCCCAATACAGAAGATTTTCTCTACTTTGTGGAATCGAAAGCAAAAGCCACCCCACTTTCACAAACAACCACGGATAGTGTGATGAATGACGCAATTGACGGTGCCGTGAATGACTGCGTATCTAGAGCCGGTAAAACAGTTGCTTGGTTAGTGACGAAATTAGCTCATGACAAGGAGTATGACATGGCAAGAAAGATGGGACGATTCAAAGATTCAAGCGATGTGGAATACCAACGATTCCTGAATGCGGCTATTGTGGTTGATAAGGATTCTCTTGACAAACATATAGCGAATATCACTGCAGCTAATCTGAAAACCGCAAAAAAGAATAAGATTAGTTTGTTTGCTGTGCCTTTTGCGGATATGAAAGCATTGTATGAACGTGTGTTCAACGAAGCAGTAAAGGTTTAAGATATGGCTGGATTGTTATCACAGTGGATAAAAGACTCTGAAAAGTTTGAGATGCAGCGCAGTTACCATGTGCTGAACCAGGACAATTTCGGATTTCTGAATAGGCAGGATGATTTCTATATCACTTTGCTTAACAGAATGTTTTTCCTGCTTGAGGATGTAAAGGATGGTGACTATGCTTCGATCTCAGAAGAATTGTTGGAGGTTGCAAAGGGGTTGATTATCTACTCAGACAAGGACACAAGGGATTTGTTTGAAAACGTGGATAAGCAAGAGAACATGCTTTATGTGGCTGCTGTGTTCTATCTGGTTGGCTACGAAGCTATAGCCTCATTGTTGCTGAAAGGGTATTCAATAGCAGAGATAAACAATACATACGGAAAACTTATTCTGTATTTAATCAGAGGCGGGATAAACGAGACTCATTCCTTGGGCGATAACCTGGAAATCGAGCTGTTTGATAATCTGGATGGTTATATTGGGACGGGCATAGCAGATTATTTGAGAAATATAGAAGGGTTGGTATTAGAAAGGTGTGAAAACCTCCATTTCTCCTCGCTGGACGAGTTCTTTGATTGCTTCATCTTTAAGCATCTGCTTAAGAAATTTGCAAAAGATAATCTTTGGTATGACTTGGAAAAGGCTGATCCCGATACAGACTGGAGCGACTATGTGGAGTTCTCGCGCAGCCAAAGAATACTCCAGTTCCTGCCATCGCAAAGGGATGCCATTGAGAAAGGATTGCTGACATTCGAAAGATCTTTCAGCCTGAAAATGCCCACAAGTGCTGGAAAATCCTATATCACAGAACTTCTTATATACAGTGAAATAAAGAAGAACCCAGATGGAAAGGTACTCTATTTGGCACCTTTACGTTCGCTGAGCCACGAATTGAACGAAAGATACAAGGAGGTGGGCAAAGCTTTGGGATTTGATAGTTTTGCTGCATATGGGGGTAATTCTTCAACCTTGGATAGTGTCAAACTTGATGAGGCAAGTTTGTTTATCACTACACCTGAGTTCTTTGCCTCGATGGAAGGCGGTGATGAAGACTTGCTTGACAGATTTACGTTGGTGATTTGTGATGAAGGGCAACTTTTGGACAGCCTTACCAGAGGTACAAACTATGAGTTGCTGCTATCCCGAATCAAGAGCAGGGGCGTAGCCAGATTCTTATTTATTTCTGCCATTATTCCCAACATTGAAGACGTGAATACTTGGCTGGGCGGCAGTGAGAAAGAAGTAGGGGACAGCAAGTACAGGCCTTGCGAGATAAAATTGGCGGTAGCCGAGAAACAGCAAAGAAATATTTGTCTGCATGTTTACGAGCCGGATTTGGAACATGTGAAGTTTGACATGGAAGCGTTTTTGAATAGGGAAGAGAACAAAAATGTAGCCATTAATAGTAAGATAGGGCTCTCTGCTGCCTTGGGATTGAAATCTGTATCTGCGGGTTCTACACTGATTTTTACTTACTCTAAAAATGGGAAATATGGTTGTCAAACAGTGTGTGATGAGGTGCTTGAAATAACTAAATTGCACAGATACGGGGAACGATTGATAGATGAGGGAAATAAAGTTGCTATTGATAGGCTTTACGAATATGTTGCTTATCAGTATGGGACTGATTATCCGTTGAGTGTTTATTTGAAAAACGGTTTTGCATACCATAATGGGGGCCTGCCACAAGATGTTAGGGAGTATATAGAAGATTATTATAGAAGTAGGTTGCTTAAGATACTGGTCAGTAACAGCACGCTTGCTGAGGGCGTGAACTTGCCTATTCGTACACTCGTGGTCTATAATCTAAGGCATTATAACCGAAGGACGCAAAGACAAGAACTAATCCCCAGTACAGAAATAAGGAATATTCTAGGCAGGGTTGGTAGGGCTGGAAGAGAGAAATACGGATTGGCTATATTGCCAGACAATGACGCAGAAGTGTTCAGGACTGTTGTTGAGGCTCTTCGTGGGGACAATATACATGCAATAAGAGGAATATTCTATGATGTTATACAGGCACTACGCCAAAGTCCCCAGCAACTTACTGATGAATATGTGAATGGCGTTTTGGTGCAGATAGGCGCTTCGTCGGCAATTGATCAAATGATATACCGGCATTATGGGGAGGCTCAGGCTGATGTGGTCGAGCATAGCATTAGTGATTCGCTGGCTTTCCACCTTTCTGATGACAATTCAAGAAGCTATATCCGTCAAGCATTCAGGGTGCGACATGATAGAATTAGCGATAGCCTTACGGATGATGAACAATTTGCGTTGCTGAGGCAGACAGGGTTGGATTTGGAAGATTTTATGAAGCTTGAAGAACTATTGTCGGAAGATGACTTGGTACGATTTAATACAGAGTCTTTAACTGATGAAGGTTGGCTAGAGAACCTGATTGAAATTGTCTATTCAATGCCAACGATAGCACCGGCATACTCATATATGTCACAGGACATAAAAGATGTTATTGGGGATAAGTCTGATTATGCTTCCATGCTGAGTCAATGGCTGTCAGGGAATCAGTATTGGCAGATTGCGGAGGATATGGAAATGGATGAGGATGATGTGATGGAATTGCTTGGTCATTTACAATACCATTTCCACATGAGGCTGCAAGGTCTAATCAGATATCTGGGCGCAAAGTATGATTTTTCAAATGAGAGCCTTTCTTTACTGCCGGAATGTGTGAAGCATGGCATAAACAGCGATATACATACAACGCTGATTAAGGGCGGCTTGAAAGACAGGATAGCGTTGCATGTTGTTTCGAAGTATATTGAAGCAGAGGAAATACCCTATTCCAGTTATAGAAGGGTGAAACGAGGTTTGAAAAGTGTGCGTGAAGATTTTGAGGCTTATATTACCGAAACTGCAATACCACAACTGTCCAAAGAGAACATTAGAACATGGCTTGGTATAATTTGAGTAAAAAAGAGTAGTCTACAATAACACTTTAATAAAGTAATTAAACAATAATAGAAATATGTTCAACTTAGAAAAATTTATAGCTGATAGTGTTACTTTTAGGCCTACCAGCATGTTCGAGCCTGACATCAAGGCTAATGCTGAGACACTTACTCGTGAGATAAAAGGCAAGAAGGTATGTGTGATAGGTGGGGCTGGCTCCATCGGTTCCAGTTTCATCAAGGCGGTGTTGCGCTTTGAGCCTAAGAGCGTGGTGGTGGTTGACCTGAACGAGAACGGGCTGGCAGAGCTGGTGCGCGATGTGCGCTCGACCAACGGCCTCTATGTGCCGGATGAGTTCCGCTGCTACACGCTGAACTTCGCTGACCCCATCTTTGAGCGCATCTTCCGCGAGGAGAAGGGCTTTGACATTGTGGCCAACTTCTCTGCCCACAAGCATGTGCGGTCGGAAAAGGACAGATATTCTGTACAGGCCCTGATTGAGAACAATGACATCAAGGCCAAGAAGCTGATGGATCTGCTTACGGTGTATCCACCGAAGCACTTCTTCTGCGTATCGACCGACAAGGCGGCCAACCCTGTGAACATCATGGGCGCATCGAAGCGCATTATGGAGGACTTGGTGATGGCCTACAACAAGTACTTCAAGGTGACGACTGCCCGTTTCGCGAATGTGGCGTTCAGCAACGGCTCTTTGCCTGACGGTTGGATTCATCGTTTGCAGAAGAAGCAGCCGCTGGCAGCACCAAGCGATGTGAAGCGGTATTTCGTGTCGCCCGAAGAGTCTGGTCAAATCTGTATGTTGGCTTGTATTCTGGGCAATGGTGGCGAAGTGTTCTTCCCGAAACTGGGAGAAGACCAGATGCTGACGTTCAGCAGTATTTGCGACCAGTTTGTGAAAGCAGAGGGTTTTGAGAAGAAGGAATGTGGCAGTGATGCTGAAGCCAAGAAGTATGCCAGCGAAATGAGCTACGAAGGTACGACTTATCCTGTTGTTTACTTCAAATCAGATACTACGGGTGAGAAGGCATACGAGGAGTTCTACATCCCTGGTGAGCGCATCAACATGAACCGTTTCATGGCACTGGGTGTGGTGGAGGAAACCACCCGCAGACCTATGCCGGAGGTGAATGCTTTCTTCGATAAACTGGAAGCACTGTTTGCCAAAGAGGACTTCACCAAGGCTCAGGTGGTAGAAGCTATCAAGGAATTCATCCCGAACTTTGAACATGAAGAGAAGGGGAAGAACCTTGATCAAAAGATGTAGAGTGAATAGAATAAAGAACCATAGAACCTATAACCACGAAAATGAAAAATGGGGAAAAGAATATATCTTTGTCTCGCCAAGATGAGTGAGAGCGGGGCAGAGCAACGCTTTGTGCAGGAGGCGTTCGATACCAACTGGGTGGCTCCGCTTGGACCGAATGTAAATGCCTTTGAAGAGGAGTTGGAAAACTTTCTAAACTCTACACTGAAAAAAGTAGCAGCGTTGAGCTCTTGTACGGCAGCCATACACTTGGCGCTACTGTTGGTGGGAGTGAAGCCTGGCGATGAGGTTCTCTGCCAAACGTTCTCATTCTGTGCATCGTCAAACCCTGTGATTTATTGTGGGGCAAAGCCAGTGTTTGTTGACTCGGATGCAGAAACATGGAACATGTCGCCTGAGTTGCTCGAAGAGGCCATCAACGACCGTATCGCCATAACTGGCCGCAAGCCCAAGGCCATCATTGTGGTTGACCTCTATGGTATGCCAGCCAACTGGCAAGCCATCGAAGAAATCAGTCACCGATATGAGATACCCGTGATAGAGGATGCCGCCAACGCCATGGGATCGTTTTATAAAGGAAAACCATGCGGCTCGTTCGGCGCACTGGCAACCTTCTCCTTCAACGGCAACAAGATGATCACAACCAGTGGAGGTGGAGCCATCGTCTGCCCCGATGATGCCATCAAGCAACGTGCCATCTTCCTGTCAACGCAAGCCCGCGAGAATGCCTTGCATTACCAGCATGAGGTGATTGGTTACAACTACCGTATGAGCAATGTCTGTGCAGGTATTGGCCGTGGGCAAATGACGGTGCTGCAAGAACATATCGACCATCACAAACACGTCCACGAGCTGTACACAGAATTATTATCGAACACGGATTTGACGGATAAAACGGATGTCCGTGTTCAAGCGAATCCCACTGAGGATTATGACAGTAACTTTTGGTTGTCCACCGTCACCTTTGGAAAAGATGTTGACGTAACAGCCCTATGCAAGGCTCTCAACGCTGCCGGCATTGAAGTCCGTCCACTGTGGAAACCCATGCACCTGCAGCCAGTTTATAAGGACGCTCCAGCATACCTTAATGGCGTAAGCGAAAACCTGTTTAATACGGGTCTCTGCCTGCCCAGCGGCCCCTGGGTAACAGACGATGACGTGCGATACATCGTTGACTGCATCAAGAAAGCGATAGTTTAGTTTACAGCTTACGTCTTACCGCTTACGATTTATGACCCAAGATGAGCGCTGGCTTGCGCGATACAATGAAGTGATGGATTTCATGGAAACAAACCATAGAAATCCATCACGTCATCGTTTAGAAGAGCATGCTATGCTCAACTGGCTAAAAGCCACGAGAAAGAAAATGAATGCTGGGGAGTTGAAAGAGGAGCGAGTGGAGCTGTTTCAGGAGTTGCTGGAGATTGGGGAGAGGTATAAGAGGGTAAATCAGTACATTTGATCAGTGTAGAGTTTAGGGTTTAGAGTTGAGAGTCAGTTGGAAAGTTTAGAGTTGTAAGTATGAAAGTACTGAAAAGTGTTTGGCAATTTTGCAGGTTTATGTTTTGGCCGATAGGGAAATAATCTAAACATAAAAACTTTAATGTAAAATAGGTGTATCTGGGTGATGACAATAGAGCAGAGACATGGTAAACGCTTTGAAAGCAGGTTCCGTTTTGCTGGAAAGCAAGAACTGGAGGATTGAGTTGATGAAAGAGGAGGAACTATTAATTGTTTGTATATAGCCTTATATGAAAAATAAATTGTATTTTTGCAAGTTTAAATGCGGATCTAATGATAGGTTTAGGTAATGATAATCAGGATTGTTCGATTTATCCTAATGCAGAAGTTAGGGTTGAGAAAGCTCAGTATAGTATAAGCCATTTGCAAAAAATGGTTGAAGTGAGAAAAGAGATTCAAATTAATCCTGAGTTTCAAAGAAATCAGGTATGGAATCAAAAACAGAAATGCGAGTTGGTTGAATCCATTTTAATGGGCATACCAATTCCTATTATGTACTTGTTTGAGAACAAGTTTGGACAAAAACAGGTTGTTGATGGCCGGCAGAGAATAAGTGCATTATTGGGATATATAAACAATGAGTTTCCTTTAAGGAAATTAACAATATTGAAAAACCTTGATGGTTGTAAATTTAAGGACTTGGAGCCCAAATTAAAAGGTGTTTATGAAGACTATCAGCTTTCATTTTATATTATACAACCGCCGACAAGTGAGCGTGTAAAATACGATATATTTGACCGTGTTAACAGGGGCGGTACAAAATTAAACAGTCAAGAAATGAGGAACGCCTTGTATTATGGTAAGGCGACAGAAATGCTTAAACGTCTTAGTTTATCATATGAGTTTATTCAGGCAACTGATGGTGGTGTGGATTCAAAGCGCATGCGCGATCAATATGTAATCCTAAGAACTTTGGCTTTTTACCTTTTATTCGAAGGAAGATTTTCAAAATTAGAAGAACCAATTATATATAAAAGTGATATTGATGATTTTCTTGCAAAAGTTATGACTTTTATAAATGTTGAAATGGAAGATTATGAAATAAATAAACTTGAGCAAGATTTCAGATTAGCCATGTCAACTATTTATATGGTCATGGGTAAAGACGCGTTCAGATTTAACTCAACTAAAAACAAAAAGAATCGTCGTCCAATTAACATGTTATTCTTTGAAGCACTGACATTTGTGTTTATGGATACCAATAGCGCGTACATTCCTCCGTTTGAATTGTTGGAAAGTTTTAAGGATAAATGTGATAATGCTATATGTTTCAAAAACAGTACCGACTCGTTGGTCACAGTTAGAGAGCGACATGAAATGGTTGAAGATTTTATAAATCGTTATTGAAAGATATGATAAATAGAGTTTTTATAGACAACTATAAATGTGTTAGCCATGAAGACTTAGAAATCAAGCCTTTGACTATTGTAACTGGTTTGAATTCCACTGGCAAAAGCACGTTGCTTCAGTCAATTCTTTTAATTGAGCAAAATGTAGGTAAGCATGATATAGGGCTTTCAACTAATTATGATGTTATAAAATGTAGGTATTCCGACCAAAATGAAATTAGAATTAGCACTGGTTGGGATAAAAACAGAAAGAAAAGTCTTTTAGTTACCCATAATGATATAACATTATCTATAATACCTCCAGAGATAGGTGTGTCGTATGAGAACGGTCTTTATTATTTGTCGGCTAATCGTATAGGTGCAGAAGATTTGGTACGATTAATACAATCGCACACAATAGGTTCGAGAGGAGAAAATGTTTTTAGCACATTTGAACTGGAAAAATCAAATCCTGTAGACGAACGATTACGCAAATACAAAGAATCATTTACATTACAGCATCAGGTTGATTATTGGTTGTCTTATATCCTAGGTATCAGTTTCAGGTTAAGCACTGAAAAGATTAATGAAGAAAATCTGAATGTCAAATACGAAAGTGACGGGCTTCAAAACATTTCACCAAAGAATTTAGGAGCTGGAGTGAGTTATCTGGTAAAAGTTTTGATAATGTGTTTGCGCGCAAAACAAGGTAATGTTTTGTTAATAGAAAACCCCGAGATTCATCTTCACCCATCTGCTCAGGCTAAATTGGGTGAATTCTTTACCTATATAGCAAATGCAGGTATTCAGGTAATAATTGAAACTCACTGTGAGCATCTTATAAATCGCATACAATATGCAATTTATAAAAAAGAAATAGCATTTGATTCAGTGCTTCTACTATATAAATCTAGTATTAATGACAATTTTAAAAGAATACCATTTAATTCTGATGGAAAATATGCTGTGGATTTTCCAGACGGTTTCTTTGATGCAACATTGGATGAATTGATGGAGATGGAGTGAGTTATGTCAAAGGTACTATATAGTTTTGTTTTGGAAGATGACCTTTTTGTGGAGTACCACAAATTTATGAATCCACGCGATTCTTTGGGTGAATATGATAAAGATATTATCAAGAAACTGTTATCATATCATGTTTATCCTTTTCTGTTTAACAAGAAGCAGCTAGAAAGAACTAATATTGAAATTCCAAATAATTTGAAAGGGCAGTTGAATCATGCGCCAAATAAAAACCATGATTTAACTAAACTTAAGGATGGGACAGTTTTTAAATGTATTTTGTCAACAAGTAAAGATGAGTATCCATATATAAATATTAATTCTGATAAAATCAAGACAACAATAACAGGTACATTCTTTTCAACGGAAAATAGGAATAAAGCCATATCACACATAACACAATTATGTAATAATGCCAAATCTATAACCTTGTATGATAAATACTTAAGCAAAAATGAGGCTAATGAATTATGCGCGTTATTACCAAAGAGGAATGATTTGCTAATTAGAATTCATGACAAAGATATACATGAAAGAGCAGCGAAGACATATTGTTTCTCAGATGTCGAAACTGTTATTAGAGGTAATTGTGGAGATTGGATTATAGAACCATCCAATTTATTGGTCAATAGCCATCACGATCGTTATTTGATAATTGATGATAAATTGGCAATTATATTAACAAGTGGTTTTTCGAATTTATTCAATGATTTAAAAGAAATAACATATATTGTAATTCCTGTTACAAAGAATCCATTGCTAAGGACATAAATCATAAACTTATATAACTAAAGCATATCAACTTTTTATAGCTAATCGTATATACCTCTGCCTCGCTCACATGTCTGAAGCGGGACTTGAACAAAAGTATATCCAAGAGGCATTCGATACCAACTGGATGGTGCCACTGGTGCCGAACGTCAACGGATTTGAAAAAGATTCGGAGGACTTCGTGAATGAGATTCCGTGTCAAGCCCGGAATGAAGGCTCTCTAAATAAGCGTGTAGTCGCGCTGAGCGCCGGATGGGAATGTTATCTCCATGCTGAAATTCTCAGTTGATAATGTCAATCTGAAAGCGGTAAGAATGGGTAATGACGTTTATGTTTTTAAAACCGGATAAATGGACCCTCGACAAGGTACAGGTGGAAGTAATTTTTGCACGTTTTTGCACGTTTTTGTCCGATTTTTCACGCAAGTAAATAATAATCAATATATTGTGGTTTGCCTGTCTGGTTGGCAAATTGTCCGATAATCGGACAAAACACAAAGAGGAATCATAGGAATTCGTTACGACATCGATTAGTAGAGCATGATATGATGAATTGGATCAAGGCTACGAGAATAAGGATGAACGCAGTGGAGTTGAAAAGGAAGAGTGGAGATGTTTTGGAAGTGTTGGAGATGGGGAAAAGTATAGGGGGGGGTGAATCAGTATCGATAAATGTAAGAGGGAAAGATAAAAAGAGGTCTTACAGGTGTGCCATCATGTTGTCCTGCAAATGTCACAACGATAACGGACGAGCGTTATCAACAGCGGCTACAACTTTATTCAAGTTGTGGCCGCTGTTGGTTTAATAGGTGTGTGAATTAATCCGACGAATCTGTGCTTTTGTCCGATTAATTTCGTATTTTTGCAATTGAGATATAACACAGTATTATTGTGTGAGATAATTAGAAGTTGTTGATTATGAGTTTTTCGTTTTTAAACAAATACAAAAAAGATTCGTTGGTAAGATATCTTGCCAGCATGTGTCTTTTTGAACAAAACTCGTCACATATTGTTCAATTGTCGACCCTTTTATATCAAGCCTTGCTTACCGATGGTGGAA
The DNA here is from genome assembly GCA_002311655.1 of Bacteroidales bacterium UBA1173. Classification (GTDB taxonomy): domain Bacteria; phylum Bacteroidota; class Bacteroidia; order Bacteroidales; family F082; genus Limimorpha. Next base: position 192,541 of record DBYZ01000014.1, read on the forward strand.
ATTGTGAATTAGTGGCTGCCAATTTTGAAGACGATATCAGAACAAATTACCCCTATGATTTGATGGAAGACCCACAAGGTTTTATGTATGTTGATGTGGTGCACTCTCAAAAAGGTACATTCAGGGTTTTTCCAGGTGTTTTTGCAACGGTTCAATATAACTTGACGCAATTGTTCAAGGTGGCTATGGCCAAAGGTATTCACGAAGATACATTTGGTGAGGTGTATGCTCTGTTGGATTTGTCTGATCAAATAGCTGAACGTTGTGGTTTCTCCAGATACGAGAAAGGTGACTGCAATTATAGTGAACTGTATTGCCCTGATGACAAACAATCTGAGGACAAGCAGAAGCACGTTGTGTTTTCACAAGGAGAATTAACCCCGGTCTTTGAAAGGTATGGTCAAAATTGGGATGCTGTTCGGCAATTCATCTATCATGATAATAAAGAAGCGATAAAGGAATTCCTTAATAACAGAGACACTTACAGTCCAATAAAAAACACGCCACTATTCCAGTTAACTACTGGAGATTTTGCTGTGATGGAACCATCAGCGCTGCTGACGAGTGCCTATTTGCGCTGTTTGGCCATTATGAGTTCAATCCTTCATGTAGATGACATCACGGAAGAAGTCCAAGAGATAATAAAGATTGAATGTCATAAGGCTATTGAATATGCCGACAATATGTGTGTGGCTGTAGAGAAGTTTGATAATGTGAGTTGCCTGGTATATCACTTTGACGCAGATAAAGTGGCTAGAATTTGTATTTCAGCGTGTCAAGGATTTGAAGATGGGGTGAAGAAATGTGACGAGATGGTGGCAAAGAGATGGCCAGGCAAAAAGGTGATGAAAATACATGTTATCTATTCGCTTGACTTTGAAGACCCCCAGGCATTCCCTTTTGAAGAAATGGTTCTTTTTGCTGATGATTTCAAGGTGATTATGGGCAATGAAAAGGGCTCGCTTACCACGTTATACGACTACTACAAGAGTCGAAGCGCACTAAAAGGTGTTGTCATCTGCCCCGAAGAGATAGATATGTATGGCTACTATCGCAGTAATGAGGATACATTTTACCAGTCAACCAATTACAGTATGATAAGCTTGGCTTCGGATTCATTCTATGATCTTAAGTGTGATTATCTGCAGAAAAGAGACCAACATCTTATTGATTTTGGCAATCAAAAGATTATGATTCGGCATTTGGAGGAGTTGCCGACAGAATTGCCTATATACGAACCGGACATGTCGGATAAGGTTCCAATTTTGGTTGGAGAATACAGAAAATCAACCGTTGTATGCCGTTTTAGTCCGGAAAATGAAGATGAATATATTACTCTACGTGAAATCACCAAAGCCTTGCTGGTGCGTTTCTTTGTGTTTGAATACAGGCATAAGGAATCGCTATTGAAGGCTGGCAATTATAGGGTGGAAATCCGTTTTGTGGATGCGGCAACAGTGTTGTTTAACATGGAACCCAACGGATTGTTCTTCACAATATCAAAGAATTTTTTTGAAAAAGATTATCAGGGGAAGACTGATGAACAGGCGCTGCTTGAATTTGTGTTGGGAAAGATGAACCGATATGGTTATGTCAGTGCAAATGATTATCAAACCAAGATTCAAACCATATTCGACGAATGTAAAGGTCAAATGTTGTTGACGGACAGGAACGGTCTGGATTATTGGCTGATACATGACCAATATGACGGAACTTATACGGTGAACAAACACAAATGTGATGAGGTGCTCGATGAGATAGCCAATTATTTGAACCGGAAAGGGAAGAATGTTACTTTGGATAGTAAAGTATCTTGGGATGTGGCTCGACAAGTGGTGGATTTTTTAGGCATTGAATTGGATAAGCTTCTTGAAAAATATGCATCGAAGGAGTTTGTGCTGCATCTTTTGCAGTTGCACCATGGTACATTGTTTTGGATGCTAACCACTCAATTAAGATTTGAGAAAGTGAACTCGTTGATGGAATATGTAGGCACCCATTTTGATGGACAAAAAGAGTTGCTGTTTGAGTATTCAAGAACCAATAATCTGACGCAGTGCCTTATAGAACGCATAGTGTCGAAGAATTTCTGTGCTGATGTAACCACAAAAGATTTTCCGCTGGAGGCGATTGACCGTATTTATGCTTATATGCATCAATTGTATAATTTCGGTTCATACATGGATTTGTTGTTGACCAAGGCTTGTGGACTTGAAATGCGAATCTTGGCCAATGGAAGAGTGGAGTTGCCACGTGAGAAGATATATGAGCAAATGGCTTACTTCATGGATATTCGTGAGAACGAACTCTATCGTCCGGATGCCTACAGAAGGTTGTTCTCACTGAGAAGAGAGCTCAACATTGACATAGATGATTCGGTATTTAAGGATGCATTCAAAGCGGAATTCAAGATTGATTATTCCCAATGGAGATCGGTAATCGACCAATCCCTGAATTATGCTTTTGATAGAGACCAGCATGTGTTGGATATTACATGTGATGAGTTTGAAAAACAAATATTATCGAAAGTTTTGACTCAAAATGAGATTGCGGACTTTCAGGATGTATTCTGTATGAGTAAGGGTATGTCAGATGGCGCGTCATACAGTGAGAGTTTTATCCAGCGATTTAATCGACAGTTCCAAATTTCATCACGTCCCTGGATATGTTACAACGGAAGAGTGTTGTATAGCACCAATTCGCTACATCAGCATGAGCATGTGATACTCGAACGATTGAATGAGGGTAAAATGCATGCAAGGTCTTCCAAGATGACCGCATATATGCGAGAGATAAATCGCAAGAAAGGAACGGCGTTTGAGAAAAAACTAACAGATTTCTACAACACTTTAGGATTGAATTATATCAAAGCTTATCATGGGGTGGAGATTGGACCGGGTGAGCAATTGGAAAATGCTGAGAAAAAGGGTGATATAGATGTGCTTCTCATCAATACGGCGACAAAACAAATAGTCTGTTTGGAAACCAAGAATTATTATGAAAGCCGTACGATGTATGAAATGTATCTTGAGAAAAAAAAGACAGAAGATGATTTTGAAATGCCGCTCAAACGTGACGCATGGTGCAGAATCCATATAACGGCATTTTCGAATATTTGCAAAGACGTGGATGAATCATATACTTGTTGTTCGGTTTTCGTAACGGTTAATATGCCCGCATATCAATACTCACTAGATGATAAGGAATCACCAATCAAAATCATTTCCGCACTTGATATCATAGAGAACCCGATGATTGTATTTAATGTTTGATGATGAGCAACGACCAGTTTGACATAGTATTAATAGGTGAGCGTGCTGCGATGGGTGGTTACCTGCCACAGTACGACGAGTTTGCCATTAGAGTGTACGAAGCCATTGAGTTGGGCGACTTGGAAGAAATCCGTGTAGCTGATAAGGAAGAAAATGTGGGTAAGCTAGATGACATTGTATATGTGACCAACCATGATGTGTTTGCCTACCAAGTGAAATGGACTACCGACGGCAATACAATGTCATATCTCGATTTCAAGGCGTTGATTCCAGATATAGTGAAGGGTTGGAGAAACTTAAAACATATCTATCCCGATAAAACTGTTTGGCCTAAATTGTTGACAAACAAATTGCTTTCCACCGGTGACCATAGCATTATTGAATTGGTGGGCAAAAAAGCAGGAGGGTTTGACGCATTTGAAAAAGAAGTGCTTCGAAAACTAAAGAATGGGGGAACGGTTGAATTACGATGGCAAGCGGCGTTGAATGATTTAAAGTCAAAATCCACTTTAACTGAAAGCGAGTGGGACATCTTCTGGCAGGTGTTTACTTTTTCTTTCGATTATCATAAGGAACTCATTGAAGTGTCCAAAGCCTACGAGGACGATAGAATCGACGACATCATCCACATCAATAGATTGATTCAGGAGCTGGTAGCTCGCAAGGGGGTGAATAACCCTATCAGCGAGAGGGATATCTTCATTAAGTTGGGCTGGCTCAACAGGTTTGAACCTATTTTTGAACACAATCTAGTAGTGCCTGAAGAATCGTACGTTCCAAACGTAGCGGGCATGGCTCAACTGAATGCATGTTTAAAAGGCAAAACAAGAGGCTATCTATTTTTGAAAGGTTCCCCGGGTTCTGGCAAATCAACTTTGCTTACGCAATGGACTAGAAGTCTTACGAATCCTTCCGTGAGGTTTTATGCGTTCGATTTCTTGAATCCCTCATCTCAGCGAAACGACAGTAGCCGAGGTAGTGGATCAACCTTTTTGAACGACCTTGTTGTCCAGATATATAAGGCGGGTGTTGAAAACCTGCGTTTGACACCTTCATTCAAGGACTTTTCTTACCTGAAAAAGCGGTTTTATGAGCAAATGGATGCCATCTCGAAACAGTTTGCTGAAACAGGGGTTCCGTTTCTCATTGTTGTGGATGGCTTGGATCATATCACCCGTGAATATACTGACTGTGCCCACACATTGATGCGTGTGCTGCCTTCGCCATCGGATATTCCTGACGGTGTTGTGTTCGTTTTGGGCAGCCAGCACTTCGACCACTTGAATCTGGATGCTGGAATTGAGAAAGAATCGGCAAAGAAAACCAATCTTGTGGAAATGCCACCACTGAGCAAGAAGGAATCGGATGCATTGTGTCACAAGTTGATTACTCCTGACTTGATTACCGATGAGTTGCTGGATAAATGTTGGCGCAAATCGCAAGGCCACCCTCTGTATCTTCATTATTTGTTGAATCAGATAGCAAACGAAGGTGTAGATGTGATAAATTCTGTTGATGACGCACTTGAGGGTGTAGAGGATTATTACCAAAGAATAACGGGAACGCTGCTTGAAGAAAAGGCGGCGTTAAATAATGCCTTGGGCTTGATTTCCAGAGTCACCGGTGTGATCAAATTTGATGACGTTAGACAACTGTGTTCGGAAGACAGCTTATTGGATATCAAGTGTAAAATGTGGCATTTGTTCAGGTTCGACAAAGGAGGTCAAGAACTTTCGTTCTTCCACAACTCTTTCCGTCAATATCTGCTTGACAAAACTGCTACAGATGTTCTGACAGGGGATTATAGCAAAGAGAAGGACATGGCCTATTACAAGAGACTGTCAGAGCATTACTGCTCGGGATGGGGACGTGGCTATTACTTGTACAAGGGAGGCGAATATGACCAATTTGTTGATGAAATAACGCCCGAAAACCTTTACGCTCAGGTACAAAACTATCGTCCGCTTTGGAGTATCAGGCATGATATGGAATATGGCGTGGAGATTGCCAAGCAGCGTAAAGACCCTTATTTGGTGGTGAGATATCTGTTGCTTGAAAACCAGTTGAGCCAGATGGATTTCCAGGATTATTCGGTAATGTCGCTGACAAAGGAGTTTGTATGGTCGGGACGGTGTTCACTGGCGAAGTCAGTACTCAGGGAAGGTTTGAGTTTGCATTGCTCACAGACGTATGCCATGACTATGGCCATGGAGTTTTGCAAAGCAGGCGATAAAGACGAAGGGGCATTACTATTCGATTTGTCATACCCTGAGTTTTTGTTGCATGGTTATGATGAGCGCAACCATCATCATCAAGATTTTCGTGAACAAAGGGAAACGCTTGAGCTTTGGGTGAAGACTGCTGGTTATTTTCTGGAATGGGAGGAGGTAGAGAAACACATAGATAGCTTTGTGGCATATTGTGACACATTGGCAAATGAGCAAGGTGAAGAGTTAGACAAGGAGAGAAGCAAACGGGGATTTATCAATGAATATCTCGATTCGTTGGTTGAACAATGGCAATGGGGGAATTTTGATAAAGTGCTTGGAATTTTGGCTACGGATAACAACAATAGCTTGCTTATTTACAACGCTTACGAAACCGCTATTGAGAATCTGAATAAATCGACTTTAAGTAAGGATTTGTTACAATCATATTATGACAAAGCAAAGAACCTGTTCCTAACATTAAACGCACAAAAGGCTGATTATTTGCGTATGGCTTATATTGCGACAAAGGCTAAGCAGCCCGACGATGAAGTTAAGGCATTTATTGATAAAGTTTCGTGGAAGGATTTGGGCTCGTTTTACTTGGACAGATATCGTGATGATAACTTTGATGCATTATCCTCCCACATTTTCTATATCAGTGTCCGCGCCAAGTTGGGTTATGACGACGAAATGCTGAAGCTGGCGCCTGACGACAATTCTAAACCTGAAAATAGGTTGATGGTGAGCTATGCAAGAAGAGTGTTCACCATCGCCCAGATGGCAGGCAAAGCCTATAGAGGTCAATATGACACTTCGTACTTGTCGCACGTGAAATACTCCATCAGGTCTTATGATGCTTTGCTCAACCCGGCACTTCACGATTTATATGCTTATCAATTGTCTAAACATCGGGGCGATTTCTATGAGTTTGTAGTGGATTCGGCCAAGGCTTTTGGAGATTCGATGTTGGGCGATGTGGCAAAAGCGTTTGCCGAGTATTTTTTCGAAGTTACATGTCAGGCTGATGCCAATTCAAAAAGAAAAGCCATTATGGCTTTTTATAATGTGGGGTATGATAAGGAATGGTGCAAGATGCAGTTGTTGAAGATAGAATCGACCATGATGGATGAACAGGACATCAATGGCCGAGAGGTTGAAGCGTTGCGACAAGGCAGAGCTTGGCTTGAAGTGGGGTGTTATGACAAAGCGGAAGAGTGCTTCCATCAAATGCTTGAAGAGTGTTTTGGCATCGGCTATCGAAAAGATTATCAGCCTTCAATGTTTGCAGAATGGATTGGTGACTCCATCAGGAATGACAGCGAGAACGCCGTGGAGCGTATCCACTGGCTGACCTCCCGACTTAAATATATAGAGTCTGTAGCTGAAAGCAGAACCCGTTTGTATGCCGCAAATGAGTTATTGAACGAGACGTTTTCGTTTAATCTGCGGTCGGGGTTGAAACTTGCAATATGGCAACTGGACAAAGAATACAATTATTTTCTGTCGGTTTCATCTTCTTTGTTGGTGGCACTTTCGGATAGGGTACAAACCGAGGAAGAGTTTCAGGCTTTATTACGCTACTTCACCACAATTCATCTCTATACGGACGACAACTATTCCTATGATTTGGATACGGATGTGCTGAATTCTGTGGTAAATTGTGGAAAACGAATCTTGGGTGATGCGTTTATGGATAAGGTGCCGTTTTTGAAGCAAAAAATCCAGACGGAATGCCCGGAACACATTTCTTCCGATTTGATGAAGAAACTTGATGAGATGCTGGCTGAACTGGCGTCGGAAGAGAAGAAAACAGAAAGAGAGAGTGAAATACTGTGCATGGAGGCCAAATCGCTGTTGGCAGAAGGCAGAAAGGATGAGGCGTGGGATAAGGCTGTTGAAGCGGTTGAGGCTTCAAATTCTTATGGATGGAATAAGTTTAATGATGGAGGCACAAGGATTAAGGCTTGTTCAGTGTTGCAGGAAGTGGACGAAGCGCGTGGCCGTGACGTGACATTGGAATTATTCGCCAACGACATCCTTGATGGGTATTCTTACGGTACATGCCGTTATTTGGATGAATCCTTCCAGTTACTTACCAAGACGGTTGACCATAAGCGGCTGTTTGCTGAAGAAATCGCCTACATGAACCGTATTATGAGAGAAGATACCGTTTGTGAGGAGGATAAACCTGAAATCAACCCGGATGATAGTTCTGTTTGTGAAATAATTCGTGATTGGCTACTATTTTTGGCGAATACGCCAATTGTGTGCATTATGGAACGTTCCAAAATGCTGTTGGCTCATCTGTACAACGAAAGCCGTGTGGATTTGAATGGATCAATGCCTGGCGACTTCAATTCAACGCGAATGCTTCTTGAGATCGGCTGCTATCTTGTTGAACTAAAATCTTCTCGATTAGCTGATTTGAAAGATCTTGCCACGAACTGTGCCGTATCTGAGAATTACCAGTTTCGCATTTATGCTGCCAAGATACTCAAAGAACTTGGAGAACCGATTCCGAAAGCGCCAAGAAAAACCTTGCCCGCGACTTATTCCTTGGTGTTCACTGAAACACAAGAGCAGCCATTGGAATTCCCGCAAGAAAAGGACGATATCACAAAAATCAATTGGCGTGATGCGAGCAGCATCATGAAAATTGCCGCTCATTGGAGTGATTATTTGTCGGAACTTTCGGGAATCGACAGTCGCACGTTGGATTATAGAGCGGTGGAATTGATGAAGAAGTATGAGGATTCCGCGGTTGACTATGTGCAACAAAACGATTGGTTCGGCAGGCATTATAACGACATCGGCCTTAGATACCCATATAAGAAAGCCCATGTTCAGGCGGCTTTGGACGGAATGTTGGCTGTGGCAGCCGAATTGAAAGATGCAGGCGTTGTTCAATATGACTATATGGACAGTTTGTTTGCTTCACGTGACTCCAGAAACATTGTTGTCGAAGCAACCAGCAAACCTGATTTTATACAACGCATTGCGGAACCAGAATCCTGGTCGGTGGATAAGGAATGGATTAAAAAATCCAAGAAATCGCCTAGGCTTACGGAAGCATTGTCCATATACAACGGTTTTGTAGTGATAGGCGAGATTACCCATATCAAAAAAATGGGTGATAATAACCCTGTTGAGGAATACCAGTCGAAGATTTCGTTTTTTGCCGACAAAGAAGACTTCAAAGGAGGTTTTATATTCGGAAAAGCACCTTTTATGCGTGATACATCTGATTATTTACGGTTAGGCTGGAAAGACCCTGAATTGATTTTGGTTAGAAGTGGCTATTACACTGATTTCTCAAATAAGAGTCATTGGATTGCCATCAATCCTGCATTGGCCACTTTTTTGGAAATGAATCCGTGTAAGAATGGCTATTTCGCATGGGAGGATGAAAAGGGAGAGAAGATGGTGGAGTCGGTATACTGGCAGAGCGGAAACATAAACGCATCATCAAGAAACCGTTATGAAGCATCGGAAGGGTGGTTGGTAGTGGCCAATCCAAAGATGATGGAAAAGCTATTAGACAAAGAGCAGGTTTACATGCACAAATATGTAATGCGTCGCATGGAGAACAATCCGCTTGATACTTCTCATTATGCGTATGTTGTGAAAGAATTATAGCTTACTGCTTACCTCTTAAAAGGCCGGGTTCCTTTTTGGGAATCCGGCTTTTTTTGTAAAAATTTCAGTTTTTTTCTTGCATATCTCAGAATTATTGTTATCTTTGCAAGTGATGTTTAACCTTAAAATGATACACAGTAGTTCCCGAAATATGGTCAGAGAAAAATGGAGGCATAGGCCTCGAAAATGTGGAAAACTTGGGAGTATAACCATTAGATGTCTGAGGGCTGAGGTATGATGTAAGCCGTAAGCAGCGGGAATGACGAACACGTAAAGTTCTGATTTCCCGCTGTTTTTTGTTGTTCAACGAAAAAAATGAAAAAATTTTCATAGACACCCTCAAAATTAAAAAAAGTATGATAAGATACAGTTGGAAGGAGGTGAGAAAAACGAACAAGAAAAAATTTGAAAAAAAATTCGGGTCAGACCCCGAAAATTGAAAAAAGTAGGATAAGATACAGATGAAAACGATAATAAACCAGATTTATTAACAAAAACTCTTTTCATTATGAAAAAAGTACAATTGACTATGGAGGAGTGGCAGCGTTTAGCAGCTATCACTCCAAAGGAAAGGGAAAGAGCCTTGAAGAGACTCGGGCGGTGGGTGCATAACGAGATCATCCATCGCAAATTCAGTCTTGAGCAGGGGCCTTTCTCTCGTGCAGCAATGGGCGGCGATGCCGTCGATGTTATTTGTGAAGAGTGCCTGCAGGCGCTGCTCTGCGGCGAATGGCACTGGAAACCCAACCGCGAGCTCAGCTCGATGCTCATCAACATTGCCAAAAGCAAGATGGGACACATCATCGAGGACTACTACGAACACGGGAAGCCGGAGCTCTCACTGCTCAGCGACTACGACGAAGACCGTGAGTCGATGGAGATGGGAATCGCTGCCCAGTGGAAGTGGGAGGCTGAGATGCGCGACAATGGCTACGAAATTGCACGCAAAGCCGTGGCCAACCATCCTGAACTGCTGGCTTACCTCGACGCTATGTCTAAAGACGACACCTATGTTGGCATTGCCATTGCACTGAAGACTGACGTGGAGACGGTGTTGAAACTGGAGAATAAACTGCTGAAGCTGGTGGCGAAGGAGATAGCCAAATAAAAAAAATAAGGAGGGGCCCGCAAGGGCTGACAACCAAGCGGGCCCCCATTTAAATATAAGTATTAATCAATAAAAAAGGGCATATCAATAACCCGCAACAAAAATTATGATACAAGTAGAAAACCTCATTGACAGGATTGATACTATCCGGGCCAACTCAGTTTCGGACAAGGAGTTCGAGAAGACCTGGGGTGAAAGCCTAGATAGGAAGGTAAAAAAGTCGATGGACAAATGGGACGAGTTGCTCGCCCTGTCGAAGAAAGCCATCGAAATGTCTAACCAGTAAGGCGTGACCTGCCGCGGACAAGAAACAGTAAAGAGATTCCGAAACAAGGTTCAAAGAAAAAAATAAATTTTTATTAACAACATTAAAATTTAAAGTAATATGACTATGAATGAAATCAGAACGGCCAATAATGGCATGGCTAAGACAAACGCGCCGGAGGCTGCCGGACGCAGCTGGCGCAGAAAGCGACATCGAAATAAGGTATAAACCATTATATTAGAAAAATTTTAGGAGGCTCGCACGGCAGACCGTGTGGGCCTTCTTTATGCCCGAACCAGAAACCAAGAACCATAACCAAATAACGATATAAAAAACCAAATCATTAACCAAACAAAGAAAGGAGAACCAAACTATGGCAAGAGCAACAGATTTCCTCAGCCAGACGAGCGGCAAGCTGGACGAGATGTTCCAGACCCGCCAAACGGACCACGGCACCATTCTGGCCCGCAACCCCAAGCCCCGCGGCATGACCCGCCGCAGCGAGAAACAGGCCAACACCCGCTGCCAGCTGGCCAACGTGAGCGCCAACTACCAGCTGTTCCGCTGCAAGAAGATGCAGAGCTTCGAAGGCAAGGAGGCCGGGCAGAACGACTTCAACATCTTCGTGCAGGTGAACTACGACCGCAACCCCGTGTTCATCACCAAGCAAGACCGCAAGTGCGGCGGCTGCGTGCTGGGCAACTACCAGTACAGCCTCGGCTCGCTCAACCCCATCGTCATCAGCCTGAATGCCGGCGGCGTGCTGGTGACCAACATCGGGCTGGGCAGCCTGGTGATTGACGCCAACACCACCGTGGGCGAGTTCAGCGCGGCCGTGCTGGCCAACAACAAGGACTGGCAGGCCGACGACCAGCTGACCTTTTTCTACGCCGAGCAGATGGTTGACAGCGAGGGCGTGCCACGCGCCTCGATGGACCCCTACCGCATGGTGATGAACACCACCGACCAGACGAAGCTCTGGAACGTGGTTTCGGCCCTCGGCTTCAGCTCGGTTGCCGCGGCAGGCACGGGCTACGTGCTGGGCATGGGCATCGCGCTGAGCAACGCGGGCGGCAGCTGGATCCACAGCCGCAACGACGGCGACGGCGAGAAGCAGGTCTCGACCCAGCGCATGAAGGTGGTGAGCGACATCCTGGCCTCGTATCAGGGCGAGGCGGCCTTCCTAGCCTCGGCCAAGAGCTACGGCGGCATCAACACCCGCGAGGACTTCCTCGACCCCGTCAGCACCATGGCCGACCTGGGCGTGGCGTCAGCCACGGTCAACGCCGGCGGCATGGAGATGAGCTCGGGAGGCGGTTCGGGCAGCGGCACCCAGCAGGGCGGCAACTCTGGCGGTAACTCCGGTGGTGCTGAAACTCCGACTGTGACTGCGCCTACCATCAGCGGTGACACTCCGTTTGAGGAGAGCACCGAGGTGACGATGAGCGGTCCCGCTGACGCCACCATTCACTACACCCTCGACGGCAGCACGCCTACCAGCGCCAGCACCGCCTACACCGAGGCCCTGACGCTGACCGACACCACTACCGTGAAGGCCATCGCCGTGAAGGACAACGTCTCGAGCTCGGTAGCCAGCCGCACCTTCACCAAGGGCTCCGGCTCAGGCGGCGGTGTCCAAGGGGAAGACTAGCGCTGACGCGATGTCTGATGTCAGATGTCAGATGTCTGATGTGATTACGGGGCGGTGAGGCCGTTGGGCTGCCGCCCCATTTTAAAAGCAGGTAGCAACCATTAAACTTTAGTGAAAAATGAAATACTTCAAGATAAGAGAACTGATACCCTGCGTCGATGGTCACTGCAGGGACCGCCGTTGCGGATACGGCGAGAGCACCCTGGTAGAGGTGCCCACCGAGGTCATCAAAAACGCCATCGCTCTCGTTGAGGAAGTCCTTGACCCCCTCAGGGCGCAATACGGCAAACCCATCAAGGTGAACAGCGGATACCGCTGCCCGTTGAAGAACAAGGCCGTGGGCGGTGCCAGCCAGAGCCAGCACATCGCCGGCGAAGCAGCTGATATAAGGTGTCACACAGATAGCACAGATAACACAGATGAGCTTTTGCGGCTGGCGCAAATCATCGTACAGAACGGACGGTTTGACCAGATGATCCTCTACCCGACATTCATCCACGTCAGCTACAAGCGCACAGGCATCAACCGCCACAGGATATTGAAGAAGGTGAACGGCGACCAGCAATACACCCCCGTCCTCATCGCGGACTTGATCCGCGATCTCAAAGAGATTCCGGGTCAAGCCCGGAATGAGGGTACCGCCGAGAAAGGAGGTGCATCATGACCCCGACTATTGAATGGACCAGCATCATCCTTGCGATAATCGGGATGGTGAGTGGATGGGTAACATGGTGGCTCGACCGACGTCGCCATCAGCAAGAGGTGGAAGGCCTGAAAGCCGACAACCGCCAGAAGGACATGAACTTAAGTGTAGATTACGTCAAGGAGTGGCGCGCCTATATCGCTGAGCCCTTGCAGCGCGAGGTGGGCGAGCTCCGCGACGAAGTAAAACAGCTGCGCAATGCGATTCAGCGCATCGACCGCTGCCCTCATCGCGACCATTGTCCTGTGTATGACGGGCTGCGCCAGCAAGCGAAGTCTGACGACTGAGCACAATCAGGAGTCGCGAGTGGAGCGAGTGGAGCGGCACGACAGTGTTGACACCGAGTGCGTCGAGGTTTACGACACGCTGAAAGAGGTGACCACCATCACTGTCCAGGTGAACGAATCAGGGGACACGCTACGGCAAAGTATCGTCACCGACCGGCTGCACTCACGCACTCGCGACCGCATACAAAAAACCGACAACAACACAATAACAACAAACGATTCGACGTTCTTCCAGCGCGACAGCATCGCCAAGGAAGAAACCAACCAGACCACGGGTACCCTCATTCCGGGCTTGACCCGGAATCCCAACGACGAACCGCGAGCCTCCATCTTCCGAGGCATACTGAAGTGGACATTCTGGATTATCATTGCAGTCACCGTACTGCTCATCGTAATAAGAATACTCAGGCATTAACCTATCAAAATACATCTTACATCTTACATTTGACATCTTACATTTATATTTAACAATATGATCAACGTAATTGGATTGGGCTACATTGGACTGCCCACAGCATTGATGATGGCTTCCCACGGCGTGGAGATCATCATGGTGAAGCACGACCACATCAAGCAGAACTGGGACAAGCTGAAAGGCAAAGTGGTGTTGGATTGCCATAATATCTGCCCGCTGGAGGGGGTGTATCACATCTAGTTCAAAGTTTAAAGTTTAAAGTGGGCTTAATAGCTTAGTAGCTTAATGGCTTAATTTTTCAGGCAAGGGCCGGTGCAGAGATGCATCGGCCTTTTGTTGTTTTATGATGATTTGAAAAATAAGCGAAAATAGAAGAAAAAGTTTGCTTTTCGCTGAGTTTTAAAGAGAAAAATTCGGCTAGTTCAAGAATAAGTCGTATCTTTGCAGTGTCAAATGAATTGAAAATTTGAAAAAATTGATGCTTTGCTACTGATACATAGATATTTATCGTGTATATTTGCATCGCGGAAATGTGTATAAAATAGGTTTTGAAACTCTTAGGAAATGTGATTATGAGGCGTAAGATATATGACAGGTTGCTTCAATGGAAGCGGGAAAAGGACGGCACGACGGCCCTGATGATTGAGGGCGCCAGACGTGTGGGAAAGAGTTATATTGCTGAGGAGTTTGCCCGCAACGAATATGACTCGTATATCCTCATTGACTTCAGTAAGGCGCCCCAGCGGGTGAAGGATTGGTTTGACGAGTATCTGGAGGATGTGGACACGTTATTGCAGAACATCCAGCTGCACTACAAGCGGCAGTTAACGCCACGGCGGTCGCTCATCATTTTCGACGAGGTGCAGAAATGTCCCCGCGCCCGTGAGGCCATCAAGGCACTGGTGGCTGACCACAGATTCGACTATCTGGAGACGGGCTCGCTGATATCCATCAAGAAGAACGTGGAAGGCATCTTGATTCCGTCGGAGGAGGATGGCATCGACATGTACCCCATGGACTTTGAGGAATTCCTCTGGGCGATGGGAAACGAGGTGATGATGCCTTATATCCGAGAGCGGTTTGAGAAGCGGCAGCCCATGGGCGAGTTCCACCGCGAGGCGTTACACTACTTCCGCCAGTATCTGATTGTAGGCGGTATGCCGCAGGCGGTGGCGGAATATGCGGCATCGCGCGACTTTACGAAGGTGGATGCCGTAAAGCGACAGATATTGCGCTTGTACAAGAACGACATCAAGAAGTATGCTGGCGGGGCCATAGCTCGTGTGAGTGCCATATACGACGCTATCCCCGGACAACTGCAGAAAAAGGAGAAAAAGTTTATGCTGTCGGCCCTGAAGGACGAGGCAAGAATGCGGGAATACGACAGCGCGTTCTTCTGGCTGGAGGACTCGAAAATGGTGAATATCAGCTACAACACCACGGCCCCGAACATCGGCCTGCAACTCAATGAAGACCGCACGGTGCTGAAGTGCTATTACGGTGATACAGGCCTGCTAATCTCGCTAGCATTCAGCGCACGGGGCATCGTGACGAATGAGATTTACCAGAAGCTAATGTTCGACAAACTGGAGATTGACGAGGGGATGCTGGTGGAGAATGTCGTGGCGCAGATGCTGAAAGCGGCGGGTCACGAGCTATTCTTCTACTCGAACTACGACAAGGAGGAGGCGGAGAACCGTATGCAAGTGGACTTCTTGGTGCAGAAGGAGGTGGTGACTTCGCGGCACAATATCTCACCCATCGAGGTGAAGAGTGGCTCGGGTTATACGCTGACGTCAATCCAGAAGTGCATAAAGAAGTTCGGGCAGTACCTGAGCACGCCTTATGTGCTGCACACAAAGGATGTGGAGCAGAAGGACAGCCTGCTGTACCTGCCGCTATATATGACGGGACTGCTGTAGGTGGTTAGCTTCGTTGCTCCGAAAGTTAAATTGAGGGGGGACGGGGGACAGGCACCTGTCCCAAGCCTAAAAATCAGGAATTTACAAAATATACCCTCAATTGCGGCCTAATGGCGGCATGAGGGTGTGGGTAGGGATGTGTGGCGAATATCTGTAATCAGTTAATGAGGGCTTGGTTTCAGGAAAAATAAAAAAAGGTTGTAGTGTTACAACCATTTCGATAAAATTTTGTATCTTTGCAGCGTCGTAATAAAACGTAAAATCGTATGAAGTATCTGAATATCAAGAAGGCGCTAGAAGCATGGAGGGCTTTGCAACCTCTGTCGGAGAAGGACAGGGAACGGCTGAGTCGCAGGTTCACCGTGGACTTCAACTATAACAGTAACCACATTGAGGGCAATACGCTGACGTATGGGCAGACGGAGATTCTGCTGCTGTTCGGCAAGGTAATCGGTGAGGCTGACGTGCGGGACGTGCAGGAGATGACGGCCAGCAACGTGGGGCTGAAGATGATGACGGAGGAGGCGCGCGTGAAAGAAATGCCTCTCACTCAGAATTTCATTCGGACGCTACATAAGACGTTGCTGCGGGAGGACTACACGGTGTATCGAGACCTTCCGGGAGGTGTGCAGACGAGCTATACGGTACACGCGGGACAGTACAAGACACGACCGAATAGTGTGATTACCCGCTACGGCGATAGATTTGAATATGCTTCGCCAGAAGAAACTCCGGCTTTGATGACGGACCTGGTGAACTGGTATAACGCTGCTGAACAGGAGGGGAAGTTGTCGCCTGTGGAGTTGGCTGCATTGTTCCACTACCGCTATATCCGCATCCACCCGTTTGAGGATGGTAACGGGCGTATTGCCCGCCTGATGGTGAATTTCATATTAACGCGCCATGATTATCCGATGATAGTTGTGAGAAGCCGCCTGAAGAGCGATTATCTGGAGGCATTGCATCAAGCTGACCTTGAGGTAGGGCCTGTGCCCGCAGATGGGGCGCACGCGGAGCTTCGTGAGATCCGGCCGTTCCTGAAGTACTTCAACGAACTGATGGCCACGGAGGTGTACAACGACGTGCTGTTTGTGAGTGAGAAGGATGAGAATGTGTGGTGGTATGACGGTGAGCGGATAGCATTCCGTACGCCAAACTACACAAAGATTCTGAACGCCATGCAGACGCAACCTGCGCTGACGCTGGCGGACATGAGCTCTACGGCTGGGATCAGTGTGGCGGCGGTGCAGAAGCTCCTAGGCCAGCTACTGGAGAAGAAGTACGTGGAGCGAGGCGAGAAGGACGGCAGCTGGCGGGTGTTTGTGACACAATGACAGCAAGGGCCGGTGCAGAGATGCATCGGCCCTTTTTTAAATTTATGTCGAAAAATATTGCAATTCAAATAATTTATTATATTTGCAGTTTCAAAACATTTAAAAAAATGAGCGTATTTAAAGATAAAACTCTCCTTATCACTGGAGGTACAGGCAGCTTCGGCAATGCAGTGCTGAACCGCTTTTTGAGAACAGATATAGGCGAAATCCGCATCTTCAGCCGCGACGAGAAGAAACAGGACGATATGCGCCATGATTTCCAGGCCCGTATGCCTGAAGTGGCCAACAAAATCAAGTTTTACATTGGCGACGTGCGCAACAAATCGACCCTGAAATACGCCATGCAGGGTGTCGATTATGTGTTCCATGCAGCCGCTTTGAAACAGGTTCCGAGCTGCGAATTCTTTCCAATGGAGGCTGTGAAAACCAATGTGATAGGTACCGACAACACCCTCGATGCTGCTATCGACGCTGGCGTGAAGTGTGTGATATGCCTCTCGACCGACAAAGCCGCATACCCTATCAACGCGATGGGTATCACCAAGGCTATCGAAGAGAAGATTGCTGTGGCAAAATCGCGTCTCAGCGGCAACACCAAGATCTGCTGCACTCGCTATGGCAACGTGATGTGCTCACGCGGCTCCGTCATCCCGCTCTGGATCGACCAGATTCGCAAAGGCAACCCGATCACACTTACCGAGCCTAAGATGACCCGTTTCATCATGAGTCTTGAAGAGGCTGTCGACCTGGTGCTCTTCGCTTTTGAAAACGGTAAAAATGGCGATATCCTCGTTCAGAAAGCTCCAGCTTGCACCATCCAAACACAGGCCGAGGCCGTCTGCGAGCTCTTCGGAGGCAAGAAAGAGGAGATTAAGGTCATCGGAATCCGTCACGGCGAGAAGATGTACGAGACATTGCTGACCAAGGAAGAGGCTGCAAAGGCTATCGACATGGGCAATTTCTACGCAGTTCCAGCCGACAACCGCGACCTTAACTACGACAAATATTTCAAGGATGGCGATATAAAACAGGCTACCATCGAGGAGTTCAACAGCGACAACACCTATCGTCTGAACCTCGAAGAGACAAAGGCAAAAATCGCCTCGCTCGAATACATCCAGAATGAATTAAACGGCATACCTAACATCGTAAAATAATTATTAACATCGAAAAACACGAAAGACACGAAAATTAAAAATTAGAGTTTTTCGGGTTTTTCGATGTTAAAGAATAAAAAAATCGAGGAAGAAAAATTAGAGTTTTTCGAGTTTTTCGATGTAAAAATAAAAGATGTAGAATAAAAAAAAGAAAAATATGAGTGGTTTTAAAAATAACGGGAAATTAAAGTTGTTAATCATCGTCGGAACAAGACCTGAGATTATCAGATTGGCAGCGGTTATCAATAAATGCCGTCAGTATTTCGACTGCCTTTTGGCGCATACTGGTCAGAATTACGACTATAACCTCAATGGCGTGTTTTTCAAGGACTTGAAGCTCGCTGACCCTGACATCTACATGGAAGCCGTGGGCAACGACCTTGGCGAGACCATGGGCAACATCATCGCGAAGAGCTACCAGCTGATGGTTGAGGTTCAGCCTGACGCTGTGCTCGTTTTGGGCGATACCAACAGCTGCCTCAGCGTGATTGGCGCAAAACGTTTGCATATCCCGATTTTCCACATGGAAGCGGGCAACCGCTGCAAGGACGAATGTCTGCCGGAGGAGACAAACCGTAGGATTGTTGATATCATCAGCGACGTTAATATGGCTTATTCAGAGCATGCTCGTCGCTATCTAGCCGACACAGGCCTTCCAAAAGAACGCACCTATGTGACTGGTTCGCCTATGGCTGAGGTTCTGCATAGCAACCTGGCGGAAATCGAGGCATCTGACATCCACAAACGTCTCGGTCTGGAAAAAGGCAAATACATCCTTTTGAGCGCTCACCGTGAGGAAAATATCGACACGGAGAAGAACTTCATGAGCCTCTTCAACGCCATCAACGAAATGGCCGAGAAATACAATATGCCGATTCTCTACAGCTGCCATCCGCGTTCAAGAAAACGCCTCGAGGCAACAGGATTTAAGCTTGACAAACGTGTCATCCAGCATGAGCCACTCGGTTTCCACGACTATAACTGCCTGCAGATGAACGCTTTCTGCGTGGTGAGCGATAGTGGCACATTGCCGGAGGAAAGCAGTTTCTTTACCTCGGTCGGACATCCGTTCCCAGCCGTGTGCATCCGCACCTCTACTGAGCGTCCGGAGGCATTGGACAAAGGCTGCTTCGTGCTGAGCGGCATCGACACCAAGGGATTGCTGCAGAGCGTTGACATTGCCGTTGAGCTTATTAAAGATGGCCACCACGGCATCCCGGTGCCGGATTACGTCGACGAAAACGTGAGCACAAAAGTGGTCCGCATCATCCAAAGCTACGTCGGAGTGGTTAACAAAATGGTCTGGAGAAAATATTAACATCTAAAAACACGAAAAACCCGAATATAAAATTAGTGTTATTCGGGTTTTTCGATGTTAAATAAAAAGGAGTTATTATGAAGATTTTGGTAACTGGAGCAAAAGGTTTCGTTGGTAAAAACCTTTGCGCTGCATTGAAAAATATAAAAGACGGCAAGGACAAGACCCATCCTGGTTTGACTATCGAAGCCGTCTATGAATATGACATCGACAGCAAGCCAGAGGAACTCGACGCTTGGTGCAAAGATTGCGACTTTGTGTTCAACCTCGCAGGCGTCAATCGTCCGCAAAATCAGGAGGAGTTTATGCAAGGCAACTTCGGCTTTGCATCCACATTGCTCGACACTCTGAAAAAGCACGGCAACCGTTGCCCGGTGATGCTCTCTTCAAGCCAGCAGGCCTCACTGACAGGCCGCTTCGGCAACAGTGAATACGGCCGCAGCAAGAAAGCCGGTGAAGACCTCTTCCTTGACTACGAAAGAGATTTTTTAACATCGAAAAACTCGAAAGACTCGAATATTAGTGATTTTAGTGGTTTTCGATGTGGATTAAAACCTCGTGTTCTTGTTTATCGTTTTCCGAATCTTTTCGGAAAATGGTGCCGCCCGAATTACAACTCAGCAGTTGCCACATTCTGCAACGCCTTCGCAAACGATCTCCCATACACCGTCAACGACCCATCGGTTGAGCTTGAATTGCTTTACATCGACGACCTTGTTGATGAAATGATGGCTTGCCTCGAAGGAAAAGAGCATCATTGCGAGTTTGAGGGTTTGGAAGTGCTGCCAAAAGAAGATGGGCGCTATTGCTACTGCCCGATAACCCACAAAATCACTCTCGGTGGCATCGTTGACCTTCTGAAATCATTTGCCGAGCAGCCCAAAACCCTGATGATTCCAGAGATTCCAGCTGGCAGCTTCGCCAAGAAGCTCTACTCGACATACCTGAGCTATCTTCCGAAAGAAAAAGTCGCCTTTCCGCTGAAGATGAACGTTGATAACCGCGGCTCATTCACAGAGCTGGTGCACACCCTCAACTGCGGTCAGGTCTCGATAAACATCAGCAAGCCTGGCATCACAAAAGGACAGCATTGGCACAACACCAAGTGGGAGTTCTTCATCGTTGTCAGCGGTCACGGCCTTATCCAGGAGCGCAAACTCGGCACAGATGAAATCATCGAGTTTGAAGTCACTGGCGACAACATCCAGTGCATACATATGCTCCCCGGCTACACGCACAACATCATCAACCTCTCAGAAACTGAAAATTTGGTGACGGTGATGTACTGCAACGAGATATTTAATCCAGAGAAGCCGGATACTTTCTTTGAACCTGTTTGAGATGATGAATCAACCAATAGAATTGACACCTGTAGAAAAAGAGATAGACAGTTTGATCGGTAAATCAGGTTTTTATCTCCAGACATATCGAGCTATTGATGCGGAACATGTGTTGAATCCAGCGTTGGATATGGTAGAAAACAGTGATGTAAAATGGCAAGTAAAGGGTGCTGTATTTAGAAACATGGGACAGGCATTATTCCTGGATGGGCACTTTGATGAGGCGATGCGGTTTTTTATTAAGTCGCATGAAGTGATTGAGGATGGTGATGACAAGGCTGCAGTAGCAGGATTGATAGCAAGATATTATTTGCAGGAAAAGAATAAACAAAAAGCTTTAGAATATGCTGAAAAGGCACTTATGACCGCTAAAGCACCAGAACTGAAATCTGGACCATATCAAATACAAGGCGGAGTGGCAATAGAAGATGGTGACTATACAAAGGCTTTGGAATTGATGAACAAAGCAGCCGAACTAGCCGAAGAGAGCCATTGTCTTACCGATTTAGCTATGATAATCATGGATATTTCAGTAATATTCATGATGATGGGACGAAAAGAAACAGCACTTAGTGAGATATACCGCGCTGAGCGATATGTTAAAGAATGCCATAATACGGATTTGTTTATGCGATGCGCTATCAGAAGGGCTAAAATCCTATATGCGATGGGCAAGGACGAAGATGCCAAGAAATTGATTTGTGCGCTGGAAGAACAGAAGTGTTAAGCTATGGGGTTTTCACAAACAGAGATAGATTCGATGCCAACCATTCTTGATGTGGTGGAGATGATATCGGCAGAAGAGAACAAACTGATACTACCCATGGTGTCTCAAATTCCGTCTTCAAACTATTACGACGAGGGGCAGTATAGTTATGTGTCTGACAAACACAATCGGAATATTGTCCATCTGATGCCAATGTCGCAGTCGCCATTCACATTCTATAGAGGGCAGAGTAGGTATTATGATCCTTGTATGCCTTCTCTTTATAGGAAGAACAATAAAGGCGAATGGCCAACTGAAGAAGATATCGCATATAACAGACTAAAGACATGTGAGTTTTCTTTATTGTTGAATACGCATCCAGTGTTTAGAGAGGTGTGTACGCAAACTTTCGTGAATTATGTCACGATGGCACAACATTATGGTTTCGCTACAGAATATCTGGATATCACCAACAGCAAATGGGTAGCTGCATTTTTCGCTTGCACTGGTTATGACTGCGAAACAGATACATATTATCCTGTTGGTCGTGATTATAAAGAAGGCTATGGTGTAATGTATATGACAGACTTAGACATGAGCAATCTGCCAGAGGAATTCTTTGAGAAGAATGGTGTAATTGGTTATCAGTATTTTGCGCGGCCAACAAAACAATCGTCTTTTGGGTACAAAATGGAGAGAGGTGATGATTTTAACCATTCGCCTTTTTTTAAGAAAATATTTTTCCGACATGATTTGGAGGCCTCAACAGTTGTATATCAAATGTCGTACAAACAGAATAGAGTGATTCCTAAAGACACATTGTCGTTGTTGGCTGGGCAGATTGCTGAAAGCAATGAAATATCGAGGCTGGCTCATTATTTGTGTTGGGAGAACTTCTATTCAGACAAGGAACCTGCTTTTCTGGATAGCGTATTTGCATTGAAAGGGCTGACCATTCGCGAAGACAATACACAAGTGGCAAGGTTTAGCAAAGAGGAATTAGAAGCAGATTGGAAGGCGTGGAATGAATATGGCAGAGAAGACATCATATCTCGGATTTTGCCTATCATTGCGGTTTCTTCATGTGAGTTTTCTGATGATAAAAAGTAAAGTGCATAAAAAGTTTCAAGAATACCAAAGAATCACAGACTTTATCGAAACCAACCATTGTAATCCGTTGCATCATCGGCTTGAAGAACACGATATGCTGAATTTGCTCTAGGCCACGAGGAAAAGGATGAATGCAGGGGAGGTGAAGGAGGATAGAGTGGAGTAGTTTCAGAAGTTGCTGAAGCTGAGCGAGCACTACAGAAGAATAAGCCAGTATCAGTAGATAGGCTTACGGTTTACAATTTAAAAGGTCGGATTCCTTATGGGGAGTCCGACCTTTTTGTGCTTACTCGCTAGGGGCTCCGTTGATCAAAAACGGTATGGCGCCATATAAGCCGTTGATATAGTTCTTTTCGTAGTTTGAATCGTTACGTGGGGCATGTTTAAGTGTCTCCTTTGCTTGCACGGCTTTCATCATTGGATAGATAGTTGAACATTCCATATTGTCCTTTTCGGTAAACCAAATCTGGTCGCGACGGAATAGCTTGTTGGAAAGCAAATGTGTGTCGTGGGTGGTGAAAACCAGTTGCGCTCCGTTAGGATTCTCTTTCGGATCATTAAATATCTCGATGATTTTCCACGTCAGGAATGGGTGCATCTGTGAATCGAGCTCGTCAACAAATATTGTTACCCCTCTTTCCAATGAATCCAAAATGGGGCCTGACAAATTAAACACCTTATTGGTGCCTGCCGATTCTTGTCCGTCGAGGTCAAGTTTTATGGTTCTTATGGCGTGGCCAGTTTCATCATAAACCTTATGCAACGATGAAATTTGAATGTATGGGTCTTTCTTTAGTTGGGCAATTATCTCTTGGGGCATGCCTTGCGGGAAGCCTATTTTTTCGAAATCGATTTTCTTGGGAACAAAGCTTTCGAACCCCAATCTCATCTTGCAGAGGAAGCCTTGTACTAAACCTTTCATCGACTCATCGGAATATACTCTGCGGCGTGTATATTGTGAATAAGTGTCGTCGATGCCTGAAATGAAGCCGATTTTGTTGTTAAACCAACCGATAATGCTGTTTGATATGTCGCCTCCCAGTTGTCCGGCCAATGAAATCAATAGGCGGTTGGCGTTGAGTTTGGAGTCGGTTCCGATGCTTTTGGCCTGAGTATCAAAGCTCGCCTCAATTATTGGCATTTTGCCTGCTTCTCTTGTGAAAAGCATTTTTTCTGTCTTTCTGCTTGATATGAGAAACAGCCATTCTTTTAGTATCGTTTTCTCGTCGTATTCAAATCCGTAACGATAAGTTTTGCGTTTGTTGTGAAAAACCGCTTCAAATTTGGTGGGGATGTTCTCGCGTGTCGAAAGAATGAATGGATCGTACTGAAGAGGATCGCCTTCGTTGAGTTTTACAGATCGGACTACCATTAGTCGCATAGCATCCACAGCTAGAAAGAAATTACTCTTGCCGCTTGAGTTGGCACCATAGAAAGCTATTGAATTTAATACACTTATGTTTTTGCTTATAGCAGTGATATTACTACCAGGTTTGTCCTTTATGCCTTTGGAGGCGGTTAGGTTTAAAGTCATTTCTTTGCCGAATGACCTGAAATTGGAAACTGAGAACTGTATAAGCATAATAGTATAATTTATCTATTTTGAGGTTTTAACTCAAAAAGAACTGCAAAAATACAACAATTATTGTATATGTGTACAAAAAAATTACAATTTACTCATTTCTGACATTTTGTCGGTGTCATCTGTTAGCGTCATGACATGGTAAAACTGGCAAATTGTCAGTATAACTCAAAAATATGTGTAAAAAATGATACTTTTGTTGTAATAATCATTAAAAATGAGCGAACACCTCAAATATGGCACAATATTTGTTTTGAATATGGTGTTTGTTTAATTAAAAGACCCCCGCAAAAGGACGGGTAATAAAGAAAATGAAAAAAAGTAAAAAAGAAATTATCGCAGATTTTGACGCTCATCTGCAAAAAAGTACAAAGGAATATTGGAGCGATTATTACGTAGGAATCACCAACGATATTGAACGTCGTTTGTTTACCGAGCATAATGTAAGCAAGAATAATGCTTGGTGGATTTACAGGGAAGCTACTGACAAAGCCACTGCACAAGAGGTTGAGGAGTACTACTTGGCAAAAGGTATGAACGGCGATACGGGAGGAGGCACTGAGGATTCGGTTTTTGTGTATTGCTACGAAATCACAAATACCACTAATGAGTAATTGCCTATGAAGTATCAAGTTTACGATCTCCAGCAATGTAATAAAGGGGAGCGGATTCAAGTAACATTGCGTGGTAATGCCGCTAATGTCAGACTTATGGATAGCACCAACTACAATAGCTATAAGCAGGGAAAGCGTCACCATTATTATGGGGGACTGGCTAAACAGTCCCCTGTGATTCTGCCCATACCAAGTTCGGGCCATTGGTATGTGACCATTGATTTGAACGGCTTGGGAGGTTCGGTAAGTTCTTCGGTGCGTAAGTTGCCGGCTCCACTTCCAGTTTACAATGAACCACCTTTGGCTTCGGTTCCGTCGCTGGTTCAACGTGAACCTATGCCTTTCGGTGCATCGGCAGATACATACCTTGAATACGATGTGTTTATATCACATGCTTCTGAAGATAAAGACAGTGTTGTCAGGCCGCTGGCGGAAGCGTTGGTTACCCGAGGATTGAAAGTTTGGTATGATGAGTTTGAGTTGAAAATCGGCGACAGCCTTCGTCATAAGATCGACAAAGGCTTGGCAAAGAGTCGGTTCGGTATAGTGGTGCTTTCGAGAGATTTCATCAGAAAAGGATGGACAAACTATGAACTTGACGGCATCATCTCAAGGGCAAATACCGGTGAGCAAATCATATTACCCATTTGGCACGGGATAACTAAGCGGGAAGTGTTGGACTATTCTCCATCCTTGGCCGACAAGGTGGCTCGTAACACAGCCTCAAGCACAATAGAAGAGATAGCTGATGAAATTTCCAAACTCATAAATGGATAAAATATTTCATTTTTCCCTTGCGTATATCAGAATTATTGTTATCTTTGCATCCGATATTTTATAATTGCCCAGAAGGGTTTGTTTACTTATTAGAATGAGTCGGGGTTCAAAATATCTTCAATAGATATGACCGTTGAAGAATATTGTGAGCGATTAAAAGAAAAGTTGGAAAAGAAACAATATGATAGAACCGCCATGTGGAAGTTGATGATACCAAGCGAGAGTAAATGTGAACTATATGATTATATCAATTTAAAAAATGATAATGCGGCCAGTATGTTCCTAGGATATTGCGATGTAGTTCAGTGTCTAGTAGAGAATAATGAATTTGATAGAATAAAGAAGAAACGTAATTTCAATTATAGAACGGGCATATTGTGAAATTTGTGTAGGTGTAAATGATTGATATACAAGGTATTAAATAATTTTTAACAAAAAGTTTAGTAAAAACTAAACATAATTCAAAATAAATGTGTAATTTTGCCGTTGAAATATTTGGATCCGTCAGAAGTGATGGGAAGCTGAAGTTCTATAAATTATTGGAAAATGGCAAGGCTCAAATTGACGCTTTTTATGACGAAATATGCAAGAGTGAAAGGTTGTTAAAAGATTTTAAAAGTATATTGGCATGTATGGATTATGTGGCAGAAACTGATTCTAAAATGCCGAATACAAAAGTCAACTCAATTAAATACAATGGGAAGGATATAGTCATTGAGTTCAAAAAAAACACGTTAAGAGTGTATTGTATAAAAAAAGCTCCTAATGTTTTGGTCGTTTTAGGCGGTTTTAAAAAAGAACAGGGGGCTGATATCAATAAATTGAAAAGGTTTATTAAGGAAAATAAGAACTTACTTGAAAGATTATAATAATAAATATAAACATAAGAAATGATTGCGTATAAAGAACTATTGACAACACCAGAATACTGGACAACAAGAATACAGTTGGGTTTATATAACATGTTGGAGAATTATATGGAATCCAACAACTTGTCACGTGTTGATTTGGCGAATAGATTGGGCGTAACAAAAGGCTATGTCAGTCAAGTCTTAAATGGCGATTTTGATCACAGATTGTCAAAACTTGTTGAACTGTCGATGGCTATTGGGATGGTTCCTCAAATCAGCTATGTTCCTATGGATAAAGTATTTGCTCCAGAAACACAGGCGGAATTAACTTTTGACATAATTAATAACAATAAAACTCCCATATCGAAATTGTTAAAGAGTTTTAATAATGCGTCATTACAGTTTTCTAAAGCTGAAAACAAATCAATATATAAGAAAGATCTAGTATTATCAGATGTCGCTTAAAAGAGTAAATCATGGATAAAATACCTTTTAGAATATTTAAGATAGAAAATGACCCAATAGAGCTTCATGCCGACTTGGTAGATAAAAAATCGACCATAGAATTCAGTTTTCAAGTGTCGTTTAATGGTGATTTGAAGAATAGAATAATCGGCTGTAAGACAGATTATGTGTTTAAACAAAAAGACACAATAATTTCTTCTCTTACGGTGTATTGCTATTTTATGATAGAGGAAGAATTTGTCAAATCAAAAACGGTAAATAATAAACTTGAGCTAAGCAAGGATTTCCTTCGATATCTGGCGACTATAAGTGTTGGCACCGCTCGAGGAATACAGCATGCCAAAACCCAGGGGACGGATCTTAATTCTCTGGTTATTCCGCCAATCAACCTTGTTTCGATGGATATTCAAGATTTTGTTATTGAAGAGAATTAATAATCTTAAAATGAACTTGAAATAGATTTTAACGAATAGTATCAGATGGTTATGGGGTTCGACCGGTATGATATTGACAAAGTAAGTGAACCCTAATTAAAACTTCTATTAATTATGATTAATTATAAAAAACCTAGTGTTTTGGCGGGAGGAATCACAAAAATGGCTGAATGCAAACCGAATAGTAAGCCATGTGGTCGTCCATGCAATCCACCAAAACCAGGAGGACGATAAACGTCCTAAAATGCCAGATGGATTAAATACATCTGGCTGTTTTTTTAATATTAAGGATATGTACTATAAAAGAAGAATAAATATATTGTATAGAAATTATGGTGATTTCGGATACCTTACAGATAACAGAAATTTTGGATATAGATATACAAATGTGCCTGCTATCGGAGATAGAGTATTATCACAGAGCGCTGCCATCATAATAGATTGTATGGGTAATGTCGCAATGTCTGCTAAAGAAGTGGCCAATTATGCAATCAAAAGGTTTGATGATGTTGAGTATTCGGTTTTGGTCAATGATATTGAAGAATTACTTGATACGCTTGTTGCTGATGGCTTTTTTGTGAAAGGCTTTTCTAAAGAAGATTGTACTAAAACAGCAGCGATAAGTTTCGATAAATATCACATGGCAGCTAGTACCGAAGAGCACAACATCAAAAAAGTTCCAGATGTTTCATCACAAGAGTTTCTTCAAAATTATTTTGGCGACAATCCGTTCCCGATAAGTGTTCATATAGAGATTGTTGGTGCTTGCAATGAAAAATGTGTTCATTGTTATCTTCCTCAAGAGGCAAAAAAGGGCTTTATTTCTTTAGATTTATTCAGGAATATAATAATACAAGTTAAAGAACTAAATATTTTACATCTGACATTGAGTGGAGGTGAACCAATGCTGCACCCAAACTTTATTGAGATACTTTCTTTGTGCAATGCTTATGATATGTCAATCAATATTTTAAGTAATGTGACAAATTTGACTAAGGATATGGTTGTGGAAATGAAGAAAAACCCTGTGTTGGGAGTTCAAATTTCTTTATATTCAATGGAAGCTGGCGTACATGATTCTATAACTGGAGTCAAGGGCAGTTGGAGTAAGACTATGAAATCAATCAAGTTGTTGATTGCTAATAAAATCCCAATACAAATCAGTTGCCCGATCATGAAACAAAACTTATCAAGTTTTAATGATGTAAAAAAATGGGGAGAGAGTAACAGCATATCAGTAAGTGCAGATTATGTGATTATTGGAGGGAGTGATGGGTCGTCAACAAATTTGCAAAATAGACTTCAAATAACTGATGTTTGCAATTTGATAAAAGAAGAATTTGAAGACCCAATATCAAAAGAAATATTTAAAAGTGAAGTTGCTAATAATAAATACAGAACAAAAGATGACTATATTTGCAGCGTCTGTAACTCCTCGTTATGTATTGGGATAAACGGAGATGTTTTTCCGTGTGCTGGCTGGCAAAGTTGTGTACTAGGAAATATAAAAGAGTCAACATTGAAAAAAATATGGTTTGATTCAGATAAAGCTAAATGGTTAAGAAATCTTAAACGTAAAGATTTGAAAGATTGTGATAATTGCAAAAGTATAAATTATTGTACGATATGTTTGGTCCGAAATGCAAATGAAAGCAACACGCACAATCCATTAGAAGTAAATAATTATTTTTGCAAAGTTGCTGAATTAAAAAAACAAATTGCTGATAAAGAATTTTTATGATTATTCTTCATGAATGATTATTAGCTTTGATAATTGCATTGTTGCGTTTTTAGCATACATTCACATTCCTTTACTTTATTCTAATAATTACCTAATAGTAGGACAAAAACATCAAAAATAATTGTCTATCTGAAAATTATTAGATATTTTTGCAGTCGATTTAGATTTAAAAATAAATAGAATATAAAATATGCCAACTAATCGCATCCACCTCTGCCTCGCCAAGATGTCGCCAACTGGCGCTGAGCAACGCTACATTCAGGAGGCATTTAGCTCCAACTGGGTGGCACCTCTCGGCCCCAATGTCGATGCCTTTGAGGAAGATTTGGAGAACTATTATAACTTCAAATTTCAAACTTCAAACTCCAAACTAAGCGTAGCGGCTTTGAGTTCTTGCACTGCTGCAATCCATCTGGCATTACTGCTTTTAGGCGTAGGCAAAGGTGACGAAGTGTTGTGTCAATCATTCTCATTTTGCGCAAGCTCAAACCCGGTGGTCTATTGCGGAGCAAAGCCGATATTTATCGATAGCGAAAAAGAGACTTGGAACATGTCGCCGGAGCTTCTCGAAGAAGCGATAAACAACAGGATAGCCAAAACTGGCAAAAAACCAAAAGCGATAATAGTTGTCGATCTTTACGGAATGCCAGCCAAATGGGACGAGATAACTGCCATAAGCAAAAAATATGACATCCCAGTCATCGAGGATGCCGCCAACGCACTTGGCTCGTGTTATAAAGGCAGACCTTGCGGCACTTTCGGCGATATCGCGACACTTTCGTTTAACGGAAATAAGATGATAACCACTTCAGGTGGCGGAGCTGTCATCTGCAAAGACGATGAAACCAAGAAGCGTGCCATTTTCCTTGCAACACAGGCAAAAGAACCATTTTTGCATTATGAACATGAGGTGGTTGGCTATAACTATCGAATGTCAAATATATGTGCGGGTATCGGTCGCGGTCAAATGACGGTTTTGGAAGATCACATCAAACATCATCAACACGTCCACGAACTTTATTCATCTCTTATGAATAACCCTAGTGTCTCTAGAGTCTCTATCAACCCTAATCCTGATTTCAACAGCAATTTTTGGCTCACCACAGCTCTATTTAATGATGGTGTCGACATAGAAACTCTTTGCAAGAAGCTTGATGCCGCAGGTATCGAAGCCAGACCATTGTGGAAACCGATGCACCTTCAGCCGGTTTATCAAAATTCTCCAGCATTCACAAATGGCTTTTCAGAATATCTGTTTAAACACGGCATCTGCTTGCCAAGCGGCCCATGGGTGACGGATGAAGATGTTAAGTATATAGTCGAAAAAATAAAAACTAAAATATAATGTCAAAAGTAGCACTAATCACCGGTATCACTGGACAAGACGGCTCGTTTTTGGCCGAGTTTTTGATAGAAAAAGGCTATGAGGTTCATGGCGTTCTGCGCCGCAGCTCGAGCTTCAACACGGGGCGCATCGAACACCTCTACCTCGACGAATGGGTGCGCGATATGAAGAAAAAACGCCTCATCGAACTGCATTGGGGCGACATGACCGACAGCTCGAGCCTCATCAGAATTATCAGCGAAATCAAGCCGGATGAGATATATAACCTTGCCGCCCAAAGCCATGTGAAGGTGTCGTTCGACGTGCCGGAATTTACCGCTGAAGCCGATGCTGTGGGCGTTTTGAGATTGCTCGAAGCTGTAAGAATTGTTGGTCTTGCCGACAAATGCCGTATCTACCAGGCCTCGACGTCGGAGCTGTTTGGAATGGTGCAGGAAGTGCCTCAAAAGGAGACTACGCCGTTCTACCCGCGCTCGCCTTACGGTGTCGCCAAGCAATATGGCTTCTGGATAATGAAAAACTACCGCGAGAGCTACGGAATGTATTGCTGCAACGGCATCCTGTTCAACCACGAATCGGAACGCCGTGGCGAGAATTTTGTCACAAGAAAAATCACTTTAGCAGTAGCGAGAATCGCTCAAGGATTCCAGGATAAACTTTATCTCGGCAACCTTAACTCATTGAGAGACTGGGGCTATGCCAAGGATTACGTGGAGTGTATGTGGCTCATTCTCCAGCAGCCGAAGCCCGATGACTATGTTGTGGCCACCGGACAATATCACACTGTCCGCGAGTTCTGCACATTGGCGTTCAAAGAAGTCGGAATCGAGCTCGAATGGCGGGGCGAAGGTGTGAAAGAACGTGGAATCGTTAAGAGCGTCAGCCCTCAACTCCAAACTTCAAACTCCAAACTTCAAACTGGAGACATCCTCGTAGAGGTGGATCCGCGGTATTTCCGTCCTGCTGAAGTCGACCAGCTCCTCGGTGACCCCACGAAAGCCAAGACAACCCTCGGCTGGAACCCTAACAAGACCTCCTTCGAGGAACTCGTCCGCATCATGGTTCAACACGACATCAAAAAAGTCCGCAAACTCTATCTCCGCGAACAACTAAACGATTAAATAAACATCTAAAATCATTATTTTAAATAACATCTAAAAACACGAAAAACACGAACAATAAAAACTAAAATATATGGCACTTTTATATCCAAAAGAATCTTATAAAATAAATGGAGCAATTTATGAGGTTCATAATGCACTTGGACCTGGACTTTTAGAAAAAGTTTATCAAGAAGCCTTGGAGAAGGAATTTATATTGCAAAAAATACCATTTGAAAGAGAAAAGTCTTTTCAAATAGCTTATAAAGGTGATATTCTTGAACAAAAATACATTGCTGATTTTGTGTGTTATGATAAAATTGTTTTAGAATTAAAGGCCGTTGAGGATTTATTACCTATTCACAAAGCTCAAGTTATTAATTATCTTGCTATTACGGGATATAAATTAGGACTTTTGGTGAATTTCAATGCAAGACAAGTACAACCCGAGCGGATAGTTCGGTATTAGTGTTTTTCGAGTTTTTCGATGTGAAATAAAAAAGAAAGAATATGGAGTTAAATAGTAAGATTTTTGTTGCAGGGCACCGTGGGATGGTTGGTTCAGCGATTGTCAGGGAACTGCAACGTCAAGGATATACAAATATAATCACAAGGACTCACAAAGAGCTCGATTTGACACGTCAGGATGCTGTTGAGGAGTTTTTTGCAAATGAAAAACCTGAATATGTGTTCCTTGCTGCCGCTAAAGTGGGTGGTATCGTCGCAAACCAAAACGCTCTCGCTGATTTCATGTACGACAACATGATTCTCGAGATGAATGTCATCCACGCCGCCTGGAAAAACGGCTGCAAGAAACTGGAATTTCTAGGCAGCTCGTGTATCTATCCTCGCATGGCGCCACAGCCTATGCCAGAGTCCTGCCTCCTCACTTCAGAACTCGAAAAGACCAACGAGGCCTACGCTTTAGCGAAGATTTCAGGCTTGAAGTATTGCGAATACTTGAACCGTCAGTACGGCACCGACTACATCTCGGTGATGCCGACAAATCTTTATGGTCCGAACGACAATTATCATCCCGAGCATTCGCACGTTTTGCCAGCTTTGATCCGTCGGTTCCATGAAGCAAAAGTCAATGGTTTACAGGAAGTTACATGCTGGGGCGACGGCTCTCCCCTACGCGAGTTTCTTTACGTCGATGACCTCGCAAACCTTTGTGTCTTCTTGATGAACAACTACTCTGGCAATGAGACTGTCAATGCTGGTACTGGTAAAGAGTTGACAATCAAAGCTTTAACAGAACTGGTTGCAAAGGTAGTTGGCTACAAAGGCGCAATAAAATGGGATACCACCCGCCCAAACGGCACCCCTCGCAAGCTTCTCGATGTCTCGAAAGCCACAAAACTCGGCTGGACTTACAAAACCGAGCTCGAAGACGGCATCCGCCTCGCTTATGACGACTTCCTCAACAACCCAATGCGCGCTGAGAGATAAATAATAAACATCTAAAAACCCTAAAAACACGAAAAAATGTTGTTGTACCAAAATATACGAACACGAATCTAACGAATTGAACGAATCTTTTCTTCCCCAAATTATTCGTTAGATTAGTGCAATTCGTGTTCAAAAAATTGAGGAAGAATTTTGAGAAAAAAATTAGTGTTTTTCGATGTTAAAATTAAAAATATAATCGATGTAAAATGAAGAAGGTATTCGTTTCAGGATGTTATGATTTGCTTCACTCAGGGCATGTTGAGTTCTTCCGTCAGGCTGCGCAATACGGCGATTTGTATGTTGGAATTGGCTCCGACGACACCATCTTGCATTACAAAGGTCACCACACCCTTTACGACGAAAACGAACGCCTCTTCATGGTCAAGGCGATCCGTTACGTGAAGGACGCTTTCATCAATAAAGGCAGTGGCATCATGGATTTCATTCCGACGGTAGATTTCCTAAAACCTGATATCTTGGTGGTCAACGAGGATGGTGATAAAGAAGAGAAACGCCAGTTTTGCAAGGAACGCGGCATCGAATATATAGTTCTGAAACGTGTGCCGAGTGAAGGTCTTGAGGCACATTCAAGCACGGCATTGAAAGACCAGCTCTGCCAGATTCCGACCCGCTTGGACCTTGCCGGAACATGGATTGACCAACCTTATGTGAGCCAGTACGCTCCTGGTTGGGCAATCACCATCTCGCTTGAGCCGACTTTCGAAATCCGTGAACGTTGTGGTCTCTCCACCTCGACCCGCAACATGATTAAGAAAATTTGGCCGGTCAAGTTGCCGAATATGGATCCTGAATTTCTTGCAAAGCTGATGTTCTGCTATGAAAACGACCCCGAACGCTCGGACGGCATCATCAGCGGAGCGCAAGACTCGATAGGAATTTGTGTCCCAGGCTTGTGCAGACACTATTACGATAAGATGTATTGGCCACTGAAAATAGAGACATGTAACGATGAAGATATCCTGCAATGGCTTGAGAATCATCTGGTTATGATACCGATGGAGCCTCGCAAACCTGGTTGCAGTGTAGTTGAAGGCAAAGACATCACAGAAACGAAAGTCAAGGCATTGGCGAAATCCGCCGAAGACTGCTGGAACGCCATCATGCACAAGGATTTAAAGGCGTTTGCAGAAGCCTACAAAGCATCGTTCAACGCCCAAGTGGCAATGTTCCCTGCCATGATTCAGGGCTGCGTGCAGAGTTACATTGACAAGTATTCAGCTTTGGAAGATGTCCTCGCTTGGAAAATGCCAGGCGCCGGTGGAGGTGGATACCTTGCTATAGTCGTCAAAGACGCGAAAACATTCACCGAACTACATCCGGAAGCAATTAAACTAAAAATAAGAAGGAAATAAATAACATCTAAAAACCCTAAAAACACGAAAAACGAACATATAATTACCGTTAATTAACCATATAATTTTTATTAATTTCTTCGCAGAGAAAAATCAGAAAAAGAAAAGAAAAATAATTAAGGATAATTAACGATAGATTAATGGTAATTAATGTTGAAAAAGTGGAAGATAAGATTCGGAAAAAAATTAGTGTTTTTCGAGTTTTTCGATGTCAAAATTAATAATCGATGTAAAATGAAAACCGTAGAGAAAAGATACCTTTTGGCGTTTGTTTTAGTGACCTGCTGCTTCGCGCTGTGGGGCTTCGCCAACGACATCACCAACCCAATGGTGAAGGCGTTCTCGAAGATTTTCCGCATGAGCGTCACCGACGGCACCCTGGTGCAGGTGGCATTTTACGGTGGCTACTTCTGCATGGCGCTGCCTGCCGCCTTGTTTATCAAACGGTTTAGCTACAAAAGCGGCATCCTCATGGGGCTCGGACTTTACGCCATCGGTGCCCTGATGTTCATCCCTGCAAGGGCAATCGGCAGCTATTACCCGTTTTTGATAGCATATTTCATACTCACCTGCGGCTTAAGTTTCCTCGAAACCACAGCAAATCCGTTCATTCTATCGATGGGTGAAAAAGAAACGGCGACGCGGCGACTAAATCTCGCTCAGGCGTTCAATCCCATTGGCTCGCTGCTGGGCATGTGGGTGGCTATGAACCTGATTCAAGCCAAGATGAGCCCGCTCTCGACTGCTGAGCGAGCCACATTGAACGATGCCGAGTTTGAAGCCCTGAAACAGTCTGATTTGTCGGTGGTTGTTGGACCTTACGCTGCAATCGGCATGGTACTTGTCGTCATTTTTATCCTGATTCTGATAACAAAAATCCCTTCAAATAAGATTGAAAACGATGGCGTTTCACATGCCTTCGGACCTTCGGTAAAGCGGCTTTTTGCAAATAAATCCTATCGTGAAGGCGTCATCGCCCAGTTCTTCTACGTCGGGGCACAAATTACTTGTTGGACGTTCATCATCCAATACGGAACGAAGGTCTTCATGGCGGAAGGTATTGCCGAGCAGACCGCCGAAATCATGTCGCAAAGATTGAATATCATGGCGATGGTGCTCTTCTGCGGCTCACGTTTTCTCTGCACATGGCTGCTGAAATGGTTCAAACCTGCCAAGATGCTTGCTACTTTTGCATCAATCGCTATCTTGTTGACAATCATTGTGATAGCTGTTGGTGGACGTGTCGGACTTTATAGCCTTGTGGCCGCTTCAGCCTGCATGAGCCTGATGTTCCCGACCATCTATGGATTAGCTTTAAAAGATGTCGGTCCAGATGCCGAAATCGGCTCCGCCGGCCTTATAATGGCAATCCTCGGTGGCTCGCTGTTGCCGCCTCTCCAAGCAATGATAATCGATGCCGATTACATCAACTTCTCATTTATTATACCGACTATATGCTTCATAATCATATTATTATTCGGACTGCGACAGATTAAAAACATCGAAAAGCACTAAAAACACGAATCAAACGAATTGAACGAATCTTTTCTTCCCCGAATTATTCGTTAGATTAGTGTAATTCGTGTTCGAATAAACTGAGAAAGAAAATTTAAGGTGAAAAATTAGTGTTTTCGTGTATTTCGATGTTAAATTTAAATAAAAAATTGATGTAAAATGAAAAGATATTGTCAGTATTTAACCCTTGTTGATGACGAAGAATTGATAAATAAATATGTCGCTGTCCATAAAAACGTATGGCCCGAAATCATTGAAGGTCAACGTGCTGTAGGCATCCTCGACATGCAAATTTACCGCAAAGACCGTAATCTTTTCATGATAATGGACGCCGTCGACGACTTCGATTTCGAACGCGACATGGCTCGCCTCGCAACACTCCCTCGTCAAGCGGAATGGGAAGCCTATGTCGCTCAGTTTCAAGGCTGTAGCGCTGATGCCAGAAGCAATGAGAAGTGGCAGCTAATGGAAAGAATATTCTAATAATCCAGTTTCTCTGGAATCATCAGCGAATCCGCACCAACTCTCTTCATCTCCTTATTAAATTTCCTCCTATTTTTCTGTAGTTTTCGTTTGAAAACCTCTCTCTTGTTGAATCTGTTGTAAATCAACGAGATAGGACTTGCTGCTGATGCCGGTGGCTCTCGTTCAGGTTTTTTGTAAATGAAATTCTCATCGCCTTTTTTCGAGACTCCAGGCACAAAAAACGGCTTCCGAAACGGCATTTTGACAATTTCCCTCTTAAAAGTCTCGTAATCCGGAAAAGGATAAATCTCCACGGAATCAAGCATAATATTGCTTCTTATTAACTTGATAATCAAAATGTTATCAAGAATACTGTCTCTACAAACCGGAATCTCCTTCCTCTCGAATCCCACACAACTTATCCACAAGGTGTCAATCAGTTTTGATTTTATCAAAAAATCACCTTCTTTATCTGTAATCGTTCCATAATGCGATAACTCACTGATTATATTGACATTAGGAATCGGTTTCAAGCTGTCTTGTGAAAGAATCTTGCCTTTGACAGAAAAATATTCCTCTTGCGCCTCCACCGAAAAAACGCAGAAAAGCAAAGCTATTGAGAGTAGAATATTTTTCATTGCAATAATAACGACTAAACCACGGAAATATTTTAATTATTAACATCTAAAAACTCGAAAAACCCGAAAAATTATTCTTTCATATTATTCGAACACGAATCCAACGAATTTTACGAATTTTTTCCGCTAATTATTCGTTCGATTCGTGAAATTCGTGTTCGAAAAAC
Source organism: Bacteroidales bacterium UBA1173 (assembly GCA_002311655.1). Classification (GTDB taxonomy): domain Bacteria; phylum Bacteroidota; class Bacteroidia; order Bacteroidales; family F082; genus Limimorpha. The sequence goes on from DBYZ01000014.1 coordinate 229,494, forward strand.
TGAGGAAGAAAAGTTATGGAAGAAAGATTTAAGTAAGAAAATTTAGTGTTTTTCGTGTTTTTCGATGTGAAAATTATTATCTTTGCAAAAAAGTAAATTATGTCAAGAAAGAAACGTAATAGTCTTAGCACCTTTGTGAACACGATTCTGCGGATCTTCGGTGAACACCCTTTCAAACCGATGAATTACAAGCAGATAGCCAAGATTATGGGCGTTCGCGACGCTGCAGGCAAAGACGTGATATATCAAGTCCTCGTGACACTGGCTAATGACGGTCAACTCATTGAGGATCATCCATATAGCTATATCCTGAACCCCGAGTTGGTGAGCGAATACGGTCCGAAGCCGCAGTATGTGGTCGGTACCGTTGATATGAAAAGCACTGGCAAGGCTTATGTGGTGCCTGAAGACGGTGGAGAGGACATACAAATTGCCTCCAACAACACTGGAAAGGCTCTGCACGGCGACAAGGTGAAGGTTGCGATGTTTCCGAAACGCAAGTCGAAGAAAGTCGAGGGCGAGATTGTGGAAGTGCTTGAACGCGCCCGCACCGAGTTTGTCGGAATCTTCTCAATATCACACGGTTACGCATTCGTGGTGTCGGTGAGCGACAATATGCCGGTCAACTTCTACATCCCGCGAGGCAGCTACAAACGCGCCAAGGACGGACAGAAAGTCATAGTGAAAATGACCGACTGGCCTGAGAATTCAAGGAATCCTTTTGGTGAAGTGGTGCGTGTGCTCGGCTACCCTGGCGAGAACAACGTCGAGATGCAGTCAATCCTCCTCGAATACGAGTATCCGCTGGAGTTTCCGAAAGATGTCGAGAAAGAAGCGGGCAAAATTTCTGACAAAATCAGTTCATCTGAAATCAAGAAAAGAAGAGATTTTCGTGATATCTTCACCATCACTATTGACCCTAAGGACGCTAAGGATTTCGACGACGCTATTTCCTACAGAAAATTGCCGAACGGTAATCACGAAGTCGGTGTCCACATTGCGGATGTTTCCCATTATGTAAAACCAGGCTCAGCCATCGACCGCGAGGCCCAAGAACGTGGCACCTCAGTTTATCTCGTCGACAGAACGATTCCGATGCTTCCAGAGAAGCTCTGTAACAACGTCTGTTCTCTTCGTCCCGATGAGGAAAAACTGACGTTTTCGACGGTCTTCGAGATGAACGACAAGGCTGAAATCATAAACCATTGGATTGGGAAGACGGTTATAAAATCGAATCGTCGCTTCGCCTACGAAGAAGTCCAAACCATGATTGAGGGCGGTGACGGTGATTTTAAAGAAGAAATATTGATACTCAACGACTTGGCAACCAAACTTCGTGAGAAACGTATGGCACAAGGCTCCATCAACTTCCACAGCGAAGAGGTGAAGTTTGTGCTTGACGAGAAGATGCATCCTATCGACACCTACGTGAAGGTGCAGAATGAGGCAAACATGCTCATCGAGGACTTTATGTTGTTGAGTAACAAGACTATAGCCGAGTCGATTGGTAAGAAAGACTCGAAATATCACGGCTACACCTTCGTGTATCGTGTCCACGACGAGCCTAATCCAGAGAAACTGTACAATTTCATCGCTTTAGTATCGCGTTTGGGCTTCTCGATGAACATTAGCACGCGCGAAAACTTAGTAAAATCTTACAATGCGCTTTTTGATGCCGTGGAGGGTAGGGGAGAGAAGAATCTCGTTGAGACTGTGGCACTTAGAACCATGGCGAAGGCTGTCTATAGCACCGTCAACATCGGGCATTATGGCTTGGCGTTCCCTTATTACACCCATTTCACCTCGCCAATCCGCCGCTATCCTGACTTGATGGTACATCGTCTAATCGAGCGTTATATGATTGAAAATCAGCCGAGTGTGAGTCAAAACGAGTACGAAGTATTGTGCCAGCACGCCTCCGAGATGGAGCGCAAGGCTGCCGAGATGGAACGCGAATCGGTGAAGTTCAAACAGGCTGAGTATCTGCAGGATAAGATCGGTCACGTGTTCGATGGACTCATCTCAGGTATCAGCAAATGGGGCATCTACGTGGAGCTCAAGGACAACAAATGCGAGGGCATGGTGCGTTACAATACCCTCCAGGATGATTACTACTACCTCGACGAGGAGAATTTCCGTGTCATCGGTCAGGAGCGCGGCACCATCTTCCAGCTTGGCGACCCCGTGAAAGTCCGCATCGAGGCTGTCGATTTAATCAAAAAACAAATGGACTTCACATTAATTAGTAAACCGAATACTATTGCACGCAAACGTTCTCGTCATTTCGACTGAAGCGAAGCGTAATGGAGAAATCTCATCCAATCCTATTTTGCCGCTTGAAATATCTCCGAATAACCAGGATAACCATCCTCTTCGTCGTAATTCAGCACAAATCCGTCCTTATCGACAAGCAGCGGAATCGGCATGGCGTTGATTTCTTTGAAATTTTTCAACAGGCTTTTCAGCGTCTTGTTGGCATCCTTTTTTATAAATAGCGCAAACTGCGAATTTGGACTGAGAATCAATCTGTTATCTGTCATCAAATCTGCAACGGCATCTTTTTCGCCATAATAAATTAAGACAATCCCGACATTGTTTTTCTCCAATCCCTCAAGATAAGGTTTGATGTTGTTTTTAAGCATGTTTTTGCATGCATGGCAATACTTTGCGCCAACGAAAATCAATGTTTTGTCATGATTTTCAATCACTTCTGCGATTTGCTCTTTCTCTGATTTTGAAATTCCTCCTTGTCCAGAACAGGAGAAACAGCACAAAATCAGCATTAGAGATGCTAATAATTGTAATTTTTTCATAGTATTAAGTTTTGACAATGCAAAAATAATAATTTTAACATCGAAACACCCGAAAAACGCTAATTTTTTATACCTCAAATTATAATGAACACGAATTTCACGAATCTAACGAATTATTATTGGAGGTTTAATTCGTGTCAATTCGTAAAATTCGTGTTCGAATAATTTTTGGAAAAACTAAAGACTAACGACTAACGACTAAGCTTGTCGTTGCTTCCCAGCACATTCACAATCTTGTGCTCATAAAGCTCTTTCATGTGCTCTCTTGCTGGTCCGAGGTACTTTCTCGGGTCGAACTCTGCCGGTTTCTCGGCGAATGCTTTGCGCACTGCCGCTGTCATGGCGAGACGGCTGTCGGAGTCGATGTTGATCTTGCACACTGCCGACTTCGCTGCCTTGCGAAGCTGTTCCTCAGGGATGCCGACGGCTGCCTTCAATGCGCCGCCGAACTTGTTGATGGTGTCGACATCGTCTTGTGGCACTGATGATGAGCCGTGAAGCACGATAGGGAAGCCCGGAAGCTCTTTCTCGATGGCCTCAAGCACGTCGAATGCGAGCGGTGGAGGTACCAAACGGCCAGTCTTCGGATCGACGGTGCACTGCTCAGGAGTGAATTTGTAAGCTCCGTGCGATGTTCCGATGGAGATAGCGAGTGAATCGACGCCTGTTTTGGTCACGAAATCGACCACTTCCTCAGGTTTTGTGTAGTGGCTTGCCTCGGCTGAGACCTCGTCTTCAACGCCTGCCAAAACACCGAGTTCGCCTTCGACTGTCACGTCGTATTTGTGAGCGAAATCAACCACTTTGCGTGTCAATGCCACGTTTTCGTCGTATGGCAATGCCGAGCCGTCGATCATCACTGATGAGAAGCCCATCTCGATGCAGTTCTTGCAGAGCTCGAACGAGTCGCCATGGTCGAGGTGCAAAACGATTTCAGGATGCTCGCAGCCGAGTTCTTTGGCGTAAGCCACAGCGCCTTCTGCCATGTAACGGAGCAGAGTCTGGTTTGCATACTGGCGTGCGCCCTTTGAAATCTGCAGAATCACTGGCGACTTCGTCTCCACTGCAGCCATGATGATAGCCTGCAGCTGTTCCATATTGTTGAAGTTGAATGCCGGGATGGCATAACCGCCGTCCACAGCCTTAGCGAACATTTCACGGGTGTTCACCAGCCCTAAATCTTTGTAGTTTACCATAATATGAAGTTTTTAATAATTTTCTAACCGCAAAATTACACATTTTCAATATAAAATTCAAAAAAAGTTGAATAATCTGAAAAATATTTGTAACTTTGCAAAGCAATTAAAAATATGTTTTTATGCCCAAAATCTATGATTACCTTGGAATAGTGTTTTTTTTCTATTCAAACGAACATGAGCCGCTACACGTTCACGCGAAATACGGCGATTACGAGACGATTTTTATCATTGTTTTTAATGATGGAATTTTAAATAAAATAGAAACTCGTAATAATAAGGGTTTTGAACCGCTTCCACCAGCTAAATTTAAGGAAGCGAAACGTTTTGTTGAGAAATATGCTGTTGAAATTGCCATGAAATGGCACCAGGTTTTTATTTTGAGACAGAAAATTGTTTGTGAAGAGATAAAAAAGAAAATATGAGCAGATTTAAAGTCATTGAGGCACAATACTTTGGAGACTATAAATTAAAAATAGTATTCGAAGACAATCATTGTGTTGTTGTTGATTTTGAACCATTTTTCTTAAAAAAACCGCATTCGTGTTACAATGAGTATTACGATTTAAAACGTTTTCAAGAGTTTAGAATTGAAAACGGCAATGTGGTCTGGGGTGATTCGTGGGATTTGATTTTCAATCCTAAAAATTTGTATTACAACGATTTATTTGCCATTTTTGAGTAGTATTTGTGAAAAAACTTCTCTTCTATATCACAATGACCCTGGTGGTTTATCTTGGCTTCAAGATGACCGAGCCTTATCTTTGCGATGTAGTTGAGTCGCAAGGTGTTCTCGTTGATTCTCACAATGCTCAGGTTGAGATGTTCCTTTCGGCAAACAAGGGCGATATGGCCTTGCCGCATCTGGTGAACTACATCTCCGGGCCGGTTATTCATTTTACCTCAACAAGAAAAATCCAAAAAATATCCAGTAACTCGTTGATTCTAAAGCGATTACAAGTTAAAACCAGATATTTCGGTTTTAAAAACTCTCCGCAGCTTCTTTGCTGCTTCACCTCCCACAACGACCTCTTCGTTGTCCTTTTCCGTCGCTTGATTATTTGAGAATTATCTGTTAGCGATTGGATGCGGCCATCACTAAAGGCCTTAACGGCATTAAAGCCCTTAATGTCTGGCCGCTTGTTCTGTTAATTAAGGTAAAATTTAATTCAAATAATCATGAAAACAACAATTCAAGGAAACATAAACTCATGCAAACTTCCTGATTTGCAGAAAAAAAACAATATAACATCAATTCTTGTCAGCATAGTTCTGATAATATTCGCAGCTGCAATGTTTTATCTTTCCCATGTAAAACAAAGCGATTTAATCACATCAACGGAGATTTTCTTCGGCATCGCAGCTATCTGTGTGGCAGCCTACATGCTCGGCTGGCAGCGTACAAAAATCGTCAACACGGAAACTGGCTCTGTGGTGTCGAAAGACCGTATTTTCTACAATCCAGTGGATCTTTATGGTATCAAAACAGCTCTCGAAGAAGAGAATTTCGAGGCTTTCGTAGGTTTCAATCGCCAACAGGAAGGCAACGTGCAGACGGTTTTCTACTTTTCCGATGACCATAATTACATTGCGATTCAAGTGTTCAAATACGAGCCGTTTGAATATAAACCGCAGTCCGACATCTATATTTTCAATGATGTCAGGGCAATGAAACTGATTGAAAAAATGTTGTAGGGACGTGGCGTGCCGCGTCCATCCGGAAGGAGGAATGATATGGTAATCACAGCTGGAAACTTTTTATTACTTGCTGCTATCATCTTGATTTTCAGCATTTTAATAACAAAGGCGGGATACAAAATGGGTGTCCCGACACTCTTGATATTTCTTGTTGTGGGCATGATTTTTGGCGAAGACGGTGTCGGAATACATTTCAGCAACTACGAGGTAGCGCAGTTTATCGGAATGATTGCGCTCTCCATCATCCTGTTTACCGGTGGTATGGACACCCGTTTCGAGACCATCCGACCAGTCATCGGTCCGGGACTGGTTCTGGCTACACTGGGAGTGCTTCTAACAACTGTGTTTACCGGTTTTTTCATCTATGGCGTGGGCTTCGTCTTCGAGAAAGCGCTGTCGGTGCCGCTTGCGATGGCGCTTTTGCTCGCTGCCACCATGTCGTCAACCGACTCGGCTTCGGTGTTCAGTATTTTGAGGTCGCAGAAACTCAAACTGAGACATAACCTGCGACCTCTTCTGGAGTTGGAAAGCGGTAGTAACGACCCGATGGCCTACATGCTCACCATCGTGATGATTCAGGTGGTGCAAAACGGCGGCGGTGCCGACATCAGCGTGTTTCACATCGTGTTCACTTTCGTCTTGCAATTTGTGGTGGGGCTCATAGTAGGCTTGCTTTTCGGGCGCGTCTATGTGTGGATTCACAACAAGCTGCAACTCGAAAACAAGTCGCTCTACCAGATCCTCATTGTCGGCTTTATCTTCCTGACGTTTGCCATTACAGATATGCTTGGAGGCAACGGCTATCTTGCAGTTTATATCGCGGGCATAGTGGTGGGTAATGCCGGTTTGGTGAAAGGCACGATAAAAGTGTTCGGCAAGGTGCATACCGTTTTCGGCAGCACCAAAATCATCGAGCGTCGCAGTATCGACAAGCTCCTCGACGGGCTCGTGTGGATGGTTCAAATCGTTATGTTTCTCCTGCTCGGACTCCTCGTCACGCCTCACAATATGCTGAAAATGGCAATTCCCGCTATCATTATCGGTGTCTTCATTATTTTCGTCGGACGACCTCTGGCGGTGTGGATAAACCTGCTGCCTTTCCGTAAAATCGGGTTCAAAGACAAGGTTTTCGTGTCGTGGGTCGGGTTGCGAGGTGCTGCTCCTATCATCTTCGCCACTTATCCTTTCGTAAACGGCGTCACAGGTGGTGAAGCTATCTTCAATGTGGTGTTTTTCATCACTTTACTATCATTGATTTTTCAAGGAACTACCATTCCTTTCTTGGCGAAACATCTTCATCTTGGCGAAAAAGACACCAGCGGTCCGGCTAATTTCGGCGTGGAAATCCCCGATGAACTCAACACTGTAATGGAGATGCAACTCGTTGAAAATCAAGCATATCTCAAGGATTATCCGCTCCCGAAAGGCACCCTCGTGATGCTCGTCAAACGCGACCATAAATACATAGTGCCCAATGGAAAATTATATCTTAAAAAAGGCGATAAGCTCCTTTTGATTTCAGAGAATGATAGTGAATAAATAAAAATCTGCGGTATCTGCGAGAGAAATTCTTATCTTTGCAAAAAATATTTTATGGCTCAACGAAAAGTACCGCATACCTACGTCATAGTTTTCTTCATAATAGTGGTCGCCGCCATCATGACCTGGTTCATCAAGCCGGGAATGTACGTCTACGGACAGTTTTATTATGAAAACGAGTTGCCTGCTGAATATCAGGAGGTTTTCCATACTGAAGCTCAGACATGGCAAGTGTTTTCGGCGCTTTTCAACGGCTTCGTGCAGCAGTCGAAAATCATCATCTTCATCCTTATGATTGGCGGCGCGTTCTGGATTATGAACAAGAGCCGAGCCATCGATATGGGGATATTCTCTTTCTTGAGATTCACGCAACGACTTGAAAATCATAAGTTTATACGATTTTTGGGCATCGACAACATCATCATTGTTCTGATAATGCTGCTGTTCAGCCTCTTCGGAGCCGTTTTTGGCATGAGCGAGGAGTGCATCGCCTTTGTGATTATCGTCATACCACTCGCAATATCAATGGGTTACGACAGTATCACCGGCCTTTGTATGGTGTATGTGGCGGCGCATATCGGCTTCGCCGGAGCTATTCTGAACCCGTTTACAATCGGCATCGCGCAAGGCATCGCAGGCGTGCCGCTGTTTTCGGGCATTGGTTACCGCATCTTCTGCTGGGTCATTATCAACATCTTCGGCATCGCTTTTGTGCTGCATTATGCCCACAAAGTGAAGAAAAATCCAAAGTCGTCAATCATGTACGACGATGACGCTTACTGGCGGCAGCACACCGAGGCGCAAGGGCAGGAGTTTGAAAAATATGTTCCAAAATCAGCTTGGTTTGTCTATGCTTTCCTGCTTGTCGCAATGGCGGTTTTCTCGGTTTTAAATCCTGAAACGACATTAAAGATAGGCTCGAGTGCCTTCACCATGCCGATTATCCCGATTTTGACAGGCATCTTCGCCATTTTGGGCTTCCTTTCCTTACGGAAAACGGTGCACAGCTTCATTTTAGTGATGCTGCTTTACACCATCGTTTACCTCATCGTCGGCGTGATGGGCTACGGCTGGTATGTGATGGAGATCGCGTCGCTGTTCCTCGCCATGGGCATCTGCAGCGGCGTGGCTATCGGCAAGAGCGCCAGCGACATAGCCCGACTTTTCATCGAAGGTATGCAGGATATCTTGTCTGCGGCAGTAGTTGTTGGCTTGGCGGGCGGCATAGTGATAATCCTTCAAGACGGCGGTATCATCGACACGATTTTATATGGTCTGTCGAAATCAATGTCCGACTTCGGCAAGGTGGCGTCGGTCGAGATAATGTATGGCATCCAGACGCTTATCAACATTGTGATTCCGTCTGGTTCGGCGAAGGCTGCAATCACCATGCCTATCATGGCTCCATTTGGCGATCTCATCGGGGTGTGCCGTCAAGCCACAGTGATGGCGTTCCAGTTCGGCGACGGCTTCACCAACATGATAACGCCAACATCCGGCGTTTTGATTGGAGCGCTGGGCGTGGCGAAAATTCCGTACCAGAAATGGTTCAAATGGGTGTGGAAGTTCATCCTGATGATGATTATAATTGGAGGAATATTGTTGATACCAACGGTTTTAATGACACTTGAGGGGTTCTGACGTCATTTCGACCGCCATTTATTCTCTCGCAGATCACGCAGATTACACAGATTATTTTCCTTATCTTCCCAATTTTTATTTCTCAGATGGCTCGCTAAAGCGAGCTGCAGATTACGCAGACTAGATTGTGGAAGATTATTTCTGCGTTTTCGGCGAAATATGCGAGAAAAACTTTTATCTTTGCAAAAATTTTAAACAAAAAGCATTATTTATGAAAGAGAACGATATTTCTTACAAAATTAGAGGAGCTATCTATTGTGTTTACAACGAATTAGGACATGGATTATTAGAATCAGTTTACGAAGCTGCTTTAATATATCAGTTGAAAAAAGATGGATTAAAAGTTGAGTCTCAAGTGCCAATTGATATTGTTTATGATGGGAAAATACTGCCTGTATCATATAGATTGGACTTACTTGTTGAAGACAAAGTGATTGTTGAATTAAAATCTGTTGATGTTATTACTAATGTTCATAAAAAACAATTATTGACATATCTGAAAATTACTGGACTACACCTGGGACTTTTGGTTAATTTCAATATTGAGAATATTAATTTAGGGATTATAAGAATTGCCAATAATTTATAAAGGTTCTCGCAGATTACGCAGATTACACAGATATATATTACGTTAAAAATCCGCGAAATCTGCAGCTCGCGTCGCGAGCATCTGGGAGATGATTTTCGGAAGATAGGTAAAAATCTGCTAGATCTGCGATATCTGCGAGAGATAAATAAAAAAATACTATCTTTGCAGAAATATATGAGATGTTTCGACAGGCTCGACATGACGATTATGAGTACACTGCTTCAAATAAAGAATCTGAAAATCAGCTTCCTTCGCGATGGCGAGTGGAACGAGGCGGTGCATGGTGTCAGCTTCGAGGTGCCGAAAGGGAAAACCCTTGGTATCGTAGGCGAATCAGGGTCGGGAAAGTCAGTGAGCAATCTTGCGGTGATGAGGCTTCTTAACGAGAAACAGTCGAAAATCACTGCCGATGAGATTACCCTTGACGGGAAAGATATTCTGCATATTGAGAAGAAAGACATGCACAACGTCCGCGGCAAGCGCATCGCCATGATATTTCAGGAGCCGATGACGTCGCTCAACCCCGTGTTTCAGTGCGGATTCCAAGTTTCTGAAGCCATTCTTGCCCACGAAAATGTCACCGAAGAAGAGGCGAAGGCACGAGTGATATCCCTTTTCAAAAAAGTGATGCTTCCACGCCCCGAAGCGATATACAAAAGCTACCCTCACGAGCTCTCTGGTGGCCAAAAACAGCGTGTGATGATAGCAATGGCATTGGCGTGCAACCCCGAAGTTCTAATCGCCGACGAGCCAACTACCGCCCTCGATGTCACCGTTCAAAAAGAGATTCTGAAACTGTTGAAAGATCTTCAAAAAACAGAAAATCTCTCGATGATTTTCATCTCTCACGACCTCGGCGTGGTTTCTGAAGTCTCCGATGATATCCTCGTCATGCACGATGGCCGCGTCGTTGAATTCGGCCCCGCCTTTAGAGTCCTTAGTGACCCTAAAGATCCCTACACTAAAGGCCTTCTTGCTTGCCGCCCTCCCATGGACTTCCGTCTAAAGCGCCTCCCAATAGTGAAAGAGTTCCTCGACGGCACCTGGAAAGAAGATACTGATTTTAAGCAGCAACTCATTGTCACTCAAGAAGATAGAGAAAACCATCTAAAAGAAATATACAGCCGTGAGCCGCTTTTGAAGGTAGAGCACCTTAAAACGTGGTTTCCGCTGAAAAAAGGCATCTTTAACCGTGTCTACGACCACGTGAAAGCTGTTGATGACGTGAGCTTGGATGTTTATCCTGGCGAGACACTCGGTCTCGTGGGCGAGTCGGGATGCGGAAAAACAACCCTAGGTCGCTCTATCCTTCGTCTGGTCGAGCCTTCCGATGGCAAGATAATCTTTGAAGGAAATGATGTTATGTCGCTGAAGGGCAACGACTTGCGTGAATATCGCAAACATGCGCAGATAGTGTTCCAAGATCCTTATTCGTCGCTGAATCCGAGGATTCGCATCGGCGACGCGATAGCGGAGCCGATGATGGTGCATGGTCTCGAACCTGACGCTAAGAAACGTCGCGACAAGGTGTGCGAGCTGCTCACTGAGGTGGGACTGCAACCTGAGCATTATCAGCGTTATCCGCATGAGTTCTCGGGCGGTCAGAGGCAACGAATCTGCATCGCACGAGCCCTCGCAGTGCGTCCGAAGCTTATTATCTGCGACGAGTCGGTGTCGGCACTCGACGTCTCGGTGCAGGCGCAGGTATTGAATCTCTTAAACCGCCTTAAAAAAGACTTCAGTTTTACCTACATCTTCATCTCCCACGACCTCAGCGTCGTCCGCTTCATGTCCGACCGCATCCTTGTGATGTACAACGGGAAACCAGTGGAACTCGGCGATGCCGATGAGATTTTCAATAACCCGAAAAATGAATACACAAAAAAGTTAATAAACGCAATACCTACAATCACCACCGTCATTTCGAGCGACCGAAGGGAGTCGAGAAATCTCAAACAATAATGAAAATGTTCGTTCGGATGAGATTTCTCCATTCCGCTACGCTTCAGACGAAATGACGTAAACTATTAAAGTTATGAAGAGCATCAAAGAAATTTACAGAATAGGTCACGGCCCGTCATCGAGCCACACCATGGCCCCTCGTTTTGCCGCTGAGCAGTTCCTCGAGCGTCATCCCGAAGCAGCCTCGTTTGAGGTGACACTCTACGGAAGCCTTGCAGCCACTGGCAAAGGCCACTTCACCGACGTCGCAATAATAGAGGTTCTCCAACCGCACGCGCCTGTTAACATCGTGTGGCAGCCTAAGGTTTTCCTGCCTTATCATCCTAATGGAATGACATTCAAGGCTTTAGATAAAGAAAATAAAGTCCTTGAAGAGTGGACGGTATACAGTGTTGGCGGCGGTGCCCTCGAAGAGGAAGGCAAACCGTCGGTGCTACCCGATATCTATCCGCTCACCAAGATGACCGACATCATGAAATGGTGCGAGGACACTGGCAAGACTTATTGGGAGTATGTGCTTGAAAATGAGAAAGATGACAACATTATTGAGCATATAAAAAACGTTTGGGAGACCATGAAAGCCGCCGTGGAGCGTGGCTTGCGCACTGAAGGTCGCTTGCCCGGACCTCTCAACTTGCCTCGCAAAGCCGCACAATATAACATCAAGGCGATGGGTTACCAGCACACGCTTCGTAGCCGTGGTTTGGTGTTTTCATATGCTTTGGCGGTAGCTGAGGAGAACGCCTCGGGCGGACTCATCGTCACAGCGCCTACTTGTGGCTCATGTGGCGTGCTTCCGGCCGTGCTTTATCATCTTTGGAAGAGTTATAACTTCGACGAGGTACGCATCTTCCGTGCCTTGATAACAGCAGGTTTGATTGGCGATATCGTGAAGACCAACGCCTCTATCTCTGGTGCCGAAGTCGGTTGCCAGGGCGAGGTCGGAGTGGCTTGTGCAATGGCGGCTGGAGCGGCATGTCAGCTCTTCGGAGGCAGCGTGGCTCAGATAGAATATGCTTGTGAGATGGCTCTCGAACACCACCTTGGCATGACTTGCGACCCTGTCTGCGGTCTCGTCCAGATACCGTGCATTGAGCGTAACGCCTTTGCAGCGGCTCGCGCCATGGATGCCAACATCTACTCGACATTCACCGATGGCCGCCACAGAGTTTCATTCGACAAAGTGGTAACTACCATGAACAAAACCGGTCGCGACATCCCGTATCTCTACCGTGAAACCTCCGAAGGAGGCCTCGCCGAAGATTACAAACAAATGGAATAAGTCTCACGCAGATCTCGCAGATAACGCAGAATTAATCTTCCACAGTCCGATCTGCGAAATCTGCAGCTCGCGTCGCGAGCAATCTCGCAGATTAGATTGTGGAAAGAAAAAAATCTGCGGTTTCTGCGAAATCTGCGTGAACCAAAAGAAAAAATATGAAGAGATTATTTCTTGCAATTCCAATAAATACTGAAAACAACGGCTTCGCACCGCTTGTTAACGATTTAAGAAATCGTCTGTCGCACGAGAAAATGATAAACTGGGTGCGACCTACAAATATACATCTCACTTTGAAGTTCATTGGCGAGACACCCCCTCAAGATGAGCCGAAAATTATCGAGGCAGTCTCCAAAGTCGTTGAAAATCATCATAGTTTCACCATGGACTTCAACCGTACGGGACTCTTCGGCAGTCGCTACGCACCGCGTGTTCTCTGGCTCGGAATGCAGCAAACGCCCGAAGAGCTTCTGAACCTCGAAGAATCGGTCCTGACAGCTTTCGATAACATTGGTTATCAACGTGATAGACAGAATTTTGTGCCGCATCTCACCCTCGGTCGCATCAAAGACCTATGCGAGAAACAGTATTTTCAAAAGGTGGTGCAAGCCATCGAGCAGAAATCGTACATCCACCAGGAGGTGAATGAAATCATCTTGTTCCAGAGCATTCTCTGCCCCGATGGTGCCGTCTACAAAGTGATGAAAAAGTGGAACTTCCAATGAGGAATCTCATTTATTTTTTTGCGAATCTTAAAATTAATTACTACCTTTGCAAAAAATTGTGCGATGCCGATCACAGCAGTCATAATCACAAAAAACGAAGAACGTAACATCCGACGTTGCCTCGAATCAATTCGCGATGTTGCAGACGAGATTGTTGTGGTCGACTCATTGTCCACCGACAGAACGGAAGAAATCTGTAACTCATTCAATGTCAAGTTTGTAAAGCAGGAATGGCTGGGCTATTCAGAGCAGAAAAACTTTGCCAACAACCTTGCCTCCAACGACTGGATCCTCAGCATCGACGCCGACGAAGAGCTGTCAGAGGAGCTGAAAAATTCCATTTTGGAGCTTAAAAACAAAGACCTCGTCGATGACGAAGTGTTCAGCATGAACCGCCTCACCAACTACTGCGGCCACTGGATCCGCCACTGCGGCTGGTATCCCGATCGTAAAATTCGTATCTGGAACCGTAACGTCGGAAAATGGAACGGCGAGATCCATGAAACGATAGAGTTTTCAACTGAAATTAGAGAGACAGTGCTCCACGGCGACCTGCTGCATTACTCGTTTGCGACAGCGCAAGATTATGAGAATCAGATGTTTAAGTTCGCCAAGATGCGCGGACAGCATTACTTCATGAAAGGGAAACGTCACGCCGGATTTTACATGGTCGTATCACCGATTTTTGCTTTCGTGCAGCATTATTTCTTCCAGCTGGGCTTCCTCGACGGTGCCGACGGATTCCACATTTGCCGCATCAACGCGAAAGCCACCAAGCTCAAATATAAAACACTTAAAGAATTGACCGACAAGAAGTTATGATAAGTTTTGAGAAATATCAACGTGCCGAAAAAAAGGATTACTGCTTCACTTTCATTATCCCGACTTGGAATAATCTGAGGTATCTTGAGCTTTGCGTGAACAGTATCCGCAAAAATTCGGCTTACGATCATCAGATTATCGTGGCTATCAACGAAGGTGAGGATGGAACGTTGCAATGGGTTGAAAATCAGCAACTTGACTATATCTATGCCAAAGAAAACATCGGCATTTGCTACGCTCTCAACGCCTGCCGCAGCCTCATCGACACCAATTTCGTGTTTTACGCCAATGATGACATGTATTTCTTGCCGAATTGGGACAAACCGATTCTTGAACGTATCAATCAACTGACTGATAATCAGAAAGATATACATAAATATTTTATGATTTCCAGCACGCTTATCGAGCCGACTGGAAACAATCCGTGTGTCGTTCATCATGACTTCGGCACCGACATCGAGTCGTTCCGTGAGGCTGAGTTGCTGAGAGAACAGTCAAAACTCGTCCGCAACGACTGGCGTGGAAGCACATGGCCGCCAAACGTGATGCCGTTGGATTGCTGGGATCTCGTCGGAGGCATGAGCGTCGAGTTCCACCCTGGCTGGTACTCCGACCCGGATATCTCACGTAAGCTCTGGCACGCCGGAGTGCGTGATTTTATTGGCGTTGGCAACAGCCTCGTGTATCATTTCGGGAGCAAATCGACCAAACGAATGCATAAAAACCCAGGAAAAAAGATGTTCCAGCTTAAATGGGGCATCAGCCCTGGCACTTTTACTGAAAAATATCTCCGCCGCGGCGACACGGATTTCACGGAAGTTGATGAGGAGAATCTGCCTAAGCCAAACAGTATCAAGCAGTTGATAAAACGAATTTTCGCTTGTTTTGGAAATTAAATTATTTTAAATATTAAAACTTAACATTATGACAAACATCGATCAAGTTAATTTTTCTGGCAAACGCGTCATCGTTCGCGTTGACTTCAATGTGCCACTCGACGACAATTTCAACATCACCGACGACACCCGTATGCGTGCTGCAATGCCTACATTACGTAAGGTGTTGAACGACAATGGTATGCTTATCATCATGTCGCACCTCGGCCGTCCGAAAAAGAACCCGGACCCGAAATATTCGGTCAAACCGCTCGTGAAACATCTCGAGGAACTCGTAGGCAAACCTGTCATCTTCGTCGATGACTGCATGAAGGCCGCCGAGCCTATCAAAGCCATGAAACCAGGCGAGGTGATGCTTCTCGAAAACCTCCGTTTCTACGCTGAGGAAGAGGGAAAACCACGTGGCGTCGAGAAAGGCGAGCCAGGTTACGACGAGGCAAAGAAAGAGGTCAAGGCAGCTCAGAAAGAGTTCACCAAGACACTCGCTTCATACGCCGACTATTATATCAACGACGCTTTCGGAACAGCACACCGCGCTCACGCTTCGACAGCTCTCATCGCCGACTATTTCGACGCTGAACATAAGATGTACGGCTACCTCATGGGCAAGGAAGTGGCTGCTGTCGACAAGGTCATGAACGACATCAAACACCCGTTCACAGCTATCATGGGCGGCTCGAAAGTGTCAACAAAGATTGAAATCATTGAGAATCTGCTCACAAAGGTCGACAACCTCATCCTCTGCGGCGGCATGACATACACCTTCAAGAAGGCTCTCGGCGGCAAGATCGGCAACTCAATCTGTGAAGACGACAAGCTCGACCTCGCTCTCGACATCTTGGCAAAAGCTAAGGAAAAAGGCGTCAACCTCGTGCTCTCAATCGACTGCGTTGTCGGTAATAAATTCGCCAACGACGCTGATACTCAGATAGTTGACCCGATGAGTATCCCTGAAGGCTGGGAAGGCATGGACATCGGTCCTAAGACACGCGAGCTCTTCGCCAACGTCATCAAAGGCTCGAAGACCATCCTCTGGAACGGTCCTTGCGGCGTGTTTGAGTTCGACACCTTCGCTGAGGGTTCAAAAGCTATCGCAATGGCTATCGCTGACGCAACAAAGACTGGCGCCTTCTCACTCATCGGAGGCGGCGACTCAGTGGCTTGCATCAACAAGTTCAACCTCGCTGACCAGGTGTCATACGTGTCAACAGGCGGCGGCGCATTGCTTGAAGCTATCGAAGGAAAAGAATTACCAGGTATCGCTGCAATTAAGAAGTAATAATAGTCTTTAGTTCTTAGTCTTTAGTCTTTAGTGTTTAGTTATTGGTATTTTTACTAATGACTAACGACTAGAGACTAAAGACTTAAAATATAATTATTGTGAAAAAAACATTAGTATTTTTAATCGCTATCTTTATGTCGGCAATAACCCTTGATGCTCAATGGGTTAGCCCTGGCAACGGCACCACCTACACCTTGCCGGATCTCGTTGATGCTACAGAAGGCGTGGTCACTGTGGGTGAGAACGGTTTCGTCATCAATGCCGACCTTACCATTTCGACGAACGATGTCCTGAAAATCGACGACCAGGTGGCTCGTATCGATGTGGCGGAAGTGCTCGTAACTATCAATGGCTCAATGGTTTGCACTAACAATAACAGAGTTAAGTTTTACGGTCTGAACGAGACACAGCATTTCAGCATGCGCTTCGAAAACGCCACTGGCTGCAACATCAAAAAGATGTACTTCTCGGACGGCGCAGGCATCAAAGTGATAGAGTCGGATGTTACTTTCGACGATGTGAAATTCGTTTATTTTACAAGGGATTACAGCAATGCCGTCATCGATATCATGAACTGCGACCCAACGATAAAAGACTGCTATTTCATGCTGAATCAGGGGTCTGCGATAAGCTCGCCGGCCAATGGAGAGGCCTCGCCGCAGATTTTGAATTGCGACTTCGACACAAATGTCACCGACAACGTCAACACCCCGCAAATCAACCTCGGACCGGGTGGCAACGACACTATCCGCATCGTCGGCAATGAGATTTACACCATCATGGCTCAATGGCATGTAGGTGGTGTCTCCGTCGCTGACCTTGCCAGCGTTGGCTCAACAAAAGTGCTTCTGAAAGACAACATCATCCGTGATAATCGTTACGGCTATAACCAGCAAGGATACACAATCTCATCAGTTATCGTGGGTAACCAGTTTCTCGATAACAACCATGAGGAAAACCCGATGAATGGAGGCAGCGGCATCTCGATTTACGGCTCTTCTACCAACAACAAGGCTGTGTTGCGTAACAATGTGATTACCGGTAACCTTTGGGGCATCACCGCAATCTTTTTGCACGATATCGACCTTGGAACCGAAGACGATTGGGGCTATAATGAGATTCACGACAACGGCAACGGCGGCATGATTTATGACCTGTACAACAACGCGTCATACGACATTATGGCAGTCGGAAACAAATGGGGCTCAACGGATTACGATGAAATTGAGAGCCATATTTATCATCAAGCCGATGACCCAAGTCTCGGTCTCGTCACCTTCTATCCATACGTCGGAAGTGAAGGAGTAGAAGAGGTTTATGAAGGTAACATGCTGAAAGACAACCGCTTCTACACCGTAGAAGGTCGCTGCCTCGGCTCAAAGCTGCCTGAAAACTACAAAGGAGTTTATATCCTTAATGGGGAGAAATACATACAATAATCGTCATTTCGACCGACCGAAGGGAGTGGAGAAATCACCGGCATCTGAATGATTCAGAATTAATTATTTGGCGGTGATTTCTCGACTTCACTCCACTACGTTACGTTTCGCTCGAAATGACGTTACTCGTTGTATATCACCTTCATCATCACGTTTCCAACCATCTGCAATGTCTTGACATCGATTTGCTCGATGTTGTCATTGACCGTGTGCCAGTAAGGGAAGAAGCACGATGTCCTGTCGTCGTCGCCCACGAGATGAATCAAGTCGATTGTTGGGATGCCGGCGTAGTGAATCATATAGATGTGGTCGTCGTTGATTGGGTCGCCGAGTTCGTTGGTGAAAGCATCGGTATATCCCATGTCGCGTGCGGTGCGCCATACTTTGTTCTGTACCCAGGCAGCGTTGCCTTGTGAGTAGTATTCCTTCGGGAAACGCGGATTTTTCGCTCCTACCATGTCAAGCAATATGCCGTAATATGCCTTGTACCCGTCGATGTGCGGCTTCTTCGACCAATACTGTGAGCCGAGACCCCATGCGAGGTCGTCGTGAAGGCTCGCATCAGCCCATTTCGGTGCGCCGTAATCTTCCAAGTCGAAGAAAATCAAATCGATACCGATGTTTTCATCTATGCGGTTCGTCTTCATCACTCTTGCCATCTCCATCATCACGCCGCAGCCCGACGCACCGTCGTTGGCACCGTCGATAGGCTTTTTCCAGTTAGCCTCGTCAGGGTCGTTGTCGGCGTAAGGTCTTGAGTCCCAATGTGCTGCAACAATGATACGTTTTTTTGCATTAGGATTGAACGCTGCGATGATGTTCTGTCCGTCGAACACCTTGCCGTCGTAAACACGTGTCCTGAAATCCTGCACAAACACTGTGTCGGCGTATCCGTTGAGCGTTGTAACCATCCAGTCGGCGCACTGCTGGTGTGCTAAAGACCCTGGCACCCTCGGACCGAAATCACATTGTTTCTTGACAAAATCAAACGCTGAATTGCCATCAAACGCTGGCACCACCACGTTTTTCTTCTCCTGCTTCTGAACCGTTGCCGTAGGCTTCTTTTCGTTTTCGCATCCAGCAAAAACGAGTAAAACTCCTAAAATCAGTATTATTCTTTTCATCGTTTATAATTTGCATTGTGTTCGTCATTTCGAGTGAAGCGAAGCGGAATGGAGAAATCACCGGCATTTGAATGTTTCGAATCAATTGATAGGCGGTGATTTCTCCACTCCCTTCGGTCGGTCGAAATGACGAGCTGTGATTATTTCCCTCCGGTCATTCCGCCACCTTCGCTTGCATCTTCACCGCCCTGTCGCGCCATGTTCTCAAGTTCCATCTTTCCGAACCTGAAAGTGACACCGACGCTGACCGAACGGCTGTTATATTTGTACGAACTGTACGAAACATAGTACGGATTGTACGTGTTATTATCCCATTTGTTCCAGTTAAAGATGTCGTTGGCGTTCAGATAAACCGACATTTTCTTGTCGAAGAAGTCGGCACGTAAGCCACAATTGATGGCATACGACGGTCTCTGCTCAGCGTAAAGCGACTGTGTAGCAGAGCGATAGTATCCCGAAGCATGCACTTCCAGCTTGTTCCACAGCTTCGCCCAAACATTCAATCTCAAACTGTATGACCATAAATCACTCGAGACTTTTTGTCCGTTGAACATCGTTGAATAGTACGAGTCGTACACATTGGCGTAGAATCTCATGTTGAAAAATCCGTTTGGACGGTACATTACGTTCGCTTCAAAGCCAAGATTGTACGAGTCATCGACGTTATAAGGCTTGGTGGCGCGTACCCAGCGATGGAAGAAATAGTCGTCGTAAACGTTCTCTGTGACGCTGTTGATGCTGCCTTGTGAGTCTCTGTAATATGCCGACAAGCCCACGCTGCCGAACTTTTCAAAGTACTTGGTCCAGCCCGCGTCGATGGAGTTGGTGTACACAGGCTTCAATGCCATGTTGCCTAAGTCGAGGCTCTCCAACTCGTATTCGACGAAGTTTGTGAGATATCGTGCATCCGGATTGCTGATGCGGCGCGAATAACTCAGTTTGAAGTTGTGCATCGACTTGGTTCTGTATGACAAATGTAACGACGGACGCCAGTTGAGATACGTTTTCGATTGATGGTCAATCATATAGCCGTCCATGTTGCAATGGATGTCGGAATATTCCATCCTGATGCCTGGCTTCACCACGAAGTTGCCGAACTTATGCTGCAAGGTGAGATAAGCGTCGAATTCGTCTTCCCAGCTTACGCGGTCGAGGGTGCGTAGGTTGTCGCTAACGTATTCATTATCACCGACTAAGGTGTCGTAATCATTATGATATGTGTCGGGGTCGTGAGAATAAGAGACGCCGAGGCTGATCTCGCCGTTGTCGCTGTATGGCAGGTTGTAGTCGATGCTGGCATCGTAGCTGAAGTCGTTGTAACGGTAATTCTGTTTATATCCGCTGTAACGTATGATGCTGTCATTGAATGCGTTAGCTGTCGGGTCCCAGTAATAGTAGTTGCGTCTGTTGGTGCTGTTGTTGTATCCGTTCCAATTGCCGCCGAAGAGGCTGAATCTGATGTTGTGGCCTTTGTTGTTGAACAGATGCTGGTAGTCGGCGCCACCGTTGAAGCCACCCCACAAGCTGTTGCCTTCGCTGTCGGTGCGGTAATAATTATGCTCGATGCCGTTGGCGTTATATTCGTTGCGGTAGTAGTTCTGCCAGCTGTCGTTGAAGTTCCAGCTCGGCCAGCCGCCAACCCACAATGACACGTTGTTCATGGTGTCGATGTTGTATTCCAAACTCATATAACCGCCACCGCCGTAGCTGTTGCTTTTCGACCTTCCGTCGTAACGTGTCGTGGTGGTGGTGTCGAGCATGCCCGGATTCAGGTCGCTGTCTTTGAACGAGTAGCTGTATCCGTTGGTGTTGTTGATGAAGTTAGAATAATGTCCGTTGAGATAAAGGTTGAACGAAAGTTTATCGTTGGCGTAAACATATGACACCCAAGGCGATACGTCGGGACGTGTTGATGCGTTGACGCCGAAGCTGATAAACTGGTTTTTCTGCACCTTGCCGTTTGTCACGATGTTGATAATGCCGCCGTCGCTCTTCGAGGCGTAACGCGCACTCGGGTTGGTGATGACCTCGATGGTCTTGATGGCGTTGGCAGGCATCTGCTGTATGTAGGTCTTGAGGTTCTCATCTGTGAGATGCGACGGCTTTCCGTTGATCCAGATCTCGACAGACGAGACACCGCGCAATGAGATGTTGCCTTCCACGTCGACTTCCACGCCTGGTGCGTTCTGCAAGGCGTCGGATGCCGTTCCTGTTTGAATCGACGGGTCTTCGCTCACGTTGTAAAGCGTTTTCTCGCCTTCGTTGGCAAAAAGCGGCTTCTTCTCGATGATGACGACCTCATCCAGACGGACAGCACCTTCGTTCATCTTGATGATGCCCAAATCGACATTATCCGAGATGTCAAGGATGTTTTTGTAATTCTCATACCCAATGGCTGTAATCTGCAGTATATACTCGCCATTCCTGACATTTTCCAACTTGAAGAACCCTTTTTCGTTCGATGCCGTTCCGCTGATGTAGACGGTGTCGGCGGCTCTGATGAGTCCCACATTGACAAATGCCAGACCTTCATTGGTTTTTCCGTCAACCAAGGTGCCTGAGATAGTGAACTGAGCCATCAAAATATTGATGTTCAATAGGATAGCTGTAATAAATAATATTGCTCGCTTCATTTTAAATGATATTTTTATTTTTGTCATTTCGACTGGAGCGGAGCGGAATGGAGAAATCACCGCCTTTTAATTGTTTCGTATCATCTCAATGTCGGTGATTTCTCCACTCCCTGCGGTCGGTCGAAATGACGTAGTCATGTAACGTTACAAAATTACGAAAAATTATGCCGGGTATAAAAAATCCGGCATAAAAATTCAAAGTATTAAAAAAGATTATTTATTTTTTCGAATATCGACGTCGCCGTATTTCACCGAGATGTCGAGAAATCCTCGTTCTCCCTCGCCGTAGCTGCCATTGCCGTTGATGCTTTTCGCGTCGAAGAAGCCCTTGAAAGTAATGTCGCCGTACGATGACCTGAGGTTGTAGTTGAACGCTGCATCTTCGTTGAGGAACAGGTTTGCGTCGGAATATGCGCCGTCGATTGTAACCTTTGGTGTCAACGAGGTCACGGTTGCACTCATATCAGAATATTTCAAGTCGGCGGTAAGCTTCTCTTTGACGTTTTTCAGCTTCACATCGGAATATGCCACATTCGTGAAATTGACTTTGTTTGCCTGCTCAATCCTTGCGTTGGAATATTTGATTTCCAACATGCAGTGATTCAATTCTGTGATGAAAATCTTGCCGTATTTCACAGTCGCGTCAATATAATCGCATTTGTTGATTTTTGCGTCGCCGTAATCAAGAGACATGCCGATTTTGTTAACATTTTCGATGTTGACGTTGCCGTATTTCACATTAATCTGATTGTTCTTTATGGTGTCAATCATCAGATTGTCGGCCTTGAAATCGCCGTATTTGATATCGACTTCCAGCTTTCTGCGAGCCTCGTCGATGGTGATGTCGCCGTATTTTGTCTCCAAATCCATCGCCACGTCTTTTGGCACCTTAATGTTGTATTTTATTGCGATAGAGCCGTTGAAAGTCTTGTATTTGTATTCACCGAACTCGGTTCTCGCAATGACTTTGTTGCCGACCTTCTCCAAAACGATGTTAATTGAGTTGAATTTTGCCTCAGCTTTCTTCTCGTCGTCGCTTTTCACAGTCACCTTGACGGAAAACTCAATCTGTGGCTGATCCCATGTGGTGATGATGAAGTCGCTGTATTTTCCGTCTGTCACAAGTTCCGGGTTGGCACCGACATCGAAAGTCTTGTCGATGGTGTTTTTGAACTCGAATCTGTAATTATCGTCATCGCCTCTGTAATTGTTTGCGAATGCGAAGAATGCCGCTAACATCAACACTGTTAAAATCAAAATCTTTTTCATAATCTTTACTTATTTATTTGATTGGTTATTAAATCTAATGTTCTTAATTTGTTGTCGTAAATCTGTTCGGTTATCGCCATCTGACGGTCTTCAGGCAGCGGTGCCATCTCGGCGAAAACATCGCCCATGTTCAGCAAATCGTGAATCACCGCGTTGATCTGCATCCTTGTCGAGTCGTCAACATTCTCCATCACGTCCTCCAGATTGATGATGGCTTCCTCCACCTTGTCGTCGTAAAACTGGCGCATCTCGACTAATTTGTTGTCGGCTGTCTGCGGCACCTTTGTTTCAATGTTGTCAAAATTTTTCAATCCGAACATCATTATCAAAACCGCCACTGCCGCTGCTGCTACTGTGGTAAATGTCAACCAGATTTTGGACGTGGCACGCCGCGTCCCTACACGGGCGGCGAACCTCTCGCGGCTTCCCTCCGGCATCTTCATATCGTCAAATGCCTCTCGGTTGTTCCTTATTTTTTCTTCTATATTCATAATTCTATATTTTCTCATCCAGTTGGGATAAGGCATGCCTTATCCTCTACAGGTCGTTCTTAATTTTTCCAAACCTCTCGCGTACTGCGACCGCACTGTCGATTCCTTGATTCCCATCTTCTCCGCGATTTCCGAAAACTCCATTCCGTCAATCAGGCGTAGCGTTATCGTCAGACGGTAGCCGTCGGGCAGATTGTTCAATGCCTCTTTTATCTTCTCTATCGGGAAATCCTCAAAATCGTCGTCATCTTCAATCTGGTCGGCGGTGTTGTCGATTTCCTCGTAAAACGGTTCTTTGCTGTGTCTTCTGAACAAGTCGATGCTCTTGTTGATGGCTATCGTCTTCACAAAAGCGACGAAATCTCTCTCCGTGCCGCGGAAACTGTCGAGATTGTCGAACGTTTTCAGAAAAGCGTCCTGCGTTATCTCTTCGGCGTCCTGGGCGTTCAGCACTATCCTGTAGGAGGCGTTGAAGACGGCGCTGCAGCAGAGGTCGTAAAGCCTCATCAGCGACTGCTCGTTGCCTCTTTTTGCCCTTTCCAAGATAATGTTGAATCCTAACATCGTGTCCGTTTTACACTTCTATAACGAGAGGAAGGTGTTTTTGCTGCATCAAAAAGAAAAATTATTTGTTTTCCATCGCGAAAAGCGCGGCACGATTCAGAAACGCGTTAAAATCGTAGCAGCTTCTGAACTCTTCCACGACCCATTCCACCAGGTGGTCGGAATAAATCATGTCGTCGGAGATAGGCTCAAAGAGGCAGTAATCCTTGAGCTTCAGATATTCGGCGTATGGATGGTCGGCAGGGTAGTCCTTCGGCACCTTTTTCAAAGCCGCGGCGAAGCTGAGGTCGAAGTTTTTGGCTTTCTTCAAGGCTTTCACAAACTCGTCGCCCTTGGTGCTGATATCCTCGCGTACACTCCTTGTTATATATGGCTCGCACTGGTACATGCCCGGGTACAGCCCGTGATGCCCGAGATACTCGGCTCCTTCGCCTTCAACGTGGAAATAATAGCCCGCTAAGCCCGATTTCTTGCCGTTCGGACAGATAAACAAGCCGAAATGACGCTTGTAAGGCGACTTGTCAGGGGAGAACCTGGTATCCCTATAGAAGCGGTAGGTGCAGTCTTTCAAAGTCAAACCGCGTGTCAGCGGGTCGAATTTCTGCACACCTATTAATATCTGCTCCGCTATTGCGTTGAACTTGTTTTGTGCGTTGATATACAAGTCTTTATGTTGCTGAAACCAAGGTCTGTTGTTGTTTTCAACGATGAGGTTGAGGAAGCCGATAATATCTTTCATTTGATTTTTTTAATTATTTTTTGCAAATATAGTACAATTATTCAGATTATTTATTATCTTTGCGCAACTTTTAATATAACTGCTTAATTATTTAATTTTTAAAGATGGAAAAAAAGGCATTATCAAAGGATGAACTTATAAGTTTGATTGCTGAATTTAGATCTGAAGTCAAGAAGAATCTTGCTAAAATCGACTTTTTTAACGAGAAAATAGAAGAGCTCACACATCTGTTAAATGAAACACCTGCTGAGGTTTTCAATGCGAAATCTGAGAAAACCCGCAAACCATATCCGTTGTCTGCTTGGGACAATATCGTTTTGGATGTTGTAAGGGATAACGGGAAGCCTACCACAAGTAAGGAGATATACGACAAAGCCATGGCAAAAGCCACCGAGATGGGAATCGCCATGGAAGAGTCGAAAATGAAATCGAAGATCAACCAGTGCCTCGTAAAACTCTCAGGTCGTCGTGACGATTTGAAGAAGATAAAATACGGCGGCAGAGGCTTCGCTTACGCTATTCAATAAAAGTTTAGTGTTGAACTTTCGTAACTTTTCTTGAACATCTGTTGCCGTTTCGGTCGGTGATGTTGAAGATATAGATTCCGGAAGGCTGTTGGGAGAGGTCTATAATGATGTCTCCGCTGCGTTCTTTGCTGATAACCGATTGTCCGAGGATGTTTGCCACCTCGACTTTCGCGATGTCCTTGCCGGTGATTGTGACTATATCGTTTGTAGGGTTAGGATGGACGGTCACTGGCATGTTTTCTGTTTCCTCAATATCATAATAAGGGTTTGGAGTCTCGGTGTAATAGATGGACATTCTGCCAAAATACTTGGTCTTTCTCATGTTATTGTCGATGAACTGCAGGTGTTCTTGTGTGAACAATTTGTCATCGGAGTTGCAGATTCCGTCCTCCCAGGTGCTTGTGGTGTCGTTGAACTGTTGAAACCATATTAACGTAGGATAACCGTATTCATTGTATTCGTACAGTGTTTGTTTGTCGTTGGCGTACTCTGTCCCGTTCCACAGTTTGTGTTCCGCCAAAGTCACCGCGTTTTCGTTGTTTCTGGTATAAATATCCTTGCTGAAAGGGGTCCATTCCCCATCCCATTGGAATGTCTCGGCAAAAGCCAAAGAGTCGTTTCCGTAATGATATTCGGTGTAGGTGCTATTGACAAATGAGCCGTCTGTCATATCCTCGGTTTTTACGCTTGTGCGTCTTCCGTTGTCGTCATAAGTCGTCGTTACTCTTCTTGTGGGATTATTAATATTATATCCGTATTGCGTTACAATTTTTTCGTTGTCATTATATTCGTATGTTTTGTTTTGAACCAAAAAGAAGGATGAATAAGATTGAGAATATTGATAAGTTGAGTCTTCCACAATTCTGCCGTATTCATCATAATAGGCCCTCCAAATGTCTCTCAACTCCCAGTCTGGAATCATATTATACCACATTTTTTTCTCAGCAATCAGGTCCCCGTCGTAAATAATATTGTAAAGAAAACCTGCCGGCCGTCCCCATCCTCCCCAACTTCCTAACTGATATTCGATAAGGGTATTGTGATTGTCATATTGCAAATCATGATACCACGTATAAGCAGTATGATCATAATAAACCTGTCTATATTCAGCGAGTGCTCCATCGTCATAGTAGTTGAAAGTCGTTTTGCATGATGAAACAATTAAAGCCGAGGTTGCATCATGGAACAGCAACTGGCATCTCAGGCTGTCAGGTTGCAACACGGTTGTTTTATGCTGTGACCACGCGAAAGCTGTAGTCATTAACAAGAATGATAATAAATAGAATTTTTTCATGGCGGTATGTTTTTTAATTATTAAAATTTCCTATATATAATGGAGAGTCTTCAGGATTGTCATTCCCATGTTGTATAATTCGTGCTGAGAAACTCACTCCTGAAGATAATTCAAATCCTTTGTCAAGCACTATAGATTGTTCTGCCCAAACAGCTGATGGTGTGTTAATTGTTGCTGTGTGTCCCACTCCTCCGAGTATAACATGTGGATAAACTTTGGATGAAGCCGCAGTTGGAACAAAATTTATCGGGTTATAAGTGTCTATTGTACCTCGGTCAAGTTTATAACAACGGAAATAATTGACAATAAAATCCTCATTAGGTTGCGGCATGTTACCATCAACAGGGTTAAATGTAAATGAAAGTACCACTTTCATTGGTATAGTTTTTGTTATGTCTGTACAAGTAAAAATATTGTAATTATTGGCGTAATCGTAATTATAAATCAATCGGCTTGAGACATGTCCATTAATATAAAATACTAATTCATATGGCAGAACTTCAACTCCAAAAACAGTTGTTTTTCCTGTAATTGAATCAGAGCATAGTATTGTTTGTTTTATTAATGATGTGTTTGGTCGACTTATGTTGCTATATTCATTCTGAAGAAATATATATGGAGAATTGTCGTCTGGATGAATTTCAAAAACATCTATCTCATCATAGTCGGTAGTAGTTCCACCAACAGTCCAAAAGCATGGACGATAATGATGGTTTTTGGGCAAGTAGCATTCAACTTCATAATATCCATATTGGATTTCATATTGGGATTTAATACCTCCTGTGTTAAAATTAAGAGGCAATTGAGGTAGATCACCATAACTGCTATAGTTCTGTGCGTTTTCATCATATTTGGCTGATAATACCAGATGCCCGTTCGATAAATTGACGTTCTCAGCCAAATATCCAACTTCTGTATTATTTGGATGATAAAAATGATCCCAACAAAACCATTTGTTGGGATTTAAACTATTATCATTAAACTCATCACTATAATCACTAATATAAATCCAACCCAGTGTTATTGGATTCTGTATGTTATTATATGTGAAAGAGAGGTTCTTTATCATATAGGAACAATAAGTATCGTAAAATGACGGATTTATTTTCCGTTGTGCGATTGTATTTAAGCCCAAATACATCAACACGCAAAAGTAAATAATTTTTTTCATATAAATAACTTTTTTGTTTTTTATTTCAATAAACCATTTTCTTCGAGTGTTTTACGCAAGGCTTGAATCTCTTGCCGCTGTTCTTTCACTGCCTCAACCAGAAAAACTGTAAGAGTCTCATAATTCAGATAAAAAACACCATTTTCATCTTTTTCAACAGCTTCCGGCAATACTTTTTCTATATCTTGTGCGGAGAAGCCGACATTATGTTTTATTTCGCTATCTTTATTGTTTTCCAATTCATCAATAAAATCGAAATAAAAGCCATTCATGTTGCTTAAGACCTCACCGGCATTCTCTATTGGACTTCCTATCATCATTAATTGTTGATCAGATATTGTCACTTCGTTTCTTCTATAAACAATACCATTGCCGTTAACATAAAATCTGTAATTGGGTGAGTAATAAGGGTTGTTGACAACCCAAAATTTGGTTTGAACATTTACGGCATGTGCAAGAGTGGTCCATGATACATTAGTGTTTTCATAGCTTTGAAAAGATGTACAACCTTGTGGTAATACTTGAACACCAAAATTAGTCGTAAGAGAACCAAGACTTATTTGCCCATCATTGTGAACCTTGATTTGCGCATTCGCAAATAATGTCATACATAATAATGATAATACCAGAATGTTTTTAACAATTGCTTTCATAATTAAATCAGTTAGTTAAGTTATTAATATTAATTAAATTTCAATCTTGTACTTCAAACTCTCCATAATATTCGTCACCGTTGCGCAGGGTGAACCTCACCACAAAACTTCCGGTTCCGGCAATGTAAATGTTTACACCTGACGGGGTTTGAATTGTTGAAGTGTCGACAGTGCCACCGTCGGCATACGNNGTCACGGCAATGGCAACCTGACCGAGGTTCTCCGTGAAAACAACCGACAGGACGTGCCCGTTGATGGTGGCTGAAATGGAAGATGATTTGTCGTTGTAGTTAGTTTGACTTGCCATAATTTCAAGTCCGTCTTTTAAAGCAAGTTTGTTGGCAAAACCCAGACTTATTGTCCCGAGTATACACATAATTAAGATAATACGTTTAATCATATTAGTTTTGTTTTTAACAATGACCTCACAAAACTAAAATCAAAACATATTCAGGTCAATAAAAAATGGGTATGGATTGGTATGGGTGAAGTATAAGGAATTGATATACAACTTATTGTGCCTTTGTGCAATGCGCCTCAATAATACTTTTGATGGTAGAGTGTAGTGATTCCTGACTGTTAAATATACGTTTTAATTTCCGACTACGTTCAACAATTGTCGGATAAGCACGTTGCATCAAAGCAAAAATGTCAGTGTCTTTCAAACCTAAATAGTATAGACAGCAATAGTCAATGTCATCAAAAGTCAGAGCAGGATATTCTTTCTTTATCCATTGTGTGAAGTTGTCGTAATGTCTGTCAATGGCCTCTTCTAATAATAGTAATTGTTCCTTGCTCAATGCAAACTCAGAGTATGTTGAACATGAAACTTTCGATTTAAATTGTTGTTTATTAGCTGTCTCTAATATAGATTTGCATATGGGTTCGTTAAAGAAAGGGTTTGCCTCAATCTTTCGCTTCATTTCCGCCAAATCTTTATCTTTATTTTCAAGTTTGATGTTGTAATTGACGATGGTTTTGTGAGCCTTTCTTTTTATCATG
The DNA here is from genome assembly GCA_002311655.1 of Bacteroidales bacterium UBA1173. Lineage (GTDB taxonomy): Bacteria > Bacteroidota > Bacteroidia > Bacteroidales > F082 > Limimorpha. The sequence continues at coordinate 258,842 of DBYZ01000014.1, forward strand.
ATGATTGCACATGCAGAGCCTAGCATTAATGACACAAAAACAAACAAATAAGGACGGATGCTATGTTTTTTATTTAATAAATTCGTTTTTTCAAGATGCTTTTGTTGATAATCATCATAAATATTGGAGAGTTCTATGTTTGTTTCAGAAGTATTCCTGTAAATGGTGAAATTGTCGCTATATATTTTTTGATAATAATTAGCTTTAACAGTATCACCCAAAGCCATGTAACAATTCGTGAGTAATTCAGCAGATACTGTCTTAGTTGCAAACGTATTTCTATTAATGCTTTGTTCCAAGTAATGTATTGCCGAATCATATTGGCATTCTTTTGCTAACATCTCACCATAAGTAAAACAACATGTCATATATTGATCATCGTCTTTGGGCAATGAAAAAGCATCGTGTATCATCATAAAGGCGGTATCTTTATAACCCAAGTCATAATACAAAGGAGCAATACCGGATATAGAACCAATATATACCGACATTTTGTTTTGTTCTTTCGCCAAACTCATGGATTTTCTATAATAATATAATGCGCTATCATTGTTTTTATTGAGCAAATAAGACATGCCAATATGTAAAAATGTATTAGCTAAACTATAGTCTTTTAATCTTAAAAAACAATTTAGGGCTTGTTTGTAAGAATCAATAGCTGGAGTAGCAACTAGATTGTTTGAAAATATCTCTCCCAAACGTGTATACGTCAACCCCATGAACTTGGCCTTATATCCTGTTAAATTTTCTACATCGAAATGGTCTTCCATTATCTCCAATGTCTTAAGATATTCCTTGCACGCCTCCACAATGCTGTCGTTTTCATAAAAACCAACGCCGTTCATGTAGTGTGAGCGAGCGGAAAGCATAGTGATGTCATCGTTATCGGGATATCGAAAGGCGAGGCTGTCGAAATAATGCATTGCATCATGTAGAGACGTTTCCTGAAACGTCTCATTTCTGTATCTATTCAATTGCGGATTGTCGGTTTTGTAAAGGGCTTCGGAAAGGATAAGCGAATGATAGTTGTCGTTGAATTCAGATGAGAATCCTCGCTCCACTCGGAATGACAGCAGCATTTGCAGGGCGGAGTCGGCATCGTGCTGCATCATACTGTCGATTTGCAATAGATTGTCGTCAAAAACAAAAGGCGGCTCAATGATCTCAACTTTCTTGCCGCAGGCGACAAGAAACAATGCAACAATCAAGTAAGGTAACAGTCTTTTCATGACATACATTGGCTGTTAGTGTTGTGAAACTGACTCCCAATAACCTGTTTTGTCGGAGCCGACTCGACGGATGCGATTAAGTTGTTTGAGGGTGGCCAGCTCACGATAGATTGTTCTTTCAGACAGGTTTAACTTGGAAATGATGTCCTTGGTGGTGACTTTGGATTTTACACTGCCATTTACACTGCCAACGGCGTTGCCATTGTTGATAATGGAAATTATAGTTAATTGTCTTTCAGTGAGTTGAGTGTTGTTTACACTGCCATTTACACTGTCAACTTCGTCGTTTACACTGCCAACTATGTCGTCGAAAGATGTGGTTTTGATGTTTCTTTGTGAGTGGAATTTAATACTGGCGCGAATAAAATTGGTCGTGAATGAGAAAATGCTTTCGTCGTAAACCTTGCGGATTCGTTTCATGCCGGAGCCAAGCGCCTCGACCATATCCACGTCACGGAAGACACGCATGAGCTCTTTGTTTCGTGGAGAGCTGATTCCACCAAAGAACTCTTCCTTTGTCATATCGATAGGCAATCTGCCAGCTGATGTTATTTCGATACGATCGGAAAATATCTCAAACTTGGGCGGCACTTCGTTGGTGTAATAGTCGTTGTGGACTATGGCGTTTATGACTATCTCACGCATGGCACGCTCATCCCATAGAGGTGTGTCGATGCGACGTTTATATGTTATTTCGCTGCTTACATTGTTTTCAACCTTAAGTTTGTCGAGTACCTGGTCGGTTGCTTTGAGCAATGAACAGAAACCATATTCGTTGTTGGAAACAAGAATATCTCTGTCGGTACCGGCATATTTGGCCACTTTAATTGACATGCTGTTTTCATCAGCAAGCAAATAAGCGACGTAGTTGTACTCGCCTGTATCAGTTAAAAGGTCGAGATTTTCAAGAAAATGCTCGTTGAGAGCGAAGCCTTTGCTTTCGTAGTAGATATGCAGCTGACGGAAAGTGAGGTTTTTGCGAGGGGAGCGTATGTTGCGTAAAGAATTGCGCACACGATGGGTAAACAAATCTTCTATTTGTGCTGTTGTCATTGGGTCGGTTGCAGAGCCGACACGAATGAAGCAGCCGCGAGGCGACAGGCCGTAAGCGGCTTTGTAATATGGTTTTTCGCTTCCACTTGCAACAAAAATCTTTATCACAGGGACATCCTGAACTTTTTCAACCACCACATCGAACAATCCCATAGGTGAAGGCAGGATGCCGTTGCGGATGCGGTCTTTTATCTTGAGCATATCGCCATCGATGTCCTGAACGCCGACAGGTTTTCCTTCTTTGTCGATGCCAATGTAAATAACTCCGCCTTCGCGATAGTTAAGAAAAGCTACCACTTCGCGTTCCAAGTCGAGGTCGCGAGTAAGTTCACGTTTGAATTCTATGCGGTTTGTCTCTGTCATTATAAAATGCAAAGGCATGAGTCAACCTAGATTTTTTCTTTTTTCATCTGGTTCAGCTGCATTCTAATCCTGCTCGCCATGATGTCTATTGCCACCTGATTTGAGCCTCCTTGCGGGATGATGATGTCCGCCAGGCGTTTTGTAGGCTCAATGAATTGGTTGTGCATAGGTTTTACAAAGGTTTCATAATGTCTCAAGACATCTGACACGGTCCTGCCGCGTTCCTCGATGTCGCGCCTGATGATACGCATCAAGCGGTCGTCACCATCGGTGTCGACAAAGATCTTGATGTCCAAGCGTTTCACCAACTCTGGGCATGTCATGATGAGGATGCCTTCCACGATGACCACCTCTGTTGGCTTCACCGGGATGACTTCCGCCGAGCGGGCGCATGTCACGTAGGTGTAGATAGGCATCGGGATGGTCTTGCCTTCCTTCAGCATGTCGAGATGCTTCACCAACAAATCCCATTCGATGGCATCCGGATGGTCGAAGTTGATCTCTTTCTTCGCCTCAGGCGTGAGGTTGCCGTTGTCCCAATAATATGCGTCTTGCGACACCACGCTGATCGAGTCCTCAGGAAGCGCCTCAATCAATTTCTTCACCACTGTTGTCTTGCCGGATCCTGAGCCGCCGGCGATACCGATTAATAACACTTTTCTTTAGTTTGAAGTTTGAAGTTGCCAGTTTGAAGTTGCCAGTTTGAAGTTTGGAGTTTGAAGTTAAATCAACTCCTAACTTCAAACTTCAAACTGAATTATATGCCTATAAAGCTCATAAGGATACCAGCTGCCACTGCCGAGCCGATAACACCTGCAACGTTTGGTGCCATTGCGTGCATGAGGAGGTGGTTCGATGGATCGTATTTCTGACCTTCGACCTCGGAAACACGTGCTGCGTCAGGCACTGCCGACACGCCTGCGTTACCGATGAGAGGGTTGATCTTGTTGCCTTCCTTGCAGAAGACGTTCATCAGCTTGGCGCCGCAGACACCGCCGAATGTTGCCACGGCGAACGAGCAGGCACCCAAAGCGAAGATGATAAGTGAATCGACTGTGAGGAACACGTCAGCCTGTGTTGATGCACCGACGGTCAAGCCTAACAGGATTGTCACGATGTCGATAAGCGGGTTGGCTGCTGTGTTGGCGAGACGTTTTGTCACACCGCTTTCTTTCAACAGGTTACCGAAGAACAGCATACCCAGAAGTGGAAGTGCTGAAGGGCTGATGAAAGTGGTGAGAAGCAAACCGACGATAGGGAAGATGACCTTCTCTGTCTTACCGACCATGCGAGGCTCTTTCATCTTGATGAGACGCTCTTCCTTGGTGGTGAGCAAACGCATGATAGGCGGCTGGATAACTGGCACCAAAGCCATGTAGGAGTATGCCGCGATAGCGATTGCGCCGAGGAGGTGCGGAGCCATCTTTGTGGAGATGAAGATAGCGGTAGGACCGTCAGCACCACCGATGATACCGATAGCTGCTGCCTCGTGCGGGTCGAAGCCCAAAGCACGGGCGCTGATGAAGGTGATGAACACGCCGAGTTGAGCGGCTGCACCGAGAATCATCAGACGAGGCTGTGAGATCAGTGAAGAGAAGTCGGTCATTGCACCGATTCCCAAGAAGATCAATGGAGGATAGATACCCTGACGGACGCCGAAGTACAGATAGTTCAACACAGAGCCTTTCTGATAGACACCGGTCTGGATGTTCATGTTGAACACCTGGCTGATTAGGCTGTCGAAGAACTTGGCTGTGTTAGGTGCTGTCGGGTCCATGCCTGCTGGCAGGAACGCTGAGAGCTGCTCAGGAGTCATGCTGTGGAAGTGCTCGAGAGCCTGTGCGCAGTTCATCTCGCCTTGTCCGGCAAAGAGTCCCACGAAGAATTTCTGTGCTTCTGTCAGGTCAAAGGTGAGGTTTCCTTGAATCTCAATCTTGGAGAGTGCTGCCAAAGCGCCTTGTAAATCAAAGGTATACGAGTCTTGGATGAATGGGATGTTACCCACTATGATACCCACTCCGATAGGGATGAGCAGCATAGGCTCGAAGTCGTATTTGACAGCGAGGAAGATGAACACGAATGCCACCAGGATCATGATGAGGTTGCCTCGTGTGCAGTTGCGGAAGCCGGTGAACTGCCAGAACGAATACATTCCGCTTCCGATGGCTTCTCCTGCCGATACTGACTGTTCGGCTTGAGGTGCCACGAGCTCTGTCGCATCCTGTGAAGCGCTGAAGACGTGTTCAGCCATCGCAGGGCTTGATGTCATGATGCCGTGAAGCACGAGCAGGATGGCAACCAATGCGAAGATGAGCAGAGCTTTCTTTTTAACGTTGAATCTCTTCTTCATAATTAGCCAATTACAAATAAAACAGCGCCTTGCAGAATGTTGTCGCCAACTCTGACCTTAATTTCTTTGATTGTTCCGTCAACTTCAGCGAGGAAGTTGTTTTCCATCTTCATTGCTTCGTACATCATGAGTTTGTCGCCGCGTTTCACGACGTCGCCCACGTTGACGTAGATCTGCATGACGGTGCCAGGAAGAGGTGCCAATGACTTGTAGCCGTCGGCAGGTGCCGATGTGGCAGGAGCGGCTTCCTGTTTAGGAGCTGCAGCCGGTTTCGGAGCCTGACGTTTAGGGGCGACGAATGTCGGTGCTGCTTCCTCTTCACGCTGGACTGTTACATTATATTGAGTGCCGTCGACGACCACTTCGGCGTTTTCGCCTTCGTAGTTCTTCACTTCGACTTCGTACTCTTTTCCGTTGACTGTGAATTTAAATTTCTTCATTGCTTAGTAATTTCTTCTGTTTAAACCATTTAATCCGTAAATCTTCGAGCTCCATGGTGAGTAACGACGCTCGACTCTCTGAATAGTCACGAAACCTGACTCTTCGTCGTGCACGTCTTTCGACAATGCCAGAGCAAGTCCGATAACCACTGCGAGGTCTTCGTCGACCTTCCAGCCCGCTGCTGTCGATGTGTTCGGAGCCTCGTTTTCTTTCTTCTCTTTCTTGGCTTTCTTGAAGTCATGGTTCACGAGCTTCGAGAATCCTGTGAAGATGCAGAAAAGAACGACCAAAGCCGTGATCACGATGAGGAAACCACCGATGGTGACGACCCAGTCGTGAGTGGCGATAGGCTCTCTAACAGCTGATAATAATATTGATAACATATTCATATTCAATCGATTTTAAGATTACAACGGAATATTGCAATGTTTCTTAGGTGGGTTGGTGTCTTTCTTTGTCTCAAGTGCCTGCAAAGCTCTGATGACGCGGAAACGTGTGTTGCGTGGCTCGATGACATCGTCGATGTAGCCGTATTTCGCTGAGTCGTAAGGATTTGCGAACTTGTCGCGGTATTCCTTTTCTTTCTTTGCGATGAACTCAGTCTTTTCTTCAGCGCTTTCGATGCCTGCAATCTCTTTACCGTTGAGGATCTCGACAGCGCCTGAAGGACCCATAACGGCGATTTCTGCTGTTGGCCATGCGTAGTTGATGTCAGCGCGGAGCTGCTTGCAACCCATGACGAGGTGTGAGCCGCCGTATGACTTGCGGATTGTGATGGTGACCTTTGGTACTGTTGCCTCGCCGTAAGCGAACAACATTTTTGCGCCGTGGGTGATGACACCGCCGTATTCCTGCACTGTGCCAGGCAAGAAGCCAGGGACGTCGACCAATGTCACGATCGGGATGTTGAAAGCGTCGCAGAAGCGGACGAAACGAGCACCCTTACGTGATGAGTTGATGTCGAGAACACCAGCCAAGAAAGCAGGGTTGTTGGCGACGATACCGACAGGTTTGCCGTCGAAACGTGCGAAGCCGACGATGAGGTTCTTTGCGAAGTCTTTTGCAACCTCGAGGAACTCGCCGTTATCCACGATGGCGTGGATGATCTGCTTCATGTCGTATGGCTTGTTAGGGTTGTCAGGGATGATGGCGTTGAGAGCGTCTTCCTTACGGTCGATAGGGTCGTTGCACTCGATGCGTGGAGCCTCTTCGAGGTTGTTCTGTGGCAGATAAGAGATGAGCTCGCGGATGAGCTGCAAGCCTTCTTCCTCTGTTGATGCCATGAACTGGCTCACGCCTGACTTCTGGTTGTGTACCAAAGCGCCGCCGAGCTGGTCAACGCTGACGTCTTCACCTGTCACGGTCTTCACTACCTTAGGACCTGTGAGGAACATGTAGCTGTTCTGCTCGGTCATGAGGATGAAGTCTGTCAATGCCGGTGAATACACTGCGCCGCCTGCACAAGGACCGAAGATAGCGCTGATCTGTGGCACCACGCCTGATGCGTTGATGTTACGCTGGAAAATCTCAGCGAAACCTGCCAATGAGCGTGAACCTTCCTGGATACGTGCGCCGCCTGAGTCGTTGATGCCGATGATAGGAGCACCGACCTTCATGGCCTGATCCATCACCTTGCATATCTTCTTCGACATGGTCTCTGACAAAGAGCCGCCGAGCACTGTGAAGTCCTGTGAATACACGTAAACGAGACGTCCGTCGATGGTGCCGTAGCCTGTCACGACGCCGTCACCGAGATACACCTGCTTCTCAAGACCGAAGTCTGTGGTGCGGTGTGTGAGGAACATGTCGAATTCTTCGAAGCTACCTTCGTCGAGCAACATGGCGATGCGCTCACGAGCGGTGTACTTTCCCTTTTCATGTTGTTTAGCGATACCTTTCTCACCGCCACCGAGACGTGCGAGAGCGCGCTTGTCCAACAATTCCTGAATTTTCTGTTCGATTAACATTTTCTATGATTTTTATTATTTGTTTTTATTTTCGCAAAGTTCTGTGAGGACACTGCCTGTTGATTTCGGGTGCAGGAAAGCGATTGTCAAGCCTTCAGCGCCGCCGCGTGGAGTCTCGTCGATGAGACGGAAGCCTGCAGCCTTGGCCTCTGCTAACTGGTTCTCAATGCCTTCCACTGCAAACGCGATGTGGTGCATGCCGCCCTTGCCGTTGTTTTTCTCTATGAAAGCGGCGATGGTGCTCTCAGGTGATGTAGGCTCAAGAAGTTCGATCTTGGTCTGGCCGACCTTAAAGAAAGCGGTCTTAACCTTCTGATCCTTAACTTCTTCGATGGCGTAACATTTTGTTCCGAGCATTTTCTCGAAAACAGGAATCGACTCGTCCAAGCTTGTGACAGCAATTCCAATGTGTTCAATATGGGTTGGATTCATGATAAAATAACGTTATTTATAAATAAAAATTAAACTCGAATTCAAGTTGCAAAATTACGAAAAAAACTTATCTCTTGACCAATTTTTCTGTCGAAATGATATTTTTCTTCTCATCAAGAAGATTTACGTAATAAACGCCTGCCGGGAAATCCTCGACTGAGACCGTTATTTCGTTTTCTGAAATCGGAAAAGAATTGATGGTTTGTCCTAAGTTATTGATTATCACTATTTCAGAATTTCCTGATTTTGTGCTTATCTTGACGAAGTTTTCGGTTGGATTGGGCGCGAGAATCATTTTTTTTGTGTCGATGATGCTCTCGTTCAAGCCGAGTTGTGTCTTGTCGATGGCAGCGATGGTGTATTGTCCGCTTTGAAGGTCGTTTACCGTCATGATGCCGATCTTCCAGTTGCCTTGCTGTGTGTAAGGAATGCTGTGCCAAGCCTCGTTGATATTGGCGCGATACAGCAGCACCGCTGAGTCGTTTTCGCTGTGGATGATGTCGCCGTCCATGTTGGCGTTGTTGGAGAATGTGAATTTTCCTGAAACCTCTGATTCGCCGAAATCGAGTCTCAAAACATTCCAATAATGCTTGGTGGAGAGTGTCGTTCCAGGGATGTTGTGGTCGTTGTCGGGTGCCACATAATGTTCTTCACCGCGGAGCATCACCGAGTCGTTGACGCTGCTGACCACGATGGATAGCTGCTGGTTTATTCCCAATGTAGCAGGGGCTGTGGCAGTCATGTTGTTGTCGAATTTGGCATCCAGGAAATGGTTGTAATAGTCGGCAAATGCTGCGACAGGGCTGATGTTGAGCGTGACGGTGCGTGTGGCTTCCTCGCCGTCCCAGTTGACAAGTTCTGTCTGGAGATTGCCTGCGTTGTCGACAAATGTGACTTCCACGCGGTTGTTTTGACCGACGTGTTCAGGTCCGTAGTGTTGGTAAGTCATCTTGACTGTGGCGTCATACTGGTTTCCGTTTGGTGTCACGTTGAGGAGGTCGACGCCATAATGCGGCATGCCTGCTGTGAACACGTAGGTGTCGAAAAATCCGTTCATGTCGATGCCGGTGGCTGCCGTGAGGGCGTCGCGGAGCTGCTCCGACGAGGCGGCGCTGTAGCTGTGGCTGGCGAGATAGCTGCGTAATCCCGACAAGAATGTCTCTCTGCCGAGATAGTTCATCATGGTGTTGACGACGACGGCGCCACGGTTGTAAACGGCACTGTTGTCGTATGTCATGGTCTGCGGCACGTTGTTGAGCGGAATCCAGTTGCTCTCGCTCTTGCACCAAGTGGTGATGTTGTTGGTTTTGGAGCTCATCGCTTGTTGGAAGTCGCTTTCGCCGTATATCTCCGAACGGTAAAACACTCCGCAGAACTGTGCGAAGCCTTCGTTGAGCCACATCTCTTCGGCTGTGGCGCATGTCACCAGGTTGCCGAAATACATGTGCGAGAGCTCGTGTGCCACGTATTCCTCCTGTGTGGTGTTGCCTGTCACTACACCGCTTGTGATGCCGATGTTGTCGACATGTTCCATGCATCCGACGCTGGTCACGACATATCCGATGCGGTTGAAAGGATACGCTCCGAAGTTGTTTTCGTAGAAGCTCGCTATGTCTTTGACATGCACGAAAGTACCAGGCACGTTGTTGATCTGGCTAGGCTTGACGTAAACCGTTATCGGGATGTCGCGCTCGATGCCGTTGTATGTGTCGGTCCATTCGACGTAGTCGCCGATGGCGAACGAGATATGATATGTGGCAATCTCTTGAGGCACATTGTAATGCACGGTGTGGGTGCCGTCGCCGTTGTTGGTGTCGATTATGAGGTTGCCGCCGCAAACTGCTGTTGTTGCTGTCGGCACGGTGACAAACACATCGTATGTAGCCTTGTCGGTGAAGTTATCCACGCACGCGAACCAGCATTTTCCGAGGTTGTGCGGTATCGACTCGAATCCAACGCCCATGTTGCAGACGTAGTTGCCGCTCCACATTATGCCGCCCCACGACTCGTTGAAGGTGCTGCCTCCGTAAGATATTGTGAATGAGGCGCTTGTGTTCGCTGTCAAAGGTGATGCGAGGCTTATTGTTAAAATTCCGTCGTTTTGTGTGAAGTTGCTGACGTTCGCATCGTTTGAAGTCACAGAGGTAACGTTCAAGGACTTAAGCTCTAATTCGAAAGAATTTATGGCATTCAGCGCTGTTAGAGTGACGACAGTCTGAGCCTGCAGTGTATGGTTTGTGAAATCGATGTTGTTGAGATGGATCTCGTAGTGAGTGACATCGATGTTCTCGCCGACATTGGTCTTCGCAATAGCGGTAATCGTTGCGAAAACGAGTATTAAAGTAAAGAGTTTTTTCATATTATTCTATTTCAATGACCTATTGTTCCAATTCCTATACCGATTCTGGCTTCGTACATCTTGAAGTTGGTTGTGGCAGCATCGAATGACACTACAAACCTCCCGAAGTGCGCTTGGATACCGACCAAGCCGCCGAAACCGTACGAGCTCTGGTCGCTGTCCCAGAAGTTCTCGTTGTAATAACCGTTGCTAAGGTTTGTTATCAAGGAGTTGCTGCTGTAGCCGCCGCCTATTTTCATGTTGACGGGACCGGCAATCCTGATAATGGCACCTAAGATGGCGGAATACGACAGATATTTCTCTTTAGAATCATACCCGTTAGCGTCGATAAGCTGTTGGATCTGATCGGAGTTGTAATGTATTAGTGATTCCTCTTCCAAGAAGCCGTCGAAGTTGAAATTCGTTGAAAGGCTGATGAAGATACCGGCTTTGCGCATGCTTCCGAGTGTGAAGCCCAATGACGGTCCGCTGTATGTGTTCATGATGCCGTTGACAACAAAGAAGCTGTAACGCGGTGTGAGTGGCTTCTTCGGCTCGACTGGCGTCTGGACAGGTTGTTCCACTGGTTTCTCGACATACACAATCTGCGGTTCTGGCTTGTTTTGCATGGCTTCTTCGATCTTCCGCATGCGTTCCAGAAGTTCTTCCTCGGTGAGTTTCGCGTTGTTGACGAGTGTCAGCTCGTAGCCTTTTTTCGGTTCCATGTCGAACGGGAACCAGAACTCTGTCGAGCTAAGGTCGGGATGCGAAATCTTGAGATATGAGGCTTTGTAGGTGAGATATACCCACACTTCGCCGACTTTGTATTCGCACTCTATGAATGTGGCGGCATCGCCTTCGAAAAGCAGCTCGCGACGCTGTTTGTCGTTGATGTTCTCTGTCTTGACTTTCAACACGGCGTAAGGCACGTCGTTGTCGTCGGAATACTTGTCGAGATTGATGTTCACGAAGCCTGTCACTTCCTGGAAGGAGCCTGGTTTCACTTCGAGCTGCGCCATCGCGCCGAAAGAAAGGAATAGTAAAATTAGTATTGCAGTTATTTTCTTCATATAGAATGAAATTAAACTGCAAAATTAAATAAAAATTATTTAAGAAACAAATTATTAACAAAAAACGTCATTTCGACCGATCGGAGGGAGTGGAGAAATCTCATTAAAGTGTTTGAGATTTCTAGATTCCGCTCCGCTTCACTCGAAATGACGTCTCTAATGTCTAAAGACTAAAGACTAATGTCTCTATTCTTCTTCAACGCGGATTGGCTCCGGCATTGCCTTGTGGATGTCGAGTTCGTCGATGAGGTTGGTTGCACCAGCGAATTTGTCGATGATGAAGAGCACGTAACGGATGTCGACGTTGATTGTGCGCTGCAGTGTAGGCTCAAAGTTCACGTCGCCGCTCATTGCTTCCCAGTTGCCGTCGAAAGCGAGGCCGATGAGCTCGCCCTTGCCGTTCATGATAGGGCTGCCTGAGTTACCGCCTGTGATGTCGTTGGTTGAGAGGAAGCAAACGATGAGTTCGCCGTCGTTGTTTGCATACTGACCGAAGTCTTTTGCCTCGATGAGCTTGAGAAGTCTCTCAGGAGCGTCGAATTCGAAGTCGCCTGGGATGTATTTCTCGAGGATACCGTTGGCGGTGCAGACATAGTCGTAGTGGATGGCGTCAGCTGGCTGATAGTCTTTCACTGAACCGTAACTCATTCTCATTGTTGAGTTTGCATCAGGATAGAGGACCTTGTCAGGCTGTGTCTCAGCGTAGAACTCGCGGAGGCCTTTCACAAACAGATGGTCTGCCTCTTCGATGGCGATGCCTGCCATTCTATAAGCCGGTGCCACTGAGTACATCTGTTCTGTCATTGCGTTGTACATAATAAATGCAGGGTCTTTCTCGAGTTTCTTTGCATTTGGCTTCTCGATGAATGCTCTCACTGACTCAGGAGTGCAGAACATTGACTTGGTGTAGATAAGGTTTGTCAATGCTGACCAGTCGCCTTTGACGGTCTTCAAAAGCTTCTGGAGTGATTCAGGCATCTCTTCTGTAGCGAATGTTTTGCCGTAGATATTGAGAACTGCATCCATCATGTCTTTCTCTACGCGTGGGTCGAGATCTTGGAAAATAGCGTCAACGTCGACTGCTTTGAGGGCTTCGGCTGCTGCTGCCTTATCTTCTTTTGAGCTCTCCTTGTTTGTCATGGTCATATAATACTGCATGAACTCAGGAGTTGCTCCTCTATAGGCGAAGATACCAATTGGGTTGAGCTGTGCCACGAAGTTAGGATAGAACAGTGTGTTTGCGATTTCTGACATCTGAGCGTACATTGCCTCTAAAGTGCCGAGGACATCGCCATATTCTGCCTTGCGTGCTTCATCGGCGTTTACCCATTCTGTGAACTGCTGCTCAAGTTCAGCTTTGCGTTCAGCGACCTTGTTCTTGCGGAGCATCTTGATCTGACCTTCGAAGTTCTTCCAGGTGTTTGCCAAACCTGCTTTATTGTCAGCGTAAGCGATGTTGACAGCCTTGTCAATCTTCATGTATTCATCCATGACGTCTGTCTCGGCTTTGAAGATTTCGTAAACGACAGGATAGAACACGTCAACGTTGTAGTTGATGCCGTATGATGTCATGTAACGTTCTGTTGAGCCCGGGAAGCCCCAAATCATTGTGAAATCATCTGGCTGCACGCCGTCGAGGCTGATTGGGAGGTGATGTTTTGGAGTGAGAGGCTTGTTGTCCTCAGAATAGCCGTTAGGCTCTCCGTTTTCGTCAGCGTAGACACGGAAGATGCTGAAGTCGCCAGTGTGACGAGGCCACATCCAGTTGTCGGTGTCGCCGCCGAACTTACCGATCGACTGTGGTGCTGTACCCACGAGACGCACGTCGGTGTATGTCTTGTAAACGAACATGTAGTACTCGTTGCCTTCGAAGAATCCCTTGATGACAGGGTTGAGCTTGCCGTCTTCTGAAGCAGCGTCTTCAAGTTCAGTGATTTTTGCCTGGATAGCTTGTGCTTTCTGCATGTAATCCATGGTGTCGCTGATGACGCCGAGGATGTCTTTTGTAACATCTTCCATTCTGACGAGGAATGAAGCTGTAACACCGAATGCAGGAAGTTCCTCGCTGAAGCTCTTTGCCCAGAAACCTTCGTTGAGATAGTCGTGTTCGACTGTCGAGAGGGCTGCTATTGAGCTGTAGCCGCAGTGATGGTTGGTGAAAAGAAGGCTGTTGTCAGAAACAATCTCGCCTGTGCAGAAGAATCCGCGTGGTTTGTCGCTGCTTGAGAGACCCACGATGGCGTCTTTCAGGCTGCTGTTGTTGATGCTGTAGAGCTCTTCAGGTGTCAGCTGGAGACCCATTTTCTGCATGTCAACGTAGTTCAAACGCTCGACGAACATTGGCAACCACATGCCTTCGTCAGCGCGCACGATGCCCATCATAGCAAAGATGAGGGCGAAAGTCAAAGATAATTTTTTCATTTTATTATTACTTATTATTACTTATTATTATTGATATTAATAACTTCAAACTTCAAACTTCAAACTCCAAACTCCAAACTTCAAACTATCTCTTAAGATATTCCATTCCCATTTCATACCAGATATCCTTCGGGATGCCGCTTCCTGCGAGCTTGTCGAGGTCAGCCTGGAGTTCCGGCTTGATGACGCCGTCGGTGGCGATCCAGTTCTTCACGAACTCATAGTCGCCGTTGCCTTGTGCTGTTAGGATGGCGCCGCCGAGTTTCTCGACTGCGAGTTTCATTTTCTCGAAGTCAATGTTGTACAAACCGTTTTCGTCGCGTGTGAAGGCTCCTTCGTTGGCTAAGTAGTTGAATTCTATCATGTTAGCTTTACCATGAGCTGATGCTGCGCCGAAACGCACCGAACGGAAGATGCCTGCCATGAAGGTGGTGTAGTTCTCTTCCATGGTGGTGTTGGTGTATTCGCCCATCTCGCTGAGTTTGGTGACGAGGAACAGACCGAGGATGTCGGCTTTTGCCTCTTCGATGGCTGAATACTGCTCTTTCAAGGCGTGACGCACTGTGCCGCTGCCATCGAGAGTGTTCTTGATGCCGAGACCGTGAGCCACCTCGTGGAACATCACATTGGCGAAGAATGCGTCGAACTTGATGTTCTGACGTGCCTCAGGAGCTACCAAGACCTCTGAAATCGGGACGACGATCTTGTCGAACTTTGCCTTCATAGCGTTCTTCAGCTGGAGCTTGCGTGTGCCTTTCTGCAGCTGCACTCTCTCGTCGTTTGGAAGGTTGATGGCGATGGTCTTCGATGCCATGTTGCAGTCGCCGCCGTAATAAACCACGTCGTATGCAGCGAGGTCAGCGTCGCTACCCGGTTTCTCCTGTTTGTATTTGTCTTCGACAGGCAGTTTTGTCTGAAGCTCAGGCAATAATGCCACGTAGCGTGACAGTTTCTTTGTCCATTCCTGGTCTTTGATGAGGATGAACGACTCGTGAGCGGCTTTGTATCCGAACAGACCGTCGGTGTAGTTCTCGATAGGTCCAACGACGAAGTCGACATTGTTGTTGCGGACATCCATCCAAGCCATGTCTGAATAGTAGTAATCGTCGGTGAGGAGAGCTTTTGCTCTGAGTCTCAGATACTCTGCAAACTCTTCGTCAGCTGCGAGTTCCGATGCTTCCATGAGCAGGTCGGCCGCCTTGTTGATTTTGTTGGCGAAGGCATCGTGATACCACATCGTCTGCAAGCTGCCGTTCTCATCACGGTAAACCATGGTGTACTGGCTTGTCTTGTCAGGGTTTTCCCATGCCTCGAACTCTTCTTTTGTCATGTCGGTAGGATAGAATCCTGCACCTTCAGGTTTCGGACCGTATCCAGGGATGAAGATACGGCGGTTGTCGAGCTGATCCCATGGACCATAGTTGATTTCAGCGTATTTGCGCGCGTTCGGGTCTTCGATCTTATCCAAAAACTCGTGTTTGCATCCGCCGAGGTTCTCATGCCAATAGATGTCGTCCATGAGTTTGCCGGCCTTGAAAAGGAGGTCGAGCATCTTCACCTCATTATCGGAGAGATGGCTGATGTCGGTTGTCAAAGTCACTTTAGCATATTGGTTTGCAAGTGCTTCGTAATTCTCTGTGCATTTCTTTTCGCCACAGCTGAAAAGTGTCGCTGTGAGTGCTAATGTCATAGCTAAGTATTTGAATTTCATATTATTATAAATTTATTTTACAAATAAAGATAATTGCCATTGTATGTCTTTCCACACCTGGTCGAACCATGTGACGTTAGCCTGGAAGATGTTCACTGGTTCACTTGTTCCGCCGCCGAGCGAATAAAGAATTATCGCCAGGTTGAAGAAGATGAAGGTCCAGATGAAGAGGTAGGAGCGGAACACGCCGCAACGTTGGATGTCGCTCTGGTCGGGACGCATGTCTTTTTTCCAGCAGGTGAAGTGGAACATCAGCGTGAAGCCGATGAGGAAGTCGATGATAGGAAGGCATTCGTTCTTAATCATCAGTCGGAAAAGCACCATCGCGAAGGTGAGATACGGCAACATATAAGGCGCCAAAGTCGAGAAAAGGTTGGCACTTTTGGCGTTTGACGAAACAAAGCCGAGGGTGTTGTCGTTTTGTGTCAGCGAGTCAGTCGATTTCGCGTTGAACTCGTAGATTTTCTTGCGAAGGAAGAGACCTCCGACGAGCATGTGAGCGCCTTCATGTGTCATGGTCTGCATGATGTCGAGGTTTTTCCTGAACAAAACCGCGGCGATGATAACGAAAGCCACCATGCCGATGCCCAGCCACATATAACCTTGATAGAGGTTGGCGCTGAATGAGTTGATGATGTACTGCACGCAGCGGAAGAACTCAAACGCCGTGATAATCAAGGTGATTATGAAGAGCAGTGAGGTTAAAAAACGCCAGAATTTCTGCATAATCTCTATCGTTTATTTGTTGATGAACAGTTTTCTTACAGATGTTGTCTCGCCGATGACTTTAACGAAATACTGACCTTCTGAAAGCTCAGAGATGTTGATTTCGTCGCAGTTTTCTGTGCATAAAACCGTGCGGCCTGTCAGGTCTATGATTTCTACGCTTGTGATGTTTAAGTTGTTGTCGTTCAATATTTTAACGACTTCATTTGCTGGGTTAGGATAGATACTGATACCGTTGTCGGCGCTGTTTTCCTCGATTTCGTCGATGTCGCAGGTGTTATACTCCGGATTGATGAAAATCACGTTTTCGTTGACGTGGTAGCAGAGCAGGTGATACATCTCGCCGTCGCTGTCGTGGTCGGCTTCCCACTGACCGACATGCATGAAGCCTCTGTTGCTTCCGACGCCTTCAACCCAGAACTCTGTTACGTCGGTGAGGCCGATGAAATTGAAGGTTATCATCTTTCTTGAAACGCCGTTATTGTCAATGATTGTTGACACTTCCGTGACTTGCATCGGGTGGGCGTCGTCATCGTGGAAGAAGTCGCCTTCCTCGAGGTCGTAGTCGTAGAGGAGCACCTCGTCGTCATAAGAAGCGCCGTTCCATTTGCAGTAATAAACTTGGTTGTCGTCGTTGCGATAAGCGCCGTCGAGATAGTTTCCGTTGACTTCGCTCTCAACGTAGATGGTTTGGTATTCGAGACCTCCGATATTCACCGCCTCACCCTGATGATGATGCTCGTAAAAATCGCCTACCGGATGTGGTGCGCTCCAAGTGTAAATGCCATAGATATACCATTCTTGTGCGCTGACATTCAATGAGATAGCAAGGGTCGCAATAGCGAGAACCACAAGCTTTTTAAGACTTTGTAAAGGTTTATTCATAATTATGCAAATTTAATCAAGCTACAAAAGTACGAAAAATATTAATAGGAGCGGGAAATTATTTTAAATTTGCATCGTCATGGCAGGCATTTACATCCATATTCCGTTTTGCAAGTCGAAATGTGCTTACTGCAACTTCTTCTCGGTGGTTTCCGAGAAGCAACGTGTTGATTTTCTTGAGGCTTTGAAACGAGAAGCGATGGCGAGGAAGGATTATTTGGGTGGAGAGGAAATCCGGACAATTTATTTTGGTGGAGGAACCCCGTCGCTGCTGGAATCTTCAGAAATTGATAAGATTTTGGGCGTTTTATCTAAATATTATACGATTATTGAAAATCCTGAAATCACTCTTGAAGCAAACCCTGACACCGTTTCAAAAGAGTCGCTTTTGGAGTATAATAAATTAGGAATCAATAGGTTAAGCATCGGGATACAGAGTTTTTTCGATGACGATTTGCAGTATTTGAGCAGGAAGCACGACTCGAAACATGCCATGCAGGTTTTGGAGTGGGCGAAAGAAGTTGGTTTTCAAGAAGTTACACTTGATTTGATTTATGGAATCCCGACTCTGACAGACGAAAAATGGCGTAGGAATTTGGAGATTTTCTTTTCGACAGGCTTCAACCATCTTTCGGCTTATGCCTTGACTGTTGAGGAGAAGACCGCGCTTGGTCAGCGTATTAATAAAGGTGTCGCGGCTCCTGTTGATGAGGATGCCATGCTTAGACAGTATGATATTTTGGTTGAAATGACTGAAAATCAAGGCTTTGAACATTATGAGATAAGCAATTTCGCTCGTCCGGGTCATTATTCGAAGCACAACACCATTTACTGGAAAGGGGAGAAATATCTCGGTCTCGGACCTTCGGCACATTCTTTTGACGGTGTCTCGAGGCAGTGGAATGTCGCAAGTGTGAAGGATTATTGCGAGAACTATTCCTTTGAAAGAGAAGAACTTACGCTTTATGACAGATATAATGAGTATATCATGACCTCGCTTCGCACTATGTGGGGAGTCGATTTGGAATATATAAGAGCCAATTTTGGAGAAATATATGCCGAAAGGTTTAAAAATCAGACCAAAAGCCATCTTTTAAGTGGAAAAATGTATCAAAAAGGCGAAAAATTTATCCTAAATGACAATGGAATGCTTTTCGCCGACGGCATCGCAGCTGAGATGTTTTTTTAACATTTTATGCTGAAAATCGCATTAAATCTAAATGATTTTTAAGAAAAAACTTTGCACATCATTCAAAAATTTTGTATAATTTTGCCGAGTTAACATTGATAAACAGAATTAAAAAGAAAAATATGAAACGTAAAGATCCAATAGCAGAGGCGAGGCGTTATGTTGAGAATGCCAAGGAGACATTGAAAGATAGAGGAGAACTGGATGTTGAAACACGTCTTTATCAGGACGAAAAATATGTGCGGGCAGCCGGAAATTATCTCTGGCTCGGAGTGTTACAGGCTCTTGATGCGGTGTTTCATGTCCGTGAAGACCGTCGTACCAGAGTCGATATCAAAGCGTATCTCGAAGCTATCGGAAAACGAGACCGAAAGTTGTTGGATTATGTAAATACTGGCTATGATATTATGCATCTGTACATGAATTATGATGGAAATCCATCAAAAGATTTATGTGATTCTGGATTCAGACTTGCTAATAATATCATTGACCGTTGTGAGACTATGATGCCAAAGAGTTGATATTTATATCATATTGGTATGCAGACGCAGAAAATCGAGAACGCGAAGTTGGAGATGGTCGACAAGTTCGTCCGTGACACCAACATGAACATCTTCCTGACCGGAAAAGCCGGTACGGGCAAGACGACGTTTCTGCGCGGTCTGGCTGAGAATCCGACGAAAAGGATGGTGATTCTGGCGCCGACTGGCGTCGCTGCTATCAATGCGGGCGGTCAGACCATACATTCGTTCTTCCAGTTGGAATTCGGACCTCAGTTGCCGAATAATAACGTTTTGCAATATCAAAAATTCTCGGCGGTGAAACTGAAAATCATCCGCTCGCTGGAACTCCTTGTTATCGACGAGATTTCGATGGTGCGCGCCGATTTGCTGGATGCCGTCGATGCTGTTTTGAGGCGTGTGCGTCGTAATGAGAAACCGTTCGGAGGTCTTCAGGTGCTTATGATTGGCGACATCCATCAACTTGCGCCGGTGGCAAAAGAAGAGGAATGGGCGTTGCTGCAGGATTATTATAAATCGGTGTATTTCTTTGATAGTCATGTGCTTACGACGACACCGTATTGCTGCATCGAGCTGGAGCATATCTACCGCCAAGAGGATAGGCAGTTTATCGACATATTAAATAAGGTGCGCAACAACTGCCTCGATGCCGAGAGTCTGAAAGTCCTTAACAGTCACTGTCATCCTGATTTTGAACCTGAGGAAGATGCCGGTTACATCACTTTGATGACGCATAACCGTCAGGTGGATGAGATAAATGAAAGTAAACTTAACGCATTGAAAACCAAACCGTTGAAGTTTACTGCAAAGATTTTTGGCAACTTCCCGGAGTCGTCGTATCCGACAAAGTTTGAGCTTGAGCTGAAGATAGGGGCGCAGGTGATGTTTGTGAAAAACGACCCGTTGCCGGAGAAGCAGTATTTCAACGGAAAAATCGGGCGTATCGTGAGCTATGACGAGGAAAGCGGACTTGAGGTGCGGTGCGGTGACGAGGTGATTGAGGTGAAGCCGGTGACATGGTCGAATTTCGAATACAGAATCAACGAGGAGACCAAGGAAATTGAGGAAAAGGAAGTCGGCAACTTCACGCAGATTCCGTTGAAACTCGCATGGGCGATAACCATTCACAAGAGTCAGGGACTGACATTCGACAAGCTGATTCTTGATGCGAGTCTGGCATTCGCACACGGTCAGGTTTACGTGGCGTTGAGTCGCTGCACATCGTTGGAAGGACTTGTACTGAAAGCCAAACTGTCGCAAAGTGGCTTGTTTAACGACTTGACAATCAATAAGTTCGTGGCGGAATTGCCTTCGAGGGAGCCGACAGAGGAGCAATATGAATACAATAAGAAACTATATGCCTCGCAGATACTTTTTGAACTCATTGATTTTCATGATATTGAGAGTGATTTGAACGGTATCAGGAAGGTTGTCTTTGCAAACAAAGGCAGTTTTGAAGCAGTCGTCAGTGAAAAAGTCACACTGAAAGGGCAGAAGTTTCATGAGGAAGTGGTGGAGGTGTCGGAGAGATTCAAGCGTCAGATTGGAGGAATTCTGAAAGATAACTTCCAGATTGACAATAACTTACAGCTTCAAGAAAGAGTGAAGAAAGGCTGCTCGTATTTCTTGGACAAGCTGTCGGATCTGGATGAGATTGCGAGTTTGCCGTTTGAGACCGACAACAAAGCCGTCAACGACCAGATAAAGAAGGAGTTGGATGCTTTCAATACCGATTTCTTTGTTAAAAAAGCATGTTTGGAATGTTGTCTGGGCGGCTTCGAGATGAAAAAGTATCTTGCCACAAAGAACAAGAAAATCGTTGAGGCTGAGGAACTTAATAAATCTAAGAAAGCTAAGTTGTCGAGGAAACAGCTGTCGAAAGATGACAACAAACTCTTCAAGGCATTGGTGGCGTGGCGCGAGCAAGTGGCTGACGCTATGGAGGTTGCGGAGACAAAAGTCATCCCTACTACAACCTTGACTGCTATCGCTGAGAAGAAGCCGACAACTGTGAAAGAACTAAAGTCGCTGTCGAAGATCGGAGCGACACGATTGCAGCGTTTTGGAGCCGATATTTTGAATATTGTGCTTGAGCATCAAGGGTTTAAGAAACAAGAGTTCGACGATGAGGAGTCGAAAGAGGAGCTTGAACTTGGTGCCTCGGTGTCACGCACAAAAGAACTGATAGAGGAGGGGCTTTCGATAGATGAAATCGCTGAAAAACGAAACATGGCAAGGTCGACCATTGAGCAGCATGTGGCGGAGCTCGTGTTGAAAGGCTACGCCGACGCCAAAGATTTCATGAGCGAGGAACACTACGAAAACATCCTTGAATACTTCACCGAGACGCAGGATTCATCGCTTGGAGCTGCGAAAGACGTGCTTGGCGAGGAGTACTCGTGGGGAGAACTACGTATTGTACTTAATGAAATGAGAAAGAATATATAGTTTGAAGTTTGAAGTGTGGAGTTTGGAGTTAATAATTAACTTCACACTTCAAACTCAAAACTTCAAACTAATAAATGTAGGAGTTCCTTCATTCCTTCACCTGCACCTTTTTTAATATGTGTTATCGGGCGGCGTGTGTTGATGTTAACGTCTTTAGGGTCAATGAGATAGACATCTGCATTGGATGGAACGTAGTAGAGTAGGCTTGCGGCCGGATACACGTTCATGGAGGTGCCGATGATTACAAAGATATCGGCTTTCTCAACGTAATTCACTGCTGTCTCGATTTCCGGAACTGCCTCGCCGAACCACACGATAAATGGCCTTAATTGGCTGCCGTCGCCGGCTTTGTCGCCCATTTTCACTTCGAATTCCTCAGGCTTCAGCTCGCGTATGTAGCGAGGGTCGTTGGGGTTGTAGCTGGAGCACACTTTCGTAAGCTCGCCATGGAGATGGATGATATGGTGGCTGCCGGCTCTTTCGTGAAGATTGTCGACGTTTTGAGTCACCACGGTGACATCGAAATATTTCTCGAGCTCGGCGCAGAGGATGTGGCCCTGGTTAGGTTCCACTTCGAGCAGCTGTTTGCGGCGCTCGTTGTAGAAGTTGATAACTAATTCAGGATTCGCTTCATAGCCCTCGATTGAGGCGACCTGCATGACAGGATATTTGTCCCATAGTCCGCCAGCGTCTCTGAATGTTGAGATTCCTGATTCGGCGCTGATGCCAGCTCCAGAGAGAATTACGAGTTTTTTCATGTTATTTGTTATTATACTGATTCATTGTCAAATCCGGTCCTATTGCGACGAAGCTCTTTACAAATTCTACAGCGACGTCGAGACGGGGCTGTATCTCGTCGATTTCCGACTGTTTCCATGCGCCGATGACGAAGTCGACTTGTTTTCCTTTTGCGAAGTCGTTGCCGATGCCGAAGCGCAGGCGGCAGAAGTCGCTGCTTCCGAGTGACTCGATGATGTTTTTCAAGCCGTTATGACCTCCGTCGCTGCCTTTTTTGCGCATGCGGAGCGTTCCGACGGGCAAGGCTAGGTCGTCGCATACCACCAAAATATTCTCGATAGGTATTTTTTCCTGTGTCGCCCAGTATTTTACGGCTTTGCCGGAGAGGTTCATATATGTTGTGGGTTTTATCACAATCATCTGGCGGCCTTTGTATTTCATCTCCGACACCATTGCCAAACGGCTGGTGGTGAAGGTGCATTCGAGGTCTTTCGCCAGATGGTCGGCGACCATGAAACCGATGTTATGCCGTGTGTTGGCGTATTCGGCTCCGATATTTCCCAGACAAGCAATCAAGTATTTCATGCTGCAAAAATAAAAAAAAGCCTTCAAACGAAGGCTTTTTCCATATAAATTTATTAAAATTTACATTATTTTGCTTCTGCTGCTGGAGCTGCCTCGGCTGCTGCCTCTTCAGTCTCTTCTTCAGCTGCTGCGTTACGTGGAGCTTTGACGTCGACCACGATGGTGTTCTCAGGAACGAGGACTGTCATCTTTTCGAGGTTGAGGTCTTTAACCTTAATTGCCTGGTTCATCTGAAGCTTTGTAACGTCGACGATGATGTTATCCGGAAGGTCGTTGACATAACCACGAACTTTCAATTTTGAAAGGTTCATGTTCATGCGGCCGCCACGCATAACGCCTGGGCAAGTACCCTGTGTGCGCACTGGAAGCATAACAGTGATTGGGTTGTCTTCGTTGACATCGAGGAAGTCTGCGTGAAGCACTTCGTCAGTAATTGGATGATACTGAATGTCTTGAAGGATTGTGTGGTAAACTTTACCGTTGATTTCGAAATCGATAATCAATGTCTCAGGTGTGTAAAGAATCTTCTTGAAGCTTCTTGAATCTGTTGCAAACTTCACCTGTTCGATGTTGTTACCGTAAATGACGCATGGTACGAGACCTTTTGCGCGCAATGCTTTAGCATCTTTTTTCCCTACGTTCTCGCGAAGAGAACCGCTCAATGATACTGAATTCATTTTGTTTGATTTTAATTAGTTATTTATTTTGTATTAAAGAATTCGCTGAGTGACTCGTAATTCTCCACTTTCTTGATGACCTCGGCGAAGAGTTCGGCTGTTGAGAGCACGTGGATCTTCTTGCTTGGGTTTGTCAACGGGATAGTGTCGGTTACGACCACTTCGTCGAATACTGAGTTATCGATTTTTTCCATTGCTGAGCCTGAGAAAATCGGGTGTGTCGCGAAGGCGCGGACGCTGCGGGCGCCGTTGTCTTTAAGCAGCTGGCCAGCTCTGGTGATTGTTCCTGCGGTGTCGATGATGTCGTCGAGGAGGATGACGTCGCGGTCTTTCACATCGCCGATGAGGAGCATTTTCTCTATCTCGTTCGGTTTCGAGCGCTGTTTGTGGCAGATGCAGAACACTGTGCCGAGCATCTTGGCGTATGACGAAGCACGACGTGTGCCGCCGGCGTCAGGTGATGCCATGATAGGATCTTTCAGGTTCAGGCTTTGAATATAAGGTACGAAAATCTTTGATGCGTAGAGGTTGTCGACCGGGATGTCGAAGAATCCCTGGATTTGGTCGGCGTGGATATCCATTGTGATGACGCGTGTCACGCCTGCTACCTGGAGGAGGTTGGCGACCAGTTTGGCGGCGATGCTGATACGCGGGCGGTCTTTTCTATCCTGACGGGCGAATCCGAAGTAAGGGATGACGGCGATGATGCGGCGTGCTGAGGCGCGTTTTGCGGCGTCGACCATCATGAGAAGTTCCATGAGGTTTTCTGTCGGCGGGAAGGTCGACTGGATTAAAAATACGTCTCTTCCGCGTAAATTTTCCTCAAAACTCGGCTGAAATTCGCCGTCTGAGAACACTGTTACGTTGCATGTTCCGAGTGGTTTGCCGTAAAATTCGGCAATTTTATCGGCCAGATAACGTGTGGCTCTGCCTGAAAAGATTGATACAATGGGCTCTTGCATAGTTCTAAAATGTTTGATTAAATTTTTCGGGTGCAAAAATATGAAAAAAAATGTTGCGTGTAACAAAAAATGTATTAATTTTGCACCCGAAAAAAATAAGTTCTTTGAAGACGTGAGCCTAGGTGGCGGAATTGGTAGACGCGTCGGTCTCAAAAACCGATGAGGTAACACTCGTGCCGGTTCGATCCCGGCCCTGGGTACAAAGAACAAAAGTTAATCCCTTGTAAATCAACGATTTGCAAGGGATTTTTTATTGGCGGTGGGGCCACGGTGGGGCCGAGACGACAATAGCATGGGAAACCAAATGACGAGAAAACACTGGGGATTGGGAGAATGTAAAAAAATGGTGCAAATGTTGAAAACATCTGCACCAAAACCCAAAATATTGCTAGCTTATGTCGTCTAGCTGATTGCAAAAATACAAAATTTATGAATAAGCATAGTGTATTTTTTATTCAAGTCTGTAATATCCGAGATATTCCGAGTTGGTGATGAGCTTGTTGTCGGCTGAGCGCATGGCGAACCAGGCGTGAATGTGTTCGCCTTCCCAGTCGTCGGGCAAACGGACGTGAGATGACCCCACTGAACGTATGAAGCCGTTGAGGTCGAAAAAGACCTCTTTTCTTTCCACGTTGTAGCATAAGAAAACAGCCACATCACTGTCTTGAGCGTTGCCGTGACCGTTTTGGTCGCCCCAAAGGAGGTCGATGTCGGTCATGGTGACATACATGATTTGCACCGAAGGAGGTGTGAGAATGCCTCGTGAGAGAACAATCTTGCTGAAATCGATGGTGTAGTCAGGAGCGTCACCGATGGCGTTGTTGACCATCTGACGGACGGCGTAGTTGAAAGGTGATTGCTTCTTTGCCACGTCTTTGAGACCGAGGTTGATGAACTGAAGCGCCTGCTTCATGAATTTTTGGGCGACGTCCATCTTATGGCGTTGCTCGAGCTGTTTTTCTGTCTTAGGGTTCTTAACGTGCTGAGCAATGCCACGCATGTAGGCTTCGCCCTTCCATGACGAACCTACAACGGTGCCGACTTTGCCGTTAAAACCTCCTAAGATACCCTGTTTAATTGTTCCCATAATTTTTATATTTTAATTGTTAATCATCGTTGATGTGTGGACTGAAGAAATCTCGACATTTCTCCGAAACCTGCCCTAATGACTTGTCGTAGACAAAAGCCCAACCGAGATACTGTTTTTCGCTGGTGATAGGAAAGCCTTCGATTTCAATATCGCTCAAACCGGTTATGAATGGTTGGTCATAGACGTAACTGAACCAATTGTTGGTACCGTATTCATTTAGTATTAAAATGAAGCCTGGAAACTCCACGTTGGAGTTGTCGTATTGGATTGCTCCAACATACCAATTGCCGTCTCTGCCGGGGTCATCGACAAAAAACATGTCGAAGCACTTAAGGAAGCCTTTTGAGAGAATGAGTTTCTTGTAGTTGACGACTGGCTCTCCATCGACTTTCTCTATGGCTGCATAGTAATTGATTTGTGCCGCCTTATTGAAGGTGGACATTTTGTGATCGTAGTTACCGAAAGTGAGTTTTAGTGTCGGTGCCAAAGGACGAAGCACATCGATGACAGCACGAAGTGCTTTTCGGCAGAAGATGACACTTTCTGATTGGGTGGCTGTGTAATGAGTCGGAAGACCACGCATGTAGGCGGTGCCCTTCCAGCTGCCGCCTACAACGGTTCCGACCTTACCACTGAAGCCTCCCAATATTCCTTGATTTATTTTTCCCATAACCTTTATATTGTTTTATTGTTATTGAATTAACGAGCACTGGCTTCGACCTCGGCGATGGGGTCTGAGACCTGACCTGTTGAAGGGTCGTAAGCGCAGGCGTAAGCGAGATATTCCTTGGCTTCGAGCAGCGGCATGCCATGGAATTCGAGCGTTTCACCAACATGGAAGTGCTGCTTAATTACACCAGTTTGCCAAACATCCCCAGTGACATCATAGATTGCGAATATCAGACCATCATACTCGGGATATTGGTTGCCATCAGAGATAGTGGATAGATAATAATTACCGTCTTCACTCATGTTGTTAATAGCCAGATAAGAAAATGGCTTGAGAGTTCCTTTTGATAGGATCAGTTTTTCATAATTGAAATGAGGCTCACCGCCAGCTTCATAGATAGCCGCCTTATAGTTGACCGACACGGCTTTGTTGAAAGCCGACATCTTGTGGGCGTATTCCGCGAACGTGAGACGCAGAATGGGGATGATGGGACGCAAAGCCATCGTGACGGCCTTGATGGCGTCACGATGGTAGATTTGTCCCGCTGTGCGAGGGTTCTTGACATGCTGGGCTTGACCTTTCATGTAGGCTATTCCCTTCCAGGAAGAGCCCACTACGGTTCCAACCTTGCCTTTGAACCCACCGAGAATTCCTTGTTTGATAGTTCCCATGGTACAGCGGTTTTAAAGATTAAGCTGGGGTCAATGTGACCTCGCCGAGATAGATGGAATCAGCGACTTCCTTGCCGTCATCCGACACCATGCCCAAGTAAACCTCTACCTTGTCGCCTTCCCAGTCGTTAGGGACAGTGAGGCTCTGGGTGTGGGTTGCACGAGTGGCACCTGCTGTGTCGTAGATGGTCTCGCCTTTCGCCTTGTTGTAGATGAATGGCATGGCCTTGTCGGTAGCGAGGGCGTTGCCCACACCGCTGTTGTCAGTCCAATCGATTTTGACTTCGTTGCTGTTGTTGTCCCAAGTTGCTGTAGCACCAGTCACCTGAGTGAGACCACCTTTAGAGACCACAATCTTTGTGTAATCCAAAGCATAGTTTGGATAGCTGCCAGTGATGGCGTTCTTGATTGTGTAGGACATAGCCGCATTGAACTCTGTCTGCTTAGCAGCCTGCGATTTGTAGCCGATGCGGATGTACGGCACGACTGGCTGCAGGAAACTGAGGGCAAGACTGAACTTGCTGCGCTGGTTGAGCTGACCTGCCGAGCGAGGGTTTTTGACGTGCTGGGCTTGGCCACGCATATAGCTGATGCCTTTCCAGCTTGAACCGATGACGGTACCCACCTTACCTGAGAAACCGCCGAGGATTCCTTGTTTGATTGTACCCATAATCTTTAAATTGTTTTTTAGGTTGAAAAAATTGTTTAATTAGGTAACCTTGGTCTTGACTTGGTACGGACTTGGTATGGTCTGAAACCAGTTCCAAAACGAGGTTCGCTGCAAGTATAGATAAAAAAACAACATGGAATGTCGTCATGGAATATGGTGCTTCCGATTTCTTATAGTTTCTTTCGATTTCCAGTTGTGTGTCAAGGAAAATCAGGAAGTCGCGAAGCAGTATTAAAATTTTTCACCAAAACGAACAACGAAACAAAAAAAATAAAAAAAAGATGCTTTTTTGCCAGCGTAGAGGAGCGCAGTCAGTCAAGGTATGCGAGCGAAAAATACTCTTTTCGTAGCGAAGCGGAGAAAAGGAAGATTTTTCCCGAAGCAACCCGTAGGGCTTGACCTTGACGGACAAGCGGAACGAGCTAACTTTGCAACTTTTTTTGAATTTTTGAAATCACCAATCAATCACTAATCAAAAATCGGAGCACTAAAAGGATTAGGAGACCGCTGATTTATGCAGAAACCATCAAAGACGTACGCCCCTAAAAGGGGTGGGTGGGCGGGGACGAAACATTGTGGGCAAATGCTTGGGCGAGGGAAGCACGCAATGAAGCGGTCTGGATTCCGAGGGTTCCCTTTGGGATGCGGAATCCAGAACCGCGAAATGGAGTGCTGAAAGGAGCCGAAGCTTTTGCCTTGGAGCCGAGACCATCAATCGAAGCCGTAAACCAAAGAAAAAAGAAAACAATTGAATCAGTACGAAGCGGCTTGAGCTTGATGGCAGCCGAGGGTTCCCGCTGGGAGACGGCTGACATCAAGCTGATGCCGCGGCAATGT
The DNA here is from genome assembly GCA_002311655.1 of Bacteroidales bacterium UBA1173. Lineage (GTDB taxonomy): Bacteria > Bacteroidota > Bacteroidia > Bacteroidales > F082 > Limimorpha. The sequence continues at coordinate 286,886 of DBYZ01000014.1, forward strand.
GTAGAAGCCGAAAACAAACAGTTGCTCAGAGAACCAAGAGAACTTGGATCACTCAGAGGACTCGGGAACAATCAAGTCAAGACGATAACCTGCCAAAACCCAGAGACCCAAATTGTGGAAGAACAGAAAACGTGACAATTGGCAAGGAAAGGAAGCGGAGCGACTGGACGCAGCGCAAGCGAGGTCGCTCTGCGCACGCCGCCGGAATGAAATGGAGGCGCCCGAAGCAAAAACGATAGTTTTTTGCTGAGGGGTTGCGCGCGACGCGCGTGCGGGGTGGCAGCAGCTGAGAGGTGGCACGGAAGCGGTTTTTCCTCAGGAACATTAAACGGATGCAGAAACAATTGAGGTTTAAAGTGCTATCAGAGCGAGACGGTATGAAAACCGCTGAGTAGCCCGCAGCTGTAAGGGGCTGACTTTTGAAGCCGAAGAAACAATTGAATTGTTATGAGATATCAATTGAGGGAAAAACTATTGAATTGAACGGAAACACTAAAAGACGGCTGCAAAAGGCAGACCCCTGCCACCCCGCCGGGCGGCGCGCTTTAACTAAAGGGGCTGGCGGCGGGATTTGGAAGTAGCGACATTCTGCTATGCCTTGACTTGCCAATGAGACGAAACATTTGAATTACCTGTAAACCCCGCCGAGAGGCAGCCCCGAGTGAGCTTTGCTTTTTGCGCCTAAAAGGCTTTTTGAAATGCGTTCAATTCACCACGGAACATGGTAGCGGGCAGGCTGCCCCTGGAATTAAGGGGCAGCGGAAACAAACAGTGATGCAGAGACACTGAGCGGGCTTCCCCATGCAAGGGCTGGAGGTAAAAAATACTACCCGGAGGGTGGAGATTTTTTACCTCCAGCTCGCGAAGCCCTTGCAGGGGGCAAAAAGCCTTTTAAGCAAAAAGCAAAGCGAACACCGCTTTCCCGCCCACACACTCACAATTGCGGCAGAAACACGGTATAGAAACGTGAACCAAAATACACATTTCCATGGTTTTTCAAAATGGGGCTAATGGGCTTAATGGGTTGATAAAAAATGCCTGATTCATTGCTGAACCAGGCACAAAACCCCAATTATTATTTATAATGATTGTAGTTAATTTTTTATCCATTTTCCACTTTCCGCTTCTTTGCTATTGGCCATCACTTTCCAAACATACACTCCCTTAGCCCAATCCTCAGCATCAATCCCCGTCACATTCTCCGTAATGGCTTGGCTGTGGATGAGTCTTCCGTTCATGTCATACACCTCAACGCGGGCGTTATGAAGCCCAGTGCGGATATTCAGTACATTATTTCCCGGATTGGGGTAAGCCATCGCAACGGCAAAACCTGCATCATGGGCTTCCTCGATGTTGTCAAAAGCCTCCTTTGGCACCTTGAAAACCGCATCCCATCCCGTGATGTTATCATAATCGAGATGATCCACGCTAAACACACAATCGTTTGTGTTTGCACAAATTCCTGTTGGCATCCTTCCGATCATCTTCCCGACTTCGTCAAATTGATGGTATATCTCGCCTATTTTGTTCAGGTTCTCATCAAATCGAACTATATAGAGGTTTCTGCCAATAGACCCGTGGGGGATTAATGGATCCATCGTGCCTATCATATACACATCGCCCTCAGGCCCAAAGCCTATTGACCCATCAAGGTATTGAGCGGCGAAACTTCTGTCTTCTGTGTGAATGCCCCAAGTATAGTTGAATTGGTTAAAATCCTCGTCGAAAGCACTCATGAATATGTCTTCGTAAGTGGCAGGATTTCCGTTCATCGCGGGGCAGGTAAAGGTGTTGATGGAATAGGCTTTGCCCGTGATGGGATTATAACGCAAGTTGGCTGGAAAGTAACAACTCAAAACGGGGGGATAGGCAAGATTGTCGATGTTATGCTTCTGGGCAATGACGTTCAACTCGGCATCGAGGGTAAGGCAATCATATATGACTTCATTGGTTGATTCAGGGCATCGCATAATCACCCTACAGCCCACCGAGTCTATTGAGGACATCATAAATGCGTAGTAGCTACAAGGCCCTTCAAGCGTCGTTTCCGCACAGATATTACCTGAAACATCAAATCTCATGACGCGCAGCGAAAGAGGAAAGGAAGTCGGGTCCTCAAGCGGGAAGGAGAACACGACGCTCCCATCCTTGTTCAACACCGCATTGGTGCTGGCCCAGGAGCCAGAGTGCTCCCAGTAATTCATCGATTCCCATTTCCCATATTCCTTGCGGCTGACTGAAAAGTCGTCATGAATTGTCGCGAGATACAGGCAAACAGAGTCGTTCGTATAGGTCAGGAAAAACATACATGGCTCCCCTTCGTCGTTCCTGTCAAAAGAAAAAGAATGAACCCAAACCACTTCATCTATTTTATCTTTCGGCCAAAAATACAGTGTGTCAATATAATGACCTTCATCATCAATCTTGAGGATTGACCCATAAGTGCCAGGAGTTTCATAATAACGAAAGAGTAT
>DBYZ01000012.1 GCA_002311655.1 Bacteroidales bacterium UBA1173
GGGAACCCTCGGCTGCCATCAAGCTCAAGCCGCTTCGTAGTAACACAACGTTTTCTTTTTTTCTTGGTTCTCGGCTTCGATTGAATGTTTACGGCTCCAAGGCAAAAGCTTCGGCTCCTTTCAGCACTCCATTTCGCGGTTCTGGAATCCGTTTCCCTGAGGGAACCCTCGGAATCCAGACCGCTTCATTGCGTGCTTCTCTCGCCCAAGCATTTGCCCACAATGTTTCGTCCCCGCCCACCCACCCCTTTTGGGGGCGGCATCCTTGACTTGTCCTGAAATAGGTTTACAATTTTTAAAAACCAATGTAAATAAAATACAGGACAATAATGAATGACTTGTCCTGAAATAGGTTTACAATTTTTAAAAACCAATGTAAATAAAATACAGGACAATAATGAAAAAAGCAGGACGTTACACAATTGCAGACAAAGTCAGAATCCTGATGGAGTATTTGAACTCCGAGGATACAATGGAAACTATCCAGACTAAATACGGCATGGGACATTGTACCCTGACCAGATGGATGACCACATTCGGAATATCGAATATGACCCGGGAACAGATACGTGAAATGAAATTATCATTAGAGACAGTACCTGAAAAAAGCTCAAGGGAAATAGCCCTTGAAGCAAAAGTCGCTCAGCTTGAGAAAGAACTCAAGGCCGAAAGGGTCAAGTCGTTGGCTTACAGCACCATGATTGAGGCCGCAGAGGAAGAGCTTGGCATTGATTTGCGAAAAAAATCTGGTGCCAAGCAGTAAGTAAGCTCCGCATGTTGCAACCCGACATCTCGGTTGAGGCAATATGCGAACTGTTTGGCAAGACAAGGCAGGCTTACTATCAGAGACTCAGCTACAAATACCAGGAACATGCCGAAGAAAGCATCATACTTGATCTCATAGCCGATCTCAGACGGGATATGGGACGCATGGGCGGCCGCAAACTGTGGCACGAGATCAACGACATGTACCCGGGGATGGTCAGCCGTGACAGGCTGTTCGATATACTTGACAAATACCATTTGAAAGTCATCACCAGAACACGCACTGTGAGAACAACATGGAGTGCCAGCCGGCTGCGCAGGTTCCCGAACCTGATAAAGGACGTCGCACTTACGGCAGCTAACCAAGTATGGGTAAGCGACATCACCTACGTCGAGACCAGGAAAGGGTTTGTATATCTTCATCTGGTTACAGACGCTTATTCCAAGAGAATAATGGGATGGCGATTGAGCCCCAACCTCCATGCGGACGCCACCATCTCCGCTCTCCGCATGGCTATACGCAATGCCGGATGCGACCTGACAGGCCTCATACACCATTCCGACAGAGGCTGCCAGTACTGTTGCGAGAAGTATGTCAACCTATTGCAGGACAACGGCATTCAAATCAGCATGACACAGGACGGAGACCCTCGTGACAACGCCATTGCCGAAAGAGTGAACGGCATCCTCAAGACAGAGTGGCTCAATGACGAGAACTTTGAAGTATATGCTGATGCTCACACGCGTATCTCTCAAGTTATCGACATATACAATACAAGGCGTCCTCACCTGAGTCTCAACTATAAGACACCGGCACAAGCATATGCCGAAGTGGGTGAACAAGTCCGTGTGTGGAAAAACTATTACAAAGGCAGCAATCCCCAAAAGGTGGCTTCTGTAATCTCAAAACTGACAAGCGGATGCAGGACACTACAAATATAATGAAAATAATTTTTTATCTGATGTACAATAAATTAGAACATAATCCGTAAAGAAAAATCAGGACGGGTCATTGAAAATCACTGATTTAATTAAAATGGTAATTGTCAATTTGATGATCCTGATGTAAACCTATTTCAGGATTTCGGTCTGATTCCAAGGTCTCTGAGTTCTCCTAGTGCTCCGAGTTTGTTCTCATTTCTAGAAAAGCGTCAGCGTTCCAGATGAGCGCAGCGGTCTAGAGCTTCTATTGATTAGTGTTTGATTATTTGGTGATTTCAAAAATTCAAAAAAAAGTTGCAAAGTTAGCTCGTTCCGCTTGTCCGTCAAGGTCAAGCCCTTCGGGTTGCTTCGGGAAAAATCTTCCTTTTCTCCGCTCCGCTACGAAAAGAGTATTTTTCGCTCGCAAACCTTGACTGACTGCGCTACTCTACGCTGGCAAAAAAAGCATCTTTTTTTTATTTTTTTGTTTTGTTGTTCGTTTTGGTGAAAAATTTTAATACTGCTTCGTGACTCTATTCGTAATGCCTAATCCTGACTTCAATCCCATCACCTTCCAGCTGAGCGGGAATCCCTGTCACATCCGTCTGTCCATAGTGATATGGGAACAACACTTTCGGCTTGACTGTCTTGGCGGCTCTCACCAGCTGCTCTACTGTCATCGTATATGGCTGGTTACATGGCAAAAAGGCAATGTCGATATCCTTGATTTCAGACATTTCAGGAATGTCTTCGGTATCTCCTGCGACATAAATCCTCAAGCCGTCAAGCGTCAGGACAAATCCATTGTCTCTTCCTTTCGGATGGAAGCTCTGGTGTCCTTCGGTCGTGTTATATGCTGGAACAGCCTCAACTTCAATGTCATCCGACAGCTGGAGATTGTCGCCATTTGCCATCACCGTTCCATATCCCAATATATCTTTACAGCTTTGATTGGTTATCAACTGGGTCTGTCCTTTGTCAGCAGTTCTATTGCGTCCTTCCCAAGATGATCAAAATGTTCGTGGGTGATGAAGATATAGTCAGCCTTCGGCATCTCCGCCAAGTCGATGGTCTTGTCACCCAACTTCGTCACCGGGTCTATATAAATGGTCTTCCCATCATAATACATCCTGATTGACGAGTGAACCAAAGCGTGGAGCATCAACGTCTTTCCGCTCTTCGTCGTGAATGTGTCTGTCTCGTAATTTGATTGGCTACAGGATGTCATAATCCCCAAAGAAGCCAGCAGGCATGTCAATATCTTTTTCATGGTGTTATTTTTTGCAAATATAGATAAAAAACACTAATCTTTCCCATTATCTCCGATTTTTCCAGTTAATTACCTCGCAAATTCACGCAAACACCTACTATTTCACGCATTTATAACCTAAGTCTCTCATGACTCCTGTTTTTTAATTATACTTGCAGCGAACCTTGATTCGAGTAGGTTCCAGGTACTACCAAGTCCCTACCAACTCCGTACCAAGGCTACCTAAATTAACATTTTTTATCAACCTAAAAACAATTTTAAGATTATGGGTACAATCAAACAAGGAATCCTCGGTGGATTCTCAGGAAAAGTCGGAACCGTCATCGGTTCATCGTGGAAAGGTATTAGCTACATGCGTGGACAGGCGCAGCACGTCAAAAATCCTCGCTCGGCAGGTCAGGTCAACCAGCGCACCAAGTTCGCTCTCGTTATGGGCTTCCTCCAGCCAGTCGTGCCGTACATCCGTATCGGCTTCAAGAGCCAGGCAGCCAAGCAGACCGAATTCAATGCTGCGTTCTCGTACACCATCAAGAACGCCGTCACAGGCAGCTATCCGAGCTACGCTCTCGACTTCACCAAGATTGTGGTGTCAAAAGGAGGTCTGACACAGGTCACTGGCGCAACAGCATTGTGGAACAACAACAGCAACGAAGTCAAAATCGACTGGACTGACAACAGCGGCGTAGGCAATGCATTGGCAACCGACAAGGCCATGCCTTTCATCTACAACAAGGATAAGGGCGAGACCATCTACGACACCGCAGGTGCAACTCGTGCAACTCACACCCAGAGCCTCACAGTTCCTAACGACTGGGAAGGCGACAAGGTAGAGGTTTACTTGGGCATGGTGTCTGAAGACGGCAAGGAAGTTGCTGATTCCATCTATCTCGGTGAGGTCACTTTGACCCCAGCTTAACCTCTAAATCCGCTGTACCATGGGAACTATCAAACAAGGCATCCTCGGGGGATTTAACGGCAAGGTCGGCACCGTCATCGGCTCCAGCTGGAAAGGCCAGGCTTACATGAGAGGTCGGGCACAGCACGTTAAAGACCCCCGCACAGCGGGGCAGGTTTACCAGCGCGAGGCACTCAAAATCCTCGCGCTGGCTTTAAAGCCTATTTCTTCAACGCTCAACCTTACATTCAAAAAGTCGGCAAACAAGATGTCGGGCTACAATAAAGCCGTGTCTGTCAACTACAAAGCCGCAATCTATGAGGCAGGTGGCGAACCTCACTTCAATTACGAATGGCTAATCATATCAAAAGGATCACTCAAGCCATTCCAATACCTTGTGATTGAAGACATGGATGAAAATGGCCATTATTACATCTCCACAATCTCCGATGGCAACCAATATCCCGAGTATGACGGATTGATATTCGCCATATACGATATCATTGGCGGTGTTTGGCAGACAGGTGTCATCCGGCAGCACTTCCATGTAGGTGAAACACTTGTATTTCAAGGCATGCCACTGCTCGAATCCAAGGACTACCTCGCCTACGCTTGCGCTTACGACCCTGCCTCTGGCAAGGTCTCAGACCCTATCGCCGAAGTTGAGGCTTATGCAGGTTAATTTAGTAACAACAAAACAATATAAAGATTATGGGAAAAATAAATCAAGGAATATTGGGCGGCTTCAGTGGTAAGGTCGGAACCGTTGTAGGCGGCAGCTGGAAAGGTACCGCCTATATGCGTGGCTTGCCAACTCACTACACCGCCACCCAGTCAGAAAGTGTCATCTTTTGCCGTAAAGCTCTCAGGGCAGTAATCGAGGCGCTGCGTCCGCTCGCGCCGACTCTCAAGCTCACTTTTGGCGATTACGATCATAAGATGTCAACATTCAATAAGGCTGCGCAAATCAACTATCACGCTGCCATAGAGAACGTCGATGGAGAACCAGTTGTCAACTATAAAAAGTTAATCCTTTCCAAGGGTTTTTTGAAATGTTTTGATATGTTCTTTGTCGATGACCCAGGTCAAGACGGCAATTGGTATGTTGGGGCAATCCAATATACCTATGAACAAGTTGAATTCCCGGGCTTCATCTTCATCCTGAATGAATACGGCACAAACAACTGGTATAGTTACGTTTACGACCAGCCTTTAATAACTGGCTTAAGCGATATTGAAATCGAAGGATTTCCTATCACAAGTGAAAAGCAATATCTCGGTTGGGCTTTCGTCTACGACAAATCCCTTGGCCAAGTCTCGGAAAGATGCCGCGATTTCTTCAGTCCGCATATCAATGATGATTAACAATTAAACAATACAATATTATGGGAACAATAAAACAAGGAATCTTAGGAGGTTTCAACGGCAAGGTCGGCACCGTGGTAGGCAGCAGCTGGAAAGGTGAAGCCTATATGCGTGGCCTCGCTCAGCATGTTAAGAACCCTCGCACTGCAGCTCAGCTCGCTCAGCGAGCCAAGCTTCAGATAGCGCAAAACTTCATGAAGCAAGCGCTTCAGTTCATCAACCTCGGTCTCAAAGACGTGGCGAAAAAGCAGTCACCGTTCAACTATGCTGTCCGTCAAATGGTCAACAATGCCATCGGCGATGCACCTGATTATGAGATTGATTTCTCCAAGATAATCTTCTCGCATGGCATTCTTACACCACCATCGGTGCAAATCATGTATGTCAATGAAACCGATCTCGACATCCTCTGGGGCGACCAAAACGGCCACGGAAATGCTAAAGACGATGATGTGTCTGTTTTCTTATGCTACAATTTAGAAAGGCAAGAAGTCTTTTTCGACCTCAACGGCTTCATCCGTTCATACGGAACAACTCATGTCCGTTTGCCAGACAGCTGGGCAGGCGACCACATCCATGCCTGGTTCGCTATGCGCTCCGCCGACAACAAACTCATCACCAACTCAGAGTATCTCGGATATTATCGTCTCGAATAATCCTCTTTTATCAAATTTTTAACTTAACTTTTTGTTTTCGGCTCGCGGTCATCCCTCCCAAGGGTGGCCGCACTTTTTTCATAAAAGCACCTCATAAAAAAACTTTTCAGAGTACTTTTGTAAAATGTTCAAAAAATGTTCAAAATTTTGCAATAAAAAAGTGCTAACTCATTAAGAATTAGCACTTTACTGTGGTACCAGCGGGAGTTGAACCAGCGACACACGGATTTTCAGTCCGTTGCTCTACCAACTGAGCTATGGTACCCCTTTTTCGCGCTGCAAAAATACAACATTTTTTTATACCCGCAACATTTTTTTGAAAAAAATTTTTATACCCCCAGTCTCTCGCAGATTTCGCTGAAAACGCAGAACTTTTCTTCAACATTGATTTGGTTCGCTTACGCTCACTGATCCCGCAGAGTCTTTAGCCGGTGTTTTTCAATCTTCAGCTTTCGAAGAAAGGTGGCAATTCAATAATGACGACTAATGACGTATCTATTCAAATTATTTGTATTTTTGCACCCTGAAAAGCATTGATATGAACGAGGTTCTAACCATAGATATCGGCAACACTAAAGCGAAATACGCCGTTTTTAACGACAAAAACATAGTCGAAACAAACTATTTCGAACCTGAAAACGACGACCTTAAACGTCTGCTTGAAAAATATCCTGATATTAATAAAGGTATAATATCTTCCGTGGGCGGAAAAATCGACGAATGCCTCAACCAACTGAAAACCATCAAAATGTTGGTGCTTTCAAACGAGACAAAACTGCCTTTCTCCCTGACGTACAAAGAGAAATCAAAAATCGGAGCCGACCGCCTCGCTCTCGTGGCTGCCGCATACGCCGAAAAACCTCACCAAAACAGCCTCGTCATCGACATCGGGACTTGCATAACCTACGACATCCTCACCGCCGACGACCGTCACCTCGGCGGACCGATAAGCCCGGGCATGAAACTGCGCTTCAAGGCAATGCACGAACATACCGCCCTCCTGCCCCTCTGCGAGCCTACACTCAACGAACTGAATATCATCTGCGACGACACCGTAGAGTGCCTACAAAGCGGCGTGCAACTCGGAGTTTTACACGAAATAAAAGAATTTATTGAGCTTTACTCATTGAAATTCAACGACTTAAATGTTTTTATCTCAGGAGGCGACAATATTTTCTTGCAAAATCAGTTAAAAAACTATACCTTTGCAAGTTCAAACTTTATGTTTAACGGCTTAAGATTGATTTTGGAATATAATGATAATCAATAAGTTACATAAAATTGTATTTTTATTCGCCATGATTTTCGTCATGGCAGGCGGCGTTTTTGCGCAGTCTGACATCTCTTCGCCATATTCAAGATTCGGCATGGGAACGATGAGCAAAAACAGAACCAACACCGTCATGCAAGGCATGGGCGGAATACATAACGCATTGGACGGCAAGTACTTACTCAACAACTCCAACCCTGCCTCCTATGCCGAAATGGACTCGCTGACATTCCTGTTCGACGCCGGTTTCTACATGAAATACATCACTTATAGAAACGAAACATCTTCGGAAAAAGGCTCAAACGCCTCGTTCGACTACTTCGACCTCGGTTTCGGCATCACAAAATGGTGGAAAATGGGCGTTGGCGCCTCTCCTTTCAGCGACAGAACCTACACCTCGACCGCCGACTTCGACTTCTTAAACAACTACAGCATCGATTATGACGGCGAAGGTGGTCTCAATAAACTATATTGGGCTAACGGCTTCAAAATCTGCAAAGGCGTTTCTTTCGGCTTCAAGATGAACTACCTCTTCGGTAACATCACCGACGTGACGACTTTATACTTCCCAGACGACATCTATTTTCATAATGTCAGACGTTCTATCATTACAAGTGTAGATAATATGACGTTCGACCTGGGTCTCATTTTGAAAAAACAGTTTAAAAAAGACTACCTGCTCTCAGTCGGTCTGACATATTCTTTGCCTGCCAACATGAAAGCACATCGCAAAGAATATATCCGTACGATGTTCAAAGGATACGGCGATAACACTGAGACTGCAATAGATACCATCTTGTATAAATCCAACGAAAGAGTTGATATCAAATATCCTCAAGGCATTGGCGCAGGTATCACTTTACAGAAAGGCGAACGCTGGCTTATCGGCGTCGACTTCAACTGGGATAACTGGTCGGCATACCGCACGAACAACGTCAACGACTCGCTGCAGGATTCATGGAACATCGCCATCGGAGGATGCTACACACCACGTAACACAAGCGTTTCGAGCTATCTGACCAAGATGACTTATCGTGCCGGTTTCCATTACGACCAGACATATTTCAAAATCTACGGAACTTCTATTAATAAATATGGTGTCACCCTCGGCGTGGGTCTCCCTATCCCTCGCGCCATGACATCACTGAACTTCGCGGTGGAATTCGGAAAGATGGGAACAACGAAAAACAACCTCATCGAAGAATCATATTTCAATATATCAGTCGGTATTTCAATACACGACAGATGGTTTGTAAAAAGAAGATATAAGTAAATTATAAAATTTAAGGAAATGAAATTGAGAAAATTTTTATTCTTAGGAGCAGTGTTATGCATGTCAACACTGGCATTTGCACAAAACGCTGAATGTGACGCAGACATTTCTGTTTACAGAGAGGCATTCAAACAATGGGACGGAAAGGCATCAACAGCCAACCCTGTGATGATTTCAGCATGGAGAAAAGTGTTTCTCAACTGCCCGGGCTACAAAGAAAGAACCCTCACCGACGGCACCAAGATCGTGAACAACGCTCTCATCAGAGGCACCAAAGACAACGCCATGAAAGAGAAATACATCGACACTCTCGTGATGGTGTATGAGACACGTATCCAGTATTTCCCGAAGACAAAAGCCGGCGACCAGGTTGGTAACATCAAAGGACGTATGGGTCTCGACCTCATGCCGTTCCCAACACGTCTCGAACAGGCATACACCGCTTTGAAAGAAGCCATCGACCTCGAAGGCAACAACAGCAACTACGCCTTCATCGATGGTTGTTTTTCAACAACCATCGGCATGGTGAAAGCAGGCAAACTCGATGAAGCAGCTATCCTCGACGAATACAGCCGCCTCATGGACATCGTCGAATTCAATATCAAGAAATACACCGAGGAAGGTAACGAGAAACAGCTTAACAGCTATACAACAACAAAAGCTAACCTCGAAGGCGGCGTGCAGCCATACGCCAACTGCGAGGACCTCATCCGCATCTATCAGAAGAAGTTTGACGCCGAACCTGACAACGTGGAGCTTCTCAACAAGATTGCAACCGTTCTCTCAGCAAGAAACTGCGACAAATCAGACCTCTACCTCGCTGTAGCTATCAAATTGCACAAACTCAACCCATCACCTGAGTCAGCATATTTCATCGGAAAGAGATACCTCTCAGACCAGGAATACGCAAAAGCCACAAACTATCTGCTTGAAGCTACAAAATCAACAGATACCAAGTCGGCAGAGCAAGCCTACAAGTATCTCGCACAGATCATGCTGAAGGAAAGCAATTGGGAGCAGGGCCGCGCTTATGCAAGAAAAGCCATCGAACTCGACAAGACCGACGGTGAGCCTTACATGATTATCGGCTACCTCTACGCTTCAAGCGGCAAGGATTGCAACGTCAACCCACTCCACGCAAAAGCAGTGCTCTGGGCAGCAGTCGACAAGTTCGAACAAGCCAAGAGAGTCGACCCTTCAATGGCAGCAAGAGCTAACGAGATGATCAGAGATTACTCGAAGATGTTCCCAACAAGTGAGGATGCTTTCTTCTACAACGTTTTTGAAGGCGACACCTACGAAGTGGGCTGCTGGATCAACGAGACAACAAAGGCAAGATTCTCGAATAATTGAAAAGACTGATTTATATAATATTGGAAATCAACATCATAGCACATCTTGTTATGATGTTGTTTTCTTGTGAAAACTCGATGGAGAAAGTCAAGCAGTTCATCGACTACGACACCATTTCCGGTGTCATGGCTTATGATGTCATCATCGAGCGCAGCGATTCCGGCATGCTTGTGGCAAAACTCACGGCCCCGGTTATGCGCAAAGTCGAACACGACAACGCCGACAGCTCGATACTTGAGTTCCCCAAAGGGTTCAAAATCTTCATGTTTGAAAGCGGCGACACCACACCGGCATCCATGATCAAAGGCGACTACGGAGTGCATTACGATAAGAAGGATATGGTTATCGCGAAACACAACGTGGTGGTGGAAAACATTCAGTATCAAGAGGTTCTGGAAACGGAGACGCTGTTTTGGAACCAAAAGAAAAAAAAGATTTACACCGGCTGTCTCGTCAAGATATCGAGTCCTGACAAGATTATTTTCGGCGACAGCCTGACGGCAAACGAGGACTTCTCGCGACGTGAGATTTACGGAATAAAAGCAACTATTGAGCTAGACGAAGATGAGTAATTGGTTAGTGGTCATAATATCATTGATGGCTTCGGCATTGTTTTCCGGTGTCGAGATTTCCTTCATCAGCGCAAACAGGTTGCAGCTCGAGCTTGACCTCAAAAAGAAAAGCTTCTCGGCGAAACTCATCAACAACTTCGTGCGTCACCAGTCGCAGTTTATGGGATGCATACTGCTCGGAAACAACATTGCCAACGTGGTCTACGGCATCGCGATGGCACGACTTTTGGAGCCTTCGATAATACGCGTTTTGCCCGACGCCATCACCAACGAATTCACCATCCTGCTATGCCAGACCATCATCTCGACGCTTCTGGTGCTTTTCGCTGCTGAATTCATCCCGAAAACACTCAGCCGCCTCAACCCTAACGGACTGATGAAAACGATGGCCATCCCGATGATGATATTATACATCATCCTTTATCCGTTGATTTTCATATACATAGGCATCTCTGAGCTGATAATAAAATACATTTTCAGGATGGAAATCAAGCCTGAAGACTATAAACTAAGTCCTATCGACTTGAACGACTATCTCAAGGAATACGCCGACCCGAACGAAGAAAACGAAGACCTCCAGCAAGGTATTGAATTATTCCAAAATGCTATTGATTTTCAGACAGTTAAGCTTCGCGAATGCATGCAGCCGCGAAACGAGATACAGGCTGTGGAGATTAACGAGTCGATGGAAGAGGTGAAACGCATCTTCGAAGAGACGAAACACTCGAAAATCATTGTGTATGAAGACAATATCGACAATATCGTCGGTTACATCCACATCAACGACCTGTTGCATACGGGCGGCAGCATCAGGAAAAAGATAAGACAGATTGAGTTCTATCCTGAGACTTACGGAGCCCAGGACCTGCTTCAGCGACTGTCGAAGAAACGTCAGAGCATCGCTGTTGTCGTTGACGAATTCGGCGGAACGGCAGGCATCATAACGACGGAAGACCTTGTGGAGGAGATTTTCGGCGAGATTGAAGACGAATACGACGAGGAAGACGACATCGAGAAAACCATCAACGAGAACGACCGAATTTTCTCGGCGCGACTGGAGATTGACTATCTCAACAAGACCTACAAATACAATTTCCCGGAGTCTGACGACTACGAGACTTTAGCCGGTTATATCATCCATTATCACGAAAGTATTCCTCAAACAGGCGAAGAAATAGCCATCGGTGACTATCTTTTCAAGATTATAAAGGCATCGGAAACCAAGTTGGAGGAAGTGGAAATAAAGAATAATCAATGAGTTAGCAGATTTTTTACAAAAATGTTGGGTGTATTGACATTTTTTGTAAATTTGCAGGCTTAAAATTTATATAGAAAAATAAATAAAAAATAATAAAACTATGGCAGCAATTGGAAAAATCAGACAGCACTATGGTATCTTAGTGATTATCATTGGTTTGGCTCTTTTAGCATTTGTTTTGGGTGATTTGATGAAGAGCACCAACAGAAGACAGCAGAATGATGTGGCAGTCGTCAATGGAAAGAAGATCTCTTATCAGGACTATGCAAACAGAGCAGACCAGGCATTGCAGAATCAGAAGAGAATGTACGGCAACCTCACAAACGACCAGACATTCAGCATCCGTCAGCAGACTCTCGACCAGATGATCAGAGAAATCATCATGAAGAAGGAATTCAAGGCTCTCGGTCTTGCTGTTTCAGAAGAAGAACTTACAGACCAGTTCTATGGTGAGAAGCCACATCAGGCTGTAGTACAGAGCTTTACAGGTCAAGACGGCAAGTTCGACAAAGAGTTTATGAGAGACTACATCAACAACTTCGATAATTTCGACGTTGAGACACAGAACGCATGGATCAACTTTGAGAACGCCATCGCAGAGGACAGAATGAACACCAAATATGAGAGCCTTCTCAAGCACGGTTTCTATCTGCCTAAAAAACTCGCCGACCGTTACAACGAGAACAAGAACCTCAAGAAGACAGCCGAGGTTTATGCAGTCCGTTACGTTTCAATCCCTGATTCAACAGTGGTCGTGACCGAGCAGGACAACAAGAATTACTACGAGACATACAAGACCAAATATCCAACCGACGCTATGCGCGGCATCGACTATGTCATCTTCGAGGTGAAGCCATCGGCAGCCGACAGAGAGTCAGCAAAGAATTATGTTGCCGACGTGAAAGACGGTCTTGCACAGACAACAAACGTTGCCAACTATGTCGCTTATAACTCAGACGCTCCATACGACAGCACATGGGTGAAAGCTTCAGAGCTTCCTGTTGAACTCGAGTCAGCAGTGGCAGCACACGAAGTAGGCTATGTTTTCGGACCATACGAGAACAACGAGGCTTTCAATGTCGCAAGAATCATGGGCAAAGAGATGCGCAACGACACATTGTGGGCACAGGTGGCAGTCGTTTCACACGAAATCACAGCCAGCACAGCAACAGACCAGGCAGTGTTCGCAGAGGTCAACAAGTTCGTGACAGAAAACAAGACAGCCGAGCAGTTCAACGCTGCTGTTGAGGCTCAGGGCTTGAACAAGCGCACATATCAGTCAATCAGAAAGAACACCAACCGCATCGCTGGTATCAACAACCCACGCGAAATCGTCCGCTGGTCATTCAAAGACGGCGTGAAGATTGGTGACATTTCAAATGTGTTCGAGCTTGAAAACATGTACGTTGTGGCAGTCCTCACCAAGATCGTTCCTGAGGGATATGCACCATACGACGACATCATCGAGCGTTATGCTTCAACAATTAAAAAGGTTAAGAAAGGCGAGATCCTCGTTGAGAAGGCTAAGACTTTCGGCACCGACTACCAGAAGATGATCGACGCTCTCGGCGGCGAGAAGACCACTGTTGAGAACATCACCATGGAAGGTCGCGGTTACGGCAGCTTCGGCGTTGAGGAGAAGATCGGCGGCACAACAATGGGAATGAAGGAAGGCGTTTATTCAGCACCTATCGCAGGTGGTAACGCAATGGCAATCGTGAAGGTGACAGGCACCACACCAGCCGGCGCAACCGACTACGACGCTATCCGCAGAGAGTACGTCTCAAGATTCAACAACGCTATCTTGAACGGCAGCCCATACTCAGCAATTCTCGACAACGCTAAAGTTGAGAACAACGGAATCTTGTTCTTCTAAGAGACAGGATTGTTTATTAGACTGGATTAAAAAAGTAGAGGTATACTGAGTGTACCTCTACTTTTTTATTTTTTTCTTGTTTTTAACAAACCTGATTTGTAATTTTGCAGTGTCACATGTAGTTAACATATTTATTATTAAGACGTTGTGCCCGACACGGACAAGGGTTTATATCATGGAAGAGACTTTACAACAGAAAACTAAAGGACCTAAGCTTTTCAAATGGGCTTTATGGTGGGGCTTAGGAATTGTCGTGGTTTGCGTGGCAATATTAATGATCATGGGAGAGAGTGTGAAAGATTTCGACGCTCCAATGATGGATGTTTTTTATAATATGATCTACAAATTTGGCATTTTACCTGTTGTTCTGATTATTGGAATAGTGGCTCCTATTATAGAAGAGTTTGTGTTCAGGTCATGGGGAAATGGAAAATTATGGACGGGCACAACATCATTAATACTGATGGCATTGATTACTCTTTCTATTGGATGGTGGTTGTCTTTAATAACTATAGTTTGCGGAGCCTTTATACTCTACTATTTCCGCGATGATAGAAAAACGAAGATGTTCTCTCTGATGATACTTTCATCAATAATGTTCGCAGTAGCACACGCAAGTAATTACAATGGTGATGGTCATTGGTTCATGATGTTCGTTTCTGTCTTGCACAAATTCGGTTTTGGCTTAATGGCCTCATATCTTGTCATAAACTACAATCTTTTCTGGTCGATGGTGTTTCATGCGCTCAACAATTCAATATTAGCATTACCACTCCTCATTGGTTTCAATTCCATAAACAATGAGGTAAAAGTAATCGAAAACGATGATTTCCGCGTTGAAATGCGCACTGTGTTGGTTGAAGACAAGCAGTTGGACATGTCGAACAAGTTTTATACAAACGCTATCGAGAACACTTATTTTGGAAATGCGGCTAGCTTTGCCCACCAAGCCATGTATTATGATGTTTGGAGTCAAAGGATGGATCCCAACTTCGATACATTAATACTTGCTGTAAACTATAGAGCATTCCCCAAATGTCATTTCAACCTGTCGTTTAAGCAAGAGCCTATAGATTATCATAGACTTCTCAACACACTCGTAGAAGAAGGTCTGATAGAAATTGACACTACTGTGAAACAAGCATATAAGATGGACATCACCGACCAGTCAAAACTTGTTTATGGTCAACCAGAAGGTTTGATAAGCTATAAAATGTTGGTTAGACTCGTTCGAGAGACTATTGAATTGCCATTTTATATAGATATTCCTAATAATATATATACAGGAACCAGTTTATACGATAGCTTATATGTGAAAGATATTAGTTATACGAATTACAGGAGTGATTACACCATTGATGATCTGAGAAAGATCCTCGAGCCGCAAGGCATTACCATCGAGCCAACGGACAGAAAAATGACTATTATTGATATTAAGAACAAATACAATCCATTGGAGGAATTGTAATAATGTGAAACTAGAAAAGGTTGCCAAAAATTTTGGCAACCTTTTCTAATTTTTAGCACATCTCCAGCACCGCGTCAGTCACATACTTCAACTGCTCGTCGGTGAATTCTGTGTGGATTGGCAATGCCATCACATGGTCGCAGAGGTACTCGCAGACCGGGAAGTCGCCTTTCTTGTAGCGCGGGTCAGCGTAAGCTTTCTGCATGTGAAGTGCCACAGGATAATAGATGGCGCATGCGATGCCTTTCGACTGCAGATGCTCCATCATCTTGGCGCGGTCGAGGTCTTTCAACACCACCACATACTGATGATAGACGTGATCAGTAAACGGAGCCGTCTTAGGAGTGATGATCTTGTCGGTCTGGGCGAAAGCCTTCTCGTAATAGGCCGCTGCATATTGGCGTGCCTTGATATATTCGTCGAGATGTTTCAACTTAATGTCGAGAACTGCCGCCTGGATAGCGTCGAGACGTGAGTTAACTCCCACATAATCATGATAATAACGAGTCTTCATACCATGGTTCACCACCACTCGCATCATATCGGCAAGAGCATCGTCATTGGTGAAGATAGCGCCACCGTCGCCGTAGCAACCGAGGTTCTTTGAAGGGAAGAATGATGTGCAACCGATATTTCCGATTGTTCCCGACTTCTTCACTGTGCCGTCTTTGAATGTGTAATGTGCGCCGATAGCCTGTGCGTTGTCTTCAACGACATACAAGTTATGACGTTTCGCGATGTCCATGATGGCATCCATGTTGGCACATTGGCCGAACAGATGCACTGGAACTATAGCCTTTGTGCGAGGAGTGATAGCACGCTCAACAGCTTCAGGATCAATGCAATAAGTCTCCATATCGACATCAACGACAACCGGTGTCAAACGAAGCAAAGCGACCACTTCAGCTGTTGCGATGAATGTGAACGAAGTCGTGATGACCTCGTCGCCAGGCTTCAGGCCGAGACCCATCATGGCAACCTGCAAAGCGTCGGTGCCGTTGGCGCAAGGAATCACATGCTTCACATTGAGATATTCCTGTAAATCTTCTTGAAATTTCTGTACGAAAGGACCGCCGATAAAGCCGCCTGTCGATAAAATCTGCTGGATGGCTGCATCCACCTCAGGCTTGATTTTGTTGTATTGACCAACGAGGTCAACCATTGGAATTTTCATATTTTTAAAATTTTAAAGCGCAAAAATAAAAAAAATCTCTTAAAAATTGTACAGACTTTCACGGTTTTTTTTGCTTCGTTGGTCGCCTGCGGCTCAAAATCTCACAAAAATCTAATAAAAAACCCAACAAAAATTTTTAAAGAGAATTTTTAAAGATTTTTATAAGGATTTTTTTAGATTTTGAGCCGCAGGCGACCATAAAAAAATAATTTTTCAAAAAAAATGTTTTTCGTTTCAAAAAAAGTTGTATTTTTGCACTCCGTTTTGTAAAAGGAAATAAGAACAATAAAATATTAGAAAAATGTCAAGAATTTGTCAGATTACAGGTAAGAAGGTCATCAGTGGAAACAACGTTTCACACTCAAATAAGAAGACCAAGAGAACTTTCCAGCCTAACTTGAAAATCAAGAGATTCTTTGTTCCAGAGTGGAATGAGTGGGTTGTTTTGAAAGTTTCTGCAGCAGGTTTGCGTACCATCGACAAGAAGGGTGTTTACCAGGCAATGGTCGACGCAGCAAAGGATGGTAACCTCAACCGCTGGTAAGATATGAGATTTTGAAAAGAAGCCGTCTGAATCAAGGCGGCTTTTTTTATGTAATAAAAAAGGTTAATAAACGTTATAATTTATTGTGAAAAAACTGATTCTTTTCATACTATTGCTACTTCCCTCTTTTGCCTTCGCGCAGAAGAACGGCGGCGTTTTGTATGGAAAAATCACCGATGAGGACGGCAAAGCGGTCGAGCTTGTCAACGTGGCGGTGCAAAACACTCCGTATGGCGTAGTTTCCGACAGTCGAGGAAGCTACAGCCTCACCTTACCAGCCGACACCTTAATTAATGTGGTATTTTCGTTCATCGGATACGAAGAGATACGCCTCGAACTCATGTTGAAGCCTGATGAGAAGCGCAAACATGACGTTCAGATGAAGGTCGTTTCAACCATGTTGCCCGAGATGACTGTACAGGACCAGTCAATCAAAGCATCGACAATCACAAGGATTGACGCAAGGGAGACAATATTGTTGCCGACGGCGGGAGCCGGCGGCGTGGAAGACATGGTGAAGACGCTGGCAGGCGTGAGCTCGACAAACGAACTCAGCTCACAATACAATGTGCGAGGCGGTAACTTCGACGAAAACCTTATCTACGTCAACGGAATCGAGATATACAAGCCGTTTTTGGTGGGCTCCGGACAACAGGAAGGTCTCAGCTTCATCAACTCGCGACTTATCTCAAACATCGACTTCTCGGCAGGAGGATTCTCATCGGAATACGGAGACAAACTATCTTCAGTGCTCGACATCACCTACAAAAAACCGACAATTACTGCTGGGTCGTTGACACTCAGTCTGTTAGGAGCCGAAGCACATGCCGAAGGAATGGCGTTCAAAGGAAAGATGAGCTACCTCATCGGTGCAAGATACAAAAACACACAGTATCTCCTTGGCAACATGGACACCAAAGGCGATTACAAGCCAAACTTCACTGATGTTCAAGGACTTATAACATATAACGTGTCACCACGGTTTGAGATTACAGCACTGGGATATTACTCCAGAAACAGCTATCTCATGGTTCCTACGACACGCGAAACCGACTTCGGAAACCTGCAGGCATCGTATCGTCTGAAAGTTTATTTCGACGGTCAGGAACTCAGCAAATACACAACAGGATTAGGCGCTATATCATTGAATTTCAGTCCGAATGAGGATCTGAACCTCAAACTTATAGCTTCCGCCTATTCCGCAGTTGAATCGGAGACATACGACATTCAGGGACAATATTGGATTGGACTTCTTGAGACAAACCCAGGCAGCGAAGAACAGGGTGATGTCATTGCTAATCAAGGAGTTGGAACATATATCGAACATGCAAGAAACGCATTTTACTCAAGAGTTGTCAATCTCGACCACAAGGGAGCTTACAAATATCGCGACAATGTCTTGAAATGGGGTTTGCGTTATCAACATCAGCTTTTTGACGACATCATCAACGAGTGGGATATGACCGATTCGGCAGGTTACACACAACCGCACGTCATTGATTCGATTTTGAATCCTAACAACCCGATGCAGACTCCGTTGGAGCTAAAGAACGTTGCAAATGGCCATAATATATTGTATGTCAATAATTTAGACGGATATTTACAAAACTCATGGCAGTTTGAAAACGAGAAAGGCAACATCTGGGTTTTGACAGCCGGCTTACGCGCAAACTATTGGGGTTATGCAGGTTCGGTGAATGTTAGTCCGCGCGCGGGTATAGCTTATCAGCCTCATAAACATCCTAACATGACCTTCCGTCTGTCGGGCGGAGTGTACGTACAACCGCCATTTTACAGGGAGTTACGCATGTTCGACGGCACTTTGGTCTCCAAAGACAAGGCTTCTGTGCAGAAATCATATCAGGTGGTTTTGGGTCACGAATACAAGTTCCAAGCTTGGAATCGCCCGTTCATACTGACAACCGAGTTATATTACAAATATCTCAAAGACATCATCCCTTACGAAGTTGATAACATCAGAATCAGGTATTATGCCGACCAGAAAGCGACAGGCTATGCAACAGGTTTGGACATAAAAATCAACGGAGAGTTTGTGAAAGGCATCGAGAGCTGGGCATCCATGTCGATAATGAAAACCGCTGAAAACATTCAGTATTTCATTGACGCGAACGGTGGCATTCTGTCGCAGACCCAAGTCAACAATGGTGCCGAATACGTGAGAGACACCATAATTTCAGGCATCCCCCGCCCTTCTGACCAGCGCATCAACTTCGCCATTTTCTTCCAGGATTACCTGCCTCTGATTCCGTCGTTCAAGGTGAATCTGAAGCTCATTTTCGGAACAGGACTGCCTTTCGGACCATCTGAATCAGAACGTTATCAGCAGAAAAACAGGATGACACCATACCGTCGTGTGGATTTGGGCTTCAGCAAACAGCTCATCGGCGATGCCACATCATTCAGAAATCCGCGTAACCCATTGAATTACATCAGAAACTGCTGGCTAAGCCTCGAAGTTTTCAACCTACTCGGCGTAAACAACGTCAGTTCATACATGTGGGTAACGGACATCTACAACATCCAATACGCAGTACCTAACTATCTAACTAACAGACAGTTAAATCTTAAATTAATCGTAGAGTTTTAAAGTTTTATCTCCACTGGTTTAATCATATTCTCAGGACGGAGAATCCAGTCGAGTTGCTCCTTTGTGAGGATGCCATGCTCGAGCACTAGTTCGTACACGCCACGACCTGTCTCGCTTGCCTCTTTTGCAATCTTCGTCGATTCCTTGTAGCCGATTATCGGGTTTAGCATGGTGACGATGCCGATGCTGTTTTCGACCATCTTGCGGCAATGCTCCACATTGGCTTCGATACCATTGATGCAATGCGTCCTCAGAGTGTCTAACCCTTTGGTTAACATGTGAATAGACTCAAACAGGCAATAAGCGATGACTGGTTCCATCACGTTAAGTTCGAGCTGACCGTTGTCGGATGCGAGAGCTATTGTCATGTCGTTTCCGATGACACGGTAGCACACCTGATTCATCACTTCAGGGATGACAGGGTTCACTTTTCCCGGCATGATTGACGATCCTGGCTGGCGTTGTGGCAAATTAATCTCGTTAAAGCCGCATCTCGGACCAGAACTCATAAGACGCAAATCGTTACACATCTTATTGATTTTGATGCACAAACGTTTCATTGCGGCGCTATATTGAATCATGCATGAAGTGGCACTTGTTGCCTCGATGAGGTTATCGGCAAGAGTGATATTCCATCCCGTCACTCGGCGCAAGGCGTTGATACATGCCCCGCTGTAACCAGGTTTCGAGCAAATACCAGTTCCGATAGCTGTTGCACCCATATTCACAATGAGAAATTCGCGAGCCGCCATGTTTAGAGTCTTCAGCTCACCACGGAGAGCGGCAGCAAAACCGCTGAATGTCTGACCCAACGTCATCGGGACGGCATCCTGAAGCTGGGTGCGGCCCATTTTGATGACATCTTTAAACTCTTCAGCTTTCTTTTCGAGAGCACCAATCATCTCGACAAGATGAGGCAAAAACTCCTCATGTTCAAGCACCATGGCGAGATGTATCGAGCACGGATAAGCGTCATTCGTTGATTGTGAAGCGTTTACGATGTCGTTTGGCGAACAGTATTTATATTCTCCGCGTTGGTGTCCCAACAGTTCAAGAGCACGGTTGGCGATGACCTCGTTGGCACACATATTGGTAGAGGTGCCAGCTCCGCCCTGAATCATGTCGATAGGGAACTGGTCGTGATATTTGCCTTCGAGAAGCTCGTCGCAAGCAGTGCAGATGGCGTCGCGTTGCTGCAAGTCAATCATCCCGACCTCGTAATTTGCAATAGCGGCAGCTTTTTTCGTTATCGCCATGCCTTTTATGAAGTTAGGATAGTCCTTCATGAGGTGACCGCTAATGTCAAAATTTTCGATCGCGCGCATTGTCTGAACGCCGTAAAGAGCCTCAGCCGGCACTTCTTTCTGACCGAGCAGGTCGCTTTCGATGCGGAATTTCTCTGTATTCATATCAATATCTCTCTTTTTAGCAAAATTGGGTTGCAAAGTTAATACTAAAATTTGAGATAAAGAGAAAAATAGTAAAATATTTTACTATTTTCCCCAGTTGTCTCTATCCAAGCTACGATATTGAATCGCTTCAGCGAGATGTTCCGGGGTGATATTTTCAGAACCTGCAAGATCGGCAATGGTTCTTGACACTTTCAGGATTCTGTCGCGGGCGCGGGCGGAGAGACCGAGACGCTCCATAGCGTTTTTCAGAAGCGTTCCGCATTGTTCGTCAAGGTCGCAATATTTCTGAATCATCTTGGCGGTCATCTGGGCATTGCAATGTATTCCTGGCATGTCGGCAAAACGTTGCACCTGTATCAGACGAGCCTTCACCACACGCTCACGCACATCGGCACTCTTCTCGCCAGGTTTTTTCTGCGCAAGCTCCTCATACGACAACGGAAACGTCTCGATATGCAAGTCGATACGATCGAGCAAAGGACCAGAAATCCTTGAGAGATACGTCTCCACCTGACCGGGTTTGCATGTGCATTCCTTCGTCGGGTGGTTGTAGTAGCCGCACGGACACGGATTCATCGCCGCCACGAGCATAAAATTCGCTGGAAACTCCACTGTCTGCTTGGCACGAGCGATAGTCACCATTCTGTCCTCCATTGGCTGTCTAAGCACCTCGAGGACCTGACGTTTGAACTCCGGGAGCTCGTCAAGAAACAGTACGCCATTATGAGCTAGCGAGATCTCACCAGGCTGCGGATAGGTGCCACCGCCCACCAAACCGACGTAAGACGTTGTGTGATGCGGACTTCTGAACGGCCGCGTCTGCATGAGTGAGACACCATGTCCGAGCATTCCAACCACCGAATGAATCTTCGTCGTCTCAAGAGCCTCTTTGAGCGTCATCGGAGGTAAAATCGTCGGTAAACGCTTGGCTAACATTGTCTTACCGCTGCCAGGAGGACCAATAAGAATCACGTTATGTGAACCTGCAGCCGCCACTTCCAAGGCTCGTTTTATATTTTCCTGTCCTCGAACGTCAGAGAAATCAAAATCATAAACAGTGCTGGCGACCTCATCTTCAAGATTGAGTTTTGTAGGCTCAAGATGATGAAAACCATTGAAAAAGTTGATGACATCCATGATTGTTTCGACACCATAAACCTCGATATCCTCCACCACAGCCGCCTCGTTAGCGTTGGCTTTCGGCACAATCACACCTTTAAAACCCTCTTCGGCAGCCTTTATCGCTATCGGCAGAGCTCCTTTTATCGGGTTTATACCGCCGTCAAGTGAGAGTTCGCCCATGATGATGTATTTGTCAAGCAAATCGACGTTCACCTGCTCCGATGCGGCAAGGATAGCTATCGCCAAAGGAAGGTCGTAACTCGAGCCCTCTTTCCGGATATCCGCCGGCGCCATATTGATTGTGATTTTACGTTTTGGATAACGTAAGTTATTGTTATTCAATGCAGATTCAATTCTCTGCTGACTTTCCTTCACGGCGCTGTCGGGCAATCCGACGAGAAAAAACTGCACTCCACGGTCAATGTTGACCTCAATAGTAACTGTAATAGCATCAATGCCATTTAAGGCACTTCCAAAAGTTTTTACCAACATAAATTCGGTTTTTAGTTAATATTTATTTTTGATTTATTTTCTCGGTTTGTACTGCGATCGCTGGAAAACATCCTGACAATCAGTGATTTCCATAAGATTTTGCAACGACTCGTCGTTTTTTGACATGAACGACCTCACAATCTGCAGACCTATGAAATCACCTAGACGAGCAGGTGCGTTTTCTGAAAATGCAGCCGTAAACGGCCCGTCGCCAAACAATACCCGATATTGTTCAAAACCATTGGCATACAACATGTTATTACCAACAATCGTAGCCCAAATCTGTCCTTCGTTGTCCTGAGCCCACTCCATCTGACGTGACGAATATCCGAGAATAATCGAATCGGGCAAAGAAGGGTCCATAGCCTCAATGAAATAATATCGTTTACCCTGCGCAATCATCTCCATCAGGACATTTTTTGACTGCACACCTTTATTAAAATAGGAATCGTAAATGTCCTCCGCAAGATCTTTCGTCAGAGACGCCGGCTGGCAACGCCGTGACAAATAGCGTGGCATCCCCACCTTATCATACACTAAGTCTTTGTTACTCAGATAGTAATCAAGACTGAGCATCACACATTCGGAGCCAATCATGACCGGACCGTTTTCATAGTTTATTCCAGAGACATAGGAATAAGTCACCGGCATGGTTATATTCGGATAATAATAATTCAGATGCTGATAAACGCCTTGAACTTTGTCGGAGACAACGCTGATATCAGAGAACATCTCTTCTGTTAACTCATTGATTTTCACAATAAAAGTATCAGTAACAAAGCTTTTCAAGCCCAAAATATCCAAATATTCGATATTATCGCCCAAAAGCTCAGGAAAACGTGGCATTATCTCACTGATTCCCTCCACAAAATTGGCAGTATCAATATCAAAAAGTGCTTTGTTATATTCCACAACAGCAAGTTCATGAGGTTCACAATTCTTATATGGAACATCAAGTTTCTTTTTGTAACCATCTGATTTTGTGCAAGATACAAACAACACAAACATTAAAAGAAATAGAATAACAGAGCGGCGCACCATATCTAGTGCTGTTATCGCGGCACGTTCGATGTTATTGCCTCTGTCTTTGCCGAAATTATGCTTTTTCGATTCCACGCCTTTCGGTCCTGCCACTGCAATCCACACCGTGCCGACAGGATTTTCCTCAGTGCCTCCGCCAGGTCCTGCCACGCCCGTTGTCGCTACTGCATAATCAGTCTTCATCAACGCCCTGACGCCAGTCGCCATCTGTTCCGCAACTTGTTGACTGACAACGGTATATCTCTCCACATCGTCATGGCTCACTCCAAGCACCTCTTCCTTCACGGATGTCGCATACGACACCACCGTTCCCTTGAAAACCTCAGAACTGCCTGGAATTGCAGTTATCATCTTCGCTATCGTACCGCCTGTGCAGCTCTCAGCCGATGCCAATGTCTTCCCTGTCGCTTTGAGTTTGTCGAAAACAGCCTCCGCTATAGGTTTTTCATCGTATCCGAAGATATGTTCACCAATCAGCTCAGTCAGTTTATTTACTTCATTATCAATCGTTTGCTGTAAGAATTCACGGTCAGGATGACGACCTTCGAGACGCAGGCGCACCATGCCGTATTGAGGCAGATAAGCCAGCGACAAGAAATCAGGCAACGAGTCCTCCCAATCTTTGATTTTATCGGCTAGGAAAGACTCGCCCACGCCCGTTGTCATCACAACTTTATTAATATAAGGTGTCACCTTGAAATGTTGCAACAGCTGTGGCAGAATCTCCTGCTCGAACACGTTTTTCATCTCAAACGGCACGCCAGGCATCGAGATATACACCGATTTCCCTTTTTCAAACCACATGCAAGGCGCTGTGCCATAACGGTTTGGGATATATTTGCATGATTTCGGAATAAATGCCTGTCCACGGTTGCGCTCCGTCATCTGATAGCCGCGTTTCGTAAAGATGCTCATCACGTTGTCGTAGGCATCCTGACAAAACTCCAGCTCCGTGTTGAAATATTTGCACAGTGTCGGTTTGGTGATATCGTCGGCGGTCGGTCCCAGTCCACCTGTCATGACGATGATGTCAACATCTGAACAAGCGTCCAAAGCCTCCACAATGTCACGCTCGCCATCACCGATGGTCAAAGTGGAAATCACTTCTATACCATTGGTTGTCATTATATTACCAAGCCAAGCCGCATTGGTGTTTATCACCTGTCCAATCAGTAGTTCATCACCGATGGAGATGATTTTCGCCTTTACAAAATCGTTATCTCTCTTCATATTTTCAAAAACAAAACAACATTTTTCATTCAAAAACGTTACAAAATTAAACATTAATATTTTATGTTTTTCATTTTTAACAATTTTTAACATAAGTTGCAAAATTTTGACTAACTTTGCAAAAATTTTTTAACAATTCATTGAATATGAATACAAAACCCATACCAGGATCACAGCTCGTCTTCAACAATGAAGGCGCTATATATCATTTGAATCTCTTTCCGGAGATGCTTGCCGACGACATCATTCTGGTCGGTGACCCTGACCGTGTCGCCATGGTCTCGAGCTTTTTCGACAACATCGAATACAAACGTCAGAACCGCGAACTTGTAACGCACACTGGCACTTACAAAGGGAAACGCATCACGGCATTGTCAACCGGAATGGGTACCGACAACATCGATATCGTGGTCAACGAGCTTGACGCTGTGGCAAACATCGACTTCAAGACACGCACGCCGAAAAAGGAACATCGCACGCTCAACATGGTGCGTCTCGGCACCTGCGGCGCTTTGCAGCCTAAAATCGGGGTGGAAGACAGTTACGTGGCATCGCGCTTCGCCATCGGTCTTGACGGTCTCGCATACTTCTACAAAGAGCATAACGAGGTGATTAACAAGGACATGACCGATGCTTTCATCCGCGACATGCATTATCCGACCGACCTCCCGAAGCCATATATCGTGGAAAGCTCAAACGAGCTGTTCAACCGTCTCGCCGCCGGTTATCATCAAGGAATCACAGCTACATCACCAGGTTTCTATGGACCACAAGGCCGCTCATTACGCCTCGAGTTGACTTATCCGCAAATCAATCCGGACATCGAGAAATTTGAGTACAATGGTTGGAAAGTCTGCAACTTCGAGATGGAGTCATCGGCGTTGTTCAGCCTCGGTAAGATGTTGGGACACAATTGCTTGACTATCTGCGTTGCGATAGCGAACCGTGTCACGGAGAAATTCTCCGCCGACTATCATCCTTACGTCGAGAAGTTGATAAAAAATACTTTGGACAGATTATAATTCGTAATCCTGCTGCTCGTCGACGTGTTTCATCGAAATCAGACATTCGAGGTTCACGTCCATGACAGATTCTTCAAAGAATGGCGCGGAGGCAACAACATAGCTCTCGTAGCCGAAAATCATAGAGCCACCGTCAAAAGTGGCTTCTTTTTTTGCTGCCACGTTGTTAACAAACACCAACGGACGCTCGGTCTTTAACACATTCTGTCTCAACGTGTTGCGACGGATTCTCGATTGATTCGCACCACATTTTTCAGCACCTATATTAATAATGACATCAGGAGCAAGCAGCATCAGCTCGTCAACACGATTCGTCAGCAAAAACTCGTCATCATTAGTGTTTGCAAGGTCTTTGCCAATTGTCACGGCATATTTGTGGCAACCGATTTGCAGGAGCTCATCGGCATCTGAAGGCTCAAAAACATCGCGTTCATAATCCTCCAAGTATTTCTTTTTGAACACTTTACGCTGTCCCTGGAAAAGATACACCGCTGCGTTGAACTTCCCAACTGGGCATCCTACCAGCACTCCGACATTTTCGCATTCTGCAGCTATTTTATCGAGAGCATTTTCGCATTTATCAATAAATCCTGGTGATTTAAGCATTTCAGCAGAACACATGCCGCTGACCGAAAGTTCAGGAAATATCACCAAAGTGGAGGCTTTTGCCTTGTGAGCCGCCTCAATAATCTTAGCCACATTGCCGTCAATATCACCGGCGACGCAGCATATCTGTGCCAAAGTTATCTTCATCAGAACAAAAATCCAAGTTCAAAACACAAATTGCTCATCTTAATATTGTCATTGCTCATCGTCATCATGCTTGAGAAAACGGTGTCGTATCCGACAATAAACTGCAGCACGCTTCGGTTCAAGACTTCCATCTCAAGACCAAGATGCACTATGAACGAGCTGCATACATCACGATAAGGGTTGGCCTGTCTTTCATCTTTAACCTTGTATTCACCATCGATAAGGATATCGAAACCATAGCCTATCTCGCCCATCAGTCTGAATTTATCGGCAAAATTATCGGTCCGCATCTTCAAAAGAACCGGAATCTGGCAATATGTCGTTTTATATTTTGATTCGATATCTGATACCTTAAACGAAAAGTTGCTGCCGATTATGTTAAATCCGCTGGTGATTCCATAGCTCTCGCCGAAATAGTAAACACCCGTCAAACCGTATTTATAGCATAATCCGATTTCTTTACTCGACACATCATCATTGTCGTACACACCCCAATCGATGCCAAGAGCACCTTTCAAACCCAGCTGATACTCAAAGCGTTGCGCAAATGTCGTCAATGACAGAAGCATCGCAAACAACAAAAAATAAAATTTCTTTACCATAATTTGAGTTTCGTTTAAGAATTTTAAATATCTTTGCAAAGATAATAAAAAAATTCAACATTAAAATCTATACCATGAAAAAATTATTACTTGTATTAGCAGTTATTCTTTTCGCCAATATGGCAAAAGCAGAAGGTTTCGGCACCCACATCGGTGCAAAAGTCGGTTATCAGACAGCACAATTGTCAGTTGCCAAGGCTGATATCAAAAGCGGATTCTCAGAGCATTTCACAGCCGGTATTTTCGGCCGCGTGGTAATCAAAGACTTCATCATCCAGCCGGAATTGCTGTGGTTCAAGAGATCACAAGTTTTCAAATTGGAAAACGAAGGCATTTTAAATCCGACACTCACCATGAGCCAGCAAAACCTGGCATTACCGATCTTCCTCGGTTATCAGTTTGCCGACTGGAAACTGGTGAAACTCAGAGCTAATGTCGGTCCTGTTATGTATTTTGTCGTTGACCAGACAAACAAATGCGATTACGACAACCAGGAGTTGGACGTTGAAGCCAACAACATGACATGGGGTGGCGCAGTGAACGTCGGCATCGATGTGCTTATGTTCACCCTCGACATCAACTACAGCTTCGGTTTGTCAAACCTCTTCGACAGTAACAGTGTGACTATCGGCGGCGAGGTATGCAAAATCGACAACACCAAACAGAGCATCTTCACTGTGACTCTCGGTGTCAAGCTTTTTAGCTTCGGATTGTAGTAATACCATGTCTATCAATAAGATACCAAGCTCGCTTTTTGTCAGAAATCGTAGGAATTTCGCCTCGATGATGACAAAAAACTCGATAGCTTTGTTCACGGCCAACGAGGAGATGCCTCGCAACGGCGACCAGTGTTATCCGTTCCGTCAAAACTCCGACTTCTACTATCTCACGGGCATCGACCGCGAGGGTGCGTTCCTCATCCTTTATCCCGACCATCCGAAACCAGAGATGCGCGAGATTCTGTTCATCGAACCTTACAGCGAGACGAAAGCCATCTGGCGAGGCGAGATGCTCGACGCGAAACAAGCCAAGGAGATATCGGGCTGCGACAACGTGATGTATGCCGACAGCTTCAACGACGTGGCTAAAGAATTGATACTCAACAGCTCAAAGGTGTATCTCAACCTTTACGAATACTCACGTTTCGAGACAAAAGTGTCGACGATTCAGGACCGCTTCGTGAAGGAAATCAAGGAACAATATCCGCTTCACACCTTCGACCGCTCGGCACCGATTCTCAACAAGCTCCGTAAGATCAAATCTCAAGAAGAAATCGAGATTATCAAACACGCCTGCGACATCACCGGTAAAGCGTTTCTGCATTGCAAAGACACAGTAAAACCTGGTCGTTACGAATATGAGATGCAGGCCGAGATGGAATACATCTTTAAGATGAACAACGCTTCAGGTCACGCCTTCCATCCTATCGTCGCGGGAGGCAAAAACGCCTGCTGTCTGCATTACTCGAAGAACGACAGCATATTGAACGATAACGAGTTGCTGCTCTTCGACATGGGATGTGAGTATCAAAACTACGCTTCGGATTTAAGCCGCACTATCCCTATCAACGGCAAGTTCACGCCACGTCAGAGAGAGTGCTACGAGGCAGTTTTGAGAGTGAAAAAAGAGATAACGAAGCTCTACAAAGTCGGTGGCACGATTGACAAAATCAATCAGACGACCTACCAGCTGATGGAGAAAGAGATGATAAAACTCGGCTTGTTCACCCAGCAAGACGTTGACAATCAAGACCCTGAGAAGCCGTTGTACCGCAAATACCTCATGCACGGCATGGCGCATCACATCGGACTTGACTGCCACGACAACCTCGACAAGTACGAGCCTTTCGCACCGGGAATGATTCTCTCGTGCGAGCCGGGGCTTTACATCCGCGAGGAAGGCATCGGCATCAGGCTTGAAGACGACATCCTCATCACCGAAGGCGAGCCGGTAAACTTATTTGGAGACTTAGCAATCGAACCAGACGTCATTTCGACTGAAGCGTAGCGAAACGGAGAAATCTCAAACAAAAAAGTAAATAAATTCAAAAAAAATTATAATCATGAAAAAGTTATTTATCACATTGACTGCCATCATCTTAATGGCATTCTGCGCAAAGGCGCAAGTTAACATTCAGGAACAGTACGATTTCAATCGTGAGCATTTAACAACAACACTTGAGATGTTCAAGACAGACAACTGGGGAAGCACATTCTTCTTCACCGATATCTATCACCCAAGCAAACTCTCAGGTCCTACAGGTTATTACACAGAAATCGCACGTGGCTTGAATTTCTGGCAGAACACCAAACTCGGTGGCTTGAGCGCCCACGTGGAATGGAACGGCGGTCAGTTTGCAAGCAACGCATGGCTGTTCGGTTTAGAGTATTTTCTGCATTCATCAGATTTCAGATACACCTTGACACTCGAGGTGTTATATAAGACCATCAGCGGTCAGAAGGCATTGGATGCCATGGATCCTGCTGTGCGTCCTTGGAGCAAGGTCAGTGATGTGCCGCTTCAGTTCACCATCGTGTGGGGCTGCACCGACATCTTCGGTCTTAAAGGCTTGACATTCAGCGGCTTTGCTGATTTCTGGTGGGAAAACTGCGCCTGGGTTGACCCTACTGGCAACACCACCAAGACAAGCTGCGTGTTCATCAGCGAGCCACAGCTCTGGTACAACATCGGTAACCTCTTCGGATGCCCTAACCTCAACATAGGCGGTGAGGTTGAATTCGCATACAACTTCGCAGGCGGCTGGCGCAGCGACCTCGAGTTTCATAAAAACAAAGGATTGACCGTAGCTCCGGCATGCGGCATAAAATGGAATTTCTAACCAGTTTGAAGTTTGAAGTGTGGAGTTGATTCAAACTTCAAACTTCAAACTTCAAACTAAAAATTAATGTTAAAGAAATTATTCGGATTCGATCCCAAGACAATGTCTGTCAGGACTGAGGTGGTGGCAGGTTTCACCACATTCTTGACTATGTGTTATATTTTGGCGGTCAATCCGAATATTTTCAGTCATTTGGAAGGCTTGGGATATGATAGCAGAGCTATCTTCACCTCCACTGCTCTCGCTGCTGTCATCGGCACTCTGCTGATGGCTTTATATGCGAAAAAGCCTTTCGTGATGGCGCCTGGCATGGGTACCAACTCCTTCTTTGTGTTTGCGATATGCCTCAACATGGGTTATTCGTGGCATTTTGCACTCACAGCCATCCTGATCGAAGGTGTCATATTCTTCCTACTGACGGTGACTGGCATAAGAATGGCGATAGTGGAAGCTATCCCGAAATCTCTGCGTAGCGCCATCGCACCTGGAATAGGACTCTTCATCGCCTTCATCGGACTCCAGAACTCGGGTTTGACGGATCCGAGCAGCGCCACTCTTGTCACGATAGGAGATCTGAAAGACCCCGACACAAGCCTTGCCCTTTTAGGTCTTATTATCGCCGCCATAATGATGATTTTGAAAGTCAAAGGCGGCCTGTTGTGGAGTATCCTTATCACCACAATTATCGGAGTCCCGCTCGGCATCACACATTTCGATGGCATGGTGTCAACACCGCCTTCAGTCGAGCCTCTTTTCATGAAATACGATTGGAATAACGTTTTCAGTAAAGACATGATTCTGCTGGTGGCATCGTTCCTATCTATCGACCTGTTCAGCTCCATCGGAGCTATTATCAGCGTTGCGTCTAAATGCGGCGACATCGACGAAAAAGGCAACCCTATCGGACTGAAAAAAACTTTTACAGCCGACTCAACCGCCATCATGGCAGGGTCTTGTTTGGGAGTGAGCACAACCACCACATTCGTAGAGAGTGCGGCAGGCATAGCGGCAGGCGGACGCTCAGGATTGACGGCGTTCACAACAGCAGTGTGTTTTGCCTTGGCAATGCTCTTCTCACCATTGTTCCTCGCCATCCCAAACGCAGCAACAGCACCGGTGCTCGTCATCGTCGGAGTGTTCATGATAACACAGATAAAAGACATCGACTTTGACGATTATTCGGAAGGCATCCCAGCCTTTATCACATTCATAATCATGCCTTTAGCATACAGCATCGCCGATGGTATCCTTATCGGAATAATCATCTACGTGCTGATTAATATGTTATCCGGCAAATGGAAAAAATTGAATTTGACACTATACATTTTAGCGATTTTAATCGTTCTAAAATATGCATTGCTTTGATTTAAGATTAAAAATTTAGATATTATGTTCGGAAAAGAATTTTACGTAAAAAATAGAGCAGCCCTCAAAAAGCTGATGAACAAAGGCATCGCATTCTTCGTGGCAAACGACGAGGCATCGATGAACTACCCTGACAACACTTATCATTACCGTCAGGACAGCAATTTCGCATATTTCTTCGGACTTAACCACCCTGATTTGGTGGGTGTCATCGACTTCGAGTCGGGTGAGGAAATCCTCTTCGGTCAGGAAGTGACCATCGACGACGTGATTTGGTGCGGTCCGCTGCCGTCGTTGCAGGAGCAAGGCGAGATGATAGGCATCAAAGACTGCCGCGACATCAACCGTTTTCCGGAGTATATCCGTGAAGCCGTCGAAAAAGGCCGCATGATTCACATCACACCGCCTTACCGTGGCGACCAGATCATCAAGATCGCAAATTACATGGATATCGATGTCCATGAAGTGAAAAATTACGTTAGCCAGCTTCTCATCGAAGCAATCGTGAGCCTTCGCGAAATCAAGAGCGACATCGAGATTAAAGAGATGGATTATGCAGCAGAAACTGCCTATTACATGCAGACCACAGCCATGAAGATGTGTAAGCCAGGTGTCATCGAACAGGAGATCAGCGGCACCATCGAAGGTATCGCCATCGCAAGAGGCAGCAGCATCTCATTCCCTAACATCGTCAGCATGGACGGTCAGACATTGCACAACCACTACCACGGCAACGTGCTAAAGGAAGGCCGCATGATGGTTTGCGACTGCGGCGCCGAGACATTCAACTACCTCGACAGCGACTTCACACGCACCACACCTGTCGGCGGCAAATTCAACAGCCGTCAAAAAGACGTGTATGAGATAGTGTTGAAAGCCAACATGGAAGTGGCTAAACAGACCAAGCCTGGCATGCGTTACATGGAGATGCACAAGCTTGCGGCACGCACCCTCATCGAAGGCTTGCAGGGCATCGGTCTCATGAAAGGTAACGTCGACGACGCTTTGGCAGGCGGCGCACATTTTCTGTTCCAGCCTCATGGACTCGGTCACATGCTCGGCATGGATGTGCACGACATGGAAGGACTCGGCGAAGTCAATGTTGGATACAACAAAGAGACCCCACGCTCAACACAGCAAGGCTTCAGCTGCCTGCGCTGCGGCAAGGTGCTGAAACCGGGATTCGTGGTCACCGACGAGCCAGGATGCTACTTCATCCCTACCTTGATCGACATCTGGAAAGCCGAAGGCAAACATAAAGATTTCATCAACTATGACAAACTCGAGTCCTTCAAGGACTTTGGCGGAATCCGCATCGAAGACGACCTCCTCATAACCGAGACCGGCAACAGAGTCTTGGGCAAGCCTATACCAAAGACCGTCGAAGACGTTGAGAGAACTTGCGCCGAAGCACGCGAATGGATTCGTATCCCTGGAATATTTTGAGAAAAATATTTAAAATATTAGCAATAGTTGCACTTTTCAGCTGTTCACGTTCCAGTTCCATAATTGGGACGTGGACGGTTGAAAAAATCTCTTTTGAGTTCGACGAGCGCAAAAGCACCCCCGAGATGATTCAACAGCTCGGCGAGATCGAGAAACATAACACTTTGATTTTCAAGAACGACAGCATCGTTCACATCACGATGTCAGCAATGGATGCCGACTATCGTTACAACATAAGCCCGGAAGGAACCATAAACCTTGAGTCTGCAGACCACAACATCAGGCATTTCAGCCATAAAAACGGTGTCATAACCACTGAAACAGACACTCCTATTGGGGTGATGAAAGTGGTTTATAAAAAATATTAAAAAAAGACTGACATTTTGTCAGAATTTTGTATTTTTGCAGTTTGCAACGTTTCCCTTGTCATTTCGACCGCAGCGAAGCGTAGTGGAGAAATCTCAAACAGAAATTAAACATCATATAAAATGAAAATATCATATAATTGGCTTAAGCAGTACATTCAGTGCGATTTACCGGCTGAAGAACTTGGAAAAACATTGACCGGAACAGGTCTCGAAGTTGAAGACATGACACGTTATGAGTCGGTGAAAGGCGGCTTGAAAGGTGTAGTCGTCGGAAAAGTGCTCACATGCATCGACCACCCTAACTCCGACCACCTCCACATCACCACCGTCGACGTCGGTCAAGCTGAGCCTCTGCATATAGTGTGCGGCGCACCTAACGTGGCAGCCGGACAGAAAGTCCTTGTGGCAACAATAGGTTGCGAGCTGTGGAGCGGCGACGAGAGCTTCACCATCAAGAAAGGAAAGATCCGCGGCGAAGTGTCAGAAGGCATGATTTGCGCCGAAGACGAGCTGCAGCTTGGCACCTCTCACGAAGGCATCATGGTGCTGCCGGAAGATTATGAAGTGGGCAAGCCTGCCTCGTTCTATTTCCCTGTGGAAGAAGACTTCACCTACGAGATTGGCCTCACCGCCAACCGCTCCGACGCCACATCACACATCGGATGCGACCGCGACATCGTGGCTGCCCTCAACCATAAAAACAACACACGTCAATATAAGATTGTACGTCCTTCAGTCGACGCTTTCAAGGTTGAAAACACTAACAACAATATCGAAGTCATCGTCGAAGACACCAAGAACTGTCCACGATACAGCGGCGTCACCGTCAGCGGCGTGAAAGTCGGTCCTTCACCAGCATGGCTTAAAAACCGCCTCGAGGCAGTGGGCATCCGCTCAATCAACAACATCGTCGACATCTCCAACTTCGTTTTGATGGAAGTCGGACAGCCTATGCATATCTTCGATGCCGATAAAATCAAAGGTAAGAAGGTGATTGTCAAATGCTTGGCAAAAGATACCCCATTCAAGACATTGGACGGCGTCGAGCGTAAGCTCAGCGACACCAACCTCATGATATGCAATGCTGAAGAGCCAATGTGCATCGCCGGCGTGTTCGGTGGCATCGAGTCAGGCGTGACAGAAGAGACCAAGAACGTCTTCATCGAGAGCGCATACTTCAACCCAACCTCGATCCGTAAGACCGCTCGTTTCCACGGACTTCAGACCGACGCCAGCTTCCGCTACGAACGCGGCTGCGACCCTAACATCACCATCTACGCACTCAAACGCGCTGCAATGCTGGTGAAAGAACTCGCAGGCGGCACCGTGTCATCAGAAGTGAAAGACGTTGTCAACGGCGACTTCTCCCCTGTCCGCGTGCAGCTTAAATTCGACTATCTCAACAAAATAGCAGGTCAGAATATCGAGAAAGAAGCAGCCGTCAACATCCTCAAAGACCTTGATTGTCAAGTGGTTGAACTCACCGATGCTTACGTCACCGTTGACGTGCCAACTTGCAAAGTCGATGTGTACCGTCCAGCCGACCTCGTCGAGGAAATCTTGAGAATCTACGGCTACGACAACATCGAAATACCTACAAAAATCAACGCAAGCTTAAACGTCAACGTGAAACCTGATAAAGAGAAGATCCAGAAAGAGATATCTATCTTCCTCGCTGCCAACGGTTTCTACGAAATCATGAACAACTCGTTGACAAAATCAGCATACACACGCGAACTCGACAGCTTCGACGAGGCTCATAACCTCAAGATTATGAACCCGTTAAGCTCCGACCTCGACGTGATGCGCCAGTCGCTGATGTTCGGCGGACTCGAGAGCATCGCACGCAACCAGAGCTTCAAGAGTTTCGACATGAAGTTCTTCGAATTTGGCAACGTGTATTTCTACAACGGCGATAACAAGCAAACCGAGGAAAAACCGCTCAACCCATATACCGAGAACTACCGTCTCGACCTCCTCATGACAGGCAACGACAAAGAAGAGTCGTGGAACAACAAGCCTATGAGCCTCACCTTCTACGATTTGAAGAAATATGTCCTCGGCATCATGCACAAACTCGGCATCGACACCGACGCACTCGACCGTCTTGAAGGTACTGAGTCACATTACGATTATTCACTCGTTTATGCATTGAATAACAAGGTGTTAGCCACTGTCGGAAAGATCAACGCCAAGACTTTGAAGATGTTCGACGTGAAGAAAGAAGTCTATCACGCCACCTTCGACTGGGATGCCATTATGAAGGTAGTGAAAGGACTGAAGACCATAAGCTTCGAGGCTTTGCCGAAGTTCCCGAGCGTGCGCCGCGACCTCGCCCTCGTCATGGATAAGAACGTGACATTCGAGCAAATCAAGAAACTTGCATTCGCAACAGAACGCAACATTCTTACATCTGTGAACCTGTTCGACATCTACGAAGGCGACAAGATTCCGGCTGGAAAGAAACAATACGCTGTCAGCTTCACCTTGCAAGACAAGCAAAAGACCTTGACTGACAAAGTGATTGAAAAGACCATGGCACGTATCCAGCAGGCCATCGAACAAAATCTTAACGCGACTTTGAGATGATCGACATCCAAGCCATAAAACAACGTTTCGGCATCATCGGCAACGATCCTAACCTGAACCGCGCCATCGAGGTGGCGGTACAGGTGGCGGCTACCGACCTCACCGTGTTCATCAACGGCGAGAGCGGCACAGGCAAGGACGTCTTTCCGCAGATAATCCACCAGAACAGCAGTCGCAAGCACGGTCCTTATTTCGCCATCAACTGCGGCGCCATTCCAGAAGGAACTATAGATTCTGAGCTTTTCGGACACGAAAAAGGCTCATTCACAGGAGCTTACGACACCCGTAAAGGTTATTTCGAGGTCGCTGACGGCGGCACATTGTTCCTCGACGAAGTCGGCGAGCTTCCACTTGCTACACAAGCACGACTACTGAGAGTCTTGGAAAACGGCGAGTTCATCAAAGTGGGTTCGTCGAAGATCCAGAAAACCAACGTGCGAGTGGTTGCAGCAACCAACGTCAACATCCCGCAAGCCATCGAGAAAGGTCGTTTCCGCGAGGATTTGTACTATCGTCTCAACACCGTCCCGATTCACATCCCGGCGTTGCGCGAGAGAAAAGACGACATCAAGCTTCTGTTCAGGAAATTTGCTTCTGATTTTGCTGAGAAATACCGCATACCGGCAGTGCAGCTCACCCCGGAAGCCCTCGTATTGCTCGAGAACTACCGCTGGGACGGCAACATCCGTCAGCTGAAAAACGTCACTGAGCAAATATCCATCATCGAAAAGGAAAGAATAATAACTCCTGAGGTTTTGAGAGGTTATCTGCCGATGCAGACCGCCCTCCCGACCATCTTTAAAGACGAAAGCAAAGCCGACTCCATATCCGAACGCGACCTTCTCTACAAGGTGTTGTTCGACATGAAGAAAGACATCACCGAGCTGCGCAAAACCGTCAACGAGCTGACATCCGGACAGATTCCGACAGCCACACAGATAACGACACCTATCAAGGCGACCGTCATCAACCACGTCGGCGAGGCGAACATGGTGGAATACGAAAACACACAAGATGCTGAAGTCGAATACCTTCAGGAAAAACCGTCAAACGACAGCCTCTCGTTGCAAGACAAGGAAAACGAAGTGATTATCAAGGCTTTACGCAAATATAACGGCAAAAGGAAAGATGCCGCCAAAGAACTCGGAATAAGCGAGAGAACACTTTACAGAAAGATTAAGGAATACGATATAAAAATGTGATGCTGAATAAAATTAACACCTTATTAATATTAATCGCGGCATTTTTGCTGACAGGCTGCGGAATCTACTCTTTCACAGGAGCGAGCATTCCCGCGGAGGCAAAAACCGTGTCGGTGCAGCATTTTCCTAACAACGCCAACTTGGTTAATCCAGTACTTAGCGACATGATTACCAACACTTTGCGTGACTATTTCATGAATCAGACGACACTCGACGGCGTTAACGATAACGGTGACCTCGCAATAGAAGGTGAGATTATTGATTATAAAACCTCTCCTACCGCCATCACCGGTGACCAAGCGGCATTGAACCGTCTCACAATCACTGTAAACGTCAGGTTTTACAACAGATACGACGAATCAAAAAACTTCGAGCAGAAGTTCTCGC
The DNA here is from genome assembly GCA_002311655.1 of Bacteroidales bacterium UBA1173. GTDB lineage: Bacteria > Bacteroidota > Bacteroidia > Bacteroidales > F082 > Limimorpha. The sequence continues at coordinate 37,139 of DBYZ01000012.1, forward strand.
AATACGAAGATTACCCGAGCAATCAGGAGTTGAACTCCATTCAGGACAATATTTTGGACAATATCGTCCAAAAACTTTGCGAAGACATTTTCAACAAAGCGGTAGTAAACTGGTAAAAATTGGATAAAAACGACTTGACACGGTTAAATGTTGGCGAACTCGAGACGCTTGTGAAGAAATATCCTTATTTCACAGTGGCTCAGGTGTTGCTTGCCGCGAGCATGATGCGTAACGGTCACGAAAAGTCACAGCAGCAGTTGCAAAAGGCGGCGGCGATGGCACCAAACAGGAATGTGTTGCGCAAGTTGTGCACCCAGCTGCCAGACGAATATGTCGTTCAAAAAAACATCCTGATTCCTGAAATCGACCTGGGCGGCACGACGGAAGACCTCCACAGAGAGATAGCCATCCTTGAAGAGAAAAAGAAATCTCTCGACGAGCTTAAAGCTATCATCGAAAACAAAATCGCTGAACTCGAAAAAGAGAAATCCAAGCCTAAAAAAGCAGAAAATAAGCTTTCAAAAGCGGAGATTATCGACAAATTTATCGCAGAAAACCCGTCAATTTCACGTCCGAAACAGGAGTTTTTTAACCCGATTTCAGCCGCACAAGAGTCTGTCATCGACCAAGAAAATATCGTAAGTGAAACATTAGCAATGATTTACGAGAAACAAGGATATTATGAAAAAGCAATTTCAATTTATGAAAAATTAAAGTTAAAATATCCAGAAAAAAGTATTATCTTTGCGGCTCAAATTAATGCGTTAAAAAATAAGTTAAACAATTAATATTTAAGAAGATGTACGTAACAATTTCAGTATTAATCCTTATCGTCAGTTTCTTGATGATGTTGGTTGTATTAGTTCAGAATTCAAAAGGTGGCGGATTGGCATCTAACTTCTCATCACACAACCAGATCCTTGGCGTCCGCAAGACTACCGACTTCTTGGAGAAAACTACTTGGACACTTGCAGTTCTTTTAGTTGTGTTATGCCTCGCTTCAAGTATCGCTATTCCAAAGGGTGGCGTCCAGGGTGCAGGTAAAGTTGACACAAAGATGCGCAACCAGATTGAAAACACCATGACAACTCCAATGGATGTTCCAACTGACGCAGAAGCTGCAGAATAATCTGATAAAACAAGACAAAAAAATGTCAGAATGTCACACGTTCTGACATTTTTTTTATTATTTGGCTGACAAAAAAACGTTTGGAATGATTTTTGATAAGTAAAAATCGCAAGAAAAATAACAAATTAAAAATATAATATCATGGCAAAATTGAATATCAAACCGTTGGCAGACCGCGTCGTTATTGAGCCGGCTGTCGCAGAACAGAAAACCGCAAGTGGAATCATCATCCCTGACACAGCAAAAGAAAAACCTCAGCAAGGCACAGTGGTGGCTGTCGGTCCTGGCACTAAAGACAACCCTGTCACAGTGAAAGTTGGCGACACTGTCATCTATGGCAAATACGCTGGCACAGAATTCCATCTCGACGGAAAAGACTACATGATTATGCGTGAAAACGATATTATAGCAATTATCTAAATTAGTAAATAATTAAAAATCAAAGAGATATGGCAAAAGATATAATGTTCAATCTGGATGCACGCGACGGCTTGAAAAAAGGTGTCGACGCATTGGCAAACGCAGTGAAAGTGACCCTCGGACCTAAAGGTCGTAACGTCATCATTGAGAAATCATACGGCGCTCCTCATATCACAAAGGACGGCGTGACAGTGGCAAAGGAAATCGAACTCGCTGACCCGATCGAAAACATGGGCGCACAGCTCGTGAAGGAAGTCGCTTCAAAGACAAACGACCTCGCCGGTGACGGTACCACAACAGCAACAGTGCTCGCACAGGCTATCGTGGCAACAGGTCTCAAAAACGTCATCGCAGGCGCCAACCCGATGGACCTCAAACGCGGTATCGACAAGGCAGTTGCCAAAGTCGTGGCTTCATTGAAGGAACAGTCAGAAATCATTGGCGACAACAACGAGAAGATTCAGCAGGTCGCTACAATCTCAGCTAACAACGACTCAACAATCGGTACACTCATCGCCGACGCAATGGGCAAGGTGAAGAAAGAAGGCGTCATCACAGTGGAAGACTCAAAAGGTATCGAGACATACGTCGACGTCGTCGAAGGTATGCAGTTCGACCGTGGCTACATCTCACCTTATTTCGTCACCGACACAGAGAAGATGGAAGCTGTCTACGACAACCCATATATCCTCATCTATGACAAGAAAGTCAGCGTGATGAAAGACCTCCTCCCAGTTTTGGAGAAGACATTACAGACAGGCCGTGCATTGTTAATCATCGCTGAAGACATCGACAGCGAAGCTCTTGCAACATTGGTTGTCAACCGCTTACGTGGCTCGTTGAAGGTCGTCGCAGTGAAGGCTCCAGGCTTCGGTGACAGACGTAAAGAGATGCTCGAAGACATCGCCATCCTCACAGGCGGCACCGTCATCAGCGAGGAAAAAGGCTATCGTCTTGAAGATGCCACTTTGGCAGAACTCGGCTCATGCGACAAGATCACTGTCACAAAAGACAACACAACAATCGTCAACGGCCACGGTGATAAAGAAAACATCCAAGGCCGCGCAGCACAGATCAAGGCTCAGATTGCTACCACAACATCTGACTACGACCGCGAGAAACTCCAGGAGAGACTGGCAAAGATCGCTGGTGGCGTAGCAGTCATCCACGTCGGCGCAGCATCAGAAGTCGAGATGAAAGAAAAGAAAGACCGTGTTGAAGACGCTTTGAACGCAACACGTGCAGCTATAGAAGAAGGTATCATCCCTGGCGGTGGCGTCGGATTCATCAGAGCTATCAAGGCTTTGGAGAAGATGAAAGGCGACAACGACGATGAGACGACAGGTATCTGCATCATCAAACGCGCTCTTGAGGAACCTCTCCGTCAGATCGTTGAGAACGCCGGCCTCGAAGGCTCAGTGGTCGTCAACAAGGTGGCTATGGGCAAGGGCGACTTCGGCTTCAACGCACGTACAGAGACCTACGAAAACATGCTCAAGACCGGTGTCATCGACCCTGTCAAGGTTTCAAGAGTTGCTCTCGAGAACGCAGCATCAATCGCAGGCATGCTCCTGACAACAGAATGCGTCATCTCCAACCACAAAGAGGAGAACCCAGCACCGCAGATGCCTCCAATGGGCGGCGGAATGCCAGGAATGATGTAATAATATCATCAATTAAAAAAAGGCGCCAAATGGCGCCTTTTTTTATATCGCTGAAATACCGTTCTCTCGCATGAAAACCCTCACATCATCGGCATGTCTGCCCCTGATTATGACATGATGGTTTCCAATCGACTTATACAAAAGATACGGTTTCAAGTTGATGTCGAACGTTATCTGAGTGCGACAGAAGTGGTCGCTATATGGATTTTCAATAGCTTTAGCCTCCACCACAAACATCTTGTCGAGACGGCGACCGCCCCATTTGATGATTGTGTAGTCTGCCAACGGCATGTCACCCTGAACAGCGACACCAAGTCCCGACTCGAAATGTGAACGAACAATTGTGTTTTCGCACATCGAAAGCGGCACGGTGCAGTGAGCCAACATAGTCGATTTGTCAGTCAGGACAGAAGGATTAGCCATGAAAGCCGGCTCGTTGCACAGTTTCTTGGCAAGGAGCATAGTCATCAGCGTCTGCATGTCACCCTCGCAACCTGCCACTATGCCTTCATCGTTAAGCATGGCAAGCGCCAGACAACTCGTTGTGTTACAAGCTTTTACAATATCAAAACAACGAATCGTCATCGCATCCAGGCGCTCCTCCTGACAGATTTTCTTGATAGCAAGATATGTCTTGGCAGCAGCAAGCATATCGGCAACTGATGGCTCCTTTACAGACTTCGAGCGTTTCACCAGATTCTGAGCGACTTTCTCCGCCTCGGCATCGTTAACGACTTTTATTCCACATATAAGTCGTTGTAAATCAATAAAAACAGAATCAATGCCATAATATTCGCGGAGGTAGTCATAATCCACTCCTGAGGCTATGAGCCAGTCGGAAGGCTTGCCGAAGAGACCTATGCGGGTGCCCAGGAACAAGCATGCAGCCGATTTGCCCGACGACTGTGTCGTAAGACGTGCCTCGAGCTTAACCTCACGCATTATCGCCTCGTTGCTGCCATGGATAATCCTGCCTTTGTTGCCGTTTTCCGACAGATATGACAGAATCTCCAACGACGCCGCCAACGAGTTGTTGCGTCCGTCGGCAATCAAAGTGGTGGTATGCAACAAACCTGTCGACCATAAATTTTTAAACAGATTCTCGACACCACCTGTGGCAATCATCACAAAATCAGCATGTTGTGCTGCTGATAATCCTGATTGTTCCTCGCCGACAATGTTGATTTCGGCATTGCATTCATTTTTTAGCATGCCAAACAACTCGGCATATTCTGTCTTTACAAAATTGTCGCTTTGAAACGACGAACGAATGACTAAAACCTTCATTTTTAATGTGTTACAACAAATCTCTGTGTCTTATCACCAACCTTCACGAAATAAACGCCGTTTTCATAATTTGACGTGGCGATATTCAATTCATCGCTGGCGACATATTCTGCTATCTTCTGACCAAAAGCGTTGAAAATACTGACATTTCCAAGGTTTTCACCGTTGATCATCAGATAATCCTTGGCTGGATTCGGATACAAAGTAAACATCTTAGCTCCATATTCATCAACAGAGGCGCCAACATCCTCCCATATCACTGTCAATTCAAAATCACCATATGACGTATTTAATATTAGAGTTCCTTCAATTATTATATTATCTCTGCCAGGATAAGCCCACACTTCAACACTAAGGCTTTCTGACGGCTCAATTGTCACTCCTACGATATCACCGGTAGAAGAAGTACAATCAACATCAAACTCTTCGGAAGAATACCCAAGAATCTCAACATTTTCCAATGTGTTATTTGTTATTATAAAATGATCAGGCTCTGGTACACATCCTTGGTAAACATACAACGTGTCTTTGCTGATTTCAACCTCACCTATCGGAGCAGGTTCACAGTCATGCTCTTCGATTCCGTAAGGTGTCAATGCGTTGATAACAGTCTGCGCATTGTTGATAGGCCACAGATCCTGAATGACAATGCTACGGTCAGGAGCTATGAGAATCACTGTAGGATATTGTGAAATACCGTATGTGTTGCAGATAGTACCTCCACCGCCAGCCGTACTGATTGTAGGATACTCAACGCCATAGTTTGCCGCCCAAGTCTGGCAGGCAGCATCACCGTCTGATGTCGAAATCTCAATGTAATAAACATCGTGCATATTGCAGCCGAAAGCATAATACGACTCGACAATCTTCGGAGTAGCCTGTTGGCAAGGACCGCAAGTGGTGAAGAAGAAGTCGATTAAGACATATTGTCCGCCGTCGAGAATCTCAAACAGATTAACTTGAGTTCCGTGGCAGTCGACAGCTTGAAAATCGAAAGCCGTTGTGTAAGGACATTGAGCAAACACATTTAAACTCAATGCGATAGCAAAGATAAAGGTAAAGATTTTTTTCATGGTAATACTTTTTTGATTAAATCGGTACAAAGATACAAAAAGTTTTTAGACTTTAGTCGTTAGTCTTTAGTTTTTTATTAATTTTGCAGTCTGTATGGAAGAAAACAAACCTAGGAAGCGCGATCGCATCATAAAAGGATTTTCAAAACTTCTGAAAGAGGACAAATTAAAGGCTGTTTCAGAGTATATTGAGAATCCTGGAGAGTTTATTGCCCTTTTGAAAGGCTTTTGGTATTCTGATTCGGAGAAACAGAAGCAGTTCGACGAATTCAGCGAGAACACCATCTCAAACTTCCATATTCCTTACGGAGTCTCTCCAAACGTGGTTATCAACGGAAAAATTTACGTAGTGCCGATGGTCATCGAGGAAAGCAGCGTTGTGGCGGCAGCGTCGGCAGCAGCGAAATTCTGGGGCGACCGCGGTGGTTTCCATGCCGAAGTGATTGACGTTCAGAAGGTTGGACAGCTTCATTTTTGCTACAAAGGCGATAAAGAAGTGTTGAAAAACCTCATGCCAGAAATTGAAACCGAGCTGCGTAATTCAACCAAAGACATTACCGCCAAGATGGAAAAACGCGGCGGTGGAATCCTTGATATTCAATTAGTTGACTTCACCGACAAGCTTCCTGACTATTATCAGCTGCGTGTCACGTTCAACACTGGCGACGCCATGGGCGCTAACTTCATCAACTCATGTCTTGAGACGTTCGGGCACACCTTGCAGGATTATTTTCTCCGTCGCGGCGAAAATGTCGAGATAGTGATGGCTATCTTGTCGAACTACACTCCGAACTGCCGTGTCAAAGTGTGGGTCGAGTGCCCTGTCTACGACCTCGATGGTGTTGACGAACACCTTGACGGACAAGGCTTTGCAGAGAAATTCAAGAAAGCGGTCGACATCGCACACATCGACGAATATCGTGCCACAACACATAATAAAGGTATCTACAACGGCATCGACGCTGTGGTGATTGCGACTGGCAACGACTTCCGAGCAACAGAAGCGGCAGGACACGCCTACGCCTCGCGCAACGGACATTACGAGTCACTAAGTTCATGCGAGATAAAAGACGGCATGTTCAAGTTCTGGCTTGAGGTCCCGATGGCACTCGGCACCGTGGGCGGACTCACTAGCCTCCACCCTCTCGCCAAGGAATCTCTGGAATTGTTGGGGCATCCGTCGGCACCCGAGCTGATGACGATAGCTGCCACCATGGGACTCGCAAACAACTACGCCGCCGTCAAGTCGTTGACAACCAAAGGAATACAGCAAGGCCACATGAAGATGCACCTTGCCAACATACTAAACCAACTCGGTGCCACCGACGAACAAAAAGCAGCAGCGCTCGTACATTTTAAAGATGTCACGGTGACATACGCCGGTGTTGAGGAGTTCCTTCGTCATGAATAAGTTCCATTCCAACGGCAAGTTCCTACTTTCTGGCGAGTACCTTGTTCTCCAAGGTGCCAAAGCCCTTGCTTTGCCTTTGAAATTGGGGCAGTCGCTCGAGGTGAAGACCATCGACATCCAGGAAGGCATGATACATTGGGATGCCTACACCACAAAAGGTTTCTGGTTCGCCGCCATCTTCAGCAAGTTTGGATTCACGGTGCATGCCTCCGACGACATGGACAAAGCCGACAACCTCTGCAAGGTTTTCCAAGAGATTAAATCATTGAACCCCAACATATTACAAGATAAAAACGATTATTTCTTCACCACCCGCTTGGAATTCGACAAGGATTGGGGACTCGGCAGCAGCTCCACTTTGATATCGCTCCTTGCACAATGGGCAGATGTCAATCCTTACGAGCTTTTGAAACGAACAATGGGTGGCTCAGGCTACGATATCGCATGTGCAACAGCTTCAAAACCAATAACTTATCAGCTCATAAACGGCAAGCCTGTCGTTAAAGAAATTGATTTCAAACCTGCATTTTCTGAAAAGCTTTATTTCGTTTACCAAGGTCATAAGCAGAGTTCCGGCAAAGAGGTGAAATCGTTTAAAGAGCGGGCAAAAACCATAGATTTTTCTAAAGAAATAACAGAAATTTCGGAAATCACCGAGAATTTGACAAAAACTGTTTCTTTTGATGAGTTTTGTTCCCTTCTCACCCGTCACGAAGCCATAATGATCCGCGTTTTGGAGCAACCGCCTTTAAAATCTTATTACTCTGATTTCCAAGGTGTTATAAAGTCACTTGGTGCCTGGGGCGGAGACTTTTTCTTAGCCGCAACGGAGCTTCCTGAAAAAGAGGTTAAAGAATATTTTGGCAAAAAAGGCTTGGATGTCATGCTAAAATACAACGATATTGTTTTATAAAAACACTGCCAAATTACAAAATCGACTGCCAAAATGCATTTTGGCAGTCGATTTTTTGTGTTTGATAATGCTTGTTTCATTGCTTTAGGCTAAATTTGCATAGCATTATTACAAATTTTTTCAATATGAAGACAAGAAAACTATTATTTTGGCTGCTTGTGCCGTTCATGGCATTAGTTATTAACAGCTGCGAGAATAGCAGTGGCAGCTCGGGAGGCAGCGCAGCGGTGACACCTTCAGTATCAATCGAACAAGTCTCGTTTGACAACGAGGCTTCCAGTCAGATTGTCACAGTAAACCTCGGAAAATACAAATTCTATGGTGCTTTTGTCGATGGTGAAGTGGACTGGTGTACTGTCGAAATCCTGAGAGCTAAAGGCAAGGTGAGAATCAACACGACACCTAATACAAGCGGCATATCTCGTGAATGCAGCGTTGAAATCTGGGTGGCCAACACCGACGACCCTTACGACGAAAATGGAGAACAGTTCACAATCACTGTTAAGCAGAGTGCTACTGGCGGTGGAGGTGGCGGAGGAAGCTCCACCCCTTCGGTGACACCTAACAATCTCACATTCAGTTATGATGCTTCATCACAGATTGTGACAATTAATAAAGGAGAATACAGCCATTATGGCGCCTCCATCGGTGATGGAGCACATGGCTGGTGCAATGTAAATGTGCTTGATAATAATCAAGTTGAAATCAGAGTGTCGATCAACAGTAACACCACACCACGCCAAGGCACTATCAACTGCTGGGTGGCTAACACACAATATCCATCGGATGATGAAAAAGTGATTTTGCCAGTTGCTGTGACACAGAATGTTTGCGATTTACAGGTAGCCGAGGCGACTTGGATGAAATTCAATTTCGAGATGGAAGCCGACAGAACCTGCACATGGTCATACGACGGCGGCGGTCAGTTTACTGTTTCTGAGATGAAATACATTTGGTTCAGAGACTTCCAAGACATGCACGTCTCACAGTCAAACGACACAGTAGTATTCTGGGGAACAGCCGCAACAGAAGGGCCGAACGGCGACATATATTATTATAACAACCGTTATGTTTGGTTCATGATTACTGGCTTCAGCTTGCCTTACGACCACTGCGAACTGTGTTTGGTTAACTACGATTACAACAGTATTGGACATAACCCAGACCCTTATGCCAATTGGCAGACCGACACCACTTATGCACATGTCAGAATGCAGCACATACCACTTTATAGCTACGATCTTCATCTTAATGCCAGCAGCAAAACTGGTGAGTTACACTTCTATTATGAAGGAGCCGACATGGATGTGCTTGAGGGACATTACAATAGTTTTGCACGCACAAAAGACAACTATTTCCAAGAAGAGGATTATGTGTGGGTTGGCCGCGATAGGGATGAAGGCGAAGTGGAAGTACATTTTAATTTGAGATAAGCCTTTTTTTTCATTAATACCAAGCCCCCTTGTGAATTTGAAAGCATTGGGGCTTTTTTTGTGATAATTCGCTTTGATTGATAATTTTTTGTAATTTTGTAGTATACATTTGACAATATGTTTAAAAAATATCTCTTTTTAGTTGTATTGCTGGGTGCAGCCACCTTGCTGACGGCTCAAAACCTCGATGCCGAGCGTCTGCCCGACATGAAAGTGCCACGTGCCGGACATAATGTGTTTTATGCCGATGGCGAACTCACGGTTATAGGCGGCCATACTTCAGGATTTGTGCTCACACAAACTGCCGAATATTTTAAAAATGGAGTCTGGCACGAGATTCCCACCGTTTATACGCACGACAACGGAATGGCAGTGGTGCTTGACGGTGGCAAGCGTGTGCTACTCGCTGGCGGTCATGAGAGGAACCTCGGCATCGGACAAAGCTTCGAACTTGAGATTTACGACCGCGAGCATCATTCTTTTGAAGGCTTCGGCACACTCGAACGCAACAGAGCCTTTGCACAAGGCATTGAACTGGACAATGGGAATGTGCTGATTTGCGGCAACCACAAAGGCAACGACTGCTTCGAGATGTTCGACGGACAACGCTTCTGCCACCATGTCAAAGACGTGGCAGTCTGGCGCTCATCGCCTTATCTGCTGCCCATTTCCAACGGCGATGTTATGGCTTTCGGCACCGTGTGGCGTGGACGTTTTGAGCCTTGCGACACCGTCGACCGACTCAAAGGCGATCCTTTCATTGTACCACTGCTAAAAGACTGGATGCCAATGCTTTACGACCAAAACAACCATGCCATTGAATCTTTTATCGGCGACAAAGACTCTGGCGATTATTCATATCTGATTGCAGCTTATAATCACGATGGTGAAAGAGCCTTTATCAATATCCAAGACACCGTTTTTTCACTTCTGGAAACCGAATGTCCCATTCCAACGAGGTCAGATTTCGGCAATATTCTGTATAATCGCCCCGCAATCGTCGATCACATTGCCAGTAAAGTCTATCTGGTTGGCAACGATGCCGATGGTCGCGCATACGTCGTGGCAGTGGAATACGACAAGAATCCAGCACCTCTCACCTTATATTATACTGAGCCTTTGCAAGATTTTGGCGATGCCACACCCGTGCTGACACCCGATGGCGACCTCATCGTAACAGGAGGTATCATCGACGACAACTTCACGCCATTATCATCGGTGTGGCTGCTTCATACTGGCACCAAAAAAGCTTTATCGGAAACAAACACCCATTCTTGGCTGTGGATACTTTGTAGTTTAGCATTTATTGCGATAGTTGTGGTTATCGCCAAACACATTCACAAACCGGCGAAGCCCGTATCACAACCTGATGCCGTTTCAAAAGATATGATGGCTCGTATCACAAATCTCATGGAGACAAAGCAACTCTATCTGAATAAAGACTTGAAAGTCTCCGATCTAGCAGAAGCTCTCGGAACAAACAAAAACGCCGTTTCAGCATTCATCAACGAAAATGGCAGTTCGTTCAGCCAGCTCGTGAACGACTACCGTCTCGAATATGCCAAAAACATGTTGCGCCAGTCGCCCGACATGAAGATTGCCACTGTTTGGATGGAAGCAGGCTTCGCAAGCGAACGCACATTCTTCCGTGCTTTCAAAACAGCCACTGGAATGACTCCTAGTGAGTGGACAGCGATAAAATAAAAAAAATTTTCATATTATCAAAAATATTTCGTATAATTGCAAATTGTAATTTTAGAAGGACAATTTTTGATGAAAATTTGGAAATATATCATAAGTCTCTCATTCTTAACATGTTTGCTATTCAGCGTGCCGAACATCGCTATCGCTGAAAATCAAACTGAATCGGAGTTTAAAGCCGGCGAGGTAATTATAGAGCACATTCTCGACTCTTATGAATGGCATATTTTCACTTGGAAAGGTCATCATGTAAGCGTTTATCTGCCTTGTATTGTCTTCAACGAAGGCAAATGCTACACTTTTTCATCAAAAGTTTTTCATGAGGATGAATTGTACAAAACAGTCAACAAGACCAACTCAGAAGAACTTGTTTTCACCATCCCTCACGAGGGCAATCACAAAGGTAAGATAGTGATTCTCAACGCTGACGGAACAATGAAGCGTCCATTCGACATCTCGATCACGAAGAATGTGATGGCGTTGTTTATTTCATGTACCATTATCATTGTTTTGTTCTATCTGGTCACAAAAGCCTACAAAAAACGTGGCGAGAAAGAGCCTAAAGGCCTGCAGTCGTTGTTTGAATGGCTAATCGTTTATGTCCGCGACGACATCGCTCGCAAAGCCATCAACGAGAAAAAGGTAGATCGTTATCTCCCCTACCTCGTGACAGTGTTTTTCTTCATCTTCATAAACAACCTTTTGGGATTGATTCCGATCTTCCCGTTCGGGGCAAACATCACGGGAAACATAGCGGCGACAGCCGTTTTGGCACTTTTCACCTTTTTCATCACGAACCTTTTCGGAAACAAAGAATATTACAAAGATATTGTCAACACGCCTGGTGTGCCGTGGTTCTTGAAGTTTCCATTGCCTCTCATGCCTGTCATTGAGACTTTTGGCTGCTTCACCAAGCCGTGCGTACTCGCCATACGTCTGTTCGCCAACATCACGGCGGGACATATTGTGGTGCTTGGTTTCATCAGCAGTATCTTCATCGTGGCGCAAATCAGTGTGGCAGGCGGCGTAGGAATGTCACTATTCTCGTTGATTTTGGCGATTTTAGTTGATTGCATTGAGATTTTGGTGGCGTACATCCAAGCATACGTGTTCACATTGTTGTCGGCATTGTATTTCGGAATGGCGTCGAAAGAACATCATCATAGTTAGAATAAAAAGATAATAAGAAACTCTTTAAATATTTAAAGTTATGTCATTATTAGTTATGTTACAAGAAGTGGCAAGAGCAGCAACAGATTTGGCACCTTTGGCCAAGTTGGGAGCAGCATTAGCCGCAAGTATCGCCGTCATCGGCGCAGCAATGGGTATCAGCAAAATCGGTGCAAGCGCATTGGAATCAATGGCACGCCAGCCTGAAGCAGCTGGTAACATTCAGACAAGCATGATTTTGGCAGCCGCTTTCGTGGAAGGTGTTTCACTGTTCGCGGTGGTCGTCTGCTTGCTCGTCGCAGTCGGTTGAGAATCAAAGGTTTTGGATTGCAACGGTTGGTTGCAATCCAAAACCGTCATTAACAAAAAAAATTAAACAATGGAATTAATAACTCCTGATTTCGGGTTTGTTTTTTGGATGACGATTGCTTTCGGCATCGTGTTCTTCTTCATTGCTAAATTCGCTTTTCCGGTCATCGGGAAAACACTGAAAAACCGTGAGCAAAAGATTGCCGAGTCGTTGGAACAGGCAGAACGTATCCACGAGGAGATGCAGAACATCCAGGCGAAGAACGAAGAGCTACTGAAAAAAGCCAAGGAAGAACGTGAGGAGATGCTCAACGAGGCCCGAATCTCACGCGATAAAATCATAGAAGAAGCCAAGACTAAGGCAAAAGAAGAGACTGACCGTCTCGTGGACGCTGCCAAGGAAACAATTGAGAATGAACGCAAAGCGGCGATGACCGACATCAAAAACGAAATCGCCACCATCTCGATAAAAGTGGCAGAGAAGATTCTCGAAAGAGAACTCTCGTCCGATGAAGCGCAAATAAAATATATTAACGAAATTATCAAAGAAACTGATAATCAATAAGATAGTATGAAAAACATTGTTTTAAGACGCCGCTATGCGAGGGCATTTTTCGAGTACGCCATCCAAAACCAGATGACGGAACAGGGGCTTGCCGACCTTGAGCTGCTCTCCGAAACGCTCAACAGCAACCGCGAGCTGCGTAACATACTGTCGCAACCTTTTATCTCGAAAGAGAAAAAAGAGACTGTCATCAGAAAGATTTTTGAAGGCAAGATTTCAGATAAAACATTGAGTTTCATCAACTTAATGCTTGAAAAAAATCGCTATGAGATAATTTCCGACATAATTATTCCGTATCGGGAGATTTATAACACATACAAACACATCGCTGAGGTGACAATCACGACGGCGGTGAAGATAGACGAGCCGATGCAGCAGAAACTCATCGGTTTTATAAAGAATAAAATTGATGGCGACATAAAGATCACCAACAAGATAGACAAAAACATTATCGGGGGATTTATTATCAACTACCTTGATTATCAATATGATAGAAGTATCAGAAATGAGCTGAACAGTTTGCAGTCTATCTTTAATGAAAATCTTTATGTTAAAGGGTATTAATAGGAATAAAAGTATTTGTTATGGCAACAATAAAACCTGCTGAGGTTTCAGCGATTTTGCTTGACGAGCTGACGAACTTCAAAAACGAGGCGTCACTCGACGTGAAAGGCACAGTGCTCAATGTCGGTGACAATGTGGCACGCGTGTATGGCATGCGTGACGTTGAATACGGCGAGCTCGTGGAGTTTGAGAAGACCGGCGCCATGGGTATCGCGCTTAACCTTGAGGAAGACAACGTCGGCGTGGTGATTTTGAGTGATACCGCCAATGTCAGCGAGGGCGACACCGTGGTGTGCACACACCGCATCGCATCAGTGAAGGCTGGCGAAGGCTTGCTCGGACGTGTCATCAACACCCTCGGACAGCCTATCGACGGCAAGGGCGAGATTAAAGGTGAGACAGTGGAGATGCCTATCGAGCGTAAGGCACCAGGTGTCATCTACCGTAAACCTGTTAACGAGCCTCTGCAGACAGGTATCAAGGCTATCGACGCCATGATTCCTATCGGACGCGGACAGCGTGAGCTTATCATCGGCGACCGTCAGACAGGAAAGACAGCAATAGCTATCGATACCATTATCAACCAGAAAGAGTTTTACGACAAGGGCGAGCCTGTTTATTGCATCTACGTGGCAATAGGACAGAAAGGCTCCACCGTCGCCAACATAGTGCAAACCCTTGAAGATCATGGGGCTATGGCATATACCATAGTGGTCGCCGCCACAGCGTCTGACACTGCCGCAATGCAGTACTACGCACCGTTTGCAGGCGCCGCCATCGGCGAATATTTCCGCGACACGGGTCGTGCAGCGCTCATCATCTACGACGATCTCTCGAAACAGGCCGTGGCTTACCGCGAGGTCTCTCTGCTGCTCCGTCGTCCACCAGGACGTGAGGCATATCCTGGCGACGTGTTCTATCTGCATTCACGTCTCCTCGAAAGAGCAGCAAAGATTATCAACAACGACGAGATTGCAGCGAAGATGAACGACCTTCCGGAAAGTCTGAAAGGCAAGGTGAAAGGCGGTGGCTCATTGACAGCTCTTCCAATCATCGAGACACAGGCTGGCGACGTGTCGGCATACATCCCGACCAACGTCATCTCCATCACTGACGGACAGATATTCCTTGAGACGAACCTCTTCAACGCAGGTATCCGTCCAGCCATCAACGTGGGTATCTCAGTGTCGCGTGTCGGTGGTAACGCCCAGATCAAGTCAATGAAGAAAGTGGCTGGAACATTGAAACTCGACCAGGCTCAGTTCCGTGAACTTGAAGCGTTCTCGAAATTCGGTTCCGACCTTGACCCTGCGACACAGGCAGTGCTCGACAAAGGCCGTCGTAACGTGCAGATACTGATCCAGCCACAGTCGTCACCATTGAGAGTGGAAGAAGAAGTGGCAATCATCTACTGCGGTGTCAAAAACTTGCTTAGAAAACTGAACACCAACCAGGTGGCAGAGTTCCAGACACGTTATCTCGACCTGCTCAACAACACGCAGAAAGAGACGATGGACAGCCTCAAAGCAGGAAAATATACGGAAGAAATAGAAAAGGTATTGAAAAATGCCGCTGAAGAAATCATCACATCGATGACCAAGAAAGACTGACAATCATGGCAAATCTCAAGGAAGTAAGGACACGAATTAACTCGGTAAACTCGACGATGCAGATCACCTCGGCGATGAAGATGGTGTCGGCATCGAAGCTCCGCAAGTCGCAGTCGGCGATAGTGGCACTTCGTCCATACGCATCCAAACTCTACGAGATAATACAGAATTTGTCGGCGGCAATGCAAACATCGACAGAAGGCGTTTACACCAAGATTCACAAAGAAAACATTGAGGATGAGAAGATTCTCCTCATCCCTGTGGCATCCAACAAAGGACTTTGCGGAGTGTTCAACGTCAATGTTTTGCGTGAGACGCTCAACGCCTTAAATGAAGATTACAAGGTGCAATACGAAAAAGGCAATGTCGATATACTTTGCATCAGCAAAAAGGTTGAAGAGACGCTGCGATTCAAGAAATACCACGTCATCGGCAATAAAAACGAACTTCTCGACAAACTTACATATAATAACGCTGTGAAATTCGCCGAGAAACTGATGAAAGACTTCGTCGAAATGAAATATGACCGTATCATATTCATTTACAATCAGTTCAAGAGCGCGGGCAGCCATATCCTGAAAAGAGAACAGTTCCTGCCTATTGTTGGATCAACGCCTGCAAATAAGGATGATAATTTCAGCAACGAGACTGAATATATTTTCCAGCCATCAAAGGAAGAGATTCTCAACTCATTGATTCCTAAGTCGTTAAAGCTTCAGTTGTATAAGATACTTATCGACAGCTTCACTTCGGAACATGGAGCGAGAATGGTTTCCATGACACAGGCTACCGACAATGCCGGCGAGTTGCTCAAAGAACTCAATCTTTCGTACAACAAGGCACGTCAAGGTGCAATCACGAATGAAATCATCGAGATTGTGAGCGGAGCTAACGCGTTGTAATCATGGACTTCAATTATTGGGAACAATATTATTCTAAGCAAAATGCAGAGATGATGCCATCTTTGTTCGCGCACTATGTCGCGGGTTTGTTGAAAGACAAACATGCCGACATTGTGGAATTGGGATGTGGCAATGGTCGTGACTCTGTGTTTTTCTCCAAGCAAGGTCATAACGTGGATGCTATCGACCAGTGCTATAATGAGATTTGTTTCCTGATAAATCAATATCAACACATTGATAATCTTGACTTTAGATGCGACGATTTCACTGATTTGGTCGACGATGAGCCTTATGATGTGGTGTATTCCAGATTTACTTTGCATTCGGTCAACAAAGAGCAGGAGACACGCACTTTAGAATGGGCTTATCGCAATTTGAAAAAAGACGGATTGCTTTGTATAGAGGTTCGTGGACAGAAAAACGAGATTTACAAAATGGGCGAAGCCGTTGATAATGAACCAGATGCATATATCTACGACAATCATTACCGTCGTTTTTTGAATTTCGACAATCTCTGTGATGAACTGAAAAAAATCGGTTTTTCATTAGATTTCGCCGCTGAAGACAAAGATTTTGCGCCATTTAACGGTCAAAATGAGACCTATATCAGAGTAATTGCACGAAAATAATGGACGATTTCTCAAAATTCAACGGTGAAGGAACAGTGTTGCGCAAGGCTCAGATGCGCGAGGTCGCCATTTTGCAGGAAGTCGACAAGATTTGCAAAAAACATGACATCAAATACTGGATCGACTTCGGCACTCTGCTTGGTGCAGTCCGCCACGGAGGCTTCATCCCTTGGGACGATGATCTCGATATCTCAATGTTAAGTTCTGATTACCAACACTTTATGGAAGTTGCCCCAAAAGAGCTTCCAGAGTGGCTTTTTCTCCAAAACAAACAGACCGACCCGTCATATAGGCGAACAATTTGCAAAGTCAGAGACTTGAATTCCCTGTTCATAGAACGTCACGAGGACTTCATGTCGCCATACAAAAAAGGCATTTTCATCGATATTTTCGAGGTTGTGGAATACCCGAAAGTGTCAAGAAAAACAGTGAAATTCCTCTCAAAATGGGCAAAAAAGACCGACCAGTTCTTCAATGTACCGCAATATATCAACGCCAAAAACATTGTAGCAGGCATAACATTCCCATTTATGCTATTGTTAATCAATGTGTTGTGGGGTATTTTAAAGATCAGGAAATCAAATAACCTTGGCTTCAGACTGGAACACAATCCTTATAACTCATTCATTGCAAAAGACAAGATTTTCCCACTTTCAGAGATTGAGTTTGAAGGTATAAAGTTCTCAGCACCAAACGATTACGATGCTGTGTTGAAGAGTTATTACAAAGATTACATGAAACTTCCGAAAGAGGAAGACCGCTGGATTCACTCGAAATTCATATATTTCAACGAATAATCGTTTGGTAAAAGTTTGTTAAAGCATTTCCAATATTCTCAGGCGAGAATTTTCTTACACACATCTCACTGATTTCCAATGAGTTAAAGTCGTATGCATTATTACGCATCTTCATCAATGCGTCGACTAATGATTTTTTGTCGTTTACAGGAATAAGATAGCCATTTTGTTCGTTCACAAAGTCACTTGGACCGCCGCAATCAGTAGCTATTACAGGCAGTCCTGTAGCCATCGCCTCGATGAAAACAACTCCAAACGTCTCGCTCTTTGAGGCAAGCACGAAAGCGTCACTTTCAGGATACAAAACCTTTAACTTATCCCTCCCGACCTCATCAAGAAGCACTATATTGTTATTCAAATCATATTGATTTACAATATGTTGCAACTTCTCTTTCTCAGGACCGGCACCCACAATATTTAATTTGACAGATTTATCATCCTTAAATGCCTCGGCAAAAGCCTCAACCAGCAAATCAAAACCTTTAAGTTCAATTAAATTGCCAATTGAAATAAAAGTGAATCCTGATTTTTGTGTGCGCTTAACATATTGAAAACGAGAGACATCCACAATATTATGAATCACCACAGCATCAACATTGAGATTGTTTTTCAGATTTCTCGCAAGAGCATTTGAGACAGCCACCACCCTATCAGCATTTTGATAAGCTTTACGAGCCAATTTCACATCCAACCCACTGATTCCCAATATATTTCTATTCAGTTTACTGCTATGTTCAGTTACCACCAACGGAATTTTGAATTTCCTTTTCAAAATCGAAGCAATAGCTGCAATCGAATAGAAATGAGCATGTATAATATCAGGTTTTCCGAATGATTTCACGGCTTTTTCATAAAGCCGCACCAGCAGACACTGCAAAAAAGGCAAAGCACGACGGTATATTCCCAATGGCAATGAGAGTTCAAAGACCTTCACGCCATCTTTTTCGTATGAAAACCATCCGTAATCTCTTTTGTAAGTCCTTGAACGAAAATCTATTACAAGCATTACGACATCATGTCCGACCTTTGCGAGAGCCTTTGCCTGGTCGAACTCGAAAATGCCATTTAGCGGATATTTTTCCGTTGGCATCCCTTTTGATATCACAAAAACTTTCATACTATTTCGTTCAAAATTGTCACAAATTCCTTTGTCAGATTACGTCTTGAATACTTTTCAACCGCCTTAACACCATTTGTAATCAATTGATTCTCTTTATGTTTTGCAATCAGATCCAGAATCACTGATTTCATTTTTTCCTTATCATCGAAATCAACGGTGATGCCGGTTTTTGTCTCGTTCAAAATACGTGCCGAGTCGCCATCTTCTGGTCCAATGCACAAAATCGGGCGACCGGAAGCCATATATTCGAACAATTTGCCAGTCAGAATACCCTTCGCATTCGGTGTATTATTAACGAAAAGCAGCAGCACATCCGATTTGCGCTGTTCCTCAATCACTTGATTATGAGGGATATATGGAATTATCTCGACGTAGTTTTCGATTTTGTTGCGTTTTATTGATTCCATGACGGAATTGTCTGTTTGGCCGATTAGGCGTATCTTCAGAGACTTATTTTCATCCGTCTCAACACATATCTCCGACAAGGTTTCCCAAAAAGTTTCAGGATTGCGGTTTGCACCTATGATACCGATGTGGGACATGGTGAATGTTGATGTTTTCTGATATTTTTCATTAAAAATTTCAGAAAAATCATATCCATTTGTAATCACCGCCACGTCTTTTGCGCCGTGGTTTTCAAGGCCTTTGGCACAATCCCAGCCCACGGTAACCACCCTCGTCGCCTCAGTAAGCACCTGGCGTTCCAGACGATGATGCTTTTTATCGGCACAACGTGTCAATTTCAAATCCTTATAATAATCAATATCAGTCCACGGATCACGGAAATCGGCGACCCACGGAATATTAAATTTTATATGTAACGCCCTGGCAATCAGATGCATAGAATGCGGAGGACCGGTAGAAACCATCGCATCTACAGGATGATCTTTCAGATATCCAGTTAAAAATTTCACCGATGGCTTAACCCACCAGCAACGCGCGTCAGGAATGAACAAATTGCCTCGTAACCAGACACTTAGACTCTCTTTCCAGCCTGATTTTTTCGCACCTTCATTGATGAAACCAGCCTTCACCTTCTCCCCTTTCTTCATGCCGAGGAACTTCTTATAAAAGGTGTAAGGCTCCACAATTGGTCGTCTGATAACCTCCGCCTCTGGTGCGACATCCTGCGCCAATGACGGGTCTTCAACAGGATATTCAGCGTCTTCAGCGGTGTAAATCACTGGCTGCCAGCCATTTTCAGGCAAATACTTCGACATCTTCAGCCAACGCTGAACACCCGAACCTCCTGACGGCGGCCAATAATATGTGATTATCAGTACGCGTTTCACTGCTTTTTACAAGGTTTTAGTGAAAGACAACAAACAATGACAAATCCTATCAAAATCAGCAACGATGTTATCAGCTGAATAGCGTTTCCGATGCGCCAAACACTTGGTTCATAACGCATTACGATTTCATGCTGACCTGCTGGAACGATCGCCGAACGCAACACATAATCTGCACGGAACAAAGGACTTTCAATGCCGTCAATCCACATTGTCCAGCCCTTCTTAGTCCAGATTTCAGAAAATACAACCAACTCATCTTTCGATGAATCGAATTTATATTTCAACTCATTAGGTTTATAATCAACAAGTTGAATGGTTCCCTCGGCTGGCGAAGCGTTGAAATCTCCAACAAGATTTCTAAACTCCTCATTGACAATCGCCACATTTTGCACGTCAGTGTCGGCGATGGCATCAATCTCCTCATTAGGTGTCGTCACCCATCTGATTTCAGAGGTGATCCAAGCATTTCCGAAGGCTTCATAGTTCTTCGACAGCTTCTTCTGACCATCCTTTGAATATATTATATACTTGGTATTCAACATGTTAAGAACTTTCCAATAGTTCAAATCATTTTTGCTCAGATAGTGGTCGATGATGTCCTGATAACGACGAAGTTTGGCACCATGATAACCGCCCACCGATTTATGGAAATACGAAGTGCTTGCATCGTTGAAAGTGCTAACCGTCATGTTAATCACACGATAATCAAGGTCTTTGTCCTGCAAAATCTGCTTGTCGACATCGCTCATCACGAAAGGTTTGTCGGCTTTGCGCTTGTCGATGAAATTGCTGTTGTTGAGATAACGTCTGTCGATGGTATACATATCAACCAGAACCAGCAGTGCCAAGACCGGGAACATGTATTTTTTATTCATCTTATCACTGACAGTCAATAAGATAACGATTGCAGCTATGTAAATATACAAGAAACTACGTATCGCATCATGACGGAAAATGGCGACACGTGCTTTTTCAAGTTCATTGGCGAAAGTGGTGTAAATCGCCCCATCCTGACCAGCCTGCAACTGTTTGAATTGCAACGCTTCAGCCTGACTCAAGAAGTTGAAAAACGTTTGTGGCATTGCATAAAACAAGAGACAAAAACCACCGGTAATTCCCAATGAAATATACAGATATCTCTTATTTTGCTTTAACGTGTCAGGGTTTTTGAATATCTCCGCCAAAGCGAGGAAGGCAAGCAGCGGCATGCACACCTCAGCAATCACCAGAGTCATTGAGACAGCGCGGAATTTGTTGTAACCAGGAATATAATCTAAGAAGAAATCGGTGAATCCCATGAAATTCTTGCCCCAGCTAAGCAGAATCGACAACACCGTGGCAGCCAGAAGCACCCATTTGTACTTGCCTTTCACGATGAAAAGTCCCAAAACGAAGAGGAAACACACTATTGCGCCGACGTAAACCGGACCGCTCGTGCCAGGCTGGTCGCCCCAGTAAGCGTTCTGTTGCGCTATTGTCGAACGAAAACGCGCATCGCAATTCTGCAAAGCCTTATTATCGTTTCCGATATATCCCGAAGCACCACCTTTAGCGTTTGGTATCATCAGGCTCCAGGTCTCACCTATTCCGTAGCTCCACTGCGTAACATAGTCTCTATCAAGGCCTTTGGTCTGATTTGCAACGTTTTTTGTCAGCACAGGTTTGCCACGCATGGTCTCCTTGCCAAATTCATAGTTGGCATAAAGCGTGGTGGAGCATGTCAGAATCGCGATAATGGCAACGCCAACAAGGATTCCGCTCGCTTTCAGGAAATGTGTATATTTCTTTTCTCTAATTGTTTCGACGATTTCAGCCACGATGATACAGACCACTATAAGCAACAGATAATACGTAATCTGAAGGTGTCCGGCTCTTATCTCAAGTGCCAAAGCGATGGCCGTCAGGACTGCACCCCAAAGATATTTCCCTTTGTAAGTCAACAAGATACCAGCGATGACCGGCGCCATATATGCCATAGCGACAGCCTTCGAGTTATGCCCTGCGCCTATCACTATAAACAGATACGACGTAAATCCGTAGGCTAAAGCACCTATGAAACTCACCCAAATCTTACAGTCGAGAACAAGAAGCAAGATAAAAAATCCCAACATGCTGATAAACACAGCTCCAAGTGGATGAGGGAATCCTGCCGCAAGCATTCTTGCGAAATAAGTCATCAAGTTGCTGTTTTGAGGCACCCCGATGTTCCACGCCGGCATGCCACCGAACATTGAGTTGGTCCAGAGGCTCTGTTCTCCTGTCTCCGCTTTAAAATCAACGATTTCCTTCGACATGCCTTTGTACATCTCGATGTCGTGCTGTTTCAACCTCTTTCCCTGCATTATCGGGGAAAAATAAATAAGCGTTATCAGCGCGAATGCCACAATGCAAAGCGCAATCCAAAGGACTTTCTTATTATCCGAAAAGAATTTGTTCATGTTTTAATATACTATCTTAACGTATTGATTATCAATTACTAACAAATACATTTTATTAGCTTTCACAATATTTTTCATCATGTTGTCAAGTGGGATGCGGTTCTCTCCGGCACCAAACGTACCACAATCCTCACGATATATTTCCTTTCCGTCGAGCGAGACGAGACGTAAGACCACTTCTGTTTTCTGACTTAAATTCACAGCACAGAACGCATTGTCGTTCAACGGATTAGGATAAACCGAAATATGATTTTCATTATCTGAAAGCTCATTCACTCCATAATCATTCCATTCATAGCAACCCATGTCGATTCTGTCGTTGAAAACACGCGGTCCGCCTGCTAAATCTGTTTCAGGAATAAACATTCCGGAGATGTCTTCCGTACCTGTATTTATGCAAGGACTATTTGAAGTCAAATGAAAATCAAAGTTTTGCGCATCTACAAACAGCGGATCCGCATCAATCATATTATTATATTGATCATCTGTCATAGATTCATCGCCAAAGATAAATTCGAGTCCGTACTGAACATCGCCGTTGTTAAAAACAGGACGGCAGTCGCTACCCCACAGCCATATCTGCGAACCCTCGTAATACTCGGTGGTATCCTTATTATATGTGGTATAAAATGCATGATTTCCCCAGAAAATACAGTTGTTTAATGTAGGTGCCGCATCGAAGGCAGTCTGCATTCCTGCGCCACCGCCGCCACCGCAACAATTTTCAACTATAGTAAGGTTATTGAGTTCAGGGTCGGATGTCGCTATTGCAAGACCTCCACCATAATGTACCACACTGTTATTATACGCCAACACATTCGACACCTTCACGGTATAATCCTTGCAGCGTTGAATGCCCAAACCGCCAGCATTTACTGATACATTATTGTAAAATCTAGCATTGTTCAAAACCATGTTGCAGCTGTCGATATTCATGCCGCCGCCGTAAGCGGATTCACTATAGTTATCATGGAAAAGCATGTCGTGAATATTGAGATCGCATTTCAGGAACTGGAAACCGACGCCCCAAGTGTAATCAGGAGGACAAGATACAGAAAGATTGTTATATATCTCGCAATCATGAACATGCAGCGACGAGTTCTCCGCAAAAACTGCACCGCCACGTCTGCGAGTTGTGTTATGATGGAAACGGCAGTTTGCAATCTCCATCCCGTTTATCATGTTAATGCGCATCACGCCGCCATCACCGCCGATTGCTGTCTTTCCATAAGAGAAATCGCAATAACGCAACTCCACATTACCTGATTTTTGGAAAAATAACCCTTTCCACGCACCAGCCTCAGCGTCATCATAGTTTGAATAACCGGTAGTGTCAGCCACAGTGAACGTAATACGGGAATCTTCCTCACCCAACGCAATCAAATTTCCAAGAACAGTTATCTCAAAATAGCCGTCAGATATAACATTAGTGCCTGCATTAACAGTCAAAGTCGCATCATTAGGAACAATGACATTATCTGTAAGATGAATCTCTCCATTCCACACACCCGATTGATTACCAGACACTTGCGTCACTTGTGCATGCATCACAAAAGCGCAAAAAACCAATAAAATCAACGTTATTTTTTTCATAGCATCTAATTTTTAATAATGTGTCAAAGATACTAATTTTTCAAATAGGTATAATTATGAATTTTTATTATTTTTGCATCATGAAAAATTGGGCAAGATATTTTGCGATTTGCGTAGTGGCGATTCTGATGATTCGCTGCGCTAACGTTGTGACTCCAAGCGGAGGTCCGAAAGACGACAAATCACCCGTTGTGCTTGAAGCCTCACCGGAAAACAACTCCACTGACTTCAACGGCAAGACGATTCATCTCACTTTTGACGAATTCGTGACGCTCAACAACCCGTCGAACAACGTTATGATTTCGCCTCCGATGAATAAAAAGCCGACGTATCGCACTAGTGGTAAGACATTGATTATCAGATTTGAAGAGCCATTAAAACCCAACACTACATATTCAATCAATTTCGGCGATGCCGTTAAGGACTTGCATGAAGGAAACGTGTTTAAAGGCTACACTTTCAACTTCTCGACAGGCAACATCATAGACTCACTCTCACTCAAAGGCAAGGTGATTTCAGCATCATCATTAACACCAATGGAAGGCTTTGTTATTGGATTGTATTCCAATGATAATGAAACTATTACAATTGATTCAATGCCTTATAAGCTCAAGCCGGAATATATCACAACAACCGATAAGAAAGGTGATTTCGAGTTTTCTGGACTAGCCGACAAAGACTATCTGGTTTTCGCGTTGAAAGACAACAACTCCAATTTGATTTACGACCTCCCGAATGAGGAAATAGCATTCTATCAAGATTTGGTAAAACCTTATTATATTGAAAATCAAATTGTTAAAGTCGCCGCCAATGACACTCTCAACAATGATTCAATAGTGGCTGCCGATTCTATATTTGAGATCAAAAAGCCAGATTATCCAAGTTATACGCTGTATTCATTTGTGCAGGAAGACTCGGTCCAAAAGATTTTCAAAAAAGAACTTGTCGAAGAAGGCTTGCTACGCTTCGTGTTTCGCTATCCCGCTGATAATGTTGAGATTAAAGTACTCGAAGAACTTCCTGACACATTCAATATTCTGCCAGTGTATTCGGCAAGAAAAGATACCATTTTGTGGTATTTCACACCATGCAAAGACAGTCTTTGGATCAGCATCAACGATGGCGTAAATATCAGTGACACAACACATTACAGTCTCAAACCACGCAAATCAGTCTCAAAAAGACGTCGCAATCAGGAAGAAGAGACCGTGAAACGTCTGGTGATTAAAAACAACCTCAAAGGCAACAAACTCAAGCCAGAGCAACCTTTGGTTTTCACATTCAACGAGCCTATTGTCAAGGTTAATCAGCCCGATTCAATGCATTTCGAAAAACTCGATGAATTTGGTCTTAAATATCAGATTATCAATAATTTAAAAACTGAAAACAAATATCAGATAACCATTCCTGATTCCGTTTTCTTCGGCATCAGCGGCGTTTCAAACGATAGTATCAAGCTTAATTTCAGTGTTCAGGAAGAATCGGCTTTCGGCAACATATACATCACCGCCGAAGTGCCGGAAAATATACCTCAGGTCATAATTGAGTTAACCACAGACAATGGCAAAACCATTGACAAACAGATAATTACAGGCACGCAAGAACTCTCGTTCGAGTATCTCGACCCAGGAAAATACAAACTCAAAGCCATCCTCGACCTTGACCGCAACGGCGTTTGGAGTCCGGGCAATTTCAACAAGAAACTGCAACCCGAAAAAATAATCTTCTACAACGGCACTCTCGAAGTGCGCGCCAATTGGGACATCGACCTCGACGAGCCTTGGAAAATTGAAAAATAATTGAAAATGAATCCGTTATATCCTGTTATAAAGCTTCGTGAAGGCAAAGACGATGCCGTGAAACGTTTCCACCCATGGATTTTTTCAGGCGCCATCGCAAAGGCCGCTCCCGGATTGCAAGCCGGTGATATTGTGACAGTTACAAACTCAAAAGATGAGATTCTCGGAACAGGTTTCTGCGAATCGGGTAACATCGCCGTGAAGCTTCTCTCGTTTGAGAACACCAAAATCGGTGCAATGTTCTGGCAAGAACGCCTCAACGCTGCTTTCGAGACACGTAAAGCTCTCGGATTCATTGATAATCAACACACTAACTGTTTCAGATTAGTCCACTCTGAAGGCGACAACCTCCCCGGACTTATTGTCGACATCTACGGAAAGACCGCTGTCATTCAAGCCCAGACAGAAGGAATGGCATTGAATATCAACGCGATAGCAAAGGCCATCGAAGCCATTCCTGAGCTGAGAATTGAGGCTATCTACAACAAAAGCTCCGAGGCGATGCAGCGAATGGGCAAAGACGCCGTCGACGATGGCTACATCCTTGGCGGCAAATGCGAGAAATTCGTGCTCGAAAACGACTCCAAGTTCCTGATTGACTGGGAAGAAGGACAAAAAACCGGCTTCTTCCTAGACCAGCGTTTCAACCGCGACTTGGTTCGCCAACTCGCCAAAGGCCGCACCGTTTTGAACACCTTCTGTTACACAGGAGGTTTCTCCGTCACAGCATTGCAAGGCGGCGCAAAACAAGTGGTTTCCGTAGATTGCTCGAAGAAAGCGATAACGATTTGCGAAAACAATATCGAGCTTAATGGTTTTTCAAAAGAAGCCAACCCGAGCCTCGTGGAAGACGCCAAGCTTTATCTGCAGAACATGCCTGAAAACCAATATGATTTGATAATCCTCGACCCGCCGGCGTTCGCGAAAAACCATAAGTCGCTGCACCGTGGCTTGCTGGGTTACAAATTCATCAACAAAGAGGCTATCAAGAAGATTGCAAAAGGTGGTTTGCTGTTCACTTTCAGCTGCTCCCAGGCCGTCGACAAGGCACAGTTCCAGAGCATCGTGATGGCCGCCGCCATCGAGACAGGCCGCAAAGTAAAGATTCTGTATCAGTTATCACAGCCCGAAGACCATCCAATAAATATCTATCATCCCGAAGGAGCTTATCTGAAGGGACTGGTTTTACAAATAAACTAATTTCTCGCAATATTTTCACGCGGATTTCGCAGATAACGCAGAAACAAATCTACCACAAATTTAAGCAGATTGCTGATAAATCAGCTCGCAGATTCCTTATCTGCGAGAATCTGCAATTCGCTTTAGCGAATATCAGTAAATAATATGGAAGGATAAGAAAATCTGTTATATCTGCGCTATCTGCGTGAAAGAATATTTGTGGTTGAATACCCCTCAACTAAATCGACAGTGACAACTTTTCCGCCTCGGGCGGTCACAATGTCGTATCCAACGATGTTTTCCGGCTTGTAGTCGCTGCCCTTTACCAAAAAATCGGGCTGCACTTTCTTTATTAAATTATAAGGAGTATCCTCATCGAAAAGCACTACGGCGCTCACAAACTCCAGCCCTGCCAGCACAAAAGCGCGCGCATACTCATCATTGACCGGACGTGACGGACCTTTCAAACGCTTCACGGAAGCATCGGTGTTCAAGCCCACGACCATCACATCGCCGAAAGCAGCAGCCTTCGACAGATATTCCACATGCCCGCGGTGCAAGATGTCGAAACAACCGTTTGTGAAAACGATTTTCTTGCCATTTTTGCGGCACACATCGAGCCATTTTTCAAACCCTTCTTTATCTATAATTTTATTACAAATCTTTTTGAAATAATTCATCTTTTATTTTTTTTGCAAAATTAAAAAAGATATACGAAAACATATAACTTTGCGTTAAAATTTTATTCATAATAACAAAAACGTAATCATCATGAAAAAATTATTAATTCCAGCATTGTTCGTATGTGTGGCCTTGTTGTCATCTTGCGGCGAAGATCCGGTGACACCAATCCCAACTCCATCTTCATCTTCAAAGAAAATCAGCGAAATCTATTATGAGTTTGAACGCCATGATTATATATCCAATGATAATGGCCAAACATGGAATGAATACAATTCTGAATATCAAGACAAGGAACTTCGTGAACGCTGGCATTGGGATGGAGACAAGCTTTACTCAATTGAAAACTATTCCCAATTCATATATGATGATTTATCATTGAATTTTACATACGAAAATGGTATGGTTTCGGAAATAACAGCTCCAGCTATTGATGAAAAAATGGTTTGCTATTACGATAACGATAAAATAAGCAGGATTGAATTTGTTTCAGAAGATAAATTAAGTGAAGTTTGGGAATTGGTTTACTCAGGAAACAAGATTATAAGGATAAATAAAGTTGATTTACCTGAGTATTTTACAATTACCTGGAATGGCAACAATATCAGCATGATAAAATGTTTTGAGTCGGACGTTTGTATTATAGAAATGTCATACACTTATGATAACAAAAACAATCCGTATCACGGCTCTGACGCATTATTGGCATTGGCTATTATTAAAGCGGACTTTGCGCTGATGTCGTCAAACAATATGACCAGCGAAAGAATAACAGATCTTTTCCCTATACTGAATACAGGGGATTATTATACCTATACATATCAGTATAACAACAATTATCCGACATTAAAAACACAAATAGAAGAAGTCATATTACCACACTTTGACCCCGTGGAGTATCTATCAAAAATCGTTACAGAAAAAAGATATTATATCAACTATCTTGAAGATTAGTTTATTGGTTTTCTCTTGTCAAAAAAGAACATCACCACATAAGCTAAAATGCCTGTGATGAAGTAAAATATCATCTGTGAGCCGTGGTTGATGGCGGCGAATGAGCCTGCCACTTGCTCTGAGATGCCGTAGAAGCCGCTCAGCAAGGTGATGGCGATGAAATGATATGTGCCGATGCCACCCGGAACCGGCGCCACTACACCTAATGTCGCTATGCCCAGCAAAGTGATTGCCTCTACCATACCCAGATGATTGGTTTCACTAAGCATATAGAACGGCATCCATGTCATGATGACGTAAAAGCCCCAAACTCCCAGAGTATAAAGTACAAAACGCCATTTCTGCTTCATCGTTACGACAGATTTTATGCCATCGACGAAGCCATGCCAAAGCGAAGCGATTTTCTTGTTTCTTTTGATGATTCTAATCAAAAAAACGATACCAACAACTCCAACCAGAATCACTATGATTCCGAGTAAAACATTGTTTATCAATTTATTAATGAGCGGCACCATCCAAGAAGTCACCAAGCTTCCGAGGAGTTTCCATTGAAAGACTATCACCAGAAACGCCAGTCCGAACAGCACCAGCAGGTCGATGATTCTCTCAGAAATCACGGAGCCTAAGGTCTTGTCAAATGGGATGTTTTCCTTGCGTTTCAGCACGCTGCAGCGCACCACCTCGCCGAGTCGCGGAAAGATGCAATTTGCCAAATAAGCAATCAAAACGGCACCATAAGTTGATGAGGCTCTAGTTTTGTAGCCGAGAGCCTCAATCTGTATATTCCACCGTAAAGCTCTGAAAAACAAAGAGATGGCAAGACACGCCAAACTCACAAGCATCCACGAATAGTTAGCTGATTTGATGTCGGTCCAAAGCTGTGACAAATCGATGTTACGGAAGCTGAACCATAACAAAGCCACTCCCAATGCGAGAAAGGCTACATACCACAGTGTTTTGGACGTTTTTTTATTCAAATTTTGTTGTTTTTGTCAGGAAAAACAATCATCGGCTTGAATTTCTTAGCCTCCTCGAAGTCCATAGAGCAGTATGACGCGATAATCACGATGTCGCCCTTCTTCACCAGATGTGCCGCCGCTCCGTTGATGCCGATGACACCGCTGCCACGTTTTCCTTTGATGACGTAGGTATGCAAACGGTTGCCGTTGGTCACGTCGTAGATGTCAACTTTCTCATTTTCAATGAGATTGACAGCATCCATCAGGTCTTCGTCGATAGTGATGCTGCCGATATAGTCGAGGTCAGCCTGCGTCACGGTGGCGCGATGTATCTTCGATTTAAGAATCTCTATGTTCATCTTAATAAATTCTCAAGTTATCAATCAAACGGACCGGTCCGAGCTGCAGTGCCACGAAAATTCTCGCATGTTCGCTGTCTTTCCAGTCGGTGACAGTCTGCAAAGTGGTCTCGTCAGCTATCTCAACGTATTCAACGTCAAATTGTTTTATGTCAGCGTACTTTTTCAGTGCCAGAGCCTTCATTTCGGCCGGACTCATTGTCTCATAATCGGCGACTGTCTCGCGTAACACCTTGTAAATCAAAGGTGCAATGGCACGCTCATCGGCGTTGAGGCGCATATTGCGCGAGCTCATGGCAAGACCGTCTTTCTCACGGACGATGTCGCAAGGCACCACTTCAAGATTGATATTGTAATCCTTCACCAACTTACTGATGATAGCCAGCTGCTGGAAGTCTTTCTCGCCGAAATATGCCCTGTCAGGTTGCACAATTTCAAACAGCTTGCGCACCACGATTGCCACTCCGTTGAAATGGCCCGGTCTGCAAGCGCCTTCCATCACATGCTCGATGGCACCGAAATCATAATGGTCTTCAACTTTTGTAGGATACATCTCCTCCACCGACGGCATGAAAACAGCGTCACAGCCTGCACTTTCAAGCATTGCAACGTCTTTCTCTGGCGTGCGTGGATATTTCTCCAAATCGACAGGATTGTTGAATTGAACTGGGTTCACAAAAACACTTGCCACAACGATGTCGTTATCCTTTCTTGCGTGGCGAATTAATGAAAGATGTCCCTCATGCAATGCACCCATGGTAGGAACAAGACCCACCGACATGCCAGAATCACGCTTTGCCTTCAAAAACGATTGAAGATCTGCAATAAAATTAAATACCTGAATCATAACTTCAAATAAGTTTGAAAAATCATGCAAAATTAAACAATTCAGAAATATAATGTGCAAATTATTTAAAAAATTCGTAATTTTGCACCCAGAAATGCCCTGGTAGTTCAACGGATAGAACGGAAGTTTCCTAAACTTTAAATTTGGGTTCGATTCCCAGCCGGGGTACTTTTTTTATAATATTTTTAGCTTAGTTTCGTTATTTGATTGATATCAATATATTTTCATATGAAAAAAAATATACTCGTTTTAGCCATCTTATTGATAACCAATATATTATGCGTAGCTCAAACTATCGGAGAGTGGACAACGCATACTCCAGGCATGAAAGTCACCAGCGTTGACATCATGCACAACAAAGTGTTTGCTGCCACTCCTTACGATATTTTCTACTACAACACTGACGACAACAGCGTCAACCATCTGTCAAAAGTCAATGGTCTTTCAGATATCGGCATCAATATCATAAAATACGACAGCTCGTCAGATTTGCTTTTTGTGGGATACACTGACACAAACATCGATCTCATTGATAATCATGATAATGTCACCAACATTCCGGATATATACAACAAATATATCCTCGGCAATAAAACCATCAACAACGCATTTTTCCATAACGATTTAATATATGTTTGCTGCGGTTTCGGCATAGTGGTAATTGACATAAAACGCAATGAGGTCAAAGACACTTATATCATTGGAAACAACGGCAGCTATCTGGGTGTCAACGACTTAACCATCTGCGACAACGTGTTTTACGCCGCTACAGAAAATGGAATCTACTACGCCTCCGCGGATAATCAGTTCCTCGCCGACTATTCCCAATGGAAACGTTTTATTAATATGCCACACCAAACAGACAATTTCTCAAATGTTGAGACTTTCGACGGATATGTAGTGGCAAATTACTCTGATAATGAGCATGATAACAACGTCTTATTTGCCATAAACGACACCACATCATGGAGCTATTTCCTCAATGATGAGTTTGACCTGATTAAGGAATTGCGTGTTTGCGACGACCTCCTCATCGTGACAGAAAACACTCAAAAAATCACCGTTTTCGACACAGATAAGAACGTCGTGTTTTCTAAAAACAACATCACCGCACAATCAACTGTTTTTGACCCAAAACGCAACTGTTATTGGTGTGGCACAATCACCTCATCTCTGGCAAAGCTTTATCCCGACGGCACAAATGAATACATCTGGTTCAACGGACCGTTCTCCGATATGGTTTTCAGCATAACAGCTGCCGGCAAGGATTTATGGATGGCGTCAGGAGGCTACACAAGCACATGGGCACCAACATGGAAAAACAACGGCATCTCACACTACAACGGAGACTCATGGTCATATTTGAATTCATGGAATGTCCCTGCTTTGGACACCATCTTCGATATCACATACGTGAAGGCCGACCCGCTTAATAACAGCATCGTTTACGCTGGTTCTTATTCAAAAGGCTTGGTTCAGTTTGAAAACAAACATGTGAAAAACGTGTTCAACCCGTCAAACAGCACCCTCGGCATGCATCTTTTGATCAAATACACCTACATCACCGGATTTGATTTCGACAGCAACAACAATCTTTGGATTGCCAACAGCGGTGCCGACAAGATGCTTTCCGTATATAAAACCAACGGTACATGGCAGGCGTTCAACATTGGCAGCGGAGATATTGGTCGTTTGATGGTCGACAAAAACGACATAAAATGGGTTTTCAAACGTGGTGGCGAGCTCATCGTTTTCGACGGAAACACAACAAAAACCGTTAACAAAAACGCCAGCTTAGGCAGCCTGCCAGGTGATGCCAACTGCTTCGTTACCGACAACAAAGGCACTGTCTGGATTGGCACCACCGACGGAGTGGCTTTGTTCTATGACTCAAAGAAGATCTTCAAAAACAGCTCCTACGCATGCTCGAGGATTCTCATCCCCCGCAACGACGGTTCAGGTCAGGCCGATTACCTTCTTTCAGGACAAAGTGTTCTGGCAATCGCTGTCGACGGCGCAAACAACATGTGGTTCGGCACCAACAACGGTGTAATCCACACCTCCAACGACGGACAAACGACATTACATCATTTCACAATGGAAAACAGCCCTCTGTTCTCTAACACAGTGAAGGACATAGCTATCGACGACGACGGCAACGTTTTCTTTGCCACAGATAAGGGAATCATCTCCTATAAAGGCACTGCCTCAAAGGGCTACGAGACTAATACCAACGTTATTGTTTATCCGAACCCTGTACGTCCTGAACACCAAGGAATCGTTGGAATCAAAGGACTTGTCACCGACGCTCTTATAAAAATCACCACAACAAGCGGCGCTTTCGTGACGCACCTGAAGGCTGAGGGCGGACAAGCCACATGGGATTGCACCGACATCAACGGTAGAAATGTCGAGCCAGGCATCTATCTCATCTTCGTCAGCGATGAAACAGGCAACGAGACCTATGCCACCAAAGTTCTTATCATGAAATGATGAACAATCCCGACAAAACCCGCGCCATTGTTCTAAAAGCCATAAAATACGGCGATAACAGCCTGATTGTGAAGCTTTTAACCGAACAAAACGGATTGCAGTCTTTCATGATAAAAGGAGCATATAATAAAAATGCCAAGATTCGCGCCGCTCTGTTCCAGCCACTCACCTTACTCGATATTGTAAGTGCCAAATCTCATGGAGACCTCAGCTATCTGAAAGAGGCAAGCGTGGAATATTCTTACCAAACCATACCTTTTATTATTAATAAGAACGCGATTGTACTGTTTTTGTGCGAGCTGTTGTCAAAATCGATACAGGACAGCGAGACCGACCTGGAACTTTTCGATTTCGTTCATCATTCCCTGACTCAGCTCGACGAAATTGAAAACAATTATGCCGACTATCCGTTGAAATTTTCGATGGAATTGAGCCATTATCTTGGTTTTTCGCCTAATCTCAGCGGATATAAGCCTGGTTTTGTCTTCGATTTGGAAGAAGGCTGTTTTCGCCACGACGGCTCTGGTATCACTTATATCATTGACAACCAATTAAGCAGTGTATTTTATAATCTTTGCAAATGCAGTATCTTCGACGATTATTGTCTGAATCTTACAAACACAGAGCGCCGACAGCTTCTTGATGTCGTTATCACCTATTATAAAATGCATATCGGCGGATTCAACGATATGAAATCCACCGATATACTTAAAACTGTGCTGCAATAATCAGAGATTATTCTCTTCTCTTTCTGAGCAGTCTCGCCAAGAGACCTTCTCTCTGTTTCTTGCCATGATGATGGTCATCGCTGCCATAGTAGCCTGTTCCGTAACCGTAGCCATAACCGTAGCCATAACCGTAGCCGTAACCGTAGCCGTAACCACCATAGCCGTAGCTGTAACGATAGCCGTATGTTCCCGAGAACTGGATAC
Organism: Bacteroidales bacterium UBA1173; assembly: GCA_002311655.1. Classification (GTDB taxonomy): domain Bacteria; phylum Bacteroidota; class Bacteroidia; order Bacteroidales; family F082; genus Limimorpha. The sequence continues at coordinate 71,362 of DBYZ01000012.1, forward strand.
CGTTGATGATGATATTCATCTTGATCTCGCGGTCTTCCAAATCCTTGGTGATTGATGCGAACACCTTTTTGTTTGTAACACCTTGACGCACAACGTAGCAGTTGACATCAGTATATCTCATCAACAAGAATGCATCTGTTACCAATGCGAGAGGTGGAGTATCGATGATTATGTAATCATATCTTTCCTTCAACTCGGTAAACAGCTGTGCACAACGTTTCGAAGCGATAAGCTCAGCTGGGTTTGGTGGGACAGGACCAGCGCATACCACATCGAGTGCTGGCAACTTGCCTGATGGCTGGATAATTTCTTCGATCGAAGCTTTGTTTGCAAGATATGATGTTGTTCCAAGTTTGTTGCTCAATCCGAACTCCTGATACAAACGAGGTTTACGCAAGTCGAATCCGACGAGCACCGTCTTCTTTCCATACAAAGCATAGATTGATGCCATGTTGATGGAAATATATGTCTTACCCACTGATGACATATCACCAGTGACCATAATCGTGCTCTTTTCCTGACCTTGCGTAATGTAGTCGATATTCGTTCTGATTGAACGGAATGACTCTGCTGCAGGTGACTTTGGCGATTCGATAACCATCGTCTTTGAACTTGAACTTGTATCAATTTGTGGAATCTGTCCGATAATCGGGAATTTCGTGACGTTTTCTATATCTTTACGCTCAAGTACCTTTGTGTTAAAGAAGTCTTTAAGCAAAATAAATGCGACTGGAATGAGCAATCCTACAATCAAAAAGACGAGATAGTTCATCATAGCCTTAGGAGCCACTCGCCTAACTTGTGACAGTTTTGCTGTATCAATGATCTCATTGTCAGGAGTGTTGCTGGCTTTAAGAATCTGTGCTTCAGAACGTCTCTGCATCAAGAAGTTATAGATATTCTCATTGTAAGAGAATTTACGTTTATAACCAAGCAGCTGGCGCTGTGTCTCTGGCAATTCCTTCACTTGTTCATCAAGTTTGCTGATGTTGTCGTTGACACCTTTGATCATCAAACGAGCATTGTTTATGATACTATTGATGTTCTCCAACAATGTCAACTTGGTCTGGGCAATCTGTTGATCCAAACTGATAACCACAGGGTTCTTGTCAGTTGAAGTGATAAGCTGGGTCTGTTTTCTACTTGAAAGTTCCACGAGCTTGCTCACCAAGCTGTTAAGCAGAGGGTCTTGAATACCCATAGCACTTGGAGCGATAAGTTTGTCAGGCTCATCAAGATTTGCCTCGATATAAACCTTCAAATCAGTGTAATATTTGAGGTTGAGTTCCAATTCGGCTTTACGCTTCTCCTGGTCTTTCATGTATTGGAACAAGTCACTTGCCTGAGCATCTAAGTTCATGAAGTCGTTGCCCTGTTGGAAGTTCTGAAGGTCCACCTCAGCTGACTCCAAAGACTCTTGGATGTCGACCAGTTCCTTGTCAATAAAGTTGATGGTGTTCTCAGAGACTTTATTCTTAAGGTCAAGGTCTCTCTGGATGAACTCATAGCAAACCTGATTCAGATAATCAGTGATTTTTGCAGGATTGTTACCACTCATTGTAAGTCTGAGCAAAGAAGCCTCCTTGCTGACGTTAGCCACCGACATTCTGCCACCCATCTGACCAACCAAAGAAACAAGGCTATTGATACGGAAAGACAATTTCGTTTTTTTGTAACTGTCAGCATTGTAATGACTGTTGAGGATGATGCGGAATTTATTGTATTGTGTGGTAATCGTATCACCGAAATTATACACCTCATCAATATCAACATTTGAGCACTTTCCTACATAATTGTCCTGAACAAAGTCATACATGCTTGCAAATTCCGCCTCAGCTTTCAGTCTATACTGACCATTATCAAGAATCTTCACCTCATAGGTAACGCCCACCATCTGTGGAAAAGATTTGTCAATTTCCACTGTAAAAGGACTGTCTTTATACATTTCAGCAGTTGCAAATCTGCCTTTTGTATAATATGACACTACGAAATCCAGATTTTTTAATGCTCTTTCTGAAATCATATATGACTGAAGGATTCCTATTTCATTGGCAACATTACCCATGCTTCTGAAATTCATACCAGTCATCATAGAGGTTGCATCCAGACCCATTTTTGTCTCCTTAACAAAAACCGTTGCCGAAACCTGATATACGTTTGGTGAATATCTGTTATACACATATCCACTCACCAATGCTACAAATCCAAAAATGACAAACAGATACCAATAGCTCAAAAACTTGATTATCAAAGTCTTGATATCAATAGTATTCTCCTCTTCTGTCTGCAGAGGTCTCTGTAAATTTTGAATATCGTTGTTATTCATGATTTTAAATATTAGATGTTACAGTCTGTTGATTGTCATCATAAAGGTCAGCACAGTGATTAGCAATGAAGCGGCCGAGAAGATTGTTGAATATGGCACGCTGGTAAAGCCGTATCTCTTGATTCCCAATGGCTCAACATAGATAATGTCGTTTGGTTTCAAATAATAGTGAGGATTTGCAAGAATATCTGCATCGTTGAGATTTACTCTCACAATCTGTGAGCCATCTGTTGTCTGATGTATAATCTTCACATTCTTCTTATTGCCAAAGTCGGTGGCATTACCGGCCAAAGCTAATGCCTGGAACAGGTTGATGTCCGACTGATACACCTGATACTGACCAGGTCTCGAAACCTCACCGAGAATTGTCAGGTTAAACAGACCGAGTTTCACATAAACTATAGTCTCTTTCTGATATTCACCGATGATGTTATGAATCTTCTGCTGAATTTCATCGATTGTCAAATCCTTTACATAAATCTTTCCAGCGTATGGGAAGTCGATTGTACCTTCATCGCTAATGTTAAAACCGTTCAAGTAAATACCAGCATTACCACTCGAAGTACCACCACTCGAAGTACTACCCATGTTACTATTACCACTATTGTTAAAGAATTCCGAGAAGTTCTTATCCATACTCGACACTCTGATGTAGAGAACGTCACCAGGTTGCACTTTGTAGTCGAAGCTACGTTTGTTCTGATACTCAATAGACGCAATACTGTCGGTCATCTGTTCTTTCTGCAGATATAAGATCTTTTTCTGCGACACGCACGATGTCATGAATGCCATCACAACAATTGCGGTGAATAAAACACTTTTAAATAACAGTTTTTTCATTTATTTATATTTTTAATTCTCAAACTTTTAACTCCGTATAACGGATCTTTTGAATATTTGTTTTCTATCTTAAAATGATACTCTCCTTTTTCGCTGAAACTCATTTCATTTATCAACGGCAGCTCAAAATGATAATATCCTTCAGTCTTTTCCGATTTAAATACACCGTCTCTGTCTTTCAAACGATAACTGAACTCACGCGAGCGTTTGCTTCCATCAGGAGCATTGATACTCATTGTCACGACAAACACACCATCGTCATCACCATGATACGGATATATGTTCGGATACGCATCTGAAACAATCAATTCCATCACCAAATCAGCGGTCATCGGGGCCTTTACAACATGATAATCTGTCTCCAAATAATCAAAACGCCCCCATTGTTCGCCCATAAACTCCTTTGAAATAACAACACTATCTTGTTTTTCAAAGCAAGACGACAATCCAAAAACCATGATTATCAACAAGATAAATATACCCAGTTTGTTTTTCATCAATTCAAACCGCTTTAATTCACCTATAATCTCTCAATTTGCAAAGATACAATATTTTCTTAATAAAAACACAAAACTTTAACAAACTTTTAATATTTTTGTAATTGGAATTAATAAAGACATTTTTTTTGTAATAGCATGATTAAGAACAAGATAAACTATTCGCAACGCAAATATGTCATCGGATCGGTGTTCATATTGGTCGCAATTATTCTCTTGATAAAGCTTTTTGTCATCCAAATCGTAGATGATTCATATAAACATTCTTCCGACACCAACACGCTGCGATATATCACACAATACCCTTCAAGAGGTAAGATTTACGACCGTAACGGCAAACTTTTGGTTTATAACGACGCCGTCTACGATCTTATGATAATCCCGTCACAGGCAAAAAACATTGACACCGCTTCTTTCTGTAAACTATTGAATATCAACAATACAACATACAACAACAATCTAAAAAAAGCTAAGAAATATTCCAATATAACACCTTCGATTTTTATATCACAAATCACCAAAGAGGAATATGGTCGCATTGCCGAGATGCTCTATCATTATCCTGGTTTTTATTTTCAGACACGTACCATCCGTCAATATCCGATGCCAATCGCAGCTCACACTCTTGGCAGCATCGGTGAGGTTACAAAGCCTGAAATGGAGAAAGATTCTTATTATCAACTTGGCGATTATATCGGAAAATCAGGCATTGAAAAATATTATGAAAAACAGCTTCGTGGTACTAAAGGATTGAAAATCACTGTTGTCGACGTTCATAATCGTGAAAAGGAACGTTTCATGAATGGTGCTTTCGACACATTGCCCGAACCAGGCACCGACATCATCCTCGGTCTCGACGCTGACCTTCAAGCTTACGGCGAGCATCTGATGACTGGAAAGACCGGCTCCATCGTTGCCATCGAGCCAACCACGGGACAGATTCTGGCAATGGTATCCAGTCCAACATACGACCCGAACGAACTTGTCGGTCGCAAACGAGGAATGAGATACAATGAGCTTCTCAAAGACCCTGATAAACCTTTGATAAACAGAGCTATAAGCGGCACTTATCCTCCCGGCTCCACATTCAAAATGATAAACGGACTTGTCTCCTTACAAAGTGGTGTGATCAATGCGAACACACCGTATCCTTGCAATGGACCTAAGAGCGCACCTATCAAATGCACACACTTTCACGGCTCACCTGTAAGGCTCTATGATGCTATCGAGAACTCCTGCAACCCGTATTTCTGGCAGGCTTTTCAAGACATGATGAACTCGAAACGTTTTGAAAATCAAAAGGCAGCTTTCAAATTCTGGTACGACCTCGTCACAAGTTTCGGCTTAGGAAGAGCTGTAAAAACCGACATCCCATTCACCGTGTCGGGCAACATCCCGAAAATGGAGTTTTACGACAAGGTTTATCGTGGCGTTTGGAATGCTCTTACAATACGCTCGCTCAGCATCGGTCAGGGTGAGATTTTGGTCACGCCGCTACAACTCGCCAACGTCGCCGCCGCAATTGGTAACGAAGGCTATTACTATGATCCTCATTATATTAGGAGCTTCGGCAACACCGACGACAGCGTATCGTTTGAGAGACATGTCATCGACATCGAGAAACGACATTTCAAAGACGTGAAAATAGGCATGCAAAGCGTTTTTGAGGGCGAACACGGCACTGCGAAATGGTCGAAAATTCCAGATATCACTATAGGCGGCAAGACTGGAACCGCAGAGAACCCGCATGGCCTCGACCACTCAATCTTCATGGCGTTCGCACCGGTTGAGAATCCACAGATCGCCATCGCGGTGGTAGTGGAAAACGCTGGTTTCGGTTCAACGTGGGCAGCACCTATCGCATCACTAATGATAGAAAAATACATACGCGGATACGTCACACGTCCTAATGTGGAGAAACGAATATTAACAACAAACGAGAACCCGAAATGAGAAGCAAAACAATTATAGGAAAAATAGACATCTGGTTGTTTGTCATATATTTAGCACTGGTCACAATCGGACTGCTGAGCATTTACGCAGCAGCGTTCAATGAAGCCAATCCGCACATATACGACTTTTCACAAAACTACGGGAAACAACTCGTTTTCATAGGTGTCAGTCTCTTGGTAGGATTCGTCATCTTACTCATAGATGCCAAGTTTTTCAACGCTTTCGCATACGTTTTTTACGGCTTTTCAATCTTTTGCCTGCTCTTGGTTCTGGTCGTAGGCTCGAAAATCTCCGGCTCCACCTCATGGATACAACTCGGACCGATTTCTTTCCAGCCTTCTGAATTTGCTAAATTCGGCACCGCATTGGCATTGGCACATTATCTTGGAAAACTCGATACCGACCTGACAAAATTCAAGACAAAACTGACAGCTTATGCCATCGTTTTCGTGCCTGTCTTACTCATTTTGGCTCAAGGTGATGCAGGCTCCGCCTCTGTTTTCATCATCTTTTTACTTGTTCTTTATCGCGAAGGCATGGGCGGACGCATCCTGATAATCGGACTTGTAGCAGCCACTCTGTTTATCGTATCTCTTTGTGTGTCAAAGTGGTACATCATGATTGGACTTGTCGTAATATTTGCGTTTTTCCTGTTGTTGATTAATCGCACAAAGAAAAACATTTTATTACTTACCGGCATTCTCATCGCCGCTTGCGCTTTTGTGTTCTCGGTAGATTTTGCCTTCAACCACGTTTTGAAACAACATCAGAGAACTCGTATCAACATCATTTTAGGCAAAGAACACGACATAAAAGGTGTCGGTTATAACTTGAATCAGTCAATGATTGCTATAGGTTCTGGCGGTTTTTCCGGCAAGGGTTACCTCAATGGCACCATGACAAAATACAACTTCGTGCCAGAGCAACACACCGACTTCATCTTCTGCACCGTAGGAGAAGAGTCGGGATTTGTGGGATGTTTTTTCCTAATAGCGCTTTACATCGCTTTAATGTTGAGAATCATACACTTAGCCGAGCGACAGCGCTCAGCGTTCAGTCGTATCTATGGTTATGGAATTGCGTGTATCTTCTTCTTCCATTTTGCCATAAATATAGGAATGACAATAGGATTAGTGCCTGTCATCGGCATCCCATTGCCATTCCTAAGTTACGGAGGCTCAAGCCTTTTGATGTTCTCGATGATGATATTCGTGTTCCTGAAGCAAGATGCCAACAGGATGAATATCCTTTAAACTCCGAGAGAAATATTCAAGCCTTTCGCTGTCCTGATTAAATCACAATCCGGCTCCACGAAGTTCATCTTCGCCACAGCGTCTTTGATAGGCACACTGATGACGTTCGGATGACGGTAAGCCACCATGTGACCATATTCTTTGTTGAGCACCATCTCGAATGCCTTCACGCCAAATTGTGACGCCAGCACCCTGTCGTAGGCAATCGGCACACCGCCACGCTGCAGGTGACCGAGTGTGGTCTCACGCATATCGTGTTCAAAGCCAGCGGCTTTCATCTGTTCTATAAACTTCAAACCGATGCCGCCGAGCTTCACGTTCTCATAGCCAGGCTCGTTGCTCTTGGTGAAGATCTGAGTGCCGTCTTTTGGCTTCGCACCCTCACTTATGACCACGATGGCATGGCCTCTGTCGTGATTGAAACGCTCCTCAAGACGCTTTTTCACGATATTGATATCGTATGGAAACTCTGGTATCAGGCACACCTCGGCACCACCAGCTATTGCTGCGTTCAGCGCTATCCAGCCAGCGTCACGACCCATGACTTCAAGCACGAAGACACGGTTGTGAGAAGCAGCTGTCGTCACGAGCTTGTCGACGGCTTCAGTGGCAATCTGCACTGCTGTCTGGAAGCCGAATGTGCAGTCAGTCATCGATAGGTCGTTGTCGATGGTTTTCGGCACTCCGATGATGTTCAAGCCCTTCTCATACAACTTTTGCGAGATGCGCTGCGAGCCATCGCCACCAATGTTGATGACGCAGTCGACGCCCATATATTCCAAGCGGCGAATCATCTCGTCTGAGCGGTCTACGATTTCCCATGTGCCGTCGTTTTTCTTGACTGGCCATGTGAACGGACCGCCTTTGTTGGTTGTTTCGATTATTGTTCCGCCACGGAAATGTATTCCGCGCACGACTTCAGGTGTCAATCTGACAATTTCCTGCGGCTCCCAAAGCACTCCATTGAAAGCCTGGATGCTACCGAGGACCTCCCAGTCTTTTTCCTGCGATGCGCGCTTCACGATAGCGCGAATCACCGCATTCAATCCAGGGCAATCTCCGCCACCAGTGGTTATTAAAACTCTTTTCATAACAATTATTGTTTCAAATTCAATGCAATTTGTAACTCGTCAAGCTGTTCCTGTGCAATCGGTGACGGTGACTCTGCCATGACATCGCGGCCCTGGTTGTTTTTCGGGAATGCGATGAAGTCGCGGATTGAATCCTGACCTCCGAAGAGCGAGCAGAGGCGGTCGAAACCGAATGCCAATCCTGCGTGTGGCGGAGCTCCGTATTCGAAGGCGTTCATCAGGAAGCCAAACTGCTCCTGAGCCTTCTCATCGGTGAAGCCGAGGGTGTGGAACATCTTCTTCTGCAGGTTTTTGTCGTGGATACGAACCGAACCGCCGCCGACTTCTGTGCCGTTGAGCACGATATCGTAAGCGTTGGCACGGATCTCACCCCATTTGTCAGGCTGCTCGAGGAGGTATTCATCCTCAGGCTTCGGAGCCGTGAACGGGTGGTGCATGGCATAGTAACGCTGTGTCTCGTCGTCCCATTCGAGCAATGGGAAGTCGATGACCCACAATGGTTTATAAACGTTAGGATCGCGTAAGCCGAGCTGGTTACCCATCTCGAGACGGAGAGCGTTCATCTGAACTCTTGTCGGCATGGTTTTACCGCTGAGTATCAGCAACATATCACCAGGTTTGGCGTTGCATTTGTCGAGCCAAGTCTTCAAGATCTCAGGTGTGTAGAACTTATCGACTGACGACTTGATTGTGCCGTCTTCATTATATTTCACGTAAATGAGGCCTTTTGCGCCGACTTGTGGACGTTTCACAAAGTCGGTGAGAGCGTCGGTCTGCTTGCGGGTGTAGTTGGCGCAGCCTTCAGCGTTGATGGCTACCACGAGTTCAGCCTCGTCAAACACCGAGAATCCGTGACCTTTAGCCACGTCGTTGAGTTCGACAAACTTCATTCCGAAACGGATATCCGGTTTGTCGGAACCGTAATATTTCATTGCGTCATGCCAAGTGATTCTTGGGAAATCGCCAAATTCGATGCCTTTGATGGTCTTGAACAGATGTTTTGCCAAGCCCTCGAACATATTTATGACGTCTTCCTGCTCCACGAACGACATCTCGCAGTCGATCTGTGTGAACTCTGGCTGACGGTCGGCACGGAGGTCCTCATCGCGGAAGCAGCGCACGATCTGGAAGTAACGGTCGAAGCCAGCCACCATGAGAAGCTGCTTGAACTGCTGAGGCGACTGCGGGAGAGCGTAAAACTCGCCCGGATTCATACGTGAAGGCACCACGAAGTCGCGGGCGCCCTCAGGTGTCGACTTGATCAGGCAAGGAGTCTCAATTTCGAGGAAGTCGTTGCCTGACAGATATTTACGCACTTCCTGAGCCATTTTATGGCGCAAGATGATGTTGTTCTTGATTGGGTTACGGCGCAAGTCGAGGTAGCGGTACTTCATGCGGATGTCGTCGCCGCCGTCGCTGACGTCTTCGATTGTGAACGGAGGCACTTTCGAGGTGGTCAAGATCTTGAGAGATTCCACTTTCAACTCGATGTCGCCTGTCGGATTTTTCGGGTTCTTTGACTCGCGTTCCACCACAACGCCCTTGGCTTGGATGACGAATTCACGTCCGATTTCACGGGCGGTCTTCATTGTCTCAGCCGAGCTAACTCCTTCTTGCATAAAGAGTTGCGTTATACCATATCTATCACGGAGATCGATCCAAAGCAAGGCGCCTTTATCGCGAACGCGCTGCACCCAGCCGCTCAAAGTGACTTCCTGACCCACGTTGGCCATGCGAAGTTCACCACAAGTATGAGTTCTAAACATATCGTTTGATTATTATATTCTACAAATTTGCAAATTTACAAAAATTTTAAATATTGACCACCTTCATGCAACATTTTTTGCAGTCGAAATCAAGGCGGAAACGCCCACGTTCGTTATTTATATATAAAGGTGTAGCAGGTTTGCCGATTTCCTTGGAGCACATACCATTGGCGTAACGGATGCAATGTTTCGTTGTCATCACCACGATTTCGCCTTCAGGCATGGATTTCTCGAGACCGTCGTCGATATGTGTAACGCCGTGATTCTCATAGAATTGGCGAGATAGAGAATTGGTTATATTACCTAAATATGATAAATGTCCACCCAGACTGTCATTTCGAGCGGAACAGAGTGTAGTCGAGAAATCTCCGCTAAAATTTTGTTTCGAATCATTCAAATGCTGGTGATTTCTCCATTCCGCTTCGCTACAGTCGAAATGACGTTGAACAAGTGTTTCCTCCAACCGCGTCACCAGTTGGCGTTTCATCTCACCTAAAACCGATGCTGGAATGAAATAAATTGTATCTAATTGAATATCAATATTTTCAACAACAAATTTAGTATCACCCCATTGCGATAATTTGGTACGAATCGTCTCGAGAGCCTTATCGGAATTTTTTGCTATGTCTTTTTGACACTGCAAGTCTATGCTGACATTTTCATCTACTGAAGTCAATCGGAAACCGTCAGAAGTCTCGGAAAGCTCCAATTTTATTGGGAGTTTTCGGTTGCCCGTGGAGGCATCTACAGATTTTTGCCAAACGATGTCAAAGTTACGGTACAATGAGGTGCGGAATGACGACAATACATTTGACGCAAGCACAACATTTCCATCAACGCCATTGACATTAAATCCTTGCAGTTCGTTGTTCTCATCCAAAAAGCAGAGTCCGTCGCCATTGTGAAGGGTTATTCCATCTTTCAGCTTGACTGTCAATCGTTTACCATCAATTTTTTTGATTTCGCCAATATGTTCACCCATTGATTTCGGAGTGAAAGGCGCATCGATGTTTTTTTGTCTGTCGTGTGCGAAATAGTCAGTAAAACCTCGTGAAAACGACTTTTCGAGATTCGGGACGAATGAAGGCGTTGAAATGCCTCGTGATGCACGTTCCAAATCATCACGTTTTTCTATGATTTTGTCCAATGTCTGACGGTAATATGCCGTCGTATTTTTCACATAATCAGCATCTTTCAGTCGACCCTCAATTTTGAACGAGGTTATGCCCGCATCGATGAGTTCCTCGAGGTTTTTCGAGTTGTTCATGTCGCGTAACGACAGCAGATGACGATTGGCTATCAACACGTTACCGTTTTCATCTTCGAGGTCCCATTTCAGTCGGCATGGCTGCGCACACGCCCCACGGTTAGCTGAACGATGACCGATGACGTGACTGAGGTAACACTGACCGCTGTAGCTGACGCACAAAGCACCATGGACAAAAAACTCCAACGGCACGGTCGTCTTTGAGCGAATCTCTTTTATCTCATTGATACTCAATTCTCTGGCAAGCACAACCTGCTTAAAACCAACATCTTCAAGAAACTTCACTTTTTCAGCAGTTGTGTTGTTGCATTGTGTGGAGGCATGTAGCGCAATCGGAGGCATATCCATCATCAGAAGAGCCATATCCTGCACTATCAAAGCATCGACACCAGCGTTGTAGCAGTCCCAAGCGATCTTGCGAGCCTGCTCTAACTCATTGTCAAACAATAAAGTATTGAGTGTCACATACACTTTAGCATCGAAAACAGCCGCATGTTTGCACAATTTCTCGATATCCTCGATGCTATTGCCAACTTTTTCGCGTGCGCCAAAACTTGGACCTCCGATATACACTGCGTCAGCGCCGTGATTTATCGCGGCGAGACCAACCTCAAGGTTTTTTGCTGGAGAAAGAAGTTCTATTTTTTTCAAGACTGATATTTTTTGCAAAAATACTATTTTTTCTCACTCTGAACAAAGAAAATGCTTCCGACATCTATAAGTTCACCATCATATAACTCTATGATTCTCATATTATTGCGACGAATAAACTTTTTCATTTCCTTACATTCTTTAAGATGTTTCAACGATCCGCACACCACCACACAATCGTCGACGAGACCGCAACAGCCAGGGAAAAAGCCATGGTCATGACCAGGCAGCATAATCTGATGCGGGTCGACATAGAAAACATTACATCCATTATCTTCCAAAACACGTTTAATTCCGAAATCCGACGTTATGAAATTCTTTTCATCCAACGCCAACAAATTACATCGCGTATATCCTTGATTCACATTCAGTTGCACGGATTTTGTCGATATTTTTCCATACGATTCAACAATCTTTTCATCCGTATATTTCAGATTGTGAATAAGAATATTTCCCACACCGACCGCATTGTACGGAACCGTAGCAGGATATGCATTTCCAACAGGTTTAACACCTTTTTCTACTTTAATGTTCTGGGGTAATCCAATATGGACATTTTCTGCGCAAATCACTGATTCACAATATCTTTCGTTATGGCAAAAGAAAAAGATATCGGGATGGGACGAGATTGAAGGATATGCAAGGTCTGAATGTTCGAGCCAAGTGACGTTGCCTAATTTTGAAAGGGTTTCTTTTGCTTTTTCGGGCATTGTGGCGCTGGCGATTATGGCAGGCGTGACGCACTGCTGGGACGTGGCATGCCGCGTCCCTACAATGACGACCTTTTTGTATCGCTGTTCCAATTTCCGTTTATTCTCCCCTTTGTACCCTATCGCGTGATTCAGTTGATTTTCAGGCACTTCGATGACTATTTTATCGGATTTCTCATCGATTTTGTCGAATTTTCTACCCCACAACCTGCTGAAAACCATTTCCGCGAAGTTTTTATGATAAGGTCCTGCTACGTAAGCGTCGCCGTCCAAATCATCGGAGGTGTGAAGTCCGATACGAAGCACTTTCACGTCATTTTCGGTAAAATATTCATATAGCGTCGCAGATTGTTCAACGGCATCGTCAAGACCGAGAGGTTGGTACCCGCCATTTCTGTAAAGTCGCTCTAACTCAGTGTCTTTCACCACAATACAAGGATAAATACGAGTTTCTTTCGCACCAAGTCGCACTAGGTCGCGAGCTGTTTGCATATCGTTTTCGAAAGTGTCGAAAGGCAAGCCAAGCATCATCTGAAGACCAAGTGTAATACCCTCATTAACAATGATTTGTGATGCGTTTTCGATATCTTTAAAGGTATGACCGCGACCGCATTTCCGTAAAATCTCGTCGTTGGTGGTCTGCGCACCTAGTTCGATATTTTTCATACCGAAAGATTTCAGGACTTTTACACGTTTTTCGTCGATATAATCGGGACGTGTGCTACATCTTATGCCGTCGATTACGCCTTTTTCAAGGTAAGGCTGCACAATTTTAAGAAAATCGTCCTGCATTTTTTCGGGAAGACCGGTGAAATTTCCACCGAAAAACGCCACCTCAACAAACCTCTCATCTTCCTTAAATGTTTCGAGATACTTATCTATTGTATTTTTAACATCTTGAATATCAGGCAGTTGCCGTTTCCCAGTAATGCTAAACTGATTACAATAAACGCACCGGAAAGGACATGCGAGTTCGGGCAAAAATATCGGTATGTTATAATGTTTCATTTCGACTTCAAAATTGCTAAAAAAACTTTAATAATAGTAGCATCCTATCAAAATATTTCTTAACTTTGCAAGTTATTAAGTATAATTGAAATTAAAATTTAGCGACATGTTAAAACAACTTAAAAGTATTGTAGTTTTTGCAACAATTGCTCTCGTAACTATTTGTGGAGTAACAAGTTGCGGTTCATCGAACAAATTATCAAAGAAAGAGTACAAGGCAAGAGTCGAGCAGGCCACCAAGGACTTAAATGCCATTTTGAACAATGAGACAGCATGGACTTTGGAGGAGCAGCAGGCAAGAGTCAATGAAATCAAGAAGACCGATTTCTCAAAAAAGAACCCTGAGATCGTTGAAATGATTGAGCGCGCAGAGGCTAAGATCGCAAGAGAAATGGCAGAAAGAGACAGATTGGCAGAGGAAAGACGTCTCGCAGAAGAGCAGAGAATTCGCGAGTTGGAAGAACAAAACAAGCCAAAGACAAGTCTCACTGAGTATTTCGATATGATTGCCAACGCTAAAGACGTGGTGAGTGCCAACAGCGCCATCAAAGAAGCTCTCAAATTGTTCGCTTCACCTGATGCAGTGGTGCTTATCCGTCTCAACAACTACGGCGATTATGACCGTCCGACCACAGCTGTCAACTACCTCAACTACATCAAAGACCAGAAAAAGGTCAATGTGAGCGTCGACAACGTGAAATACAACGAAAAGAACAAGATTACCGAACTCGAATTAATAAAGAAATAAGATGAAAAAGTTATTATTTGCAATAGCATTTGCATTTTTCGCCCTCACAGGCTACCAGGCATTCGCACAGGAACCCGAACTCAGTCCGGAACGCAAGCAAGCCATTGACAGTCTTGCACTTGAGAAAGTCCGTGACTTGTCAAAATACGTCAAACTGATTGGCTCGAAGAACACTCCTTGGAGCGAGGCGAACAGAGTTATCGACCGTGCAGAAGAGCTTTTCGCTCCAGACGCTGAGATCGGTGTCTCATCACTTTCAAAGACAAAAGTCGAGTATTATAAAGTACGTCAGTACCTCGAAAGATTGATGCGCCTCAACTACGACCGCGTCGAAATCGACTGGTACAAGATTCAGTATGTGTCTGATTTACAGCGCCAACCTGACGGAACATACGTCGGCGTCATCACTATCTTCCAGACATTCAAGGGATATGACGCTGAAGGAAGACTCGTATATCAGGATACGACAAAGAAAGACATCACGGTTTATGTCAAACGCAAAGAGACTCAGATTGGCGGCCGTCTCATCGGCTTCTGGGATGTTTTGCTCGGCGACATGCGCGTGAAAGAAACAGCACATTAATCATTGATAATGAATAAATTGATAAAAATTATAGTGCCAGTAGTATTGCTGGCACTATGTTTAAAAGTTGATGCCCAGTTTATTGGCAATGTGGGCGACGTCCAGATGGACGAGCGCGAGCTTTATACCATGACCAAGCAGATGGGCCAATTTATCCACAGGTTCAACTACGAGGAAGACCAGTACGGGAAACGGCTGTATCAGGGCGACAAGGATTTCAGAAGCACAGAAAAACGCAAAGACGTGCTACCACTCCTTTTCGACCTCAACAACCAGCGAACAGGCGGCACACTCCGTGACTTTTTCATCGAAGACCTGACAAAAAACAATCAATACATGGAGTTTCTCGGAGGCGAATGGTACTCTGAAGTCTCCGCAAAATTTATCTGGAAAGGCAAAGTCGTTGACATCAGCATGATAATGGCTTTGGAGAAAGAGGGACTCGGCTCCAAATGGGTGATTTCCAACGTGTTTTTCTCGGAATTTCAGAAATATTTCCCTCACGGAGAGATGGCTGAACGCGAGAAACACTTCCTTCACCCGATGAGTCACGAACTCGATTTTATGAATATTTACAAAGTATTCAACGATCCGCAAATCATTGAGTATTATGCTTCTACAGATTATCTGCCGGATTATCTGACACTCTTCTTCTATGAGATAAAACAAGGAAACCTGAAATTTGACCATGTCGAAAACGTGAAATTCCATGTCTTCCAGATTGACAATTGGTATTTCGAAGTGTCGTGGTTCAACAGAAGAGGCTACAACGCAGGCTGGCTCATCTCTAACCTTGTTTATCTGAAAGACAACGAAAAAGAAGCACTTTTAAAGATTTATCAACCTAAGAAATGAAGAAATTAGTTTTTTTTGCGATAGTGTTTTTATCATGCCAAGGCGTTTTTGCACAACACATTAGCCTTAGCAAAGCTGAAATTGAGGAATATTCCCAGCAGATCCGCGTGATGACGAGGTATCTGGAGGAGACATTCTCTTTCATTGGAAATCCAGAAGCCACAGCACAGGAAAAAGATATAGTGTTTAAGGAAAGTTACGCAAAAATCTTCAAAGACGACAAAGTCCAGATTGAAGACGACCTCGACGACAACCGCAGTACCTATATAAATAAGGATGTTCAGGCATATCTGAAAGACATCGATTTCTTCTTTAAAGACATTAAATTCACATTAAAAGTTGACGATATCGTCCCGCAGACAAACGAATTCGGCGAAACCTATTTCAAGGTGACGATGATGAGAACCATCGCAGGCCATAATATCGTCGGCGACACCGTGTTCAACACCTGCAAACGTTTCATGGAAGTTAATGTGGATCCATCCAAAAAAGACATAAAAATAGTTAGCATGTATACCACTAAACCTAATGAGACTGAAGAACTTAGGACTTGGTGGAACAGAATGGCGACAGCCTGGAAAGTATATTTCGGAGAGGACCAGTATATCGCCGACTCAGTTGAACTAAAAGACATCAACCATATATATCGCGACTCGATTGTTGTTGTAAACGACAGTCTTCAGGAAAGCACAATCGCCACCGACATGTCGGTTTTATACGAAAAACTCACAAGTTTGACGAAAAAAACCGACATTGACATCAGTTTTAACTCTTTGATTCACTCTCTCGACCCGCTTTACGAGTTTTCAGAACTGCAAAACCTTGATATTTCAAATACAGATATCGAAGACATCTCCCCTATCAGAAATCTGAACAAAATCAATAAGTTAGACATCAGTAACACAGCAATAACGGATATATCCGACCTCAGATACACCAACGATATCAAAAATCTGAGAGCTGATAATATAAGACTCAACGACATTGAAATCATAGGACTTTACCATCAGTTGACAAACTTGTCATTGAGCAACACTGACATTGAAGATATCAGTATTTTGAGCAACTGCGGGATGCTGACAGACCTCAACATTTCAGGCTCAAAAGTCACAAGCCTCGATTCGATTGAACTGCCGAAATCGTTGCGTTACATCAACATCAGCGGAACCGAGATTTCAGACCTCACACCACTTGAAAATCTCGAGAACATGCAGGTTTTAATTGTTGACGACACACATGTAAGTGATTTGTCGCCGCTTTCAAACTTGATGAAACTCAATGAATTGCAGTGCAGAAACACAGAAGTCAACGACCTTATGCCTTTAAAGGACCTTCCGCAACTCGTTAGAATTTATTGCGACAACACACAGATTGACTCAGAAAAAGCCGACCTTTTCAGACAAGAGAATCAGAATGTGATGGTCATTTATGAGACGAAGGCGTTGCAAGACTGGTGGGACAGACTACATGTTTCGTGGAAAAAGGTGTTTTCGACACAATGCAATACCGACGTGAATCCAAGTCCTGAGGAGCTTCATGCCATCATCAGCATGACATCGCTCACTTTGGATCCGTTCTTCATGGATGCCATGCCTATTGAGCGACTCACAAATCTTGAGCGTCTCAACATTGAAAACACAAAAATCGTTGACCTCGCTCCGCTTCACGGCTTGCACAACTTGAAATATCTCAACCTTAAAAACACCAAAGTCAACACTCTGTTACCGATTGAAAACCTGAGCAACCTTCAGGAAATCAATATTGAAAACACGAGCATTTGGAACCTTGAGCCACTATGCAAGATGAACAATCTCGTGTTGGTGAACGCAGAAAACTCTAAAGTCAAGTCGGAGCAAGCATTTGCGTTGAAATCAGCCCAGCCCAAAGTGATGATAATCTATCAGACTGATGAGTTGAGGACTTGGTGGAACATGCTCGACAACAACTGGCGCGAGGTGTTCAGAGGCATCGTAGAGATGGATTCAAATCCGACAGCTTTGCAGCTTCAAACCGTTGCCAATATTGAAGAAATCATCATCGACTCAAAGACTGTCATCACAAGTTTGGAGCCATTGACCAAGCTTTTGTACCTTAAGAAGCTGGTTATCAAGGAGAACCATATCACCGATTTGAGTCCGTTAAGCGATTTGAAACAGCTGCAAGAGCTGAATATCAATGGAAATGCAATCAATGATCTTAGTGTTTTGGCAAAAGTGAAAACCTTGGAAGTGCTTTCAATTGAGAACACCAGCATTATTGACCTCAATCCGCTAGAGAACATGAAGAAGCTTCGTGTTTTGGACATTGCCAACACTAACATCAAGAATATCAAGGTATTATCGAATTGCGCTGCGCTTGAGGAGCTGAATATCGCAAACACAAATGTCAGAAGTTTGTCTCCTGTCGATAAAATCAGTACGTTAAGATACATCAAGGCGTTCAGCACCAAGATTAAGGCGAAAGAGATCGAAGCTTTGAGAAGCAAACGTCCAGAGCTGAATATTATCTATCATTAAGATTATCAATCAGATAATCCATGTGATTGGGAATTCATGCTCTTTCATGAATACCTCTGTCGCTTCTTTATCGTCGGCGAAACCAAGGAAATAACCGCCGCCGCCAGAGCCACAAATCTTTATCTGGAAATGCACGTCTTTTCGTTTCAGCGAGAAGAGCGGAAGCATGTTGTCGGTAATCATTGGACGAAGCATAACTGTCTGATAATAAGATAATTGTGCCAAATCATCGAAGAATTTATCGACATCTCCAGAGACTAATGAATCGATGCAGCGACCTACAAAAGGATAATAAAGCTCGTTGAAAGCTTTCAGGTAGCGTGGATCTTCACGTTGCTGTTTGAAATAGTTGACAAGAGTCTTCGTCTCGCTCTTTATCTTACTGTCTATCAAGAAGATATGGATATTTTCCGGGATAAAATCTTTATCCAGGACCTGCACTTTCTTATCTTCGGTGAGGATAAACGGCTTGCCAAGATAACATTGCAGCGGGTCGAGTCCGGAGCTGCTGCCGTGGAAGCAGTTTTCCATGTCGCCGAGGAACTTTTTAAGCACTATCAGATCTTCGATTTCCTTTGATTTGAAGCGGTCGTAGACAGCAGCAGTGAGTGCGCCGGAGCTTCCCACTCCATAACCTGAAGGTATGCAGGAGTCAAGGAACAAACCTTTCTTGAGCTCAGCTCTAAACTTCTCAATATCAATATTTTCAGTAAAATATTTATCACTTTCAAGATAATTGGCAAAGGCGTGCAGGCTGCGATTCGAAGAGTAGTTTTTCTTGCCATGGTTGCGCCAGATATAGTCCCAATGCGACTCGCCGGTGTAAAGAGGCATGAGCAGTGCCGGAGAGCCGAAAATCATCGAGTATTCTCCAAAAAGAATCACCTTGCCGTAATATTTTTTTATTTCCATGCTAGTAATTGTATTATTTCACATTATTTTGCACAACATCGTCAATGAATTGATTATCATGACAATATTGTAAAAGAGTATCATTTATAAACTGTTTGACTTGATTGTCGCAGGCATCAGGATAGAGCAGATGCACGTTAGGACCCGCGTCGAGGGTGAAGCATGCAGGGACCTTGGTCTCGTGACGGAACTCGCGCACTAAATCGATGATTTTCATGGTATTAGGCTCCATCAGTTTGTAAGAAGGCGTTGACGTTGCCATCATCTCATGCAGTTGCAGAGCCTCAGCCTCGGCGATGTCGATAAACTCTGTTATGTCGCCGTTTTTCAGCACTTTCAGCAGACGTTCTGTGTTTTCGCGCGCGGTGGCATAACGCTGTTCCGCCAGAGGATGTCCGTTCATGAGCGAGTGTCCGACGCGTGACGAGACGCTTTTTTCTTTATTTGAGACTATCAGGATGCTATCGTGATATGATTTAAAGACAGGATGCACCATGTTTTCCAGTGGCACCGCATAATCATCGGAGCTGTCGGGAACTGAGGGCGTAGCACCCCACAATGACATTACCGGGAACACTGAGCGTGCCGCACTGCCTGATGCAAGGCGTGAAAGAAACGATGCCTTGCGCATATCAAGTGGCGTAACATCTTGATTTACAATCTTTTCAATCTTCAAAAGACATAACACCAATGCGCTCATCGAGGCGGCACTTGATGCGATACCCGATGAATGAGGAAAAGAATTGCTGCTCTCAATTTCTAGGTCGATACCTTTTAAAAAACCAAAATATTGTTGATTATCAATAAGATACTTCTCTATTTTTTCTTGAAACTTAGGAGTCTCCTTGCCTTCAAAAAGGAAACGCATGGAATAATTCTCACCGGAGTTTGGGCAAACTTTTATATGCGTTTCGGTATGACAGCGGCTCAAAGTAAAGCTTATTGACGGATTGTTTGGCAACTGATTACCATGTTTACCCCAATACTTCACAATGGCAATATTTGAAGGAGAAACCGATGAAACTGAGAACTCGTTCATATTTAATTTTGTTTCAATTATGATGCAAAAATAACGAATTTTTTAATTAAAAATATAACAAATTTAGAAATTTTACGTTAATTTTGTAACGTCATTTAAATGCATACTATGAAAAGATTACTTTTATCTGTTTTGATAATCGCTGTGGCGATTGCATCTGTTTCTTGTTCAGAAAAGAAAGTTGAGCAACGCAAAGACCGTTCAGTAGGCGGCACTTCCGAGGTTTTGTTTGTGACACAAAACGACGACCAGTGGAATGGCGCTATGGGACAGGCTGTCCGCGACTTCTTCGAGGAAGATCAGTACGGACTTCCGCAGCCAGAAAAGAATTTCAGGGTGGCTCATATCAACGTCAACGCACTCAACGATATGTTCAAAAAACACCGCAACCTCATCATCGGCGAGATCATACACGATTTGCCGAACCCGATTATTGAGACACAGACCGACTGGCAGTCTGCACCGCAATATGCCATAAGAATCAAGGCAAAAGATGCCGAGACATGGGTGAAAGTGTTTGATAGTCAGAAAGATGAGCTGAAAAACATTTTCGACAAAAACGAACGCGCCCGTTTCATGGATTTCTTCCGTCCGATGTTAAACACCAAGGTTGTTGAAACCCTGAAATCGGTTTACGGCATCTCGATGACGGTACCTGAAGGATATTATGTCGCAACCAACAAAGACTATTGCACATGGCTCAGAAAAGAGGAGGCTGACAAGAGTTTAGGCTTGATAATCTATCAGTTACCATACAAAAGCACCGATGATTTAAGTGAGGCTCGCCTCATCAAGGTTTGCGATTCCATCACACAAAAATACATCCCGGGACCTTCTGACGGCAGCTACATGACTTTGGACAAAGAGTTTGTGAAACCTGTTTTCAAGGTCATTCCTGACTTTCCTGCAGGTTATGCTGTTGAGATGCGCGGACAATGGAACACCGTCGGCGATTTTATGGGCGGACCATACGTCGCTTATACCGTCGTCAATCCGGAAGCCAACAAGCTCATCACTGTCTACGGATACATTTATTATCCTAACAAAGCGAAACGCGATTTGTTAAGACAGCTCGAGACAATCATCTGGAGCTTAAAGTTTTAACTTCTGACCGACTTTCAGGTTATCGCTCTTAAGGTTGTTTTTCTTACGGATTGACTCAACCGTAACGTTATACTTCTTGGCTATTTTAGACAGGTTATCGCCAGATTTCACTGTGTAGACAGTGTCACCTGAAGTCTTCGGCTTCGATGTGGTTGTCTGTTTCTCAGGCGGATACACTTTCAGTTTCTGTCCGACTTTGATGGTGTTGGATGTCAGATTATTCCATTTCTTCAAGTCTGTGACGGTACATTTATATTTCGCGGCGATTTTTCCTAATGTCTCGCCAGATTTCACCACGTGTGTAGTCTGCGTCGTCGAGCGTTCCACAGGTTTGGCGTTGCCAGCCTGAGCCATCGGGGCGCCTGAGCTGTACACTATGAGCTTCTGCCCTATCCTGAGGTTGTCGGATTTCAGGCCATTCCATGATCTAAGCTGATTGACGCCAACGTGATATTTCTTCGCGATACCGCTCAACGTCTCGCCTTTTTTCACGATATGGACGCTGCGGTCGGAGATTTGTTTCATCTGTTCCTGCAGCTTCTCCTTGTCAATGCCGCTCTTCGTCTTAAATGTGTAAAGATCCTTCTCCTTATCTATATATTCGCCGACATATTTTTCAGGAATTTGTAGTACGAGAGGCTTCTTATTCGTTGCCGGGATTATAGATTTCGTATATTGAGGGTTGAAGAATTTGATATCTTCCATTGGGATACCCAACATCTCGTGAAGCTGGTCAAAATGAAGGGCATCGTGAACCATCACCGTGTCGATGCCAGACTTGATTATACCTGGGTCGAGCGGACAGATGTTGTGTTCGGCAGGATAGTTCATCACATAATTCACAGCGATGAAGGCAGGCACATAACCACGTGTCTCGCGAGGCAGATATGGCCAAATTGCCCAGTAATTCTTGATACCTCCGGCTCTGCGAATAGCTTTTTTCACGTTGCCGGCTCCAGAGTTATATGCAGCGAGTGCAAGGAACCAGTCGCCGAACATGGTGTAAAGGTCGTTGAGGTGCTGACATGCCGCTTCCGTCGATTTCAGTGGATCGTAACGGTCGTCAACGAGTGTGGTTACATTGAGTTTATAGACTTTTCCGGTGGCATACATAAACTGCCAGAGACCCTTGGCACCCGCCCACGAGCCAGCGCGCGGATTAAGTGCCGACTCCACAACTGCCAAGTATTTCAACTCAAGAGGCATGTTATACTTGTCGAGAGTTGCCTCAAACAAAGGGAAATAAACATCTGCCAATCCCAGAATTCGCTCGGTTTTATCGCGTTTTTGAACTGCATAGACATCAATAAACGACTTCACATGTTTATTGTAAACCAGCTCAATAGTGGTATTCCGGTTCAGTTCCTCAATACGCTGTGCGTAGATACTGTCGGGATACGACGGGATATATCCTGGAGGATAGTTGCAAGTGTTGACCAGACTATTTTCAAAATATGGGATAACTTTAAGAGTATCAATCATTTCCAACATATCCATCGACTCATCGACGATACCTTTTCCAGAGTTTTCATCGTCGAAAACCTTCTGGATCTGCTCCTGAATACTATCCGGAAGATTAGGGTTAATCGAGTCCAGTTCAAGGTCATAATCGAGGATAGAAGTGTCGATAGAATCGTTCATAAGACGCTGATTGACGACGACGGTATCGTTAATTGTGTCGCCAACTTGCGCAAACATCAAGAAAACCAAAAGAATGCAGTTCATTTTCAATATTTTTTAAAGTGCAAAATTACAAAAATTTTCAATAAAAATAACGCATATATCCAACAAATAAGTATCTTTGCACCCTAAAAATTAATATTTGAAATTAATCTTTAAAAAATGAAGAAAATATTACTTAGTTTAGTCGCTTTCGCTTTAGTTTTAAGCATTAAAGTGAACGCTCAGGAGCAGAAAACTCCAGATTGGAAAAGATGGCATTATCTCTCTGAAGAAGAGATGCATTCACCAGTTAGAAACGAGAATTTTGTTGAGACAGACCCGCCAACAGGCACACCGCGTTTTGTGGCTGAGTTCGAGCCAATGCAAGGCGTAATGATCCGTTACCCTCTTGGAATTCCTACAAATTTGGTGGCACAGTTGTCGAACAACTGCCATGTGTACTGCGTGGTTTCATCGTCAAGCCAGAGCAGCGCACAGAGCGATTTCCAGAATGCTGGTGTCAACATGAGCAACGTCAGCTTTGTGAACGCACCATCTGATTCATATTGGATTCGTGACTACGGTCCGTGGTACATTTTCGAGGACAGAAATCCTGCCATCGTTGACAACAGATACAACCGCAACCGTCCGAATGACGACAATATGTCACAGGTTTTCGCAACATATTGGAACATCCCGATGTACGGCATGAACCTGACACACACAGGCGGTAACATGATGGAAGACGGCCGTGGTCACGGTGTCAGCGACGAGCTCGTGTTCCAGGAGAACAACAATAACGAGACCAATGTCCGCAACAAGATGCGCGACTATCTCGGTATCGATCCTTATCATGTCACCATCGACCCACAAGGTGACTACATCGCACACGTCGACTGCTGGGGCAAGTACCTCGCACCTGACAAGATTTTGATTGCACAGTTACCTTCAAGCAACTCACAATACGCTCTGTATGAGCAAGTTGCAAACTATTTTGCCACAACAAACTGCTGCTGGGGCTATCCTTATCACGTTTACCGTGTTCAGGAACCAGGAGGCAGCACTCTCGCACCATACACCAACTCATTGATTCTGAACAAGACAGTGTATGTACCTATGGGCAGCAATTCAAATTACAACCAGCAAGCCATCGCTGTTTATCAGGAGGCTATGCCAGGCTATGACATTGTCGGAGTCACCAACAACGACTGGTACACAAGCTGGGAAAACACCGACGCTTTGCACTGCCGCACACGTGGCGTGATGGATTTCAACATGCTCTTCGTTGACCACAGAGACGTCAAGTTCGGTGTACAGGAATGGCAGGATTCAATAGCCATCACAAGTAAATTCATCGCTTACAGCGGTCAGGATTTGAAACAGGACTCACTCCTCGTTTATTATAGCATCGACGGAGGCGCATACCAGGTTGCACACATGACAGCAACAGGTGAACCTGACGAGTATGTAGGTTACATCAAAGGTTATCAGGGTGAGTCAGAAATTGATTACTACGTTTTTGGTGCTGACGAGTCGGGACGCCGTTACACACAACCGGTGTTTGCCGAGTTAGACCCACACCATTTCACAATGGAGGCACACACACCTATCACTCCAACTGAGCCTACAATCAGCGTTGACGAGATTGTCTTTGAGGAGATTACAAATGTGACATTCACCATCTCGAACAATACAGCTAACCCATTTACGATCAACAGCATAGAAGCTCTTGATGAATATCTTATTGTTGTTGATTACTCATACGCAGGCACACTTCCTGCAACACTTGCTGTTGGTGAAAGCTGGGAAGTCACCGTCTATCCGTATTTACCTGTACTTAAAGGTTATTATGAAACATCTATTGAGATTGTCACTGATATTGCAACACAAACAATTCCTGTTAAAATCAACGAGAGCATATATACCGGTGTTGGCGAGAACAACGCTGCAAGCTTCGAGGTTTATCCTAACCCGATGAACAACACCTTATATATTAATGGCGACGTTCAGGATGTGACCATCTTCAATACTGTAGGCCAGCAGGTTTTGTTTGTTGAAAACGCAAATGAAATCAACGTTGAGGATTTGAGCGAGGGCTTGTACTTCGTAAGAGTCAGCGACAAGAGAGGAAATAATGTAGTGAAGAAGATCCTTAAACATTAAGTATTATAGTTTGAAGTTTGGAGTTTGAAATTTGATATTAACTTCAAACTCCAAACTTCAAACTAAAAAATTAAAAAAATTTGTTGTGCGTGTTAAAAAAAGTTGTATTTTTGCAGCGCAATTTAGGTCGGGTTCTACTAACGGTTAGGTAACGACACTCTCACTGTCGAAATAAGGGTTCGATTCCCTTACCCGATACCAAAAAAAGCACCGAAGGTTCGGCGCTTTTTTTTATTCTGTCACGTAAGGATTATTTCGTTTTTCGCTTCCTATTCTAGTTTGTGGACCGTGACCGCAATAGGCTATTGTGTCGTCAGGAAGTTTGTAAAGCACCTCGCGGAGACTTTTTTCTATTGTGGAATAGTTGCCTCCAGGAAGGTCGCAACGTCCGATGCCTCTATAAAATAACGTGTCGCCAGTGAAGACAATACCGTCTTTTTCATCGTAGAAACAAACATGTCCTGGAGCGTGACCAGGGGTGAAAAGCACCTTCAACTCGTCATCACCAATCTTGATAATATCGCCGTCGTTGAGGTCTTTAGTCGGTTTCAGGCACCTGTCTTGAGTGAAATTGATGCCGAAAGCAGCCGCATAAGCCCAAACCTTTTCGTATAAAGGCTTCTCAATTGGATGAGCTGCCAATTCGATGTGATATTTGTCGGCAAGCACCTTGTTACCCATCACATGATCGATGTGAGAGTGGGTGTTGAGCAACATCAGCGGTTTCAGACTGTTTTTATCTATGTAATTCAAAATCTGTTCGTCCTCATAAGGCTCAAGGTTACCCGCATCAATGATGACACATTCTTTGTTTTCGTTGTAAACGATGTAGGTATTGACTTGTATCTGATTGAAAACGAATGTCTTAACTGATAGCATAATTATTAGTTTTTATTCGCAGGAGATTTCTCCACTTCGGTCGAAATGACGTTTTGTCTTAATAATGAAACAACTTCGTCGGTATTGATCAGCTGCATGCATTTGAAGTGTCCCTTCGGGCATTTTTTATAGCCAAGTTTTGAACAAGGACGGCATTTCAAGCCTTTTACCTCTATGATATGTGACTGAATATCAAGCTTTTCAGGATAATACTGATACATTCCGAACTCAGGAACAGTGTTGCCCCAAACAGAGACCATCGGTTTATGCAACGCTGCAGCTATGTGCATCATTCCGGTATCGCTTGTCAGCACCGCCTTCGACATCTTAATGATTGACGCCGACTGCTCGAGATTCAGCATTCCCACTGGATTCCAGACGTTCTCCCCCACTGCGTCGGCGATGACTTTCGCGCGCTGCATGTCACCGGGACCGCCAAGCAAAATCACAGGTTCGTCAAGCTTTTCTATGATTTCGATGATCTTATCAGACGGTATCACCTTGGTGTTGTAGCTGCCGCCAACCACGATGGCGTAGAAACCGTTTCTAAACTCCTCAGGAATATCAGGTTCCTGCATCATATTAGTTTCAGAAATGTAGAATTCCAGACCGCGACCGTCGTTTTTCACGCCAAGCGGCTCAACAGCCTCGAAATACCTGTCGACGATATGACATTTAGGTAACTTGTTGATTTTGAATGTTGTAAGCAACATCTTCTGAAAATCCAGCTTATGGAACGAATGATGTTCGCAGCCCAATGCCATACAGACCCGTTTCGAGCGGTTATTCTTCTGTAAATCAACGACATAGTCATATTCTTCTTTCTTGAGCTCCTTTATCGTCTCACGAATTGAGTTAGAATATTCGATGGTCTTGTCGACATATGGGTTGTTGTGCGACAGACTTGCAAACTTATCTTTCGTAAGTACATGAAGCTCAATATCATCGTCCATCCGCTTTATGCAACGGATGACTGGTGTTGTCAGGACGATGTCGCCGATAGAGCTGAAACGGATGAGTAATATCTTCATTTTTTAGAAGTTTTTATTTAGTTTATAACGGCTAACTCCCATATAATCAACCGATTGATGGTCTTTTAGATATAAAATCTCGCTATCGTTGGCGGTATATTCGGTCTGTTCCATGCTAACACAGCGGTCTTTAGCCCATTGTGCCATGTAGCTGTTGATTGACACGGTATAAACCTTCTCAGGATCAATCGGTTGCCCGTCTTTGAGATATGCTTTTGCGTTGGTGAAAGTTATCTTGCCGTCGTCGGAACGGTTACCATCGATGGTATAAGTGATGCCTGACACATGAGTACAGTCGCCGTCGTCCGTCGATGCCACATTCAGGTAATCCTCAATCTGTCGGCCTGTCATCTTGGCAATTACGATCTCATTATTAAACGGGTCGAGGGCAAAAATGTCGGCTTTGGTGAGGTTGCCACCATGCAAGCTGTCGAGACGCACGCCTCCAGGATTCTGCATACCGATATCAGTCTTGACGATGTAACGGGCGGCATCAGCCATAAAAGCACCAAGGGCATCCCAGCCGTCGAAAGGATTTATGGCACGACCTAAAACGTTGTGGAAATCAGGGTTGGCATAATAACCGTCGACCTCTTTCTGTATATCGGCATCCACTTTTGTAACTTTCTTCAAATCAATAGGTTGTGCCTCAACAGAAACGATAGAGCCGTCTTTAAACTTGATTTTACTGACAGTTGCATAAGTTAAATATGACTTTGACTGGGTGTAAAGCACACCTGAATCGAACTGTTTGGTGCAAAGATCGTGCGAATGACCGCCGATGATAATGTCAAACTCAGGAAACTCCATGGCGAACTTGGTTTCATCCGGCATTCCGCAATGTGAGAGGAGGACGAAAACGTCGCAGCTGTCTTTGAGATAAAGATACTCAGGAATCACTTCCTCGGCAGGTTTGAAGTCAACATTTTTCATATTTTTCTCGTGTGAGCTAGGCTTCCCGTGATTTTCCGTCTCAATCATTCCGAGGAATATGACTTTAACGTCCTTGCCATCGATTTTTCTTGTAACTGACACATACGGAGGCAGTTTTAAATCCTGATAACCTGTAAAATATGCGTTAGCGCAAATCACTGGGAATTTCGCGGTATTGGCAAAATATCTGATTCCGTCGATGTTGCCGTCAAACTCATGGTTACCGAGTTCCGAAACATCGAAACCTAACTCATTCATCATGTTAATCATAGGGAAATTCGAGTGTTCAGGATATCTGTCATTATAAGGATTACCAGTGCGGTTATCGCCAGCACTCACTATTATAAGCTCGGGGTAGAGATTACGCAAACTGTCGACCACGTAAGCAAACTTAGGCATGTTCTCAATCTTTGCGTGCATGTCGTTGACAGACAATATCACCAATTCCTTCTGATTGATTGAATTGTTAGCATGTTTCGGCTGCTTTACAGCGCATGATACCAGCAACACGCTGATAATCAAAATGTTAATTATTCTTTTCATATAATTAAATTATGTTCATTAAAAACTTTCTCAACAGCATTTTCGTATTCATCCAAATGATTGACTTTCTTCACTTTACGCCAAACATTCTGAGGATCATCGAAGATGTTCATCATATATTTCCACAGTTCCTTCATGCTTCCGATAATCTTAGGACTGCCACCTGCATGATGCAACCGATTGATATACAAATCAACAACAAAATTATGCAATCTTTGCTTTTTATCTTGTTGATTATCAATGTCTTTTATCTCTTCAGCAAGGAATGGATTTGTCAACAAACCACGACCTAAAGCAACAGATTGTGATGATTTTTTGACGATATTATATTTTTCGACATCGAAAATATCGCCGTTATACACCAATGGCTTGTTAATCAACGGAATCAACGCCTTGAATCTCTCGAGCGATGCCTCGCCGGTATACATCTGCTTCCCGATGCGCGGATGGACTATTATCTCGCTGAAAGGCAATGAGTTAAACGTTTCTATGAAAGCATTAATCTCTTCATCGTTGTAATATCCGAGACGACATTTTATGCTGAATTTTATGCCGTCGATGCCGTCAAACACATCGCTCAGCATTTTTATCGTGCGATTCGGGTCGGCCATGAGACCGCAGCCACGGGTTTTGTTGGCGACACGCGGAAACGGGCATCCCATATTCAGGTTAAACTCAGGATATCCCATTGATTTACATTGACTTGCAAATCTAACAATCTCTTCAGCTGTGTTGCTCAAAATTTGAGGCACAACAGTCTTCACATCGTTAAACTCTGGGCTGATCTCCTCTCCGCGCAGACTTTTCGAGTTGTCTTTCTGTATTCCAGTGAAAAACGGCGTGTAAAACTTGTCTATACCGCAAAAATGTTTCTTAAAAACGTTGCGGTAGACGACATCGGTAATCCCTTGAAACGGCGCAAGACTCAGTGTTTCCATTGTTTTTGAAGAATTAGTTTGACAATGGTCATTGCGACTAGCAAGGCTGTCAGGAAGACCGAGATTTTATACAAATAATCGCCGTAACGGACGTAAAATGTCAGTTTGTCGTTGGTTTTTATGGTGTTTCGCAATGCTGTCTGCTCCCAGTATTTACTTTGTTCAATAATATCACCACGTTGGTTGATAAAACCGGAAATACCAGTATTTGCTGAGCGAGCCACGCTACGACGTGTCTCTATGGCACGTAGTTTGGAGAATTCGAGATGCTGTTTATGTCCCGGAGAGTTACCCCACCAGCCGTCATTTGTGATCACTAACAACATGTCGGCGCCTTTTCTCACAAACTCGGTGACATATTCACCAAAAACCGATTCATAACAAATCAAAGTGCCAACTTTATGATTATCAAACGATAACGTCCTTGCCTCAGAATCTTTTTTCAGTGTTCCCACAGTACCTCCAAGGTCGAGGGCGCTGTCTTTGAGCATCCGCATAAACCACCATGACGGCATAGCCTCCGCTCCAGGTGTCAGTCGCGACTTATGATAAAGCTGAATTGAGTCTTTTGTAATCAAAGTGGCGGTGTTGTATGCGTAAAAATACTTGTCGACATCGTAAAACTTACGTGCGGCAAAGTCGTTTTCGGAGTCGTCGGGAGCAAGTCCGTATGCGCTGATTCCAATTACATAACAAGTTTGCGGATAATTATTGATAAAACGACGCAACTCCTTGATTGAATAATAATTATCAATTCGTTCAAGCCAAATATTCTCTTGTATCGCCGACTCAGGACTCACCACAAAACGAGTGTTTTCGGTCATCAAAGGGCTTGCAACAGAAAGATTTCGCTGCATGATTTGCCTAGGATTCAAAGCAAATTCCTCAGTGTAAGGGTCGAGATTCGGTTGAACGACCACGATTTCGACGTCTTCGCCTTGTTCAGTATATGAAAAGTATTGTATTTTACTGATTATCAGGGGAATAAAGAGTATACAAACTATTGTAACTGCTAATCTCCAATGAGATTCCTCGCCTGCGGCTCGGAATGACAGGTGCAAAAACTTGTAAATCAATATGTTAGTGGTTAGAACCCAGATTGTTCCGCCAGCGATACCGGTGATTGAGTACCATTGCACCCAAGTGTGATAGTGTGAGAACACATTGCCGAGGTTGAGCCACGGCCAGTTTATTTGCCAGTTAAGATGCAAGTATTCAAACGCTAACACAAAGATTATCAACAAGTAATAACCTTTTTTATTGTCGTAAAGCCTCGATTTCACAAAATGATAAGCCCAGAAAACGCATGTCATGAAGAGGCTGTTCAGGACTATCATGCCAATAGTGCCGAGGGCAGTCGTTTTCCACACCCACCATGTAGTGAGGGCGTTCCAAATCAGAAATGCGATGGAGGATATCCAAAATGAGTAATGTTTGTCTTCGAGATAAAGTAACGGAACGAACGCTATGAATGCGAGTGGCGCCAAACCTCTCACCGGCCATGCGACGGCTATCAAGAGACCGCTCAGCACCGCCAAACCTATTTTCGTCATCGTCTTCATCACTTGATTCTCAATAGTTTAGAAATCTTGAAGCTATCGTCCAAGAAGACAATTGAAGCGTTGGCGTTACGTTCGATTTGGTTGATGCTCTCCTCGAAGATCTCACAAATCTGAGACACATTCCTTATATTAATAAAAGGTGCAAAGTTTTTTGTAAAGTTCTTCTCATCGGTTGGGAGCATAACATCATCAGGCATGTTATTATTGAATAACAACGAGTTATGGAATATATTCAAGCCATATTCCAGAAATTCCTTTTGTTTTTCGCGTCCCAAAGGTTTGATGTCGTTTGCCACCAGGTCAATGAGTTCTGAGACGGCGCCTTTGAAGCAGTAGCGCATCCACTTTTGGAATGTGTTAGCGTAAAGTTTCTCATCATCGTGATCCTGCGCATAATGCTGGGCTAAAATCCAGTTGCCATTCGACAAGGCAGCAGCGTCGTATGCTTCCTGTTCGGAACATCCAAAACGTTGAACGAGAGCGTTTTGCGTTTCTTGAAGTCCAAGTTTAGGCACTTTCACCATCACACAGCGCGAGCGTATTGTGGTGAGCAGTTCCTCTTGGTTCTCAGCGATAAGTATAAACAGCGTTTTCTCTGGCGGTTCCTCGATAAGCTTCAGTAACTTGTTGGCGCTCTGCACGTTAAGTTTCTCTGCCATCCAGATTATCGCGATTTTATATTCGCTTTCATAAGCTTTGAAGCTGAGTTTACGCATTATCGTGGCAGCGTCGCGCACATTGATGATGCCTTGTTTGTTCTCGATATCAAGTTTGTTAAACCAATCCGACAAATCGGCATACCCTTGACAATCAGTGAGATACTCGCGCCAATCGGTGATAAACAAATCGGATTCCGGATTCTGCTTTACCTCTTTGTTGGTAGCAGTCGGAAAAACAAAATGCAGGTCAGGGTGTGTGAGCGTCATAAATTTCTTACACGACGGACACACGCCACAACTATCTGATTCTGAACGGTTTTTGCAGTTAATATATTGGGCGTAAGCCAAAGCGAGAGGCATTTTGCCACTTCCTTCGGGTCCCAAAAACAGCTGAGCATGCGAGACACGGCTCTCCTTAACGCTCTGAATCAGGCGTTTTTTCAGGTCTTCGTGTCCGATGATGTCAGCAAAAAGCATTATCTCTTGATGATTTTTTCAGTTGAAACATTGCCTGTCTTGTCGACGGTTCTCAAGAAATAGATTCCGTTTACAAGGTCAGCGATATTTATTGATTCTGAATCATTTATATCTTTCGATAAGACTTTCAAACCGATAGAATTGTAAATCTCGACATATTGTATGCCGTCGCCTTTCACGTTGATGACATCGTGGGCAGGGTTAGGATAAACCGCCACATTACTATCGTCGACAACCGCTTCCACATCGAGAATCACTGTGTTGCCTGGGAAAGTAATATCGTCAACCCAGCAGACATACTCTTCCACATTACCGGTTTGTGCTGTATAATAGCACCATTTCACGGTATGCTGTCCCGCTGGCAATTCTATAGTATACAAAGTCCAGTCAAGATCTCCATACAACATATCTTTGACCACATTATCAATATAGAGAATGAGAGCGGCTTTATTATGTTTGATATGCATCTTATAATAGAATGAAAGCTCGCCGTCGGTAGTATTTTCCATATCGATAATCATAGCAGCCGACTGATGTTTTGAAAGCTGTGGTGACTGAGCGCTGTAGGCACCTGAATGAGCCTCGGCATCAGTGATAAACCAATCAGCATCGCCTTCAAGCGACCAGTTTAAGTGTGAGAAATCGCTCGTTTCATAGCCTTCTTGCACTGTTCCGACAGTCAAAACAATGTTTTTATCTGACGAATACTGACCTGTGATAGCGCTAACATTGATAGTGACGGTTGTGCCGTTCGGGGCATCGTCAGCGATTCTTATTTCAACGCTGTTCTCAAATTCAGCACCAACTGCCACATTAGCGAAATGAGTATCGTTGCTGACAAATGTCAGATATTCTGAGTTCAGACTTCCGTGGATATAAGGATTATCGGCCACATAATGACCGATGTTCTTACCTCTTGCAGTGATTCTGAACGTCTCACCCGGATCGAGGAAGCCGTTCATGTCGCCTGAGACCTCTTCGTATGTCAACTCATTGACTGTCAATACTGGAGCCACTGCTTGGAAGAAGATATCACGATTCCAGACGTTGGTGCCATCGGTGCATGACATGATGAAATCGACATAAGTGCCGTCAGGAATGTTATTTGCGACTTCGAAATCGAAGGCATCGGCAATCGTCACTGAAGCGCCGGCGTTGACTGTTCCCACTTCCACTGTCGACTTCGACAAAGTCACAAAATCGGATGCTGTCGACAATGTAGCCATCACGTTATTTGCTGTCACAGCACCGGCATTTTTAAAATCGACATCCATTGCAATCTCTCTTCCAAAAAGGAAATCTCCATGAATATCAATATCTTGCGGATAGACAAAGGCAGTGTTGGTATTGAGACCCAAGATATTTATCGTCTGAGGCCATGCATTCGGTCCGGTGATGATAAGTTGCAGAGTATCAGAGACATCTAAAGCATCCGCGAAATCGATATTAGCGTTTCCGTTGGCATCTGTCATGCCGAAAGCGAGAAGTTCGCCGTTATGGAAGATGCTGCAGCGGAAATTGCTTTGTGCCTCGCCTCTCTTGGTGATTGTGACAGGAGTTGTGGTGGTTCCAACCGTCAATGCTGAAGCATAGCTGATTTCCGGACGGAAAGGCTCGTCGAGCCAAGGACAAATCGCCACATCACCCATGATATTGATATCATAGAGGTTCCAACGCATTGCGCCGTCGTCACCCCAAGGTGTTGACACGTAAGGTGCGGTCATTATCTTCATCTCCACGAAGGCTGTTCCGATATATGGAAGGCGGTCGTTGTAATAAGCGTCTATGAACTCACGGTGGAGGTGAGCTGCCATGCCGTCGCCCCACGGCTGATACCATCCGTAACGTGAGTTACCGGTGGTTGCCACGAAGCCGGTTGAGACGTTGACCATGCGCTCGAGGATACATGTGTGGGTAAAGTCACCGCAGATGCAGCCGTGTGAGTGGAAGAAATTATAGTTATGGTGAACACCATCGAGTTGTGCGAAAGAGCTGTCGTCGGTAGTATTCACATACCATCCCGCCACATAGTCGGTGTTAGCGTGACCCACATGATGCACATACTGTCCGCCTGTTGCGTTGATCTCATCTCTAAACCATTTTCCCGACCATGGTTTAGCTTCTGTCTCGTAAACCTTGTTATAATTATAGTCTGCCGGGATACCCACGGTGGTATAGTCATAATCGCTTGAGCCGCCGATGAGACGTTCGAGGTCGGTGCTGCCATAGTAGCCGTCGCCGAGATGTTCAGCGCCGAGGATGACATCGTGGAACTCGCCCAACACAGGATTCGCCTGATACTCGAATGTCTTGTGCATGATGTTGTTAAACTGAGTCTCATTGTTGAACGCCATACGGCCGATACCCAGTTCCGGAAGGAGGTCGTCTTCGCCAATCTCACCCCAGATGCCATCATTGTCATCATCCCAAGTGCCATCGAGACACACAAAATACATATCGGCAGGAAGGTTATCCTGATATTCGTCGCTGACGTAGCAGTAGAGGGCGCGCCATGGCACCACGTTGGAGTCACCGCCGAGCAGAACCATCATAATACCTTCATTTTCATACTCTTGCGCGATATAAGTACGCATCTTCTCAGCGTCATCGCGACCGTCGAAGTTAGCGATGATGTCTTCCAATGCAGTGACATGAGTGCGGAGACCGCGAGCCTCGTAAAACTCAACATATTCGTCGAAATGCGACACCCACTGCTGTGGAGTGATGACGAGGAGTTCATATCCGCCCATTGTTCTTGCTCTTGTCTTGTATTCCAGCACCGCCTCCGGGTTCTGGGCCAGACGCTCAACACGGGCCTGCACCTCAGGAGTCATCCAAACTTTGTTGCTTCTGTCTGATTTTGAAGCAGTTACCTCAACTGTGACAGTCACTGACTTGGCATATGAAATCTTTCCTGTTGCAGGGACGTATCTAACAGGGGTGAACTGTGCAAAAGCAAACGAACAGCCGTTGAGATACTGAGTGTTTACTTTTGAAAACGTAATCTCAGGATACACGTTCTCTGAACGGTAAAAGTCCTCATTTCTCTCAATGACCACAGGCTTTGTTGATGACAGCGGACGGGCTGCCTGCTGTGGCATAAGGTTGTAGGTGCCTTCCAGTTCCACAAAATCCGAATACTCCACTGTAATGCTTTGAGCTTCAGTATTTTGAGGCAGCAACAGCGACACCGACTGCCAAGGCATTGTAGCCTCGCCAGTGATACCTTGGTTATAAGTGTCAGCGAAGCGGATGACATCGTATCCGTTCATCTCGCTGACCATAGGAGTTCCGAAGTTGTATGTTTTCTGTACAGTCTGAGCGAAAGAGAGTGCGCTCAAAACCGCAGCAAATACAATAGTTAACATTAGTTTTCTCATATTCATAAGTTTTAATGGTTATCTTATCCGTTTATCCATTTTTCGACTTCCTCAAGCTGGAGAGCCGGAACATCGAGTTTGTTTTTCTTTCTGATTCCGTTGAGTTTCTCGCGCAGTGCAGATGGTTTCTCCGACTGCATCATCTCGACGGATGTATAGTTCTGTTTCACAAGGATGTCAGCCCAGAACTCTGGCACGCCGACTGCCATGAAGTCTTCTTTTGTTGCGACTTTCTTATGAATCTCCGGGCGCATTGTCGGGAACAGAAGCACTTCCTGAATCTGTGTCTGACCTGTGAGCAGCATCACGAAACGGTCGATGCCGATGCCCATACCTGATGTTGGAGGCATACCATATTCGAGAGCGCGGAGGAAGTCCTGGTCGATGAGCATAGCCTCGTCGTCACCGCGGCCTGCCAGCTTCATCTGTTCCTCGAAACGTTGACGCTGGTCGATAGGGTCGTTAAGCTCGGTGTAGGCGTTGGCGACCTCTTTTCCGTTGATCATCAACTCGAAACGCTCGGTGAGCTCAGGGTTGTTACGATGACGTTTGCAGAGAGGCGACATCTCGACAGGATAGTCGGTGATGAAAGTTGGCTGTATGTAGTTGCCTTCGCATTTTGCGCCGAAGATCTCATCTATGAGCTTGCCTTTACCCATTGATTCATCGACTTCTACTTCGAGTTTCTTGCACACCTCGCGCAGCTGTGCCTCGTCCATGCCGTTGATGTCGATGCCAGTGTTTTCTTTGATGGAGTCGATCATCGAGATACGTTTGAACGGGCGTTTCAGGCTGATTTCGTGGTCGCCGACATGAAGAGTGTCCGTGCCTAGCACGTCATGAGCGCAGCGGCAGATCATCTCTTCGGTGAAGTCCATCATCCAGAGATAGTCTTTGTAGGCCACATATATCTCAAGACCAGTAAACTCAGGGTTATGCGAGCGGTCCATACCTTCGTTGCGGAAGTTACGTGAGAACTCGTACACGCCGTCGAAACCGCCCACGATGAGACGTTTCAGGTAAAGCTCGTCGGCAATACGCAGGTACATCGGGATGTCGAGAGCGTTGTGATGTGTCACAAACGGACGTGCCGAAGCGCCACCCGGGATAGGCTGAAGAACAGGAGTCTCCACTTCAAGATAGCCGTTTTCGTTGAAGAAATGGCGGATACTGTCAATAGCCTTGGTACGTTTGATGAAGATATCCTTCACCTTGTCGTTGACCACCAGGTCGACATAACGCATACGATAACGCAGCTCAGGGTCGTTGAACT
Organism: Bacteroidales bacterium UBA1173; assembly: GCA_002311655.1. Lineage (GTDB taxonomy): Bacteria > Bacteroidota > Bacteroidia > Bacteroidales > F082 > Limimorpha. The sequence goes on from DBYZ01000012.1 coordinate 107,981, forward strand.
CGTCATATTTCACGCCGTCTTTCTCTTTCACGATTGGCAACGGGCGCAGTGATTTGCTCAATACCGTCATCTCTTTGACGTGAATTGAGATCTCGCCCATTTGAGTACGGAACACGAAGCCTTTCACTCCGATGAAGTCGCCGATGTCGAGCAGACGTTTGAACACCACGTTATACATTGTTTTGTCCTCACCCGGGCAAATCTCGTCACGGTTGAGATACAATTGGATACGACCGTGGGCGTCCTGCAGCTCGCAGAATGACGCGGCACCCATGATACGACGGCTCATGATACGTCCGCCGATGCTGATATTTTCAAACTTCGACAGGTCGTTGTCGTCAAATTGTTCCTTTATCTGTGTGGTTGTCACATTGACATCGTACGCCGCCTGCGGATACGGGTTGATACCGAGTTTGTAAAGCTCCTGAAGAGAGTTTCTTCTTACTTGTTCTTGTTCACTTAACATTTTATATATAGTTTATATTTTGCCAAATTAATATTTGGGTGCAAAGTTAATATTTTTTTTCGTAGGAAGCATCGATTTCCCATATTTTTATGTATTTTTTAAATATGTAATTTTTTTTTATTTTTTTTTAGTTTTAATGAAAAAAATGCACTATCTTTGCAGCGGTATTTTGTATACGTTTGAAAATTTAAATATTACTTATATGAGAAGAAAATACAAATTTGTGTTTACCGTTGTTTTAGGTATTGCGATGTTATTGAACGCATTGGTTCTCAAGGCACAGGCAGAGATTGAGCTTGAAAACACGTTTAATGACCATGTCTATTATTATTCTTCAATACAGAAATACGTCAATGTTGTCTATAGCAACAGAAACGCTGTCACTGTGAACTTGTACAACGATGATCATTCAGTGTACAAATCAATCAACATCATGCCTCCTTACGGATATGATTATTCAGACATCAATTTCTATTCACAGAAATTGTTCAATGACGATGATGAGATTGAGTTCCTCGTGACATATTATAATAATGACGTTGACAAGAACAAAATATCAATGTGCAAGCTTTACAACGAAAACGGCTCAATTCTTGAGGATTTCGGTTATGCATATTATATCCTTCCTTCACTATACACCATCGACAACCTCTACAAACTGAGACTCGAGAAACGTTTCTACAACGCTGAAGGAAACAGATATTACTATTCAACAGAAGTTTATTCATTACCAGGTTCAGGTTATTCTCTGTCATCAAATGGCGTTCAGGTTCAGAATGTCAACACAAACAACAACAATGTTGTGGCTCTTCCATATTATCTGGAAAGCGGTGACAAGACCGAGATGATGATTTACGATTCAAACAACAAGTTGGTTGAGAAGAAGGAAATCGACTCAACATTCGACAGAGTTTTATTGAATGTCGCCAATTACCAAGCCGGAACTTACTACTATTCAGTTGACGACTCAAATCACAAGTTCATTGTAAAGTAAGGTGATTAGCATATCATAAGAATATCATAAGCAACCGATACCAGCATGGTGTCGGTTGCTTTTTTAAAATGACATACATGCCAGACCTTCTGCAGACGAAAATCGAATACCTCAAGGGCGTGGGGCCGAAACGAGCCGACCTTCTGAACAAGGAGCTGGGCATCTTCACGTTTCAGGACCTGCTGGATTATTTCCCTTTCAGGTATATCGACCGCTCGCAGATTCATAAGGTCAGACAGATTTGCGACGACACCGTTTATTACCAACTCGTGGGAACGGTGAGCAACATGCAAAGCTTTGGTTCTCCGCGAGTTACAAGGATTACGGCAACGTTTACCGACGACACCGGCTCGATAGAATTGGTGTGGTTTAAAGGACTGAAATGGATAAAAAACCGCTTCCAGCCAGGCAAGAAATATCTCATCTTCGGCAAGGCGAGCGTGTTTAACAACCGCTTCAACTTCACCCACCCCGATGTCGAGGACTATAACCCTGACGATGTGCTTGTTGGCGAGGCATTGCAAGGCGTTTACAACACAACCGAGAAGATGAAAAACGCTGGTCTCGGCACCAAACAGCTGGCAAAAATCATCAAGACTTGCGTGTTGCAGGTGTGGAACGTGATTCCGGAGGTGCTGCCTGAGAGTCTGATTCTTCATGACAAGCTTCTGCCACGAAAAGAAGCCTATTACAAGATACATCTGCCGTCGAACAGCGTTGATATTCAACGTGCTACGACAAGGTTGAAATACGAGGAGCATTTCTTCTTCCAACTCAGGCTCCTGATTCATAAAAAAGACCGTCAGATAAACACCAGAAGCGTTGTGTTTCAACAGGTTGGCGATTATTTCAACACCTTTTACAAGGAACATCTCCCCTTCCCGCTCACCAACGCGCAGAAACGTGTCATAAAAGAGATTCGCGCCGACTTGAAGAGCGGTCACCAGATGAACCGACTTTTACAAGGCGACGTGGGTAGCGGCAAGACAATAGTCGCTTTGATGATAATGCTTCTTGCCCTCGACAACGGCTATCAGGCAGCGCTGATGGCACCGACGGAAATCCTTGCCACTCAGCATCTTGAGACGTTGCGAGCACAACTCAAAGGCATGGATGTGCATTTCGCCTTGTTGACGGGAAGCACTAAGCAATCTGAACGCAAACAGATTCTCGCCGACCTCGCAAACGGCGACCTTCAAATAATAATAGGTACTCACGCTCTGATTGAAGACACAGTGGTTTTCAAAAACTTAGGACTCTGCATCATTGACGAGCAGCATCGTTTTGGTGTGGCTCAACGTGCTTCGTTCTGGGACAAGACAGCATTCCCACCGCATACCCTCGTGATGACCGCGACACCTATTCCGCGCACCTTGGCGATGACGCAATATGGTGACTTGGATGTGTCAAAAATCGATGAGCTGCCACCGGGAAGAAAGCCTGTCAAGACAGTGCATGTGTTTCAGGAACAACGACTTGCGATTATCGGCTTCATGAAGAAACAGATTGCCGAGGGGCATCAGATTTATGTGGTTTATCCGCTCATCAAGGAGTCGGAAAAGATGGATTTGATAAACCTGCAGGAAGGCTACGAGGCAATGATGCGCGACTTTCCGGAGCCGGATTATCACATCAGCGTGGTACACGGTCAGATGAAGGCCGACGACAAAGACTGGGAGATGCAGCGTTTTGTGCGCGGCGAGACGCATATCATGATTGCGACGACGGTGATAGAAGTGGGCGTGAACGTGCCGAACGCATCCGTTATGATCATCGAAAACGCCAACAGATTCGGGCTCTCGCAGCTGCATCAGCTAAGGGGAAGGGTCGGACGTGGCGCTGAGCAGTCGTATTGTGTGTTAATAACCGACCATAAAATCACTGGAGAGGGCAAGAAACGCATGGAGACGATGGTAAGAACCAACGACGGATTTGAGATTGCGGAGGCTGATTTGCAGTTGAGAGGTCCTGGTGAGACGCAGGGAACACGCCAATCCGGAATGATTGAGATGAAAATCGGCGACTTCCAATACGACGAGCCAATCATCAGGCACACAAGAAGGATGGCGAATTTGCTTTTGGATGCCGACCCAACGCTTTCAAAACCAGAACATTACGCCACAAAGCAATATTTCACCCAACAGTTCGAACGCGATTTCGACTGGAGTCGCATCGGATAATTTCCCTTATCTTTATTTCACGCAGATCTCGCAGAAAGCGCAGAATTGTTCTTCCACATTTAATTCGATTGCTAAAGCAATCTGATCTCGCAGAACGAAGAAGGTATTTGAATTGTAAAAACTTAATTTCAGCGTTTGCTGCAAGTTTTGCATGAAAAATTTTTGTTGAAGGATGCTTTATATGATAAAAAATGTACTTTTGCAAAAAATAGTTTGATCAAAATTTCTGAAACTATGAATGAAAATGATATTTCTTATATAATAAGAGGTGCAATTTACAAAGTTTACAAAGAGTTAGGTCCAGGCCTGCTTGAATCTATTTATGAAGCTGCATTAAAGTTTCAACTGGCAAAGGATGGTCTTGATGTTAAAACACAAGTCCCTATTGATGTCGTGTATTGTGGCTACAAACTACCAATGTCTTTTCGTTTGGATATGCTCGTACAGGATAAAGTCATTGTTGAATTAAAATCTGTTGAGAATATGAGAGAAGTTTATTCAAAACAACTTTTATCATATTTAAAAATGACAGATTTACATTTGGGTATTTTAGTAAATTTTAATGTTAATGACATAAACAATGGTATCTTTAGAATAGTGAACAAACTTTAAATACTCCTTATTCACTCTGCGAGATCTGCGTGAGATTTTTATAAAGCTTTGAAAATGAATCCTTTTTGAGAATAGTAATCTAGTACTCTAGGGAGAGCTGAAATCATATTATTGTAGGCTTTGAGGCTGTCGTGAAAGGTGACGATGGAGCCGTCGGAGGCGTTTTTGATGACGTTTTGATAAACATCTTCGGGCGATAGGGCGTGATCCCAGTCGTAGGCGATGACTGTCCAAGCAACAATTTGCAGTTGGCAGTTGGCAGTTGGCAGTTGTTTTAGTTGCGAACGTTTTAGTTTGCCGTGAGGCGGACGAAATAAATTACTGTGAATCAGCTTGTTAGCATCAAAGAATGATTTCAGATAATCGTCAGTTTGGGTCTTCCATCCGTTTTCATGGTTGAAAGTGTGACAACCGACAGAATAACCTTCTTTTTTAACCAATTCAAAAGTCTCAGGATATTTTTTCACGTTGTTTCCAATGCAGAAAAATGTCGCTTTGGCATCGTAACGTTTAAGTATTTCAAGCACTTTCGGGGTTATAAGAGGATGCGGTCCGTCGTCGAAAGTGAGATATATAGTCTTTTCACCTGTCTTTGGCATCTCCCAAAGCAGCGACGGATAAAACATCCTGAAAATCTTCGATGGTTTGACTAATCTCACGTTGCAAAGATAGGAATTTTAGATTAAATAATCATTTCAGTTTAAGATCATCCTTTATAAGACTGACATGTACCATACTTTCCGTCACCATCACCGTTTCCTGATGGAAAAATGCGCAGAGGTCTTTAGCAATGGCTTCGGCGATATTCTTATCAACATCAAACAACGAAAGGATAAGGGTCTGCTCCTGTGTATAATTCCCATTTTCGTGAACATATCCGCCTTCAGTTATGACAAACGAGAATGAGACATGATGACTCTGGCAGACGTATTTCATGACATTAACATATATCTCGGTGTTATGTTCCTGCTGATTGGTGAGGGAATCGTTAAGCCCTACATATATCTTCGTTTCAGTCATATTTTTATGGCAATGGATATTAAAACCTAAAAGGAGAAAGGATTCCGCATCCATCTCCGAGCAGTTTTACATAAATTTAAAGATGTTGCTGAAACCGGTGATGGTGAATATAGTACGGACGTTTTCGTTGATACCTTTAATATATACATGTCCGCCTTTTTCCTCTACATTCTGAAGTATGCCAAGGAAAATACGCAGACCGGCTGATGAGATGTATTCCATCTCTGTGCAGTCGATGATGACGTCTTTTCCCTCCACGTCGTTGAGTGGACTCATAGCCTTTTCGGTCTCAGGGGCGGCAGCAGTGTCGAGACTGCCTGCCAGGATGGCGACCATTTTGCCGTCTTGTTCTTGAATAGTTGTTTTCATTGTCGTTTGATATTAATTTTTCTTATTTAATTTTTTTCTAAGTGTCAATATGTTGCGGTTGTCCAAACGTTCGTAGTTGATGGAGTCCATATTCTGGCGCATGATATGGATGCCGAGTCCGCCGATTTTCCGTTCTTGGGCAGAAAGCGAGGTGTCGATGGCTGACTGGACTGTAGGGTCGAAAGGCTTGCCGTTGTCGATGATGGTGAATCTCAGACGCACATCGTTAGATGCCGCTTCTATGGTTATGTCGCCACGTTCTCCTGACGGATAGGCATATTTCATCACGTTGACCACGGCCTCTTCAACGGCGACTTTAATTTTCATTGTGTCGAATTCGTCGAGTCCCACTGTCTTGCAGACCTCTTCCACGAAGGCATTCAGCTGAGGCACTTCCTGTATGTCGTTAGGCAGTGTGATGTTTTTTCGCATCCGAGCGTCATTATGCTGCCAGATATATTGTATTGCCATCATGGTGAGGTCGTCGCTTTGTTCGGCGTCGCCCACGAACTGGTGTACGGCGTCGGTCATCTGTTCGATGAGTTGGCGTGGCTCATGCTGTTGGTTATCGAGTGCGCGGGCTGCCACCTCGTTGACGCGTTCCATCTGGAACTGGGCTTTGTCGATATCCATGGCCTCTGTGAGTCCGTCGGTGAAGAGGAATATGGTGGTGCCAGTGAATATCTGTGCTTCCTGCAGCGAGAACTTCCATTGTGGCATGAAGCCCACAGGTATATTGGAGTCGCATGGCAGTTCGCCTATACCTGCGCCTATCAGCAGAGGGGCATCATGGCCGGCGTTGCAGTAATGCAGGCGTCCTGTAGGCAGGTCGAGCACTCCGACGAAGAGGGTGACGAACATGTGGTTTTTGTTCATGTCGGCGATGGTCTTGTTCATGATTGTCACGATGCGGTCAGGCATCGACTCATGAGCCGACACGGTGCGGAAGGTGGAACGTGTGACCGCCATGAAGAGCGATGCAGGCACGCCTTTACCCGACACGTCGCCGATGCAGAAGAATAGTTTCTCGTCGCGGAAATAAAAATCGAACAGGTCGCCGCCCACCTCCTTGGCAGGGGTCAGCGAGGCGAAGAGCTGCACGTCGTCGCGGTCGGCACGTGTAGGGAACTTCTCGGGCAGCATACCCAGCTGTATCTTACTGGCGATGCGGAGGTCGCTCTCTATCGTGGCCTTCTGGGCGGTTGTTTTCTTCAGTTCGTCGATGTATTTCACCAGCGACTGCTGCATATTGCCGAACGAATGGCTCAGCTGGCCTATCTCGTCGATACGTTGGAAGTCGGGCAACTCAGCGTCAAACTGTCCGGAGGCGATGGTCTCGGCCTCTGTGGCGAGCCGTCTGAGCGGATCCAATTCGAATGTGATGATGCGGATAAAGAAATAGAGCATCAGCAGCAGACCGACGGCGACGATGCCCATAATGGTGTTTTGCAGACGGTCGAAGCTTCTGAAGATGTCGCTTTCCGGGCATACTATTGCCATCGAACAGCCGGTCCTGCCGAGAGGCTTATAGAACACATAGCTGTCCTTACCATTGATATGCATCTGTTTCACGCCTTCCTCACCGCGCTGCATGGCATAGCCCAGGGCGGTCATGGCCGTATCGGGCTGCTCCAGTGTCTGTGTGAAGATGGTCTGACGAGTGATTTTCGTTGTGTCGGGATGTACGAAATAAGTGCCACCGCGGCCTATCATTATGCTATAAGAATGCGGATAGGGCTTGACGGCAGAGATGGTCTTCGACAGCCAGTTGATGGAGAGGCTGGTGTTGATGACGCCTATCATCCTGCCCTGCCTGTCTTTGACGGTCTGGCAGTAACTGGTAACCATCTCGCTGGTGTTGGTAGCCACGTCGAAGTCAAAATACGGTTCCGTCCAGCACGGACGGTCGAGCAGTTTGGGCATAAGATACCAGTCAGCAAAGAAGTACTGGTAGCTGTCGCTGCCGCCCTGTATTGTGCGGATGCTGTCGCCAACGTGTTTGGTGTAGGCGGAGAAGTAACGTCCTTTTTCTTCAAAGTAATATGGTTCGAAGGCTACGGAGCAGTTGTAGAAGTCGGGGTTGTTTTCCAGCATGCTGCTGCTGTACACGAACATCGAGTCGGCCTGGTTAGTGTGGCGTTCCACTAGCCATTTTGTCATGTTTGACGCCACCTCCACACGGTTCAGGATGCTGTCAACGCGCAGTGATGTCTTGTCGAGGATCTGTGTGGCTCGGCTTATAGCCTCCTGACTCACGGCTTCACGGGCCTGATAGAACATCAATCCGAGTGCGGCGATGAATAAAATGGCGGCAGAGACAACCACTCTCAGACTGACCCTGACCGATAACTTCCGCCGAATATATGCAATTATCCTATTCATAATTCTCAATTCTCAATTAATTCCTCGTATGTCACTTCACGGCTCAGCATCTTATTTTCCACCATCAGTCGGCTTGCCTCCTGCACCATATCGGGGCGCAGACGGAACTCACGTTGTTTCGACTCTCTGTCCACCAGCAGGCGCAGCACTTCTTGGAGCATCAGTTGCTGCATCACGCGGTTGGTGGCGATGTTGTTCATGTCCACATATTTCATCACGATATCCAGTGTCTCATCGGGATGTTCGACGGCCCATTCCCAGCCTCTCTTGCTGGCTTCGGCGAAGCGTCGTGCCTGGTCCTTATGTTCGGAATAGTATTCGCGGGTCATATAGACGCCGTCTTCCTGCACGTTGTAGCCGTGGTCGCAGAAACGATACACGTTAGTGTCGGTCATCTCGACACCTGCCTGCATCAGCTGGTAGTACTCGTTATAGCTCATAGCCACTGTGGCATCGAGTGCTCCTGACACAAATAGGTTGACGTTTTGGGCAAAACGTATCCACTCGTAGTCCAAGTGTTCTTTGGCGCTCATGCAGATGGCGAGCTGACCGAAGCCCACGCTCCAGATGCCTACACGGGCGCCTTTCTGGGTAAGCGGGTTCTGATTGCGAGCGGAGACGATGACCATGGCGTTGTTCATCGATGTCTGAAGGATGTTTACCAACGGCGTACCTTCATCCACTGTCTCCATAGCTTGGCAGAGGGTTAGTGTTGTGGCCTGACATCTGCCGGAATGCAGACGGCTCATGGCCGACGAGGTCGCCGACGGATGTTCTATGCGTACCTCCACCCCTGCCTCACGGTAAAAGCCCATTGCCTCGGCGACGTAATAGCCGGCGAACTGAGCCTGCGCCGTCCACTGTGGCGTGAACACTATGGTCTCGTCCTGCGCTTTTACAGTGTGAGCCATCGCAAGCAGAGCAATCAGAAATATAAACGTCTTTTTCATGAGAGATATATTAACGTGCAAAGATAAGAAGTTTTATTCAAATTCTCTCTCATCTCAAAACGATGCGGAAGCCTAAAGTAGCGTCG
>DBYZ01000019.1 GCA_002311655.1 Bacteroidales bacterium UBA1173
GAGTTCTATAAAGACGGTAACCCGGATATCGACTACGTCCTTTCAACACGTGAGTTTGCCCGCTTGATCAAGCAGTTCAACCTCGACCTTAAGGACATGCCATCAGAGGATTACGATGATCCGCTTGGCGAGTCAACAGGTGCTGCTGTCATCTTCGGTGCAACAGGTGGTGTTATCGAGGCTGCTGTCCGTACAGCATACGAGGTATTCACTGGCAAACCGCTTCCTAAGATCGACTTTACAGAACTCCGTGGTATGGACGGTATCCGTGACGCTTGGGTTGACTTTGCAGGCACCCCAATCCACATCGGTATCGCTCACGGTCTGGCAAACGCACGTAAGCTCCTCGAAAGAGTTCGCGAAGGCAAAGAGCAGTTCCACGCTATCGAAGTCATGGCTTGCCCAGGCGGTTGCGTCGGTGGAGCTGGTCAGCCATATCACCATGGCAACAGTGAAATCATCAAGAAACGTACAGAGGCTATCTATCGTGAAGACCTCGGCAAACCGATCCGTAAGTCACACGAGAATCCTTCAATCAAGAAGATCTACGCTGAGTACTTTGGTGAACCATGCGGCCACAAGTCACATGAACTGCTGCATACACACTATTTCGACAAGTCAGAACATGTTGAGATTAGCGAAAAATAATTGTTGGAAAATTAAAAATTGAATATTATGGCAGTTATTAAATTATCAGAAGATAAAATCAACTTCATTAAGGATGTTTGCAAATCATTCCGTAATGACGGTGGTGAAGTTATCAACGTGCTTCACAAGGTTCAGGGTGAGTACGGCTACCTCTCAGCAGAAGTTCAGGAACTCGTCGCTAAGGAGTTGAATATCCCTGTATCAAGAGTTTACGGTATCGTTTCATTCTATTCGTTCTTCACCATGACTCCAAAGGGCAAGCACCCGATTTCAGTTTGCTTGGGTACAGCCTGCTACGTGCGTGGTGCTGAGAAGGTTTTGGATGAGTTGAAACGTCAGCTCGGCGTTGAAGTCGGTGGCACAACACCTGACGGAAAGTTCTCATTGAACTGCCTCCGTTGCGTGGGCGCCTGCGGTCTTGCTCCAGTCGCTATGATTGGTGACAAGGTCTACGGCCGTTTGACACCTGACAAAGTCAAAGAAGTTTTGGCTGAGTACAACGATTAATTTGTAGGGATGCGGCACGCCGCATCCCTACCTTATTAATTAATATGAAATGTAGGGGCGAAAAATGTTTCGCCCTTACATTTTTTTATGATATTCGGTGAATAAATTTATTATTCGCCGAAAATTTTTCGGTGATTATGATGATTATTCGCCGAAAATGTTTATTTTTGCAAAAAATTTGGAATTATGTATTTGCATGAATATGACAATTGGTGGAGTTTCACTTTCGATACATCTGCTGTGATGAACAGGCTGGCTGCAGTGAGGGGTTTGCAGGGTCGGTTGCTAGGTGAGTTGTCGTCGATAGGTTTTTCGTTGCAGAATGAAGCCCAGTTGACAAATATATCTTTGGAGATTGTGAAATCTTCTGAAATAGAAGGGGAGATGCTGAATCTTGAGCAGGTGAGGTCGTCAGTTGCAAAGCGACTTGGCATACCTACGGCAGGTGTTGTTAGGACATCGAGATATGTTGATGGAGTTGTTGAGATGATGCTTGATGCAACGCATAATTATTCAGCGCCATTGACTGATGAAAGACTTTTCGGATGGCATAATGTGTTATTTCCCACTGGAATGAGCGGGCTATATTCGATAGATGTCGCAAAATATCGTACTCATGTGATGCAAGTGGTTTCCGGACCGATAGGCTTTGAGACAGTTCATTATCAGGCTGTTGAACCAGAAAAGGTCTCTGAAGAGATGGCTCGTTTTATAAAATGGTTTAATGAAGACAACTCCAATGACCCGATATTGAAGGCTGCGATAGCGCATTTCTGGTTTGTGACAATCCACCCGTTCGATGACGGGAACGGCAGAATTGCCAGGGCATTGACGGAGATGTTGCTTTCGAGAGCTGATGAGACATCAAAACGTTTTTATAGCATGTCGAATCAGATACAAATTGATAAAAACAATTATTATGATGTTTTGGAGAAGACGCAAAAAGGTGAAGGTGATATAACCGAATGGCTGTTGTGGTTCTTGGATTGTCTTGAAAATTCTATAAAATCTACGAACGAGACTTTGTCTTCAGTTTTGCGGAAAGCACGTTTCTGGGAGTCTCATTCCGAAATGAAGTTTAACGAACGCCAGAAGAAACTGATAAACATGCTTTTTGACGGCTTTTTCGGCAAACTCAACACGAGCAAATGGGCGAAAATAGCAAAATGCTCAACTGACACCGCCTTGAATGACATAAATGATTTGATAGGCAAGGGAGTCTTGAAGAAAAACGAGGAAGGAGGAAGAAGCACGAATTATGAGTTGGTGTAAAAAACTTTTTACTATCTTTGCAGAAATTTAAACGACATTATCATGTAGAAAAAACGACATATTGACATATAAATAGCGGTTCGAAGCTATTCTTGATACTCCAATTTTCCACAACGAGCCTCTTAAAGAGGACACCAAATCAAGAAAAGTTTCCAATTTGCCATGTTTGCATGGCGTGGAGCAACTTGTTGGATTTGGTGGGCGTGGAAACCCGGAGTATCAGGCAAGATTTACTTCCACGCCTTTTTTATGTAGTGTTGTGAAATTGCAATATTATGGAAACTCAGAGCAAACTTCACATCGGGCACATGGTGAAATCCGTTTTCGACAAAAGCGGGTTGAGCGTGGCGGAGTTTGCGCGAAGGATACATTGCACCCGTCCAAATGTTTATGCCATTTTTGAAAGGAATGATATCGGAGTGGAGCAGCTGCTGAAAATATCTGTTGTCTTAAACCATAATTTCTTTGATGATGTTGTTGACCAAAGTGGAATGAAATCAAAAATGCAGCCAAAGCAGATTGTTGTCAACTTAAATAATATAGATGCTCAACTGATCGATAAGATCATTGAAGTTTTAAGAGATTCCTCGCTGCTCTCGGAATGACAGTCGTCATAAATATTTACTAAACAGTCTAAAATTTTTACAGATTATATTATGATGGTTTGAAAACTATTGTTAGTTTTGCAAATTATAAATGATTAACTATAAATATTTTACATTATGGAAAACGAAACAAAAAAAGCAGCTCAAGAATTTATTGATGAAGTAATGAGCGGAAAGTATCAAAACATTGAGATTGATGATAACGGATACATTGATCATTATGGTTGCAGGTACAAACTCATAGCAAAGAAAAACGGGAAGATTCTCGTTGATTATAAACCGACAGCGTTGTTTTGGATAAGTACTTGTATATCAGGTGTTTTAGGATTTTTGGCGGTTATGTCTGTTTTAGGGTTTAATTCAATAAATGGTGATTTAAGAGCAGGGTTGGCGATAATATGTTTAATAGCTAATATAATGTTTATATCATGTGTCGCATATGTAATTATGAAACAATTGCATTTTCAGCGTTATATCAATAATAAATTTAAAAGGTTTATTAATAAGTAAAAAATGCAACCAATTCAAAAGTTTATTGATTATATCAAAAGTGGTAAGGATTCATCTGTAATTATTGATGATAGAGGAATAATACATTATAATAACAGCAAGTATAGGATAGTCGCCAAGAAAAACGACAGAATTAGGATTATTTATAGATGTCCGTGGTGGTTTTGGTTGGTCAATATTGTTTTATTATATCCTATTGTTTATGGTAATGATATGATATTTGTATATATAATAATGATTGATGGCATTTTTGGTGTATATGAGGCAAGAAAGAAATACAAATTTCGCAATTATATATACGAATTGTATGAAAAGTGGCATAATGATATAGTTTAATGTATACTCTATCATATTATAAAACAACCGGTCGCAAATTGCGACCGGTTGTTGTTTTTATTTAGAGATTCTTCCCAATATCATCTTCACCATCCACTCTTCGTTAATCTTTGTCACCGCAAAGCATCTTTTCCCTGCATCTTTTACTGAAGAACCGATAGAGTAGGCGATTGCTTCGTCTATAATCAGAAATCGGTCGTGGAAAGTTTCGGTATAATTCAAAGTTAGCTTAGGATATTGAGTGTTGAATTTTTCAATGTCACTTTGTGTTATCTTGGCTTTTTTACTGGTAAATAATTGAACATCAACATTTTCTTTCTTTTTTGAAAGAACGTTCAAAGTCCCGACACCGGCATAATTATCAATGAGGATTATTTCTTTTTCAGCTTTTTGAACTAAAGAAACCATGAAACTGAAAGCATCGTAGATTTGCCCTTCGAAAAAGAGGCGTTGCTTATCTACTTCGTTGTTCTTCCTTAGTAAGCTGGAACATGTAATGCGCAGGAAAACGTTCAATATTACGCTTAACCTGTTCGTTCAAGCGTTTTGTTTTAACACTGTAAAAGTCTGCTAAGTCCTTGTCAATCATGACTTGAACACCTCTTATGCAGAAGATTCTGTCTTCAATCTCCTGAAGTGTGTCTAATTTATTACTGCTTGTCGCCACTATGGCGTTTGAAATTTGTATAGATTCCATAAACAATGAATTTTTAGAAATTGGCATTGCAAAAATACAAAAAAGTTTGAGGTCACAAACTGTGACCTCAAACTTTTTATCAAATAATTATATATATTATCTCCTCATGTTCACTTTTTCAGTCGTAATCTCATTCTCTGTCTCAATTCTTACCATGTAGATTCCTGATCCGAAACCGCTCAAATCGATGGTGGCGTTGCCTGTAGCTGTCGTTTCAAGAACTTTCTGACCAAGCATGTTTATTACATAAATGCTCATCGCACCGTTACCTTCGATGTTGACGATGCCGTCAGTCGGGTTAGGGTAGAGGCGTATGCTTTCTGTGATGATTTCCGGGACGGCGGTGTGGTTCTCGCAGTCATTGTTGTATGTCATGAAGACGCCGTCGCTATGCTCGCCGGAGGTGTAGAGTATCTCGTCATAAATGCTTTTAATCACGAAAGCGCATTCATAGTCGGTGTCGTATTGTGGGCTGGTGTGATACCATCCATGGTTCCAGATGAATTTGAGTGGCTGGGTCAACAACGGCATCACTATTGTCTGTTCCGAACCATCTTCCATAGTGATTATCGCGATACGTTGTCCACTCCCGTCTGTGATGCTGATGCTGGCGCCTTTCCAGCCGTCGCCTCCTGTGTCGGTGAGCTCGAATATGATGTCACATTTGTCGCCGACAAGTATCTGGGCGTACTCTTTGCCATTCAAACCGAATTCATTCTCCGCCACCACTGAATACTGGTAAATACCGCTTTCAAGATCCGTGTCGATAAAAGTTATTACTTCACCTTTTCTTCCTTCGACGCGGTAGATTTCTTCGTCGTCGCGATACAAATAAGCGGTCAGATCTGTCAATTGACCACCATATACACTGTGTTCCGGATTGGTCCATGTAATCTTCACCGTGTGGGCATCTTGATATTCAATGACATTGAAGTCGGTGATGTCTTCCGGATGTTGGTAAAAGTTCGGTGATAATGGTTGAATATGTCCGATGATTTCGTTAGATTGGTTGAAAGCGTATTTTGTGGTGTTTAATGCTCCGATAGGGCACCAAGCGTCGTCTTTTCCGCTCCATCCCCAGTTGAAGTGGAAATAGTCGTTCTCGTCGTAGCCGTCGCAGACAAAGGCATGACCACCGGCACCGCCGTCGTCGCCCCCCGCGTAATATAACGGCATTCCGTCATTTAGACCTTGGTTTTTTAACACAGCAGCCCATTCTTCGTTTGTATAAAAAGTCAAACCCCATGGTCCACTTTTATGCATCATCTCATCGCATGAATAATTGAAATAGGTTCTCAATGCTGATATCACATCTTCTGAATAGGCGCCGCTGCCGTCAGGACCGTACGACATGTCGACGGCGACACCGCAGTGATGAATCAGTTGTGCCACATAGAAACAATCCTCTTCGGTGCTGAGCGAGTCCAAATCATTCGGCATCAGTTCGAAATGATAGTCTGTCTCGCCAAAATTTGCCGTCTGTTCCGAATAGCCGTATGGAGTGTAGGTGTGAGAGCCTGTACCACGTTCAGGATAATTCCAAAATTTCATAATCTGAGCCATTGCTGTCGCAACGCAGCCTGCATAGACGAAACCGCCGTTGCCTTCAGGGTCTTTCGGACACTGGTTGTTGTAAGGATAATTCTGATGCCAAGTCGTCTGGCAGAGAGGACCAACGATGGCGCGATTTCCTTTACCTCTTGTGATATTGCCATTTTCAGCAACAGTATTCCACTCGGATACGATGTCAGGAGTAGCTTCG
The DNA here is from genome assembly GCA_002311655.1 of Bacteroidales bacterium UBA1173. Taxonomy (GTDB): domain Bacteria; phylum Bacteroidota; class Bacteroidia; order Bacteroidales; family F082; genus Limimorpha. The sequence continues at coordinate 6,338 of DBYZ01000019.1, forward strand.
ATGTTATGCTCTCTAACGTATTGAATCTCTTGGCGGAACGTGTTGAGTGTGAATTCAAATCCATCTGATACATCATTAGGATTGAAGCAACCGGTAGTGGAATATGCCAAAACAGGCTTCACGCGGTCGTCACCGGCGATGATGACGAAGCCATTATTGTCACCAACGTTGAAAACATAATAATCCACATCGCTGCGATTTGCTGATGTGTGAACTAATTGAATTTCAGTCTGTTGTGAACCCTTTGCAGCGCTCAAAAAACGCTGGCCGAGTTGCTGCGCGCGTTGTGCGTCGACAGGACCTGCGTACATTTTGCCAATGAGCATGGCAAAAATCGCAATTAATAATTGAGATTTTTTCATACTATAATTATTAAGTTAATAAAATGGTTAAGTCCTGCAAAGATAAATAAAAAAACTTGAAATCACACGCTGATTTCAAGTTTTTTTTATTAAATATTATTTATAATGTTATTTTATGCTAACTTTTTCTGTTATAGTGCCGTTAGCTGTATCAATTCTAACCATGTAGATTCCTGCTTCGAAACCGCTCAAATCGATGTTGGCGTTGTCGGTTGCGGTAGTTTCAATCACCTTCTGACCAAGCATGTTCATAACGCTGATTGTCATCGTACCTGTGCTTTCGATGTTGACAATGCCATCGGTAGGGTTAGGGTAGAGGCTAACGTTATTTTCGCTGACTTCTGCAACTGAAGTGTGCTCGCATTGGTTGTCGTATGTCAGGAAGATGCCGTCGCTAAGCTCGCCTGAAGTGTAGAGAATCTCGTCGTCAGTGTTTTTGATGACGAAAGCGCACTCATAGTCGGTGTCGTAGCCTTCGCTGTTGTGATACCAGCCGTGGTTCCAGATGAAGTTGAGGTTGCCTTTCAAAAGCGGCATCACTATTGTCTGTTCGCTGCCTTCTTCCATGGTGATGATGGCGATGCGCTGTCCGTTTTCATTTGTCACGCTGATGGCCGCACCTTTCCAACCATTGCCGCCTTCGTCGGTGAGTTCGAAAACGATGTCGCATTTGTCGCCGACAAGAATTTTAGCATAGGCTCTCTTGTTGAAACCGAATTCATTTTCAGCGATAATAGAATATTGGTAAAGTCCGGCATCAAGGTTCATGTCGTTGATTACCAGTCTTGAGCCTTTCACTCCTTCTGTTTGGAAAATAACTTCTCCGTCGCGATAAACATAAACTGTGAAGTCGCCCAGTGGCTCGCCGTTGAGGTTGTTCTCAGGATTGGTCCAGCTGATGCTTACGCTTGTCATATCGTCGTTCTCAACCACGTCAAAGTCTGTTATTGCTTCAGGACGGTTCAGATATTCCGGTGAGTTCGGGATGATATGGCCTGTGAAGCCCGACAGGGTGTTGAAAGCGTATTTTGTGGTGTTGACTGCTCCGATAGGGCACCATGCGTCGTCTTTGCCGCTCCAGCCCCAGTTGAAGTGGAAGTAGTCGTTCTCGTCGTAGCCGTCGCACACGAAGGCGTGACCGCCCTGCCAGTTGTCGTCCTGACCGCTGTAATACAACGGGATGTTCTCATCGAGACCGCCCTGTTTCAGCATCTGAATCCATTCTTCGTTGCTGTAGCCGCCTCCTGGCCACCAGTTGTCGTTGGTGATATGGTCGTCGCAGTTAAATCTGAAATAGTTGCGCAAAGCATTCGGCACATCGTCGGAGTAGGCGCCGCTGCCACTGCCGCTGTATTGCATGTCGACTGAAATGCCGCAATGATGCAGGAACTGAGCGATATAGAAATAATCCTCTTCAGTGCTCAACGAATCCAATGCGTTAGGCATAAGCTCAAAATGATATTCTGTCTCACCGAAGTTGGCGGTCTGCTGCTCGTAACCTTCAGGATAATAGGTGTAAGAACCTGTTCCGACAGGTGGCCAGTTGTAGAATTTCATCACCTGACCCATTGCTGTGGCGACGCAGCCTGCATAGACACGACCGCCGCTGCCTTCCTCATCTTCCGGACATTGGCTGTTGTAAGGCCAGTTCTGGTTCCAGATGGTCTCGCATATAGGTCCGACCACCGCGCGGTTGCTTCTGCCTTGTTTTATGAAACCTGTTGCGGCAACTGATTCCCACTCGGCTTTGATGTCGTCGGTAGCCTCGAGGTTGTTGTCTCTGATATATTGAATCTCACGGCAGAAGGTATTGAGCGTGAACTCAAATCCGTCTGAAACATTGTTTGGATCGAAGCTTCCTGTTGTGGAATAAGCTAAAATAGGCTTCACACGGTCGTCGCCGGCTACGATGACGAACCCGTTGTTGCCATTTGCGTTAAATGCGTAATAATCAACGGCTTCGCGTGTCGCTGAAGTGTAAACAAGGTTTGTTTGAATGTTGGCTTTCGAGGCTTTTGCGCTCATAAAGCTGTTACCGATCTGCTGCGCGCGCTGTGCATCGACAGGACCTGCAAGCATTTTGCCAATCGTCAATACGAAGACGGCAATTAATAATAGAGATTTCTTCATCTTATTATGATTTAATATGTTTTGCACACAAAAATATGAACTCGCAAAGATAATAATTATTTGTTCATTGACATCTCTAATGCAAAAATATATTAACTTTGCAGATAATTAGATGAAATGGTTATGAAGAGATTTTTTGTTTTTATTGTATGTATACTGTTGACTGTCAATGGTTTGGCGGATGTCTCAAAATATGATAAAGTCAAAATCAACATCATTTTGGCGGAGCAATCAGATGCTCAGGAGCTTATGAGGATGGCGGATGCCTTTTCAACAAAAGCCGAGAGGCGTGAGTTTGTGGTCAACACCTTGAAACGACAGGCTATAGAGACGCAAGTCGGTTTGATGGAAGAGCTTAATATATTGGAAGCCAATGGCTTGGTTGAGGAAATTAGATCATTGTGGATTGTTAATTCCGTGAGTTGTTATGCTAATGAAGAGGCAATTTCTGTGATATCGCAACGCAAAGACATATTGACGATATATCAATGTGAGGAATTTCAATGCCTTGAAGATGAATCTGTTACGGGTGTTGAACATGGCGACAACCGTGAGATAGCCGAAAACATAGTGAAAGTCAACGCTGACCAGGTGTGGGAGCTCGGTTACACTGGCGAGGACGTGCTCGTGGCTCTCATCGACACAGGCGTGAGGCTCGACCATGCTGATCTGCAGGGACGTTTGTGGGATGGCGGAGCGGAATATCCTAACCATGGCTACGATTTCTATTCGCATGACAACGACCCTTCGGATACTCACGGTCATGGCACTCATGTGGCGGGAACAATAGTGGGAACTGGCGTTTCTGGCACACAGACAGGTGTGGCGCCAGGGGCAACACTTATGGTTTTGAAAGTGTTTCATGGCGACGACAACCTCTCCGAGGTTACGATGTGGGTTGAAGCTATGCAGTTTGCTGTAGAACATGGCGCCAACGTGATGAACATGTCGCTCGGTCAGCCATTGCCAGACTCTGGAGTCAAACTGATGATGAGGCAGGCGTGTGACAATACTCTTGCAGCTGGAGTGGTTGCGGCGGTGTGCGCAGGCAACTCACGACAGATTCAGATGCTCGCACCAGTACCTTATAATATATGGTCGCCAGGTGATTGTCCGCCTCCGCATCTGCATGAGGATCAGATGGTTAATGGTGGTGGCACCAGCTGCGTGATATGCGTCGGCGCAGTCAACAACAGCGATGTCTTGGGCGATTTCTCGTCGGAGGGACCAGCCACTTGGTCAGGCGTGGCACCTTATAACGACTATCCATACTCTTCAGGAAGCTCAACAAACATTGGGCTTATCCGTCCAGATGTGTGCGCACCAGGCGTGAATGTCAAGTCGCTCGATTTCAACACTACAAACGGCTATTGTCTGAAAAGCGGCACATCGATGGCGACACCATGCGTGGCAGGCGTCATCGCATTGATGCTGTCGAAAGACCATGAGCTGACACCTGAGCAGATTGATGAAATCTTGGAAAGGACAGCAGTCCCTTTGTCGGCTCACAAGAGCAACGATTTCGGCTCGGGTCGCATCGATGCGTTGGCGGCAGTGAATATGATAGGGCATCTCGACGTATCCGAAAACAATGCTGATGATATTACGGTTTATCCAAATCCGGCAACCGATATCGTGAACGTTGTTTGTGATAACGAAAAAATTGAATTAATGGACATTAACGGCCAATTAACGGTAATTAATGTTTATGATAACAAAATCGACATCTCAAATTTGCCATCAGGCGTTTATCTGATGAGAATTGAAACTTCGGAAGGTTTTGTTTATAAGAAATTGATTAAGAAATAGTTATGAAAAGATATCTTTTATTTTTGGCGCTGCTATTTGTCGCCGTTTTCGCAAATGCTCAAATTATTGATGCTCAGCTGCTTGAAGAATTAAATCGTCATTCCGATGATGAGCAGCTTGAGGTGATTGTGATAATGAAGGCCCGATATGACCGTGATATTTTGACAAAGAAAGCTGCATCATGTGCAACTCGAGCCGAGCGTAGAGCATTAGTTATCAATGAGTTGAAGACTTTTGCCATGGAGTCGCAAAAAGATTTGATGGCTTTCGTGGGAGGTGGTGCGAAGTCTCTTTGGTCATCCAATTCATTGTGCTTTTCGGCAACGAAATCGCAGATTATGGAGATTGCAAACCGTAACGACGTGGCAATCATAGGTTTAGACAGGAAAGAGCTGGTGATTCCTGAAATAGAAAATGGATATGAACCGCAAGTCATAACCTCAAAAGAACAAAACGATTACATAGCGGTTCATCTCACTCAAGTCAACGCCACTGAGGCTTGGGAGCAAGGTTACACTGGTGCTGGCGTCATCATTGCGGTGATTGATTCAGGTGTAAATTACAATCATCTCGACCTTGCCGACCACATGTGGGATGGGGGAGAGGCGTTCCCGCATCATGGCTACGATATCGTGAATGATGACGACGATCCGATGGATGACAAATGGCATGGCACACATTGTGCCGGCATCGCTTGTGGTGACGGTAACGGAGGCAGGAAAACTGGCGTAGCTCCCGATGCTATTCTGATGGCTATCAAGTCGATTGATGCCGACGGCTATGGTGGTGTCAAGAACATTACTGCTGGCATGGAATGGGCAGTGGAACATGGCTGCGATGTCATAAGCATGTCGCTTGGCATGGTTAATACGACTGTTGTAAACAAAGAAATGTTTCGTCGCACATGTGTCGCTATAAACGATGTTGGCATACCAGCTGCAGTGTGCACTGGCAACGAAGGACATTTGCAATATTATTCGCAGATACCCAATAATGTGCGTGTCCCAGGAAGTTGTCCACCTCCATATCTCGACCCCGATCAGCTTGAAAACCCAGGCGAGCTGAGCTGTGTGATTGCTGTTGGCGCCGTTGATGGCAACACTGATGAGGCGGCATATTTTACCTCTCAAGGACCGGTGACGTGGCAGGATACTGAATTCGGCGACTATGCCTATGAGCCTGGCATCGGCCTCATCCGTCCTGACGTGAGTGCTCCTGGAGTTGAGATAGAATCGCTTTATTGGGAATGGAATAACGCATACTGGTCGCAAAGCGGCACCTCGCAGGCTACACCGATAGTGGGTGGTATCATCGCCCTAATGCTGCAGAAAAATCCAGAGCTTAAAACAGCCGACATCTGCAGGATTCTTGAAGAATCGTCAGTGAGACTGACACCTCATAAAAGCAATCTCACTGGAGTGGGTCGCGTCGATGCACTGGCAGCAGTGAATATGGTCAGCCATCTTGACGTTGATGAAAATCATGCCGATGAAATTTTGGTTTACCCGAATCCCGCATCCGATATCGTGACCGTCGTTTGTGATAACAAAAAGATAGAACTAATGGACATTAACGGCCAATTGATGGAAATTAATGTAAAAGATAACCAAATTGACGTCTCAAATCTGCCAAATGGCATCTATTTATTGAAAATCGGCGATTATTCTCAAAAATTGATAATTCATAAATAATTTGTATCTTTGCACGCTTTTTTAACGCAAAGTATTAACATAGTGTAAATATTATCATGAGAAAAATCACTTTGCTGTCTATTGTGACAGCCCTCTTCATGCTCGCTTCATTGGAAGCCAAAGCACAACAAGGCGTGCAGAACTACGTCTCCGCCTCAGGTTACGTCATCTTCAATGCACCATTTTACAACACAGGCACCGACGGCTATGCCTTTGATTTTGAAAACGACTACATTGATGGCCGTCTCATAGGCTGGAAGACCATCGATGCTGACGGCGACACATATAATTGGACGCTTTCCCCGTTAGGCGAGGGCTATGGTCACAACAGCTCCGACGGCGTTGTGATGTCATATTCCTACAGCAACTACTCAGGCGCTTTGAATCCTAATAATTACCTCGTGTCACCGCAACTGACAATAACCGCCAATAACCATTATGTGAGCTTCTGGGCTTGTGCCTTGGACGAAAGCTATCCTGCCGACCACTTCGGACTCGCATTGTCGACAACAGGCACTGCGACATCCGATTTCGTCATGATTCAGGAATGGACTATGACAGCTAAACAGGGCGGATGGCATGAATACACCGTGGATCTGGCGACCTATGTCGGACAAAACGTCTACATCGCAATACGCCATTTCAACAGTCAGGACAACTTCTGCCTCTGCGTCGATGACATCTTCGTCGGAGCTCAGAACCATGACCCGCTTGTGAGCTGCAGCATCTCCCTTGACGGAAATGTGGTGGCAAACAACGTGACAGGAACGCAATATCTACTTGATACTGACGGATTTGCTGATAATTCTGCACATAATACCATAGTAACAGCGATATATCAATCGGGCGCTACGTTATCAAATTCCACCGACTGGACATTCCGCTCGGGCGACAACTTCCAAGGCTCTACAACAGGTCTCCATGCCAGCAGCGATGGCAGCACTGTCAACCTAAGCTGGACATTGCCGATGATGAGCTCTTCGTATGCCGTCGATGAGATCTTCTACGATTTCGCCGACAGCACATTGTCTGACCTCACTTTAATAGATGCAAACAACGACGGTTATAATTTCCGCGTTTATCCTTTTGGCGGCTACGGCAGTGGCTATTGCCTAAGATCCGATTCATGGATGGCTGGCAATATCGGCGTTTTGAATCCTGATAATTTCGTTGTCTTGCCAAGAGTCATAGCTACCGAAAACACCGTATTCTCATTTATGTCACGAGATGCCGATCAGCCTGGTATCGCTCCGGATCCGGAACATTTTGGAGTGGCGGTGTCAACTTCCGGCAACACCAATGCTTCTGATTTCACTATGATTCAGGAATGGAACAGCACCGGCAGCTACACCGAATATTCGGTCAACCTGTCAGCTTATGCCGGACAGCAGATTTACGTCGCGATACGTCATTTCAACACTACTGGCGAGACTTATTATATTTATGTCGACGACATCCGAATCACTGGCATTGAGGCTGAAATCACACGTCCTGCAAAGGGTGTTCTCGTTTATGCCAATGGCGAGCTTATCACGATGTTAAACCATGGTGAAGAAAACTATACTCATATGGTAAACCGTTATGACTCAGAGTATTGCATCCGTGTCATCCAGGAAGGTAGCAAGACTGACGGCACATATTATGCTCTCGCTGCTCCTCAATGTGCCACTGTCCAGGTCGATTGTGTCGCACCAACAAACCTTTCGGCAAGTTACGACGGCAATAGAGTTACATTGAATTGGGAACGCAATATCTATATCGATTTTGATGATGACCCGCAAGGCTGGACATATCTCGATGCTGACGGCGACGGTGCAGTGTTCGGAGTCTATGCTGCTGGCGGCATGGAGCCAAACGGAAGCGTCAATAACACTGGCGACAACGCATCGTTGGCTTCGTTCTCATATATGAACGACTACGGACCACTCACACCTGACAACTACGCCTTCATGCCGTTGACGAAGATACTTCCAAATTCAAGTGTTGAATTCTACGCGGCAGGTTTCGATCCAAGCTATCCGGCAGAGACATTCAGCTTCGTGGTGGCTTCGGAAGATGGAATGAATATCAATCCTCTCGGTACATGGACCACATCGAATCCATATCAGAAATACACTGTCGATTTGTCGGGTTATGCTGGCAGCAGAGTGTTCCTTGGTTTCCGTCACCATTCAACGGTTGCCGCCTATGCTCTCGTCATCGACAATATCACCGTGAAAAACGCGGTCTGGACTGGCACTTCGAGCGTCACAGAGAGATATAACATCTACCGCTCGTTCGACGGTGTGAATTTTGATGTGATAGGCTGGGCCGACGGCGATGCCACAAGCTATGACGACAACGACATCCAAAATGTCAACCAATATTATAAGGTGACCGCTGTCAACACAGTGGCTGGTGGCAATCACTGCGAGTCGAACCCTGCAATGTCTGTCGATGGCATTCACGACTACGTCTATGCGCAGACTCTCGGAATCGCTGAAAACGACAGCAACGTTAAGATTTATCCAAACCCGACAATTGGCATCGTGAACATCAGCGCTGAAGGCATCAGAAACATCGTCGTGATGAATGCTCTCGGTCAAAAAGTTTACGAAACTGCTGAAAATCAAATCGATTTGTCACAATTCGGCACAGGATTGTTCATGTTGCACATAACCACAGAACAGGGTATCAGTGTACAACGCATCATGGTGAAGTGATTTTTTTGAAAAAATTCTTGTTTTATATATATTTAATCCCTAATTTTGTAGTTCATTTTGAACTCAATTTTAGGGATTAAATTTTAAATTTATATATTATGTATCTGATAGTCAATAAGAAAGAATTAGCACAGGACACCTTTATGATGGAAATAGAAGCGCCTCGTCTTTCGAGAGCGGCTCTCCCAGGTCAGTTCCTGATTATTAAAATGACAGAAAGAGCTGAGCGTATTCCGCTCACAATCAGTGATAATGACCCTTGGAACGGCACCGTGACAATTGTTTTCAAGGCTATCGGAAAATCGACACAGGAAATGGCGAAATATAACGTCGGTGATACTTTCCTCGATGTTGTTGGTCCTCTCGGTCGTCCTTCGGAGTTCATCCACATGTCGTATGAGGAACGTAAAACCAAACGTTACGTCTTCATCGGCGGCGGTGTGGGTATCGCCCCGATATTCCCACAGGTGAAATGGCTGTATCACAACGGAGTGAAAGCCGATGTCATCATCGGTGCCCGTACGCACAGCCTCCTCGTCTACGAAGATGAGCTCTCGTCAATGTCGAATCTTTACGTCACCACAGATGACGGCACTTCAGAATATAAAGGCCTCGTCACCGACATGCTGCAACGTCTTGTCGACCAAGGCAATCACTATGACGAATGTATCGCCATTGGCCCTATGATCATGATGAAGTTTGTGTGCCAGCTCGCACAGAAACTCAACATCAAATGCACCGTGTCAATGAACGCTTTGATGGTCGACGGTACCGGTATGTGCGGCGCCTGCCGTATCAGCGTGGGCGGACAGACCAAGTTCACATGCGTCGACGGTCCTGAGTTCGACGGCGCTAAAGTCGACTTCGCTGAGGCTATGAAACGCCAGTCGATGTATAACAACGTGGTCGAGCACAAACAGCTTGAAAACGAAGAGAAAGCAGAAGGTCATAAATGTCATATCGGCGGCATCCTCGATGAGCCTCGCGACAAGAAACATCGTGTGAAAATTACAGAGCAAGACCCGCTTGTGCGCGCTCATAACTTCGATGAGGTGTGTCTCGGCTACACCGCTGAAGAAGTGGTCGTAGAAGCACAGCGCTGCCTGCAATGCGGTCGTCCTCAATGTGTTACAGGTTGCCCGGTCAATATCAATATCCCTGGATTTATCAAGAAAGTGGCTGAAGGCGACTTCCGTGCAGCTGCTGAAATCATCGATCAAGATTCGGCTCTTCCGGCTGTCTGCGGTCGTGTCTGTCCGCAGGAGACACAGTGCGAGGGCAAGTGCGTGATGGGTGTCAAATTCGAGCCTATCGCCATCGGAAAGCTCGAGCGTTTCGTGGGCGACTGGTCACGCGAGAATAATATCAACCTTGTAAAACCTGTCAAGAAGAACGGAAAACGTGTCGCTGTCGTCGGTTCAGGTCCTTCAGGCCTCACATGCGCCAAGGAACTGCTCGTGCGCGGCTACGACGTCACGGTGTTCGAGGCTTTGCATGAGTTCGGCGGCGTGTTGGCTTACGGTATCCCTTCGTTCCGTCTGCCGAAAGAGACAGTCGTACGTCATGAGGTCGAAAACGTGATGCGTCTCGGCGGCCATTTCTTCAAAGACGTGGTCATCGGCCGTACAGCATCAATCGAGTCTCTCATGAAAGACGAGCATTTCGACGCAGTGTTCATCGGCTCAGGCGCTGGTCTTCCTAAGTTTATGAACATCCCGGGCGAGAACCTCTGCGGCGTCGTCTCGGCAAACGAGTTCCTAACAAGAAACAACCTGTTGTTCGCATATAAAGAAGGCTTTGAGACGCCTAACTACGTGGGTAAGAAGGTGGCTGTCGTTGGTGGCGGTAACGTCGCAATGGACGCTGCCCGTACTGCCTTGCGTCTCGGTGCAGAGGTGCATATCGTGTACCGTCGTTCGGAGGCTGAGCTTCCGGCACGTGCCGAAGAGGTGCATCACGCCAAAGAAGAAGGCATACAGTTCGACCTTCTCTGCAATCCTGTCGAGATCCTCGGCAACGAAGAAGGCTGGGTCAACGGCATGAAATGTGTCAGAATGGGCCTCGGCGAGCCTGACGCATCGGGTCGTCGCCGTCCAGTCGAGATCAAAGGCTCGGAGTTTGTCCTCGATGTCGACATGGTCATCATGGCACTCGGTACATCACCTAACCCGTTGATTTTCAGAACGACACCTGGCTTGAATGCCGATAAACACGGATGTATCATCGCCAACGATAACGGTCGTACCACACGTAACGGAGTGTACGCCGGTGGTGATGCCGTCAGTGGTGCTGCAACAGTGATCTTGGCAATGGGTGCCGGCAAGAAAGCCGCTAAAGCTATTGACGAATATCTGCATAACGAGATGATGTAATATGAGAAAGTTTTTTGTAACCGTCTTATTATCAATCTTTTGTGTTGCGGGTTATGCCCAAACAATGGATAAAGTTAGTATGGTCGGCAGACCTGACGGTGACTTCGTTCATGAAAACAATGGCGTGAAAGTTTACGGTAAAGTGCTGGACGGTAAAAAGTCCGGCACTTGGACCGAAACATATGCCAACACTGAGATTCCTCATTTTATCATCCAATTCGTCGAAAACAACAGAGAAGGCTTGTATCTTGAGTTTGACAAACAGGGCGCTATCGTCAAAAAAGTCGAATATAAAAACAACGTGATGGACGGCTCTTATCTAAGATTTAAGAACGCTGTCCTGATGGAACGCATTGGTTATAAGGAAGGTAAGAAAAACGGCGAGTCTACAATTTATTACGACAAAGGTACCGTGATGGAGACCTCAACCTTCAAGGACGGCAACCGTGATGGCGTTACTATTTGGTATGCCAACAAAGATAAGACGCAAGGTGAGATGGTCGCCATGTATACCTACAAAGACGGAAAATTTGAAGGTTTGCAGGAGACTTATTATGAAGATGGCAAGTTGAAGACACAGAAGATGTTTGCTGACAACGTCCAAAACGGTCCGTCATATGAGTTTTATGAGGATGGCAGCATCAAATCAGAAGCCAACTTCAAAAACGGCGAACAAAAAGGAAAGACGAAAGAATATCCTCAAGGAAAGAAATTTTTGAAATAATCACTTCCTCTTGTCATTTCGACCGAAGCGAAGCGTAGTGGAGAAATCTCATATAATTAATGTGGGATTTCTTTTTTTATAAAATTGTTTATTATTTAGAAAAAAAGTGTAATTTTGCATCGGTTTCAGGTGCCAACATAAGGCCAAACAGGGAATCGGGTGAGAACCCCGGACAGTTCCCGCTGCTGTAAACTCTCGCAGCGCCCGCAGATGTCACTGTTTATCCCATATAAACGGGAAGACGCCGGCGTAAGGAGTGAGTCAGAAGACCTGCCTGAAATCGAAGACATTTGAGACTTTCGGGATAAGAGTCGGTCAGAAATTCAGGTTAAAATGAAGAAATTGTTTGTATTACTGTTTCTTGTTGTTTCCTTTGCCGCCATGGCACAGGATACGATAGTGCTGCAGTCTGTCGAGGTGAGCGACTATGCCATACGTCGCAACCAGGCGGAAACGGCAATGGAACGTAAAATGGACACCGCTCTGCTCAAACGTCTCAACACCATCACGATGTCGCAGCTGCTCATTCAGCACAGCCCCGTCTTCATCAAGACATACGGACCAGGTGGAGTCGCAACTGCTTCATTTAGAGGCACCACAGCGAGTCACACACTCGTGTTGTGGAACGGTTTCCAACTCAATGCCCCGACACTGGGACAGGTCGATTTCAGCACCATACCGGTGTTTATGACCGAACAGGTGGCACTGAAGTGGGGTAGTGGCACGTCGGCAAACAGCGGCGGACTCGGTGGTGTTATCAACATTGAGAACACTCAGCACTTCGGGGAAGGCTTAATCCTCGATCTGAAACAGACATACGGCAGTTTCAATTCCTTCGGCTCTTACATTACTGCCGGTTATTCATGGGCGAGTCACCTGTTGCGGGTGAAGGCTTATCGTACCTCGAGCGACAACGACTTCGAGTACAACAACATAGGCGTAATCCCGCATCAGGTGATGAAGCAAAAAAATGGCGAGTTCGTCGATTACGGTCTCATGCCGGAATATCAGTGGCGTTTCCGTAACTCGTTGATAACCATCGTGTCGTGGAACCAGTGGAGCGACCGTAACTGCCCGCAAATCATGCCGAATGTAAACAATAGCAGCACAAAAGAATATACCGAAAACGGCTATTCGAGAAACTTCATTTCTTACAAAACATATTGGCAGACAGGTAAAATTGAGATTAAATCAGCGTATTTCTACGAGAAACAGCATTATTTCCTTGAATCTTACACAGATATCGGCACTCCGGTGACAAAAATCAATTCTATCAACGACGCCAACGTCTTCCACCAAATCATCGATCTAAACCAGGATGTGTATAAGTCATGGAAGCTAAACGCGAAGGTGCAGTGGGACCATGAGCAGGTGTCTTCGAACAACTATGATGGCATAAAAGACCGCGACATCATGTCGTTTTATGCCGCTATGACTGGTAAGTTGCTGAAACCATTGGACTTACGTCTTACTCTGCGTAACGATTTGGTCGACTGGGTGTCAGCGGGTTTCTTCCCTACAGCGACGTTGTCATATAGCTGTATTTTTGTCAAAGGCTTGAAAATCAACGTGGGATACAGCCATAATTATAGAAATCCGAGTTTGAATGATTTGTATTGGAATCCTGGCGGAAATCCGGACTTGAGACCTGAAAACGGCAAGACCGTTGACGGAAATTTGGCGTTTTTGAAAAAAATCGGACGTTTTTCGTTGGAAAGCCAAGTGGGAGCATATTATTCTGAGGTTAAAGACTGGATTCAGTGGGTGCCTACTACATACCGCTACTGGGTGCCGGAAAATGTCGCTACAGTCATCGCTTATGGCTCTGAGGTGCATTTGAAATTGAATTACAACATATATCATTGTAAATTCACGGTTTCTGGAAATTATGTCTACAGCCACACCACCGACGAAAGCGGTCAGCAGTTGATTTATATCCCATGGCATCATGCCAACGCCTTCGCTGAAGCGCGATGGAAGATGTTGTATCTGAATTATACTATGGAATATTCCGGTGAGCGCAAGACATCTATGAATGCCAATGAATTCTATGGATTCAGACTTTTGCCGTACACCTTGCATCATGTAGCAATAGGAGCGCAGGTGCGTAGATTTAATGTCGAGTTTAAAATCAACAATCTGACAGATGTGGATTACATGGCGGTTCTATGGCGCGCCATGCCTGGAAGAAGTTTTGAAATTAGTTTAAATTATAAATTATGAGAAAGAGACTGTTTTTAATGTTGTTTGTTGCTGTAGTGGCTTTTGCCTCATGCAGCAAGAAGAAAGAAACACCGCAGCCTGCACCGGCACAGACTACAAAAGGGTTGTTTGTCTTGAACGAAGGTACGTTTACCTATGCCAACGCGTCGCTTTCGTTTTACAATTTTGACAAAAATGAGGTCGAGAACAATTTGTTTTTCAGAGCAAATAACGCTCCAATAGGCGATGTCGGACAATCGCTTACACTTATCGGTGACGATTTGTACATCGTTGTCAACAACAGTAAGTATATTTATAAAGTTGACGCAAAGTCAATAGTGTATAAGGCTAAAATCGAAGGTTTCACATCTCCAAGATATATGCTTCAGGTCAGCGATGACAAAGCTTATGTCTCAGATCTCGTGAGCACGGGTTTCTGGGTGCTTAATCTCAATGATTTGAGTAAGACTTTCGTTGAGACAGGCAACACTACCGAGGCTATGGTTAAGGTCGGTGATGAGGTGTTTATGTCAAATTGGTCGAATTACTATACTTCAAGTGAAACTTCAAATAACACTATTCAAGTTGTTGAATATGTGAATAATACGCTTGTCGATGAAATAGAAGTGGCGAAAGAACCTAACGCTATGGTTGTCGATAAAAACAATCACATTTGGGTTTCATGCAGTGGCGATTATATGCCACCATGCGAGCCTTCGATTTTCTGCATCGACGCTGCGACACATCAGGTGATTCGTCGTTTCGATTTGGCTGAAGGCAGTTATCCGAGCGGTATGGCAATTGACGGGGCCGGAGAGAACATCTTCTTCATGAACGGCGGCTACGGCACTCTCAATGTTTATAAGATGTCGGTTGATGCCACGGAAATCCCTGAAACACCTTTTATTACATCGGAGAGCAAGGTGTTTTACAACTTGAAAGTCAATCCGCAGAATGGCGATATTTATCTCACAGATGCCAAGAATTACGTCGTAAACGGCGATCTTTTGCGCTATTCTGCCGACGGAACGTTCCTTGCGTCCTTCGAACTCGGCATAATCCCGAGCTATATGCTTTTCAATTAATATAATCCTAATTTGCTCGAGAACCACTCTTCCAAGGGGTGGTTCTCTTTTTTTTATGTTCTAGCTCTGCGAGATCCGTTTGCTTTAGCGAACAAAATCCTTTGTAAGTTTTGTGAAAGAACAATTTCTGCGTTTTCTGCGATATCTGCGAGAGAATAAAAAATTTTTTGTATTTTTGTAGCTTGTATTTAAAACTCCTGTCATGGACAAAAAAGGTCTCTCATCAATCACGAAAAAGCTAATAATGGCTGTCTCTGGCGGCGGCCTCGTATTCTTCCTGCTGTTTCACGGCGCAATGAATGTCGTATCCATTTTCTCGGAAGACGGCTATCGTTGGATATGCGAGTTTCTCGGCGCTAACTGGTACGCCATAGTCGGAACAATAGGTCTGGCTGTGTTGACGGCCTTGCATCTCATCTATGCCTTTATCCTGTCATACCAAAACTTCAAGGCGCGTGGACGTCAGCGTTATGCTGTCAACGAACGTCCTGAAGGCGTGTCATGGGCATCGAAAAATATGCTCGCTCTCGGCGCTTTCATCTTGTTCGGACTCGCGTTTCATCTTTATGACTTCTGGTCGAAGATGCAGCTCGCGGAGATAAAAGGCAACGCGCCGGTGGACGGCATCGACCAGATAAAATTCATCTTCTCGAACAACTATTTCAGCGTCATGTACCTGCTCTGGCTCGTCGCGATATGGTTCCATCTCTCACACGGAATCGCCAGCGTGATGCAGTCGATAGGATGGAGCAACCATGTGTGGCAACGTCGCATAGAATTCCTCGGAAACTTCTTCGCTACCATCATCGTGTTGATGTTTGTATCTGTTGTAATTTATTATTGGATAATCATTTAAAAACATTTACTTAAAGTAATACTTTAATATACAAATGGAACTTAATTCTAAGATACCGACAGGTCCTTTGGCGGAAAAATGGACCAAATATAAGACCGAGCAGAAGCTGGTGAACCCCGCCAACAAGCGTAAGCTCGACATCATCGTTATCGGTACAGGTTTGGCTGGAGCTTCGGCAGCAGCGTCGTTTGGTGAACTGGGTTTCAACGTCAAGGTGTTCTGCATTCAGGACAGCCCTCGTCGCGCCCACAGCATAGCTGCTCAAGGCGGAATCAACGCGGCGAAGAACTATCCTAACGACGGCGACAGCGTTCAACGTCTGTTCAACGACACTATCAAGGGTGGTGACTACCGTGCACGTGAGGCTAATGTCTATCGTCTCGCAGAGGTCAGCAACAGCATTATCGACCAATGTGTGGCGCAAGGCGTACCGTTTGCCCGCGATTATAGCGGACTGCTTGCCAACCGTTCTTTCGGTGGCGCTCAGGTGTCGAGGACGTTTTACGCTAAGGGTCAGACCGGTCAACAGCTGCTTTTAGGCGCTTACGGGGCTCTCAGCAAGGAGATAGAGAAGGGGACGGTGAAAATGTATGCCCGTCGTGAGATGATGGATGTAGTGGTCGTAGATGGCCGCGCAAGAGGTGTTATAGTGCGAAACCTCGTCACCGGAGAGCTTGAGAGATATTCGGCGCATGCCGTCGTCGTCGCTTCAGGCGGCTACGGACGCGTGTTCTTCCTGTCAACAAATGCTATGTCGTCGAACGGCTCGGCTATATGGCAATGCTATAAAAAAGGCGCCTGCATGGCAAATCCTTGCTTCACGCAGATTCACCCTACATGTATCCCTGTTCACGGCGATTACCAGTCGAAACTGACGCTGATGAGCGAGTCGCTGCGTAACGACGGTCGTATCTGGGTGCCTAAAGACGCTGAAAAAGCCCGTCTTCTCCGTGAAGGCAAGATAAAAGCCACAGATATCCCTGAAGAGGAACGCGACTACTACCTCGAACGTCGCTATCCTTCGTTCGGAAACCTTGTCCCTCGTGATGTGGCGTCTCGCGCTGCAAAGGAACGCTGCGATGCCGGATACGGCGTCAACAACACTGGCCGTGCCGTGTATCTCGACTTTAGCAATGCTATCCAACGTCTTGGTCGTCAAGCAGTTGAAGAGAAATATGGCAACCTCTTCGAGATGTATGAACGCATCGTCGACGAGAATCCTTACGTCACCCCGATGATGATTTATCCTGCCGTTCACTATACCATGGGCGGTCTCTGGGTCGACTACGAACTGCAAACCACTGTCAAAGGTCTGTTCGCTGCTGGCGAGGCTAACTTCTCCGACCATGGAGCCAATCGTCTCGGAGCTTCCGCATTGATGCAGGGCCTCTCTGACGGTTATTTCGTGCTGCCATACACCATGCAAAACTATCTCGCTGACCAGATCAACGTGCCGCATATCAGTACAGATTTGAAAGAATTCGACGAGGCGGAAAACGCTGTGCGTCAGAAGATTACAAAGATTTTGTCTATAAATGGCGATACTACTGTCGACATGATTCACCGCCGTCTGGGACATATCATGTGGGAGAAAGTCGGCATGTCGCGCACCGAACAGAGCCTAAAGGATGCTATCGATGAAATCAAAGCCCTGAGAACCGAATTTTGGCAGAAGGTGAAGGTGCCGAACGTCGATGGCATGAACACCGAGCTTGAAAAAGCCTTGCGTGTCGCTGATTTCCTCGAGATGGGCGAACTCATCGCACGTGATGCTTTGATGCGTAACGAGTCGTGCGGTGGTCACTTCCGTGCGGAATATCAGACTCCTGACGGCGAGGCGATGCGCGATGACGAACATTATGCCTTTGTCGCTGCCTACGAATTTCAAGGTGTTGATAATGAGCCACTTCTTCATAAAGAAGAACTCAAATTTGAGAATGTTGAACTGAAACAAAGAAATTATAAATAGTTTCTCCCGTAAGAAAAAAATTATGAATATAAAATTAAAAATATGGCGCCAGCATGATGCTGCTTCTAAAGGCAAATTGGTTGAATATCAATTAAATGATGTTCCTGCTGAGGCTTCGTTTTTGGAAATGTTGGACATCCTCAACGAACAGCTCGTTCTGAAAGGCGATGAGCCTGTCGCTTTCGACCACGACTGTCGCGAGGGCATCTGCGGCGCATGCGGATTATATATCAATGGACATCCTCATGGACGTTTTAAGAACACTACGACTTGTCAGCTTCACATGCGTAAGTTCAAGGATGGCGACACCATCACTGTGGAGCCATGGCGCTCTGAGGCTTTCCCGATCATCAAGGATTTGATGGTCGACCGTACGGCCCTCGATAAGCTGATTCAGGCTGGTGGTTACATCTCTGTCCACACTGGAGGTGTCCCTGACGCCAACGCCATCCCGATCAACAAACATGACGCTGATTTGGCAATGGACGCTGCGTCTTGCATAGGTTGCGGCGCATGCGTGGCGGCGTGCAAAAACGGCAGCGCAATGCTGTTTGTGGGAGCTAAAGTGTCACAGTTCGCACTTCTCCCGCAAGGTCAGATTGAATCGGCGGACCGTGTGCAGAAGATGGTGGCAAGAATGGATGAGCTTGGCTTCGGAAGCTGCTCTAACACCTATGCTTGCCAGGCAGAATGCCCCAAAGGGATATCTGTCACGAACATCGCTCGCATGAATCGTCAGTTTTTGGCTGCAAAAATTGCTGAGCCAATCAAAAAATAACGTACCTTTGCAAAAAAGTCAAAGATGAAAATAGCTGTAAATACTCGTTTGTTGTTGAAAGACAAGCTCGAAGGCATCGGTTGGGTGGCATATGAGACCCTCAGCCGTATCGTCAAGGCACATCCCGACGACGAGTTTTATTTCCTCTTCGACCGCAAGCCGGACCCGAAGTTCATCTTTGCTGAAAACGTCAAGTCTGTCGTGCTTTTCCCGCAGGCGCGGCATCCGTTTCTGTATATCATATACTTCGAAATATCAGTCAGACGCGCCCTCCGTAAGATTAAACCGGATGTGTTTTTGTCGACCGACGCATATCTCAGCTTGGGCTCAAAAACGCCGCAAATCGCTGTGTTTCATGATATTAACTTTGAGCATTTTCCGCAGGACTTCCCAAGATTGGCTCTATGGCATTATAAGAAGTTCTTCCCGAAATTTGCTCGTAAAGCCAAGAAAATCATTACTGTTTCGGAGTTTTCAAAGCAGGATATCATCGAGAAATATGGCGTGGAATCTGAGAAGATTAACGTGGTTTACAACGGTGCCAATGAAGGTTTTAGGCCTCTGCCTGAAGCAGAGAAATCGATTATTAGAAATCAATATACCGCTGGTAATCAATACTTTATGTTTGTGGGCTCGCTGCATCCGCGCAAGAATCTGGCGAGATTGTTCCCAGCGTTCGATATGTTTAAAGAACGTACCGGTTCCGACGTTAAGTTATTGATAGTGGGGGAGAAACGTTGGTGGACTGAGCCGATTCAGAAGGCTTACGAGGCGATGATACATAAGGATGATGTGGTGTTTGTCGGACATCTTCAGATGAGCGAACTGCATCGTGTGACGGCGGCGGCGCTGGCATCGGTGTATGTGTCGTATTTTGAAGGCTTCGGCATCCCTATTGTGGAGGCTTACAAATGCGACGTGCCAGTGATAACGTCAAATGTCACCTCAATGCCTGAAGTAGCAGGCGATGCCGCACTTCTCGTCGACCCGTTCGATATCGAGTCGATTGCCAGCGCACTTGAATTGGTGATGGATGAAAATGTACGTAACTCATTGATAGAGAAGGGACGAATTCGCCGAAACGATTTCTCGTGGGACAAGGCTGCTGAACAGTGGTACACTGTCATTTCGACCGAAGTGGAGAAAGCTCATAAAAACTGAAAACAAATTTAAAACTAAAAACTATGGAAAAGATTATCATGTATCCTGGTGAAAACAAAAAAGAAGCCGTGGATTGGAAAGACATTCAAGCTCAATACATTACAAATGTCGAACGTAATGTTTTGGTACTCGGCTCAGGTGGCCGTGAGCATGCTCTCGCATGGAAAATCGCCCAAAGTGAAAGAGTATCAAAGGTTTATATAGCTCCCGGCAACGCTGGAACAGCTTCGGTTGGTGTTAATCTGTCAATAAATATCGCTGATTTTCAGGCAGTTAAAGATATAGTGCTGAGAAATAGAATCGATCTCGTGGTAGTGGGTCCCGAACAGCCTCTTGTCGATGGAATCGTCGATTTCTTCAAAAATGACGCTGAACTTAAAGACGTGAAAATCATCGGTCCTGACAAAAAAGGCGCGCAACTTGAGGGCTCCAAGGCTTTTGCCAAGGATTTTATGGAGAAATATGGCATCCCGACAGCAAAATGTTTCACCGTGACAGCGGAAAACCTTCTAGAGGGATTCGATTATCTCGAAAGACTAGAACCTCCTTACGTTCTCAAAGCTGATGGTCTCGCTGCCGGTAAAGGTGTACTGATTCTCAATGAGTTAGCTGAGGCGAAGTCTGAATTGAAAGAGATGCTATCTGGTAAGTTCGGCTCGGCTTCGGCAAAAGTTGTCATCGAACAGTTTCTCAAAGGCATCGAGGTGTCAATGTTTGTCCTGACTGATGGCGAGAACTATGTGATTCTTCCGGAAGCCAAGGATTACAAACGCATCGGCGATGGCGACACTGGTCTCAACACTGGCGGCATGGGAGCTGTCTCTCCAGTGCCTTTCGTCACCCCTGATTTCATCGCAAAAGTTGAAAATCGCATCATAAAACCTACGATAGAAGGTCTGAAAAAAGAGAAAATCGACTATAAAGGCTTCATTTTCTTGGGTTTGATGAACTGTGGTGGCGACCCTTACGTTATCGAATACAACGTGCGCATGGGCGATCCTGAGACTGAAGGTGTGATGACCCGCATCGACTCTGACTTCGCGGTATTGCTTGACAAATGCGCGCAGGGCAAACTCAATGAGGCTCATTATCAGGTGAGTCCAGAGACTTCTGTCACTGTGATGCTCGTATCTGGCGGTTATCCTGAGAGTTACAAGAAAGGCATGAAGATTACGGGTCTCGACGACGTATGTCCATGCTGCATCGTGGCTCATGCTGGCACTAAATTCGACGGTAACGACATCGTGACATCGGGAGGCCGTGTGATCGCTGTGACGGCTCACGGTAAAAACATTGAAGAGGCGAGGGAAAAAGCGTATCATAGCGCCAAGATGATAAAATTTGACGGTAAGAATTTCCGCCATGACATTGGTTTAGATTTGATGAATTACAATGCTTAAGTTCTTCAAACAGAGTTATATAGCGCAACTTGTCGTGATAGTGCTGCTTATCGTGGCACTGTGGATTCCAGTCTTTGTGGAACATGTGTCGGATGTTGCAGTTGGAATGCCGACAACGCCATTATTCAACCTCATCGCCAGTATTCTTGGTTACTCGGGACTGGCATTGACAATATTTACTTTCATTGTATTCGGAACCAGTGTCTTGTTTTTTAACTCGATGCTTTCTGTGAATCAATTGGTTACGCGCAATAGCAGTATCGGTGCGTTAGTATACGTTTTGTGCTTGTGCAGCGTCCCGATACAAGATGAGTTCTATCCGTTTCTGCTTGCGAGTCCGTTGATAATGATGACAATACAAACAGTTTATCTGATTTATCAAGTTGAAAAACCGGAATCATATCTCATGAATGCAGGATGGTTTGTGGCAATGGCATCAATGTTGTATTTTCCGTCTATCATATTGATTATCTGGGTGTTAATCTCTATTGTTATAATGGATATATGCGGGTTTAAACAATTGCTTATTCCTGTTGTCGGATTCATTGTGCCATATTTCATCTTGTTTGCCTGTTTCTACTTTAACAGGACTTTAATCGAGAATATTGATAACTACTCATTGACATTCAATGTGTTAAGTCTTGAGAGACTAGGCATGACGACCATAGAGATGATAGCATTGGTTCTGGTTTTTGTGTTGTTTGCTTTATCAATGTTGATGATAAGGTCAGGAAATGCTGATAATTCCTTGAGTACTCGAAAAAAAGTGAATATCACTGTTTGGTTGTTCCTGTTCGGTTTCCTGATGCTTTTCATGCAAAAGCCAGTTGTTTGTAATGGCTTGATATTCATGACGTTGGCAATTTTTGTATCCATCGCTCTTTGTTATGTGAAAAAGACGAAAATAATTGATATTGTATTGATAGTCTTTATGTTGGCGATAATTGTGAACCAATATCTGCCGTTGTTTGGTATAAAATTATGAATTTGAAGCCGTTTTTCACCGATAATTTGATTGAGGCTGGCTGTGACGAGGCTGGTCGTGGATGCATTGCTGGTCCTGTGGTGGCTGCTGCGGTCATACTTCCTCGCGGTGCTGATTTTCCGGAGTTCGATGACTCGAAAAAACTAACCGAAAAACAACGTGAGAAGCTGAGAATCAAGGTGTTGGAGAATGCAGCCGCTTATGGTGTCGGTATCGTGTCAGCAGAGGAAATCGACGAAATAAATATCTTGAATGCCTCGTTTTTGGCGATGCATCGTGCCATCGACCAGTTGAAGATTCGTCCTGAACTGCTGCTCATCGACGGTAACAGGTTTAACAAATATCACGATATCAAACATCAGTGCATTGTGGGCGGTGACGCGAAATACCAATCAATAGCCGCAGCTTCCATTTTGGCGAAAACGACACGTGATCATTTTATGCAAGAGCTTGATAATCAATATCCTCTGTATAATTGGAAACAAAATAAAGGTTATCCGACAATTGAGCATAAAAACGCGGTGGCAGAACATGGAATGTCGCCGTACCACCGAAAAACGTTCAATATGTCGATACAGTTGAAATTATTTTAGGATTTGTAAAACAAACTTCGACCTTTCACGTTCTATCTAAAAACGAATATTATGGCAAACACAAGAATTCTTTGGGCTGACGATGAGATTGAACTTCTCAAGCCGCATATTATGTTTCTGGAACAGAAAGGGTACGAGGTGGAGACTGCAAACAATGGCAGTGACGCAGTGGAAATGGTTCATAATGAACACTTTGACATTGTTTTTCTTGATGAACAGATGCCTGGAATATCTGGCGTTGAAGCCCTCGAAAAGATCAAAGCTGATTTCCCGAACCTGCCTGTCGTGATGATTACGAAGAGCGAGGAGGAACGCATCATGGAGGACGCCATCGGCAGCAATATAGCGGATTACCTGATAAAACCGGTCAATCCGAACCAGATCCTGCTTTCGCTGAAACGTAACCTCGAGAATAAAAAACTCGTCGACGAGAAATCGACTTCATTGTATCAGCAGGAGTTCCGAAAAATAGGAATGGACCTGAACAACAATCTTGATTACAATGAATGGATTGGGGTTTATAAAAACCTGACACGTTGGGAAATCGAGCTTCAGAAATCGACCGATGAGGGCATCAAGGAGGTGCTTTTCATGCAGAAAAACGAGGCAAACACCCAGTTTTCACGTTATGTCGAGAAAAACTACTGCGACTGGGTCTCCGGAAAGGGTGTCAACAAGCCCACTATGTCGCACACACTGATGAAAGACAAGGTGTTTACACGTCTTGAGAATAGCGATAAGCCGTTGTTTTTCATACTGATAGATAATCTGCGCTATGACCAGTGGAAAGCGATTCAACCGTTGGTGGAAAACTATTTCCGTGTCGCTGACGACGATATTTACTACAGCATTTTGCCGACAACGACACAATATGCCCGTAATTCAATTTTCGCTGGTCTGATGCCACTTGAAATCCGCCGTCATTATCCTAAATACTGGACCGATGAGGAGGATGAAGGCACGAAAAACCAGTTCGAGGGCGAGCTTCTGGGCGAACAACTGCGCCGATACGGAAAGAATATCAAGTATTCATATAATAAAGTCCTGAATCTGGCTGCTGGAAAGAAGCTCTACGAGCAGATGAATAACCTGATGCAGAATAAGTTAAACGTCATCGTTTATAACTTCGTTGACATGCTTTCACACGCACGAACCGAGATGGAGATCATCCGTGAGCTTGCCGACGACGAGGTTGCATATCGCTCGCTGATGTTGTCGTGGTTTGAGCATTCATCGCTCTTCGACATGATGAAATTCATAGCAAACAAAGGCTGTGAGGCTATCGTGACCACCGACCATGGCTCTGTCTGGGTAAAGAATCCGGTGAAGATTCTTGGCGACAAGGCTGTCAATACAAATTTGAGATATAAATATGGTAAATCATTGAATTACAACGCTAAAGAGGTGTTTGTGGTGAAAGATCCTGAGAAAATTTTCTTGCCTCGCATCAACGTCTCCACATCATATGTCTTCGCGCGTTCCAATGATTTCTTCGCATATCCGAATAATTATAATTATTACGTCAATTATTACAGGAATACATTCCAACATGGCGGTATCTCCATGAACGAGATGATGATTCCTGTCGCATATCTTAAGGCAAAATGATGGAAAAATCATTCATAATCAACGGCGTAGACGAGCTCTCGCAGGTGTCGGAACTTCTGATTTCCTGGCGCGAGAAATCGAATATCATCGCTTTTTACGGTCCGATGGGCGCCGGCAAAACCACTTTGATCAAGAATCTATGCCATAAGCTTGGCGTCACAGATGAAGTCAACAGCCCGACATTTGCCCTTGTAAATGAGTATCCTACGCCGATAGAAGGCTCGATTTTCCACTTCGATTTCTACAGAATCAAGAAGTTGGAGGAGGTTTACGACATCGGCTATGAGGATTATTTCTACAGTGGAAGATTATGTCTGTTGGAATGGCCTGAACTCATCGACCCGTTGATGCCTGACCACTTCATCAAAGTCGAAATCGCACTGGGAGATACCGATAACGCAAGAACTATTAAATGTACTGAAGTTTGATACTGTACAAAAACGACATAAAAAAGCTAACTGAAATCATCGCTTCTCACACAAAAGTGTTCCTGCTTTTGGATGAGAACTCCAATCGTTTTTGTCTCTCAATCATAAATAATATTGATTTTTTAAAATCAAATACTATAAAAATCGTCATTCCTTCGGGGGAGCATAACAAGAACATAGAAACTGTTCAATATATTTGGTCGAAACTTATTGAAAATCATGCTGATAGAAAGTCGCTGCTGATAAATGTCGGGGGCGGAATGGTTACCGACATAGGTGGTTTTGCGGCATCGTGCTATCAACGCGGCATCGATTTTATAAATATTCCCACAACGCTATTGGGAATGATTGACGCATCAATTGGTGGTAAGACTGGCATTGATTTTCAGGGACTTAAAAACCAAATCGGAGTTTTCTCGCAGCCGATAGCAGTGGTGGTTCTCTTTGAGTTTCTTGAATCTTTGCCCAAACGTGAGCTTCTTTCAGGTCTTGCTGAGGTTATAAAATGCGGCTTCATTGCCGATAAAGCTTTTCTGGAAGCTAAACTGCCTCTGACTCATGAGTTTGTCATTAAAGCCATAAAGGCAAAAGATGAAATCACTGCATCAGATACCAACGAAAAGGGTAGACGCAAAATCTTGAATTTCGGTCACACTATCGGTCATGCACTTGAGACATATCTTCTTGATACTCAAAAGAGTATAACACATGGAGAAGGCGTGGCGCTCGGCATGATTCCTGCATTATATTTGTCTGAAAAGTATTTGAATTTAAATCATCAAATAACATTATATTATAAAGAAATATATAAGCAAAATTTCAATAGAATTGATTTGACTGACATTCCTATTGAAAGTTTGATGGAAATAATGCTTCATGACAAGAAAAATGAGGGCGGCGACATCCGTTTCGTGCTGATTGAAGATTATGGTAAACCTGTTTTTGACGTTGTAGTGAAGCATGATGATATTATTGATTCAATAAATTATCTCATTGATTATCAAAACGATGCGAATTATTGGGGCAGATAAGACCTTTGATGTCGATGTCAACCTTGTCGGCAGCAAGAGCGAGTCAAACCGCGCCCTGATGATCAGCTATTATGGCGGTTTCGCTCCACTCATAAAGAATTTGTCGGAATCCGATGACACAAAATTGTTAAAAGAGATTCTTGATACTTTTCCTGAAACCATCGACTGCCAAAACGCTGGCACGGTGTTTCGTTTCCTCTTGACGGCATTGTCTTTACGCGACGGTCATCATATTTTGACTGGCTCCGACCGAATGCTTGAGCGTCCCGTTGGTGACCTGGTTGATGCCCTGCGTTCAATAGGCGCCGACATTGAGTATTTGGGGCAGGAGGGATATCCTCCGTTGAGGGTAAATGGTCGGGATTTAAAAATTGATAACGTATCTGTTGACATCACAAAATCATCGCAATTTGCGTCGTCCCTGCTGTTGGCGATGCCAAAATCATTGCATCTGGACGGCGACATGTCATCACTGCCTTACATCGACATGACTATCGATATGATGCGAAAATTTGGTGTTGATGTTCATCGTGATGGTCGTGATGTTTTTGTGCAACAGTCTGAATATCAAGATGTTGAATGCACAGTGGAATCGGATTGGACATGTGCCTCATATTGGTTCGAAATCGTCGCTTTTAGTGAAAACGGTCGTGCCAGGTTGCGCAATCTTCATCTGGATTCCAAGCAAGGTGATGCCATCGTTGCGAAATGGTTCGAGAGTTTTGGAGTGAAAACTGTTCAAGAGGGTGATGATGTAATCGTCGAAAAAAAATATCCGGTGTGTTTGGATAATTTATCATTCGATTTCATCAACAACCCTGATTTGTATCCTACCATCGCCGCCACCTGTGCGGGACTTGGTGTGAAGGCGGATTTCACGGGTTTGCGCAATCTCATCCACAAGGAATCGGATCGGGTGGCGGCGATGACTACTGAATTATCAAAAATCCCGTTGGTACAGACGTGCCACGGCGCGTCTCTACCGAATTTCGATTCCCACGGCGACCATCGTATCGCAATGGCACTTGCGCCTCTCGCAATGAAAATCGGCGCCATTGAAATCAATAACGCCGAAGTTGTTTCTAAATCTTATCCCAACTTTTGGAAAGAGTTTGAAGGAATACTTTAACTTCAAACTTCAAACTTCAAACTCCAAACTTCAAACTGAATATTACTCCCAGCCTGAAGTAAGTACATCCACAATATGTATCACCTCGATCGGTAACCCCTGTTTCTTGGCGTAGGAGTTGAGGTGCATCAGACATGATATGTCGTTGGTAATCAAATACTCGGCACCAGCATCCATCGCGTCTTTAAGCTTCTGGTCGGCCAATGATGATGATATCGCCTCATGCTGCAACGGAAACAGTCCTTTGCCCATTCCGCAGCAAATCTCAGGGTTTTTCAGCTCCACCAGCTCCAGTCCGTTGACCTTCGAAAGCAGCTGTCGTGCCTCGTGTCTGAGACCGAGTTCGCGTAGTGACGAGCAAGAGTCTAGGTAGGCAGCTTTGTGACGGAATACCGCCTCGAAATAATCCTTATGTAATTTGTTTACAATAAAATCGGTGATTTCGTAGATGTTCCCGACGAGTTTGTTGCAGTCGAGATGATAGCTTGAATTATGGAAAATCTCTTTGTATCTTGTCTTGATGAATCCCACGCACGACGCGCTGATTCCCACTACGGGACGGTTGTTCGGGAAGTCGTGCATGAACTTCTCGCCGAGGCTTTTAGCTTCCTCGACGTAGCCACTGTTGAATGCAAATTTGCCGCAGCATGTCTGCTCGGGGTTGTATTCCACCTCAACGCCGGCCGCCTTGAGCAGCTTCATGGTGTTCATTGCCGTCATCGGGAAAAACTGGTCGATGACACAGGAAACAAAGAGATCTACTGTCATGATTTTCAATTGTTTATGTTATTTTAAACCACGAGCTTTCAGGTATGGCTCAATACTCGGCTCCTGACCGCGGAACTTCTTGTATTGCACCATTCCCTCGTCATTGCCGCATTCCTGCAAGCAGTTGATTCTGAATGATTTGGCAAGCTTTTGGTTGAACAAGTCGCCTGACTCTTTGAAGTAGTTGAACGCGTCTTTGTCGAGGACCTCTGCCCAGGTGTATGCGTAGTATCCTGCGCTGTAGCCGCCGCTGAAAATATGACCGAAGTTGGTGCTGCGGTAACGTGGCTGAATCTGCTGGATCAAGCCGATGTTGCTCATCTGCTGTCTCTCGAATTCGTCAACGTCGAGATTATTGATGACATCGATGTCGGTGAGCTCGTGGAACTTCATATCCAAAATTGAGGCTGCGATGAGCTCGGTGGTGTTGAAGCCTTGGTTGAACAATGCGCTGTTTTCAAGCTTTTCGATGAGACTGTCTGGCATTACTTCGCCGGTTTTGTAATGTTTTGCGTACATTCTGATGACCTCAGGCTCGCCAGCCCAGTTTTCCATGATCTGTGACGGCAGTTCTACATAGTCGTGAGGCACGTTGCCGCATGTCCTGCTGTATCTTCCTTTCGAGAAGAAGGCGTGCAGCGAGTGTCCAAACTCATGCCACATCGTCTCTGTCTCATCCCAGTTGAGCAGGGCAGGAGTGTCGCCCGATGCCGGCGTGAAGTTCATAACCAATTGAATCAGAGCGGGATGCCACACGTTGTTGATGTCGTAGCCGCCTTCGCGGAACGAGGTGCACCATGCGCCGCTGCTCTTCGACTCGCGAGGATAGAAATCGAGATAGAGAAGTCCGAGAATCGAACCGTCGAAGTCTTTCACCTCGTAGGTCTCGACGCCTTCAAAATAGACTGGGATGTCGTTTCTCTTCTCAAATGTAACGCCGTATAACTTGTTGGCGGCCATGAACATACCGTTGCGGACGTTATCCAACGAGAGATAAGGTCTGATATAGTTTTCGTCGAAATCGTATTTCGCCTTGCGAAGCTTCTCTGAAAAATACCACCAGTCGGAACGCTGGATCTCGATAGGTTCGGCATGTACGTCTTCGTCATGGCAGAATAGATTCTGCATCTCACGACGCTCTTTCTTGGCGAGCTCGTTGGCTGAATAGAAGATGTCGCCGAGGAATTTGTCCACAGTCTTGTCGTCTTTTGCCATATTGACATCCAGAACGTAGTTGGCGTAATTGTCAAAGCCGAAAAGTTGTGCTTTTTGCAGCCTCAACGCCAGCATTTCCTTGATGACAGCCTTGTTGTCGTATTCGTTATTGTTGTCGCCGCGGTTGTAGTAAGCATTGTACATCTCGCTGCGCAACATTGAGTTGTCGGCGTAGGTGAGGAATGGGATGAGGCTCGGCTTGCTCAACGTGAACACCCATTTGCCTTCCAGGCCGTCTTTCTTTGCCTGCTCTGCTGCCGCGTCAATGCTTGACTGTGGCATACCGGCGAGGTCTTTTTCATTGTCGATGACGAGTTTGTAGTTGCTGTTTTCCTTCAGGAGGTTGTTGCCAAACTGGAGGCTCAGGATGGATAGACGTTCGTTGATCTCACGCAGCTTAGCCTGCTCTTCTTCATTCAGACCTGCGCCGCTACGGATGAAGTCGTTGTAATATTTCTCAACCACGCGGTTTTGCTGGTCGTCGAGGTTCATCTCGGCGCGGTGGTCGTAAACATATTTTATCTTCTCGAAAAGCACTGGGTTCATCGCTATGTCGTCGCCATGAGCCGTGATGAGAGGCATCACTTCCTCTGCTATCTGCTGCATCTCGTCGCTGTTCATGCATTCCATCATGTTGAAGAATACGCCGCTGACTTTGCCAAGCAGCTCGCCCGATTTATCGTAAGCCCAGACGGTGTTGTTGAAATCAGGAGTCTCGGTGTTGTTGCAAATAGCCTCGATTTCCGCCTTGTGCTGTTTCATTCCTTCGATGAAAGCCGGCATGTAATGCTCGTTTTTAATCTTGTCAAACGCCGGGGCCTCGAGATACGTCCCGTAATCTGATAAAAACGGATTTTGGTTGCAACTGTCTGATTTACATGATGTTAAGCCGATAATACTCATTGCAATAATGATTAAGGTGTTTTTAATTTTCATGACTGGATGATTTTTGTACAAACTGCAAAAATAATAAAATTCCTGTAAATCTTGTTAATTCTGTCAAAAATATTTCCTGTCATTTTTGTCAAAAAATTATTGCATTTCTCAAAAACTTGTCATATATTTGCAATTTCATAATTTGGATAAAAAGTTTTTGTAATATGTCATATATCTCTTTTGACAAACGGCAACTGGTGAACCTCGAGTTCGCGATGAACAGGGAGATCCTGCGCTCTAACCGTCTGGGCGCGTTTTATAACACAACCATAATTGGCTGTAACACAAGGAAATACCATGGATTGCTGGTGGTTCCGCAACCTCAGCTCGACAACAACAACCATGTGCTGCTGTCGTCAATTGATGAGACGATAATCGCTAATAAGGAGGAGTTTCACCTTGGCGTGCATGAGTATCAGGATGGGACTATCATGCCGCGCGGACATAAATATATGCGCGAGTTCACAGCCGTGCCTATCCCGAAGATGAGATACCGTATTGGAAGCTCAATATTTACTAAGGAATTGATATTCGGAGAAAAAGAGTCGCGGGTGTTGCTGCGTTACACTTTGGAGGAGGCGTTGCAGCCTATCACACTGCGCCTGACGCCGTTCCTCGCATTCCGTAACGTGCACATGGTCACACATGAGAACTATGTCGCAAACAGAAAATATATTCCGCTGAGAAACGGTGCAGCCTGGCAGATGTATGAAAACTACGACCATCTGTGTTTCCAGCTGTCAAAGGCAACGGAATACACTCATTGCCCTGATTGGTATCGTAACGTATTCTATATCAGAGAGTTTGAACGTGGCTATGATGCCACTGAAGACCTCTATGTCCCAGGATTCTTCGAGGTATCGCTGAAACCTGGCGAGAGCGTGGTGGTGTCGGCAGGCCTCGACGAGAGAAATCCAGCTATCCTGAAAAAGCATTTCGAAGACCAGATAGAACACCGTATTCCATGCGATAACTTTGAGCATTGCCTGCAGAACTCGGCACTTCAGTTTATCATCAGAGGTGAGGAGGGAACGCGAATGTACGCGGGCTTCCCATGGTTCGGATCATGCAGCCGCGACACCTTCCTCTCGATGCCGGGCATCTGTCTCGCCAACGACGACGAGAAGACGTTCAAAGAGATGCTGAAATACTTCATCAAGAGGATGCAAGGCGCGTTTTTCCCTCACAGATATTATCAAAAGAGTCTGTATTACACCGCTGTCGACTCACCGCTGTGGTTCTTCATGAACCTTCAAAAATATGAGTCGATGCTGGGCAAGACGAGAGCCGCCATCTGGCGTGAATACGGCGAGGTGATCACCACGATACTCAACAGCTTCATCGAAGGGACCAACTTCAACGTGAAGGCGTTGGACAACGGATTGCTCTACGCCGGCAACGAGAACCTTGCGCTCACTTGGATGAACGTGTTCTGCGACGGCAAGCCTTGGACACCGAGAACGGGATGCGCTATCGAGATTAACGCATTGTGGTACAACGCTTTGCGTTATGGTGTTGAGCTTCTGAAAGCAGCTGACAAGAAGAATCCTAATCTTAAGGTGTGGAAGAAATATGCCGAAAAGATTGAGACTTCGTTTGTGGAAACGTTCTATGACGAGAAAAACGACATGTTCTACGATTATGTCAACGAACATGAGAAAAACGAGATGGTGCGTCCAAACATGATGATTGCCGCTTCGTTACGTTATTCGCCGCTGAACGACACGTTGAAAAAACGAATCCTCGATGTTACACGTTCTGAACTGTTGACAATCAGAGGGTTGCGTTCTCTGTCACCGAGAGATGTCAACTATAAAGGTGTGACCATCGGCAATCACAGAGAACGTGAGCAGGCATATCATAATGGAAGCGTATTCCCTTGGCTTATAATGCCTTACACCGATTTGTGCGCTCGTCTCTACAGAAAGACGGCAGTGCCATATCTGGAAGATCTGTATCAGGGATTCGAGCAGACCATCTTCGACAACGGTATCGGAAGCGTTTCGGAGATTTACGACGGCAATCCACCTCACGAGCCACGCGGCTGCATCTCACAGTCGACGAGCGTGGCGGCGTTGCTGTATATGAGATACGTCATCAACTGGCTGAAATACAGTCCGGA
Source organism: Bacteroidales bacterium UBA1173 (assembly GCA_002311655.1). Classification (GTDB taxonomy): domain Bacteria; phylum Bacteroidota; class Bacteroidia; order Bacteroidales; family F082; genus Limimorpha. The sequence goes on from DBYZ01000019.1 coordinate 38,394, forward strand.
AGAGGAGATGAAGCGTTTCGACATTGACAATTCGAGTATATCAACTAAAAAATAAAAGCTATGAGAGTCTTGATGTTTGGTTGGGAGTTTCCGCCTCATATCACTGGCGGTCTCGGCACAGCTTGTTTCGGCATGACAAAAGGTCTTGCAAAGAACGGCGTGGAGGTGCTTTTTGTGGTGCCAAAGGCGCATGGCGACGAGGACCAGACCAGCGTGCGTCTGCTCAACGCCAGCGACGTGACTGTCGATATCGACCATGAGACGGAACGAAGCTATTGGGACAGAGTGCAATACATGGAAATTGGCTCGAATATCATTCCTTACGTGGGACCTGAGCAATATGAGCTGATGTGGGAAGAGCAGCGTCATGCCACACAAGGCTTCCGCAGCTCGGTGTTCGCGCCACGATACGAGTTCTCGGGCAAATACGGCGCAAACCTTATGGAAGAGGTGGCTCGTTACGCACTAATCGGCTCGTCGCTTGCCACGAAATATGATTTCGACGTGATACATGCTCACGACTGGCTGACGTATTCGGCTGGTATTGCTGCGAAAGAGACTACAGGCAAGCCACTGGTGGTACACATGCACGCCACGGAGTTCGACCGCTCTGGCGAGAACATCAACACTGACGTTTATGCCATCGAAAGAAGAGGCATGGAGGCGGCAGACCTCGTCATCACGGTTAGCGACTGGACAAGAAATATCGTCATTGAGAAATATGGCATCAACCCTGATAAGGTGATTACCGTGCATAATGCAGTGGAGCCAAGCGACAAGTCACTCGACGAATACGAGCGCAGCGGACTGAAAAACAAGGTGGTGACATTCCTCGGACGTATCACTTACCAGAAAGGCCCAGAGTATTTCGTGGAGGCGGCATACAAGATTCTGCAGGTCGACCCGAGCATACATTTCGTGATGGCAGGCACCGGCGACTTGCTGCAGAAGATGATAAAACGTGTGGCTCAGCTCAAGATTGGCTCCAACTTCCATTTCACCGGATTCTTGAAAGGCAACGACGTCGACCAGATGTTTGCAATGACCGACGTGTTCGTAATGCCTTCAATATCAGAGCCTTTTGGTATCGTGCCGCTTGAGGCTATGCGTTTGAAGGTGCCTGTCGTAATATCTAAACAGTCGGGTGTTTCGGAGGTTGTTGAGCATGCTTTGAAAGTCGATTTCTGGGACATCAACGGACTCGCCGACGCCATCTACGGCATCTGTAAATACAAGGCAGTCAACGATATTTTCCGTAATGAAGGAAAAGAGGAAGTCGACAACCTCAAGTGGGAATACGCCGCAAAGAAGATTAAGAATGTTTATGAATTAGCAATAAATAAAAAATAAGATATATGAGAAATCTGTGTTTTTACTTCCAGGTGCATCAGCCGTACAGGCTCCGCACGTATCGTTTCTTCGACATCGGAAAACGTCATTTCTACTATGACGATTATAAAAACCGCATCACCATGCAGCGCGTGGCGGAACGTTGTTATGTCCCGATGAACAACTTGATGCTCAAGAAGATAGCAGAGCTTGGAAACAAGATGAAGTTTGCGATTTCGTTTTCGGGTCCGGCCATAGAGCAGATGGAAGTGTATGCTCCGTATGCACTGGAAAGTTTCAAAAAGCTTGTCGCTACAAGCAATGTGGAGGTGCTGGCAGAGACATATTCGCATTCGGTGGCATCGCTGATGAATAAAGACGCTTTCAAGATGGAAGTCGCTGAGCATAAACGACTTATGAAAGAGATATTCAACGTCCGTCCGAAGACTTTCCATAACACTGAACTCATTTATTCCAATGAAATCGGTGCTGACGTTGCGGAGATGGGTTTCGACCTCATGTTGACGGAAGGAGCTAAGCATGTGCTTGGTTGGAAGAGTCCTAACTACTTGTATGCCAATGCGATAAATCCAAAGCTTAAAGTGATGCTGCGCAACTGGAAGATGAGCGACGAGATTGCTTTGAAGTTTGGACATGAGACGTTTAAAGTCGAGGATTTTGTCAACTGGCTCAACTCGATTCCGAAAGAGGAGGAGCTGGTCAACATTTTCATTGATTACGAGACTTTCGGCGAGGCTTTAGACGCTTCGACAGGCATCTTTGAGTTTATGAATTATCTGCCAGATGCAGTGATGAAATATACTGATTTCCAGCTTGTTACGCCACATCAGATTGTTGATAAACTGCAGCCGACAGGAGTGTTCGATGCTCCGATTCCGCTTTCGTGCCGCGATGAGGAACGTGACCTGTCAAACTGGATGGGCAACGACATGCAGGACGATGCTCTGGCGACATTGTATGGATGCTTCAAGAAGGTGAAAGCCTCTAAGGATGAGGAACTTATGCGCGATTGGCGAGCTCTGCAGGCAGCGGAAAACTTCGCCGCAATGTGCACAAAACATCAAGGTGGCACCCCATACGACTACTACATTAATTATATGAACATATTGACAGATTTTATTAATAGAATGAAATAATAATTTGAAGTTTGAAGTTTGGAGTGTGAAGTTAACTCCAAACTTCAAATTTCAAACTTCAAACTGAAGAAAATGAAAACCCCTAATTATTTATTTGAGACAAGTTGGGAAGTTTGTAACATGGTTGGCGGTATCTACACCGTCATTTCCACAAAAGCGGAAGAAATTAAGCAACTTCTTGACGATCATTATATTACAATTGGTCCTGACGTGGTGAAGGAAGCCCACGAGACCATGTATTTTGTTGAAGACCCGGCACTGTTTCCTGAATGGCGCGAGAAAGTGACGGAGCAGCTTGGAGTGAAGGTGCGTATCGGCCGTTGGAAAATCTCAGCGAAACCGATAGCTATTCTTATCGACTACACCTCGATGTATTCCATTAAGAATGATATACTTGCGCATCTTTGGGAGAAGTATGAGCTCGACTCTATCCAGGGTCAGTGGGACTACATCGAGCCGGTGGTGTTCGGCTATGCGGCAGGTAAAGTCATCGAGAGTTTTGTGGAATGGAATGTGGGGCAGGACGACAACATCGTGGCACAGTTCCATGAGTGGATGACAGGCGCAGGCGTGCTTTACATCAAAGAGCATTGTCCATATATTTCAACGGTTTTCACAACACACGCAACATATTTGGGACGCGCTATCAGTGGCAACGGTCTGCCTCTGTATCGTGACCTTAATACATATAACTGGCAGTCGATGGCGAGCCGTTTCAACATCGTCTCTCAGCAGTCGATGGAGATGAAATCCGCCCAAAACGCTGACGTTTTCACAACGGTGAGCGAGATAACGGCACAGGAATGCGAGCAGTTTTTGCTTAGAAAACCTGATTTCATCACGATAAACGGTATAAATTCTGATTTTAATGGATTTGACGCAGAGGCTAGGAAAACCAGCCGTGAGAAGATCTTCGAGGTCATGGATGCCCTTTGCGGAAAAGAGGTCTCACGCGACTCGATGCTGATTATCAACAGCGGTCGCTATGAGTTCCATAACAAAGGTATAGACTTGTATATCAAGATGTTAGCGAAGCTTAACCACGATGAGAACCTGAAACGTGACATTGTGGCAGTGATAGCAGTGCCGGGAAACATCGCAGGTCCGTCTAAAGATTTGCAGCATCGTCTCAACAAAGAGGTTGAGATAAAAGGTCACACAGATTATCCTTGTACACATTATATCCATGATTATCAATGGGATATGATTCTTAATTCATTGCGTGACAACGGCTTGCAGAACAATGAAGACGACCGTGTGAAAGTGATGTTTGTGCCGGCATATCTCAACGGCAACGATGGCGTGTTCAACATAAAATACAACAGTTTCCTGTATGCCTTCGACCTCTCTGTGTTCCCATCATATTATGAGCCATGGGGTTACACTCCACTCGAGAGTATCGCTCACGGCATCCCGACAATCACCATGGATATATGCGGCTTCGGAAGATATGTCTTGAGTCAGAATATGGACAGTGAGGCTGTTACAGTGATTCATCGTGAGGAGGAGAACGGCGAGACAGTCGTTAACCAGATGATGGCGGTGGTTGAAAAGATGAACGCTCATTCTGAAAAAGAGAACAAGGCAATTTCAGCCAAAGCAGAGGAGATCGCATCGAAGTTTGTCTGGAAAGAATTGATTATCAATTATATGAATGCTTATGACCTCGCTGTAAGGAAAGCTGGAAGTAAGGATTATCTGAAACAGAGCCGCAAATATTCGGAAGTGTTGAGGAATTTCGATTATAAGAAACAAGATGCTCCTACATGGAAAAAGATTTTGGTTGAGCCAGTGTATACCGACATGATGAAGAAGTTGCAGGAGCTGTCAATGAACCTTTGGTGGTGCTGGAACGTGGACGCTTTCGAGCTGTTTGAAAGCATTGACCCTGTTGCATTTGAGCGTCTTGAGCAGAACCCGATAGCACTGATAAAGAGACTTACCAAGTTCCAGGTTGAGAGCCTTGAGCAAGATGATAAATTTGTTGAAAAACTCAACAAAGTTTACGACAGATTCCAGAAATATATGTCGGTGAAGCCTGAAAACGACAACAAAATCGCCTATTTCAGCATGGAATACGGCCTCTTGAAGTCGTTGAAAATCTATTCCGGCGGTCTCGGCATTCTTGCTGGCGACTACCTCAAACAGGCATCCGATTCGAATGCTAACTTATTGGCTATCGGTCTGTTATATCGTTACGGCTACTTCAACCAGGAGCTTTCCGTCTGGGGTGACCAGCTATCACAATATCTGCCACAGACATTCTCGGAGCTTCCTCTTGAGCCTGTACGAGATAAAGATGGCAATTGGGTGACAATCAGCATCGCATTCCCTGGAAGGAGCGTGTATGCCAAAGTGTGGAAAGTCAACGTGGGAAGAATCAGTCTGTACTTGCTTGACACCGATATCGAGCAGAACTCGCAGGAGGACAGAGCCATCACTGGACAGCTGTACGGCGGTGACAGCGAGATGCGTATCAAACAGGAGTTGTTCCTCGGAGTTGGCGGTATCAGAATGCTTAACGCATTGAATATCAAGCCTACAGTCTACCATTGCAACGAAGGTCACGCTGCGTTCTGCGTCCTCGAAAGAATGAGTAACTACGTCCAAAAACATAATCTTGACTTCGAAGTGGCGAAGGAACTGGTCAAGACTTCGACCTTGTTCACGACACACACACCTGTTCCGGCAGGTCACGATGCGTTTGCTGAGGATCTAATGAGGACATATCTGCCGCATTTCCCAGGTAGAGTCAACATTTCGTGGGACGACTTCATGAATATGGGACGTATGCATCACGACCCGAGCGAGAAGTTCTCGATGAGCGTACTGGCGGTCAACTTCAGCCAGGAAGTCAACGGAGTGAGTAAGATTCACGGAAGAGTGAGCCGCGAGATGTTCCAAGAGATGTGGCCTGGCTATTTCGCCGAGGAGAACCATATCGGATACGTCACCAACGGCGTGCATCTCCCGACATGGGCCGACAAACACTGGCAGCGTTTATATAATAAGGTGTTGGGTGAGGATTATCTTGCCAACCAGTCGGATCCTACAGTATGGGAAAAGATTCAGAATGTTCCGGCAAAAGACTTCTGGGAGATTCGTAAAGAATTGAAACACAATCTTTTTGCATTTGTCAGAGAGAAGACTATCCGCGATATGCAAAGTCGCTCGGAAAGCCCGAAGCTTATCATGGAGACGATGGACAATATCGATGAAAACGCATTGGTGATTGGCTTCGCAAGACGTTTTGCGACTTACAAACGCGCACATCTGCTCTTCACAAATATCGAACGTCTGGCAAAGATCGTCAACGACCCGAAACGTCCGGTCATCTTCCTGTTTGCTGGCAAGGCGCACCCTAATGACAAGGCTGGTCAGGATCTCATAAAGAATATCATCGAGGTCGGAAGACGTAAGGAATTTATCGGTAAGGTGTTGTTTATCAATAACTATGACATGGAAATCGGCAAGCTGCTGACTTCTAGCGTCGATATCTGGATGAACACCCCGACACGTCCGTTGGAGGCTTCCGGAACCTCGGGAGAGAAGGCGGCGATGAATGGAACGCTTAACTTCTCGGTACTTGACGGCTGGTGGGCGGAAGGTTACCGTCCGAAGGCTGGCTGGGCCATCAAAGAGGAACGCACCTACAACGACCAGAAGTATCAGGATGAACTCGATGCCGAGATTATCTACAATACATTTGAAAATGAGATCATCCCGATGTATTTCAAGAGAGATAAAGACGGCGTTCCGGCTGAATGGATACAGTACATGAAGAACGACATGATGCAGATTGCGCCGTTCTATACCATGAAACGTATGCTTGACGACTATTTCGCACAATATTACAACAAACTCATCGAACGCACCAACTGGATGCGCGCTGACAGATACGCCAAGGCGTTTGAAATCGTGGACTGGAAGCGTAACATCGAGGCGAACTGGGATAAGATTGAGGTCGAATCCATCAAGGTGCCGGATCCTGATGTGCGTCCGCTGACATTCGGCGATGTGTTTATCGCTGAGATAACGCTGAAGACACCGGGTTTGAAAAAAGGCGATGTCGGTATTGAGATGATGATAGGCGAAAAGAATAACGGAGTGGTTAACAAGCTTGTACGTGTCGAGCAGTTGCAGTTGGTCGATTCAGGCGAAGGCTGGGCGAAGTATTACATCAGCCTGCCAGTAACATACGCAGGAATTATCAACTACACATTCAGAATTTTCCCGACCAACGAGATGCTGCCTAACCGACAGGATTTACCGCTGGTGAAATGGATATAAACATACCGACCGTCATTTCGACTGTAGCGAAGCGGAACGGAGAAATCACCGGTTATCAATTGTTTCTTAACATTCTAATGGCGGTGATTTCTCGACTTCACTACGTTGCGCTCGAAATGACGATATGAATGAGTATAAATTATGAGTGATAAACCTAAAATAGTGTACATACATGGTTTCGGAGGCTCGCCGTTCAGTCAGACGGTGGGCTTCCTGAACCTCTATTATCCTGAATACGAGTGGTGTGCTTTGGAAGTCGATCATCATGCCGCTGCTTCCATCAAGAAAATCAATGACTTTGCGAAGGAAAACGATGTCTTTGCGATGGCTGGAACATCGTTGGGAGGATTCTACGTCCTTTGCAGCGATTTCCAAGGTCCGAAGCTGGTGATTAACCCTGTCATCGAGCCGATGAAGTCGCTGAAACCAGCTGTCGGAACGGTGCCATACCACGCTCGCCGCAGCGATGGAGCCACCTCGTTCAAGTTCACGATGCAGGATTTGTTTGAGTTTAAAAAATTCAAATTCGTTGTGGGTGACAATGTTACATGCCATCACACCGAACATGACGAGCTTCTTGGCGAGGACATCAAACGCGACTATGCCAAAATCTTCAAAAATAGGAAAATGTGCCCGAAGAAGACCTTGCCGTCGCATATTATAAGTGAAAGCTATGTGAAACACGAAATAGGGGAGTGGCTATCTGGCATTACAATCAAAGCGTAACGAAAAATTTTAATAATTAATGAAAAAGTTATTACTAACAATAGCAATAATATTTGTATTTAGCATTGTCACCAACGCTCAACGCGACGGATACTTTGCAAAAGATTCAAAATCTGGTAATTCATATCGTGAAACAGAAAATGTAGATGTTCCGATATTTCCTAGTAGTCATGGAACTACAAATAGTATTGATGCACCATTGGGTAGCGGTTTGCTAATCTTAACCGCCCTCGGCTGCTCATACGCATTAACACGCAGGAAGCAATAAAACAGCAATATTATAGCGATTGAAACACCTCCATCGCTATCCTCGCGCATGCTTCGGCGTCGGCCAGCGCATTGTGATGTTTGTTTTTCTTGTCAAACTCGTAGCCGCAATGGGAGGCGGCGGTTTGCAGTTTATGGTTTTCCAAATCTGGGAAGACGATTTCTGAGGCGCGTTTCGTATCGTAAATCTTGAAGCGTTTGCGTCCCATTTTGTAATATTCGAACAGTGAATTCAGACAACGTTTCTCGAACTCGTAGCCGTGTGCCACGAATGGTAACCCCTTGAGTTTCTTTTCAATTTGATTCCAGACCTGCGGAAAGATAGGGGCGTTGTCAGTGTCTTTTTTCTTGATGCCGTGAATCTTGCTTGTGTAGAAGTCATAGTAGTTCGGCACAGGCTTCACGAGGCTGTAAAATTCCTCCACGATCTCGCGGTCGCGCACAATGACGATTCCCACGCTGCATACGCTCGTGGTTGCGGCATTGGCGGCTTCAAAGTCGATTGCGACGAAGTCGGGGAGGTCGGGTAAGATGTCGTCAGCCTTTGATTTCGCAGTAGTAGATGTCGATGCCATCGTCTTCAAACATTGCTTCGCTGAGACAGTATTGACCTGGTTTGTCGTCCTCTTGGAAAAGGAAAACAGATGCCTTATGGAATGTCAGAGGCTTCTGGTCAGCCGACAGTTGCTGAACTTTCTCGTATGAAATGCCTTCAATCTTGCACAGCTTCATCATCGAGGCGAGGTCGAGGTCGACGTTCAAAAACATGTCTTTCTTGCCTTCTTTCCACGCTATGCTGATGATTCCAGTGGTGTAAAGCTCAAAATCTTTTATTTCTATCTTTTTCATATTTTCAACTTTTTCCAATTAGCAAATCTGATGTAAATTATTGATACTAAAGCTATTAAGCCTCCGTAAAGATATTCGCAGGTCCAGACCCATGCCACATGAGTGGTGATGTTGGTGAGCATCCAAATATAGACGATGTAAAGCGCGAGGATGCCGAATTCAAGCCACAGAGCGGCGTTGGTGTTGCCTGTTCCAGACACTGATTCAAACGCCACGGCACCGATTGCCTGGAAGATAATAGCTCCGCAAATCACGTAAATGGAAGGTATTGCGGCGTTGGCAAGAGCCATGTCGTCGGTGTAGATGCTCATCACGGTGGTAGGGAAGAAGATGCACACCAAAATCAGCGGAATGCAGCAAATTATGCAGTTCAAGATAATCCTGAACACCGTTCTAAGCACCTCGTCGGCATGTCCTGCTCCGATGATACGGCTCGTCAGGGTGTTTGATGTCGCGAGGAAACCGAAGACTGGGATGAACAGAATCATGTAAACGCTTCGTGCTATCGACGAGATACCGATTGCCTCTTCGCCCATCTTCTCAATCAAAATGAAGAATATGAACCATGCGCTGAACGAGAACAGCTTCTGGAACATCGTTGGGGTTGCGATACGTACTATGTTGACTGCCATTTCTTTATCGAAACCATGAGGCTTGAAAAGCTCGTATTCACGCTTGCCTAATTTAATATAGGTATAAACGGTGAAAAACAGCGAAGCGGTGACCTCTGCTATCAACGATGCCAATGCTGCGCCGCCGATTCCCATCTCTGGAAGTCCAAATTTTCCGAAAATAAGGCAGTAGTCGAGGACGATGTTTACTGTTGCCATCAAAATGGTTGAATAAGTGATGACCTTGGTGTTGGAAAGTCCAGTGTACAAAGCGCGATAGAGATAGTTGAAGCACACGAAGACGATGCCGAACTGGCGGAATCCGATGTATTCCATCGCTCCGGCGTAAATTCCTTCTGATTCGATGATGAAATCAAGCAGCGAACCTGAGAAAATCCTCATTATCGCAAACAAAAGCAGTCCGAAGATGAGGATTGACGCCGCACCGTGCTGGAAAATGCCACCTATTTTATTATACTCTTTTGCGCCGAAACGTCGCGCGATGATAATCTGTATGCCGATAGCCAAGCCCATTGCCATGGTGGTGAACACGAAATAATACATGCCCGCCATCATAGAAGCGCCTAATGCCACCACGCCTAGATGTCCCAAAAACGCAGTGTCGGTGAACGTGATGAGCGTCTGCGCCAGATTTCCAATCATAATCGGAACCGCGATGCGCCAAATTTCTTTTGTGGAGATACTTGTCTTCATAATCGTTGCAAAAATACAAAATTTTTGGATGCAATTTGAGTTTAAATTATTATATTTGTAGTTTGAAAAAAATCGTCATAATAGTCGGTTTTTATTTTGTAAAATATTGAAAATTAAAGAATTAGTGTAATAATCATGAAGACTTTGAGAAATATCACCATCGTTTTTGCCATGATGGCAATGATTCCGTTGCAGGTTTTTGCCCAAAAAAATGAAGGATACATCTGCTATGATACAGACTGCATGTTTAAGGTGCTTACAAAAATGATATCGCAAGACGACGCGGAAGCAGCTGAAGCTATAGTTGAATTCTCACAAATTGTTGATAATTATAGGTTTACAGGAGATGGCAGAATTAGGGAGGCGTTGGTGAACTCAGCTGTGCCTTTCGCTGGTAAGTTCTCTAATGTTGAAATTATGTCTTATGTGATTTCTTATTTTCCGACATTTTGTAATGAGAGAGATATAGAAGAATTGATGCGACTTGTTGAACATGAGAGAATTGCGGATCAAGTTATTAGAGCGATTGGCGATATTCATAATTCAAAAGATTATGTTTTGAAGTATCTCGTAAAAAACTCGAATGACATAAAATACAAAGGCGCATGGGCGTATGCCATTGGGAAACAACATATTACGGATATGGAAGATACTCTGATATCATGGCTGAAAGGTGATGATGACATGACAAAAGTCGATATCTACAACGCACTTTTGGTTGTTGGGAGTAACGACAAGACTACTGCAATCGTTAGGAAAGGCGCGAAAAAACTGAACAAAAGCAAGAATTGGTATTGTAAGATTGCGGGCATGAGACTGCTGGTCGCTTTGGATGGCGAGAAAATGATGCCTGAGCTTTATAAAGCCTTGAAAAACAAAAATAGCGACGTCCGTAAAGAGGCTCTTAAACTGATGGAACCATATGCTAATCAAGAGGTTGTGGATAAAGTTATGAAGCTTACAGCTAAGAAGACGGTTTCTAACATCGAGGTCGTCGAATGGCTTGGAAATATCAAAAACGACTCTCAGATGCCGCTTGTCATACGTCAGCTGTCATCTAAAGATAAAACGGCGGTGGAGACTACTATACGTGCCATCTTCAAAATTGACAATCCTGCTGGCATCAATGCTGTGAAACCTCTGTTCGGCGGTGAGTATCAGGATGTTATCAAAGAATTGGTAATCGCCTATGAAGGTAATTACGACGCATTGCTGAATGATGTGCTGAGAAGCGGCACCGATAATCAAAGACTGGCGGCTCTTCAAATTCTTGAGTGTCGCCCGACAATAGTTGTTTGTTCGAGTGTTAAAGATTTGTTAAACACTGATAATCAAGTGGTTAGAGATTATGCGTATAGAACGCTCAAACTTGTTGTCACTGCTCCACAGATGGAGTTTTTGGTCAGACTTCTTGAGACTTGCGATGAAAGATATGTCGATGATGTGCTTGGTGCAATAAAAAATGCCACAGTCAATCTCCCTGATGAGAAAAAAGACTATTTCGCATCGACGCTGAAACATGTAAAACCTGATGTGATGCCTCGCTATTACAAGGTTTTCGCGTATTTTGGCACTGAATTGTGTGTCGAAAAACTCATTGATGCATATCAAAACGGTAATTACCAATTTGAAGCAAAGGAGGCTTTGATGCTTGTAAATAACAAACAATATGAAGAAAGAATCAAAGAAGTTCTAAAATAATCCTATAAATGTCGATGTATAGAGTAAAGTTATTGGTAATCATTATTTTAATGTCTGTTTTTTCTTCTATAAACGGACAGATGAACGATGCTTTGCTCGAAGAAGTCGACTTTAATGACACTACTTTAGTTGAAAGCGATTTTCTGAAAACCACACTTGCTGAGTATATTGACTCGGCAAAAAATCCTGAGCTTTCGGCAGAAAAACAGATGTACAATTACATTCTGGCGACCGACAATGTGTTGAAAAGATGCTTGTCGTTTCCGATGTATAAGTTTGTTTATCAATATCTTATATATGGTTTTTCCGAGCTGGGCGCTAATCTTGTAGTCGATTACATGGTTCGATTGCCTTATCTTGAGTATTTGAATGCTGACAGCAATCAGATTCAAGAAATGAACGATATCTCTGAATCTTATAATAGAGTGAAAATTGGTTGTAAAGCTCCTGATATTCAAAGTGTTACGGTTGAAGACAAGGACTTTAACCTGAACGATATTAATGAAAAGTATGTAGTAATACTTTTTTGGTCATATTCTTGTCCGCATTGCCGTGATTTGGTTTCTGAAATCGGGCGTTTTGCCAAGAATCACAAGGACTTTGCGATAGTGACAGTCAACGTCTCGGGCGAGTTTAAAAAGGTGAAACGTTTGTTGAAGAAGTCGCATCTGAGCGAGTCGTATAACCTTTATGAACTTAAAGGCTGGAGGTCTGAAATCGTTGATAATTATGCTGTTGACACGACTCCGTCAATGTTTTTGTTGGATCAGAATAAGGTGATTATAGCCAAACCATTTGATATTGAGGAAATTGTAAATATTTTAGAGTTATGAGAAGATTATATATCTCGTTGATTATCATATTTTTAAGTGTGTTTGCCAATGCACAGTCTGCTGAAGACCGCTGGGTTGACTCGGTGTATAATTCGCTGACATGGAAGCAGCGCGTGGGACAGCTTATCAATGTGCGTGCGAATCTGCCAAACAAGGTGTATTTTGCTGAGGTTCAACAACTTATAGAGCAATATAATATTGGAGGCGTGACGTTTTTCCGTACCGATGCGTCGCCATTGTTGGACCAAGTGAACCGTTGGCAGTCGATGGCTCAAACTCCTTTGATGGTTGGCATTGACGGTGAGTGGGGACTCGGTATGCGGCTTAATGACGGCATCTCATATCCTTATCAGATGACACTTGGAGCCATTCAAAATCAAGAACTTATAGGTGAGATGGGCGCTCAGATTGCTGAACAATGCAGAAGAATCGGAATAACTGTCGATTTTGCTCCAGATATCGACGTGAATAACGAACCGAAAAATCCTGTTATCGGTATGCGCAGTTTTGGCGAGGACCCGAAACAGGTGGCTCAACGCGGAACCCAATATGCTCTGGCACTTCAAAACAATGGAGTGTTGCCGACGATGAAACATTTTCCTGGTCATGGCGACACGAAAAACGACTCTCATGAAACACTGCCGAAAATCGACAAAAAACTCAAGGATTTAAAGAAAATAGAGCTGTATCCATTTGAGTATCTGATAGATAAGGGTGTGGCAGGCGCAATGGTCGGACATCTTTACATGCCTGCTATCGAGCCGGTGAAAAATCTCTCGTCGTCGATTTCAAAGAATGTTGTGACAGATCTTTTTAAGAAAGAAATGGGCTTTGAAGGCATCATTTTCAGCGATGCAATGGAGATGAAAGGCGCATATCAGGGCATCCATCCTGATGAAGTGGGACTGAAAGCCTTGTTGGCAGGTGTCGACGTGATTCTTATGCCGATAAATCCTGAGAATACAATCTTATTCATTGAAAATCAGCTGGATAACGCTGAGGTGGAGAATAGGGTGGAGGAGAGCTGTAAGAAGATCCTACGCTATAAATATCGTCTGGGAATAGCAAAATATCAGCCGCAATCTGTCGAATATGTTGACAACGATTTGCATCAGGCGAAGTATTATAATTTGAGGCAACGCCTTTATAATGAAGCGGTTACGATGCTCAAAAACACAAAAGAGATACTTCCGCTAGATAAAGACAGACAACTTGCCGTGGTGACTTTTGGTAAAAACGATGAGGTGGCTAAGAAACTCACAAAAGAAGGCTATGATGTGAAATCATATATCTTTGATAAAAACGTCGCCGTTACGAAAAAGTCGAAGATTATCAGTGAGTTAAAGAATTATAAAACTATTGTGGTCAATGTTCAGAACACATCGATTTATGCTACAAAAAACTTCGGCATCACTGATGAAATGGTCGATTTTGTGAAACTGATGATAAAAACAAGCAATGTGGTTCTCAACTTGTTCGCTTGTCCGTATGCGCTTGATAAGTTCGATTTCAATAAGTTACCTCAAGCAATTCTTATCGGCTACGAAGACACGCCAGATGCAGTGAACGCTGTGGTTAACGTGATGGTTGGCAAGCTCAATCCGACGGGAAAACTGCCTGTTTCAGTCAGCAAGAAATACAAGGCTGGCGACGGAATGAGTTTTGATGGCATGCTGACACCTGAGACATTGCCTGTCTCTTTGATTGACAATGAGTTTACTCAGAAAGTCGATTCCATCGCGTTGAATGGCATCGAGATCGGTGCGTATCCTGGATGCCAGATTTTGGCGATGAAAGACGGAAAAATCATTTACGAGAAATGTTTCGGTCATTTCACTTATGATTGCGACCATGAGGTAGTTAATGACGATGTTTATGATATTGCCTCGCTGACAAAGGTTTTCGCGACAACATTCGCCATCATGAAACTCTACGATGATGGAAAAATAAGTCTGGAAAGTCAGCTCGGTGACTATTTCCCATACCTTAGAAACACTGACAAAGGCGATATAAAACTTATTGAGATAATGACGCATCAGGCTGGTTTTATCGGTTGGGTGCCAATTTATAAATCTTTGTTGAAAGATGGGAAACCTGATCCTGAGATTTTTAGGAGAAGCATCGATGAAGACCATACCGTGCGCGTTGCTAAGGATTTGTATATCTCCAAAGACTTTAGTTTCGATATCAATGGTGTGGTGAAGACGGCTGGAATGGGTGCAAAACGTTATAAATATAGCGATTTGGGCTTTTATATGCTGCCGAAGATTGTAGAAATGGTGACAAATGAGCCTTTTGAAAAATATCTTGAAGATAATTTCTACGAGCCGCTGAATCTGAACCATATTTATTATAAACCATTGAGACACATTGCGATAGATAAGATTGCCCCTACTGAAAACGACACATGTTTCAGGATGCAGCTGTTGCGAGGCGACGTTCACGACCAGGCAGCAGCTCTGATGGGCGGCGTTTCAGGTCATGCTGGCTTGTTTGCTGATGCTCGTGACCTTGCCGTGATGATGCAACTGCTGCTGAATGAAGGATATGCAAACAAACGACAGTTTTTGTCAAGTTATACGATCAAGAAATTTACGTCGGCACCGTTCAAAGACAATATGAACCGTCGCGGCATCGGCTTCGACAAACCGGAGGTTGACCCAACGGTGGAGTTTTACACACCAGCAAAACAGTCATCTATGAAAAGCTTCGGACATACAGGTTTTACTGGCACTTTCGCATGGGCTGACCCTGAAAATAACCTCATCGTAATATTCTTGTCGAATCGAGTCTATCCTGATGCAAACAACAACAAACTGTCGCAACTTGATATTAGAACGAAAATACACGAGGCATTTTACGATGCAGTGAAGTAGATTTGTCATTAGATAATATTTTTTGTTAAAGATAACGATATTATATATAATTTTGTAAGTCATTTGGATAAAACTATGTCAAATCAAGCAAAATTCGATTCTTTGAGGGAGACTTTTGAGTCTTTCTGTTTCCAGGATTTCCATTATTCTTTGGGAAACGGAGAGTTTATAGCAAAATTTGACTTTTATCTTAACCCGTCCCAACTTCAAACTTCAAACTTCAAACTTCAAACTTCAAACTTCAAACTTCAAACTGTAGAGTTTCATCCATGTTTCACTATCCCGTCCCGCTCATTTTATCATTGGGATGAGATTCCGAAACCTTTGCTTGATAACCTCATCTTCCACATCGGCATGATTGAGCTGATAAGCTATTGGAAAATTGCTTGTCCGAAAAAAGTCATAATCAGGCCGTTTGCCCTCGACGAGGAAAAGATTCGTTGGTGGAAAAACTTGTATTTCAATGGGTTAGGTGAGTTTTTTTATGTCAATGGAATTCAGACGAACATCAATGATTTCATGACTATCGAGCATGCAATTGATGCCTGTCATTCCAAGCGTAGCGAGGAATCTCATTTAAATGAGCAAACTTTAATCCCAGTCGGCGGCGGCAAAGATTCTGTTGTTACTCTTGAGCTTCTGAAAAACCGTGTTCCTGCTATCCCATTGATTATCAACCCTCGTGGCGCTACAAAAGAATGTGTGGCGGCAGCTGGTTACACAGAAGAACAGACCGCAATCATAAAGCGCACTCTTGACCCGACGATGCTGAAAATGAATGCTGAAGGCTATCTCAATGGTCACACACCATTCTCGGCAATGTTGGCATTTTACACGATTTTACTGGGATTTGCAACGAAATCGAGATATATCGCACTTTCAAATGAGTCATCTGCAAACGAGCCAACGGTGCCGGACACCGAAATCAACCACCAATATAGCAAGTCGGTGGCGTTTGAGAACGACTTCAGGCATTATGTGGCAAAGTATATTGACGCTGATATTCAATACTTTAGCTTTTTGCGACCGTTAAATGAATTGCAAATTGCCAAGTTGTTCAGTCGCGCAAAAGAATACCGAAAAGTGTTTAAGAGCTGCAACGCCGGATCTAAGACAGACTCATGGTGTGGAAAATGTCCGAAATGTCTGTTCACATGGCTCGCTTTGTCACCGTTCATCTCAAGAAACGAGCTAACTGATATTTTTGGCAAGGACTTATTGAGTGACAATAACTTACGCTCGATTCTCGACCAGCTGGACGGCTCTGTAGAAGTGAAGCCTTTCGAATGCGTCGGGACAGTGGGCGAGGTGCGTGCGTGCATCAATAGAATCTTGCAAACCGATGATAATCTGAGAGATACCATCCTTGACGGAGTTGAGAAAACACAAGATTTGACGGTTGAGGATTACGTCTCGCAGTTCGATGATGGCAACAATCTTCCGGAATTGTTTAAAAAAATCTTGAAGGAGGCCCTGAATGCTTAGGATGAACGCCATATTCAAACGTCTTCGCGGCAAACGCATCCTCATCCTCGGATTCGGACGCGAAGGAAAATCGTCGCTGGCGTTTCTCCAAAAATATCTTCCACACGCTGAAGTCGGCATCGCTGACAAAAACGAAAATGCTTTTAAGGATCTCAATATTAATCCAAGTAATCCCAATAATCCTAAATTATATTTCGGCGACAACTATTTCGATGCCATCAATGACTATGATATAGTTCTCAAAACCCCAGGGATTTCTTTGCTTGGCAAAGACGTTGACCTTTCAAAGATAACATCGCAGACGGATTTGTTTTTGGAAGAGTTTCACAGCCAAATCATCGGAATAACCGGAACCAAAGGCAAGAGCACGACCTCGACATTGATTTATCATCTGCTGAAAGAGTCGGGAAAAGACGCTATTTTGGCAGGCAACATCGGCATTCCGATTTTTGATGTCATCGAGCAGATAAATAATAAGTCGATAATAGTTTTTGAGCTTTCGGCGCATCAGCTGCAGTTTATCCATCGCAGCCCACACATCGGCATTCTGCTGAATGTTTTTGAAGAGCATCTTGACCATTTCGGCACTTTTGATGCCTATCGCGATGCTAAGTTGAACATTATCAGGAAGATGGGGGAGAAGGATTGGGCTGTAACCAATTCTGAATTCAGTTACGAAGCCGATAAGATGATGGTTAATTCGCTTAATTACCAATATTACGATTTTGGTGTTGATTGGGACAAAGTGCCGTTGCGTGGCGACCATAACCGATTGAATGTCAAGGCTGCTTTGTGTGCCATCTATGCCTTCGGAATTCCTGTAGATGAGGTTCTGCCCAATTTATACACCTTCAAACCGCTCGAGCATCGTCAGGAGCTGGTGGGCACGTTCGGTGGAGTGACTTTTTATAATGATAGTATTTCCACTATCCCTCAGGCCGCGATCGCTGCGATCCAGACAATCAAAAATGTGACGTTCCTCCTTCTTGGCGGCTTCGACCGTGAAATCGACTATACTCCTTTGATAGATTTTCTGTTAAAGAATCCAATCAAGCATGTTTTATATACCGGCAAAGCAGGACAACGTATGTTTGAATTGCTCCAAAATGCCGGTTATCAAGGTGATATAAAAAATTTCAAAGACCTCAACGAAGCCTTTGAAATTATTAGAAGTCTTGCAAAACCTGGCGATGTATGCCTGCTTTCGCCTGCCGCTGCCAGTTACGATCAGTACCGTAACTTTGAGGAGCGTGGACGTCTCTTTAAAACGTTGGCGAAAGATTTCTCTTGATCGGCTCTTGCATAGAACAAACACCACTCGTCCCACTGGTTGTGTGATGCGTATTTTCCGCATATGATATTATTGTCGAGCTGATGTCTGTATATTGACATGGTGTCGCCCAAGATTGTGTCAAGAATGAAGTTATCGTTCAAATATCTGTTCATAAGAACCTCAACATTCGGTCTGATGAATACATCCGACTCAAAATATCTTCCGTCATAAAAGAAGAAGTCCATCTCGCCGCATGCGTAAGAATAACCATCGTTTGAGGTGTACTGATAAACCAAGATTGTGTCGACATAACCTGCAGCTAATGGTTGCCCGTATAATGATTTTATTCTGTTTGGGTTGCAGCCGAATTCAAAAGTCGGCTCGGTGAAAAGGTCTACAATCACATCTACGGTTTTGCTCTCGTATCCGTTGTCGATTTTCACTTGTGCTTCTCCGACATTCTTGCCATAAAGCTTACCTGATTTTGTCACAGTGACTGCGGTCTCATTTAAACTTTTGTAAGTGATGTCGTATTCTGAAGAAGCCTCAATCTGATGATAGCCTCTTAAAACCATGTTGATAGGATTGGAGTCGTTGTATTCCAATGCCTTAGACTTGTTTTTCTTACATCCCGAAGCCAAAATAGCAAGCGCTATTACTGATAAAAACAGAACCTTTTTCATATTTTTTAATTTTATGACGCAAAATTATAAAAAACTTTCGGAAAATTAAATAAAAAAACATAAATTTGCACGTTTTTAAGATTAATAACAAATCAAAATATAATTCTATGATTAACAATAACTTCATCAAACGCCACAATGGCCCGACAGAAGCAGATGTTGAGAAAATGCTTAAGGTCATTGGCGTGAAATCAACCGAACAACTCGTCGATGAGATTATTTCTCCGGATATCCGTTTGAAAAACGACCTCAATATCGGTCGCGGAATGAACGAATACGAATGCATCAGCCACCTCAAGGCTCTTGGCGCAAAGAACAAACAGTTCCGCAGCTACATCGGAATGGGTTACTACAACGTGATCACCCCTGGCGTCATCACACGTAACATCCTTGAGAACCCAGGTTGGTATACATCATATACTCCATATCAGGCTGAGGTTTCACAGGGCCGTCTCGAGGCTTTGCTGAACTTCCAGACCGTTATCAGCGACATGACTGCCATGCCTTTGGCAAACGCTTCATTGCTTGACGAGGCTACAGCAGCAGCTGAGACAATGCTTATGTTCTATCATGAACGTTCACGCGCTCAGGTGAAAGCCGATGTCAAGAAGATTTTCGTGGCAAACGATATGTTCCCACAGACAATCGAGGTCATCAAGACAAGAGCTCACTTCCTCGGAATCGAAGTCGTTGTCGACGATATCAAGAACTTCAGCGCAGGTGAGGAATACTTCGGCGTCATCGTCCAGAATCCTAACCAGTTCGGTGAAGTCATCGACTACCGCGAATCAGTGAAGGTTTGGAAAGAAAAAGGCATGCAGGTTGGCGTCGCTGCTGACTTGATGAGCTTGGCTCTTATCACACCTCCAGGCGAATGGGGTGCTGACGTGGTGTTCGGCAGCAACCAGCGTTTCGGTCTCCCTATGGGCTTTGGCGGTCCTCACGCAGGATACTTTGCAACAACAGAAGCTTACAAACGCTCGATGCCAGGTCGTATCATCGGTATCTCGAAAGACGCTCTCGGCAACCCGGCTTACCGTCTCGCACTTCAGACACGTGAGCAACACATCAAACGTGAAAAAGCTACATCAAACATCTGTACAGCTCAGGCTTTGCTCGCCATCATGTCGGGATTCTACGCAATCTATCACGGACAGGAAGGCATTAAAGAAATCGCACATCATATCAACTGCCTCGCCGGAAAACTCGCCAAAGAGTTGGAGAAATACGGCGTGAAACAGCTCAACAAATACTTCTTCGACACCTTGCTGTTCGAGTTGCCGGAAGGCGCTTGCACATGCAAAGTGAAGGAAGTCGCTGAGAAACACTGCATGAACTTCCGTATCATCGACAAACTACATTTCGGTATCAGCATCGATGAGACAACATGCCGCGAGGATCTCGATGAAATCGGAATGGTCATTGCTGAAGCTCTCGGCAAGGCACATCAGCCACTCGTTTGCGACCCTAACTGCCAGAACTTCTGCGGCATCCAGGAAGGCATGAGAAGAACCTCAGCATTCTTGACAGCTCCAGTGTTCTCGAAGTATCGCAGCGAGACTGACATGATGCGTTACATGAAACAGCTCGAAAACCGCGACCTCAGCTTGAACCGCTGCATGATTCCACTTGGCTCATGCACAATGAAACTGAACCCTGCAACATCAATGTTCGCACTCAGCTGGCCAGAATTCGGCAACATCCACCCATTCGTGCCAGCAGAACAGGCTGAAGGCTATCTCGAGATGATCAACGAGATGGAGAAAGACCTCTGCGAAATCACAGGTTTCAAAGGTATCTCGTTCATGCCTAACTCTGGCGCAAGTGGTGAATACGCAGGCTTGATGACAATCCGCCGTTACCAGGAGGCAAAAGGTGAGGGTCATCGTAACATCTGCTTGATCCCTGCATCAGCACACGGTACCAACCCGGCATCAGCAGCAATGGCAGGTCTGCAGGTCGTCGTCGTGAAATGCGATGACCACGGTAACATCGACCTCGCCGATGCTAAAGAGAAAGCTGAGCAATATAAGGACACTCTCGCCGCATTCATGGTGACATATCCTTCAACACACGGTATCTATGAA
The DNA here is from genome assembly GCA_002311655.1 of Bacteroidales bacterium UBA1173. Classification (GTDB taxonomy): domain Bacteria; phylum Bacteroidota; class Bacteroidia; order Bacteroidales; family F082; genus Limimorpha. The sequence goes on from DBYZ01000019.1 coordinate 59,275, forward strand.
GACGGCATCCGCACCCTCGTGAAACTCGTTCACGACAATGGCGGTCAGGTCTACATGGACGGTGCCAATATGAACGCACAGGTCGGACTCACATGCCCAGGCTTCATCGGCGCTGACGTATGCCACCTCAACCTGCACAAGACATTCGCTATCCCTCACGGCGGTGGCGGTCCAGGCGTAGGTCCTATCGGCGTTGCAGAACACCTCGTCCCATTCTTGCCAAGCCACGTCTGCTTCAAGACTGGCGGTTCAGAGCAGAAAGGCGCTGTGTCAGCAGCTCCATTCGGTAGCGCACAGATTCTCACAATAACCTACTGCTACCTCAAGATGTTGGGTGGCGAAGGTCTCAAGAAAGCTACAATGGGCGCTATCCTCAACGCTAACTACCTGAAAGACAGACTTAAAGATTACTATCCAATCCTCTATACCGGCAACCACGGTCACGTTGCACACGAGATGATTCTCGACATCAACCAGATCAACAAGACAACAGGTGTTGCCGCTATCGATATCGCTAAACGTTTGATGGACTACGGATTCCACGCCCCAACAGTGGCATTCCCGGTTCATGAGACTTTGATGGTTGAACCTACCGAGAGCGAGCCATTGGCAGAACTCGACAGATTCGTCGACGCTATGATCAAGATCCGTCAGGAAATCAGGGACATCGAGGACGGCAAGGCACCTCAGGGCGACAACATCATCTCACACGCTCCTTACACAGCCGAGATGCTGATGGCAAACGAATGGAACTTCCCATTCAGCCGTGAAGAAGCTGGCTTCCCATTGAAGAGCGACGTTCAGGATAAATACTTCCCACATGTCACCAGAATCGACGACGCCTTCGGCGACAGAAATCTGGTTTGCCGCGTGATGGAATAAAATCCTTATCAATAAAAAAAAGGCTGCCATTCGCAGCCTTTTTTTTATTTCTTTTTAAAATAAATCATATAACTGTAGGTTATCCCGTAGAATAATTTGTCTCCAGTCGATATTTCATGGATGTTGTTTCTCTGGACTTTGTGTTCGTATTGATATAATCCAATAGACAGGCCGATTCTCGAATGGTTGATGTTTATACCAATGCTCGTAACCTCAAATATACCTCTAAAATAATATCTGGCGAAAATTGATCCTGGTCCAAACTTATTATGATCAATTTTAAAATTATATCCGAGTTTTAAATTTAAATATGGGCTGATTTTTGAGTTGGTATAATAAATCGATAGTTGTGCAAACAATGGAATTGAGTGAAGATTGGCGTTTGTACATAAATAGCCGGTGCCAATGCCAAAACCTAATGTCGATTTGAACATATATTCCAATGTCATTTGAGGTGTGATGGCCATGTTGGCAAAATTTACGCCATAATTGCTAACCATAGATGCATTAATTTCAGGAAGTAAAACCAGTCCCGCGCGTCTGTATGGATTCGTCGGCGTCGGTTGTTTCAGCCTGATGTCAAATGTTTTTGTTTTGTTGGCCTCAACGGGTAGGACGGCGGAATAATCATTGTATCCTTCTTTGATAATTTTGATTTTATGCGGACCTGCTTTGAGGCTGTCGCTCATGAAAGGTGTTTTCATCTCCATCTCCTTGCCGTCGATGAACACCGTGGCACCTTCAACTGCTCTTGTCTTTATCACAAGATAACCGTAATTGTCTGATGTGCTTACAGATTGTGCAAATGCAATACGTACTGCACACATCATTAAGATGATTAATAAGGATCGTTTCATTATGGATAATTTTGTGCAAAGATATATGTTTTTATAAACAAAAACAAGAAGTGGCGAATAATTATTCGCCACTTCTAAATACTAAGGTCTAAAGACTAAAGACTAAAGACTAAAGACTAACGTCTAATAACCACCTTGATTCCCATCATCTCCTTGCCGTCGCTTAATCTTACGATGTAAACGCCTTCAGCAAGACTGTGACGGATAACATTGGAGCCTGTTGTAACTGTTTCGCTCAACACTGGCTGACCAACGATGTTGTAAACAATCATGTTCAATGTCTCGTCGGAGCCGTTCTCAATCATGAGCTCGTTGCTGTTGTTCCATACATTGACATTCAACGCTGCGTCAGGAGTGATTGTGCTTGTGACAACTTCAGCGGTAATCATAATGTCGTCGACTTCCCATGCTGCTGCGCCTTCTTCGATGGTGCTGATGTATCTGAATGCGATGTAGCAGTTGCTGCCACTGAAACCATCGAGTGAGATCTCACCTGATTCTGTCCAAGTGTAGTTGCCTTCTGATGGGATGTACTCCAATGACTCCCATGATGCCGCTGTCGGATCCTGACCGTCGTAGTCGTTCGAGAAGTACAGCTCAAGTGCCGGACCATCGAACTTGGTTGCGTTCATGAATGTCAATGTGACATTGCGATATGCGCGTCCGTTGAGGTTGAAGGCAGGGGAGATGCACCACTGCTCGTTGTTGACATCATCGCCGTAACCGTTGGCGTTGGCATAATGGTTGTTGTTGTACTGGCCGATGACCCATGGCTTGTTGCCTTCGATTGTGACAAATGTCCAGCCGTCCATTTCGCCTTCCCAGTCTTGGTTGACGAGAACAACAAGGTCACTCATGACAATGTAACTTGCTGTTGCAATGCCACTGTTCTCATAGCCTTCCATCATTGCAATGGCTTTGATGGTGATGTCGCTATCAACATAGATTGGCTCTTCATAAACCTCTGACTCTGCTGTTGGGTCGCTGCCGTCGGTTGTGTAGTAAATCGTTGCGCCTTCTGTTGCACATGTGATTTCAACCTCAAATGCCGCGTAATATGTGCCTGATGCCACGCTGAACACTGGTGTTGCCACTGTCGGTGTCACCGAACCGCCGTAAACGAACAGATCCATGAAGAAGTTGTAATCAGTGTTGCTGATGTTGCTTGTTGAATATGCACCGAACTTGTTGGATGAGTTCTTAGCAACGCCTCTGTTGGTTGTCTCGGCATTGGTGATTACAAATCCTGTGTAGTTAGGAATCAAAGCGCCTTCCTCTGATGTCTGGAGTGCGATGTTCCAATCTGTACTTGTGTTGCCAGAGAAGTTGGTGCTGCTGCTGTATCCGAGCATGTCGCCAGCTGCATTCGTCAAAGTTATGACATCTCCGTCCAATGTCACGTTCCACATATATGTGTCAGAGTCATCGCTAATCTCTGCTGGCAATTTCTCAACGCCGCCTTCATTCACTGATGTGAACAACACTCCGTCAGGTTTGCCTGAAACGCCTGCTGTCATTGCATAGTAGCCGTCGCCAACTGTTGCATCGTAACGTGAAGCGATGATGACTTGGTCGCCGTCGTGGAGGTCGCTGAGAGCGTAGATTCTGTTCCAGTCGCCACCAGGGACAGGCTCTTCTGTCACAGTGCCGCTTACGGTTGCAGTCACTTCTAAACCACCGTCTTCAAAGGTGACAACGCCGTCCCATTGACCGACATACAAACCTGCCTCGAGTCTTACATAAACTGTAGTAGGTTCAAGAGTTCCAACAACTTGGATGGTTAAATTGTGCCAATATTCTTCACCGTCGAGTGAGAACTCATAATGAGAGTTGCTGCATGTGATGGAAACACCACCTGAAGTTCCGCCCGGTGCTGTAGGCAAGTTGCCGCCTGAAACAGTGAATGTCTGTACCGCTGAAGGACCATTTCCTACGATATATGTGAAGCCTGACAAAGCATTAGGTGTCACTGTCAAATAAGGATCTGTCGTGAATCCCATCAATGTCACATCATCAACTTCCCAAGCTGCTGCCTCGGTCTCTGTTGAGATGTATTTGAATCCGATGTAGCACTCGTCGCCAGCGAAGCTCGCCAAATCGATGCTTCCTGACTCTGCCCATGCAAACGAGCCTGTAGATTTGTTATACTCAAGAGCTACCCATGTCGCTGATGTCGGGTCTGAACCATCGTAGTCGTTCGAGAAGAACAACTCCATATCCGGACCGGTGTAGTTCTTTGCGTTTCTGAATGTCAAGCTTGCGTTGCTGTAAACGTTGAGGCTGAAAGCAGGAGAGATGCACCACTGCTCGTTGACACCGCCGTTGTAGCCGTTGCCGTATGCGTAGTGGTTGCCTTGGTATTGACTGATGACCCATGGCTTGCTGCCTTCAACAGTCACAAATGTCCAGCCGTTCATTTCGCCTTCCCAGTCTTGCTCGAAGATGGTGACAGCGCCTAAGATAACAATGTATTCGGCTGTTGCGACATTGCTGTTTTCATAACCTTCCTTCATTGCAATGGCTTTGATGGTCATGCTTTCTGCAACGCTGATAGGTGCGCTATAGACTGCGCTGTTCTCATCAGGCTCGGTGCCGTCTGTTGTGTAGTAAATCGTGGCATCTGCAGTGCTGCATGCTATTGTGACTTCCTGTGCTTCATAATATGTGCCTGCTTCTGGTGTGAAAGTAGGTGTAGCACATGTCAAAGTGCCGCCGCCAACAGTGGCGAACATGTCAATAAAGAAGTTGTAGTTGTCTGCTGCCATGTTCTGTGTGTGGTACGGACCGAAGTTGTGGTTGCTGTTCAATGCAAACGCTCTCACCGCATTGTTTACGTTGTTGATAACGAATGCTGAATATTCAGGAACCATTGCTGTAGCCTCTGAAGTCTGGAATGTGATTGCCCATGCTGTGTTGTCGCCGCCATTGGCGAAGTTGGTGCTGCTGTTGTATCCTAACACATCGCCGTTGGCATTGGTGAAGGTGTAGTTGGCACCGTCAACATCAACTGTCCAGTAGAATGTGTCTTCAACGTCAGTGATTTCTGCAGGCAATGTCTCGGCTGTTCCAGCGACGCTTGTGAACAAAACGCCTTCTGGCTTGCCTGATGCCTGTGCTGTCATCGCATAGTACTGGTCTGCATTTTCATCGAAACGTGCTGCGAAGATGACCTTCGAGCCACTTGTCACCTGTGAGAGGTCGCTGACACGTGTGTAGTCGCCTTGTGGTTGTGGCGGAACATTGCCAGTGACGTTGCCGCTCAAAGGCAGTGTGATATCATCGATTTCAGCCTGAGTGATGGTCAAACTCTCGTTGTATTCTCCAATTTCCAAACCGGCCTTCAGTCTTACCTTGATGGTGTAGTTGTAAGTTCCAGTGGTGTTGATTGTAATCATATTCTCCGGATAGAATGTCTCGCCCGGGAATGATGAGATTTGATAATTCTCTGAAGGGTAGATGTATGTCGGAGCAGTGAGGCTTACGCCACTGATTGTGAATGTCTTAACTGTTGATGGACCTTCTTCATACACGTAGCTGAATCCTGACAACGATGTTGGATTAACTGTGATGCCTGCTGGATGTGTGAAGAGGACGTCTGCTGCGGTTGCCACACGGAGCTGTAATACATTGCTGAATGCTCCGATGACGCCAGTGATAGTGACGATGTCACCTTCCATAAGACCCTCGACTGCAGGAATCTTATATATTATAATTGAGTTGTCACCTTGTGTGATTGTCGTGTTGCCACCTGTGTTAATCGAACCGATTGTTGCATTTTCAATCTGTACACGTGTTGCCTGTAAAGCATTGCTGCCGTTGAAGTCTTCAACAATTTCTGCAATGGTCTTCACTGCCACCGGGAGTGTGTTGCCAGTCGATAGGATGATGAACTGGTTTTCATTGTTTCCGTTGATACCGGTAAGCTCAAGAAGACCGCCATAATTTGCAAGTTTTCCGTATGCTTTGACCATGTCGCCTAACGCCAAGCCAGATGGAACTGTGTTGCTGTTGAGATATAAATCTATACCTGCTGTGTTATCCTGAATGAAAACATTTCTTCCTTCCAAGAATGTCACAACGCCTTGAACCAAAGCGTACTCATTGATAGCCAACGCTCTAGCGGCTGCAATGGTCATAGGCTCAATGATGGTGTATGTTGCTGTTGCAACCTCGCTGTCAAGCATGCCTTCTTTTACGGCAAATGCCTTAACAGTTGTTGTCTCGCTTACTGTGAAAGCCTCAGCGTATACTGTGCTTTCGGTTGTTGGGGTGGTTCCATCAAGAGTGTAATAAATTGTGGCACCTTCGGTGGTACATGCAATCGACACTGTCTGTGCTGATGTGTAACTGCCTGCTGCAGGTGCAAATGTTGGTGTAGCAACATATTCTGTTGGTGTCGGAGGTGTCGGGATATCGCCGGCTTTGTACAGATAGACATCCATCTGACCTGATGCATAGCATGAGAATGGTGAACCGTTATTGTTGAGTCTCAACCAGTTGCGTGTGTTGGTGCCTTGTGCCTTGATTGTGGCGACACCGCTCGATGCAATCTCAATGGTCCACTGTCCGTTGGCGTTGTTCTCTGCTTGTGTTTTTAAATGATTTGCTGATGAACTTGCAGCATACAAATAACCTTCGTTGACTGCATCATAGAATGTCCATTTGTCGTTTTCCTGGCCTAACGTGAGTTCAAAAACAGCATCTTCATCCGCTGCTGAAGCAGGAATCACTGTAATTGTGTCGTTTGATGGAGTTACGGTGACTGCCGGTCTGTTGTTGGTGGCTTGTTTTCCTAATGCCTTGTATGTTTCGCCTTTAATACCGACGATAATGTATTTGTCGCCTGCAACAAGTGCATTGGCATTGGTTATCAACTTGTAAGATGTCTCTGATGGTGTTGGAGGTACAATGTTTATTGTGTATTCCGCTGTCGCTACATCGCTGTCAAGCATGTTTTCTTTCACAGCATAAGCCTTCACTGTGGTGTTTTCGCTGATAGCGATGGCTTCTGTGTATACTGTGCTGTTTTCAGTCGGGTCTGTTCCGTCTATTGTGTAGTAAATCGTTGCACCTTCTGTCTCGCAAGCAATAGTCACACTCTGTGCTTCGGTGTATTCGCCTTCTGCTGGTGTGAATGTTGGTGTTGCGACAGTCTCCATCGGAGTCTCGTGAATGGTCACATCGTTCGCCAATGCAACACGAATCTGTGGGTTGTTGTAGCATCCGACGACACCGATAACATCAACGGCATCACCTGCTGTGATTCCTGACAATGTAGGAACCTTGTAAATATTGATGCTGTTATCACCCTGTGTAATAGGTGTGTTGCTGCTTGTGTTTATGGTTCCGATAGTTGCGTTTACAATCTTCACACGTGTCGACTGCAGCATCTGAGTGCCTGCATGGTCTGTAAGAATCTCAGCAATGGTCTTCTCTGCTAAAGGAAGTGTATTTCCTGAAGAAATGATGCTGAACTGTGATGCTTCGCCGCCGTTGATGTTCTGAAGCTCAACCAAGCCTTTGTACACTGTTTTTTGACCGTATGCTAGAACCATATCTCCTAAAGCTAAACCGCTAGGAACAGTGTTGTTGTTCAGAAACAAGTCGATACCAGCTGTTTCATCCTGAACGTAGACGTTTCTTCCGTCAATGAATGTCACAATTCCCTGAACGAGAGCGTATTCATTGTTTGCCAAAGCTCTTGCTGCAGCAATGGTAATTGGTGTCGGAGCAGCTTCAATGGTGTATGTCGCTGAAGCGATGCTGCTGTTGCTCATTCCTGACTTTACTGCCATTGCCTTCACCGTAGTGGTCTGGCTGATAGCGATAGGAGAGGAGTAGACCGCACTCGATGTTGTCGGGTCGTTGCCGTCAACGGTGTAATGAATGGTCGCACCTGTTGTTGTGCAGCTGATGGTCACATTCTGTGCCTCATAGTATGTTCCTGCTGCTGGTGAGAATGTCGGTGTCGCCACAGTCTGCTGTCCGCTGTTTTCTTTGTAAAACTCAGCACTTTCAAATTGTAAATACTTGTTTGAACTGCCGCTGACGGTGACATTGTATATGATTTTGTAGTATTTGTTCGACCAATCAATACCAGTAGGTCTGTTGAATGTTGTCGTCGAACTTGCAACAAAATCTCCAGTCATTGTGCTTGTAGGATTGCTAAAATCAGAATTTGCCGAAACAATAAGTGTCATTGAGTTTACTGTAATGCCACTTGCTGTACCATGAGAGACAATGATTTTTGTGATGTTGTCAGACATTGTACCGGTTGAATAAACAGGACGATTCTCATTGGTAAGACTCTTGCCGCCTATACGCCATGGACTCATCGTAGTGTTGCCCATGACCATCCATGTGAGATTGTTCTGAGTGATTTCACTTTCTGTTGCATAACCTGAAGAACCACCAGTGATGGTGCCGTCCAATGTGTACGCAACAACTTCGTCTCTTGTCTGTCCCCAGACAAAACTTGTCATCAGCATCAAAAATGCCGCTAACATCAAAGTAAAACTTCTTTTCATTGTGTTTAATTTAGTTAATCATTTTATATTCAATTACTTATCTTATTCTTTCTTCTAATCCTTGTAATCCTACAAAATTATAAAAAAATCCTCATCCCACAACCTAAAAACAATAAAAAATGTTGATAACTTTCAAAAACCGCAAAGTTATCAACATTTTTAACTAAAAACTTCAAACTCCAAACTTCAAACTCCAAACTTCAAACTTCAAACTTCAAACTTCAAACTACATCAACTCCACTCCAAACAACGCAAAATCATATTTAACTGGGTCTTCTTTGTCAAACTCCCTTAGTTTATTCGTTAGCAGCTCCACTGTCTGCCTGTCGTTGCTCTTTCTTTCAATCAAGCCTAAATCTCTTGAGACTCTCGCCACATGTACATCCAACGGTATCATCAAATCTTTTGGTTTTAGTTTCTTCCATACGCCAAGGTCCACAATGCCGTCATCCCTCACAAGCCATCGCAATGCCATGTGCAGCCTTTTGCACGCGCTTCCTTTCATCGGCGCCTCACAACTTGGATTCGAGATGTGCTTGCTGGTCCCACCATTCGCCTCGGCCATCATATCCCTGAAATTATGAATTCCCCTCCACACATCATGCTCCTCATTATAAAACACATCTTCCAAACTATTGTCATTCCGAACGAAGTGAGGAACCTTATACAAAGCTTTTAACCCCCTGCAATAATACTTCAAATCTCTATTAAAAAATGTCCTGTGCACGCATTTCCCATCATCCAGCTTCTCCCATCCACACGACATTACATAATCATACGGCGACTTCCCCATGATATCCAACATCTTATTGGCATTGTTCAAAATCATTTTCCGATTTCCCCACGCTATCGTGGCAACCAAAAACGACACTATCTCAATGTCCCTGATATCAGAATATCTGTGCGGAAACTGCACTGGATCGTCTTTTATAAACGCCTCCGTGTTGTTCTTCTCAACCAAAGAATCCAAATAATCTTTAATATCCATCCTGTTAATCTTATTAATCATAAAAAAAGTAGAGACGTCACATCGTGGCGTCTCTACTAAAGTCTAAAGACTAAAGTCTAAAGTCTTACTTCACCACAACCTTAACTGTCTGGTTGCCAGCGTTCACAAAGTAAACACCTGCTTCGAGGTTGACGTTCAACTCTGTAACGTTGTTGTAAGTCTTAACTAACTGACCAACAGCATTGTAGATGTTGACGTTGCTTTCGTTGTTGAGTGTTACGTTGAATGAACCGTTTGCTGGGTTAGGATAGACGTTGATTGTTGGAGCAACTGTCATGATGTTTTCTTCTTCGCCGAGGACGTCATAGACATAAATCTTAACTGCTCTGTAGAAGTTGTTGTCCCATACAGTTTCGTCGTCCTGTACGAATGTACCTGTCTCCTGGTCGTTCTGGTAGCAAACCCAGATATAGTCACCACCTGCGTCAGTGTAGACGAATGGGATAACCTGTGGATATGCCATCTCATCATAGATGTCCATGATGTCTGTGATGAGGTGTACTGGCATTGACCATGTCTGACCACCATCGAGTGACATTGCGCCGAACAATCTGTACTGGCTGTTTGTACCATCGAAGTAAACTGATGCGCAGTCACCTGCAATCATTGACCATACAGCGAAGATTCTGCTGCCGTCCATAACCATTGATGGGAATGCAGCTATACCGCTGTTGTATTTGCCGTGCTCTTTGTTGTTGAGGTCAATCCAGTAGTATGTCTCTGGCATTTCGCCGTCGTAAGGAACAACGTTCATATCTTCGTCAAGAATCATGAGTTCGCCGAAGTATTCAGGAAGAGGATCGTGTTCTGCATCTGACCAATACCATTCTGATCTGTAAAGGTCCCACTCAAGATATGTAGAGTCCATAATGAATGGCTCGCCAACATTACCGATGCCGCCGATGCACATTTCGTTCTTTGGAAGTGTCTCGCTCCAGAAACCGACACCACCAAGTGTTGGATAGTATGAACCTGAAGTAGGCTCGCCTGATGAACCGTTCCATTCATAAACAATGTTGATATTGCCTTCTGCGTCGAAATGAGCGTCAACCCAACGTGGGTAGAGGAATGACCCCTCGTATGTTACGTCAATACCTGGGTGTTGATAGTAGATTCTGTCTGTCCATGAGTCACCATTGTCTTCCGACACAACCACTTTACCGTCTGCTCTTGGTGTGGTCAAAGTGAAAGCTACACGGTTAGGGTTAGCTGGGTCATAATGTAAGAAAACATAGTTGTTTGTACCACCGTCAGTAACATGGTCGGCGTCAAGGTTAGGAAGTAACTCACACTGCTTGGTCCATTCGCCATTCTCATATCTCCAATAGAAAATAGCCTCGTTATAATAAGGTGTTGCATTTTGGAAGTTAGCGGCAAGTACATGGATGATGTCGAGGTTTTCACCTGAGCACTGTACTGCTGGGTGTGTTCCGTCAACGCCTGATGCCATTGGAAGAGTAATACCTTCACCGAAGTCGCGATTGCCTTCACGGAAGTCTTCAACCAAGAATATTCTCAAATCATTTGCAGTGTGAGCTGCGACAACGAGACCGTTCTCTTTGTAACGTGCGATTGAACCAAAACCTGTTTTGATTCCTTCAACGCGAGATTCTGTAAACTCCCATTCACCGACAGCAGGATCCCAAATTGCGAGACCTGTACCACGGTCACCGAAAGCTTGTGCAGTTGCCTGTGTGTAGCACATTACTGCAAAACCATCAGGCCATACTGCTGTGAAGTTTCTTGCAGCAGCATTTGACTGCCAGTCATAAGATGAGAAGCTCAATTCAAACTCTTCTGGAGCTGTCATGATGCTTCTTGTTGAGGCTGGGAAGCTTGTGTTGTTTTCTTCCATACCTGTCACTGTGACAGCCTGTCTTGGTTCTGCCTTAACAGACTTGCGTGAAATGCCCTTTACCTGAGCAAAACTTGTAACGGCCATTGCCATCACGAGTGCTAATGTAAAAACTTTCTTCATAAGTAGTGAATTTAGTTATTAATAATTAAGTTGTTTTCGTACATAGTACATCGCAAAAATACACATTTTTTTTTAATCACCAACAAAAAAATAAAAAAAATCAAAAAAACTTCACACCTATTATTAATATAAATCCTGTTATCAAAAGTTTTCCTATCTTTGCAAAAAATTCTTTAAATGATAACTTTAGACAACTATCCGTTCCTGAAAAACCTGAAGCCTAACCGCTTCTTCCTCCTCGCAGGCCCTTGCGTCATCGAAGATGAAGAATCGCCATTCAAGATTGCCGAGCATCTGGTGAAAATCACCAAAAGCCTCGATATTCCTTTTGTTTTCAAAGGTTCATATCGTAAAGCTAACCGTTCGCGCCTCGACTCATTTCAGGGGATAGGGGATGAGAAGGCTCTCAACGTGCTGAAAAACATTTCCAAGGAATTCAATGTTCCAGTTGTCACCGATATCCACTCTTGCGAAGAAGCAGCAATGGCTGCAGAATATGTCGATGTCCTCCAAATTCCGGCATTTCTCTGCCGTCAAACTGATTTGCTCATCGCAGCGGCAAAAACTGGAAAAACTGTGAATATCAAAAAAGGCCAGTTCCTTTCAGGAGATTCGATGCGCTTTGCTGTTGAAAAAGTGCAACAGTCAGGAAATCAAAGTATTATGTTGACGGATAGAGGTAACTTCTTCGGCTATCAGGACTTGGTTGTCGATTATCGCAACATCTACGACATGCAGAAAAACAACGTCCCTGTTATCATGGATGTCACACATTCACTGCAACAGCCAAATCAAACTGCAGGTGTTACTGGCGGTAAACCTGAGCTTATTGAGCTTATCTCAAAGGCTGCTGTCGCTGTCGGTGCCGATGGTCTGTTCATGGAGACGCATCCAAATCCTGCCGTAGCCAAATCAGATGGCGCCAACATGCTCCGTCTTGACCTTGTTGAAGGCCTTCTCGAAAAACTAGTTAAAATTAAGGAAGTTCTATAAAATTAAAAACTGCTGTCATTAAATTATTAACTTTTCCAGTGTCGCAGTCCCGTCTCCCCAGTTTCCAATCAGCGAATACTGTTTGAAAACAAGTCCTTTCAATATCTTCATAAACGCCTTCCTCGGAATTGGAGCCGCGCCCATTCTGCGCATATGTCCCGTTTCCTGCTGAGCGTCAATGAGTTCAAAGCCGTTTCTAATCAAAAACTGACATAAATTGTATAATGCCACCTTCGATGCGTCAGTCTTGGTGTGGAACATCGACTCGGCGCAGAAAACTTTGCCTATGGCAACGCCGTAAAGTCCGCCAACAAGCTCGTTGTCTTGGTAAACCTCGACGGAATGTGCAAAGCCCATCTCATGCAAATCGCAATATGCAGCTATCATGTCCTCGCTGATCCACGGACTGGGTTCATCTTTGTCTTCTTCCTCCTCAAGCTGTTCGTCGGTGCGCGGCACGGTGGCGCATGCTCTTATAACTCCTTCAAAATCAGTGTCAAACGAACATGAATATTTGTTCGATTCAATAGTTTTCCATAACGATTTCGTGACCTTCAAATCGGCAGGTTTCAACACCATTCTTGGGTCTAACGACCACCATAATATTGGCTCACCTTCTGTATACCATGGAAAAATACCAGATGAGTAGGCGACGAGCAACCTCTCAGGTGATAAATCTCCGCCAATGGCCAATAAACCGTCTTTGGTTGACTGACTTACAGGCGGGAAGTCATATACCTCGTCTTTGAGCATGTATACTGGCATAGCTTTACGATTTTGAGGTTAATTTCCCGACAAAGGTAAAAAATAATTTTCAATTATGCAAACTTTTTGTCATTTTTTTTAATTTTGCAGTGCAAATAAATCTCATGAACAGGTATTTCCTACATCTGGCATATAATGGTAAGGCTTATCATGGCTGGCAAATCCAGCCTGGCGACATTTCTGTGCAGGAGGTTCTTGAAAAATGTATCAGTCTTAAACTGAAACAGGACATATCCATCACAGGATGTGGCCGTACCGACACTGGAGTCAACGCCAGAAATTTCTATGCTCACTTCGAAAGTGAACCGATAGATAATCTGGAACTGTTTGTAAATCAATTGAATGTGTTTTTGCCGGATGACATCGTCGTCTATCGTTGCTGGCAGGTCGACCCGTATCTTCATGCCCGCTTCGATGCCAAATCACGAACATATCATTATTATGTCACGCGGACAAAGAATCCTTTCCACACCGACGACACCTTATATATATATGGACCACTCGATGTGAAGAAGATGAACGAAGCAGCGAAGATTCTGTTTGAATATCAGGATTTTACAAGTTTCTCAAAACTGCATACACAAGTCAAGACAAACAACTGCAGAATAATGGAGGCTTATTGGTTCGAACAGAATGGACTGCTGGTTTTCCACATCAAAGCCGATCGTTTTTTACGTAACATGGTTCGCGCCATTGTAGGCACACTGCTCGAAGTGGGGAAGGGGAAACTCACCCTCGAGGGCTTTAGAAATATCATCGAACAGAAAGACCGCTGCTCTGCAGGAACCTCAATGCCCGCCCACGCACTATTCTTAGAAGAAGTTACATATTAAATTTCAGGACAATGACAGCACCGCCACCACTGGCAAGCTCGATCTTAATAATTCCATCATTCCCAGTAATCTTCTCAATCTTATAATCCTCCGCATTCCTATTCGCATTCACACCATCTTTATAAATCATCATGTCATTTCGAGCGGAGCGAGGAATCTCAAGCGAATTTAAATCAATCTCGATAGTCCTCGTTTCCCAATTCGTAATCGCTCCAATGTACCATGTATCTCCTTTTCTCCTTGCAATCACTGCATATTCCCCGAGTTTTCCGTCCAATGCTACCGTTTCGTCCCATACTGTCGGCACACTGGCGATGAACTCAACGCACTCAGGGTTTTGCATATATTTTGTAGGACTGTCGCACAACATGTTAAATGGCGACTCAAATATCACATATTCAGCAAGTTGCCTGCATCTTGTGCCTTGGCTCATCGGGTTTGTGTAGATGGCTCTGAAATGATATTTCGTCGCATTGTCCATCGCACCTTGAGTGTAATCCAAGTTTCCAGCCACCATCCTGATGTAAGGGATCATGCATTCATAATTGACTTGATTTAAATCATCATCCCATTTTGACTGCTCCAAACCGTAAACGCCTTCGAAATTCAGAACGTTAGGGTAGGTACGGCTCAGTCCTGTCGGCTTGTAAGCTCCATGAAAATCAACGAATAAGTGGTATTTAGCGGCCATCGCAGCCATCCTGTAATAGAAATCCACAACCTTCTGATCATCTCGGTCCATGAAATCGACCTTGAATCCCTTGATGCCCATCTCGCTATAATGTTTGCACACATGTTCCATGTCTCTGTCAATGGCATAATATCCTGCCCAAAGCACCAATCCGACATTGCGCTCGTTGGCGTATGCAACAAGTTCCTCTAAATCAATTTCCGGAACAACCTGAAATAAATCGGCTTGTTTGTTTACCGCCCAGCCTTCGTCTAAAATAACATATTCTATGCCATTATTAGATGCGAAATCTATATAGTATTTATATGTGTCGTTGTTGATTCCTGCCTTGAAATCCACGCCCCAGATGTTCCAGTTGTTCCACCAGTCCCAAGCTACCTTTCCTGGCTTGAGCCAGCTAACATCCTCAACTCTTGAAGGCGATGCAAGTTTGTAAACCATGTCGCTGTTCATCAGCTCTGCGTCGTTTTCCGAAATAACCATCGCCCTCCATGGAAAATCTCTCGTTCCCTTAACCTTTGCAACGTAGCTTTCTCTTTCTTTTACAACCATTTGCAGCATGTTGTGTCCGCCTTGTTCTTCTACTTTCGGATATGTCGACTGCACCGATTCAAGGCTGTTTCCTTCGCCTTTTTTGAAGAAAGTACCTGGATAATCCTCCAAATCTGACTCCACAATCACCACTTTTTTGCCGTCTTCAACGCATATTAAAATAGGTGTGAAAGCTATTCGCTCGGTATCCATATTTGCGATGGAATCTATGGTGTATTGACTCTCAAATGAAGTGAAAAACTGCTGTGTCAGGAAGTCACCGTCGCCTTTTCTTGCGTTTACGTATGGAATATAACTTAAATAATTATCTTTAAAATTGTATTTTACATTCTCTTTTTTAATAATTATTTGATTTTTGAAACTTGTCGAGAAACGATATGCCACTCCATCGTCGAAAGCCCTAAAAGTCAAAGCATAATTTTCTTTAAAATTGATAATCAACTCGTTGTAATTGTTGCTGACTTTGGTTTTTTTGTAAAAATTGGCATCTATAATCTCATTAACGCTTCTTTTTTTGATGTTTTTTGTGCTGCATTGAAATCCCAAAACATTTCCGTCTTCCAATTCCATTGATATTGAAGACCAATCTAAAACAAGCGTATTTTCGTGTGTCACCTTATAGTAAATGCCACCTTCATCTCCATACCTGATATTAACTTCAATTTTACTATTGGGTGATTTTAAACTATAATTTTCAACACTTCTCTTGCCGTTAACTGTTGTGATTCCACTTAATCCACACAACAAAACTGCTAAAATGATTAATCTTTTCATATTACTTGAGCTTTAAACATCACAAAATTATAATAAAATGTGTTTCATATCCAAAAAATAATTATTTTTGTAAAAATTTTAAACTTTAAAAAAATGAGAAATTTACTTTTAATTAGCAATTCAACTAACTTTGGTGAAACATACTTGGCTTGGGCTATGACCCAGCTTGAGCAGTTTTTTGACAAGAATAAACTCGGTGCCGACAGCAAGGTGGCGTTCGTGCCATTCGCTGGCGTCTTCATCGGCGGAAACCCTTATCCGAAGAGCTATGATACTTATACTGAGAAGGTTAAAAAAGTTTTCAATGAGAAACTTGGCGTGAAAAAATTCGTCTCAGTTCACGAAGTTGAAGATAAAGTTGGTCTTGTGAAGACTGCTGACTGCATCGTGGTCGGTGGCGGAAATACTTTCCATCTCGTCGCTGAACTGCATAAATTTGGTCTGATGCAAGCTATTGCTGAGTGTGCCAACAACGGTACTCCATACATTGGATGGAGCGCTGGTTCAAACATCGCTTGCCCTACATTGTGCACCACAAACGATATGCCAATAGTGCAGCCAGCTAGCTTTAACACATTGAATCTCATACCGTTCCAGATCAATCCTCACTACCTCGACCCGCATCCGGAAATCGACAAGATGATCAAACACGGTGGCGAGACTCGTCAGGACCGTATCAATGAATATCTTGCTGTCCGTCAGGAGATGAAGGTGGTCGGATTGCGTGAAGCTACAGCAATCTGGGTCGTCGGTGACAAATATTACCTCAAAGGCGGTAAGAAAATGATGATTTTCCAATACGGAAAAGAGCCTGTAGAACTTGAGCCAAATCAGGAAATAACAAAGTTTGTGCTTTAGAAAATGCGTTTTTTTCTTGCAACGTATTGAATTATTGCTTAATTTTGTTGTCTTAAAACTTAGGCTGTTTGAAAATGTTTAAAAGATTGTCATTTATTATATTGATTATCAGCGTTTTTGCGTCTGTGTCGATGGCACAGAACAGAGACGCTAACAACATTCTCAACGCCCAGTTTGACGTGCGCATCGGTGGTGTGGGTCCTAAAGGCACGAAAATCATCGAAATGCGTATCATCGCAGATAATCTTGAAGAAGCTCATGAGTGCGCCCAACGTGACGCTGTGGCAGTGTGCCTGCTGCGTGGACTGCCGGCTTCGACGAAAACTCGCCCTATGCCTGCCATAGTAAAAGAGAGCGTGATTGAGGCTAATGAGTCTTATTTTATTGATTTTCTTAGTTTTCCGAAATCTAAAAAGGTTGTCGGGAAATATGCCAGATACGTGCAGAAATCATGGGAAGTGGATGTCAAGGAACTCGATTATGGCGTCGATGTGATTATCGATGTGCAGGTTCTTTACGACAATTTGCTTCAGTATATGCAGGACTTGGGCTATGCCGTCAAGACAGAGGAGACGGTGGCGGGTAAATATCTCAAACCACTGATAATGGTTGTGCCAGCTGACGTTTACTGCACCGAGATGGACTTTGTGCAGACATGGAAAGATGAGACAGGCAAGGTTCAGGTTATCCCTGATTACAACATTTTTGGTAAAGAAGACAGCCGTGATCTGCGTCTGGTTATATCGTCGCTGAACGAGATTTTCGCTTCTCGAGGATTTGAGACCATAAGCCTCGAATTCCTGCTGAAGAGCCTTAACCAGGAAAGTGACGAAAACGCCTTTATCGGCGAGGATTACGGACTGTCGGGTATCGTTAAGGAATCGCCGCTCGACCGCATAAAACGTACTGCCAATGTCGATTTTATCGTCGACCTCGACTTCGCACTCTATGAGATGGATGACTACCGTTACGTTGCTTTCAATATGCGCGCAGTGGATCCATGCTCCAACGCGTATGAGATAGCTCATGCTTACGGCGACGGAAGGCCGTCCCGGGTGGCAACGGTGAACACCCTCCTTGAAGAGGCGGTGATTAACTATGTCGACGATTTCTGCGACAAAATGCAGAGCCAGTATCAGAAAATGGAGACCGACGGACATCGTATCACAGTGAAAATCAAGAAGACAGACAACTCAAAATACGATTTCCAGAGATCGAAATTCCAGTTCGACGGTAAGATGGAAAAACTTTGCGACATCATCTATTATTGGTTGCAAGACCATACAATCGATAATAACCCGACACGAAACATCACGCCTAACGTGTTGACATTCAATCAGGTGATGATACCGTTGATAACACAAAACAGGAAAGGTGCAGTGCGTCGCCTCGACTCAAACGAATACGTGACACAGCTTCAGGAGTTTTTAAGCAATAATTATAATATTGAAAGTACAATTTATATGCGAGGCCCGGGCGAGGCTTGGCTTATCTTGTAACCGATTGATTAAAATGAGTAATATGAGAAAACTGTTTTTACTTTTAGGATTTGCGATGGTTGTGATGCTGACGGTATCATGCGGCACAATTCATCAGAAAATAAAATATTCAAGTAAGGATATTCAAATCAGCAACCCTTGCGAAGGCGAAGATCTGGATTTCAAACTCATTTCTCTCATTGGCGATAAAGAAGAGCAGACTATGGTGCTGAACTGCAGGTTTATCAATAGAGACGTTAACAAAGAGATTCGTGTTGGCGGAAACTTTGTGGCGTATGACACAGAAGGTGATGAACACAGTGGCAACAGAACCAAGGAATATACAGCAAAGACTGACAAAAAAGTGGATTTCTCAATAGATATCCCAGGCAAAGTGGTGCCTAGAAAAGTGAAAAAGATGGCAGTGATAACATTCAACATCGGCGACTGCCGCATCGAGATGAGAAACGTGCCGATTATCTGGAAGAAAATTGATAAAGAAAAATAAATTTAAAGTAAAAATCATTGAATATGAAGAGATTAGTCTATTTTATCATCGCAATTATGTTCCTCTCGGCAATGCCGGAGATAGTGTGCGCTCAGTCAAACGACCCGTTTGAACAGCAGACTCTCAAAGCAAGAGACAATTCTACTAAGAGAGAGAAGAAAATCAACCGTAAGAAAAATGCCGAACAGGAAGTGAAAGAAGAGGCTGCAGCTCCAAAAGCAGAACCTAAACAGGCTCCAGCCAGCGAGTTCACAATTTCAAACCCATGCGACGAATGGCTCGATGTTGAGTTCGTGTCTTTAATCGGCAGCAAAGCTACACAAATGGTCACTCTGACAATCAAATTCACAAATCATGATGTCAACAAACGTATGTATGTCGGCGGAAACTTCCTCGCCTATGACTGCGAAGGTAATGAACATAGAAGAAGCTGGTCTCCAAGCGACTTCAACACTGTGACTGATGTTCCTGTGAAGACAAAGATTGAGGTGCCTGATAAAATCAATCCTGCAAAGACTAAAGTCATGCCGGTGATGAACTTCAAAGTGGGCGATTGTACAATCGAGATGAGAAACGTGCCAATTAACTGGAAATAAATTAATTTGATATGAGAAATATTGCAAAATTCGGATTATTACAAGCGTTTTTGCTGGTTTTTGTGGCAAATAGCGTGTTCGCTCAGAAACAGAATGAGAAACGCTCGGTTCTTGACCAACAGTATGAGGTTCAATATATTGGAGTTGGACAAGATGGAACAAAAGTGTTTACTGTCAAAACAACGGCCAAGGATGCAACTGAAGGTGTTGAGATGGCAAAACGTGACGCTGTCGCAGCTTGCTTGTTCCGTGGCATAACAGCTTCGGGAAATACAAAAGCGACACCGGCTATCGTGTCATACGCAAAAGCTGAGGAAAATCTGGCGTTTTTTGAAGGTTTTCTAGCCCTTCCAACCAAAAAAGCTCCTGGTGGACAATATCATCGTTTCATCAACAAAACAGGTAACCCTCAGTCAGTTAAAGAAGGTAAGGGTTATTCAGTGTCTGTTGATGTTCAGGTGCTTTACGATGAGCTCGTGAAATATATGCAGGACAAAGGTTATGCTGATGCCATCAAAAATACTGAAGCAGGCAAATATGCCAAACCGATACTGATGGTTGTGCCTTCTGACGTGTATTGCAACGAGATGGGCTACGTCCAGACATGGAAAGATGAAAATGGAAAGACTCAGACAATCGTTGACTACGATATCTTTGGCAGGGAAGACAGCCGTGACCTTCGTCTCGTAATAGCATCATTGAATGATATTTTCAAGAATAAAGGCTTTGAGACACAGAGTCTCGAGTTCTTGCTCAAGAGCATGAAACAGGAAGACCAGGAGAATTCACTCGTCGGTGATGACTATGGTCTCGATGGTTCTATTGTCGAGTCTCCAATCGACCGCATAAAACGTACCGCCAACGTCGATTTCATTGTTGACCTCGACTTCGAAGTCATGGAAAAGGGTATGGGACGTTACATCTCATTCAACATGAGAGCTGTTGACGTCAGCGCAAATGCAAGAGAGATAGCCCACGCTCATGGCGACGGCAAACCGTCTAACTCGGCTACAGTCAACACTTTACTTGAAGAAGCAGTGCTGAACCACATGGATATGTTCTGCAAAAAACTTCAGGATGAGTTCATCAACATGTCGAGAAATGGTCGCCAGATCACAGTGAAAGTCAAGAGAACCGATAACTCGGAGTATAACCTTCTTAAGGATACTTTCATGTTTGAAGGCGAACAGACAACCCTCAATGATATCATTTATTACTGGATTCAGGATAATACAGTCGATAACAATCCTACAAGAACAATCACGCCTAACGTGTTGACATTCAATCAGGTGATGATTCCTTTGACAAAGGTCGGCAGACGTAATGCCATCCAACGTGTCGACACCCAGAGCTATCTGCAAGGATTGCAGTCATATCTGATGAATAATTATAATATCGAGGGCACCATCTACATGCGTGGTCCAAGTGAAGTTTGGTTAATTTTGTAATAAATATCTGAATATGAAAAAGATAAAATTGTTTCTTTTGGCAGCACTCGTAATGCTTTCAGGCTCAATGCTTAAAGCTCAGAGTGAGATGACATTCGAACAGATGATTCCTGTCCGTGTCTTGATGCCAATAAATAAGGAAATCAAAGGTGATGCTTTAACAGTTTTGTACAACAGACTGAATCAAGCAGTGACTCTTAATGGTCTCGGCTCATCAACAAATGAAAGCCGTTTCCTCATAGTGACATCTGTTACAGTTCTTTCAAAAAATGCCACTAACTCTATCCCGCCACAGTTTATGGCAGAAGTGGAGATGTCGTTCTATTTCGTCGATAATGTGAACAAGGTTATTCTTGCTCAGGAAATGATGACGAAGAAAGGTATGGACAACGATGCCGACAAAGCTGTTGCTAAAGCAATCAAGCAGGTTCAGGCTCGCGATCCTAAGCTTAAGAAACTCATCAAGATAGGTAAGGAAAGAGCTATCGAATACTATAAAGCGATAAGCGACACTGATTCTTCAGATGAGATTACAGAACCTGATGTTTCATGGATTTTTGAATAAAAATGACTATGATGAGAAGATTATTAATAATTGCTCTTGCTATCATCCTTCCAAGTTGCGCTGTGGCACAGAGAAAAGGATTTAAGCTGGTGGAATCCAATCCGTCAAGCAAACCGGCATGGGTCACTGCCAATGAACGCATGGATTATATTTATGTCAAAGGTCAGGAAGCCGCCACTCTTGCCGATGCCAAAGGCTTGGCAATGAAAGGTGTCGTGGATGAGATTTCGCAGTCAGTGGCTGTTAAAGTTGAAGGCGAAATCATTGACAATTCTGTGATGACCATCAACGGAAATACTAGCGAATTCCATGAGCAATACATCAACAATACCAAAACAAAACTGGCTAAGATGCCGGCATTGCAGGGGATAACAATTCAGAAAGCCGATGTTTATTATGAGCGCTACTATAATAAAAAATCAGGCGAGGAGTATTATGTCGTCAACTTGAGATATCCTTTCTCGGAATTCGAGAGAAGAGACCTGATTGATGCATATAACGCTCAGGAAAAGGCTATCAATGACAAAATCGCGCAACTCAAAGATGAAGTGGAGACGGTTTCGAGTATTGAGGATATCAACAAAAACGTCGCGGAGCTGAGTGGCTTGTCAAAAGAGCTTGGTAATGAGGATGCAAGAGTTCATACTATCAATACTGTCATCGGATTGTACAACGAGGTTTGCAAGTCAATGATGGTAGAGGTCGTGGAAAACCGTCCGTCTCACATGGCTGTGCGTATTGTTTACAAAGACCGTCTGATCACAACTTCACAAAAGCCGGTTGTCAAATCAGACTGCGCGATGAGTTTTGATGTGAAGTACGTTAACGGCATTTGCAATGTTAATTTCGACAGCAGCTATTGCTATCCGCAAGACGAGCCTGTTATAAAAATAACATTCAAAGCCGGTAACAGCAAGATTTCAAAGGATATTAGAATAATGTTTAAATAATTATGCGGAAGCCGAAAAGCAAAGAGTAGGCATTAACTAACAATTTTTTACAATGAAAAAACTTAGTTTATTTGTTTGTGCAGCATTGCTTGGAATGATGTTTGTTTCATGCGGCTCATCAAAAGAAGTTGCTCAAGCTCCAAAAGAGGATTGCAACGTTTGTGTGTCAACTAAAGATGCCATCAGAATCGAAGGTTCATTCATGGCACAGTTCGAAAATCAGTTTCCAAAAGCCAAACAGGCTGCAAGAAACAATGCAAGACAAGAACTTGCTCGTATTATGAAGACCAAAATCGAAAGTGTGATTGAGGATTATTCATCAACATACATCGATGGCGACGCTCAGGATTTCAAACAGAGTGTTAAGGATCTCAGCCGTTCAGTTGTCGACCAGAACGTGTCAGGCGCAATTCCGGTTAAGGAATGGAGCGAGCAGATGAAGAGCGGAACAATGTTCTACTCATGCGTTGAACTTAGCTCAAACAACGTTCTTACAGAAATCAAAGAAAGAGTTTCAAACGACGCTAAGTTGAGAACAGACTTCGAATATGAGAAGTTTAAACAAGTTTTCGACAAGGAAATGGAGAAAATGAACCAATAAAAAGTGAAAAAACTTTTTGTTTTAGTAGTTTTGATTATTGCATATACGGGGGGCTTTATTAGCACTCCCGTATATGCTGATAATGATGAATTGCCATCCTGGTTTTTCAATCAGTATGGCGCTGTCGGCGTTTCTGACATGGATATGGATGCGGATGAGGCTCTCCAACAGGCTATCGTTCGCGCTCTGTTTGTCCAGGCAATGTCGGAAGGCGTCGAGATTTCTTCTGTTTATGAGTTGTATTATCACATGGAAAACGGAAGAAGAGATGCGATTGATAATCAGAAATCACATTGCTTGGCGGAGTTTAAAGCACAACTCGTCAATTATGATTATGAAGTGTTGGATGTGTTTTACACAGAGTATGATGAAGCTGTCGTATTGCTGAATGTTTATCATGGCAATGACGATGGGGAACAAAAAAATGCCGAATTCAACGGATCCTACATATATTATTTCGACGGCACACTAAGTGATCCTGAATATGGTGATATGCTGTCGTTGGCGGCAAATACACCTGAAGAAGAAATGCAGTCTTTGGCATGGCTTGCAATAACTGAGAATAGCTCAACAACAGTATATTCAACAACTGCTGGAAATAAAGAAAGACTGCTGGAAAAATATTATGTGTACGCTCAAGGTGGCGATACACCCAAAAATGTGGTATACCAAAACACCAAACATGGCCTTTGGAATTGCTTTACTGATACTTTCATGCAGGCAATGTCTAAATTTATCCCACAAAAAACTATCATTAGCAGCACGAACAGGATGATTTCTGATTTCCAAAGTCTTAATGAAGATGCGGAATATAATGATAAAGTCCAGGATTTGGTGCGTATGACTTATAAAACCAATGTCTTTTGTGATATTTTTTCGCTGTCGTGCGATAAATTGAATCTTTATATCGATTGGAGAATAACAGAAACTGGAATGGCTGATGACGCTCAGCCTGATGGTGGAAAAGCATATAAATATGAGATTGAAGGATATCAGGCCGTAGTTGGCTCTGATTATTCAAAAGCTAAGAATGAATCTGAACGTGTGGCTTTGATTACTGCGGCAAATGAAATAGCTAAGATGGCGAAATTTAAGATCAGCGGCGCAACCAACGATTTCTCTATGATGGAAAATGAAGACTTCTATCAGAGATATTGTGACACCACACAGATTTCAACTATTCTTTTGATGAGAAACGTGGAATATGTTAACATTGAAGAGCCTGAACTCCAAAATGGCGTTTACCGCTCCAAAATAAGGACACAAGTGATACGTGATAATATTATTCCAATAAAGCGGAAGTGATTGTAAATTATGAAATATCAGGGACTTAGCATAAAACAGGTGGAAGAAAGCCGTGCGAAGCACGGCTTTAATGTTCTAACTCCTCCTAAAAAGGAGTCTGTATTGCATCAGTTTTTGGAAAAATTCAATGATCCTATCATCCAAATTCTTCTGATAGCATTGCTGCTGTCAGTGGGAGTGGCTGTGTATCAATATGTTACAACGGATGATGGAGCTAGCGTGCTACTTGAACCTATTGGTATCTTCGTGGCTATAATGCTTGCCACTTGTGTCGGTTTTATATTCGAGTTAAACGCCAATAAAAAGTTCGATATCCTCAACCAAGTTAACGATGAGGAGACTGTAAAAGTCATTCGTGACGGTAACGTGACACTGATTCAACGCCGTGAAATCGTTGTTGGTGACATTGTTCTTATTGAAACCGGTGATGAAGTGCCAGCCGACGGTGTCCTTCTCGACGCCTTCGCTCTACAGGTTAATGAGTCAGATCTCACAGGTGAGCCGATGGCAAGAAAAACAATAGATGAGAAAGAGTTTGACAAAGAGGCTACATATCCGTCAAATTGGGTGATGCGTGGTAGTAAGGTGATTGATGGCCACGGAATTATGAGAGTGGAGAAGGTGGGTGACGCTACTGAGTGGGGAAAGGTTTACAAAGGCTCGCAGATTGACAATAACACAAAGACTCCTCTTAATATTCAACTTGATAAACTAGGACAAGTGATCTGCTATGCCAGTTATATCATCGCTGCAGTAATACTTGTTACACGTTTTATCATGTATTTTGTTCATGTTGACAGCATCAGCGATGGCATAGAATGGATAAAATTCGCTCAATATGCATTGAATTCATTGATGATTGCTGTGACAATTATCGTGGTGGCTGTTCCTGAAGGTCTCCCGATGAGCGTCACTTTGAGTCTTGCTCTCAGTATGCATAGAATGTTGAGTACCAACAACTTGGTGAGAAAAATGCACGCCTGCGAGACAATGGGTGCCGCTACCGTCATTTGTACCGATAAAACAGGAACTCTTACACAGAATCAGATGAGCGTTCACGATATCCTGTCATATTGCGGTTTCAATGACGTGATAAAAGAATGTGTCGCACTCAATACCACGGCTTTCCTTGATTTTACTGATAAAGACAAGATTAAGGCAATAGGCAATCCAACTGAAGGCGCGCTTTTGTTGTGGCTTCATAATCAAGGAGTTGACTATTTGGATTATAGAGGGGACGTGAAACTTCTATATCAGGTGCCATTCTCAACAAAGTATAAATTTATGGCAACGATTGTCGATTCCAAGACTTTCGGCAAGCCTATGTTTTATGTTAAAGGCGCTCCTGAGATAATTCTTGCGCATTGTAACAGAATTTCTGTTAAAGAAGGTGTTGCTGATATTGCCGAATATCGTCAAACTATTGAAAATAAGCTTGTTGAATATAATAATAAGGCGATGAGGACGCTCGTGCTGGCATATAAAGAGGCTGATGCCAATGAGCAGTCCTTTGATCCTCGTACAGATAATCTTGTTGCCGAAAATCTTATATTCGTGGCTGCCGTCGCCATCGCTGATCCTATCCGACCTGATGTCGCTGACGCTGTCAAAAGCTGTATGAATGCTGGCATTGACGTGAAAATTGTGACTGGCGATACTCCTGGAACTGCAATAGAAATTGGCCGACAGCTGGGATTGTGGAAAGATACCGACCAGAGGGATTTTAACCATATATCTGGCAAAGATTTCGAGAGTCTGTCTGATGATGATGCCAAACGTCGCATCCCTATGATAAAAATCATGTCGCGGGCACGTCCAATGGATAAGGAACGCCTTGTGCGACTTCAACAATTGATGGGGGAGGTGGTCGCTGTCACCGGTGACGGCACTAACGACGCTCCGGCACTTAAAACAGCACAAGTGGGACTTTCAATGGGCGATGGCACAACGGTGGCAAAAGAAGCCTCAGATATCACCATCCTCGATAATTCGTTTAGAAGCATCAGCCGTGCGGTCATGTGGGGACGCTCGCTGTATCTGAATATCCAACGTTTTGTGCTCTTCCAGATGACAATCAACGTGGCGGCGTGCTTTGTGGTGATGTTTGGCGCATTGCTTGGTACCGATGCAGTTCTGACAGTTACCCAAATGCTTTGGGTGAACCTGATAATGGATACTTTCGCGGCTCTGGCATTGGCGTCACTGCCACCGTCAGAGAGCGTCATGAATGAGAAACCGCGCTCACAAGATGCTCATATCTTATCAAAACCGATGATAAAATCGATATTCACAGTTGGAATACTGTTCGTGCTGGTGATGTTGGGATTAGTTCAGTATTTCAAACATGTTGAAGTTAATTCTTTGACGGATTTTTCAATCATCGATTATCTGACTAATTTCTTCAATTTCAATATTGTGGAAGCGCATGAATACACACCTTATGAGCATTCGTTGACGTTTACTTTGTTCGTTTTCCTTCAGTTTTGGAATCTTTTCAACGCGAAGGCATATCATACCGGAACATCGGCTTTCCGTAATCCTACAAGGACTTTCGGAGGTTTTGAACTAGCTTTGGTGATAATTCTTGTCGGACAGTTCATTATCGTGACATTCGGAGGTGAAATGTTTAACGTGGAACCGCTGAAATGGCAGGATTGGCTTATATGTTTCGTCGCGACAAGCCCGGTTTTATGGATTGGTGAGATTGTTAGATTATTAAAGAAATAATTATGTTTATGAAACTATTGATATTAAATGGTCCGAATTTGAATCTTATCGGTAAAAGAGAACCTGAAATATATGGTCATCAATCACTTGATGAGTTTATTGCGATTTTAAGACAGCGTTTCCCGAATTGCCTGATAGATTCATTCCAGTCGAATCACGAGGGTGTCCTGATTGATAAATTGCAGGAAGCAATGGGAAAATATGATGGTATAGTGATGAATCCTGGCGGTTATGCTCATACTTCAATCGCTTTGGCGGATACAGTAAGAGCAATAAATATCCCTGTGGTTGAAGTTCATATATCAAATATTTACGAAAGGGAGGAATATCGTCATCATTCGTTTACCGCTGAAGCTGCGGTTTATTCAATTACCGGTCATGGCTTGGAAGGCTATGCTGAAGCAGTGGATTTCCTTATGAAAAATCACTCTCGTTAAGCTCTGTATAAAGCTTTTTCTTCTCCAAGAAGTGCTTGAAAACAATATTTTTCTGATATACTTGAGAAACGTGCCTGTGTGGAAGCATGTTTCTTTTTTTCTTCAATGCCGGGATGTGTCTGTAGAAACTTAAATGAGCTCTGGTTACCGCCCATAAGTCAGCGAAACTGCCATCGAATAAGAATTTTAATCCTGCAATCCAGTCCAGCAGTATTCGGTAGGAGATGGTAGTGAAAACAGTGCCGTCTGGCAGGTTTTTCATCAACAATGACAGGTTGTTGCGGAAGTTGAGATATGTCTTTCTCGCCGAACTCTTTGGTAATGTTCCGCCTCCGATGTGATAAACCTTCGACTGCGGGCAGTACATCACCTTGTAATCCAAATTCTTGACGCGCCAGCAGAAGTCAATCTCTTCCATGTGTGCGAAGAAACTGTCATCCAGACCGCCAAACTTATGATAAACGTCTGATCTGACAAACATACAGGCTCCTGTTGCCCAGAAAACCTCTTTGATGTCGTCATATTGTCCGTTGTCAGACTCGAGGTGTTGGAAAACTCTTCCACGGCAGAAAGGATATCCGTATCTGTCAATGAAACCGCCACCTGCTCCTGCATATTCGAACTTTTCCTTGTCGTGATATGAGAGAATCTTTGGCTGACAGGCTGCTATGGTTGCGTCATTGTCCATCAGTTCAATAACGGGTTCAATCCAATGTGGCGTTACCTCGATATCTGAATTCAAAAGACAGTAATACTCTGCCTCGATTTGACGTAATGCAAGGTTGTAGCCAGTGGAGAAACCACCATTATTCTCGTTGATTATCAATCTGATATCAGGGAAAGTTTTTCTCATGAAAGCCACGGAGTCATCTGTTGAGGCGTTGTCGGCGACAACAATATCAGCCACATCTGAACTGTGTTCAATGACGGTCGGAAGAAACTTCTCCAGAAACTTCTTTCCATTATAATTCAATATGACTACCGCGACTTTTTTCATGTCTGCAAAAATACAAAAAAAATCAATACAAATAATTTATAAAAAATGATAAGGAGCTCGATTTTCATCAAGCCCCGTTATCGAAACAAAGTATGTGTGGTATGTGGTATGTTTAAAATTACTATCGTGGGTTGTTGTAGTAGTCAAGGGCTTTGTCGCCATATGAGTCTGGGTTCACACTTTCATCAACACCGTAATCGTTGTAAGTGCCGTATGTCCTCTGATAAATCTCATTTGTCCATCTGAAGTTGCTAAGCTCTCCGATAGCATCAGAATGGATGAGCTTGAAGTCGTTTGTCACAATGTCGCGTGTCATGAACACGAATTTTTTGTTACGTTGGCTTCCGAGAGTGTAGTAATGCCAAATCTCGTATGGGAATGCGCCTGGCTCACTGTAGCTCTGGACGATTCTGTCAGGAGCACCGTATTTGAGGAACACAACACCTCTGTCTGATTCAAATCCTTTGCAGTTGATAGTCTTGAACGATGCGTTAACTCTTTGAACCTGAGTGTAATAGTCCAACCAAGCCTGTTTCGGGTCCACTCTGTTTCTGCTTGACCAGAATGTGTAGAAGTACTGCTGCATGGTGGTGATATCATCGGTTCTGACAAGCTCGTCGGCATAATCTTTTTCAACTAAAGTCGAGATAGGGGCGAGGGTCTTGATATATTCACGGATTGTGTCAAGATTGTTGATTTTGCCTGAAAACACTTCGTTAGTGTTGATGGAAGCCATCATTGTATTGTCAATCTGATAATAAGGATTGCTTCTCTGGAAGAAATATCTGTTGAGACCGATAATCTCGTTGTTTCTGTCGCGCGCCTCAATCACAAGGTAATAATTGCCAGAAGGCAGGTTTGTGATGTCCATGCTGTTGATTATGACATCTATGTCCTTGGCTGTCATTCTCTTAGTGAAGTAATAGTTGTTTAATTTTGCGTTGTTTTCGAAAGCGCAGATATATGTGTTGAGAAGGTACTTCTCATTGTCGCCAAGTTGCTTTTTAGCATTGTAAATTTCCGCGTAGAACGTGAGTTTGTTCACGGTTTCAGGATAGAATGGCATAATCATAGGAATGAGATTGTAACCATTCTTGCTCATATTGCTTTCTGTGTCAGCTTTTGAGAAGCTTTCGAGACCGATGATGCTTGAAAAACAGAATTTCTCGGGGAAATCCATAAGCAATTGGTCTGTGACTTTAAATGGCTTCTCGGATTTGTTGTTTTCGTCTTCAAGAATCACCTCTAAAGAATATGTGCCATTTGGCAGGGAATAGCGTTGCATATCCATGAAGAAACCGCTGATGTTTGCGGTGTCAGCTACAGCAGGACTTGATAATGAATATTTTCCGAAGTTTTTGACAGACTCTCCTTGTTTGAACATTATCGTAACATTGATGGTTGCGCTGAATTGTCCGCTGGCGTTTTTTACATAAGCCAGACTTGCTTTGTCAAATGTGATATATGTCTCTACATAAGGTGTGGAGCCTTCGCCAGGCATGTTAAATGTGGCGTATGATATATAAGAATTTAATGCTTTCTTTTGCTGTGCGCTTACAGTCACTCCCATGATGACCATTAAACATACGAATAAGAATTTTTTCATGATGCACATAAATTTGTTTCGAGTGCAAAAGTACAATCATGAAAAAAATTTGTCAAGGTTTTTGACCGTGTTTTTTATCGAAAAATATGGAAGGAATCTTTGTAACTTAATGATTGATAATAAATTATGCGATGCCGATTTTAGTACTTGAATGTACTTAAAAAACCTGGAATAAAATGATTCATTTCCAATTGTGTGTTGAAAATACTCTCAAGACGATTGCCTCGTTTGTTGGTTGAACTGTATGTTTGCTTGAGTAAAACCGCAATTTCTAGGTCGGAGAATCCCATGAAACTCAAAATGATAAACCTGAAATCTGCTTGTGTTAAGTCTGGATAAGCAACTGATAATGAATGCGTTAGATTTGGGAATGCTTCATTAAAAGTTGTCGTTAAGGTGATGATTCTATTCCTTGTAAGGGCAAGTCTCGGATAGTCGCCAACGGTTTTTGTAAGTATCTCTTTGCCTTCTAAAGATGCTTTTATATCTTTGTAAATCTTGGAGTTAACAAAGATGCTGCAACTTTCTTCAAAAGTTCTTTTCGGTGTCTCACTCTGATTTACAGCAGGTGTTTCTGACTCTACGACGTGGTTTCTCGCATATAACATGGATGCGATTATACCTATTAATAATAGGATGATTATAATTACAAGAGCCCATACTAAACCTCTGTAACTATGAGATTTTGCTGATGTTTTAGGACTGTTGGCAATAACGAAGTCATCGTATGATTTTTCGAGATCCATCTTAATCGGTGTTAGTCTTGCCTCTGCCGACTGTGCTTTTGCCTGATATTGTGCGTAAAACAGTTCTTTGTCGTGATTGTTTACCGAAAAGTAAGCACTTGCTAGCATTTCAGCCGCCTTTACCTTCATTTTTGTGTCGCCATCTTCAAAACATTTCAGTAAATAGGGGATAGCTGTGGCAAACTCATTGTTATAATAAAAATGACATGCTGTAAAATAATGATAGTCAATAAAATACAGCGATTTTGTTGATATTCTTCCATATAGTGAATCGGCGGAATTTATATCGAAAATGTCATATAAAGCTATACCTTTTTTAATTTGTATGATGTTGTATTGTTCTTCGGTAAGGTTTTTCTTTTCTTCAGCTATCTCGTAGTTGAGCAACGCAATATCAGATATGTGATTCTGTTGGTAGAGATCTCCGGTCTTTAATAATATGTCGATAACTTCATGCTGCCGACTGGCCATTTCGAATTGTTTGAGCGCTTGATCATAAAAATATGATGCGGGTTTAATGCTGTTTACGTCAGCATAGACATCTCCGATATTTTCAAGAATCTGACCTAGGTAATGCAAATCGTCATTGTCGTTGTCTTTTTTCAGCGACATCAGTTTTTTTTGAGCATAATAAGCTTCAATAAACGAGTTTGCTGAGGTTAAATAATCATTGTTTTTGTGGTCTGCAATGCCTTTCTGGAAGTAAATTTGTGATTTTTTTTCAAGAAAAATAGGGTCGTTGGCGTAATTCTTACTGCAGCTGTCCGCAATTTTTGCCAGTTTTTCAAGATTTTGATCTGAGTTTTCATAATTGTTTTTAAACTCCATCAGCTCGGAAGGGATGGACTTATTGTTACATGCCACTAAACATAATGCGATGATTAACAATGAAATAAAAACAATATGTCGATAAAAAAACTTCATAATCGGGAACAAAGATAAAGAAAATATCGGGAATAATAAAAAATTTTTGAAAAAAATGTTGTCGCATTGAAAACTTTTGTATTTTTGCAGCGGAGATATGGCAGAGCGGTCGATCGCGGCGGTCTTGAAAACCGTTATACAGAAATGTATCGGGGGTTCGAATCCCTCTGTCTCCGCAGAGAGCAACTCAAATGGGTTGCTTTTCTTTTATAAAGGTTGGGGAGAGATGCCAGAGTGGTCGAATGGGGCGGTCTCGAAAACCGTTGAACGCTATGCGTTCCAAGGGTTCGAATCCCTTTCTCTCCGCTGAATATGACAAAATGACAGAAAAAATGTCATTTTGTCTTTTTTATTTCCTTTGGTACATAATTTGAATATACTCCTGTCGAAAGCCGAAGCGAAAGCGGAGGCTGGAAAAAACAATATGAAGTTTGAAAAAAATAAAAAAATGTTTAACAAAAATTATGGAGGTATAAATTATGTTACCAGTATTTAAAAACAGTTGGTTCCCAACAGTATTTGACGAATTCTTTGACAGTGATTTAATGCCTCGTGCCAACACAACAGCACCGGCAGTGAATGTAAAAGAGGACGATAAGGCCTACACCATGGAGCTTGCAGCCCCAGGCATCAGAAAAGAGTTTTGCCGCGTGAACATCAATGAAGACGGCAACCTGAACATCGCCATCGAGAACAAGACAGAACATAAAGACGAAGACCACAAACATCATTATCTGCGCCGTGAGTTCTCGTACACAAACTACGAACAGAACTACACACTGCCTGATGATGTGGAAACTGATAAGATCTCAGCAAAGGTCGAACACGGCATCCTTACCGTGGTCCTGCCAAAGAAGACAAAACAAGAAATGAAGATTTCGAAGAACATCGACGTTCTTTAAAGTTTGAAGTTACTAGTTTGAAGTTTGAATTTAAGAGTTGAGAATTTTCTCAACTCTTTTTTTATAACTAGTAACTTCAAACTTCAAACTTCAAACTTCAAACTAAAAACCAATCAATAATCCTGTGATTCCTACTGCTAATCCCAATACAATCTTAATGCCCTTTGAGAGGACAAATGCCTTGCGCGATTCGGCGAGCAACGGTAGCGCACCATGTCCGTCCTGGACTATCGAGCTGGCTAGCAAGATGCTCAACGGCAAGGTGCCATTGGCAAACAACAACACGAAAATCAAATTCGGACCCGACTGCGGGATGATTCCGATTAAAATCGCGACTAATAAAACAATATATGGGTTTTTAGTCACAATGCCTTGAATATCAACGAAATGGTTGATGGCTGTCAAGGCTATCATGACACCTAAAGTCCAAAGGAAGACCTTGGGGAGATGCACCTTAATGACGTGCTCCCAGATATGTTCCTCAAGGAAATGCTCCTTGGCGACGATAACAATCACAAGGATAATAGCGAACATTGCAATGAGGGTGTAACGTATCCAGTCGGCCTCTCCCTCATGGTCGTGATGATGCCCCTCGTGGTGATGCTCTTCACATTCGAAATGTTCATGGTCATGATAATCAACGATTTCGTGATGATGGTTGCCTTCAAACGATTCAATGACAGCTTCCTCACTTTGTCCGCCCATGAGTATGTTGAGTTGGTGCTCTCCGTTGATGACACCGCTCAAAATCAGTCCTAAAACCATGACGCACATGGCGATAAGCAAGGCTCTCACGAAAGTGATGTTCTTGAAATTCTTTCTGACCGTATGCTCGTGGTGGTGATGATGGCATTCCGGCTCGTCATGAAGAGGAAACGACATTTCCGACAATCCGATGAATTTATTTTTCATCGTTAGCTGAAGGATGGCGCCTATAACTATTGCCGCCACGAAGAGTATAACTGTGATTTTCAACGCATCGCCAGGGAAGAGCGAGAACATAAAAAATGCCTCGTCACCGGCAGTAGCTATAAGAGCTGCTATCAGGGCAGGGAAGTTCACGACACGATGAACATATAGCGACACTATGGTGTATGTGCCCAGACATCCAGGGATTACGCCCATTAAGGCACCTATTATAATTTGCACCCATGGCGACGCCTGCAGCCTTTTTGACCATAAACCATCGGTTTTTACATTGATGTATTCAATGATAATCATCAGGCCGATAACGAATGCGGCAATGATAAGTGTCTGTTGCAGAATAAGATACAATGTATGTAATGTCATGATTTTTTAAATTTTACAGCATGCAAAGATAACTCAAAAATGCTTATCTTTGCAAAAAATAAAATTATGACAAAAGACGATTGTTTTTTCTTTGGGAAAATCACAAAAACGCATGGTTTGAAAGGTGAGATAACCATAAAACTTGACGTTGCCAATCCTTCCGACTTTAGAGAGTTACGCTATCTGTTGATTGAGGAAAAAGGATCTCTTATCCCGTATTTTATTGATTATTATAGAATTACTGGTGATAAAATGTTTGCGCAGCTTCAAGATGTCAAAAAACTTGAACAAGCATTGGTTTTTCTTGGAAAGGCGGTCTTTTTGCCTAAAGATATGATGCCTCAACTTGCCGATGATGAGTTCTATTATCAGGAAATAGTGGGTTTCAAGCTGATTGATACGAAAAAAGGTGAGATAGGGGAGATTTCTAATGTTTTGGAGTACCCGACACAGGCTGTCATTCAAGTTATGAAAGACGGAAAAGAGATTCTGATTCCAATTCACGATGATATTATCCAAAAAGTTAATAAAAAGGCTAAAACGTTGACAGTCAAGGCTCCGGAAGGCTTGATAGACATGTATCTCGAGATGTGATTATGGATTGTCGTCCGTTTTTTTTCAAGAAATTCGCATTGTTTCATCATCGCTCGACAATGAAAATCGGGACTGATGCTATTTTGCTTGCAAGATGGGTGGAAGTTACCGCAAATGATGATGTTCTCGATATAGGAACTGGTTGCGGTCTGATTCCGTTGATGCTTGCACAAAAAGGCATTAAAAGTGCCGATGCGGTTGAGATTGACAAAGATTCTTGGGAAGAGGCGGCGCAAAATTTCAGTAATTCAGCGTGGAAATTGCGGCTTTCCGCCATAAATGCGGATGTTAAAGTATATGCTGCTCATTGTGAGAAAAAATACGATTTGATAGTGTCGAATCCTCCGTTTTACTTTGGTGACAATATTCCTGAGAAGGCGAAAAAAGGCTTGGCTAGACATACTAACACATTGGGTTACAATGATTTGCTGGCTTCTGTAAAGAAACTTCTCAAACCTGACGGACGTTTCGCTTTGGTGCTTCCGGCTCTTGAATCGAAGACTTTTTTGAAAGAAGCTGAAAATCAAGGGTTTTTTCTTCAAAAAGAAATGAAAATAGTGCCTATTGAAGGCAAGGAGCCTAATAGAATAAACATGCAACTTGTTGTAAATCAAGTGGATGTGATTGGAACTGAGACTTTTGTGTTGAGAAACAAAGACCATTCCTTTACAAATTATTATAAAGACTTTTTAAAAGAATATTATTTGGATTGAAAAAAGTCGTAATTTTGCAAAAAATTTTTGATGTTTAAACTGATAATCATAGCAATAATACAATCGGGATTCCTTGCGGTGGCTCAGTATTACATGAAAGTCGGCATGGATAGGGTTGGTACATACAGCCTGTCGTGGTCGTTTTTCAAAAGTTTTCTGAACTGGCAGCTCGGTCTCGCGGCTTTGCTTTATATTATTGGCATGATTATCTATATGTTTATGCTTCGTAATTATAAATTGTCAGTGATTTATCCGTTGACGAGTATAAGTTACATATTCACGATGCTGTTGGCGATGTTCTTCCTCGGAGAGGCAATTCCGGTGGTGAGATGGGTCGGTGTCTTTTTCGTGATGCTCGGCGTCGGAATGATAGCAAGATAGTTTGGTTAAAATATGAAGAAAGTATTGTTATTCAGTGCTTTTGCACTTTTGTTGTCGATGGTCTCATGCACAAATCCACTTGTTGGAACATGGGTGCAGCCACAGACTAATTTTACTCAGGAGCAGGGTTTTGTCTTGGAGAAAGACGGCACGGCTTCTGACATCAACATTGATTTCGTGACCTTCAAGTCATGGGAAAAGAAAGGTGATATTCTTATCATTAAAGGCGAAAACACTGGCTCTGTGAAAGGTGCTTTCTCCGATACTTTGATTATTGAAAAAGTGACTGATAATGAACTGGTTCTTTCGCAATCAGGATATTCTGTGACATATAAGAAGAAAAATTAAAAACATATAACATGAGTAAATTAATCGTTGTTGCTCTCGGCGGTAACGCTTTGCTGAGAAGCAATCAAAAAGGAACTTACAAAGAACAGATTGAGAATGTAACAGAGACATGCGAGGCTTTGATGAGCTTCGTTAAGAAAGGTGACAATCTTATCATCGGACACGGAAACGGCCCACAAGTTGGAAACGTGATGCTTCAGCATGAGGCAGGAGCAAAGATGTTTGAAGTACAGCCAATGCCAATGGATTTCTGTGTTTCTGAGACACAGGGTTCCATCGGATATCTTATCGAGACAGGATTCCGCAAGGTGTTGTCAAAGAATGGATTCAAGAATAACATCGTCACTTTGGTGACACGTGTGTTGGTTGACGGTAACGACCCGATGTTCAAGAACCCGACCAAACCAGTCGGTCCATATTACGACAAGGAAGAAGCAGAGGAATATGCCGCCGCCACTGGTGCTATCTTCAAAGAAGATCCTAAAGGCAGAGGCTGGCGTAAAGTCGTGGCTTCACCAAAACCATTGGAAATCAATAATATTGAATTGGTTGAGCAGCTTGCGCGAGGTGGAAATATCGTTGTTACAGTAGGTGGCGGCGGTATCCCAGTAGTTGAAAAAGACGGCTATTATGTAGGCGTTGAGGCTGTTATTGACAAGGATTTGGCATCGTCACTAGCCGCTGTGCAGGTGAAAGCTGATGAGTTCTACATCCTTACCGACGTTCCGCAGGCTTATATCAACTTCCGCAAAGAAAATGAGAAAGCTCTTGGCAGAATAACTGTTGCTGAGGCTAAGAAATACCTTGAGGAAGGCCAGTTTACAGAAGGCTCGATGGCACCGAAGATGCGTGCGGCTATCAAATTCGTGGAAGAAACAGGTCACGAAGCAGTGATTACCGACGCTACAAGCCTCGGAAATCCTGATGCTGGAACTAGAATCATTAAATAGTTTGAAGTTACAAGTTTGAAGTTTGAAGTTGCTGGAAAACTAATAACTTCAAACTTCAAACTTTAAATTTTAGAAGGGGACGTCGTCGTTCATTCTTGAGCCTACTCTTCGTTCGTTAGGGGCGTTGAAGTTGGCGTTAGGTGCAAATTGTGCCGGTTGCTCATTGCTGCCGGCATTATTTTCATTGCCAAAACTCTTGGTGTAATCTTGTTCGAGGTCTTCGAAACGCGCGTACTGGCCGACAAAACGCAACTCTACATCACCGAGTTTGCCGTTACGGTGCTTGGCAATGCTAACAACGGCCTTTCCTTTGGTTGAAGAATGGTCTTCGTCTTCGCTAAGTCCATAATATTCAGGACGATAGATGAATAATACCATGTCGGCATCCTGCTCAATAGCTCCAGATTCACGAAGGTCGGAGAGGATAGGCTTCTTTGAACCAGGACGTGTCTCAACACTACGTGACAACTGTGAAAGCGCCAAAACAGGAATGTTCAACTCTTTAGCCAAACTCTTTAACGAACGCGATATGTTACTGATTTCCTGTTCGCGGTTGCCGTTTTTCTCTGTTTTAGCGGTCATAAGTTGCAGATAATCAATGAAAATCATCTGAATATCATGCTGCTGCTTTAGTCGGCGGCACTTGGCTCGAAGGTCGAAGACCGAGAGCTGAGGCGTGTCGTCGATAAAAAGTTTCGCGTTGATGAGAGGCGACACTTTCGTGTTGAGCTGTTGCCATTCGTATTCTGCCAGTTGTCCTGAACGCAGTTTGTCAGCAGTGAGTGATGTCTCCGAAGAAATGAGACGTGTGACGAGCTGCACTGACGACATTTCGAGTGAGAAGAAAGCAATCGGTTTGTTGAAGTCGACGGCAGCGTTGCGTGCCATGTTGAGTGCGAATGCTGTTTTACCCATACTTGGACGTGCAGCAAGGATGATAAGGTCTGATTTCTGCCAGCCTTGAGTGATGCGGTCGAGCTCTGTGTAACCTGAAGGCACTCCGCGTAGGGCAGAACCTGCGTTTTTTGCTTTTTCTATGTCATCGATGGCGAGTTTTACAAGGTCTGGCATCTGGTCGTAGTTGCGGCGCAGGTTGTTCTCGCTGATTTGGAACAGTTTGTTTTCAGCTGTATCGAGCAAATCAAACACGTCGGCAGAGTCTTCGTATGCGTCTTTGATGGTCTCAGAAGAAATCTGAATAAGCTGGCGCTGGATGTGTTTCTGCAAGATGATTCTTGAGTGATACTCAATGTTTGCTGAAGAAACAACGCGGTTTGTGAGCTGCGAGATATAATACGGACCCCCTACAGCGTCCAAATCACCGGTGGTTTTAAGGTGATTGGTTACCGTAAGAATATCAACTGGCTCGGATTTGGTGAACAAATCCTTGATAGCGGCAAAAATTAATTGATGCGCTTCTTTGTAAAACACTTCCGGCGACAAAATGTCGATTA
The DNA here is from genome assembly GCA_002311655.1 of Bacteroidales bacterium UBA1173. Lineage (GTDB taxonomy): Bacteria > Bacteroidota > Bacteroidia > Bacteroidales > F082 > Limimorpha. Next base: position 97,514 of record DBYZ01000019.1, read on the forward strand.
CAGCGTTCACGGCTTCTTTTTCGAGCATGAGCGCTCCTAAAACGACTTCCTCTAAGTCGACGGCCTGAGGTGGTATACGTCCTTGATTATTAAGCATATCCACACTCTGAGCGGTGGCCTGTGATCTAACAAAACCCGATTTTTTTATACTTTCATTATTCATACCACAAAATTATGAATAATGATTGTTTGTTTATAAGATGTTGATAACTTTTTATTTTGAATGATTGAAATGCTGGTAAATCTCACGTAAAGCTTTGTTTTCCAACTCCAAATCGCTGGTGATAAGCTCGCGTTCCATTTGGTTGTCGCTGAATGCGTTCAGGATTATGCGGCTGTGCTCGAAGAGAGTTTTGTCTAGAAATATGCTTTCGTAGACGTTTTTTAGAGAGAGGTCGGATTTCACTTTTTCGTGATGGAAATCAGATTGCTGCAATACTTCTCTGAAGTTGAGGATTTTGTGGTTCAACACTTTGGAATCCAATATGTTATATCTTTGTAGAAATGCTGAAATGTTTTGTGGGGCGAAACAGACTACACGCTCAAAACCGGCAAGTTGTTCGGCTAAAATATCAAGGCTGTCTTTCCATTTCGAGAGGTCGTCAAGACAATTCCAATTGTAGATCCTGTCGAATTTTCCGTTGTTTGAAAGTATTGAGAATCCTATTATAAATTCTGTGTAAGGCTTGTCGCCGTCAAAAAGTGGCACGGCAGGACGGTAAAACAGGAGATTGAGATATGCTGTTGACTGGTTCCGCTCGCCAAGAAGTGTGTAAAGTGGTTTATAATCAATGGTATATGGCTTGTCAGCATCGTTAGGGATGTTTTTCCAGCAATGGCCATGGAACTCGCATCTGTATGGCATGTCGCATTGGTCGCCGACGTTGATCTTGGGTGAATGAGGCTGTTTTATGATGTCTTTGAAATGCGCAATGTTTTTTGCTATGACATCCTGATATTGTTCGGCGTAATCTTTAACAGATTGAAAAACAAATAGTTGTGACAAATCCAAATCACCATTTTTAACATAATCAGCGTTGATGTACATCAGCTGGATGTCGGAGAGAGGCACGTTGCAGCCTTTGAGTACGTAATATTGCAATGCCGCATCTTTCATGTACGTTTGACTGATGCTTAAAGAGCTTTTTACTTCGATAGCGCGCCATTTGTCACCGTCGCGAACTATGATGTCGAGCATGATAAGAGTGTCGTCATATTGAAAAACGGCTTCGTACATCACGTTTACGGCAGGATTTGATAGATTTTGCAGTGTTTCGACAACTTTTTTGCTGAATTGTGAAGGTGAGTTTGGTGTCATGTTGATGCCACCTGGAAACAGCTGCTGGGCTAGGATTCCCACGTCTGTGCCACGTTTGAATTTGGCACGTTGTTCCATACTAAGCTTATCGCGCAGAAACGGTCTGTTTTTGAACAGATAAAGAGCCTTCTCACATTGCTCGCCTTTGATATATGTCGATTTTGATAATATATGCATTCTATTGATTGTTAGGGAGTTGAATAATATGTTTCTTTGCGAAGAAGGTCATGGAAATGCCTCTTGCGAGCATGAATCCGAGAAAAGCGATCCAGAGTCCGTGGTTGTTATATATTGGAACTAGAACATACCAAAGCGGCAGAAAAACCAGTATTGACGAGATAATCATGGTGTTGCGGATGGCTTTTGAGGCTGTGGCTCCAATGTAGATTCCGTCCCAAAGAAATGCCGCGAAAGTTATGAGTGGAATCAACACCATATATATATAATAAGGTTGTATCTGCTCGATTATTACAGGATGTGGTGATATGAGTTTGACGAATGGAGTGGGGAAGATGGCGTATAGTATTGCGAACGGGACGCAGATATAAGCACCCCATTTAAAGAGGTGTATCACCACGCTGCGAAGACTATCGAAATCTTTGGCACCGATAAATTTTCCCACGAGAGCTTCTCCGGCATAGGCAAAACCATCAGTAAAATATGAGAATATATAGAAAAATTGTAATAGTATCATGTTGATACTCAGGATGTTATCCCCAAGTTTAGCTGATTGGTTGGTAAAGAACGCTATCGTGAAAACAAGGAGAATGCTTCTTATCATCAAGTCAGTGTTTACTTTGAAAAATCTCTTTATTTTATTGATATCCAATAAGATATGTGAGTTAATACTGATGAGGTAACCTTTGTATTTTGTAAAGATGAAAATCAAGGCTGTGGCAAGTCCGCAGTATTGGGCGATGACAGTGCCGAGGGCAACTCCGACCACGTCCTGTTTCATCACAACGACAAAGAAAATGCTGAAAACAATGTTTAATACATTGATAATGATAGCGATGGTCATAGGAATCTTTGTGTTCTGCATCCCGATAAACCATCCGTTGAAACAGTAAAGGAGCATATTTGCCGGTGCTGCCCAGATTCTTACAAAGAAATAAGTGATTGCCAGGTTTTTTACGTCATCGCTGCCGTCCAGCATTATTAAGCTGAGTTTTGCGATGGGTCCCTGCAGACATAATATTAATAAGGAGGCAAATATTGCAATAGTTATGGATCTATATAGCGAGTATGATATCTCCGTGCTGTCGTTGGCACCGTATGATTGAGCTGTGAAACCTGTGGTTCCAGCGCGTAGGAAGCTGAAAAAAGAGTATAATACGCTGAAAATCGTTCCGCCGAGGGCTATGGCGCCAATATAAATAGGAGAGCTAAGGTGGCCCATAAGAATCATGTCCACCAAACCTAGCAACGGAATAGTTATGTTGCTGATAATGTTTGGGATGGCTAATTTTAAAATAGAACGATTCACGTGAAAAATTTTATGCAAAAATAAAAAAATATTGAGCTCTGTATTAAATATTTTCGTAAATTTGCGCTGTAAAACCATGAGGGTGTGGATTATTGTGGAACAATTCCACAAATTTCCACAATGAGTGGTGTGGAAAACGAGAGAAGTAAATATTTAATATATTGATTATCAATAAATTATAAAATTTTAATCAAAAAATTTCAGTTTGGCATGGTTTTGGTGTCAAATAAATGACGTTAGCACTGACTAATTTAAAATTATAACACAATGAAAAAAGTATTAACAGTTGTATCGGTCGCATTAGTAGCTCTTTTGATGAGTTCATGCGTAGAGAGTTCAAAGAAGTATCAAGCATTATTAGCAGAGAAGGAAGCTCTTGCTGTTGAAAATCAGAAAATGGAGAATGAATTCAATGCTACAATGGGTATTCTTAATGAAGTTGAGAACAATCTCCAGGCAATTCGCGACGCAGAAGGAATTCTTTTAGTTAAACAGGAAGGCAGTGAAAGAGATCAGCTCGTTTCAGAACTCCTTCAGCTCAAGGAAGTCATGGCAGCTAATCACGCTCGTCTTGATTCATTGAATGATGTTTTGGCTAAATCAAACAAAAACAATGCTAACCTTCGCGCTCAGGTGAAGAAGCTTCAGGCTCAGCTTGCTGAGAAAGAAGAAATGATTGCAGGTCTTCAGGCTCAGATCGTTGAGAAAGACGGTCAGATTGCAAACCTCAACACACAGGTTGCAAACCTCAACACAGACCTCAACAATGCCAACAGCGAGATTGAAAACCTCACAAACGAAAAGATTGCGCAGGCAAATGAATTGAACACAGTTTATTACATTGGCGCTTCAAAGAAAGAATTGAAGGGAAAAGGTATCATGACAAACCTCAAGAACGTCCTCAAGCAGAATGTTCCTACAGAGGATTTCACAAAGGCTGACATGCGTGACCTCACTTCAATCACATTCAACGCAAAGAAGGTCGTTGTTATCTCAAGCCACCCAGTCGATTCTTACAGCCTCGTCCCAGGTGTTGGTGAAGATGGCAAGAAGAACGTGACATTAGAAATCACAAATCCAGAGGCATTCTGGAATGTAACAAAATATTTGGTTGCTATAACCAAGTAATTTTTCTGCTCGTTTTCAATATTTACGGAAATCCGACGCCGCCTGGCGTCGGATTTCTATTTTTTTTGGATTTTTTGTGTTGTGATATAGATAAAATATATATCTTTGCAAAACGAGCAGATGAATTTTTATGTCAAAAAAGATTTTAATAGTTGACGATGACGTCGCTTTTGGCGTAATGCTGAAGACCTGGTTCCAGAAAAACGACTGGGACGTGGAGTTGGTGTCCACGATGGACAAGGCTTTTCAAGCGGTAAATGCATGCCAATATGAACTCATTCTCAGTGATTTGCGACTGCCAGATGGTGATGGGATTATTTTTCTGACATATCTTAGAGAGAAGAATATCCTTACACCTTTTATTATAATGACAGGATATGCGGATGTGCAAACGGCAGTTAACGCCATCAAACTGGGCGCTTTTGACTATCTCAAAAAACCTATTATTCCGGAAGTGCTTCAACAAAAGATAGAGTTGGCGTTAAAACAAGAGACTGTTAAAACAAAACAAGAGAAAAAGGCTGTTCAAAAAAGTGATATTTCCAAAATAGTAAAAGGGAATAGCCCTGTTATCCAGAGAGTTTACACACATGTGGCACTCGTGGCGCCAACAAAGATGTCTGTTTTGGTACTAGGTGAGAGTGGAACGGGCAAGGAATACATTGCCAGAATGATTCATGATCAGAGCGGACGCAGCGGCAAACCTTTCATTGCTGTCGACTGTGGCAGTTTGTCGATGGAATTGGCTCCGTCAGAATTGTTTGGACATAAGAAAGGCTCGTTTACATCGGCAATAGCAGATAAAAAAGGTGTGTTTGAGGAGGCTAACGGCGGTACCGTGTTCCTTGACGAGGTCGGAAACCTTCCTTACGAGGTGCAAAAGCAATTGTTGAGAGCATTGCAGGAACAGAAAGTTAGACCTGTGGGTTCAGCTCAAGATATCAATGTGGATGTTAGAATAATTGCGGCTACCAATGAAGATTTGGAGAAAGCTATTGAGGAGGGTCGTTTCCGTCAGGATTTGTACCATAGAATCAATGAATTCTCGATTGATGTGCCTCCACTTCGTGAAAGACTTGAAGATCTGGAGGAATTCGCATATCATTTTTTGGCTCAGGCTAACGATGAGCTTGGTAAGGATGTGAAACATATATCAAAAGAGGCAATAGACAAACTTAAAGAGCATCGTTGGGACGGTAATTTGCGTGAGTTGAGAAACGTTATCCGCAGAGCTACTTTGTTTGCCGAGAATCAGGAGATTGTCGCGGACAACCTGCCGATACTTTCAAGCCGAATGCATAAAACTGAGGAGGTTGAGGATTTGGCATTACAGCCTGGTGATGAGAAAAGTCAGATAATCGCTGTTCTGAAAAAGGCGAGAGGCAATAAGACCGTTGCAGCCAAGCTGCTTCAGATCGATAGAAAGACCTTATATAATAAGATGCACCTTTACGGAATTGACCTTACTTAAATTCCGGATACAATTCGTAGAATTTGTTTTCAAAAGTACGTACTCGAGTCAGAGACTTGCGAGTCCAGTCGAGTCGTATCTCTTGTTTTTCCTCTTCGGTGAGATGCCAGTTGATGTAGCTTTTGTGCAGACGCTGTGTTAGTGTGTACATCAGCAGGGCTGCGGACACACTGATGTTGAAGCTCTCGGTGAAACCATGCATCGGGATTTGGACGTACATGTCGGAATGTTCGAGCGCGTAGTCGGTGAGTCCTGTCTTCTCTGTTCCAAAGACCACAGCAATTGGCTGGTCGAGTGGGAGGGTGTCCGGTGTGAAGTCGTTCTGATGAGGACACGTGGCGACGATTTTATAACCTTTACTGTGAAGAAGGTCAAAAGCTTCCGGCGTGTTGAATTCGCTAACATTGTATTTGTGCAGTTCGAGCCATTTGCTGCTGCCTACTACGATATCGGGATTGATGTCGTAAACCCATTTGTTTTCGATGATGTGAATATCTTGAATTCCAGTGAGGTCACAGCTGCGTAAAACGGCACTAGCATTGTGCGACTGATATATGTCTTCCAACACTATTGTCATGTGTCGAGTGCGGTATTGCAGCACCTGTTCGAAGCGCTGTTTTCTCTCATCGGTGATGAAATCGGAGAGAAATTCGTATAACTTTTGTTCTTTTGCGTTCAAAATGAATGATTTATGAATTTAACACGTCGATATTAAAATTTTTACAAATATATTAAATTTTTTGTTCAAGTGTAAATAAAAAAATCGTAAATTTGCAGCTCGAAAAATTGTATTGATATGGCAAAAGAAAACGTACAGAAAGACGAAGAACGTCTCGAACAAATTGAGTCAACATTAGGTAAAACTGAAATGTTTATTGAAAAGAACCGCAATACCATCATGGTGGTTTTAGGAATCATCATTGTTGTTGTTCTTGCAATTTTCGGAGTGAAGAAATTTATTTTTGAACCACGTGAAGCAGCAGCACAGACAGCTATTTTCCATGCCGAGCAGCTTTTTGAAAACGATGATTACGCAACAGCTCTCAACGGCGACGGTAACAACGCTGGTTTTATGGATATTATCGATGAATATGGTGGTACAAAGACAGGTAATCTCGCAAGATATTACGCAGGTATCTGCTATCTCAACACTGGAGATTACAACAATGCCATCAAATATCTTGGTGAATTCAAAGGTAAAGATCAGATTGTGAAACCTTTGGCAACAGGTGCTATGGGAGATGCATATCTTGAACTTGAGAATGCTGCTGAAGCTGCAAAATGCTATGAAAAAGCTGCAAAAGAATCAGCAAATTCATTCACAAGCCCTATGTTCCTCATGAAAGCCGGTCTCGCATATGAGATGGTTGAGGACTATCAGAAGGCTTTGGAGATGTACAAAATAATCAAAGCTGAGTATCCTAACAGCAATGAAGGATTCAGCATTGAAAAATACATCGCATACGTAGAGGCAAAACTCGCTAAATAAGATAATAGGTAAAAGATAATATAAGATGCCTGATTCTGAAGGGAGTCAGGCATTTTTAATAATATGAAATTATGAAGATAGTTTATTTTGGGACTCCGGAGATTGCTGCGTCGCAGTTGGAAGCTATAATAGCTGCTGGTTATGAAGTGGCGGCTGTCGTCACCACGCCTGATCGTCCTGCAGGCCGAGGGAAGCAGATGCATTCATCAGAGGTTAAGGAATGCGCTCTGAAACATGGTTTGCCGGTGATGCAGCCGGAAAAACTTAAAGACGAGGCTTTTGTTGAACAGTTAAGGTCATATAATGCCGACCTGTTTGTCGTTGTCGCTTTCAGAATGCTTCCGGAAGTGATATGGAGCATGCCTCCAAAAGGAACTATCAATCTTCATGCTTCGCTGTTACCGCAATATAGAGGTGCCGCCCCAATAAACCATGCTATTATCAACGGTGAGACTGAGACGGGACTGACAACTTTTATCCTCGACAAGGAGATTGATACCGGTGCCATGATAATGCAGGAAAAGGTTGCGATAGGAGAGAATATGAACGCAGGAGAGCTTCATGACGCCTTGATGCATCTCGGTAACGAAGTCATCGTGAAGACAATAAAGATGATTGAGGAAGGAAAAGTAAAAGCGCAGAGTCAGAATTCTGTGATTGAGAAAGAAAACCTGACTTTGAAAAATGCTCCTAAAATCTTTAAGGAAGATTGTTATATCGATTGGAATAAGTCGGGAAGAGAGATTTATAATTTTGTGAGAGGCTTGTCACCATATCCTGCGGCTCATGCTAAGATTCAGAATCCGGAAGGCGAAATCCTTGATTTGAAGATTTATGCGACGGAAATGGCGCCAAAAACCAATGAGAATGATTCGGATTTTAGTCTAAAAACAGACCAAAAGACGTTTTTGGAGGTCGTTTTGAAGGATTCTTGTATAAAAATTCTGGAGATTCAGCAGGCTGGCAAGAAAGCTATGCAAATTGCGGAATTTCTAAGAGGGACAAGGGTTTCCGAAGATTGGAAGCTAGTTTTTTAATTTGTTGTGGCAAAAAAAAATCACAAAAAATTAAAAATTTTTTAAAAAATAGTTGTAAGTGACTGATTTTATGTTATATTTGCATTGTCAAAAAAATTACAAACTTATTAAAACTTCACTTACAAAATGAATAAGGCAGAATTAGTAAATGTGATGGCTGAAAAAGCTGGCCTCACAAAGGTAGACGCCAAGAAGGCATTGGACGCTTTCATTTGCGCAGCAACAGATGCAATCCGTAAAGGTGAACGCATTTCATTAGTCGGTTTCGGCACATTGTCAACAACAAAACGTCCAGCTCGTAAAGGTCGTAACCCACAGACTGGTAAAGAAATCACAATCGCTCCTAAGACAGTTGTGAAATTCAAAGCCAGCGCTGACTTAGTAAAATAATAAGTTTTACTATAACTATTGACATCTAGGTCGCTGAAAAGCGACCTTTTTTGTTTAGAAGAGCGACCTTTGTCTGCCTTTTTCTTTCAGATTGCCGTTCTCGTCCTGCTCAATTGTTCCGTTGTCAAGCATCCAGCGTACAGTTTCCAAGACTTTCTCCTCAAGATAATTCTTGGCAAGGGATGGCGTCTCGTACAGCGGCACTACGCGTTTTTTCAGTTCATCGAGTATTGCCGCGCTAATGTTTCTGTATTCTTCATCGTTGATTTTCATCTGATTGCGGATGTTGCAGACGTCACATTTACCGCATCTTGTCTTGATTTTCTCACCAAAATACCGTAAGAGCTGTACGCTGCGGCATTCGTTGTCGTTGTTGACGAAATCAATGACTGCTTGTACGCGTTTTGTGGCATCTTCTTTACGGTCTTTGTAAACTTCGTCGGAGAGAGCGAAGTGCCGTGTGTCCTGACGTTCTGTGAGATATTGAATCTGAGGCTTGTCGCTTCTTGGGATGTAAGACAAGAAGTTGAAATTATCGAGTTTTTGCAAAATCTGTTCGACTTTTTCAACGCTTATGCCAAGTTTGTAGCTGATTTGTTCTTCTTTGATTTTGACGAAGTCGGAGAGTATGCCGGGATAGTTTCGCAATAGATACTTGATCATGGTGTCGAATTCGGCATATTCCACCTGAAAACGATAGAGGTCTTCTCGGCTTGCCTTGATGAAAAGCTGTGAAGGAGTGTTCATTGCCTCCGAAAGTGCGAAAAACCCTTCACGCTCCATGAGTTTCAAAGAGTTAAACACTTCGATGAGTGAGAAATCGTAGTGTTTGGCAAATTCGGTCATATCGAACGGGTAACATTGTCCGTTGCCTGCACCGACTGGAATTTGCAGATAGTTGCCGATGGCATCGTATATGGCTTTAATCCTTTCGAGTTCCGGATACGATTGCTGGAGGTTGTCCTTCAGTTGTTTGATATCGCTGTCGGAGACGAGAAGAAACGCTTCTGACGGCTTTAGGTCACGACCGGCTCTGCCTGCTTCCTGGAAATAAGCTTCGAGGCTGTCAGGAAGATCCATGTGAACTACTACGCGGACATCAGGTTTGTCGATACCCATGCCGAAAGCATTTGTCGCCGAGATGACTTTGGTTTTACCATCCATCCACATTTTCTGGCGCTCGTCTCGGGTCTTGGCATCGATTCCGGCGTGATAATATGTGGCACTTATTCCTACAGATTGCAACCAATCGGAGATGACCTTGGTGCGTTTACGGCTGCGGACATATACGATGCCGCTTCCTGACTCCATTTTCATGAAGAGCCGGTACATAAGTCCATATTTATCAGCCACTTTGATGACATTGTATGTGACGTTCTTACGCTCGTAACTTGTTTGGAAAACGTTTCTTTCCTTAAACCCAAGGCGGTACTGAATGTCGTCTACAACCTTTGGCGTTGCAGTGGCAGTCAAGGCTAGCACCGGAGTGTTTGGAATATATGGGCGAATCTCTGCAATCTTTAAATAAGGTGGGCGGAAGTCGTAGCCCCACTGGGAGATGCAGTGTGACTCGTCGATGGCGAGCAGGCAGACCTTCATTTTTTTTACCGCCTCTATGAAGGCATCGGTCATGAGGCGTTCAGGCGAGACGTATAGAAACTTCAAGTTGCCAAAAACAGCTTTGTTGTATGCTATCTCGACTTCGCTTGGATGCATCCCGGAATAAATTGCAGAAGCGGGTATATTAATATTTTTAAGGTGTAAAACCTGGTCTTTCATCAGGGATATGAGCGGAGTGACCACAATGCATACGCCATCCATAGCCATCGCCGGTACCTGGAAGCATATCGATTTGCCGCCACCGGTAGGGAGTAGGGCCAAGGTGTCATGTCCGTCGATAACAGAATCGACAATGTCTTCCTGCATGGGACGGAACGACGGATAACCCCAATACTTGACCAAAACAGCACGTGTCAGTTCACTCATTAATGTTCTTTTTTGCAAAAATAACAATTATTTCAAGATTTTCATGATTTTTTTTAAATAAAAATGAAAACTAAAGAAAAATAGTACTATCTTTGCAACGATTATAATTAGGCTAATACGTTTGGACTATATCCATAGTGTAATAAAGTGATAAAAATGAAAAAGGTTTTAAATATTGTTGTCTTTTTATTACTGTCATTGACATCAGTTGCACAGATTAGTAATTTAAAGGAATCAGACAGAGGTTTATTATCAACGGTGTATTTGTACGATACGGTTTGTGAGGGAGATTCGTACGGACAATATGGTTTTGACATCGATAGCATACCTGTTGGCGCGAGTACTTACACCTTACATTTCTCGTGGAATGACAGTACGGTTTATTTGAATTTGTACGCGTATGCAAAAAGTGAATCGTTTATCCAGGCCCAGATTTGTGAGGGAGAGGATTATACTGAAAACGGTTTCAATATCATAAATCCTGAGGTCGGAGTATTGAACGATTCTATAATACTGCAAAACTATCATTCATGCGATAGTATTGTGCGACTGGAACTTACAGTAAATCCAGTGCAAGACACGACTTATTATGACACAATTTGTCAGGGAAACAACTATAGTGGACATGGATTTGTCGTTAACCAGCCGCCAGCGGGAATCTACTATGATACAATAGCCAGTCAGACTCCACAGGGCTGTGCTGATATGACATATTTGGAACTCAATGTCAAACCTTGGTATAATATTTACATTTACGATTCAATTTGTGAAGGCAATGATTATGAAGGATATGGATTTGAAATCATACAGCCGAGTGTTGGCGTTGTGACTCAAACCCATACTGACACTGGTGTAAATGGATGTGACAGTATTGTTAATCTTGTGCTTCGTGTGAATGCAAACGAGCATACATATATTAATGATGCGATTTGTTATGGAGAGGATTATTTCGAGAATGGTTTTGTTGTGATACATCCGCCACTGGGTGTTGTTTATGATACACTGCACAGATTATCGTATCAAGGTTGCGACAGTACGGTTTACCTGGAATTGACAGTGGCTCCATTATATAGCGAGTCGTTTATTGACACCATTTGTTCAGGTGAGACATACAATCAGCATGGATTTAATATTCCGACACATGAACAAGGCGTTATTTTTGACACTTTGTTCTTGGAATCAATATACGGATGTGACAGTTTGATATATCTGCAATTGTGTGTGTGGGATAGATTTGATACGTATTTCACTGATGAGATTTGTTATGGCGAAGATTATCAGGAGCATGGTTTCAATATAATCAAACCGCAGACCGGATTGTTGCATGACACTTTGTTCCTGCAGACAACACATGGCTGTGATAGTATCATTTATCTGGCTTTGAATGTTTATCCGGTTTATAGTGAATTTTATGAAGCGGAGATATGTGACGGTGAGGATTATATCGGTTACGGATTTACTTTTATCCAGCCACCTTTAGGATATAATTACGATACATTGTATCTGCAGACGGTTCATGGTTGTGATAGTACTGTTCACATGAGGTTGCTGGTTAATCCGTTGTTCGACACATATATTGTAGATACTATTTGTCATGGCGATAATTATACGCTTAATGGATTTAATATTGTCAATCCACCTGTAGGTGTAAAAGATTATACATTGAATCTGTATACGACACATAATTGTGACAGTATGATTTATCTGACATTGGAGGTTATTCCAAGGTTGGATTTCGGCGATAATGAAATTGTTGGAAATCAGTATGTGTATGCCCAGACTGACATCCAAACCGGATGGTATGAGTATAGAATTGATTCGTTGGATTATTGGGATGAGTTCAGGTGGGAGTTTGTTGAACCTAATAACTGGACTGTAATTCCTGATGGTAGAACATGTAAAGTTCTTGTTAAGGGCGCAGGTGAATATACTCTTAGAATCACAGCGGAAAACTATTGTGATACAACATATCGTGAGATAAAGATAACAGGACGATTCTTTGGAGTGGATGAGAATGAGAGTGTTAAAGCTGATGTGTATCCAAATCCTGTACATGACGCTTTGATAATTGAGTCTGAAGAGATCATAAGGACAACAATTATGGGTGTTTATGGTCAAACGGTGAATATGCAAAATCATGAGATGAATAACAGAGTGGTGGTTAACGTAAGTGACTTATCACGAGGGGTTTACATGATTTTGATAGAAACAAGAAAAGGAAATGTGTACAAACAAATAATAGTAGAATAATAATCGGAATGTCATGAAGAGGTTAAAGTTATTTTTATTGATGGCAGTTGTAGCCGTAATGGTGGCCAGCTGTACGGAAAATGATAAGACTACTATTGTATTACTTGGTGAAGAAGAGTATTTCAACGAGATAATAAAGGTTATTCCTAAAGATCTTATTAATGAGTTTGACTTGAGATTTGGCGTACAAAAAGGCAATCTCCCACCAAACGTTGAGGGAGAATTCGTAATGGCACCAAAGAAGCGTGTTTATTCGACTTTGAGTAAAACCGTGTGGCCACTTGATGTACAGGAACCTAATTTATATCTGAAGTTTGAAGACCAGAACAACAGAGTCGCGAAATTCAAAAATTATGAAGAGTTTGTGACTCCTGTTGACACCATTTATATCATGGGTAAAGATGACCGTTTTACTGCATATTACATAGAGAACAAGCTGTTTGACTATGGAATTTATGAAGTGAAGATTAAACGAGGAATAATCTACGGTGGTCGTGTCACTGAAGATGGAATCAAGTATCTGAAATATGCCAATGTGATTATGGATATCCAGGATGATTCCAATGGAGCGATAGAGACCTATCCTGTTGGCACATTCTTCATTTATGAAGACGGTAGTTATGAGGGATTGGCAGAACGTAAAGACTGGGATAACGAATGAGAAAGGAGAGGGCGATGAGAAGAGCAATAATAATGACGATAATAATGCTGGCGATGTGCACAGAGATGCTGGGCCAGATAAGGATGTACAACGACCGCCGAGTGCTGGTGTCTAAGCGAGTGTCGATGGGCGTTAAATTGGGAGCGGCAGACGCAGTGATGGAGTTCACTAACGATCAGCTGAAGAACCTGAC
>DBYZ01000016.1 GCA_002311655.1 Bacteroidales bacterium UBA1173
AACCTTTTGGACAACAACGAAGCGTACTATGACCTTTACCGCCTCAATCCGAGCAACACGAGGTGGGAGAACTGGAAGGCGCATGAGGGCAATGCCGCATCAAACTTCAACTTCATCAATGGCAGGGGTTACCTTTACGCCACCAAGTATAACAGGATCGTGACCTTCACTGGCACGCTCAACATGGGCGGCGAGAAGACCATCGCAGGCCTTCCCAATGGCTACAACCTCGTGGGCAACCCGTTCTGTATTGAGGCATACGTCAACAAGCCTTATTACACATTGGATGACAACGGTGCCATCATCGTGGCTAATCCTGTCGATAAAGCAACACCCATCCAACCCTGCTATGGTGTCATTGTCAAAGTGGAAAACAACGAAGACATCGTCTTCCGCACAACGGAACCATTCACGAATTCCAATAACGGAAGTCTGGAAATGACCTTGGCCCAAACTGTCGCCACCCGCGATGGCAACGCTTTGAAGACCCTCGACAACGCCATCATCACCTTCGACGAAGGCGATGAGCTCGGCAAGTTCTACTTCGGCCACCAGGATGCCAACATCTACATCCCGAAAGACGGCAACGATTACGCCATCGCATATTCCGATCGAAACGGCGATATTCCATTGTATTTCAAAGCAAAGGAAACCGGAACATACATAATCACCTTCGACGGAGACGATATGAGCGGCATCAAATTGATTGACAAATTCAAAAACGAGACTGTTGACCTGAGTATCGATAATGAATATTCATTCATCGGATCGTCAGCTGATAGAAGAGACCGTTTTGTGCTGGTTTTTTCTTCGACAGGCTCAGAAACTGGCTCAGAGTCCGAGATATTCGCCTACCAGTACGGCAGCGACATCATCGTCGAAGGCGAAGGCGAACTTCAGGTGTTCGACGCCCTTGGCAGAATGGCGCTTTCACAACGTGTGAACGGCAATGAACGCATCACGATGCCGCAAACTGGCGTTTACATCTTGAGAATAGTTGGAGATAAAATTAAGGTACAAAAGATAATAATTAATAAATAAATATCATGAAAAAGCTTTTATTATCAATCGCATTGATTTTCACATTGGGTTTTGGCGCCTATGCGCAAACAGACGTTTTCTTTACCTGGAAAGAAGCCTACGATGACTACGACAGGATATATGAAGAAAACTATGGTATTGTCTTGCCGTCGGCACATGGCAATAGCTCCGACTTTAACACGCCATTGGGCAGTGGCTTGCTTGTGCTCACAGCACTTGGTGGCGCTTATGCGTTGGCAAAACGCCGTAAATAAAAAAAGTAGAGACGCCACATTGTGACGTCTCTACTTTTTTATGACATTTCAAACTATCTGCAAACTTTTCTGATGATAGTCTTTCCAGAAGCTGTCACGCCTTTTACAATATAAACTCCATTGCTCAAGTCATTGATATTGTTGACGTTGAGCACCTGTCCGTTCAAATTGTAAATCTCAACAATATTGACGATTTCCTCGTAATCATTATCCTCAACAGACTGATAATTTGGAATCTCGATGATGAGATAATTCTCACCATTTGTCGTAATTGCGAAATCCGACTCGCAGTCTTCATAGACGGCAGTGAGCTTGAAGGTGTAATCGCCTGGCTCAAACTCTTGATAATATGATGTGTATTGCGCATCAATCTCAATCACTTCCTTGAGGCTTTCGCAATAGAGGTTGTAATGGAGTGGAACCGTTGCCGGAGCGGTCCATGAAAACACTGCACCGCTGCTCTGGGTGGTCTCATTGTAGAAAGCTTCGCCGTCAAAGTTGGTTGGCGCGTCGCATGGCGCTGGTGGGGTAGGAGGTGTCACTTCGCCCATCTCTCCGAGTTGTCCGATGTTCTGTCCGTAGAGACCGCCCGTGTCGCTCTTCACCCATGCCACGATGTTCTGTCCGCCGTGGAAGCCGGTGTTATTATTTCCGCCGGTCTTGTTATAAGTGCTTGAGCTCATCTGTGTGTTCCACAATGAGTTACCGTTCATGTCAAAGCCTTGTGCCTCAACGGTTGCCTGGCTTCCAGAGCCCAGTCCTTTGTAATACGTCACAGCGAATCCGCCGCCATATTCGAAAGCGTCGATGTTAAGACCACCGCAAGGTGTGATGCCGTTGTCAAGCACGAGGATGCCTTCGCCCCACACTCTGTCGCCGTATGATGTGATACGGTTCATGTAGAGCTTGCATTGGGTCTGTGAATACTCGTCAGTCTGTTCATAGAACACTATGAGGTCGTGACTGGCAGGGTCGACGGTGGCTGATGCGCTGATATAGAAATTATCCGGGTCTAAAGAGTGAACCGGTATACCGTTAAGATCCATGATTGTCGACGCACCGTTTTGGTTGAAGTGGAACACGTAGGTGTTGAATGAGCCGCCTATGCCTCCGGCATGCCAGATGTATACGTATCCGCCGCCGAGACCGTCAGGCACCACATAATGGATGTATGCGCCAGGGATAGTCACTGGCGACATAAGCTCGATATCGTCAGAAATTTGTGTGCCGTCCTTGGCATAGCCTACCACGCGGATGTCTTTCTCATAGAAATAGGTGTAAGCCCATTGTTCTTTTTCGTAGACCAGGAACACGTTTCCGTCATTGGCTGGCACCAACTGTCCGAAAGTGCATATATGTGTGTCGTCGCTGATTGTTATCGTCGGGTTGGTGGTGCCGTCGGCGTTGATATAGCAGAGGTATGAGTTTGTGTTGTTTGTGGCGAGAGCCCAGACGCCGCCGTCGTCGCCAGCGAGGAGTTCGGTGCGGGAGCCGCCAGCGCCGTTAAAGAGCGTTATACCTGCTTCACCCCAGGCAAATGTGCCGTCAGCGTTGATTTTTATCGCCACGCTGTTTTCAGCTTCTGTCGAGAAACATGATACAACGGCGTTGTCTGTCGTGGCAACCATCGCCACGCCTTGCGACCATGATGCGAGAGTGTGTTGGATGGCTGGCTGCAAACCGCTTGCATCCCATTGTGGCTCGCCTGCCGCGTTGAGACGCTGTATTTTCGGCACCCATCCGTTTGACTCGAACTGGCACCATTGCATATAAGTGTCTCCCGAGACAGGGTCGGTTGAAAGATAAATCTCACCGGCATCAGCCGAAGTGTTGGCGATGAAAGTGTTGTTAACCGGGTCATTGACCCATTGCGCATTTACAGTAAATGATACTGCCAAAGCGATGATGAATAAGTAAAGCTTTTTCATATTTTTGAAATTTAATTTCTGATAATTTTCTTAATAGAGGTCTTGCCTGACTCTGTTACACCTTTTATTATATATACTCCAGAAGTCAGCTCGTTGATGCCATTAGCGATGACTCGCTGTCCGCTGATATTATAAACCTCAATAATCTCTACGATTTCCTCGAATTCTGTTTCAGATAATGAAGTGTGATCCTGAATCTCAATAATGAGATGGTCCTCTCCGTCAGGAGTCAGGGCATAGTCTGACTCGGAAGATGCGAACTGGGCTGTGAGTTGGTATTTGTATGTGCCTGGAGCCGGCTCGTCGAAATAAGACGTTAACTCGGCGTCAATCTGAATGACTTCTGTCGTCTCATCGGCAAGATTTTGGCGGTACAAGTTGTAATACATTTGAGTGGTAGCCGGTTCCCATGTGAGCATGGCACCGTATGAACCTGTCTCTTCATTGTATTGGCAGCTTCCTTGGAATTGATCTGGCGGGAAACAGCAGGGAACAGGTGGAACAGGTATTATGACTTCTCCCAGCTCGCCACTTTCGCCTATGTTTTGTCCGTAAAGTCCTCCGTCTTGTGCGTTGACCCATACCACGACGTTCTGTGCACTATGGTATCCCGAAGTGTTCTCGTCAACATTCTTTGGATAGGTGCTGCTGCACATCGTGGTGCTCCAAGTCATGTTGCCGTCGTGGTCGAAGCCGTGCGCCTCGACGGTTTCACCATAAATGCCGGGAACAGCTTTGTGGTATATCACCGAGAAGCCATCGTAGAAATTGAAGGCATCGATACGAAGGCCAAGACATTGGCTGGTGCCGTTGTCTAGCACAAGGATGCCATCGCTCCAAGGCTTCTCGCCCTCAGAGGTGATGCGATTTATCCAAATTTTGTATTCCGATTGCGAATATGAGTCAGTTTGACGATAAACCAACAGCAAGTCGTTGTTACCATCAATGGTAGGGTAGGCGCTGATGAAATAGCTGCTCGGGTCGGGAGAGTGAACCGCTATGCCATTGAGGTCTGTGATTGTAGGCTGGCCGTTTTCATCGAAATGTGTGACGTAGATGTTATATGCTCCACCGATGCCATTGTGCCACTGAAACACGTATGCTCCGCCAAAATGATCTGGAATGGCGTAGTGGATATAGCTCATTCCCACTGTCTGTTGGCTTAACAACAGTGTCGCCGGCATTGTCAGCTCGCCGTCTTTATTGTATTTCGCTACGTAAATCTCTTTTACATAGTTGGTATAGCCTTGGATTGTCTGTTTGGCATATACGACAAAGACGCCGTCGTCGTCGGAGCGGATGAGTTTGCCGTTGGTGCATTTCTTAGTGAGGTCAGCTATTGTCGCCATCGGTCGCAAAGTGCCATCAGCGTTGACATATTGCAAATATGATATGTCCATGTCGGTACCTAAAGCCCAGAAGCCGCCTTCGTCGTCGGCGAGAAGCTCCGAGCGACCGCCGCCAGCGCCGCCAAACAGCATCATGCCATCGGTGCCCCAAGGCGTGCTTCCGTCAGCGTTAATCTTCACCACGTAATGATGAGCGTCGGCGTTGCGGTTCATCGTTACGACAGAGCCGTCGCTCAAGGCTGCTATGGCATATCCTGGTGACCATGTGGCGAGGTTAGGCGTCGTGATGGCGATACCGTCCTCTCCCCATTGCGGGTTGCCATAGTAATCGAGACACTGCAGTTTCTGCGACCAGCCGTTCTCCGACATACTCGTCCATTGCACAAAAATGCCATCAACATATGGATGCGAAGCTATACGTATCTCGTTGGCGCTGTTTACACAGTTGGCGATTAAGGTGTTGTTCGCAGAATCGTCAACCCACTGTGCCTTTGCACCAACAAATACTGCTAAAGCGATGAGTAATAGGTAGATTTTTTTCATATTTTATCAGTTTTAACCTCGCAAAGGTACAAAATAAATATGAAAAAATCAAGAAAAAATAAAAAAACGTCATTTCAAGCTTGCTTCGCTGCACCTGAAATGACGTTTTTTAGTCTTTAGTCTTTAGTCATTAGTCATTAGTCTTTAGTACTAGCGACTAACGACTAGCGACTATTCCTTAATGTTAGGCTCTTCCAAACCAAGGTGTTTCTTCTTGTCAACAACCTTGAGGTAGAGACCGATGAGCAATGCGGCGATGCCGAGGCATGCCAGCATGATCAAAGCCCACTTGTAATCCAATGCGAGCGGGTCGGTGACGCCTTTGTTGGTGTTGGCGAGGACCTTGCCGATGAGCAATGGGAACAGCCACAGACCGATGTTCTGGATCCAGAAAATCAAAGCGTAAGCTGAACCGATGATCTTCTCGTCGACGAGCTTCGGCACGCTTGGCCACAAAGCTGCAGGAACGAGTGAGAATGATGCGCCTAACACCAAGATTGTCACGTAAGCCACGATGGTGCCGCCTGCTGCACTGCCCTTGAACAATGGCAGGATGAAAGCGAAGGTTAGGTGGCAGACAACCAACAGGATGGAGCCGATCATCAACATTGAAGCGGCCTTGCCTTTGTGGTCGACGTAATTGCCGAGGATAGGTGTGATAGCCACAGCGAGGAGCGGGAACACTGCGAAGATTGTCTCAGCGGTGCCACGCATGTAACCCATGTAGCAATAAACTACGAGAGCCACGACTGCGAGACCCATCAAACCGTATTTCAAGCCTTTGTTGGTCTTGATGAAGTTGCTTGCAAATGAGCAGATGGCGACGAGCAGCATCACGATGTACTGCACGATGGTCACTGAGCTGCCACCCCAGAATGTAGTTGGGTCAGCCTCGATAAGTGTGAGGTTGCACTGAAGCATGTTCACAGCATATTTCTGGAATGGGAAGATTGCTGAATAATAAAGCACGCAGAGCAAAGCGACGAGCCAGAATCCGAGACTCGACAAGATCTTGCCGATATCGCTGACTTTGAACGGGTCGTCTTTCTCTTCTGCTTCACCTGTCTGACCGTCCAGTTTCTTGTCCATGAAGAAATAAACGACGAACATGATGAGGGCGATGCAGAGAAGCACCACGCCGAATGCCACTGAGCGGCTCACGTTGATTGATCCGCCGAGCTTTGCGAAGTAAGGTGAGAAGATCATGCAGGTGGCGACGCCAAGACGTGCCAATGCCATCTCTGAACCCATTGCAAGTGCTGTCTCACGACCTTTGAACCATTTCACGATACCACGGCTAACGGTGATACCTGCCATCTCAGCGCCACAACCGAAGATCATGAAACCGACGGCTGCGAGTTTCGCTGATGCCGGCATGCCTCTGTAGAACGGAGAGACGCCGAGCTCCTCGAAGAGCGGGATGTAGTTGAGGTTCTCAGTGAACCATGTCTCAGCACCACTACCACCGAAGTTTTCGTGGATGGCGTAGTACTTGATCAAACCGCCGACGAGCATCACAGCGCCCGACAACACAGCGGTGAAACGAACTCCCATCTTATCGAGGATGATACCTGCGAAGATGAGGAAGAACACGAAGACGTTGAGGAACGTCTCAGAACCCTGCATGGTGCCGAATGCCAAGCTGTCCCAATCACGATGAGTCTGCATCAAGTCCTTGATAGGAGACAAGATATCCATGAAAATGTAGGCGCAGAACATTGCCAACGCCAACAGCAGCAACGCCGTCCATCTCATGGCCGGATTGTCGCGTAATGTCTGAAATTTTTCTGTCATATCATTTAATTTAAAAAATTCTAAACTTCAAACTCCAAACTTCAAACTATTTTGTAGTTGGGAGCTGCACCACTTCTTTATTATATCCCTTAATCACCTCTTTAGCAAAGTCAGCGATGGTCTGAGGAGTGATGCTCTTCACGATTTCGTCGAATTCGGCATCAATGTTGATGTTGTCCTCAACTAATGTTGACATGGCGTTAATCCAGAAGCTGTTTTCTTCTTTCTTTTCAGCGCGTTTCTTATAGAGGTTTTCGACGACTTTTGTCAAATCTTCCTGTGCAGGACCGTTTGTGGCGATATCATTCAAGCCTTCGCGAACCTTGCCCATGAGTTTTTCGTACATTTCACGGTTGGTGTCGAATGCGATGAGGAAAATGTATGAGTCTTTTGGCTTGTCCATGACAGAACCGTAAACGCCAACGCCGTATGTGCCGCCTTCTTCTTCACGGATGGTGCGGGTATAGTAGATGTCCATCACATCGCTCAAAGCGTTCATGTAAATGATGTTGCGATAGTTGTAATCCATCAATCCGTTGATAGTCATGTAGATGGTGACTTTTGGATTCTGCATCTCTTTCTCATAATGGCAGATGATGTCTTTTTCTGAGATGCCGAGGTTGATGTCTTTCCATTCATTCTTGCCTTTGCCTTTCTTCAATGATGCGAGGTATTGCTCAACCAATGGCTTGAAGGTTGTCTCGTCGATGTTACCAACGAAGTAGAATGTGAAGTTGTTCGGGTCAGCGAAGCTCTTCTTGTAATATTCCATTGCCTTGGCGTAATCAATCTTGTCGATGTCCTCAACTTTTGTTCTGAGACGGAGCGGATGGTTGTTGTAAAGAACCTTGATCAATGAATCTGAGAAAGTTGTCATTGGGTTGAGCTCCTGGTTTTCAAGGGCTGCCTTTGTACGCTGAGCGTATGACTGGAATGCCTCTTCATCGGCGCGTGGTGCTGTGAAGTACAAATAGATGAGCTGCATCATGGTCTCGAGGTCTTTAGGTGAGCAGTTGCCGCTCATGCCTTCACTCATTTGGCTGATGTAAGGGTTAACGCGCACTTTCTTGCCTGCGAGGACCTTCGGGAGGTCTGTTGCGCTGAAGTTACCCACGCCGCCAAGGGTGATGACGTCGTCGAGGTTCGACAAGGTGATGTAGTCGTCCTGTGGGAGCACTGACAGACCGCCCCAGCTGCTGGCTGTGAAACGGATCTCGTCTTCTTTGAAGGTGGTCTTCTTGTAATAGACCTTCATGCCGTTGCTGAGTGTCAACAGTGTGGCGTCGAACTCTGGCATTGCTGTCTCTTTCTTGATCTTGCCTGGTTTTGGCATGTTTGCTACCATTGGACCATCGAATGTCTCTTCTTTGTATGCCTCGACTTGTGCGGCATTGGCTGCTGTATAGATTGCGAGAATTTCTTCAACTGTCGGGAGTGTCTCGCCGTCTTTCTTAGGTGCTGTCACAGTGATGACGAGGTTGTCGTCGTGCACGAGCTGAGCTGCCACCTGGTTGATGAGCTCGAGCGGGAGGTTAGGAATAACTTGCTGATAGAGCATGTATTCTGTCTCGATGCCCATCATAGGCTCGTTGCTGAGGAAGTTGCTCAGGCACTCGTTGACATACATACTGTTCTCGGTGTTGTTTCTCTCATTGTATTGGCTTTCAACGCGTTTCAAGAAGTCGGCTTTCGCTCTCTCATATTCTGATGCGGTGAATCCGAACTCAGCCATACGTCTGTTCTCAGTCACGAGGGCTGTGATAGCTTCGTCGATGCCGGCGGCGTCTTTTGCCATAGCCAAACTACGCCAAGAATCCTCTGTTGGGGCGATGTAGTAGTTTGTATAATAGCTGTAGCCGTATACGAATGGAGGGTTGGCTTTCTGGGTGATTTCCTGCAAGCGGTTGATCTCCATGCTGCTGATGATGCTGAGCATATACTGTGCCATCCAGTAGTTGACGTCATTCTTCAATGAATCTGGTGTGGCTTCGGTCTTATAGTAAAGAACAACGCTGTATTCTGTTGCCTCAGGGTCTGATGCGATGGCAATGATAGGCTCTACGTTGTCTTCAATCATGAACTGCGGTCTTGGTGCCGGGTCGACTGGAGCCTTGATGTCTGCGAACATCTCTTTGATGCGTGCCTCGATAGCGTCGACGTCGACATCACCGACGATGATGATGCCTTGGAGGTCTGGACGATACCATTTGTGATAGTAGTCGCGGAGTGTCTGATACTCGAAGTTGGCGACGACTTCCGGAAGGCCGCCTGGCAGACGGTTTGCGTATGGGCTGTTAGGATACATCACAGGAAGGATGGTTTCCATGATACGCTGGTCAGCGTCTTCACGTGTGCGGAGCTCCTCGAGGATGACACCACGTTCGTTGTCGATCTCCTCTTCCTGAAGTGCGATGAAACTTGACCAGTCGTGGAGGATGAGCAAGCAGGTGTCAACCAATCCAGGAAGTGTGGTAGGGACGTTGGTCACCATGTACACTGTCTGGTCGATGCCTGTACCTGCGTTGAGGTTTTCACCGAATTTGATACCGCGGCTCTGGAGGTATTCGCGGAGCATCATGCCTGGAAGGTTGGTGGTTCCGTTGAATGCCATGTGCTCGAGGAAGTGGGCGAGACCACGCTGGCTCTCTTCTTCAAGAACTGAACCGACTTTCTGTGCGATGTAGAAATCAGCACGCTGGGCTGGCTTCTCGTTGTGACGGATGTAGTAAGTCAAGCCGTTGTCGAGTTTTCCGACTCTTACGTTCGGGTCCATCGGACACGGCATCGCCATCTGGGCGAAACTTGTCACTGCCATTGCGACAATGAACAATGCTGTGAATAGGATTTTTTTCATTTTTAAAAAATTAATTTATTGATTTATAACTAATTAACTTCAAACTTCAAACTTCAAACTTCAAACTAAAAAAGGTGTATCACATACTTCTCCACAAAATACGGCTCCTCATACCACTTAGTAATCGACGTGCTCTTCCTCTTCCAGTTCTTCGGCACGTTTCTCAACTCTTCCTCGATGTCGCCTCCTTTTAAATATAAGATGCCGCCTGCCTCAATGTCGTTGGTGACACGTAGCTTGTTGTTGCACCATTTTACAAAGTCTGGCAACTGGGTCACGGCACGACTGACTATCACGTCGAATTTCTCTTTGATGTTTTCCGCACGTTCCTGAATGGCTGTAACATTCTGTAAATCAAGCTTTTCAACCACGTCTTGCACGACTTTTATCTTCTTGCCGATGCTGTCTACAAGCAAAAACTTGGTCTGTGGAAACATGATCGCCAAAGGAATTCCAGGAAAACCGCCTCCTGTTCCGATGTCGAGGACCTTCATGCCTGGTAACAACTCGAAATATTTGGCGATAGCCAGGGAATGCAGGACATGATGCTCGTAAAAATTGTCCATGTCCTTCCTCGAAATGAGGTTGATTTTGCTGTTCCAGTCCTCGTAAAGCGGCGCAAGCTGTTCATACTGAGACATTTGCGCTTCAGTCAGACTTGGAAAATATTTTTTAATTATCTGGTTATCCATAATCATGCAAAAATACAAAAATTAATTTATTAAAAATAAATTAGGTGGAAAAATCGAAAAAAACTTTATGTGAATATATAAAATTTGTAATTTTACACGTTTTTTGAAAGAAAATGGCAGGAAAAATCCGATATATTGTATTGCTTCTTCTGGTTGTCGCCGGTTTATTCGCATTCTCGCAAAACACCCAGAAAAAGAAGGAAACGCTTGATTATATTGAGCGATACAAGGATATTGCGATGGAGGAGATGCAAAAAGATAAGATTCCTGCCTCGATAACTCTGGCACAAGGTATTCTGGAGTCGGGAAACGGTCAGAGCAAGCTGGCGAAACAGGGCAACAACCACTTCGGAATAAAATGCCACTCCGACTGGAAAGGCAAACGGATGCATCAGGACGACGACGCGCCTAACGAGTGCTTCAGAGTGTATGAAAATGCGGAGGATTCGTATCGCGACCATTCGAAATTCTTGAAAAACGGGACCAGATACAAGTCGTTGTTTGAACTGAGCATCACCGACTACAAAGGTTGGGCGAAAGGCTTGAAAAAGGCAGGTTACGCTACACTTCCGACATACGCGACGGTGCTGATAAATCTTATTGAGACCTACGATTTGCAGCAATACGACCAGATGGTGGTCAGCGGGAAGTTTAAAAGAAAATCTTCGAAAACTGCTGACAAGCCTGCAAAGCCAGCTAAACCGGTGAAGCCTGCGAAAACCAAGAAATCAAAAGGCAATGCCAAGTCGTATGCCGTGCCTGATTTGTCAACTCATAAAGCCATAGAGGTGACCGCAGGCCATCATTTCATCAAGGAGAATTTTGGCGTAGAGTTCATTGTCACAAAAGAAAATGATAATCTGTCATCTCTTGCCAAAGAGTTGAAGATATATGAATATCAATTGGTTAAGTATAATAACCTTGGCAGTAAGAGGACGTTCTCGGAAGGCGAGATTCTGTATATTCAGCCGAAACGTCGCAGAGCACCGAGCGGATATAATGTTCACGTTGTAAAATATGGCGAGACTTTGGAAGACATCTCCAATATGTATGCCGTGCGGTTGGGTCGTCTTTATAAGATGAACGGTTTCGACAAGACTTATCTGATAAGTGTCGGAGAGGAGATAAAACTAAGGTAGTTTGGAGTTTGAAGTGTGGAGTGTGGAGTTACTTCAAACTCCACACTTCAAATTTCACATTTTAGATATTTTGCGGTGTAACCGACAGCTTTTTTCACTATTTCTTCTGGTGTGCCTTGGCACAAAATCATGCCGCCGCGCTCGCCGCCTTCAGGTCCCATGTCGATGATGTAATCAGCCATCTTGATGACATCCATATTATGCTCGATGATGAGTACGGTGTTACCTTTGTTCACGAGTTTGTTGAGTACCTCCATCAGAATCTTGATGTCTTCGAAATGCAGTCCCGTTGTAGGTTCGTCGAGGATGTACAAGGTGCGTCCGGTGTCACGTTTCGACAGTTCAGTGGCAAGTTTTACGCGCTGAGCCTCGCCTCCCGAAAGCGTCGTCGATGGCTGCCCCAAGGTGATGTAACCGAGTCCTACATCTTGCAACGTCTTGATTTTCTGTAAGATACTCGGGAAGTTCTCAAAGAATACCACTGCCTCGTCTATTGTCAGATTCAGCACATCGTTGATTGATTTTCCTTTGAAACGGACCTCCAATGTCTCGCGGTTGTAGCGTTTTCCTTGGCATGTCTCGCATTGTACCTGCACGTCGGGCAAAAAGTTCATCTCGATGACTCTGACGCCTGCTCCTTGGCATGTCTCACAACGGCCGCCTTTCACATTGAATGAGAAACGTCCCGATTTATAGCCTCTGATCTTCGACTCTGGCAGCTCTCCGTACAGTTTCCTTATGTCGTCGAACACCTTGGTGTATGTCGCCGGATTCGAACGTGGCGTCTTGCCGATAGGCGCCTGGTCTATTTCTATGACTTTATCAATAAACTCAAGGCCTTCGATGCGGTCGTAAGGTAAAGGATTCTTCTCCGAACGATAGAAATGCTTGCTCAGGATAGGGTAGAGCGTCTCGTTGATGAGCGTCGACTTGCCTGAACCGGAAACGCCTGTAACACAGACCATTACACCAAGCGGCAGATCTAAATCGACGTTCTTGAGGTTGTGACCGCTGGCGTTATATATTTTAAGGTGCTGCCCCTCGAAAGGCTTGCGTCTCATCGACGGCACCTCAATCTTTTTCTTGCCTCTGAGATAGTCGCAGGTGAGTCCTTTGCCGTGCATAGCCTCCTTCGGAGTGCCTTGAAATACTACGTTTCCGCCGTTGACTCCAGCACCTGGCCCGATATCGATGAGATGGTCGGCGGCAAGCATGGTGTCTTTGTCGTGTTCCACTACGATGATGCTGTTGCCGATGTCGCGTAACTCCTTCAACGACTGTATAAGTCTATGATTATCACGCTGATGCAAGCCGATGGATGGCTCGTCGAGGATGTATAGGATACCCGTCAGCTGTGAGCCTATCTGTGTTGCAAGTCGAATGCGCTGCGATTCTCCACCCGATAAGCTCTTCGCCGGACGGTTCATGTTCAGATAATCGATGCCGACGTTGAGCAAAAAACTGATTCTTTTCTTGATTTCACTGAGGATGTCGTGCGAGATCTCCTTCTGTTTCTCGTCGAGATGCTTCGGAAGGTCGTCGAGCCACTGGGATAACGAGTTGACATCCATCTCGGCAAGCTCGGCGATGTTTTTGCCGTTAAGACGGAAGTAAAGCGCCTCTTTTTTGAGTCTTTGTCCATGACACTCAGGACATTCCGTCTCGTTCATGAAACTGTTCGCCCATTTCAGTATCGACGCCGGCGCGTTCTCCTCGTTCATCTTCCTGATGACGTTGACAACACCTTCAAATGGTGTGGAATATGTGGACTGTGTGCCGAGATATTCTCTCGTGACCGTGAACGACTCGCTGCTTCCGTACAGTATGATGCTCATGGCGTTTTCAGGAATCTCGCTAATCGGCGTGTCAAGCGTGAAACCGTATCTCGCCCCAATTGCCTCAAGTTGACTGAAAACACTGTTGTTCTTGTATTCTCCGAGAGGAGCGAGACCGCCTTTGCGGAGACTCAGACTCGGGTCGGGGATGATTTTGTTCATGTCGACCTGGATGATGGTGCCGAGGCCGTTGCATTTCGGACAGGCACCATAAGGAGAGTTGAAACTGAACGTGTTAGGCTCCGGATCTTGATATGCGATGCCGGTAGTGGGACACATCAAAAGCTTGCTGAAATATCGTGCGTCGCTGGTGCTTTCTTCAAGCACCATCAGCATGCCCTTGCCACGGCGGAAAGCTGTCTCCACCGATTTTACTATGCGTTCTTTGTTGTCTTCGTGAACCTGCAACCTGTCGATAACTATCTCAATATCATGGGTTTTGTATCGGTCAAGCTGCATGCCGTAGGTGAGCTCTCGAATCTCGCCGTCGACACGTACCTTAATATATCCTTGTTGGCGAATCTGCTCGAACAAATCTCTGTAATGACCTTTTCGTCCTCTGATGACAGGAGCTAACACGTTGATTCTCTTGTCTTTGTATTGCTCCATTATCATCTGTGTGATTTGTTCCTCAGAGTATCTGACCATCTTCTCGCCGGTGTTGTAGGAATACGGTACCGACGCGCGAGCGTAGAGCAGTCGCATGAAATCGTAAATCTCAGTGATAGTCCCGACAGTTGAGCGGGGGTTGCGGTTTACTGATTTCTGCTCAATGGAGATGACAGGGGAGAGGCCGCGGATCTCATCGACATCAGGACGTTCCATGCTGCCGATAAACTGGCGGGCGTATGCTGAAAACGACTCCATGTAACGGCGCTGACCCTCGGCGTATATCGTCTCGAAAGCAAGCGACGATTTGCCGGAGCCACTGAGTCCCGTAATCACCACAAATTGATCGCGCGGAATGCGTAAGTCAATGTTTTTCAAATTGTTCTCACGCGCTCCGTAAATCTCGATGTATTCGTCTTCAGCGATATTTCTGTTTTTCTCTGTCATCAAAATCAGTTCAATTCTTCAATTATGCTGTCGTTTTCAAAATTCATGATGTAGCCGCCTGTAGCCTCGTTGCAATAATCTGCCGTGAGGTCGAAAGGCCTTTTCGGAATCTTGATCTCGTATACCTCTCCTTTCCTGATTTTCAATGAGTTGGAACGAAGCCAAGGGTTGAAAATCTTGAGTAGCTTGTAGGTTATATCATGCTCAATTGCGAAATCAGCCCAACTCTCTACACTTTTGTCGACAACGACAGTTTTGTATCTAAATGGTTGATATTCAAGATTTTTGCTGACATAAATGCCGTATTGCTCCGGGTTCTCGAGAATGGTCTTGAAAGCCAGAATCCTGAAGATGTAACGCTCGGTTTCATCAGCCATGAGCAAATCGTAGTAGGAGTGTACTTTCTGTTCTTTTAAGAATTTGTTCAGACGTCGTGTTCCTGCGTTGAACGATGCTGCGACAAGCGTCCAGTTGTGGTACATCTCATACGATTTCAGGAAATAACGGCATGCCGCTTCTGTCTCGAGTTCCACATTGTATCGCATGTCGACATCTTTGTTAATCTCGAGTCCGAATTCCTTTCCTGTGCGTTCCATAAACTGCCAGAAACCTACTGCTCCTGCTGGTGAAACGGCGTTTGTGAGTGTGCTTTCCGCCACGCAGAGATATTTGAAGTCGTCAGGGACGCCGTATTTTCTCAAGATAGGCTCGATGACCGGAAACCAACGCGATGAACGTTTCACGAGGAGCATGGTGTTGCTGTGGAAATAGCATGTCGACAACAGCTCGCGCTCGTAGCGCTCGCGTATGTTGAACATCTCCAAAGGCACACGCTCGCCCGCGAAAGTGATGTCGTCGGTGAACTCGATGTCGTTGCTGCGAAGGGCTATCTGTTCAAGAGAAACAGGACGTTTCGAGGCAATTCGCAGTGCCCTGACGCCTACAACACAAGCCACAATAGCAGCTAATCCGACCACCAGAACGGCGATCTGGAGTGCAAGTACTACTTTTTTGTTGTCCATTACAGATGAACTACTTCTCCGTATGCTGCAGCTGCAGCTTCCATGATGGCTTCCGACATCGTTGGGTGAGGGAAGATGTTTTCAATAATGTCACGGCCTTCAGCGCCGAGTTCGCGTGCCAACACTGCTGTTGCAACCATCTCGGTGACGTTTTCGCCCACCATGTGGCAGCCTAACCATTTGTTTGTCTTGGCATCGAACACCACCTTGATGAAACCGTCTTTATTGCCTGCTGCCGCTGCCTTTCCTGATGCTGTGAACGGGAACTTGCCGATTTTCACTTCATAGCCTGCCGCGATAGCTTTTGCCTCGCTCAAGCCGACGGAAGCGATCTCAGGTGTGATGTATGTGCAGCCAGGGATGTTGTTGTAGTTCAATGGCTTAGGATTCATGCCGCAGAACTTCTCGACGCAGATGATAGCCTCGTGTGATGCCTTGTGCGCCAATGCCGGTCCGTGAACGATGTCACCGATAGCGTAAACGCCTTCAACATTGGTGCGATAGTAGTCGTCAACGATGATCTTACCGCGTTCGTTGGCGATTCCGAGGTTTTCGAGACCAAGGTCCTCGAGGTTTGTCTGCACTCCGACAGCTGAAAGAACGATGTCAGCTTCAACGACTTTCTCGCCTTTCTTGGTGCTGATGGTGCACACGCATTTCTCACCTGTGGTGTCGACGTTGGTGACGGAAGCTTCAGTCATAACTGTCATCTTCAGTTTCTTGAAGCAGCGTTCAACCTGCTTTGAAACCTCTTCGTCTTCGTTTGGAACGATGTTAGGAAGGAACTCTACTAATGTCACTTTCACGCCCATCGAGGTGAAGAAGAAAGCGAACTCAGAGCCGATGGCGCCTGAACCGACAACCACCATGGTCTCAGGAAGCTTGTCGAGCACCAAAGCCTGACGGTAGCTGATGATTTTCTTGCCGTCGATAGGCATCGCCGGCAACTGACGCACTCTCGAACCAGTGGCGAGGATGATGTGGTCGGCTTCATATTCTGTCGTATTGCCTTCAGCATCAACGACTTTCACTGTCTTGTTTGCTGTGAGTGAGCCGAGACCAGGAATCAACTCGACATTGTTCTTTTTAAAGAGGTATTGAACACCCTTGCTCATTCCGTCGGCAACGCCACGGCTGCGTGCAACGACAGCCTCCATGTCCGGATGAACCTCTCCTTCGAGCTTAATGCCGTAATTCTCAGCATGTTGCATATATGTATAGACTGCAGCGCTCTTCAACAAAGCCTTGGTAGGAATGCAGCCCCAGTTGAGGCAAGTGCCACCAATTTCAGCTTTTTCAACAACGCCAACTTTTTTTCCAAGCTGTGAAGCTCTGATAGCTGCGACGTAACCGCCAGGACCGCTACCAATCACAATAACATCGTACTTCATGATTATCAATGATTTATGTTAATTTTTAATTTATTTTTAATTATCTGAATTTAATTGTGCGAAATTACAAAAAATTTTCTTATCTTTGCAACATTGTTAGTGGAGAATTTTCTTCATGTTAATATTTGCCGAAAAGCAATTTTTTCACATCATTTAGTTCCTTTTAATTATTTAATTATGTTAGCTGATTATTTCAATAATCCGCTCATATCATATAAGTGGTATGAAGTGGCTCGCACCCGCGAGAAATGTATCATCAAAAAAGTTGATGTTTTTATGTATCTCTCTCTTACTCACGACGATGCATTCGATTTGCTCTATGTCGCTTATGATGAGACTAACCGCCGTCTGATGAGAAATTATCATGGAAAATTTGTCATCAAAATGACGAATGACTATTTGATTATTCGTCACGGATTATGGAGAAAGAAATATTTAATTGTTGCAAAAAACGATGATTGTAATCTTGTAGCCTTGTCAAACAGAAGAAAATCAAAGGTCTGGATTTTATCACATTCTTTGCCGTATGACAAAGCGGATTTTGACAAAATTATGAAATCTCTTGAAAATCAAGGTTTTGACACAAGAAATATTGAATTATTTTATAAATAGTTGGCTTTTAAAATTCAATAGAAAAGATTGTTGTCGTTATTTTTGCCAAATTTATTTTTATTTATAAGAATTTTATTCTTATCTTTGCAAATTTGAACGATAACAATTTTTGGAAATGAATATATCAGAGTTAACTGCCATTTCGCCGATCGACGGTCGTTATCGCAAGAAAGTCGAACGTCTCGACGAGTATTTTTCGGAGTTTGGTCTTATCCGCGCCAGAGTGATGGTGGAGGTGGAGTATTTTATCGCGCTTTGCCAGATTCCATTGCCTCAGTTGGCGGATTTCAACAAAAATGATTTCCGTAAGCTGAGGAATATTGTCAAAAACTTCAAAGTCGCTGACGCTCAAGAGATTAAAGAGATTGAGAAGACGACAAACCATGACGTGAAAGCGGTCGAATATTTCCTGAAACGTCATTTTGACGAGATGAACCTGACTCAATTCAAGGAGTTTATCCATTTCGGTCTTACATCTCAGGATATCAACAACAGCGCCGTGCCTTACACCATGATGCAGGCTCATAATAAACTGGTTCGTCCTGCTTTTGCTCAGGTCGTGGCAAAACTCAAAGCGATGGCTGACGAATGGCGCGAGGTCCCGATGTTGGCGCACACTCACGGTCAGCCGGCGAGTCCTACGCACCTTGGAAAAGAGATATATGTGTTCGTGGAACGCCTCGAGGATCAGCTGGAGGAGCTGGATAAAATCCCGTTTACCGCTAAATTCGGCGGCGCGACAGGCAATATGAACGCTCATAAAGTCGCCTATCCTCAGATAAACTGGCGTGAATTCGCTAAGAAATTCATCAAAAAACTCGGACTGAAACGTCAGGAAACGACAACACAGATTGAGCATTACGACATGATGGCGCAATATTTCGACGCTCTCAAACGTATAAACACAATCCTAATCGACTTGTCGCGCGACATTTGGCTGTACGTCTCGATGGATTATTTCAAACAGAAGATCAAAGCAGGCGAGGTGGGCTCCTCAGCAATGCCTCATAAAGTCAACCCGATCGATTTCGAGAACGCGGAAGGTAACCTCGGAATGGCAAACGCCATCTTCGAGCATCTCAGCCGCAAACTCCCGATCAGCCGCATGCAACGCGACCTCACCGACTCTACAGTGACACGAAACATCGGTGTGCCTCTGGCTCATACTCTCATCGCAACAAGCTCATTGTCAAAAGGTTTGGATAAGTTGATTCTTAATGAGACAAAGCTTCGTGCCGACTTGCAAAACAACTACGCCGTCGTCGCTGAGGCTATCCAGACCATCCTTCGCCGTGAGCAGGTGGAAGGTGCCTACGAGCTTTTGAAAGGACTGACACGCACCAATGAAAAGGTGACTCGCGAGTCGATTGACGCATTTATTGACCAACTGCCTGTAAGTGAAGAAGTTAAGAAAGAGATGCACGCCATCACTCCGGAAAATTATACAGGTTTTAATTTTTAAACACGAAACATGGATAAAAAAAGAAATTTTCGCAGGATATTGCATTACGTTAAGCCTTACTGGTTCAGCGTTTTGATGAATATAGTGTTCAATGTTTTGGCAATAGTGTTCTCACTGTTCTCGTTCTCGATGATAGTGCCGTTCTTGAACCTCTTGTTCAATCCTGAAAACCTCACCACGGTCAAGCCGGAATTTGCCCTCGACACCGACACCTTGCTGGCGACGCTCGACTATTACGTGAGTTATATTATCATCTTGAAAGGACAGGCTACGGCGTTGATATTCATATGCTTATTGCTTGTGATAGCTTTCTTCCTGCGAAATATTACCACTTATTTTGCCTTGTATTTCATGGTCGGAGCGCGTGCCGGCACCATCCAGGATTTGCGCAACGATATGTACAAGAAAATCATGATTTTGCCATTGTCGTTCTACAGCAAACATAAAAAAGGCGACATCATGGCGAGAATCACCACCGACGTGCAGGAAATCGAGGTGTCAATAATCAGTTATCTCGACACTTTCATCAAATCACCACTCACAATCGCCGCATATTTCGCATACATGCTTGGCGTCAGCTGGCGTCTTACCTTGTTTGTGCTGGTGCTGCTGCCAATCGGCGGACTTATCATCGGAGCGATAGGAAAGTCGTTGAAGAAAGACTCTCTCGACGGACAGAACCGTTTCGCCGGAATGCTTGCAACCATTGAGGAAACCATTGGCGGACTGCGTATCATCAAGGCATTCAACGCGATAGGCTATTCAAGCGAGAAGTTCAACGAGCAGAATGGTAAGTACACACGAGTCATAAAATTCGTGAACCGCAAACGCGACCTCAGCTCCCCGATGAGCGAGTTCCTCTCGTCAATAATCATCTCCATCGTGGTCTGGTTTGGCGCCACTTTGATTTTGAACGCTGCCGCCACTCCAGGAGCGGAACCAAGCATCACAGCGGCTAATTTCATCGCTTACATCGTAGTCTTCTCACAGATAATTTCACCTGCGAAATCGTTCTCACAAGGTTTCTACAGCCTCCAAAAAGGTATGGCTTCAGCCGACCGTATCTTCGAAGTGCTTGACGCAGAAGAAGTTATAGTCGAGAAAGAAAATGCAATCTCACTTCCTGATTTCAAGGATTCTATCGTCTACAACGACGTGAGTTTCCATTATAATGAGGTGAATGTTTTGAAAAACATCAACCTTACGATTCCGAAAGGTAAGATGGTGGCTCTCGTTGGTGAAAGCGGCGGCGGAAAATCCACGTTGGTCGACCTTTTGCCGAGATTTTATGATGTCAGCCAAGGAAGCATCAAGATTGACGGAACCGACGTCCGTGACTTCAAGATTTGCGATGTGCGTGGCTTGATGGGCATCGTCTCACAGGAAAGCATTTTGTTTAACGACACCATATTTAATAATATAGCATTCGGCTTGGAACACGCTACCCGCGAAGCTGTCATCGAGGCTGCAAAGATTGCTAACGCTCACGATTTCATCATGGAGATGGAAGACGGCTACGACACATATATCGGCGACCGCGGCATGAACCTCTCGGGCGGACAGCGTCAGCGTATCAGCATTGCGCGTGCAGTGCTTAAGAATCCTCCGATTCTGATTCTTGATGAGGCGACATCGTCACTCGACACGGAGTCTGAACGTCTGGTGCAAGAGGCGTTGTCGAAAGTCATGACAAACCGCACCTCAATCGTCATCGCACACCGTCTGTCGACAATTCAAAATGCCGACGAAATCCTCGTGATGGTGAAGGGACAAATCGTTGAACGCGGTAAGCATGAGGAACTTATAGAATTAGGTGGAGTCTACAAACGTCTGACGGATCTGCAGTCGTTCAATTAGTTCAAAAATTTGAAATACAGATTGAAAAAAATATTATTTTTGCGAAAATTTTAGAAAAAATTAAGATTTAAGATGGATTTAAGTAAAGTTGTAGCCATTTCTGGCAAACCGGGCCTTTTCCTCGTTACAACAAACGGCAATGGAAAGCTCATCGTTGAATCATTGTTAGATGGAAAGCGTATCCCTGCTTTCGCAAACGACAAAATCAGTTCTTTAGAGGAAATCAGCATCTTCACAACAGGTGAGGACAAGCCGTTGAAAGAAGTTTTTATGAGCATTCATGAGAAAATGGGCGACAAGCTCGATTTCGATCCGAAGAAAGCATCACCGGTCGAGTTGAGAGAGAAATTCTTGATTGTGTTGCCTGAATATGACGAAGACGCTGTGTATCAATCAGATATGAAGAAGGTGTTCCAGTGGTATCAGCTTCTCAACGATAAAGGTATCCTTGATTTCACCGTTGAAGAAAAGAAAGAGGAAGCAGCTGAAGAGGCTCCTGTCGAGAAAAAAGCAGTGAAGAAAGAGACAAAGAAAGCGGCACCAAAGGCAGCACCGAAAGAAAACGTGAAAGCCGCCGCCGCTCCAGCGACAAAGTCAACAAAAAAACCTAAGAAGGTTTAATGAAAAAAATAATTGATTTTCATATAATTGAGAAGCAAACGTTTCAGAGGGCTGCGTTGTTGAAATTGAAATCAGCAACGCAGTTGCCTGAAATCCGCGGCGGTCAGTTCGTCAACGTTCGTGTCGACGGCTGCGACCACGCCTATCTGCGTCGTCCGATTTCAATCCATGACGTTGATTATCAGAATAATACAATAGATTTGCTCATTCAGGAGAAGCACGAAGGCACAAAAAAACTCTGTGCTCTTCCTGTGGGGGCTACAGTGAATGTCGTGTTACCGTTGGGCAATGGATTCACCATGCCTGAAAAAGACGATAACATTCTGTTGGTCGGCGGCGGCATCGGAATCGCACCGTTGTTGTATTTTGCAAAACAATGTAATTATTTGCATAATATCAATTTCCTGTTGGGCGGCCGCACGCAGTCAGACCTGATGCTTCTCGACCGTTTCAGCAACGAGGGCGACGTGTTCATCACCACCAACGACGGCTCGATGGGGGAGAAAGGCTTTGTGACAGAACATAGTCTTTGGAACACAATGAAAATCAATAAGATATATGCGTGTGGTCCTATGCCGATGATGAAGGCGGTGGCTAAGCTGGCACGCGAAAAAGGCATCTGGTGCGAGGTGTCACTCGAAAACCAGATGGCATGCGGCATAGGTGCCTGCCTGTGCTGCGTGGAAAATACAAAGGAAGGCAATCTGTGCGTCTGCAAAGAAGGTCCGGTTTTTAATATTGAGAGGTTGCTATGGTAAAGACTGAAATCAAACTCAAGGGCTTAACCCTGAAAAACCCCGTCATGACAGCATCTGGAACGTTCGGCTACGGTGAGGAATATGCCGATTTTGTTGATCTTTCCGAACTCGGCGGCATCATCGTAAAAGGAACCACCTTGCATCACCGCGAAGGCAATCCTTATCCGCGCATGGCAGAAACCCCGATGGGCATGCTTAACTGCGTCGGACTTCAAAACAAAGGCGTTGATTATTTTATAGAAACGATTTATCCGAGAATCAAAGATTTTGAAACCAATGTCATTGTCAATGTAAGCGGCTCAAACATAGACGATTACGTCACTGCAGCCGCCAAGATTGATGCCCTTCACAATATTCCTGCAATAGAGTTGAATGTTTCATGCCCCAACGTGAAACAAGGCGGCATGGCGTTTGGCGTGACATGCTCAGGCATAGAACAGGTTGTGAAAGCTGTGCGTGAGGTGTATAATAAACATTTGATTGTCAAGCTATCACCTAATGTCACCAACATCGCTGAGATAGCTCTCGCTGCAGAGGCTGCAGGTGCCGATTCGGTTTCATTGATTAATACCTTATTAGGTATGGCGATTGATGCCGAGACGAGAAAGCCAATCCTTTCGATGGTAACTGGCGGATTGTCAGGCGCTTGCGTGAAGCCAGTGGCGCTGCGCATGGTGTGGCAGGTGTCGAAAGCCGTGAAGATTCCTGTAATCGGTCTCGGAGGCATCTCATCGGCCACTGACGCGATAGAATTCCTGCTTGCCGGCGCATCCGCCATCCAAATTGGCACAGCCAACTTCATCGACCCAGCAATTTCTGGTAAAGTCGCGAAAGGAATCGTGGAATACTGCGAGAAGCATGGGGTTGAAGACGTAAACGACCTTGTTGGCGGATTGATTCTGTAATTTTTTATTATTTTTGTAATTATTATAAAAGTAATTATTGAAAAGATAATAATTACTTTTATTGGAAAAGTAAAAATGACAGTCGGAATACGTCGCAGGACGAAAGAGAAGATTCAGTACTGTATAACGGCAATCAGAAGTACATAACAAAAAAGGCATCACGTAAAGATGCCTTAAATCTAGCCCCTGATGCGTGTAGGAGGTTTACGTTTTTGCGTGATGCTATGCGGGCGGGGGCTTCGCACTTCCCATATGCATCGTCCTATCACGACTTATTTGAATGCAAAAATACAATTTTTTACTTTAACGCTGCTGTTTTTTTTATAAAAAATTTCTCCAATTTGCATTTTTAAATATTTATTCCTATCTTTGCAGTCGCAAAATAAAACAAAACATCTATGTAGAAGAAGTAAATAAACATACATAAAAAATAGCGTTTGTGCTATTCCTTGAAGCTCAATTTCCACAAGTCTTTACGACTAACCAATCAAGGGACAGTTCACAAACGCCGTATTTAGGTACGGCGTGGAACAACTTGTTTGATTGGTGGGAGTGGAAACCCGAGCTTCGGCAAGTTGGTTTCCACGCTTTTTTTATGTGGTTTTGGAAATAATAAACAACTTAATAATAACTTAATAACTAATTAAAATGATTACAAAATCTTTACATTTCGGAAAGGCATTGAGTGCTGCCTTGTTAGTCATTCTGCTTGCAGTTGGAACAACAAAAGCATTCGCACAGACACAAGTTGCTACGTTACAACATGGCGATGACGTTAGCGTGTTTTATGGAACCAATGCATTGGTACAAGCCCATGATGTTGCATCAACTGGTGATATTATTACATTATCAAGTGGTGAGTTTAAGGGTACTACAATAACAAAGGCTATTACATTGAGGGGTGCTGGTTGTTTCCTGGATACTATTACAGGAATATCGCCAACTTCAATTCGAAAAGGTTATGATTATTCTATGAAATTAGATATTGCTGATTTAAGCGAGAGTTTTACTATGGAAGGCATTATGGTGGACGGTGATGTGCAATTAAGCAATCTTCATAATGCAAAATTTGTTAAATGTGGTATTCATCGTATTGTTGCTACTAATCAAAATGCTGATGTACAATATGTTCAGTTCGTTGACTGTATAATAAGCTTCTTGGGTGATTATTATGAGGATAACGTTTATATGTATAATGTGCAGTTTTATAATTGTTTTGTAGTTCTTGATTGCGATGGAATAACTTACGAAAATAGTTTTGCGTTTACTAATTGTGTAGCTATGACTCATTATTTTGATGGTATATTAGCTCAAAATACGATTTTGTTTGGAGGAAGTACTGATAATCCCAACAGCTTGTTTTATAATTGTGTGAGTATTGGATATACTGGTGGTAATTATTTTAGTTATCAAACAAATGACACAAATTTGCACTTTTATAGTTTTTCAGATGTTTTTGAATCTTTTCCTGGTTGTTCCTGGGGCAGTTGGGGTAGCTTAAACGGTTTTTCGTGGAATGAAAGATACGTCCTTAAGCCAGATTTTGCCGCGAGTTTTTTAGGTACAGACGGAACCCAAGTCGGTATTTATGGCGGATTGGCTCCATATAATCCAAGACCTAATTATATGGTTATGAAACGTGCCAATGTAGCCAATCAATCAACTGTTGACGGTAAATTAAGCGTTGAAATTGAGGTGGTGACAGAAGGTGAATAATTATCAAAGACAATGCAGCTATGAAGCGATTATGGATAATATTATGCTGCTTGTCGTTGTGTTTTGTGGTTGATGCTCAAATAGACTATAGTTGTAAATATTGGTTCGATCAGAATCATGCCCAGTCGGTAACATCAACATTCAACACCAACGAATGGCAGACAGAAATTGATGTCGGACAACTTGCAGATGGTTTACACACTCTAAATCTGCAGGTGATGGATACTTCGATGATTTGGAGTTCACCACAAAGTTACATGTTTATCAAGATATCTCCAATGGAGTCGTTGATAGATCCGGTTAACATGGAGAATCTTGAGTATATATGTTGGTTTGACAAAGATTTTAATGATAAAAGAAATGCTTCTTTGGGTGATGGCAATCTTTTGTTTAATGTTTCAAATCTTGAGGATGGTTTACATACAATTAATATAATATTAAAAGGCGAAACATTGACATCTACAGATAGCTACATGTTTATCAAGATATCTCCAATGGAATCGTTGATTGATCCAGTTAATATGGATAATCTTGAGTATATATGTTGGTTTGACCAAGATTTTAACAATAGAAGAAATGCAGCTCTGGGTGATGGCAATCTTTTGTTTAATGTTTCAAATCTTGAGGAAGGTTTACATACAATTAATATAATATTAAAAGGCGAGACATTGACATCTACCGAAAGCTATAGTTTTATAAAAATATCAGAACAAGAGCCGTTGGTTCCGTCAGTTGATATGAGTAATCTCACATGCCATTACTGGTTTGATAGAAATTTCTCAAATCAACATACTATACCATTCGGAGATGGTAATTTTTTGTTTGAAGTATCTGATCTTGTTGATGGTTTGCACACTATAAACATAATGCTTGAGGGTGAGACTTTTGCATCAACACAAAGTTACATGTTCATTAAAGTGTCACCAATGGAACCACTTATTGGGTCAATTGACATGAGCAATCTTAATTACCACTGTTGGTTTGATATGGATTATGAGCATAGAATAGTCAGTCCTGTTGGTAATGGTGGTATTATGTTAGATGTTGACAATGTCAGTGATGGTCTTCACACTATTCACATTATGCTTGAGGGTGAAGCCTTGACGTCGGCGCAAACTTACATGTTTTATAAAAAACCAGAACTTGAAGATTTCGGCATTGCTAAATGGCAGTATTTTTTGAATGGAGATGTTTCTCAGATTCACACTTTCGAAATTTCTCCGGTTATCGACACTTTGGATATTATCACACTGCTGCCGGTGGAGACATGGCCTGTCCGTAGTTCGTGTTTCCATTTCCATCCCAATGGCGACGAGCCTTACCTTAATGCCAAAAACGAAGTCACATTCCGTTTCTGGAGCAATGATGATCGTGTGCTGGAGAAATCAGCATTCTTTGTCGATTATCAAGTGCAACAGGACATCGTAGCCAATGTTTTTGAGCGCAACACTACGGAAACCTTTGCCGCACCACGCAACAACCAAATTACATGGTTCAAGTTGGATGCAGTTGTTGGTGATTCATTGGCATTTGTGGCCAACAAAGCCTGCACCATGCAACTTTTTGCACCATCAGGCGAGGAAGTGTATGCGGCAACAGCTTCAGAAGCGATGACTATTGGCGGTTGCCATGCATGGGAAGACGGCACTTATTATTTGGCAGTGCATGATGTGACAGAAAGCGGAGAAACGATTTCGGTTACCTACAATTGGGTGTATCGTTATTCCATTTTGGCCTACGATGTGCATTTGGTAGGTAATGGCGGCTGTTCAACTATCACTTATCAGGGTAATGGTTTCAATAGTCTGTTAGATGCTTATTTGATAAATTACCAGAATGACACTATCCATCGTTTGGATATTGGGCATGAAAGCAATACGACCACAACCATAACTTTCAATTTCTATGAAGTGAATTTGGGTGTGTATGATGCTGTGTTTGAGTTTAATGATGAAGTCATTCACATCAGCAGTGCATTGGAAGTGCAGGAGCCTGTGGATATTGTGCTGACATCGACGGTAAACTATCCATCTACATATTTAAGGAGTCAAGGGACTGTAACTTATACATATACGATTACTAATAATGGTAATATGTCGGCGTATGCAGTGCCGATTTTTGTCTATATTTCTTCACGAACAGCAAATGGTATTTCTCATTTGAAGTTTGATGGTCTTGATTTAGCATCAGTGATTTCAAACATAAATATGGATTCATTGTCAAATAATGATGTTGCGCTTCTAAAAGAATGGTCTGAAGAAATTGGAGACGATCACCACTTCTTTAGGTTGAGAACGATTGATGAAGATACAGGAGATTCTATTTTGGTTAGAAGTAATTTTTTCTATGCTAATATTGCACCTTTTGAAACTAAGTCGTTGTTTCTTAATATTACTTCTGACGAACCAATAGATGTTTGGATGACTGTTCCTAA
The DNA here is from genome assembly GCA_002311655.1 of Bacteroidales bacterium UBA1173. Lineage (GTDB taxonomy): Bacteria > Bacteroidota > Bacteroidia > Bacteroidales > F082 > Limimorpha. The sequence continues at coordinate 27,264 of DBYZ01000016.1, forward strand.
TGATACAGTGCAACCAATTACACTAATTCCCAACCGAGGAAGAGGGCAGTATTGTTGTCATGCCGAACAATTACAATGTGTCTTGGATGTTGCATGCGGAGTGATTGATTTAGCGAATTTAGTTGCAAGTATGGCAGGTACTAATCCTGCAGATTGGGCTACAGACGCTGCAAATTGTATTTGTTCTGGTATCAGCTTGATTCATTCTAATGTAAGTAAGGTTTTCTGTGCAGATGTAGGTCCTGGAGATTTTTTTGATGGTTTGCGCTCAATACTTGATAAAAACTCTATACTTGGTTGGGCAATGTCATGTATACAATCCTTTATTCCTGGTGGAAGAATTGCTGACGTGGCTAAGGCGGTAGGTAATGGTTCAAGTATCTTTAGTTTTTTCGCACACTCGTTGACCGTGATGGATTGTGCAACTAGTTTGTTTGGGAAAAAACCTAATTGTCCGCCCGGAGATCCTAATGGTGGCAAATCTACTCCTGTTAACTCCCGCGACCCCAACGACATATATGGCTATCTCTCCGAATCAGGTAGCCACTACATGCTTCAAGAGATACAAAACATTCATTATGAAATTGAGTTTGAAAACGATACTACTTTGGCTACCGCCGCTGCGCATACCATCATCGTGCGCGACACACTGGATGCCACCAAGTTCGACTTGAACTCATTGGCTGCACAGAGTGTTACTGTAGGAAGTAAACGTATGGAACTCAACGGTGAACAAACATTCGCCAAGACATTGGACATGCGTCCAGAGCTTTATGTCATTGCACAAGTTGAGCAGGATTACGATCCGGCAACTGGTATCATTCAATGGACAATATCGTCGTTAGACCCGATGACGATGGAACCAACAGACAATCCTTATCAGGGTGTGTTACCTGTCAACTATTTTGGCGACGGCGTTGGATTTATTGATTATAGTGTTAGCCTTAAGCAAACCTTTGCGGATGGAACCGAAATCAGCAACCGAGCAGGTATTATTTTCGATAGTGAAGAGTTGATAATGACACCAACTTGGACCAATATCGTGGATGCAGTTAAGCCGACTTCAACTATTGTCGATGTAACTCAAGTAGCTGATACTCTTAACTTTACATTCTTGTCGGAAGATAATCGTTCTGGCGTTTGGTATCATACCTTATATTATAGGAACGATTCAACCGAGATGGAATGGAAAGTCAAGAAAAATCAGATTTTGGAGAACAATTATATCATGACCCTTGATGATTTACAAGTGACGGAATACTTCGTTTTGGCGACAGATTCGGCTTGTAATAGGGAAGAAAAGGATTTTATAGCTGAATATATTTATCTTCCTGATAATATGACGCTACAGAATACGACTTTGGTTCAAGGTTGGAACTGGTGGTCAACCTATGTGGAACAAAATGATGTGGGCGGTTTGCAAATGATGGAGAACTCATTGGGTAACAATGGTTTGACAATCAAATCGCAGGATGATTTCACCACTAATTATTTTGAAACCATAGGCTATAATTACTGGTATGGCGGTCTTGAAAGCGTTGATAATGAACAAGGATACATGATTAACACCAATACAACATGTAATGTAAAAATGATAGGTGTTCCGGCATCACCATCTGACCATCCAATTACACTTACCCCTAATTGGAATTGGATAGGCTATCCTGTAAATCAGGCACAGTTACTTTCAGCGTCTCTAGGTGGTTTCCAACCAGAAGACAACGATGTGATGAAAAGCCATTCAGGTTTCGCGACATATTATGACGGTTATGGATGGTATCCAGACGATTTTATCATGACACCAGGTGAAGGTTATCTTTACAAATCAAACGCTACTAGTAACAAATTGTTGACTTATGTTTTGAACAGAGATGCTATTCCAGAAAAACCAACAAAAGAAGAGCGTAGTTGGACTCCTGTAATAAACAAATATGCAGGAAATATCAGCGTGATAGCTGTAGTTGAAGCTTCTGGTGTGGAACTTCGTGACAATGTGGAGATTGCGGCTTTTGTCAATGGGGAATGTAGGGGTAGTGCAATACTCCGCTATTTTGAACCAACCGACAGATATTATGCAATGTTGAGCATAGTTGGTGAGAATGGAGATGTTGTTGATTTTGAAATGTTAGACGCAAAAAGCGATTCGCATATTACATTACATACTAATGATGTGATTGGCAATCTCGGCAACCCAATGGTGCTTGGTTTTGGCAGTAATACCGTTGATTTGGAGGTATATCCTAATCCTGTGGATCGTGGTCAGGAGTTTTCCTTGGTTATACCACAATGGGAAAAACCTTCTGAAATCCTGATAACCAACGCTTTAGGTGAAATTGTGCGCAAAGAGTCGATTGTTGGTTCTACTGTTAAAGGTCTTGATACATCGGGCATTTATATGGTCAAAATTATTTGTGCATCAGGAAATGTTTACATGAATAAGTTGATAGTGAAATAGTTATAAAAATGAAAAAGATAATTCTTTTTATCATAATGTGTTGTGGCTTGTTCCTTGCAAAGGCACAGACACATTGGACTCCGGTCACTGGCATTGAAACGACCATGAGTGTGACGGGAATCATTATTATTGACGGAGTGGAACAGACATCCACACAGCTGGAAATCGGCGCATTTTGTGGTGATGAATGTCGCGGTGCTAAAAAAGCCGGATTCTTTCCTCCGACAAGCCAATATACTGTGCCAATTTCAATCGCCGGTCTGACTGGAGACTTGATAACTTTCAGAATCTATGACCACTCTCTCGGTGAAGAACTTGATTTGGAGTGCGAAAATACGATAACTTTTGAAGTCAATGCAGTTATTGGCACTATCGGAAACTGGTTCGAGTTCTCTTTCACAACACCTCTTCCGCCTGCATTTCATTTTGTTGTAGATGGAAATTGGAGCGATGAGTCCAACTGGCAAGGTGGAGCACTGCCATCTTCGACAGATGCGGTTTCCATTGATGCTGATTGTATACTCGATATTACTGCCGAAGTTACCGACCTGACTGTCAGCGACGGCTTTTCTATGACAATTCAGAGCGGTAAAATTCTGACGGTTTCAGGTAATCTTATCAATGCTGACGTTGACGGTATCATTATGGAAGACGGCTCACAACTTCTTAATGAATCAGACAATGTTAAAGCTTCTTATGAGAAGGACATCGATGCCTACACCTGCAAAGACTCGGATGGTTGGTACCTTATCTCGTCACCTGTAGATGAAATGCCAATATCAGAAAGTTCGTTTATCACCGAAGTGTATGATTTGTATCGTTATAAAGAAAGCACTTCTGTTTGGGAAAACTATCGCGCTGGGCATGCCGACTTTACTTATTTTGAAGATGGAAGAGGTTATCTGTTCGCGAATAGCAACACCTTTTCACCAGCTTTTAAAGGCGATTTGAATAATTATGACGCAGTGTTCCCGGTTACATGTGAAGCACAGAATACGCTTGCCGGATTCAATATTTTAGGCAATCCGTATCCACATGTCATATACAAGGGTGCAGGTGGTGCAATTGATGATGTGAGATTAGCTGCTGGATACTATTATTTGTCATTTAAAGGAGAATGGCTCGCACGTACTTTTGAAACGGCGATACAGCCTGGACAAGGTGTTTTGGTGAGAACGATAGCCAATGCTGATATTGTTATTGAAAAAACAAATGCTGAGGCGATAGCAGAGTCTTCATCAAAAGATGATATGAAACGATTGAAAATCAATGTTGTCGGTAATGGAAAAGAAGATTGCGCTTTTGCATATCTGTGCAACGGTAATGGTCTTAATAAGGTTGGTCATAGAAACGAAACCGTGCCGTTGCTTTACATTCCACATGGCGGCTCAGATTACGCGATTGCCATGCTTGGCGATGACACACAAACGTTTAATGTTGATTTTGAGGCGAAGACGGTTGGCATGTATACGTTGAGCGTTGAAACATTGGGCGACTTTGATTACCTTCATATCATCGACAAATTTACTGGCGCGGATGTTGATATGCTTGTGGAGGACAATTACTCGTTTGTAGCTTCTCCAACCGACAGCGAAAGCCGTTTTATGATAGTGTTGAGAGATTATTCAGGTGTCGGAGAGACTCCTACAATGTCTGATTTCGCATACATCGCAAACGGTGCAATAATTGTAAATGGAGAAGGCACATTACAACTGATTGATATGATGGGTCGTGTTGTGAAAACTCAGGAAACATCAGGTGTAGAGACAATTTGTACACCAACTTCTGGCGTGTATGTTGTGCGCATAATTTGTGGAAAAGATGTGAAAACCCAGAAAATTGTTGTGAGATGAAAAAGATAATCATAATATTGACATTGTTTCTAAGCTTTAATGTTTGGGCGCAAAATGGTCGTAACGACAATTTTTTCACTAATTGGGACGACGTGAGCAACGGCATCGATAAGACTATAGACGAGGATTTGCCGCCTCTTCCAGGTGGTCACGGAGGCTCTGGAGATGTTCCGGCACCTCTTGGCTCCGGACTATTCATTCTTACTATCCTCGGTGCAGCATACGCGATAAAACGTAGGGGCGAATAATAATTCGCCCCTACACGATATTAACCTCTGGTTTAATCTCAACACCAAATTTTGTTTGGACTGATTCTTGAATTTTCTTCATCAAATCCAGAATTTCTTGAGGTTTGCCGCCACCGTAGTGGACCAAAACGAGCGCCTGCTTGTCCCAAACTCCAACGTGGTTTTCACGATGGCCTTTCCAACCGGCACGGTCAATCAACCAACCAGAAGGAATTTTGATGAAATGGTCATCAACAGGATAAGAAGGCACGTCGGGATATAATGACTTGATTTCTTGATATTTATCCATTGAAACAATCGCATTCTGGAAGAAACTTCCAACGCTGCCTACGACTCCAACTTCGGGTAACTTCTCCGCACGAATCGCCTTCACTGTCGCGGCGACATCTTTTAATGTTGGATTGGTTATATTGTTGGAAATTAAATAATTACGAATATTACCATAATCCAATTTCAATTCGCCATGTTTTTTTAGTTTAAAATCAACGGCATATATCAACGGCCTAACTTCAAACTTCAAACTACAAACTCCAAACTGTTTAAAGATGGAATTTCTGTATGCGAACTGACATTCTTCGTTGCTGAAAACTTTTGTCTCGCCACTAACCAAATCAATCGTATGTACTTGATACACTGTGTCTTTCACTTCCGCACCATACGCCCCGATGTTTTGCACAGGTGCCGCCCCGACCTTGCCAGGAATATCGGCCAGGTTCTCCAAACCATACAGATTTTTCGAAACGGTGTAATCGACAAAATCTTTCCAAACTTCACCGCAATAACTGCGAATCATGACGGTTTCATCGTTTTCCTCAAGGATTTCTATGCCTTTCAGATTTGGATATACCACAAAACCATCGTAAAACTCATCGGAAAACAGAATGTTGCTGCCGCCAGATAGGATTAAGAAACGTGAAGAATTACCTAATAATTCTTTCACATCATCCAGCGTTTTCAATTCCTGAAAATACCGTGCTGTCACGTCAAATCCGAATGTGTTTAGCTCCCGCAACGAAAAATTTTTCTCCATTTCCGAAATTTTTTTCAAAAATAAACAAATTTTGTCAAACGACAACGGAAAATCTGTAATTTTATAGCTTGAAATTTTGACCACTTTGAAACGTGTTATCGTATCGGTAATCAATGACTTAGTGACCGACCAGCGTGTCAACAAGTCGTGCCTGACCCTGCAAAAGGCGGGGTTCGATGTGCTTCTTGTAGGCCGCCGACAGCGTAAATCGCCTCCAATGGATGAGCGTCCTTACAAATCGCATCGTATGAAACTACTGTTTGAGAAAGGTCCGCTGTTTTACGCTGAGTTCAATTTCCGGTTGTTCCTGTTTTTGCTGTTCCATCGCTGCAACTGCTTGCTGTCCAATGATCTGGATACTCTTTTGCCGAACTTCTGGATATCAAAACTGAAAGGTGTCAAATTGATTTACGACAGCCATGAGTATTTCACGGAAGTGCCTGAACTTGTTAGCCGTCCGAAGGTTCAACGTGTCTGGAAACGCATCGAGGAATATGTGGTGCCGAAATTGCCGGAAATGATAACTGTTTGCCAGTCTATCGCTGACCTTTTCCACGAAAAATACGGTCTCAAAGTGCATGTTATCCGCAACATCCCGATGCGGAAAATGCTTCCGGCTCCTGCTTCTCGTGAAGAGGTCGGACTCGAACCTGCCAAACACATCCTTGTGCTTCAAGGATCTGGAATTAACATCCATCGTGGCTCTGAAGAACTTGTCGATGCAATGGCTTATCTTGATGATTGTCAATTGGTTATAATCGGTGGGGGAGACGTGCTGCCGATTTTGAAGGAGAAAGTCGCAGCAAATCATTGGGACGATCGTGTGAAGTTTTTCCCGCGTATGCCGTATCAAAAAATGATGGCAATTACGCAGCTTGCCGATCTCGGTTTCACCCTCGACAAAGACACGAATCTGAATTATCGTTTCAGTCTGCCGAACAAACTTTTCGATTATATCCAAGCCGGTGTGCCAATCGTGGCATCGCATCTGACAGAGATTGAACGTATCATAACTCATTATAACATAGGCACTTTCATCGAGAATCACGAGCCTGTGACCATTGCGGAGACAATTAAAAATACGTTAAAAGACGAAAAGAGTTTGGCGCAATGGAAAAATAATCTTATATTTGCAGCGCAGGAGCTTTGTTGGGAAAATGAAGAAGAAGTCCTGCTGAAAATATATGAAAAATACGTCTGATAATCATATACATATTGTCAGTTTCGACATTCCTTGCCCTGTCAATTACGGCGGGGTCATCGACGTGTTTTTCAAACTCAAAGCTTTGACTGAAAGGGGATTAAAAGTCCATTTTCATTGCTTTGAATACGGAAGAGAGCATTCTGAACGACTTGAGTCACTGTGCGAAACGACGCATTATTACAAACGTGACATGTCGTTCGCGAATTTCTTTAGCAAAATTCCTTTTATCGTAACTTCAAGAATATCAGAGAGTTTGATTCAAGATTTGAAGCAAGACGACTATCCGATAATCCTTGAGGGACTTCATTCTTGTGGCGTTTTGCTGGATCCCAGGATGAAAAACCGCAAGATTTTCGTGCGCACTCATAATGTGGAGCATGAATATTATAAATATTTGGCGGAGACCGAGAAAAATCTCAGGAAAAAGCTGTTTTTAAGGATTGAGTCGCGGAAATTGCGCAAATTTGAGTCGATTTTGGCGAAAGCATCAGGAATTCTTGCTATTTCAAATAAAGATTACGAGTATTTCAAGAAGTCGTATGACAATGTCTATCTGATTCCTGCGTATGCCGGTTTCGATAAAGTCTATATTCTGGAAGGACAGGGCGATTATGTGCTTTACCATGGAAAACTTGATGTTTCGGAGAATTACAATGCTGCCGAATTCCTCATCAAGGAAGTTTTTAAAGGTTTGGACGTCAAACTGAAGATTGCCGGCATGAATCCACCTCATCATCTTGTGAAATGTGCTGAGAGCGAACCAAATGTTGAGTTGATTGAGAATCCGGAAGATGATGATTTACAGGAACTTATTCGTAATGCGCAAATAAATATCCTTGTTACTGCCCAGTCAACTGGATTGAAACTGAAGTTGTTGAACGCTTTGTTTAACGGACGTTATTGCGTGGTCAATGATAAGATGGTTGAAGGCTTGGATATCAATGACTTATGCATTGTGGCAAACACTGGCAACGAGATAAAAACTGTTGTTTCCGACCTCATGACTAAGCCTTTCGTTGAGGAGCAAGTCGAGATCCGTAAGAGTAGGATGGATGCTTTCTACAACCCTTCACACGCCACCGACCGCCTGGTGGAATTACTTGGCTGATTCGGTTATCGTGCCGTTGGCGCAGCTTATCACCCTTGAAGGATATTTCAAAATCAGATTATAGTTGTGAGTCGCCATCAGAACGGTGGTGCCATTGTCGCGAATCTTCATGATTAGCTTCATGATGTCGTTGGTCGTCTCAGGGTCGAGGTTCCCTGTCGGCTCGTCAGCTAAAATGACCTTTGGACTGTTGAGCAAAGCCCGTGCGATTGCCACACTTTGTTGCTCTCCGCCTGAAAGCTGGTGTGGCATGGAGGTTCTTTTGCCTTGAAGACCAACGAGTTGCAACACCTCGTCAATACGTCTGCTGATGCCTTCGTTATCGTCCCAGCCTGTTGCCTTAAGCACAAATGACAGGTTTTTTTCAACGTTTCTGTCGTAAAGAAGCTGAAAATCCTGGAAAACGATGCCGATTTTTCGTCTCAGCATCGGAATCTCTTTTCTTTTTATCTCGTTAAGATTAAAACCTGCAATCTTAAAAACCCCGTCTTTGGCAGGAATATCTGCATAAAGCGTCTTTAACAACGACGATTTTCCCGAGCCGCTGCGGCCTATCAGATATACAAATTCTCCTTCGTCAATCTCAAGATTTATGTCTTTGAGAATCAAGCGTTCATGTTGAAAAATCGAACCGTTTTTTATTGATATTACATCGCTCATAATGCACTGTTTTACCATTTTGAGCTTCCGCCGCCGCCACCGAAGTGACCGCCGCCGAAGCCTCCGAATCCGCCAGAGCTGCCGCCCCATGAGCCACCAGAGCTACCGCCCCAGCTGCTGCCACCTCCACCACCTCGGGTGTTCGACAGAAGAATGCCCCACAACAAGCCTTTCCAGAAGCCTTTGTTGCCGCCAGTACCGCTGTTGCCTTTGCCGTTGAAGGCTCTGATGACAATGTATATGAATAAAAGGATTATTCCTATGGCAAGTAACTCGTAGGCGTCATCGTCTTCGCTGTCATTGCCTATTTTTTTGCCTTTGTAAGCTCCTGATGCCAAGCCGATGATGACATCGACAGCGTCGTTGATACCTTTATAATAATTGTTTTCCTTGAACGCCGGTATCATCACTTTGGTGCGGATCTCATAGTTGATGGCATCAGTCACGTAAGGCTCCATGCCATAGCCCACTTGTATCGACACGTCACCGAGTTCATCAGCGGTCTTTGGCTTCACAAGAATCACCACGCCGTTGTTTTCCTTGGTTCCGACACCCCATTTTTCGCCAATCTGATAAGCAAAATCATTAGAATCTGTCCCGTCTAAACTCAATATCGTGACGACACAGATCTGTGTTGAAGTGCTGTCGTTGTATGCCACCAGTTTTTGCTCCAAAGCGCGTTCCTGCTTGTCTGTCAATATGTTGGCAAAATCGTTGACGAGACGTGGAGGATTCGGTCTCGCTGGTATTTTCTGCGCGAAACCTATGTTTGCAAATAAAAACAAACCCGTCAGGACAAGGAAAACCTTGCCCCAACAGGTCTTTTTATGTTTTGTCATCATCATTAGAATTCAACTTTTGGTGCTGTCTCAGCTCCGGCTTGTGCCTTGAAATATCCCACTTTCTCAAAGTCAAACATGTTGGCGATGATGTTGCGAGGGAACATCCTGATATACTGGTTGTATTCACGTGCTCTGTCGTTGAATTTCTGGCGTTCCACAGTGATGCGGTTCTCAGTGCCTTCAAGCTGTGATTGCAATGCCAAGAAGTTCTCGTTTGCCTTCAGGTCAGGATATTGCTCCACGCTGACAAGCAATCTGCTCAATGCGCCTGACAATTCGTCTTGTGCTGCCTGGAATTTGGCGAGGTCATCAGGGTCAAGGTCGGTTGGGTCGATGGTGATGCTTGTTGCCTTGGCACGTGCTTCGATGACAGCTGTCAAGGTGCCTTCTTCATGAGCTGCGTAGCCTTTCACTGTCGCCACGAGGTTAGGAATGAGGTCTGCACGGCGCTGATACACGTTTTCCACTTGAGCCCATTGAGCCTCAACGCTTTCCTGACGTGAGACACATCCGTTGTATGCTCCTTTAATCCATGCGTAGATTGCCAAAACAACTACTACAATAATGATGATTGTGATAACAGATTTCTTTTTCATTTTTTTATTAATTTAGTTAATACTGCTAAAATTCCTCTTAATAAACTCACTTAATTCCTTTCCTTTCAACAAGTTCTTCGACAATCTTGCGAGGTCGTACAGCTGGTTGATGACCGCTTTTCTGTCATCTTCTGATTTCTCCATCAATGTGGCGATGGCTGCGTTGTTGGTGTTGAGCATCAGGGTGTAGCTGTCAGGCATGTCGCCCCACATAGGCATTCCGCCCATCTGATTCATCTCTTTGTAACGGCGCATCCACTCGTTTTGGATAATCTCGACAGGTGCCTCGTTCTCGTCCAAAGTGCTGAACTCAACGTTGAAATGTGTCTTGTCGATGATATCCTCAAACGCTTTCTTTACCTCTTCTTTCTGCTTGTCGTCGAGCTTTGATTCCTTCTTAACATCCTCTTTTTCAATGAGTTTGTCGATGGTGTTCGAGTCGACTCTCGCAAATGAGGTGTGCTCAAACTTCTGCTCAAACGTGCTGATGAAGTGAGAGTCAAGCATGCCGTCAAGCATCAGAACGTTGTAGCCGCGCTTCTTCGCCTTCTCGATGTTCGTGTATTGCTCATCAAGATTTGTCGCGTACAAATATACGACATTTCCGTCTTTGTTTTTCTGGTTTTCCTCAATTAATTTTTTGTATTCCTCAATCGTGTAATATTTGCCGTCGGTATCCTTGAAAAGCATGAATTTTTCAGCTCTTTCGAAGAACTTCGGATCGGCTATCATACCGTAGACGATGAAAATCTTGATGTCGTCCCATTTCTTTTCGTAGTCTTCGCGGTCTTTCTTGAAGAGTTCTTCGAGTTTTTCAGCCACTTTTTTAGTGATATAAGACGAGATTTTCTTGACGTTTTGGTCGTTTTGCAAGAACGAACGGCTCACGTTCAACGGGATGTCTGGCGAGTCGATGACGCCGTGCAACAGACTCAAGAAATCTGGCAAAATACCCTCGACGGAATCTGTCACGAACACCTCATTGCAATAGAGCTGAATCTTGTTGCGCTGGAACTCGTAACGGTTCGAAATCTTAGGGAAATAAAGGATTCCCGTGAGGTTGAACGGGTAGTCGACGTTCAGATGGATGTGGAACATTGGCTCGGTGAAGTTCATCGGATACAGAGTGTGGTAAAACTCATTGTATTCCTTGTCCTCAATTGTCGATGGGGCTTTCTTCCACAATGGCGCGACATCATTGATGATCCAAGGCTTCTCGACTTCTTTCGTCTTCTGCTTGCCGTCTTTGTCAGTCTCACCTTCAATTGGTTCCTGAACTTTTTTTGTTCCGAATTGAATTGGCACTGACATGAATTTGCAGTATTTGTTGAGCAGCTCACGAATCTTGCCTTCTTCAAGGAAATCGGCGCAATCGTCTGAAATATAAAGAATTACGTCAGTGCCGCGACCGCCTTTGGCGATTGGATTCATCGTGTACTCTGGCGATCCGTCGCATTCCCAGATAACGCCTTTTTCGTCGTCTTTCTGCGTGTATGACTTGGTGATTAAAGACACTTTCGACGAAACCATGAAAGCGGAGTAGAAGCCCAAGCCAAAATGTCCGATTATGTTGGCAGCTTCAGCTTCGCTGTTGGTCTTGAATTTCTCCACAAACTCAGTGGCGCCTGAAAAAGCGATCTGGTTGATGTATTTGTCGACTTCTGCCTCTGTCATGCCGATGCCGTTGTCACGCACCGTGATGGTCTTTTTCTTCTTATCGACCTCCACCTTTATAGTCAAATCGCCGAGTTCGCCGTTGAATTCGCCAGCAGATGCTAATGTTTTCAGCTTTTGCGTGGCGTCGACAGCGTTGCTGATTATCTCACGTAAAAATATCTCGTTTTCCGAGTATAAAAACTTCTTAATAACTGGAAAAATGTTTTCCGTCTTGACTCCAATTGATCCGTTTTTCATAATAAAACAATTTAGTAACTGTTTTTCATCAATTATTATGCCAAAAAACTTGAACTGACAAAATGTCGCTTGTCATTTTTTTATTATTTTTGCAAAAATAAAAATTAAATGGAAAAATTCTTCGAAAAACTCGAATCGGCTCTCAAAAATGACATTATGGTGAAAATGACATTGTCAAAGCCAGTGTCAAAAAATAGCGATTTGCGAAATATTTATATCAAACCTATCTTGTTGAGAGACAATAAGATGTGTCAGTTTACCTATCGCTACGAACGCCGCGACGAGACGAAGAATTTCGACATGGCTCAAACGATGGAGCAGGTGAGGAGCCTCGTTCCTGAAACGTTTCAAAATGTGTCGCTATTCACCATTTCTGAAGATGTGACGCTACTCGTCAGCAAGAAAGGCAAGCCTACCATGATGTGCAAAAAAGTGCAGGAGAGCCGCGAGCAGGATCTGAGCCATGATCATGAGAAACAACGTCTGATTGACCCTGCCAAACCTTGGTGGTATCTTCTCGGACTGACAACACGCGAAGGCAAAGTGCTTGCCGACATGCAGCATAAGTTCAAGCAGATTTGCAAATACGTCGAAATCGTTGACGGCGTGATGCGCCAGACCAAGTTCGACGACGAGATTCACATCGCCGACATGGGTGCCGGAAAGGGGTACCTGACTTTCGCGTTGTACGAATATCTCACCACTCATTACGACAAGAAAATCGTGATGGAAGGTGTGGAAATCAGACGCGATTTAGTCGAAAAAATCAATGAAATCATCCAAAAATGCCAATTGAAAAATTTCAGATTCATTGAAAATTCGATTGAAAATTACAAATCGGAAAACTTGGATGTCCTCATTGCCCTTCATGCCTGCGACACTGCTACCGACGACGCTATATTAAAAGGTATCCGCAACAATGCAAAGCTTATCATCTGCGCCCCTTGCTGCCATAAGCAGATTCGCCGCGAGATGGAGAAATCAGGCAAGACTGATTCCATGACAAAATATGGTATTTCCCTTGAGCGTCAAGCAGTTATGATCACTGATGCGGTGCGTGCGTTCGTTTTGGAATATTGCGGCTATAAGACCCAGGTGATGGAGTTCATCGAAATCGACAACACCCCTAAAAACGTGCTTCTCGTCGGTCGAAAATCAGATAAACCTGTTGATAAAGAAGCGGTTGCGAAACAAATCAAGGAATTGCTTGACCAATACGGCATCGAGGAGCATTATTTGTGGAAGAATTTGTGGAAAAATTGTCGCACGTATTAAAATAAAGCGTAACTTTGCAATCCCAGAAAACGACAAAAATATTAACATAAAATAAATTTTATCATGCAAAACATCGATTGGGGATCACTCCCATTTGGTTACTATCCAACAAATTACAACGTCCGTTGCTACTACAGAAACGGCGAATGGGGCGAACTTGAATTCTGCTCAGAGACAACTATTAACATTCACATGGCTGCCACTTGCTTGCACTACGGTCAGGAAGCTTTCGAAGGCTTGAAGGCTCACCGCGGCGCTGACGGCAAAGTGCGTATCTTCCGTCTCGACGAGAATGCAAAACGTTTGCAGTCATCATGCGACGGTATCTGCATGCCTCGTTTCCCAATGGAGAAATTTGAGGAAGCTATGATCAAATGCGTGCAGCTCAACAAAGAATTCATCCCTACATACGAAAGCGGCGCATCATTGTATCTCCGTCCATTAATTATAGGTACAGGCGCCCGCGTTGGTGTGAAACCAGCTGACGAATATCTGTTCATCGTGTTCGCAACACCTGTCGGACCATACTTCAAAGGCGGTTTCCAGGCTAACCCATACGTCATCACACGTAAATACGACCGTTCAGCTCCTCTCGGAACTGGTATCTACAAAGTCGGCGGTAACTACGCAGCATCATTGCGCGCTCACACCGAGGCTTGCCACGGCGGTCAGTATGCTTGCGAATTCTATCTCGACGCAAAAGAGAAGAAATATATCGACGAAGCTGGTGCAGCTAACTTCTTCGCAGTGAAAGATAACACATACATCACTCCACAGTCAACATCAATCCTTCCTTCAATCACAAACAAGAGCTTGATGCAGATCGCTGAAACTCTCGGCATGAAGGTTGAACGTCGTCCAGTGGCAGAAGAAGAACTCGCTACATTCGAAGAGGCTGGCGCATGCGGTACAGCAGCTGTTATCAGCCCTATCTCACGCATCGATGACCCTGAGACTGGCAAGTCATACCAATTCGGTGACGGTAAACCAGGTCCATGGAGCCAGAAGCTTTACAACAAACTCCGTGGCATCCAGACAGGTCTTGAAAAAGACGAGTTCGGCTGGAACACCATCGTCGAGATCTAATATTAGATCAAGCAATAAAATTTTGATAAACACGTCATTTTTGTGGCGTGTTTATTATTTTTTTTATATCTTTGCAAGACTGAAAATTAGTACTAATAAAAAATATCACTATGAAAAAATTTACATTCGCTTTGATTTCATTGCTGACACTGGCATTTTCAGTTAATGCTCAGCAATATGTTTCAACAGAACCGGCTAACAGAAACGTTATCCTGGAGGAATTCACTGGTCGTGGCTGTGGCTACTGCACCGACGGACACCGTATCGCTAACCAGATTATGGCTGCCAACCCAGGAAGAGTTTGGGCTATCAACATCCATGCTGGTGGTTATGCTCAGTCATCTTATCCTAACATGATTACTACTGACGGTAACACCATCCATGGCGGATTCAGCATCAGCGGTTATCCTACAGGCGTCGTCAACAGAACAACAGCTGCAGGTATCGACCGCGGTCAGTGGACAGGTCAGGCTAACACACAGCTCAACCAGGCTGCTGAATGCAATGTCGCAGGTATAGCAAGAATCAATCCTGAAACAAGACTTGCAACTATCACTGTTGAGGTTTATTACACTGGAAATAGCTCTGTTACTGAGAATTATCTTACAGTGGCTATGCTTCAGGACAGTATCCTCGGCTCACAGTCTGACTACGGCAACTACAATCCGACACAGTGGCTCAACGGCCAGTATGTCCACATGCACATCCTTCGCGATGTCATCACTCCAAGCGCATGGGGCGAGGCTATCTCTCCAACGACAGCTGGTACTTTGATTACCAAGACTTATGAATATCAGATTCCGGAAGTCATCGGCAGCCCTAACGGCGTTGATGTCGTTCTCGATCACATCTTCTTCCTCGCATGGGTGTCAGAAAGAACACAAGGTCAGGCAACACGTCCTATCCTCACAGCTTGCGAGCTTGAAAAGACCACACTGACTGACGAACCAATCTATCCTGCAATGGGCGCTGTCACCCAGATTATCGCAGCATCATGCACAATGGAGAAAGATTTCGATTTCAGCGTTGCTAACATCGGAACAGAGACTTTGACATCATTGAAGTTTAATGCAGAGGTCGCGGATATGTCATACGAGTTTGAATGGACAGGCGAGCTTCCTTCAGGTGAAAACACCAAGATGGAATTCTCAATGGCTGTTCCTTATGGTAATTATGTCGGTACATTGCGTATTACCGAGGCTAACGGTCAGGCTTTTGAAAACTCAACAGTTTTCATGGCTGAAAGTCAGGAATGGGCTGAAGTTGATGCAGAAGGCGACGAGACTGATATCAAGGTTTACATCGTTCAGGACCAGTTCGGTGAGCAGATTACTTGGGATATCATCAATTCAGCAGGCGATATAGTCGCATCTGGCGGTCCTTACCAGCATCTTATCGGCTCTGGCTCAACACAGGTGAATGTCGGTAACGTCAACGGCATCGCTACAAACGAGTGCTATCTCTTCAGAATCTACGACTCAAACGGCAATGGTATCTGCTGCAATTATGGTAACGGATATTATTATCTCAAAGATGCTAATGGCAACAGATTTATTGAAGGTGCAGGCGATTACGGCGAGGGTACTACAAACCTCTTCTCAATCCATAAACATGGTGATGCAGTGAATGAGGCAATGTCTTCAAGCTTCAATATCTATCCAAATCCTGCCAATAGCAAGATTTACGTTGACGGAGAAGATGTTGGCGCTGTCGAGGTTTACAACTCTTTAGGCCAGAAGGTGGCAACAGTTGAAGGCTCAGAGCACACATCTGTTGACGTTACATCATTTGAAAACGGTGTTTACGTTGTGAGAGTCATCACCAACGAAGGCGCTGTGACAACACAAAAAGTTACTATCGCTCGCTAAATTTGAAGCAAATGTTTTCGTGCCCCATTCAAATAAGAATGAGCGACCTCGATCCGTTTGACCATGTCAACAACGGGGCGCAGTGCAACCTCTTCGACTACGGTCGCAGCCAGTATTTTGAACATCTGTTCAATCATCAGATTGATTGGATGAAATTCAGCTACGTGCTTGTACATGTTGAGCTGGACTTCAAGAAACCTGTGAAGATACAAGACCAGATAGTCTGTGAGACAGAGGTTTATGAAGTAGGGCACACAAGCTTTAAAATGCGTCAATATCTAAAAAACGCTGTGACAAACGACATTCTGACCGTTTGTCACAGCGTTATTGTTTGCATCGACCGGGCTAAAAACGTGCCAATGGATATCCCAGAGACCGATCGGTTTATGCTCGGTTACAGCTTCTAGATGAATTTTTCCATCTGTTTTTGCAGTTTCTCTGCCTCTTCTGCGGCTCTCTCCGCAAAGTCTTCACCATTTGAAGCGTAGATAATTCCTCTTGATGAGTTTACTAACAGCCCGATTTGGTCGTTGAGACCGTATTTTGCAACGGCTTGTAAATCACCGCCTTGTGCTCCGACACCTGGCACGAGAAGGAAGCTGTCAGGCATCATCTTACGGATCTCGCCGAGTTCCTCGGGATGTGTGGCACCGACAACATACATCATCTTATTGCTGTCAGCCCATTCTTGTGATTTCAGTAAAACGTTTTTATAAAGTTCCTTGCCTTCAGCGTTGAGATATTGGAAGTCTTTTGAGCCTTTGTTTGATGTCAGAGCCAACAAAATGACCCATTTGTCTTCAAAACCGAGGAAAGGCTCCACTGAATCGACTCCCATATAAGGTGCTACAGTAATGGCGTCGGCGTTCAACGTCTCAAAGAATGCACGTGCATAATTGGCTGATGTGTTTCCGATATCGCCACGTTTTGCGTCAGCGATAACAAAAATCTCAGGATAGTTTTCCTTGATGTAATTGATTGTCTTTTCGAGACTTAGCCATCCTTTTGCACCGTAAACCTCGTAAAAAGCGGTGTTCGGCTTATAAGCTACAGCATATTTTGCGGTGGCATCAATAATGGCTTTGTTAAAAGCAAAAACTGGATCTTCTTCGCTCAAAAGATGCTGCGGAATCTTTTTTATGTCAGTGTCAAGTCCCACGCAAAGAAATGATTTCTTCGCTTTTATCTGACTGGTTATCGCTTCCTTATTCATAATATTTTATTAAGTCACAAATTGTTCGTCATTTCGAGCTTGTCGAGAAATCACCGCCATCGGAATGTCCCGAATCAATTGATTGGCGGAGATTTCTCCATTGCGCTTTGCTCCAGTCGAAATGACGGGGTTGGGTGTTATTCCTCAAGTCCCTCCTTGAGTCTTTCAGCGTTCTCTGCCATTTGCAGATTCTCGATAAACGAAGTGAGGTCGCCATCCATCACTGATGTCAGATTATACACGGTGAATCCGATACGATGGTCGGTGACACGGCCCTGTGGATAGTTATATGTGCGGATCTTCGCTGAGCGGTCGCCCGTCGACACCATGGTCTTACGTTTTGAGCAAACCTCTTCCATATATTTGTTGTACTCAGCTTCGTAGATACGAGTACGCAGGATCTTCATTGCCTTTGCCATGTTCTTGGCCTGTGAACGCTCGTCGATGCAGCTCACCACCACGCCAGTAGGGATGTGGGTGAGACGCACGGCTGAATATGTTGTGTTAACGCACTGTCCGCCAGGTCCTGATGCTGCGCAGTAAACCTCTTTCTTGATATCTTTGTCGAGCAGTTCCACGTCGAATTCCTCAGCTTCCGGAAGCACCACCACTGATGCTGCAGATGTGTGGATACGTCCCTGTGTCTCGGTCTTAGGCACACGTTGCACGCGATGCACTCCTGATTCAAACTTTAGGATTCCGTAGGCTCCGTCGCCTATGACGTTGAACACTATTTCCTTGAAACCGCCAGCTGTTCCTTCGTTTGCATCGACGGTCTCCACTTTCCAGTTCTTAGCTTCACAGAACTTAATATACATTCTGTAGAGGTCGCCTGCAAAGATAGCAGCTTCATCGCCGCCAGTGCCTGCACGGATCTCCATCACGGCGTTCTTGCCGTCGGTAGGGTCTTTAGGGATGAGCATCAAGCGGATGTCCTCTTCGAGTTTTGCAACTTTTTCTGTCGCCTCGTCGAGTTCTTCCTGCGCCATCTCACGCATGTCCTCGTCTTTCTCAGTCTTCAACAATTCCTTTGCCTCACTGATGTTTGCGAGATATGTCTTGTACTGATTGAACGCTTCTATAACAGGTTCAAGGTCTTTATAATCTTTATTCACCTTGACGTAACGCTTCATGTCGTTCATCAGTTCTGGGTCATTGAGCTGCTCACGCAGCGCTTCCCAGCGTTCTTTAATCGCTTCTAATTTGTCAATTATTTCCATTAGTATTCAAAAACTCCGTATTTACTCTTAATTGTAAGTTGCTTTCTGTCGGATTTCTCCACGTGTCCGATGATTTGTGCATTGATATTGAATGAGTTGGCAATCTTAATCATCTCTTCTGCCGATTTCTCGTCAGTGTAGATTTCAAGACGTGAGCCCATGTTAAACACCTTGTACATCTCCTGCCAGTCGGTGCCTGATGACTCCTGAATCATCTCGAACAACGGTGGCAACTCGATCATGTTGTCCTTGATAATGTGTAACTTATCGATGAAATGTGTCACCTTGGTCTGTGCGCCGCCGCTGCAGTGGATGATGCCGTTGATTTTTGGTCTCAAATTCTCCAAAATCGGCACCATCATCGGTAAATATGTGCGCGTAGGGGCGAGGATGAGTTTTCCGACATCCACTCCTGGAACCTTTGTAGGCTCTGTAAGTGTATGATTGCCAGAGTAAACCAAATCCTCAGGTATCGAGTGGTCGTAACTCTCAGTGTATTTCTCTGCCAGATAATGTCCCAGCACATCGTGACGTGCCGAAGTCAGACCATTTGAGCCCATGCCGCCGTTATATTTGTCTTCGTATGTTGCTTGTCCGTATGATGCGAATCCCACGAGGACATCGCCTGGTTGGATGTGATTTTCAATGACTTCCGAACGTTTTATTCTTGTTGTCACGGTGCTGTCAACGATGATGGTTCTCACCAAGTCGCCAACGTCGGCGGTCTCGCCTCCAGTGAGGTAGATGCCTACGCCAAGTGAACGCAGTTTTGCCAAAAACTCCTCGGTGCCGTTGATGACTGCTGAAATAACCTCACCTGGAATAAGATTTTTGTTGCGTCCGATGGTGGAGGAGAGGAGCATCTTGTCGGTGGCACCCACGCACATCAGGTCATCGGTGTTCATCACCACTGCATCTTGTGCAATGCCAGCCCACACTGACAAATCGCCGGTTTCTTTCCAATAAAGGTATGCCAACGATGACTTTGTGCCTGCGCCGTCGGCATGCATGATGTTACAATACTCGTCATCACCACCTAAAATATCCGGTATAATCTTGCAGAAGGCGTTTGGATACAAGCCTTTGTCAAGATTTTTGATGGCATTATGTATATCTTCTTTCTCAGCGGAGACTCCGCGGAGCTGATAACGTTTTTCTACTGGCATATTACTTGAAAATCAATTTGTGTTCGTCGGTATTAAAATCAAAGTTTCCGAAGGTCTTCAAAGCCTTCTGTCCAATAACCCAATCGTATTTCTGGTTGTTGTAAACTGTCACTTTTATATTCTCAACGCTGCGGTCTGCGATGCGCATCTCCTTGATAATGAATACTGCACGGTCTTTTACAGCACCAGTGGTGATAATCTTGTCGATGTTGTCACCTACAAAGTCGTCTTTTGTTATTGAGCCTTTTGTGAGCAGCTCCATGACTTTGCTCTGCGACACTCCGAAGTCGTAGGTGCTCATATAAGCCACGGTTTCAGTGTATGCGTTGACGTATGCCTTGAATAAGAAATTGCCGTTTTTGTCTTGTGAGAATCCGACTTTATTGTCTTCAGGATTCAACCTGATGTTGGCCATCTGATCATCGCTGATGTCTTCACGTGTGACATAATCCTTGCTCAAAACCCTGAACTCTGTTCTACGGTTTAGCTGGTGTGCCTTCTCTTTCTGCTCCTCTGTTGGCAATGAATTGATGTATTCCTCAGTGAGTTTCTGACCGTCGACACTTCTCGGGACGCGTTCACCATAACCTTTTGCTGTCAATCGCATCGGGTCAATACCTCTGACAACCAAGTAATCGCACACCGCTTGGGCACGTTTCTGCGACAAGATATCGTTGCTCGTCTCCGAACCACGGAAGTCAGTGTGTGAACCAAGCTCGATGGTTATATTAGGGTTGAGTTGCAGAATCTCAATCAAACCTTGCAACGAGTCCTCAAATTGTGGCTTCAAGTCCCATTTGCCCAAGTCGTACTGAATCTCCGGAAGAACGATAGAACCATCAGGAATCATTGCGATTTCGTAGTTTGGAGTGAAGTCTTTGCTGAATTCCAAACCAATCGTGCTGATTGTGTCTGTGGAGGTGAAATAGTTGTTCTTGTCAATGGTGAGAATGTATATGTTGTTGAGATTCAACACCCCCTCATTAAACTGGAAAGCTCCGTTGTCGCTCGACAATGTGGTGGCTTTCGTTCCGTCGGTGCCGATGATGCTTACATTGGCGCCACTCACATACTGCAGACTGTTTTTGTCTTTGATGGTTCCGTTTACGGTGAATGTAATAGGAGGCTCGATGAAGTAATAAATGTCGTCATCCATTCCGTTGCGGCTGTCTCTGTTCGATGCAAAAAAGCCGCGTTCCTCGGTAGGGTGGAAGATGATGCTGAAATCATTGCCAATCGAGTTGATTGGATATTTCATGTTAACTGGCTTTGACCAAACACCTGTTGAATCTTTCGTTGTCACGAAGATGTCGAGTCCGCCCATGCCGCCATGACCGTCAGAGGAGAAATAGAGAGTGGAGTCGTTGCGCAGGAACGGGAACATCTCGTCACCTGGAGTGTTCACTATCTCACCAAGGTTAAACGGACGACCGAACTTGCCGCTTTCGTCTTTCATTGTCATCCAGATGTCCTTGCCTCCAAATCCGCCTTGACGTTCCGACACGAAATACATTATGCTCTCGTCAGAATTCAATGTAGGATGTCCGACAACATCGAGACTGTCGATGCCTGAAATCTCAACAACGACCGCTTCTGAGAACGACGTGCCTGTTCTTCTTGACTTCACAATCTGGCATCCCGACTGGCGTTTCTTGTCGTTGGGGCATCTCGTGAAATAGACATCTGAAAACGATTTTGTAAAGAACGGCATGCCTTCGCTGCCATTGGTGTTGATTCCGTCTTCTTCGTCAACGAGCTCAGGCTTGTCCCAGTTGTTGTTTTTATCTTGTCTTGTGTAATAAAAATCCGAGAAATGCTGTCCTGTGATGGCGTCTTTTTCTCTTGCAACACCGCCTTCACGTGTTGATGTGAAGATGATGTCGTTGTAGTTATTCGATATCCATGCCACACCAAAATCCGATGACTTCGAATTCAATGCTTTCACACGTGTTACTTCGTATTTTGAAGGATTCTCGAGCCATTCTTTGATGTGCTTGATGTCATCGGCAGCACGTTGTCCGCGTGGATCATCAGGAACTGCCTGGGTATACAGATCGTAATTTGCAAGAGCTTCGTCGTATTTCTCATTACGTTTCAAGACATCACCGTAATGGAGATAATAAATCGGATTATTCTTAGGAAATTCACTCTTGCCGACACGTTTGTATTGAACTGCCGCCTGACGAACGTTGTCGGTCAAACGATAGCACTCGCCGAGCTGGTATGTGATACGCATACGCTCGTCTTCAAATTTTTTCTTGCGTGTCTTTTTATAAGCTTTTTTATAGCGCTCAATGGCTTGGTAATATTGTCCTCTCTCAAACGCCAGGTCGGCATTCTTGGCAGGGCTGCGTCGTTGAGCGTTAGTTGGCAGAGCTAATCCGAATAATATTGCAAAAACTAGTAATACAAATCTCTTTGACATAATTTCACTTTTTAAGATAACGTTGATTACACCTGTCTATTGTGATGTCAAGGCCTAATCGATGATTATCTTTCTATATGCCTCACCTTTGTTTGTCATAACTTTTATGAAATACACTCCTGATTTTGGGAAGCAGTTGAGTCTTACCTCATCATTGAATGTTGTCTCATATATCATAGTTCCAAGGGCGTTGAATACCAATACTTTAGAATTTTCTGTACTTGTTGTCAGCAACACGCCTTCTCCAATCTTCGACGGGTTAGGATAAATGCCGACAAAGATATTGTTGTTGTCAACATTGAGCATGTTGTTGAATTCCAATTCGTATGCGTTTGTTGACGAACCGACCATCATATTGGTGCTGAAGTATATGATATTCTCAGCTTGTTCTGAAATCACCTCACCTGTTGAAGTGTCGTAGAGTTTGAATATTATCTCGTCGTCGTCATCGCCGTAAACAGTGATGAATGTGAGGTATCTGTTAAGCTGCTCGACAAATATTGGTCTTGCACTTCCTCTGCATTCGCCATTGCTGAATGCTCCGACTTCGAAACTCTTGTCGCTCTGGTCGTAGCCGTCTAACTTGATGATAGCGGTCACGCACATGTTGAATGGATACTTGTGGACATTTGGCACCCAATGGTTGTCTTTTGTCGTTACGTTGGCATCAAATCTATTGCTTCTCTGGTTCGTGTCAGCAGTATGATAGATAAATGATTTTGCTGTGTTGCCGCAGTTGTTGTACATATAACCCTGACCTGGGACCAGAGTGGTGAGTGAGCCTACCCAACCGGTACTGTCGTTATATTCAGCATAGTTCTCCATAGATTTGAACACGTCGCCTGTTGTTGCATGAAGATTCGACAAAGCCTCGTTGATTTCAAGCTCTTCATGTACAGGATATCCAATCCAGCTCCAACCTTTCGCTAATGTGATAGGGTGGTTGTTAGGATCTGCGATGATGCCGTGGATGCTTAATGTGTAATCCTCAGTCATGTTGATGCTGTACATCTTCTCGTTGACGATTCTTGTCAAGGTGCCGTTCCACTCATTGTTGGCGTATTCGATATACTGCGTGCTTGATCTGATGTATGTGGCTTTGCCTGCCAGTCTGTCTTTGATCATGCCCAAGCCGTCGATGCCATTCATCTCGATGTATGTTGAATACCAGTTCCATCCCTCAACCAAATCTGTGTTCTGACCATGGTCGAAATGTGCCACAAAATTCACGGATTCTGATGCTGTGAATGTGTATACAGGCTCTGTCGATACAATGTTGCCATTAACACTCCAGTTGACGAAAGCGTAATTGTCAGTTCCTGTTGCAACCAATGTCACTTCTGAACCAACCTGATACATGCCGGCACCTGTCACGGTTCCTGCGAAGTCAGGCATTGCTACTGCTGTTATTTCAACAGCAGGGGCGAAGTTCAAAACGTATGGATCCAACACTGTTCCTGCAGCAGTGTTGTGTAAGAATGTCAGTGTCTGTCCAGCCACATATTCAGATTCCAAACCTGTTCTGTGGTCGTAAAGCTTAAATGTCAGTTCCTCGCCGTCATTACCGTAGATTGTCATCAATACGATATATCTGTCAATTGATTCAATGTAAAGTGGCATCTGGCTGCCTCTGACTATGTTGCCACAGAATGCGCCAACTTCAAGAGAATCATTGCGTTGCTCAACACCGCAGATCTCGATGACACCCATCAGATCCATGGTTTGTGGTGTGGTAACTGGAATCCAGTGGTTGCCGACGCCGAAGTTGGCTGTGAGAGCCCTGCTTCCTTCTGCAATGAAGGTGTATACAGAGTTTGTAGAAACCACATTGCCGTTTTCTGTCCAGTTATAGAATGTGTATCCCGGATTAGCTGTAGCTGTCACGGTGATTTCGTCGCCAAAGTTGCAAGGTCCGCTGCCAGTCACTGTTCCATAGCTAGTTGGATTAGCGTTTACAGTGATGAACAATTCTGAAACAAAGTTCAAAATATATGGGTCGTTGGTTGTTCCTATAAACTGATCTTGTACGAATGTTATTGTGCTCAAACATTCGAGGTCAAGGACGGTGTTGCTTTCATGATCATACAGTTTGAAAGTGATTTGGTCGTCGTTGTTGCCGTATATCGTCATGTAAACCAGGAATCTTCCTGTTGAGTTTACAAATTGTGCCCTCTGGCTGCCGCGGACTTCATCGCCACAGAAAGCTCCAACTTCATACTGATTTGAAGTGATGTCTTCACCGTCAATCTGAACAACACAGGTAAGCATCATTGTGTAAGGATACAAAGTGTTGTTAGGAATCCAATGATGATTGTCTTCAACAGAGAAGTTCGCTACAAAGTTTCTGTTGCTTTCAATGTTGAAGCTGAATGATGGGGATGATGTTACGATTTCACCGTTTTCTGTCCAGTAGTTGAAGACTGAGTGGATGTAAGGATACACTGACATCGTGACTCTTGTGCCAGCTGGATATGTACCTTGACCGTAAACGACTCCCATGCCTGGCATGTTAGATGAAGCTGTAACAATATAGTTGTTAAGTTCGAAAACTGCTGTGAGATATCTGTTGCCTGTCACTTGGAAACTGTATGTTGCATCGGTGCTCACGATGATTGTGTCGTTTTCCAGCCAGCCAGCGAAATGGTAATGCTCGGCAGGTGTTGCAACCAATGTGGCTGTGGTGTGATACGGATAAATGCCTGCACCTTCAACGGTTCCTGTTTCTTCTTCTAACACGTCGGCAATGATCTCGAAATCATCAGGGATGTATGTGGCTACAAGATTTCTGTTTCTGTCAATGTTGAAAGTGTATGTCTGATTTGTTGATACCACTTCGCCGTATTCTTTCCAGCATGAGAAGTTGTAATGCTCGTAGCCTGTGGTTGTCACTGTGACCGGTGTGTTGTATACATAATCACCATCACCTGTTGTCTCACCGGCATCCGCGATATTCAACGATGTGGTGACATTGTATACCATCGGCTCAAAATGGGCTACAAGTGTTCTGGCGTAAGGCACTGTAAATCTGTATGTTGGCTCGTTACATACCACGCTGTCGTTTTCAGTCCAGCTGTAAAATTCGTAATGCTCATTCGGATAAGCCTCAAGTCTTGCGACATCGCCATATTGGTATTCTCCACCGCCTAATGCTCTGCCGTATGCTGCAGGCTCTGCTAAAGCAACGATGTCGTATGACTCAAATTCGAAGTTGGCTGTTAAGAATCTGTCTTCCAATGCGACGAATGAATACATCGGAGATGTTGACACGATTTCATCACCTTCTGTCCAGTTTACAAACACATAATGTGGTCTTGGTGTCGCGATGAGTGTAACGGTCTCATCTGTTGTGAAGTCGCCGTCGCCATTGATATAGCCACAGCTTTCGTTAGGAGCGACGTCAACCACTATGTTGATGTTAGGGTCACACCAGATTGTAAACTGATTCCATGGTGTCATCGACATGTATGTCTCGATTGCTGAGCATGGTACATAAACCATCATGTCGGTCGGGACTCCTTCAAAGCAATTGTTGCTGCCTGCCATCGGAGGAATCTTGGCATAGCATCTCAAAACCTCGAGATTGCTGCAGTCTTTGAATGCTTCTGCTCCAATACTGATTGTTGTGCTTGGCAAAATCACCTCTTCGAGACCGCTGCATCCGATGAATGCCTGCGCTCCTATTGTTGTCATTGATCTTGGGATCTCAACATAACTTAACTCAGTGCAGTTTCCGAATGCGTATGCTCCGAGATATGATATTGTGTTGGAGAAGATGAGCTCGTCAAGCATTGTGCAGCCTTCGAAAGCGTATTCGTCAATGTAGTTGACTCCTGAGAGTGACATATCGACTGTCTCCAAGCTGGTGCATCCGCTGAAAGCGTAGATTCCAATTCTTGTCAATGAAGTAGGGAAGTTGATTGTCTCAAGACTTACGCAGTCACGGAAAGCGTATGATTTGATCTCGTTTAGTGTGTTCGGAAGTGTTACTATTGAGAGGTTGGTGCAGTTTTTGAATGTGTCGTTGTCAATCTTCATCACTCCTGAAGGGATGGTGACGCTTGTGAGTCCTGTACAACCTTTGAATGCGCTGTAACCGATTGATACGACAGAACCTGGAATGACGAAACTTGCTGATGTCAATGCGGTGCAGCCTTCAAATGCCTGCCATGAGATGCTTATCAGTGAGTTTGTTGTTGTGATTGTTGTCAAGCTGGTGCAGCCCTTGAAGAAAGCCTCAGGAATTGATGTCATGTAACGTGGTACATCGAATGAAACCAGGCTTGTGCAGTTCTCAAGGATGTTAGTTCCGAAGCTGATTGTCACGTTAGGGACGATGATCGAGGTCAACTCTTCGCAACCTTTGAATGCGAAATTACCAATTCTTGTGACGCTTTCATCGATGACGACAGATGTCAATTCAGTGCAGTTTTCGAATGCTCTGTCAGCAATTCCTGTCACTGAATACACCACATTGTTGTCTGCTGCAGTTGCCGGGATGACGATATCTCCATTATACAAATCGTCGGGATTACTAGTAACTTCGGCGGTTTTGAGAGATGTTGATGTGATGTTGTAGTATAAGGTTTTGCCATCTTCGTTCTCTGCTGAAAAATCGTAAGCCATCACATTGAGTGATGCTAAAATCATGATAAACAGAACTGATAACTTCCTTCTCATATAGCGATTTTTTTATTTTTATGCATAATTATTCAAGAGAACAAAAATACAAAAAAAATAAATATAAACAATATTTATTATTAATTTTTAAATAAAAAAATGTAGAGACGCCATATTATGACGTCTCTACATGAATTTGTATCGTTTAAAACGAATTACTTTCTTTTCTTTTCAGGTGTCTCAAGCAATTTTTCATCTGCCTTCTTGCCTCTGAACAGCATGTAGGCGATAGGTGAGGCGATGAACAATGATGAGAATGTACCTGCGAAGATACCGACGAGCAATGCGAACACGAATCCACGGATGGTCTCACCGCCGAAGATGAAGATGGCGAGCAACACCACTAATGTAGAACCTGATGTGTTGATTGAACGGAGCAATGTGCTGTTTACACCGTCGTTAATTCTCTCATACCAGCTTCTCTTTGGATAGAGGTTCACGTTCTCACGGATACGGTCGAAGATAACCACTGTGTTGTTGATTGAGTAACCGATGATGGTCAAAACAGCGGCGATGAACGACTGGTCAACCTCCATTGAGAATGGTAAGATGTTGTAGAACAACGAGTACATACCGATCACGATGATTGTATCGTGTGCCAATGCGATGATTGAAGATGCACCATACTGCCATCTCTTGAAACGGATAGCGATGTAGATGAAGATCACAACCAATGAGATGACAACTGCCCAAACAGCCTTGCGTGTAACGTCGTTAGCGATTGTAGGACCGACCTTCTGTGATGACATGATACCGAGCATCATATCGCTCTTCTCGCTGTCAGATGTGAACTGGTCGTATGTCATGTCCTTGCTGTAGAATTCTTTCAAACCAGCGTAGAGCATGCCCTGGATCTTAGCGTCTATTTCAGGATCGTTGCTGTTGATTTCGTACTTGGTGGTGATTTTCACCTGACGGCTTGGACCGTAAGTCTTAACCTCTGGAGCGTCGTCTTTGAATTCTGGGACGTTGGCGAGAGCCTCACGAACCTGAGCGACTGTCACTTCCTTGTCGAAACGGACCACGTAGTTACGGCCACCCTGGAAGTCGATACCGAGGTTGAGACCGCGTGTTGCCAAAGAACCGAAGCTGATGACAATCATGATACCGCCGATGATGAATGCTGTCTTACCGAACTTGATGAAGTCGAAGTGTGTGTTCTTCAAGAAATCACGTGTCATGTTGGTTGAGAACTTAATCTCTTTGTCTTTATTGACCCAACCTTCGAGGATAAGACGTGTGATGAAGATTGAAGTGAACAATGAGGTGCAGATACCGATCATCAATGTTGTTGCGAAGCCCTGTACAGGACCTGTACCGAACTCGAACAAGATGAAACCTGTCAAGAATGTGGTGATCTGACCGTCTAGGATAGCTGAATAAGCAGCTTTGAAACCGTCGGCGATAGCAAGGCGGAGACCTTTACCTGCTGCAATTTCTTCCTTGATACGTTCGAAGATAATAACGTTAGAGTCAACAGCCATACCTAAGGTAAGGACGATACCGGCGATACCTGGCAGTGTCAAAACTGTTCCGAATGATGCGATAACACCGAAGAAGAACAGGATGTTGACGAGTAATGCGATGTCAGCTGCGATACCTGCTCTGCTGTAGAAGAACACCATGTAGATGAGCACCAAGCAGAATGCGATGATGAATGACCAGAAACCTGATGTGATAGCTTCCTGACCGAGTGAAGGACCGACGACGTTCTCTTCGAGAATACGTGCTGGAGCTGGTAACTTACCGGCTTTCAAGATGTTAGCCAAGTCTTGTGCCTCTTCCACTGTCATGTCACCACCTGAGATCTGTGAACGACCACCAGGGATTTCGTCGTTGACGACAGGGTAGGAGTAGACGTAGTTATCAAGAACGATGGCAACCTGACGGCCGATGTTGTCGCCTGTCAGACGTTTCCATGCTTTGGCACCTTCTGAGTTCATCTGGATTGTAACCTCGACGCGACCGTTCTGGTCGTAATCCTGACGTGCCTCTGTGACGACTTCGCCACCGAGTGAGCATTTGTTGTCACGGTTGGCCTTGAGTGCTACGAGGTCGATGAGCTCGACACCGTTAATGATGTTAGGTTTCACGCACCATGCGAACTTGAGGTTACGTGGGAACACTGAGGCAACCTGTTTCAACATTCTGTTGATGTTGGCGGTATCTTTCACCATTGCCATACCAACGCGTGCTGTCTCGCCTGGAACCAGCTGACCGGCGTTGTTTTGGTAATATGATGGTGAGAGGACAACGTACAATGGGTTGTTCTCCATGTATGCCTCACGTGCTTTTTCCTGAGCTTTCTTCAATGAGTCTTCTGCTGTCATCTGACCGAGAAGAGCGACATCGCTGTCTTCTGCAACTTCTTCAGTCTCAGCTTTTTCAGGCTTGCCGGCTTTCTCGATTTCTGCCAAACGTGCGTTGGCTTCGTCGAAATGCTGGTAGATCTCGGTGAATTTGTATGTCTCCCAGAACTCGAGCTGAGCTGTACCCTGCAAAAGTTTGCGTACACGCTTCGGGTCTTTGATACCAGGAAGCTCGACGAGAATACGTCCTGAGCCCTCCAGTTTCTGGATGTTAGGCTGTGCAACACCGAAACGGTCGATACGTGTTCTCAAAATCTGGTAAGAACGGTCTATGGCGCTTGTTGTCTCTTCCTTGATGACCTTCAACACCTCGTCGTTTGTTGAGTTGACGGTGATGCCTTTGTCTTTGAATTCATATAAGAAAATAGATGCGAGACGTGCATTCGGATCGAGTTTTGCATAAGCTTCGCCAAAGAGGTCAACGAAGTCCTTCTGGCTGTTGAGATGCTGCTCGTTAGCTATGCGCATAGCCTCTCTGAATGTTTCGTCATTGCTATTTCCGGCGAGAGCGTAGATGATGTCTGACACAGACACTTCCATCATAACGTTCATACCACCCTTAAGGTCAAGGCCGAGGTTTAACTCCTGCTCCTTGCACTTGCGGTAGTCTTGCCACATGTAAATTTTAATTGTACCTACTGAATCGAGATAATAGGTCTCTTTGGCTGTCTTGATTGAATCAAGATAGTACTCGTAGGCGTTTTGGTCGCCCTTAGCCATATCTGTAGCTAAAGCGACAGTCTTCGGACTTTCAGCATAGGCTTTTGCTTTGCTTTCCACGTGCCTTGTCACGAACGTGAATGACAACTGATACACTGTGAAAAGTGCCAATAATAATGCCAAAAGCTTAATAACTCCTTTGTTTTGCATTGTAAATCAATTTTTTATAATATTAAACTTTTTAATTAATTTCAAAAAATCAATTACTAAAATTTTTAGCGTGCAAAGATACGACATTTTTCAATGCCGACAAAATATTTTTTATTAATATTTAATCCATCTGAATATTTCTTTCCACGACACTTTTTTGCCGTACATCAAAATACCGGTTCTGTAGACTTTACTCGCCAACCAAGTGAATACGATGAAGGTGATGAAAAGTATCACCACTGACACCGCAACCTGCCAAATTGGCACACCAAACGGTATCCTGAGCATCATGCCGACAGGGGAGGTGAACGGTATCATCGACATCCATAGTGCGAATGAGCTGTCGGGAGCAGTCGCTATGACTGATGAACAGACCATAGGTATTACCAAAAGTAAAGAAATCGGCGTGACAAACTGCTGCGTGTCCGTCTCGTTGTCGACAGCGGCGCCAACAGCAGCAAACATTGCCGAATACAAGAAATAACCTCCTATGAAATATAGGATGAAACACCATAAAATATCCTTGAAGTTGATGGAGTTTATGACTTCAAAGACCTTGGTCATAGTGCCGGCATCTGTTGTTTCAACTCCCATCTCGGCTATAGGTTCACTCATTACTGTGCCTGCAGAAAACACGTCTTGCGTCGGTAGGAATGTCGAGGCTATTCCGGAAATCGCAAGCGTCAAAACACCCCATATAAGGAACTGTGTGAGTCCAACCAAAGCGATGCCGATGATTTTCCCCATCATGAGCTCGAATGGCTTTACGGAACTGACAATGACTTCGATGATTCTGTTTGTCTTTTCTTCAATGACACCTCGCATGACCTGTGATCCGAAAATGAAAATCACAAAATAGATGATGACCGCAAGGAAAAGTCCGAGAATGAACTCAAACTCACTGAAACTCTTCTGCTCGCCGTCTTTCTCGCTCATGCGTATTGTCTGTACGTTGATGCTTGTCGCCGATGCCTTCACTATCTCCGGGTCAATGCCTGATGCCAGCATTTTCTGGCGTTCGACAACATTTTTCATTGATGAGCGTATGTGTGATGTTACCGACATCGGAATCTGTTTCTCGCTGTATATCTCTGCATTGGTTGGTACATTGAGCATGGTACCTGGAATGTACAGGACACCGTCGTAAACGCCTTCTTTGACAAGGTTTTTCGCATCGTCAATGTCGTTGTCTAAATATATAAAGGTGTTGAAATCGGTATCGTCAATCTTTCCGATAAACATTGTCGACTCGTCAACTACCGCGATGGTTTTCTTCTCGTCGAACTTATCGGCTTGCGTCATCAGGAGGGCGGGTAGAAACATCAAAGCGGCGAAAAATATCGGCGCAAGGAATGTAATCAACAAAAACGAACGCTTTTTTACGCGTGTGAGGTATTCTCTCTCAATAATGATGCCTATTTTCATAAGTTTATTGGTTTGACGATGAAACAAGATTGATGAATATTTCGTTCATCGATGGTAGTATTTCGTTAAACGACACAAGTTCGCCTTTGCTGATGATGTCGCTTATCAATTCATTCGGATTTGTCGAACTGACGGTGAGGTGTGTCTCGCCGGTGCCGTCGAAAGGTCTGTAAACGACATCGTAAGAGTGGTTCTTGAAACGTTGTTTGATGTCGTAAACGCTGCCTTCCAAGATTTTTTCTCCTTTATTAATAAGCATGATATTGTCGCACAGCTCTTCCACTGAAGCCATGTTGTGAGTTGAGAACAGAATTGTAGCTCCTTTGTCGCGTAACTCCAGAATTTCATTTTTCAAAAGGTTTACATTGATTGGGTCGAAACCTGAAAACGGCTCGTCGAAAATCAGCAGCTTCGGTTCGTGGATCACTGTGACGATAAACTGCACTTTCTGCTGCATGCCTTTGCTTAGTTCCTCGACTTTCTTATCCCACCAGCTGGCGATGCCGAATTTTACAAACCAATGACGCAGACGTTTGTCGGCTTCTTTTTTCGTCATGCCTTTGAGCTGTGCAAGATATATAGCTTGTTCGCCAACTTTCATCTTTTTGTAGAGACCGCGTTCCTCTGGGAGATAGCCGATGTTGGCTATGTCATTTGGAGTCAGCGGATTCCCATTCAGCAACACTTGACCGGTGTCTGGCATGGTGATTTGGTTTAATATCCTGATGAGCGTGGTTTTACCTGCTCCGTTTGGTCCCAAAAGTCCGTAAATGCTTTGCTGTGGCACCTTTATGGAGATGTCGTTGAGCACTTTTTTCGTTCCGTAACTCTTTGAGACGTTGTTTATTTCAAGAAAATCCATGTCTTTAACTGAAGAAATCTCTTATTTTATCGAATACGCTTTTGTCGTTGGCGGTCGGTTTGGGCTTGAAATTCTCGCTTTCGAGGAGACTCTGCATTATCTTTTCCTCTTCTTTTGAAAGCTTTTTCGGTGTCCAGACATTCACGTTGATGACGAGTTCGCCAACTCTGTAGCTGTTGATTTCAGGCAGACCTTTGCCTTTCACTCTGATGATGTCGCCGCTTTGTGTTCCTGCAGGAATCTTGATGCTCACTGTTCCGTTGAGGCAAGGCACGTCGACGTTGCATCCCAATGCGGCTTGTGGCACGCTGATGAATAGGTTGTATATGAGGTCGTTGCCGTCGCGTTCGAAGTCTTTGTGTTTCTCTTCCTCTATGAGTATGAGCAGGTCGCCCGCAACTCCGTTGCGTGCTCCCGCGTTGCCTTTTCCGCGCACCGAAAGCTGCATGCCGTCAGCTACGCCCGCCGGGATGTCGAGTTCGATGACTTCCTCACCTTTGACGATGCCGTCGCCGTTGCAGGCAGTGCATTTTTTCTTGATGACCTTACCTTCGCCACCGCAAGCCGAGCATGTAGTAACCTGTGTGAAGAACCCTGAGCGCATCACACGCTGACCCTTGCCACCGCATGCCGAGCATGTCTCCATGGCTCCGTCTTCCGAGCCGCTGCCGTTACATTTCTGGCAGGGCACATATTTGTTGACTTTAACTTTTTTCTTGACTCCTGTGGCAATCTCTTCAAGTGTCAGTTTCACGCGTAAGCGCAAGTTGGAACCTCTGTACACCGGACGTTGTGGACCGCCACCGCCGAAGCCTCCGAAATTGAAACCGAAGTTGCCGCCGCCAAACAAATCGCCTAAAATATCTCCAAACTGACTGAAGATGTCGTTCATGGAAGCTCCGCTGAAGTCTTGTCCGTTGACTCCTGCATGGCCGTAGCGGTCGTAACGCGCGCGTTTGTTCTCGTCGCTAAGCACTCCATAGGCCTCGGCTGCTTCTTTGAACTTCTCTTCTGCCTCTTTGTCGCCAGGGTTTCTGTCAGGATGGTATTGAAGCGCTTTTTTTCTGTATGCTTTCTTTATCTCGTCGGCCGTGGCGTTCTTCGAAACCTCCAACACCTCGTAGTAATCTCTTTTCTCTGCCATTTTTCTGAAAAATTAACAACCAACAACGACTCTGGCGTAGCGTATCACCTTGCCATTCAGTTTGTAACCTTTTTGTACCACATCGATGACCTTGTCCTTCATATCTTCTGAAGGGGCTGGAATCTGTGTCAAAGCCTCGTGCTCATCGGTGTTGAAAGGCTCGCCTGCGGCTTTAATCTCTTCAAGACCTTTTTGCTCTAAAGTGCGTCTTAACTTGTTGTAAATCAACATGACACCTTCGTAATGTGTCTTGTCTTCCTCCTTCTCCATTGTTGGGAGGGCACGCTCGAAATCGTCGATGATAGGTAGAAGCGCGACTATTGTGTTTTCGGCAGCTGTTTTTATCAGCTCAACTTTTTCATTGGCAGTGCGCTTGCGATAATTGTCATATTCTGAATAGAGACGCAGGTATTTGTCGTTAAGCTCGTTGAACTTTTCTTCAAAATTCTCCTCTTTGGTCTCTTTGACTTCTTCGTTTATCTCGGCGTTTTTAATCTCTTCTTTCTGCTTGTTCTCGTTTTTAGACTTTTGATTTTTTTTATTCTCGCCCATAATGTATTTTGTTTTACCTTTTTCTCATAAATATTAATAAGGTATATCAAAAATCGTGCCAAAAGTTATTTACATTCTTTCAATCTGTGCGCCTAACTCGATGAGACGGCCGTCAATGTTCTGATAACCACGGTCAATCTGGTCGATATTATCGATTATAGAGGTGCCGTCGGCTGACAGTGCTGCGATGAGTAGAGCTACGCCGGCGCGGATGTCAGGTGATGCCATTCTGACAGCTTTAAGCTGATGGCTGCGGTCAAGACCTATGATGTTGGCGCGGTGAGGGTCACATAAGATGATCTGCGCACCCATATCAATGAGCTTGTCGACGAAGAACAGACGGCTCTCGAACATCTTCTGATGAATGAGAACTGTGCCCTTAGCTTGTGTCGCCACAACCAACACGATACTGATAAGGTCCGGCGTGAATCCTGGCCATGGCGCGTCGGCGATGGTGAGGATACTGCCATCGAGGAATGTCTCCACTTCGTAGTGCTCCTGCGCCGGAATGTGTATGTCATCACCGATGAATTCCATCTTGATGCCGAGTTTCCTGAATGTGCTAGGGATGATGCCCAAGTCTTTGATTCCGGCGTCTTTGATGGTGATGTCAGATCCTGTCATGGCTGCGAGTCCGATGAATGAACCCACTTCAATCATGTCGGCGAGCAGACGGTGTGTTGTGCCGTGCAGTTTCTCAACTCCCGTGATTTTTAATAGATTGGAACCTATGCCTTCGATTTTTGCACCCATTGTGGTGAGCATGCGGCAAAGCTGAACAAGATAAGGTTCACAGGCTGCGTTGAAGATTGTGGTGGTGCCTTTTGCCATCACTGCTGCCATCACTATGTTGGCGGTACCTGTCACCGAAGCCTCGTCAAGAAGCATGTATGTTCCTTTGAGTCCGTCTTTTGGTGCTACGAGACGATAGACATGTTCCAACCCGACAGTCTCCATTGACGCGCCGAGGTTCTGCAAACCGATGAGGTGAGTGTCCAGACGGCGGCGTCCGATTTTATCGCCTCCCGGGCGTGGCATGTAACCTTGTCCGAAACGTGCCAAAAGCGGACCGAGAATCATCACGGAGCCGCGGAGCTTTGTGGCGCGCTCATGGAAGTCTTTAGTGTCGAAATAGTCATGGTTGATGTCGGAGGCTTGAAGCACGACCTCGCTCTTGCTTTTACGGTCGACTTTCACGCCCATGCCTCGCATCAAATCGATGAGGTTGTTGATGTCAAGGATGTCGGGA
Source organism: Bacteroidales bacterium UBA1173 (assembly GCA_002311655.1). Taxonomy (GTDB): domain Bacteria; phylum Bacteroidota; class Bacteroidia; order Bacteroidales; family F082; genus Limimorpha. The sequence continues at coordinate 62,575 of DBYZ01000016.1, forward strand.
AGATTTGTGATTGTCACCGGCTCGTCGGTAAGAAGAGCGGCGCAAAGCACCTGCATTGCCTCGTTTTTTGCACCCTGAGGGATGATGGTGCCGTGGAGTTTGTTGCCTCCGGTTACTCTAAATGATGCCATGACTTAGTTTTTTCTGTTTGGACGATTAGGGTTATTCTGCTTAGCCTGTGGCTGATTGTTGTTCTTTTTCTTGGCGTTGTTTTTCTTCTTCTGACTTTGCTGCTGCTGGTTTTGCGGCTTGTTCAGAATCTCATTGGTAGGGATGAGCTTCGTCTCCATCGGAAGAGTGATCTCTTCACCTGAGATCTTATACAGATCGTCGAGAATGAGCAGGTCGTTGACGGTGTCACGATTCCAGTTGAGATAATCGCGTTTCATCTGATTAGCTATATTAATAAGGATAGCCTGCTTCTTCGGACCGTCTTCCATCTCCTTGACTTTCTTCACAACGTCGTAGATGTATTGTCCGTAATGTCCGTAACGGATGTTATTCTTCTGATAACCGACGTGTTCTGGTTTCTTTTTCTGCATCTCTGGCGTCGGCGCAGGATATGGACTGTCAACATCAAGTTTGTATTCCGATATGATGTAGAGGTGATCCCATAGCTTGTGCATGTGGTCGTTCGACTCCTTGACTTGCGGGTTCATCTGCGCCATCACGTTGACGATGAAATATGCCGCTTCCGTGCGCTGCTTGCGGTCTTCGATATCCATAAGGTGACGAATCATCACCTGGATATTACGTCCGTATTCCGAAATCACTATCTTTTCGCGTTCTGTATTATATTCCATAACTCTTTTAACTTTTAACTAATAACTAAAGACTAACGACTATTATTGTTTCAAGATGCTTAACTTAGCAAATTTCAGCATCAGCATTTTATTTCCGCTCTCGTCAAAGTCGACGGATGCTTTTTTGTTTGGACCTATGCCTTCAACCTTCACCACGGTTCCTTGCCCGAACTTCTGATGAAGGACGCGCATTCCGGCTTCGATTTCTTCGGCGTCGACAGGGATGAAGTCAGAAGGTGATGCTTTGGGGTAATGCTTAGCAGATTCCTCGCTGCGCTCGGAATGACGGGGCTGTTCATAACGCTTATCACCGCTGAAGGTCCATGCTCCTCTGCCGGAAAATGGATTGTAGCTTCTGTCTTCTTTTATGGTTGTTCCTCTAAACGAGGCTTTCTTTGTCCTTTCGATAAGCTCTGGATCTATTTCTTCAATAAATCTTGACGGCTCGCTGAGCGTGATGTTACCCCAACGGTAACGGCTTTCGGCGTAACTTAAGATTAGTTTTGTTTCTGCTCTCGTCAATGCGACGTAGAATAGACGGCGTTCCTCTTCCAAATCTTCGCGTGTGCTCAGCGATTGTATTCCAGGGAAAAGGTTTTCTTCCAATCCCACGATGTAAACGTAGGGAAATTCCAATCCTTTTGCGCTGTGGATAGTCATCAACGTGACGTAATCGGCGTTTTCTTCTTCTTTTTGGTCCTGGTCGGTGAGAAGCGCCACGTCTTCCATGAATTTAGCCAGATTCACCGTCATCTGTTCTCCTGTGACCTCGTCAACTTGTTTGTCGCTGAACTCCTGGATGGCGTTCAAGAGCTCCTCGATATTTTGCACACGCATAACGCCATCCGGACTCTCATCTTCTTTCAATACTTTGATGATGCCGACAGTCTCGGTGATGTGTTTCGCCAATTCGAATGCGTTCATCTTATCGAGCTGCGTCTGGAAACTTTGTATCATGGTGACGAAGTTGCTCAGTTTGGTGACGGTGCCCATGTTAAACTCCGTCGACTGTTCGTTGAGCGATTTAAGAACGTCCCACACGGTGCATTTGCGCTCGTCGGCTATGACCTGCAGTTTTTGTTTGGTTGTGTCGCCGATACCTCTTGCCGGATAGTTGATGATTCTCAACAAAGCCTGCTCGTCATTAGGGTTTATCACCACGCGGAAATAGGCGAGGAGGTCTTTCACCTCTTTACGGTCGTAGAACGAGAGACCGCCATATATTTTATAAGGTATATCCTGTTTGCGCAACGCCTCTTCAAGCGAACGCGACTGTGCATTTGTTCTGTAAAGAATCACGAAATCCTTATTAGCCAGCTGGCGTGACATCTTGTAACCGAAAATCGAGTTGGCGACGAGTGTGCCTTCCTCGTTGTCAGATGTGGCTCTCAATAAAGTGATGAGTTCGCCTTCCTCTTTGTCTGACCAGACGTTTTTCTTGATCTGATCTTTGTTGTTGGCTATAACGCTGTTTGCCGCCTTGACGATTGTTTTTGTTGAGCGGTAGTTCTGCTCAAGGCGAATAAGACGCTGTTCGGGATAGTCTATCTTGAAGTTTAGGATGTTCTGGATGTTCGCACCGCGGAAGCCGTAAATCGACTGTGCGTCGTCGCCAACCACACAGATGTTCTCGCGCATTGCTGCGATACGTTTTATAATAAGGTATTGCGCGTAGTTGGTATCCTGATACTCGTCGACGAGGATGTATTCGAAATGTCTTTGATATTTCAGGAGAATATCCGGGAAATCGCGCAACAAAACGTTTGTGTTAAACAAAATGTCGTCGAAATCCATTGCGTTGGCGCGTTTCAGGCGGCTGTTATATGTCTTGAAAATCTCACCGATAAGTGGTTTGTTTGCGCGGCGGTCCTGTTCCTGAATCTCGGCGTTTTCGCAGTAGTCTTCAGGTGTATAAAGTGCGGACTTCGCCATGGAGATACGATGCAGAATATATTTGGCAGGATATGCCTTTGTGTCAATTTCACGTTCTTTCAGTATCGCATTGATGAGCGTTTTGGAGTCGTCGGTGTCGTATATTGTGAACTCTGAGGTGTATCCTAAATTTGCCGCTTCGATTCTTAAAATCCTCGCAAAAATTGAGTGGAACGTGCCCATCCACACGTTGCGTGCGGCGCCCGGCTCTACGAGTTGCATAATACGTTCTTTCATCTCTTTGGCGGCTTTGTTGGTAAATGTCAGCGCCATGATTGAGAACGGATTTATACCTTGTTCAATCATATAAGCGATACGATGGGTGAGGGCACGGGTCTTGCCCGAGCCGGCGCCTGCGATTACCATCACCGGACCTTCAATTGTTGTAACTGCCTCACGTTGAGGCTCATTCAAATACTTTAAGATGTCTGACACGTTTCAAAATTTACGATGCAAAGATACAATATTTAGTTTAAAGTTTAAAGTTTGAAGTTAAAAGTTTTTTGAAAATATGTTTTTATTTTAATATAAACTTTGTATCTTTGCCTCGACTTAACAACATCATCTTGTTTAACTAAATTTAAATCATTATGGAAAACGAAAGAAAGAGATTGGCTCAAGAGTTCGTAGATGAGGTCATGAGCGGGAAATATCCTAACATTGAAATTGATGAAAATGGTTGTATTGACCATTATGGCAGTAAATACAAGCTAAAAATTTTTGGAGGAATAATATGGGTTGATTACAAGCCTACAATATGGTTTTGGATTTGTTTCATATTTATATTAATTGCTATGGTTTTGTTTGCTCAACTAATGATTGGGGGTGTGATTGCAGAATTGATGTCTCCTGTTATGAGAAAAGCACTTGAAATATTGTGTTGTAGTTATGTTGTAACATCTTATTCTTATCTTTTGTTTATTTTGTCTAAACAAATACAGTTTCAGCGATATATTAATAGCAAATTTAGAAGGTACAAGAATCAAAAATAGCGATTAGCATATAGCAGTTTTCTGCAAAACAAATATTCCAATATGGACAAGTTTTAAAAACCATATTGGAATATTGTTATTTAGATTTGACGATGACCGTTTCCGTGGTTTTCGTGTTTTTAGATGTGGAAAGCTTCAGTGCAAGTAACCAGTCGCATTTTGCGACCGGTTTAGAAGTTTAATGTTAGATTAATCTTCACATCAGGATGCAACGACTTTCCAACCGGGCAGGTATCTGCTGCTCTCTTTAGCATCGCTTTCTGTGCGTCGGTGTAGTCGTTTTTCGGGAATGTGATGGTGATGTCGATTTGTCCGATGCGGCGTGGGTCGGCGGCCATGGTTTTCTGAATCTCGTATGTGGCTCCGTCGATGTTGAAGCCTTTGCTTTGCGCTGTGATTCCCATGATTGTCATCATGCAGCCTGCCAGTGCGGCGCACGCCAAATCGGTGGGAGAGAAGGCCTCGCCTTTGCCGTGGTTGTCCGTCGGAGCGTCGGTGATTATCGTGTTTCCTGATTGCAAATGCGTCATCTCGTTGCGCAAATTGCCTTTGTAAGTTCCTTTAATTGTTGCCATGATTTTATGTTTTAAATTTGTTGCAAATATACAAAAAATATTTTTTCAAAAAATTTTAAAATTTTTGTCGGGCGTATTGAAAAATGTAGTAATTTTGCAGCCCGAAAAAGGTAGTAAATGTTGCCTCATTTACCAATAGTAAGGACCTGATAAAGAAAACGCTATAGGTTCTTGCACCGTAAGTCACTCAAACTCAAACCCTTAGACTTCGGTGTGTTTTGATAAACAAAAGTCCGTACCGTGACTTGTCAAATCCTTACTATGTAGTAAAATGCATCAGAAATTACCGTTTTTTAGTGGTGATAAGAAAGAATATTATCTATCAAACAATAAAAAATAATAATTTAAACGCAATTAAAGAATGCCAACGATTCAACAGTTAGTCCGCAAAGGACGTCAGAAATTGGAAGACAAGAGTAAATCTCCTGCCTTGGATTCTTGCCCACAGCGCCGCGGCGTTTGTGTTCGTGTTTATACGACCACACCTAAGAAGCCTAATTCGGCAATGCGTAA
>DBYZ01000008.1 GCA_002311655.1 Bacteroidales bacterium UBA1173
GCTTTAGATTTTATTCTAAAGCAAAAGCGTTTTATTCTACGTGTAAAAGGTTTTATTCTCTGTGTATTTTTTAATCTGCGTGTACAAATTCCTTCGGCGTCACACCTTTTATCCTCTTGAAAACCTGCGAAAAAGCGCTTCCCGACGAGAATCCCGAGGCAACCGCCACATCTTCCATCTTAACAGAAGTATTCTCCGAAAGGATCTCACACGCGTGCGCCACACGCAAAGTGTTAATCATATTGTAAAACGTCTCGTAACCGCTCCTCGAAATAACCTCACGCAGGTAATTTCTGTTTACACCCATGTGTTTCGCCAGGTCGCTCATCGTGAAATGCTCCGCGAGATATAGCTTCTCCCCTGCCAGCAACAGCATCATCCTCTCCTCTATCTCCTTGCATTTCTTCTCCGTAAAATGGAAACTCTCCTCATCCATCTCCTTCGTCAGATCCTTCCGCACAGTGCGATGCGGATTAAGAGTGTAAATCACAAACCACACATTAGTCACAATGAAAAACACATCGCGCACCAGCTTTGCCACCGGATGGTCAACCACAAAACAGATGTACATCAAAGCACATATCGACAATGGCAACCACTCCACCCTCTTGGCAAACTGCAACGAGAAATCGCTCTCGTTCGAATACTCATCCTCCTCAATCCTATTAATAACTCTATGAATCCTATTTCTAAAATGAATCAGGAAAAAGATATAACCAGCACTCACAACCGAGACCACGCAAAACATAATGTTTTTATACACTGCGCAAAACTCCACCACGCCTAAAACAGGCAACAGCAATGCCAGCCAGCATAATATCACTGGAAGCATGAACACAAACAGCCTCCTCACACTGAAACTGTCAAAGAAGAAATATCCTCTCACCAACACGTAGGTGAACGCCGAGAAAAACATCACCGCGGTGCCGTTAACATAAAACAACGCCGTCGGCTCGCCGATATTAATAAGGTATGGCAACTCAAAGATCTGCAGCAGATATAACGTCGCCACCAACCGGTGCACCGGATACAGCTCCTTGAAATGCTCCTTCAACGTCACTGGCACATAATAACGTTTCAGCAACCACCCATACAAATTGGTGATTATAAACGCAAAATTCGCCGAAAACATTATCCACTCCAGTGTACTCATTCTTTCTTTAGTTTTTAGTCGTTAGTCTTTAGTACTAGACTAGTGTCTAAAAACTAACGACTAAAGACTAAAAAAGCCCGTATAAACGGGCTTTTTTTGTGGAAACTGCTGGGTTCGAACCAGCGACCTCCTGCTTGTAAGGCAGGCGCTCTGAACCAACTGAGCTAAGCTTCCTGCACAATGAGCGGATTACGGGGCTCGAACCCGCGACCTGAAGCTTGGGAAGCTTCCGCTCTGCCAGCTGAGCTAAATCCGCTAATCCGTTTCGGGGTGCAAAATTACAAAAATTTTCATTCCACAAAACATTTTATAAAAAAATATTTTCAACTTCAAACTTCAAACTTGTAACTTCAAACTAAATTCGTATCTTTGCAAAAATAAATCTAATATCATGAGTTTAGTAGATAAAATAAAAAGATCAATCAACTACAGAAAATGGACCTATGTCAAAGCCAACGACTCCTGGTCTGTGTTCAAAATAATGTCTGAGTTTGTTAACGGATACGAAACTCTTTCGCGCATCGGACCTTGCGTCGCCATCTTCGGCTCGGCCCGTATCAAAGAAGATAGCACATATTATCAGAAAGCAGTAGAAACCGGCACCAAACTCGTGGAAAAAGGCTTCGGCGTCATCACAGGCGGCGGACCCGGCATCATGGAGGCTGGTAACAAAGGTGCTCACGATGCCGGCGGCAAGAGCGTCGGACTCAACATCGTGCTGCCTCACGAACAGCATTCAAACCCTTACATCGACAACGACAAATCGATAAACTTCGACTATTTTTATATTCGTAAGACGATGTTCACGCGCTATTCTCAGGGTTTCATCGCCTTCCCTGGCGGATTCGGCACCCTCGACGAGCTGTCGGAAGCTCTCACGCTCATGCAAACTAACAAAATAGCCAACTTCCCTATCGTGATGTTCGGCACCGAGTTCTGGACCCCTCTCGTCGACTGGTTTAAACAAACACTGCTCAAAGAAAAAATGATTGGCGATGCGGATTTCAACATCTTCCACGTGACCGACGACGTCGATGAAGCCGTTAATATCATCGACGAATTTTACAAAAAATCTGAACTTAAACCTAACTTCTAATGTCACGGATACTAATCATCGACGACGAGCCTGCGATCCGCCGCGCCATGAAAGGAATCTTGGAAAACGAAGGCTACACCATAACAGAAGCGGCATCTGCACTGGAGGCTCTTCCAATGCTCACCGACAATGTCTTCGACGCCATCTTTTGTGATATCAAGATGCCTCAAATGGACGGAATCGAATTCCTCGAGAAAGCCAAGACAGTCACCGACGCGCCGATAATCATCATATCTGGCCACGGGACTATCGACATCGCCGTCGACGCCATAAAAAAAGGAGCCTACGACTTCATCGAAAAGCCGATGGACCTCAACCGCATGCTTATCACATTAAGAAACGCCTTGGATAAAAACCGCCTCGTCAACGAGACCAAAAAGCTAAGAAACGTGGTGAGCAAACAATATGAAATGATTGGTAACTCATGGTCAATGAATGAGTTATACACCATGATTCAGCGTGTGGCGCCGACCAACGCAAGGGTCCTCATCCTCGGTGAAAACGGCACCGGCAAAGAACTCGTGGCTCGTCAGCTGCATGAACTCAGCCCTCGCAAAGATAACGCCTTTATCGAGGTAAACTGCGCCGCAATACCATCAGAACTTATTGAGAGTCAGTTGTTTGGACACGAAAAAGGTGCTTTCACATCTGCCATCAAACAGAAAAAAGGCGACTTCGAACTTGCTAACAACGGCACACTTTTCCTTGACGAAATCGGCGACATGAGCCTTGCAGCTCAAGCCAAGGTGCTGCGCGCTCTTCAAGAAAACAAAATAACTCGTGTCGGCGGCGAAGAAGAGATAAAAGTCGATGTCAGAGTTATAGCGGCGACAAACAAAAATCTTCACGACGAGATAGCCAAAGGCAACTTCCGTGAAGACCTCTACCACCGCATCAGCATGATAATAATGCGCGTGCCGCCACTGCGCGAACGCCTCGACGACATACCTTTATTAATTAATAATTTCGTGGTGAAAGCCGCCAACGAGATGGGCAAGCCTATCCCGACTTTCACAGACGCAGCTATCGAGGAATTGAAAAAACAGAACTGGAGCGGCAACATACGCGAACTCCAAAATGTTGTCGGGCGCCTCGTAATACTCTGTGGCTCAACGATTTCCGATGAAGATGTAAAAAAATATATCTGATTCCGAAAATTAATTGTATCTTTGCAGGCTTTTTAATAAAGCACATAACATTTGGGGCTGACCGGTTTTGACAGCTTGTAGAAGGGTTATGTAAGCATATCGAGCCTCGCAGTGACGCTCGTAAATCTTGACTGCAAAAAATTAATTGGCGAAAATACTTACGCTCTCGCTGCTTAATCGAAGCACAGTAGATTGAAGCTCAATCCTTTCACAAGGTGAGAGGACGAGACATCTCGCGGATGGAGCCTCCCGATTCCGGTCCGACAACGAGGTGCTCAGCAATTTCGGGATAGCGACGCGGAAGCTCCGGCAACGTCGTGAAACTCAAGGAGATAAGGTTGCGATTAGGATGTCTGTTTCCTTGCACAACTCGAAAACCAACAACAGAATAAGTATGTAGAAAGCATAATTGTTCCTTGTTTGGACGAGGGTTCGACTCCCTCCAGCTCCACAAAAAGACCTTAGTCATTAGACCTTAGACCTTAGTAATTATTGCTAAAGTCTAAAGTCTAAGGTCTAAAGTCTAAAATGGTCCCGTAGTCTAATGGATAGAATTAAGGATTCCGGTTCCTTCGGTCCGGGTTCGAATCCCGGCGGGATCACTTTTTTTTATTTCCTATCTGTAATCATCACATCAATCGCCCCTACCCCGAATCTCGAAATCGACGCCATCCTGTTCGTCGTGTTCTCATAATGCTTCAGCTCCTCAATAATAGCGTTCTTCAACACCCCATTCCCCACTCCGTGGATAAACGTCACCTTCGAATAGTCGTTTTCTATAGCGCTGTCAAGCATTTTCTTGAAATAATTGATCTGCACCCTGAAAATGTCATTGCTCGACATCCCTAAAATATTGTCAACCAACTCCCCGATGTGCAAATCAACAATGGCCTCGCCTGGCTGCGTCTGATGCCTGTCAATCAACGCCTCTTTCTTTACAATGTCTTTGTTGGCTTTTGGCTGCATCACACCGTCTTTCATCAGCTTGGTGTAGTCGGTTTCCGAGCCTTTCAATGCCGCAATTGTCGACAAACAAATCAACATCGCCTTCTCTCCCAAAAGTCCTGATTCAACAAAACTTCCATCTTTAAAGAAACGACTGGTTCTCAACGAGAATGGAGCATGCAATGGATGATAAACAAAGTCTATATCGTCTTGGCAAAGCACCACCTGAATCACACCCTCACACCAATGCTCTATGTCGTCACGCGAGATGGCTTCAACAACAACTTTTGAAAACGGAGCTATGCTTCCATAGTCGATATTCGCATATTTCTCGCCTTCTTTCAGATTAAAACTATACAAAGCATCAGCAGGTGTGTTATTCACAACCGCCACATCAATCAATCCGGTCAACAGCCATTGCTGGTCATGCGGAATAAATGCGAGGTATATGCCTTCTTCTTCAGAGTTTCTTGCAAATCTCCTCAACTCGCTCCTGCGCGCCTCATTCTTGGTCTCTTCCTCTATAATCTGTTGATTCTTAATCTCTTTCTGCACATTATCGACAATCTGCTGCTGTCTCGTCGGCTGTGCTCTGAAATCCAAAACCAAGTCGCTCATCAAAACCGGAATATTAAACCCGTCTTCAATCTCCACTTCCGCCATTCTGGTGTCGATAATCTTTCTAATAACACCTCCGCCCTTGTCATTCAAGAAGTTAACTCTGTCACCTACTTTAAAATTCTCCATATTTTGCAAAAATTATTTTTTGCAAAATTACTAAAAAAACCATTATCTCGTCATAACCTTATCCCGTCATCTCGAAAAAATCCTATCGGACCTATTAATCCTATTTGTCCTATTAATCCTAAAAAAATTCCTATCTTTGCAAAAAAATTATCACAATGTTCCCCTGGTCCGACAACCGGCGTTTCAATTCCTACTCCTCCTACATGAAAAAGGAGTTCGGCTCCCGCGTTCAAAAAATCAGCATCGACGCAGGCTTCAGCTGCCCCAACCGTGACGGCACAATAAGTACTGGCGGCTGCACCTTCTGTCGCAACGACGCGTTCAACCCTTCATATTGCCGCCCCGAAAAAAGCGTGCGCCAACAAATTGAGGAAGGCATAGAGTTTCACCGCCGCCGTTATCGTCGCGCCACCTCGTATCTAGCTTATTTTCAAGCATTTACCAACACCCACAAGCCCATCGACGAGCTCGAGCGACTGTATCGCGAAGCGCTCTCAGTCGATGGCGTCATCGGTCTCGTCATCGGAACGCGTCCTGACTGCATCAACGAGGAAACACTGGAGATGGTGAAAGATTTAAACACCACGGTCATTCTTGAATATGGCGTTGAGTCGGTCTATGACCAAACATTAACACGAGTAAATCGCGGTCATGACTTCGCCACGGCAAAAAAAGCCATCGAGCTTACTCATGAATATGGATTCCACTGCGGCGGACATTTCATCTTCGGTCTCCCTGGCGAAACTCGCGACATGATGTTAAACGCCGCCAAAGTCATCTCTGAGTTGCCTCTCACCACCGTGAAGTTTCATCAGCTGCAGATATTCAAAGACACAAAAATGGCTGACGAGTATCTTGCCAATCCATCTGATTTTCATTTGTTTACACTCGAAGATTATATTGAGTTTGTCATCGATTTCATCGAACGCCTCAGCCCCAACATTGTCATCGAGCGCTTCGCCGGCGAAGTTCCGCCACGCTATCTCGTCTCAAAGCCCTGGCTCAACCTCCGCTACGACCAAGTTCTATCATTAATTGAAAAACGCCTTGAAAAAAGAAACACTTTCCAAGGAAAATTGTTTTAACATGTACATCAAATCCAACGATCTTTTTCAATCTTCTCATCCCGAATCCCTCTACGATTCCATTCCCCGCCCCATCGTCCTCGCCGATAACCTACTTACTCCCGACAACATGGGCGCAATGATTCGTATTTCCGACAATATCGGTGCTTCCGAGATGGTTTTTCTTGGCACAGAACCCACAAACAGCATTGGAAGAGTCAGGAAATGTGCGGCTTCCAGCAAAGATAACATAAAATGGTATTTCACCGAGGAAAACGACCTTCGCAAAATCATACCGGCAGATAAAAAAATCGTAGCCATCGAGACTGCCACCAATGCTACAAACATATACGAGACTGAACTTCCCGACAATGTCGCTTTCATCGTCGGCAATGAGAGCCACGGCATCCGTGAAGAGATATTGAGCCAATGCGACATAGTGGTTTACATTCCAATTCCAGGTCCCACACGCTCTCTTAACGTCTCTCATGCCGCTTCAGTAGCTCTCTTCGAATGGTACCGCCAACACAAATAAAAATGTAGGGATGCGGCGAGCCGCATCCCTACAATTTCTGCTCGTTAATTAAATCTCTTACTTCACAACAACGCACTGTACTGAAGTATTGTTAGCGTTGTCAATGACGTTGAGGATGTACATGCCAGCGCCAAAGCTGCTCATGTCAACTGTAACGTTCTCGCCGTTTGCGCGGACGATGTTAACAAGCTGACCTGCAGCATTGTAGATAGCGATAACATTGATGTTTTCACCTTCAACTGTAACGATGCCATTGGTTGGGTTAGGATAGATGCTGTATGCGCTTTCCATTGTCTCACCAACTGACTCTGGACCAACTGTAAGTGTCAGAGGGATGATAACCATTGGGTTCTCTGGATCGTTTGTAACGAAGATAATGTCAGCTTCTTTAACATCGCCTTCTGAGAGACCGATTGAGTTAACGTTAACTGAAACGACATCTTCATCACCGATTGCGATTGAACCTTCTGGCTTGCTCAATGTTGCCCATGTTGCTGCAACTGGTGAACCCTGAGTGTTGATACGGATGTGGAAGTTACCGTAGTCTGTTGTGAAGGTCTCAGCGCATCTGTGGAATGCACCACCACCGTTGGTACGATAGTAGTCACCATTGCCTGAGTTCTGACCACCGTCGAATGACATTGCATAACCGTCAACTGCCTGTGTGAACTCAACTGTCACCCAAACATTGTAACCTGTAAGGTCAACTGGAGTGTCAAAGTTGACAGTCATGAACTCATCAGCGCCTGCTACGATTGTGCTGTAAGGAACAGTCTTCTCTGCGAGGACTTCACCTGGCTGGCCATACATGCCCTGACCGTAGATACGGAATGTAGCTGAAGTGTTGCCTTCAATACCAATTGTACCTGACTCTGAATTTGTGAAGAACACATACTGTGCGCTCACGATCTTTGTACCCATTGCTGAACCAGCGTATGCTGAACCTGGGAACATTGCACCAACCTCAACGAGAGTTGGGTCGTCAATGTTAAGACCAACGAGTGATGAGGTTTCACCAATCTCACCGTCGTAGTTAATCTGGCTGTTACCTGTTGTCACTGAGCTTGTGCCAAAGTCAACCCATGCTGTCCAGTCACCGATTGATGTACCGTTAGCATTGCTGATATGGATGTCGATAGCGTCTGCATCGTCCTCAGCGAGGAATGCATTGACTGCTGTGTGATCGAAGTCAAGTGATGAGTGTGTTTCCTGACCAATTCTTGTATATCTGAAGTTGTCGAGGTAGTAGCAACCGAGTGTTGCGTGTGGTGCAAAGAAGTCCATAGCGTCCATCTTGCGGCCGACAACGTTCTGACCGAAGCTGTCGAGTGACCACTGCCATGAAACGATTGAAATTTCTTCTGGCTGTGTTGTCTCTGAACGATAGAAGAGTTCTGCAACGTCAGCGTCGCAATCAACGTGAACTCTGATGAACATCCACTCGTTAACAACTGCAGGGATATCACCGTTGCTGTTAGCACCAGCGTGAACAGTACCGTGACCTGGAGCATATGTTGTTGAGCTGTTACCATCGTTTGTTGCGTTCAAGTAAGCCTGCATAGCCCATGTTGAACCTGAACCGTTGAACTCGTGAAGGATGTTGAAGTAACCATATTTGCCTTCATCGCAGAAGAGAGCGAATTCGAGGTCGTATGCACCTGACTCCTGACCACCGAGAAGGAGGACGTTGTCATTGCTGCCTGAAATGTAACCGCATTTTGAACCACCTGCCTCAGCGACGACACCGTCTTCAGCTGAACCTGGGTTGTTTGTCCATGTTGTCCACCAGTCATTGCCAATAGCCTGAGCCTCAACAGCAATCTTGTTACCGACTGTGTAAGCCTCGAAGTCATCGTCAATCAAAACCTGGTCGTCAGCACCTGAAACGATACCGATGTTGTCAACATAGTACTCAGCACCGTTTGATGGTGGATAGAAGTCCATAGCGTCGAGAGTACGACCGACTGTGTTCTCACCGAAGCTGTCGAGTGACCACTGCCATGTGCAGATTTCCTGTTCTGGCTGGCCAGCGATGTTCCAGAATAATGTTGCGACATCGTTGTCCATGTCGATGTGCACTCTGTACTGCATCCACTGATCCCAAACGCATGGGATATCAGCTGTACCGTTGCTACCGGCGTGAACTGTACCGTGACCTTCGCCTACCACTGTTGAGCTCTGACCATCATTGGTTGCGCAGAGATAGAACTGAGCTGCCCATGTTGAGCCGCTACCTGCAAAGTTGTGCAACACATTGAAATAACCACATTTGTTTGTTGGAACGTAAGCATCGAACACGAGGTCGAAAACACCTGATTCAATACCACCAAGTCTCAAAACCTGGTCGTTACCATAGGTAAAGTGTGCTGCCATTGAGCTGCCAGCCTCACCGAAGACACCGTCTTCAGCTCCACCAGGAGCGTTTGACCATGTTGTCCAAGGCTCGCCAAGTGTCTGAGCAATCTTGTTACCTGCAGTCTGTCCTTCAAAATCGAAGTACATTGACTGTGCGAATGTGCTGCCTGCTAAGAAGGCAATCATCGCGAAAAGTAAAGATAATCTTTTCATTTGATTTAATTTTAGTTAAACATTAATTTCCTAATTTGTTATTCATATTTGAACTTGCAAATATAACAAGAATTTTTATTTATTATATCTTTTTTTAAATTTTTTTTACTTCAAATATGCCAAAACAGAGACCTGTCCTGTGATGTCATCGCCCAATTCCACTTGAATATCAGCGTCGCACGGAAGAAAGAAATCGACGCGCGAACCGAATTTAATCATGCCGAATTCTTTTCCCACTTCTGCCTTGTCGCCTTCTTTAATGTTGCAAACAATCCTCCTCGCCATCACGCCGGCAACCTGCCTAAACAACACTTCCCTACCCTTTTCATCCTTGACAACCACAGAGTTACGCTCATTCAACTCCGACGATTTCGGATTGATGGCAAACAACTTCTTGCCCGGATGATACTTCACATAACTCACCACGCCATTCATCGGGAACCAGTTGACATGCACGTCGTATGCCGACATGAACACAGACACCTGAATCCTCTTATCGTGGAAATATTCCTTCTCTTCAACTTCCTCAATAGCTACAATCTCACCGTCAGCGGAAGAAACGACGGCGTTTTCCTCATGAGTGATCTTTCTATTCGTCGGAACTCGGAAAAATGTTATCGACCAAATAAAAATTATTACACCTATTATTATAACTCCGGCAAGAATAGTCCAATGCGTCGTTTCCAAAACAGCATTAAACAACATCAGTACGCCCACGGTGATTAAGACAAGCACCGTAAACATTGTTGCAATAACACCGTATCCTTTTTTATGAATATACATATCTTATTGATTTACAATAACATCAAATAACACCAAACAAACGGCACAGCCAAGAAGGTAGCGTCGAATCTGTCCAAAATACCACCGTGACCAGGGATGACATTACCCGAATCCTTCACTCCCGCCTGACGTTTCATCATCGACTCGCAAAGGTCGCCCAAACTACCGAAAACCACAACAACCATTGCCATTCCCATCATCTTCCAGTCATCCATCATATTCAGCCAAAAATGATTGACTAAAAATGCTGTCACAGCCGTCATCACCAAGCCGCCCAAGCTGCCTTCTATCGTCTTCTTCGGTGAAATTCTTTCAAACAGCTTGTGCTTTCCAATCGCCATGCCTGTCAGATATGCAAAGATATCGTTAATCCAAATCAAGCAGAACAGCATGATTATCAAACGCTTATCAAACATTTTCATCATAAGGACGCAAGGCAATGCAACAAATAACATTGTTGTCCAACAACTTACAGCAATTTTTTCAAACGAATATTTTGTTGAGAACAACGCTATTAATAAAGGTATAAGAAACAACACCAACTGAAAAACGTGTGAATATGATGAAAAAATGACACTCAGCGCATAAAACAGCGTTCCAAGAATGACATTAGAAACCATCAAACCTCTATTGTCTTCTTTTACAATCAGCTTGCTAACCTCCTGAGAACCAATAAATACAGTCACAAGCATCACTGCAAAAAAAGCCCAAAAATTCAGAAGTATGCTTCCAATCACAACGATTACAAACAAACTCCCGAACACCGTTCTCTTCGCCAGTTCACTCATATTTTTATTAAGTTTTAATCTGCAAAGATATAAAAAATATTACACTCATCAAAAAAATTAAAGGTGTTTGGCTTCATTCCAAAGCGCATCCATCTCGGCAAGAGTCATATCCGCCACGCTCTTTCCCATCTCGCGAGCCTTGTCTTCGATGTATGTGAAACGCTTTTTAAACTTGGCATTCGCATGTTCCAAAGCATCGTCCGCGTTCACTTTTATGAATCTCGAATAGTTTACGAGAGCAAACAGAAGGTCACCGAACTCCTCATCTTTGCGCTCCTTCGAGCCGTCGTTTTTAACCTCTTCCTGAAGCTCGTCCATCTCCTCAAGAACCTTAGCCCAACACTCTTCTTTGTTAGGCCAGTCGAAACCGACGCCTGAAGCTTTGTCTGTCATGCGATACGCTTTCAAAAGCGGCGGCAAACTTGCGGGAACACCGCCCAGAACGCTCTTGTTACCTTCTTTTTTAATCTTTATTTTTTCCCAGTTTTCCAGAACCTCCTCAGCTGTCTCCACCTTCACGTCACCGTAAATATGCGGATGGCGCACTATAAGTTTGTCGCAGATGCTGTTTATCACGTCGGCAATATCAAACAAACCGCGCTCATCAGCTATCCTCGCATAAAAAACAATGTGCATTATCAAATCGCCAAGTTCTTTCTTAACATCTTGATAATCAGATGCTATAATAGCCTCACTCAACTCAAACGTCTCCTCAATCGTCAGATGACGCAAACTCTCGATAGTCTGCTTTTTATCCCACGGACAACCCTTACGCAAGTCGTCCATAATATCCAAAAGTCTCTTAAAAGCCTCTAATCTTTTATCCATGATTAAAATTTTTGCAAATATACATATTTTTTCATCATTTTGAGTGAAATCGTGAAATCCTTTTTTGTATCTTTGCATTGTGAAAAATGGTTTAAGATATATAGTTTTATTATCATCGTTTTTGTTGATAACCAATATGTTATCAGCAAAAAGCAACGATACAATCATTGTAAAAAATTTTCAAGTTGAGTTTAAGGCGAGTTATGGTTTCATCATTTGCCATCATCCGGAGATGAAATATTTCCAGTCGCATTTTCCAATCTTCGAATTAAGTTTCCATCAAGTCACAACGGGCAGAAAATCTTGGCAATCCAAGTCAAATTACCCTTCTAT
This sequence comes from Bacteroidales bacterium UBA1173, assembly GCA_002311655.1. GTDB lineage: Bacteria > Bacteroidota > Bacteroidia > Bacteroidales > F082 > Limimorpha. The sequence continues at coordinate 11,989 of DBYZ01000008.1, forward strand.
AGGATTCAGTTTTTTATACACCGGAATAGGTGAAATGCCTGAGATCGGCAGGGCTTTCGCCGTTTTTCCGCATATTGACTTCAACTGTTTGAAAAGCAAGAGACATCAGATAAATTTCAGTTTTGGAATAGGTGTCGGCTATGTTACGCAGAAATACGACAGAATTGAAAACCCGAAAAACACTTTTATAGGTTCGCATGTCAACGCCGCCATCAATATTTCCGCTGATTACAGCTACATGGTTACCAACCGGTTAGGTCTCTCAGCATTCATCGGTTTCACACATTTTTCAAATGGATCGACGCGCTCGCCTAACAACGGAATCAACATAGCACACGCCGGCATAGGAGCAAAATATTTCATTCAGGATCCTAAGCCAAGAATAGCGAAGCAAACAACTGATAACAAACAATATAGAAGTTGGAAGAAAGAGAATTTCACGTTCAATTTCGCTGTTTTGGTATCCAACAAAGACATCAAGCAGTTTATTGGATATGGTAAGCATTGGCAAGTTTATAACATCCAATTCAACGCGTTGAAACACGTCACGGAGATGAGCAAATTCGGCATCGGTTTTGATCTCGTTTACGACAATACCGACAAAGAACTTTTACGCCTTGACGGCATTGAATTCACTGATATTGAAATACTTAAGCCTGGCATAAACGCCGCCTATGAGATTTCTTTTGGCAACACATCTTTCAATATTAATTTCGGTTACCATCTGGCTGGAAAAGAACTTTGCGAAGGTCGTATTTATCAGAAATTGGGAGCCATGCAGAACATCTGGAAAGGTCTGTTTGCCACAATTCAGCTCACCACTCACTTTGGCTGGGCTGACTATATAGGTGTTGGAATCGGATATAGAATAAATTGACATGAAACATAAAATATTGATAATAATGGCATTATGTTTTCTTGCAACATTTTCAGCATGCAAGAAAGCGCCTCTTACTGTCGGTCCAATCGTTACACAAACGAGAGAGCTTTCCGACTTCAATGAAGTTAGAATCTTTGACAATGTTAAGATATCGCTGGTTCGTTCCGACACATGCTATATCGTAATTACAACAGGCAAAAACATAATCGACAACATCACATCCGATATTAGTTGTGGCGTATTAACTCTTAAAAACACAACAACTTTAAACTGGATAAGACCATACGATTATGAAACAAGTGCAACTCTGTACTTCAAAGACATTAAAAAGCTCGTTTTCTCAGCTTCTGGCGCTTTGACTACAGAAAACAACTTCACAGGTCCATTAAATGCTAATGAATATTACACCATTGAAGTTGACGACGGTTGCGGCGACATAGATCTTAACATCAACGATTGTGCTGATTTCCGAGTTATTTACGGATTCGGATCAAGTCGACTGACATTGCACGGTGAAAACAACAAAAATCTGTCTATTCACAAAAAAAGTTACGGTATCATTGACGCCTTAAACTATGAAGCACAATATGTTGATATCGCCAATCACGCCCAGACAGACTGTTACATCAATGCGAGCGGAATGATAAACGCCCGCATCACCCACTTAGGAAACATATATTATAAAGGTGACCCGGATAGCATCCAAGTCACCTATGGTGAACACGCAATAGGAAAACTCCTACCACTTAATTAGTTTTGCAAAATTTTTAATGCCATTCGCAGAATTACGACTTACCACAGGGTACTGAGAGTAATTCGAGAATGGCATTAAAAATTAATAACATTCAATGTTTAATATGCTTTGGCGAATATTACCCTTCTCTTTGAAGGTTTTCCTGAGAATACATCGACACCGTCTTCATAGTCATCATCAAGTGGGATGCAGCGTAATGTAGCCTTTGTCTCTTCCTTGATGGCGAGCTCTGTTTCGGTTGTGCCGTCCCAGTGTGCGTAAGCGAATCCGCCATTTTCAATGACCTGCTTGAACTCGTCCCAAGTGTCGACACGGTGTGTGTTGGCCTTGCGATATTCAAGAGCTCTGTTGTACAAGCTATCCTGAATCTCATCGAGCAAACCGAGGATATGGTCTTCCATCTCAGCTTCTGAAATCGACTGTTTTGTCAAGGTGTCACGGCGGGCAATCTCCACTGTCTGGTTCTCAACGTCGCGAGGACCTGCTGCAAGACGTACCGGCACGCCTTTCATCTCCCATTCAGCGAATTTGAATCCAGGTTTCTGAGTGTCACGATCATCGAATTTCACTCTAAGTCCTTTAGCCTCAAGACGTTGCTTCATCTGAGCGCAGTAGTCGAGAACTGCCTGCTGCTGGTCGTCAGTCTTGTAGATAGGAACGATAACAACCTCGATTGGAGCGACCTTTGGAGGCAAAACAAGACCGTTGTCATCTGAGTGAGCCATAATCAAAGCGCCCATCAAACGTGTTGAAACGCCCCATGATGTTGCCCAAACGTATTCGAGTTTGTTCTCCTTGTTAAGATATTTCACGTCGAAAGCCTTTGCGAAGTTCTGACCGAGGAAGTGTGAGGTACCAGCCTGCAATGCCTTGCCGTCCTGCATCATAGCCTCGATACAGAATGTCTCAACAGCACCCGCGAAACGCTCGTTAGCCGACTTGATGCCGCGGATGACTGGAACAGCCATGTATTTCTCGGCGAAATCAGCGTAAACACCCAGCATTTTCTCAGCTTCAGCCATAGCTTCCTCACGTGTGGCGTGTGCGGTATGACCCTCTTGCCACAGGAACTCAGCGGTACGGAGGAACAGACGAGTACGCATCTCCCAACGCACCACGTTAGCCCACTGGTTGCACAAAATCGGGAGGTCTCGGTAGCTCTTGATCCAGTTACGATATGTGTCCCAAATGATTGTCTCTGAAGTCGGACGCACTATCAACTCCTCTTCCAGTTTTGCCTCGGGATCGACGACAACGCCTGGACCGTCAGGGTTTTTCATCAAGCGGTAATGCGTAACGACGGCGCATTCCTTAGCAAAGCCTTCAACGTGGCTCGCTTCCTTGCTGAAGAAACTCTTAGGGATGAAAAGCGGGAAATAAGCATTGACGTGACCTGTGTCCTTGAACATCTTGTCGAGAGCGTCATGCATGAACTCCCAAATAGCATATCCGTAAGGCTTAATAACCATACAACCTCTCACTGCGGAACCCTCCGCCAACTCGGCTTTATTCACGATATCATTATACCATTGTGAATAATTTTCTTGACGTGTTGTAATTTCTTTTGCCATTTTTAAAAGTTTGGTACGATTTTTGTTAGTTTTTCAGTGTGCAAAATTACAAAATTTTTTGCAAAGTACTAATAAAAAGTGAATAATTATGAAACGGATCGTTTTTTCAATCGTGGCGGCAATAACATTGTTAACCGCTTGTGCATCAAGCAATAACGTCATCAACGACGATGCTTATTACTCACCATACAATAAGGATTCGCAATTCGACAAGGTTCTCGTGACCTCAAATTACGGCTATTTCGATTCAAATGAAGTGAAGTCGGAAAAACGTAAAATGTACGAGGAATATACTGTTACAGACAGCATAGAGCGCATTGTCGACACCGTTTATATCATCGAAGAGTCTCCTACAACCCATGTAACTCTTGAATTAGGCGCAGGTATCGGATTCGGATTGGGCTACGGATGGTCATACTATTATGGTTGGGATCCTTATTGGTATCCTTACTACAGCTACACGCCATATTACTGGGCATATCCAAGCTATTACTGGGGAAGCTATTGGTATTATCCTCATTATCCGGTTTATCCCGTTTATCCTCATCACCCACATCATCCGCATCATCCACATCACCCAGGGTTTTCTGGCAATTTCAACAACAGCCACCATGGAGCACTGCATCATGGTAACAATGGCGTGAAGCCAAGCAATATTAATAATAGGAGAAACTCGAATTCAAACCCAACCAACAGTGGAAATGTAAGCCGTCCAGCGGAATCTACCAGACGTCAAGCAACGTCAACAGCAAGACCGGCTAATACAACAAGACCGTCTTCGGAAAAGAAGAACTACACTCCGGCTAACTCCAACCGTCAAACCAGATCAAGTTCGGAGTATGTGCGCCCAAACAACAACACAAGGCCGAACAGCAATACTGTTAGACCAAACAACAATACTACAAGGCCAAACAGTAATGTTTCAAGACCAAATAACAACAATTCAAGACCGAGCAGCAATACTGTAAGACCTAGCAGCAGCAGTCCTCGATCAAGCAGCAGCGTAAGCACACCGAGAAGCAGCGGCGGTGGCGGCGGCGGCACTCGCTCTGGAGGAGGAAGAAGATAATTATAAATTATTACAACTATGAAAAAGCTCTTTTTAACAATAATGATATTGGCCCCAATGTTCATTTGGGCACAAACCGAGAACGACATGCTCGATTTCTCAACGGTTTATTATCAAGGAACGGCAAAAAGTGCCGCTATGGGCAACGCCATGGGAGCCGTCGGAAACGACTTCTCTGCAATAGCGATAAACCCAGCAGGATTGGGACTTTTCAGAAAGTCGACATTTACTTTTACTCCTGACTTGAGCATAACATCCGTAGAGTCAAATTACAAAGGAAACAACGGCTTTGACAGAGCTTTCAAACTTCAAAGTAACAATATCGGTCTCACCTGGACACAAGATTTCAACGACGAAACACTCTCATCTGTCAGTATCGCCTTAGGAATCAATAAGTTAAACAACTACAAATCAAATATTTTTGTCAATGGAGAGAATCCGAACACATCGCTTATTGATGCTTATATTTCCGAATTATACGAAAACGGAATCAATAACGACGTGGCATTGGAAGATTATTCACCAAATGGAATATTCCCTCTCTGGGACACCTATCTCCTTGATTTCTATGACGATGGCTCTATCGGCTCCGATGTACCGCAAGGCGGACTCAAACAACAATACGGTGTGAGCAAAACCGGCTATATGCGTGAGTTCAATTTCGCTTCAGGCTTCAATTTCAACGAGAAACTCTTCCTCGGAGTAGCGTTGGATTTCCCATATTTTGACAGGAACATCACGAATGAATATAAAGAAACAAATCTCAGCTCCAGCGACAGTTTCAAAAACTGGACGCAAACGGAATACATAAAGAATTCTGGCATTGGCGTGAACGCAAAGTTTGGAGCTATAGTCTTTCCGGCAAGATGGCTGCGACTTGGCGCATCGTTCCATACACCTACTATATATAATGTCACCGAAAGCTGGTACACCAACACGAGATCGGTCTTCAGCAACGACATCTATACACACGAGTCACCGACAGGCACCTACAAATACATTGTAACAACGCCATTGCGCCTTAACGCCAGTGTCGCCTTTATTTTCGGCAACTTCGGAATGATTACTGGCGACTATGAATATGTGGATTACAGCAAGATGCGCGCCTCAAGCCACGATTACGACTATACAAATTTCAACGATTTCATCCGCGACTTTTACAAAGCCACATCTAACTTAAGATTTGGTACTGAATGGCGCTGGCAAAGCCTTGCATTCAGAGCAGGTTACGCCATTTACGGCAGTCCGTTCGGTTTCGACAGCGAGAATCTTAAGACCACATCCTATTCATGCGGCTTCGGCTACACATACTATCGTTTCACATTTGATGCTGCATACGTGTTAAGCCATCGCAACAATTCGTATGATTTGTACTCGCAATACTCATTATACCCAGCATATTATGGCGAAAACAACGAGTTTGTCGACGACACAAAAGTAAAAGAGACGACCAACATACATCAGCTGGTCATCTCTTTCAAGTTCAGATTAGACTGATAAAATCAGTTCTTTGCGTTGTATTGGTCGATAATGTCTTGGTCGACCAAGATACGGCCGCAGTATTCGCAAACGATAATCTTCTTGTGGATACGGATATCGAGCTGGTGTTGTGGTGGAATCTTGTTGAAGCATCCGCCGCAGGCATCACGCTCGATTTGCACGACTGCCAAACCATTTCTTGCACCTTTTCTGATACGTTTGTAAGCTGCAAGGAGACGTTCCTCGATCAAAGCTTCGCTTTCCTTTGACTTTGCAATGAGTTCCTCTTCTTCTTTCTCAGTCTCTTCAACGATTGACTGCAGTTCTGACTGCTTCACCTGGAGGTCGTTCTTGCGCTCGGCAAGCTTCTTTTCGGTAGCCTCAAGATTTGTCTTGATATCCTCGATTTTAATTGTCGCATCCTTGATTCTCTTTTCGCAGAGCTGAATCTCAAGTGATTGATATTCAGTCTCTTTTGTCAATGAATCGTATTCACGGCTATTACGGACGTTGTTCTGCTGTTCCTCGTATTTCTTGATCAAAGCCTGTGTCTCTTTGATCTTGATTTTGTAGTTTGTAACGTCGGTGTTGAATTTCTTCAAATCCTCGTTATAGTGACCAATACGGGTCTCGAGACCAGCGACTTCGTCTTCAAGGTCCTGCACTGCTTCCGGCAACTCGCCGCGCACGATGCGAATCTTATCTATCTTAGAATCAATCTGTTGCAGTGTGTAAAGTGCAACCAACTTTCTTTCAACGGTGACTTCAATCTGTTCTTCCTCGTTGAGCTTAATTTCCTGATTATCAGCCATTTATGTAATATTTAATATTTATACAAAATAGTTTATCGAGTTAGTTTTAACGCTCGAAATTGAAACTGCAAAGTTACAAAATTTTTTAATAATTGCATCAGCAATTAATTCTTTTGTAAATTGTTCTGTTTCATAATGTCCGGCATCGACCAAAAGAAGCTTGCCGTCGGCCTCAAAAAAGTCGTGATATTTTACATCGCCAGTTATGTAAGCATCTGCATTACAATGCTTTACGTTATTAAGCAAGAAAAATCCCGAGCCTCCGCAAACAGCGACTTTCTTTATTCTCTTTCCTAAAAAATCGGAGTGGCGAAGTGCTTTTGCGTTGAGATTTTTTTTCACGAGAGTTAAAAATTCAGTCTCATCGAGAGCATTTTCCAACTCTCCCACCATACCACCACCGGTGACGACATCGGTTTCTGATTGAATCGGCTCCAGAATCTCAAGATTTTTCAGTCCAAGTTTATCGGCAAGCCATTTGCTCACACCGAGATAGCTGTTGTCGAGATTGGTATGCATGCAAGCTATCGCAATGTCGTTTTTAATTGCCTTGATAATCGTTCTTTCGATTGTATTTTCTGGCAAAATATGCTTCAACGGCTTGTAAATCAGAGGATGATGGCTTATCACGAGATGAAATCCCTTTTCTATTGCCTCATCGATGACCGTTTCAGTCACATCGAGAGTTATCAAAGCCTTGTCTATCAACATATTAGCATCACCGACAAGCAACCCGGCATTATCCCACGACTCCTGCCATCTGAGCGGTGCGATGTCAGTAATACATCCTACAATTTCACTAACTTTATTCATTTCAAAAATTTTCGCTAAAATAATAAAAATAATGACTCGCGGATTAAAAATAATTTGTATATTTGTACGTTAATTATTAAACATAATCTAACATCCAATTCTATGAACAGATTGTTGACTCCCATATCATGGCTTTACGCGATTGTACTGAACATCCGCCATTGGCTTTATGATGTTGGAATATTGAAATCAAAGAGTTTCGGGGTGCCGACAATTTGCATAGGAAACCTCGCTTTTGGCGGAACCGGTAAGACACCGCACACGGAATATCTCATCCGATTTTTAAAAGACAAGGCAAAAGTGGCGGTTTTAAGTCGTGGCTACGGCAGACAAACAAAAGGATATGTCCTCGCTGATGAAAACGCCACCTACGAACTAATCGGTGACGAGCCGATGCTTTATCATTCAAAATTTGATGACATTACTGTTGCCGTCGATGAAAACAGACCTGATGGCGTTGAGCGTCTCATGCACCTGGATAGGACTCCGGAAGTGATTCTTCTCGACGACGCATATCAGCACAGGAAAATAAAACCTGGATTGAATATTCTTCTGACAGAATATTTTAACATTTATAAGAACGACGCACTAGTTCCTGCCGGCAATCTTCGTGATGTTAAAAGCGCCGCAAAACGCGCCGATATCATTATCGTTTCGAAATCACCACGTGTTTTGTTGCCGTACGACAAACGCGATGTCATCAACTTGATAAACGCAAAACCATATCAAAAAGTTTTCTTCACTTATATTGATTTTCAACCACTTAAACCGATTAACCAGACAGCGAAGGACACAAAACTGTCCGACATGAAATCTGTTTATCTTTTCTGCGGCATAGCAAATCCTTATCCGCTTGAAGATCATCTGAAGAGAAAATACAACACATTGATTACCAATTATTACGACGACCATCATTGTTTCACAAACAGCGATATCGACGTGATTCTTGGCGGTTTTGATAGTGTTATCGGTAAAAACAAAATTATTGTTACAACTGAAAAAGATTTAATGAGATTAACAAACTCTTCGTTTATCAACAGATTTGAAAATGTGCCGCTCTTCACCATTCCGATTGAGGTGCATTTCAACGATGAGAAGGAAGAGGAAACTTTTAATTATTTGATTTTGAATTATGTTGGAAAAAATTCTTGAGACAGTAGATTTTATAAAATCTAAGACAAATGGTTACGAACCGGAAATTGGCATAGTTTTGGGTTCAGGACTTGGCGGATTGGTGAATGTCATGGATATTCAGTACACAATACCATTTTCAGATATTCCAAATTTTCCTGTTTCTACAGTGAAAGGCCATAAAGGACAGATGGTTTTCGGAATGTTGAGTGGTCGTAAAGTTGCGGCTATGCAAGGTCGCTTTCATTATTATGAAGGCTACAGCACAAAAGATGTCACCTTCCCGATTCGAGTTCTTAAATACTTGGGCATCAAGTTGTTAGTGCTTTCAAACGCCAGCGGTGGCATAAACCAGAGCTTCCGTGTAAGCGACATAATGTTCATAACAGATCATATCAACCTGTTGCCAAATCCGTTGATCGGTCCAAACGACGACAGAATTGGAACTCGTTTCCCTGAGATGAGCCAACCATATGACCATAGGTTAATTGCTTTGGCTGATGATATCGCCAAGAAATTGAACATTCATGTTCAGCACGGTGTTTACGTTGCCGATTCAGGTCCATCATACGAGACTCCAGCAGAATACCGTTACTATCGCATAATAGGTGGCGACTGCGTGGGAATGTCCACAGTGCCTGAGGTTATCGTGGCACGCCACTGCGGACTGCCTGTATTTGCAGTGTCTGTCATCACCGACCTTGGTGGACAAGAGATTCCTGTTGAGGTTACACACGAAGAGGTGCTCAACGCTGCAAATGTAGCCGAGCCGAAAATGACAGCAATCATACAAGAGATGTTTAAACGTCTTGACGAGATAAAACTCTGATAATCATCGTTATATGATTTATTTCGTAACAGATTTCCATCTCGGAATACCAACTTTGGAGGACAGCCAGAGGCGCGAGAAAATGCTTCTCGAGTTCCTTGATTCAATAAAAGAATCATGCGAAGAGCTGTTTCTGATGGGTGATTTGTTCGACTTCTGGTACGAATACAAGACTGTGATTCCACGCGGACATGTGCGATTACTCGGGAAACTCGCCGACTTCATCGACAGCGGCATTCCAGTGCATCTTTTTGCAGGAAACCACGACCTCTGGACTTTCTCATATCTCCAGGAAGAGATTGGTATTCAGGTACATAGAGATCCAGAGGTGATGATGCTCAAAGGCAAGAAATTCTTCCTTGTGCATGGCGACGGACGCGGCGACGGCGACAACGGATACAAATTCCTGAAAAGCGTGTTTGAAAACAGGTTTTTACAATGGTGCTTCCGTCATGTCCATCCCGATTTTGGAATTAGAGTTGCATTGAAATGGTCTCATAATCATAGAGTTAAGAAACTTAAGAAAGAATCGGAGAGCAATTTTTACGCCGACATCGAGAACACACGTCTTTACAAATACGCATTGGACGAGGCACAGAAAGACCCTACGATAGATTTCTTCGTGTTCGGGCACCAGCACAAGCCGATGCAGTACAAAACCGGAGAACACGCTGTGACGACGGTGGTCGGAAACTGGATTTGGGATTACACGTACGCGGTGTTTGACGGTGAGAATATGACGTTAAAAGAATGGAAATAGTTTAAGCCTCTCGCAGATTACGCTGAAAACGCGGAAATATTCTTCCGACCAAAACTTCCGCGAAATCTGCAGCTCGCGACGCGAGCAATCCCGCAGAGGAAGAATAGAAAAAATCTGTGATATCTGCGGAATCTGCGAGAGAAGTAAAGAAAATCATAAATTATATAATATGAATAAAATTCAAAGTTACATTAAAGAAAACGAACAGCGTTTTTTGGATGAGTTGTTCGGACTCATTAGAATTCCGTCTATCAGCTCGGAATCGGCACATAAGCCAGATATGATTAAAGCGGCAGAATATTGGAGAGACAGCATCTTGAAGGCAGGCGCCGACAAGGCAGAAGTGATGCCGACAGAAGGCAACCCTATCGTTTACGGCGAGAAAATCATCGACCCGAAACTCCCGACAGTGTTGGTTTACGGTCACTACGACGTGATGCCGGTCGACCCGATAGAGCTGTGGCACACCGACCCGTTTGAGCCCGTCATCAAAGACGGCAAGATCTGGGCTCGCGGCGCTGACGACGACAAAGGTCAGGCTTTCATGCATGCCAAGGCATTCGAGACGATGATGCAGACTGGCACCCTCCCCTGCAACGTGAAATTCATGCTCGAAGGCGAGGAAGAGATTGGCTCAGGTAGTCTCTCAAAATGGATTGAAGAATACAAAGACTTAGTGAAAGCTGACGTCATTTTGGTTTCCGACACCAGCATGATCAACCACGACACACCTTCTATCACAACAGGTTTGCGTGGTTTGGCATATTGGGAGGTCGAGGTGACTGGTCCAAACGCCGACCTGCACTCAGGATTGTTCGGCGGCGCTGTCGCAAACCCATTGAACACCTTGTGCGAGATGGTCGCAGGTGTGATGGACAAGAACAACCACATCACAATCCCTCATTTCTATGACGATGTCGTTGAATCATCAGAAAGAGAGCGCGAAATGCTCAACAAGGCACCTTACAATGAAGAAGAATTCAAGAAATCATTGGGTGTCAAAGCATTACGTGGTGAGGAAGGATACACCAAGATTGAACGCGTCGGCATCCGTCCGACATTCGACTTGTGCGGCATCTGGGGCGGTTACACCGGCGAAGGCTCAAAGACAGTGTTGCCATCGAAGGTATACGCAAAGATTTCATGCCGTCTGGTGCCAAATCAAGACCATGAGAAGATTGGCAAGCTGTTCAAAGAATATTTCGAGAGCATAGCTCCTGATTATGTGACAGTTAAGGTTACCACATTGCACGGTGGCGAGGCTTATGGCTGCCCGATCGAGCTGCCGGCATACAAAGCAGCGGAGCAGGCATATTTCGACACCTACGGCAAGCTGCCTATCCCAATGAGAAGCGGAGGAAGCATCCCTATCATCGCAAGATTTGAGAAGGTTTTAGGCATCAAGTCAATTTTGATGGGCTTCGGTCTTGGTGAAGACGCCATCCACTCACCTAACGAAAACTACCGCCTCGACCACTTCTTCAAAGGAATCGAGACCATTGTTCAGTTCTATCAGCATTTTGCTGGAAAGAAATAAAAAAAAAGACGGCTTAACGCCGTCTTTTTTTATTCATTGATATTCCTTACCGAAACCCCATTCTTGAAGTTTTCAAGTCCTTCTTTTAAGAACTGGACGAAGCCGTCTTTGTCGAGGTTGTAGGCGCGTGGCTCGTGTAGAAGCTCGCCGTTGTGCCCCATGAGGCAGTAGTACGGCTGGGCGTTGGTGCCGAATTTCGAGATCTGGAAGTCGGCATATTTGCGTCCGATGGTCTTCTTCATCTTGCCGTCGCCGCCCATAACCCATTCTTCCTCAGGAAGTTTGGTCTTGTCATCGACGTAAAGTGCCACTATGATATAGTCTTCACGCAACATCTTCAGCACGCGCGGGTCGCTCCACACGTTAGCCTCCATCTCACGGCAGTTGACGCATCCGTGACCGGTGAAGTCGACGTAAAGCGGCTTGTTTTGTGCCTTTGCGCATGCGAGAGCCTGCTCATAGTCGAAGTAGCCTTTCAATCCGTGAGGCAGATGGAAGATATCGTTGAATCGTGGAGATTCGCAGAGTTCCGCTGTAGGTTTGGCTTGTTGCTCTTGCTGACCTGCTGGAACCGCCTTCACATTCTGTTGGATGAATTCGATAACCTTGTCAGCATTCTCCTGATTGATACGTTTGAGGTCAAAATCGAGGGTTTGTTGTGGTGGCAGATAACCCGAGAGAGCCTTCAGAGGAGCGCCCCACATGCCAGGAATCATATAAACCACAAACGTAAAGGTAATGATACTCAATATCAAACGTCCCACGCCGATAGACTCGACAGGGTCGTCGTTTTTGAATCTGATTTTGCCAAGGAGATAGAAACCAAGCATGGCGAAGCACACAATCCAAATGCCGAGATACACCTCGCGGTCGAGCAGATGCCAGTGATAGGTCTGGTCAGCAACACTCAAGAATTTGAAGCCGAGCGCGACCTCGACGAAGCCGAGGATAACCTTCACTGTGTTAAGCCAGCCGCCGCTCTTTGGCAGGTTTTTCAGCATTGACGGGAACATCGCGAAGAGTGCGAACGGCAACGCAAATGTCACTGCATAGCAGAACATGGTAAGGATCGGGGTCCAGAACTCGCCTGAAGTCGATTTGATAAGCACTGTTCCGACAATAGGACCTGTGCAGGCGAACGACACCAAAACCAGTGTCAATGCCATAAAGAACACGCCTGCGAGACCTTTCTTCTCAGAATTTGCATCTGATTTGTTAACAAGGCTGCTTGGAAGCACGATTTCGAAAGCTCCGAAGAACGATGCGGCAAACACCATAAACACCAAGAAGAAGATGATATTCGGAATCCAATGTGTTGACAACCAATTGAATATGTCGCCCGTGACGCTGTCGCCACCAAAGATCCATGTCACCATAATGATGATTGCGATTGGCAAGGTGTAAAGCAACACTATGAAAATGAAATACATAATGGCTTTGAAGCGACCTGCCGCCTTGTTTTCGCTGCCGTGCAGGAAGAACGACACCGTCATCGGGATCATCGGGAAGACGCATGGGGTCAACAGAGCTGCCAAGCCCCACAGGATTGCCTGAAGAATCATGCTGAGGAGACTGTCGCCTTCTTTTGCCTGAGCATCAGCATTTGCTATTGTTCCCGAGTTGAGGTTGATGTCAAATTCCACCACTGTCGGAGGCAGGCACTGACCATCGTTGCAGACCATGTATTCCAACTCGCCCTTCACTGAAACCGGTTCTTTTCCAAGGACTTTCACCTTTTGTGTGAAGATTGCCTCTTTCTCAAAGAAACGTAATTCCATATCGAAAACAGGATCCTGGAGCACAATGGCTTCACTCTCTGTCACGACACCAACTCTTTCATAGTCAGTAGCTTCAGCAAAATAAAAAGCTGTAGGAATCGGACCGCCGTCAGCGATATTCTGTGAGTATACATGCCATCCAGCCTCTATTTCAGCCTTGAAAATGACGTTGTACTCGTTGTTTCCCAATGATTCAGTTGAGAAACTCCATTGCACCGGGTCATAAATCTGTGCAACTGACACCATAGGCATCATCAAAGCAAAAAATGCCGCTAAAATAATTGTAAGTTTTTTCATAAATTGTTAATATTCAATTATTTAATATTTTTAGATTTAAATAGTATCAAATCACAAAGATAATAAAATTCTTTATTCCGCAACTATTTGATAAATGGTTTTTGTTTTTTCTGTGATTTTGAATCTGTCGTCGATGCGATAGCCTACAATCCACACGATTTCTCCTTCAGAATCAGTGATAATCTGAGTGTTTCGTTTCTGATAAGTTGTAAAACCGTTGTCGTTAAAAAAATCGGAAACAAGCTTAGTACCTTTAAGCCCCAACGGATGGAAGCGGTCGCCATGCCACCAATGACGCACACGCAACGGGAACTTCAGTTTGTCGAAATCCAACTGAGCCACATTTAAGTTTGAAGTTTGGAGTTTGAAATTTGAAGTTCTTTCAAATTTGGAATACGACAAGCCTGGTGTCAGAAGGTTATCCGTCAATTCGATTGGAAAGATATCGATAGTGTCTTTTTCGATAACCAATTGATAACCATCAGAATAGAATTCTTTCCCTGGTTCACCATCTAAAGATGCTAGGATTGATTCGCATTGGGAATAGGAGAAGCCGAAGTTTCTAACCCACTCAAAAAGGAACTGATGATTTTGGAGGAGATTTCTCGACTCCGCTTCGCTGCGCTCGAAATGACAGGTCGGTTGTTTGCTTCGGTCGAAATGACATTTAGGGATGCTATGTAAAACACCGTCGACTGTCTCGATTTGTGAGAGTTTTTCCTTTAAAAGATTCCTATATAATTGATTTTCAGAGGCGAGATGATTGACAGATTCAAGGATTTTTTCTCTCGCCGCTGGCTTAATGCTGTCAAAAACAGGCATCAAATCATGACGGATCTTATTTCTTAAATAAACAGTGTCGTTGTTGGTGCTGTCCTCGCGCCATTGGATATCGTTTTCAATCGCAAATTGTTTGATTTCTTCTCTCGTTGCCCACAATAAAGGTCTGATATACAATCCATTACGAGCTTGCATGGCTTTTAAGCCTTTGATGCCGGAACCACGCAATAGGTTGATGAAAAAAGTCTCGATTTGGTCATCGGCATGATGAGCCAATGCAAGCAGTTGCCCGCTGGCATTGACCATATCATTAAACCATGCGTAGCGCAGCTCGCGAGCAGCCATTTCAACGGAAACCTTTTGTGTTTCAACGTATTCCAATGTGTCGAACTGTCGGACGAAGAGCTTCACTCCTACCCTTTCAGCATATTCACGAACGAATTGCTCGTCGCCGTCAGATTCCTTGCCGCGCAGATGAAAATTGCAGTGGGCAAAGGTGATGTCGTAGCCGCACCGTCTCAGAAGTTCCGCCAGCACCATCGAGTCGACACCGCCGCTCAAGGCAACGAGGATGCGGTCACCTTTATTAATAAGGTGTTGCTCGGTGATGTAGTTTTGGAACTTGGTCAGCATGACAATCAGAAGTATAAATAAACCAGAAGGAATCCGATGCCGAGACCGACAGCGGTGCAGATGGCGTACCACATCAGTTTCTTCAAAGGCGATGCGTCAGGTTCCAGTGACTGTTCAATCTTTTTCTTCGGAATGATGTCACCGACAAAAATCTCGTCTTTCTCAGCATTTTCAATTGATTCCGGCAGAGCTGGCTCCAGGAAAACGAGTTCAGAATCTTTGATTTTATGGGCTTTACCACGGAAATAATAGTCGACGCAGTAGTTGTTTTCCAACAAAATTATCACGCCAGTGCTGTCATCGTCAGTCGATTTTGCCATTATCTTTGCACGACGGCCGTAATTCTGCTTCAGAAGAATCTCGTTGTCGTCGACAGTGAGATATGCCACCACGTTTTCACCATCAGATTTGTCCTTCACAGCCGATGTGAGATATATGACAAGAAGGCTCACCGCCAAAGTACTCAAATCGTCGTGCAAGCCAATAACCACCTGATTATCAGCAAGTTGATAAAACCAGAAATTCACTTCAGGATTGAAAGAATGTGGATACAGTTTAACCCATTCCTTCACCAGACCGATGACTTCGTCTTTTTGTAAGCCTTTAACTTTGATATAGTCCATTATTTTTTCCTTTTATGTTGAATTTTCTCTACTGAGAAACCGAATTTTCCTATTTTTTCGCCTAAAGAGTAATATTTTCCATGCGAATATGTAATCAAATCCGCTTGATTGAGTTGGAAAAGTCCTGTGCTTGGATCGAAATATTTCTCGTCACCATGAACAGCCACTATTTCAGCCATAAACATATCATGTGAGCCCAATTCTTTGATTTCCACCACCTTACACTCAATATTCACTGGCGACTCAGCAATCATAGGGGCTTTAACAATCTCTGCCTGTTCGGCTGTGAGATGCATCTCCTTGAATTTGTTATAATCTCTTCCTGAGCGCACGCCGCACCAGTCGGTGGCTTTGGCGAGGGCTTCAGTGGTCAGATTTATCACAAACTCCTTGTTTTTTGATATTATCGCATGCGAATGACGCTCTTTTCTCACCGAGATGTAGCACATCGGAGGGTCGGAGCACACAATTCCTGTCCACGCCACCGTGATGATGTTGTAATTCTCAGGGCTGTCGCCGCACGAGACCATCACCACTGGCAGTGGGTAGAGCATCGTACCGGGTTTGAAGCTTCTTTTCATATTGCAAAAATAAAAAAAATCCCGTCACGTGGGCGGGATTTTTCGTTTTTATTATCGAGATATTATTTGATATCCCATGTTGTGCCACTGTTGAGAAGATCGTCAACAGTCTTGATGTTAGACTTAGCTGATTCGCGGTCGATGACATCGATGAGGCAGTCGTCGTAAGTTGGAGCTTCCACGTTGCGGATAACACCGATAGCGACTGGGAACGCTGGAGGCATCATGTGGGCGAGCATCATGTGGATACCTGTGTTCTCTTCTTTCTCGTCGTGAACGAGGATATCCTTTTCTGTGATGCCGTTTTCGCCGATTGTGACGACTTCAAGCTTGTTGCCGTTGAGACGCAGACCTTTGTTTCTCTCCTTACCGAAGATGAGCGGTTTGCCGTGTTCGCACTTCACCTGCATATCGTCGCGGACGTCCTTGCCTGTAATGTTTTCGTGAACACCGTTCGAGAAAATCATACAGTTCTGGAGCACCTCGATGACTGACATACCGTCGTGATTCTTAGCTCTCAAGCAGATATCTGTGAGTTCTTTTGTGTTGACATCAACGCCACGGGCGAAGAACTTGCCGCCAGCACCGATAACGAGTTCACCAACGTTGAATGGATCCTCATAAGTACCTTGTGGAGAAGTCTTTGTGACTGTGCCACGGAATGTACATGGTGAGAACTGGCCTTTTGTCATACCGTAGATACGGTTGTTGAACAGAAGGAGGTTCATGTCCATGTTACGGCGTACAGCGTGGATGAAGTGGTTACCACCGATAGCTGTGCAGTCGCCGTCACCAGAAACGATCCATACTGAGAGGTTAGGATTTGCGAGCTTCACACCTGTTGCGATAGCGCAAGCGCGGCCGTGAATGCTGTGGAATCCGTAGGTGTTCATATAATGTGGGAAACGTGATGAGCAGCCGATACCAGAGACGACACAGATGTCTTCTTTTCTCTTGCCGAGCTGTGGGAACACGTCCTGTAAAACTTTCAAAATAGCGTGGTCACCACAACCCGGGCACCATTTCACTATCTGATCGCAAACGAAATCTTCTTTAGTAAGATTAACAACCTGATTATTTAAATTTGTATTTTCCATGGTAATCTTATTTTAAAAGGTCATTAAACTTATTTTCTAACTCTGCTGTGAGGAATGGGAGGCCCTGGATCTTGTTGAATTGCTCATACTTGAAGTCAGGCATCTTCTCTCTGAGGTAGTTAACGAACTGACCGTTGTTGTTCTCACAGACAAGGATCTTCTTGTGACCGCTCAACACCTTTGCTGTATTCTTTGGCAGAGGCATGATGTGGCGGAAGTGTGCGTGAGCGACTGACTTGCCTTCTTCGAGCATCTTCTCGACGACTGAGAGGACAACGCCGTATGTGCCGCCCCAGCTCACCACGAGGAGGTCAGCGTTCGGATCACCGACGATTTCCTGTTCAGGAATAAAGTTGGCGACGCGCTGTACTTTCTCTTCACGAAGTTCAACCATGAGCTGGTGGTTCTTCGGGTCAAGTGAGAGGTTACCAGAACCGTTTGCCTTCTCAAGACCGCTGATGCGGTGACGGAGACCTTCTGTTCCTGGGATAGCCCACTGTCTGTTGAGTTTTTCCTCATCGCGTTTGTATGGTTGCCATTCTGGGTCGTTTGCCTTTGCGATTGGCGGAACGATAGCTGGGAGGTCAGCGACTCTTGGGATGCGGAGAATCTCAGAACCGTTGCCGAGAGCACCTTCGGTGAGGAGAATGACAGGTGTCATGTGCTCCATTGCCAACTTAGCTGCCTCGTATGCTGAATAGAAACAGTCAGCTGAGCTGCGTGCTGCCAAGACGATAAGAGGAGCGTCACCATTACGTCCGTAGAGAGCCTGCATGAGGTCGCTCTGCTCTGACTTGGTTGGAAGACCTGTTGAAGGACCGCCACGCTGTACGTCGACGACGACGAGTGGAAGCTCTGTCATCACGGCAAGACCGAGGGCTTCTGACTTCAATGAAAGACCAGGACCTGATGTTGTGGTCACTGCCAAGCAGCCAGCGAATGATGCGCCGAGTGATGAGCAGATACCTGCAATCTCATCTTCTGCCTGGAAAGCCTTGACTTTCAAGTTCTTGTATTTCACCAACTCTGCGAGGATATCTGTTGCAGGAGTGATAGGATATGAACCGCAGAAAATCTGACGGCCTGAACGCTCTGCTGCTGCCATCAAACCCCATGCTGTAGCGACGTTACCAGTGATGTCACGGTATTTGCCCTTAGCGAGGTTAGCCGGCTCAATACGATATGTGTTGGCGAAGATTTCCATAGTGTCAGCGTAGCTGTAACCTGCTGCGACGACAGTCTGGTTAGCCTTGATGACTTCCGGTTTGTTTTTGAATTTTGTATTGA
The DNA here is from genome assembly GCA_002311655.1 of Bacteroidales bacterium UBA1173. Classification (GTDB taxonomy): domain Bacteria; phylum Bacteroidota; class Bacteroidia; order Bacteroidales; family F082; genus Limimorpha. Next base: position 30,700 of record DBYZ01000008.1, read on the forward strand.
AATATCCGTTCAGGAGAGTGATGTCACGGTTGAAGAGGTACATCACGATACCGAGAGCGAACATGTTCTTTGACTTGAGCATTGCCTTGCGGTCCCAACCGAAATCTTTCAAAGCCTCGAGTGTCATCGATGTGATAGGGGCTTTGACGACTTTATACTGGCTGAGTGTGTCATCCTGTGTCGGGTCTGATGTGTAACCGGCTTTTTCAAGAGCCTTGTCGTTCATCGAGTCGATGTCGAAGATGATTGTTGTGCCAGGTTTGAGCCAACGCATGTTAGCCTTGATTGAAGCAGGGTTCATTGCGACGAGAACATCGCAGAGGTCACCTGTTGTGTGGACCGGTTTATGTCCGAAATGGACTTGGAATCCAGAGACGCCAGACACCGTGCCTTGTGGTGGGCGAATTTCTCCTGGATAGTCTGGGAACGTGGCAAAATCGTTGCCTGCTAAAGCTGTTGAATCGGAAAACAGGTTTCCTGTCAGCTGCATACCGTCGCCAGAGTCACCCGCGAAGCGAATGACAACGTGTTCAAGTTCTACAACTTTTGATCTGTTAGCCATAGGAAATTGAATTTAATTTATTGTATTTTAATAATTTAGATAATATTTCTTATTTTATGGGTACTCTCCTAAATTTTCTGCAAAGGTAAGCATATATTTCATATAAAAAAAGCAAAAAAAAATATTTTTTCAAAATGTTGTAGTGTATTGGAAAAACCCATATCTTTGCAGAAATTTTCTAAACTAATAAACATTATGGCATACAAAATTTTAGACAGCTGTGTAGCTTGCGGTACTTGCATCGACGAGTGCCCAGTCGGCGCTATTTCAGAAGGTAGCATCTATTCAATCAACGCTGATAACTGCGTTTCATGCGGCACATGCGCAAGCGTTTGCCCTAACGAAGCTATCGTTGAGGACTAATACACAGTGTTGTATTAAAGCAAAAATGGACGGCGAACGCCGTCCATTTTTTATTTCTTGAAGTAATTGGAAATCTTCAGGTTTATCTCGCGAATCCGCTCTTCATTGAGCTTCACCACGTCCCTATCGTATGTCATCAAGCCGTTTAGCTCGACCTCACAGTCTGTGGTCTGGGTATAAACAGCCGCCGAAAAGCCTTGCGGAATGAGTTCCAGCAGTTTGTTGGCATATTCCACGTAAGTGTCGGTGACTTTTTCCTCAGAATCGTACTCCACATAGCCCCATCCTTGGTTTTTCACCCAGGTGTGTCCCTCGATTTTTCGGCCGATTCCGCCATATTCGCCTAAAACATTGGCTCTTGCAGGCTCAAAGAAATACATCTCGGGGTCTGGATAGTTGTGGATGTCCAAGATATCGCCCACAGGATAATGGTTGCCACCCGATGCCGGATTCACCAAACGCGACGGGTCGTAACTCTTTGTCCACTTAACGATTTCAGGAGTTTTAAACTGTCCCCACGACTCGTTGAACGGCACCCAGACGCCTATCGAAGGCACCGAATACAGGTAATCGATGATTTCTTTCCATTCTTTTTTGTATGTCGCCTCCGATTCTGGTGTGCGTTCACTCATAGAACCCTTGAAATACCTGTCGGTTACCCAGCCCGGTCCTTTTCCGCCAGAAGGCATATCCTGCCATACGATGATTCCGAGTTGGTCGCACCAGTAGTACCATCGCGCAGGCTCCACTTTCACGTGTTTGCGAATCATGTTGAAGCCAAAGTCCTTTGTCTTTTGGATGTCGTATTTCAAAGCCTCGTCGCATGGAGCGGTGTAGAGACCGTCGCACCACCAGCCTTGGTCGAGCGGACCGAACATGAAAATCGGTTCGTTGTTGAGCATCAGGCGCACGATGCCGTTTTCGTCTTTCTCGGTGCTGAATTTGCGCATCGCGAAGTAACCAACGACCCTGTCGACCACTTTATCAGCTTGGTACAATACAATCTCAATATTGTATAAATACGGATTATCAGGTGACCACAGCTTCGCATCAACTGGCATTGGCACTTCGACCGCTTCACCATTATTAGATACTGCCGTCGCTCCCGCACACGGGTTGTGTCCATCTGCGTACGCTATATTCGGGTTTTCAGAGACTGTAACTTTAACTTTTTTTGACATATTGCTCACAATAGCAGGTATAACCATTACCTTGTGATTGTCAATATCTGGTATAATTTTCAAATCAGCAATATAATTCTCATAAACTGGTTCGAGCCACACTGTCTGCCAGATTCCAGTCACTGGAGTGTACCATATTCCATGCGGTTTCACATGTTGTTTACCGCAAGGTTGCTCACCTTGATCGGTAGGATCCCAAACGCGAACTTTCAACACATTGCCTTTCTTTTTTACAGCTTGAGTGATATCGAAAGTAAATGGAGTGTAGCCGCCAGTATGGGAACCGACTTTTATGCCGTTAACCCACACATCGCATTCCCAATCGACAGCGCCGAAATGTAAAAGAACACGTTTTCCCCTCCATGATTTTGGAATATTAAACTCGCGTTGATACCATAGTTCATTGTCTTTTCCAACATATTTCTGCACGCCAGATAACGACGATTCCACACAGAAAGGCACCAGTATTTTTCCATCAAATTCCGCCACATCATGTTCACCTTTCGGACGGATGGCATAATCCCATAATCCGTTGAGATTCAGCCAGTTTAATATGTTTAAATCCTTTTCATATCGCAACATCTGCGGACGAGGATACTCTTGCCAAACGTTTTCAGGAGTTATATCAGAAGCCCAGCGAGTCTTCAAACTGTCGCCCGCAGGAGCATATTGAGCCATTCCCAACTGGCTGACAATCAGGCAAATAAGAATAAATAAAGCTTTTTTCATATTTTAAAAATGTTTTAATTTCCAACCGATACCGAAATATATCGTCCTTATCTGGTCGGATTCAATATAAATATCTCTGTAATCTCTGATAAAAGCTGACAGATACTGCCTTCTCGTCAAGCGATATTCAACATCACCCTCAAACATCAAATTATCGAGTTGTAATTGCCTGTCTTTATTGATTTCAGAATACAATTCGCCTGACAATGAGTATTTGAACCTGCTGAAACGACGCTGGTACGTCACTTGCAGCCTGTTTCGCCAATAATAGTAAAATGCATTGTTGTAATAACCGGCCTCTTCATCATTCTGCATAATCAAAAACCTTGTCCGATAGCCAAATTCCCAATTTCGGTATTCATATTTGTACGAGGCATTGACAAAATAGCGGTATCTGTTACGATAAATATGCTTTCCCGTGTATTTTATGATATATTCACCTCCAATGCCGAATTTCAAACCATATCTGGGCAATTTATAATCAAATCCCAAAGAGAATTTAGAACGGGAAAACTGCGAAAAATCATTGTCAAAACGGAGGTCTTCCTTAGCCGCAAGCGACCAGTTATCATCTAACTCTTCAACACCTTCCAGTCTTATAATGGCGCCAAAATCCGTAGTGTTCTGGGCGGTGGCAACATTTGGAATAAGAACACAGCACGTCGTCAAAAAACAATGCGCAATTAATAATTTCAATATTCCAAATCTATATCTCATTGAAAATCTTTGAGTTTGGTTATATTATTGATTGTGTTTTGCGTATTTGCAAACGGCTTGTACGTCACCTTCACAAACGCCACATCACGCAGATAATCAATATGTCCGACTTCAACTTCTATGATGTCGAGACCTGTTCTATCCTTCAAATCGGCGATAAGTTCTGTCTCGCGACCATGTTTCACATTCTCAATCTTATCGTAAAGGATGATTTTCATCTCGGTACGCTTAGCGGTGATGACGTGGTACTCAAACAGCCATATCGCTATGATAAACAATAAGTTAGTAACGCCAAGTTCAAGATAGCTGACTGTCAGTGCCAAGCCGTTGATGATTGAGATTCCAATGATGATGAAAAGATACGTCATCTCCCTTATTTTCAACGTCTCCGTTCGATAACGAATCATCCCGAAAATGGCAAAAAGTCCCAACGCGAAGCTTATCGCCATCTTCATGTTTTCCATCTGGATTATGAGCAGGAAAATCGTGATTGCAAAGAGCATGAAGGTGAAATAATAGTCGTTTCTGCGGCTTTTCGGGTAATAGAAGCAGCGTACGATTATCCAGCAAACCAGAAAATGGAATGCGAAACGCACCAAAAGTGTCCACAGACTGGTCATATCGTAAAGCGGCACACCCAAAAATCCCGTTTCAAAAGCCGCTTCGCCGAACTCGCGAGCTATATCAGGGTCAAATTCCTGCTGAATCAGTTGAAGTAATTGCATATTCTCTTAATTTTTTTAATTTTTCCAATTTGATAATCTTTTTTTTGAAACGATTCTGTTTCAATGTCTTGTCAGTCAACGCTCTGCCGATGCAATATTTGCTGATACTGAACGGCTTGACTCTCAATTCAAAGAGCGTTTGCTGAAAAAACGACTCACATTGTCCGTCACGTTTCAGCTCCATGATCACGAGTGGAGCAATACCGTTGTCGTTACCGTTTTCAAAGTTATGAAACCGCACGTTGAAATCAATCGTTATCCGTTCGGTTTTGCCTTTGTTCACTACCGTTATGCGCTCGAAAGTCGTCGAAAGTTTCTTCATAAAACCGTCGAAATCGTAAGTCGGCAGTTCTTTTTCCACGAACTCACGCACGGATGCCTCAGCATTCAAATCGGTAAAGACCTTCTCCCCCACTTCGATGCGTTTTTTCTTCGTGCGCCCATGGTTGTTTTTGTGCTTCACCTCGCAGAAATAAATGCCCGTGTCGACATAATTTCTGACGCGCAGCTTGTCACGTTTCAGTTTCTTATCCTGATGGATGATATACATGTGATTATCAACGGTGTCGTAATATACGCTGTCATATTTTGCAACGCGTTTTCCATCGATTTCCTGCACGTAATACTCATCTTTGATAAGCGAAAACAGTTTTGCGACAGTCAAATCATCAGCGACATATTTGGTGTCGATGCGGTTCATCAGCTTCACGGCACTCATCTCGTCAAGGCTGATTGGGCTCATCTCGTTCAATATGTCGTTGATGCTCAACATTATTTGAAAATAAATTCGAATCTCTTTTCCGACTCAAGTTTTCCATTCGGATAATAGTTGAGCTGGCGTTTCTTCGAGCCGTCTTCGTTATATTCGAACTTCCTGATTCTCACCACCTTATCACGGTCGTTGTATTCTATTTCGCGAAGCACTTTTGAAGCCGGGTCGAGAGGGTCGACATATTCGCTCACCACGCGCGATTTCTGTCCGTATGACGCATATTCTATCTCTTCTATTTTTCTTCCCAACGAATCGTAAGTCGTGACATGGTCCAAAAACGCCTGTTTAGAGCCCACTTGAGTATTCCACTCCTTGACAGTCAATCCTTTACGTTTCTGACGTTTAATCAAAGTTTCAGGCGTGACCTGCTGTGATAATGCCGGTATTACCAACGCCAGCAAGAACGAAAATATAAAAAATCTCTTCATTATTTCTTTGTAATTTCTTGATTATCAGACTTGAATTCTAACAATAAACGTTGTGTCAGGCTCCATTTCAATAATTTCACCTGGTTCTTCAATTGACAAGGTATCGATTAACGGAGTTGGTATCTCTTGTGCGTTTTCGGTAAATGTAAATATTTCATAATCACCAGGTTGCAGTTTTTGGAAAGCAAACACTCCATCCAAGCCGACGCGCACGTCATCAAAATGATATGCATCGCCTAAATTTCTGATGTAGACACGGTGTTCATAGGCCCAGCCTTGTCCGCGATAGGTGTCGTTATGATAATACAATGCGTAGACTTTACCTTTCACTATCGAAGTGCCGTAAGCCTTTCCCTGATGGATATAGATTGTCGGGACATTGGCTGTCTCTCCCGTACCTATTGACACTGAAGCCGTTACAGGAACTTTTTCACCTGAAGGCAGCGTCGAATACGAGAAAACAGTATAACTGCCTTTGGTCAGATATTTGAATTTGTAAAACCCTTTATCATCGGTTTCAACGTCATCGCCATAGAAATCTGAATTGCCATAAACGATAAAAACATCAGTTTTTGCTGCATCCATGGTATCTGCTGGCAACGTATAGTCATCATCAGGGTGGTTGATGAGTTTCACATATCCTTGAATGGTTCCCGTTCCTCCTTCTCCCTCGTTTTTGTTGCATGAGACCATCACCAACAAGCCCATGCACAATAATCCGATAAGTCTGATTCTCATATAATTATTAAATAATGATTGGTAATTTATTCGCTTTCAAGATTGTTTTTCAACTTTCTCATGACTTCAACAAATGTGTCAAGATCCTGTTTTTCAATGCCTTTAATAGCTCCGTTCATAAATTCTATCGCCACTTGCGTGGTGATTTTCTGTAACGCATATGCCTCTTCCGTCAACTCAATTTGGTTGATGCGGCGGTCTTTTTTATCCATGCTGCGTTTCACCAGATTCTTTTTCTCCAAAGAATCGATGATTTTCGTAACTGAATTTTTGTCTTTTTGGATGACATCGGCGATATTTTGTTGCGACATCGGCTGTTTATCCCAGAGGATGTCAAGCACCAGATACTGCTCGGGCGTGATGTTGATTCCGTTTTCCTGCAGCTTGTCAAAAAAGCACTTTTTAATCCTCGAATTCAGGATATTCACATTGACGGCTATTTCCTTGATGATCATCATAAGGCATAAATGTTAATTATCACCGCAAAAATAGTGATTTTTTTGATAAAACGCAAAAAAACTTTTGATTTTATCTCTTTTTTATCGGGCTTTCCGGCTCTTTAGCCATCAATTTATACTCGCACCACTCAGAGAATCTCGGCAACGCATAGGTGAAGAATTTCGTGATTTTGCCCACTGGAGTAAGCAGCATCTCGTTTTTGCGGAATCTCAATCCGTATGCCATTCTTTGCGCCACACGTTCCGCTGTCATCATCTTGTCTTCATTGCGAGGTGTGACTCCCTGAGGTGAGCCGTCAGCGAGAAGCGCTTTGGTTCGGATGTTTGAAGCGGTGAATCCCGGGGCGAACACCATCACATGCAGTCCGTCGTAGCGATGCTCGACTCTCAACGTGTTCATGAATCCTCTTATAGCGAACTTGGATGCCGAATAGCCAGTTCTGCCTGGCAATCCAAGATATCCGGCGGTAGAGATGACACCTACTACGCTGCCTTTTGACTCAAGGAGGTAAGGCAATGCGAATTTTGTGCAATAAATTGTACCCCAAAAGTTGGTGTCCATGAGCCTTTTGATGACATCAAGATCAAGGTCGATGAACATTGCACGCATTGAGATACCGGCGTTATTGATAAGAATATCAATACGTCCGAATGTCTTTACGGTTTCTTCAATAAGGTTTTTGCAGTCCTCTTCTTTTGCCACGTCGGTCTTGACGCACAACACTTTAGCCGGTTCAGGCATCTCGTTTTTAATTTGCTCGAGTTTGTCGACTGAACGTGCAGCCATCACCACTTTAGCACCATGCGAGGCAAACAAACGTGCCGTAGCCAGCCCGATACCCGAGCTGGCTCCAGTCACAATTATTACTTTATCCTTGAAAAACTTGATATTCATTTAAAGAATAGCCATTTGTGGCATTTCAGGATTGTCGTATTCGCCTGCGGCAAGTTTTTCTTTTATTTCCTTGAATGCGTTCAATGTGTATTCCACGTCTTCCAGCGAGTGTGCCGCAGTAGGGATGATTCTGAAGATGATCATGCCTCTCGGGATGACAGGATATGTCACGATTGAGCAGAAAATCTTGTAGTTTGTGCGAAGGTCACGTGCGATCCAAGCAGCTTGAACCTCGTTGCCAGGAAGGAAGATAGGTGTCACGCAAGCCTCTGCCGGTCCGATTTCGAATCCGAGGTCACGGAAGCCTTTCTGCAAGGTACGTGTCACTGTCCAGAGTTTCTTACGAAGCTCGTCGCCTTCAGCGCTGCGGATGATCTCGAGACGTTTCAAGCAGCCTTCAACGATAGGCATCGGCAATGACTTGGCGTACATCTGCGAACGCATGTTGTAACGCAAGTAGTCGATGATAACCTTAGGACCTGCCACGAAGCCACCGATGATTGCCATTGACTTGGCGTATGCGCCGATGTAGAGGTCGATGTCGTCCATCACGCCGAAATGCTCTGATGTTCCGCGGCCTGTAGGACCCATGCAACCGAATCCGTGAGCGTCGTCGATGAGGATACGGAACTGATATTTCTTCTTCAGTGCCACGATTTGGTCGAGGATACCGAGAGCGCCGGTCATGCCGAACACGCCTTCAGTGATGAGAAGGATACCGCCACCGGTCTTCTTCACAACTTCAGTGGCACGCTGCAACATCTTCTCGCAGCTGACGATATCGTTGTGTTTGAAGTGGAACGACTGTCCCATGTGGAGACGTTTACCGTCGATCAAGCAGGCATGAGCCTCAGCGTCGAAAACGATGACGTCGTTACGAGTGCAAAGTGCGTCGATGGTTGAAACGATACCCTGATAGCCGAAATTGAACTCGTAAGCGTCCTCTTTATGCTCGAAGTCAGCGAGTTCGCGTTCCAAACGCTCGTGCAAGCGGGTGTTACCGCTCATCATACGAGCACCCATCGGGTAAGCCAAGCCCCAACGTGCAGCAGCCTCAGCATCTACTTTACGAATCTCAGGATGGTTGGCCAAACCGAGGTAGTTGTTAAGACTCCAGCACAACACGTCAACGCCGTTGAAACGCATGTGAGGTCCGAGTTCGCCTTCCAAACGAGGGAATGCAAAATATCCATGAATGCGGTCCATGTACTGTCCTATTGGACCACCAGAATCGTGAGCTATTCTTTCGAAAATTTCCATTTTTATTAAATTAGTTTTAACTCGCAAATATAGTAAAAATATTTACAGTAAACGCATATTTGTATTTTTTTATTTTTATTTAAATTTTTAAAAAAATTGGTTAGAAAACACATTTTTTTTGTATTTTTGTTGGTTATTTTTTACAAAATGATAGACCTTAAGAATAAAAACGCCCTCGTTACCGGTGCCAGTTCAGGCATCGGAGCAGCAATAGCACATCGCCTGGCGAAGGAGAAATGCAATCTTTTCCTTACCGGACTTGGTGATGCGCAGCTTCAGGAGACTAAAGAAATATGCGAGAAAGAGGGTGTCAAGGTTTTTTATAAAGAATGTAATTTCGCCGAATTTGCCTCCATCGACGAGCTGGTTAAAGAGATAAAATCCATCGGTTTTCATATCGATTTGTATGTTTTGAACGCCGGCATCTCGCAACGCGACCGCGGTTTGGACACTGATTTCGCCATCGACCAGAAAATCATGCAGGTCAACTACTGGAGCAGCGTTTATCTCGTGAAGCAGTTCAAAGACGAGATTTTGTCTTCAGAACATGTCAATATGTCTGTAACCACTTCATTAGCAGGACTTTTCGGCTTCCCATTGAGGACGTCGTATTGCGCTTCAAAACATGCTTTGTTCGGCTTTTTTGAGTCGTTGGACCTCGAATATCCTAACATCCACGTCACGTTTTTGATTCCGGGACGCATCAACACACCTATCAGCAAGAGCGCTTTGATGGGCAACGGTGAGAAATATGCGAAAATGGATGCGGGACAAGCAAAAGGACTTGATGTCGACAAGGCTGCCAAACGCGCAGTGAAAGCTATAAAAAAGGAAAAGCATCGCAAGCTTATCGGCAAAGGCGAACTGCTCATGGCATATATTAATAGGTATATCCCATGGCTTTATTATAAAATTGCAAACAAAATATCTCCAACATAGAGAAAATTTAACATCATGAAAAAGAAAGAAAAAGTTATCTGCGGAATCCAGCAGGTCGGTATAGGCGTTGAGGACCTCATGGCGGCTTGGAAATGGTACAACAAGCATCTGAACATCCAAATCCCGATGGTTGACGACGAAGGTGTAGCAGAACGCATGCTCCCATACACAGGAGGCAAGCCACAGCCTCGTCATGCCATCCTCGCCATCTCACAACGTGGCGGCGGCGGATTTGAGATATGGCAGCCACAAGGCCGAAAAGTGGTTTACCCGAAAGAACCTCTGCGCCTCGGCGATCTCGGAATCAATATCTGTAAAGTCAAGGCAAAAGACATTAATATCGCATTTAACTATTTCACAGACAATGAGATAACAATATTGAGCGACATCAGCGTGTCGCCTCTCGGACTTGAGCATTTCTATATCCAAGACCCATGGGGAAACATTTTCGAGATTGAGAAAGACGACTATTGTTTCATCGATGTTGAGCAACACACTGGCGGTTCAAACGGCGTGGTAATTGGCGTGTCGGACATGGAAAAATCAATCAAGTTCTACAAGGAACTTCTTGATTATGATATCGTTGCGTTTGACAAGACTGATGCTTTCGCTGATTTTGGAGATCTGAACGGAGGAAAATGCAAGATTCGCCGTGTGGAACTGAAACGCTCCAAGCCAGTATGCGGTCCGCTCAGCGACTTGATGGGCAATTCACATCTTGAATTAGTGCAAAACCTTGATATTGAGCCACATAAGACTCTCGAAGGCAGATGGTGGGGCGACCCAGGATTCATCCATCTCTGTTTCGATGTCCGCAACATGGACAAGGTTCACGAAGCAGCTAAGGCTCTCGGTCATGACTTCGTGTGCGACAGCGGCGACAACTTCGACATGGGCGATGCCAACGGCCACTTCACATACGTGGAAGACCCTGACGGCACTCTCATCGAGTTCGTAGAGACATTGAAGATTCCAGTAATAAGGAAGTTGGGAATCTCAATAAATCTTAAGAAAAGAGACGATTACAAACATTTGCCGAGATTCATCACCAAGGCGCTGAGGTTTATGAAAGTAACTTTTTAAGTTTGAAGTGTTGAGTTTGAAGTTTGAAGTTGAGAATTGAAACAAAAAAAGATTCCCGAGGGAATCTTTTTTTATAATTAACTTCAAACTTAAAACTTCAAACTGAATTAAAGTCCAAGTTTTGCTTTAACATCAGAAGTGATATCAATAGCGCTGTCACCGATTGAAAGTATGACGGTCTTCTCGAACACGTATGCAAGACCTTTAGCTTTCACGACATCGTCGATGGCTTTCTTAATCTTGTCGAGCATAGGTTTTGAGAGTTCTTCCTGTTTTGCAGCGAAATCGCTTTCAGCATTTGCCTGGAAATCCTGGATTCTGCCCTGAAGGTCAACGATTTCTTTTTCTTTTGACTGACGAAGGATGTTTGACATTGTTGCTGAGTTGGCTTCATAGTCTCTCATCTTTGTCTGATATTCAGTTGCCATTGCCTGCAACTCAGCCTGGAGCTCGCTGTAATAAGTCTGCATATCCTGCTGAATCTTTGCGCTTTCAGGCATCATGTCAATGATTGCTTGTGAGTCGACATAACCGATTTTCTGTCCCTGTGCGTTAGCTCCAAATCCGATTCCAAGTGCTAACACTAACAAAACCAATACTTTAGTTAACTTTTTCATTTTATTAAATTTTAATTATTTTCGTTTAGCTTGCAAAAATACAAATTTTTCGTTTATCTGTAAAATATTTTTAATGTTTACTTCTTCTCACCACCTGAAGGTTTTGTGCCAGCACCTGCGCTATTGCCGCGTTTTCTGTCCTGACGGCGTACTGTCTGCATCACGTTTCCAATCTCATCGAGAACATCATCGCTGATGTCGAATTTGTCGTTGCAATACAACACGGTGGTACCAGAAGCCTTATCAAGCACAAAAGTATAGTTTTTGATTTGCGCCACCTGTGTTATAGCGTTGTAAATCTTCTCTTGAATCGGCTGGATAAGCTCGTTGCGTTTTGAGAAAAGCTCGCCTTCAGGTCCGAAATATTGCATCTGAAGAGTCACCAGTTCCTGTTCTTTCGCAACTATGGCATCTTCTTTTTTTCTTTTCATATCATCAGAAAGGAGAACCGATTCGGTCTGATAATCGCGTTTCATCTTGTCGAGAGTGTTACGCAGATTTCTAAGTTCTTTTTCCCATTGCACCGACATCTGGTTAATTTCTTCCTGAGCATCGCCATATTCCGGAATATTCTGCAGGATATAATCAGTGTCGACATAGGCTATTTTTTGATTTCCCTGAGCTTTCACCGTCGTGATTCCAAGCATCATCAGAAATGCCGCCAAAATTAATGTTCTTGTTTTCATTTTCTATTTATTTCAAATTATTCTTTTAATCAATTGAGCCTCCGATTGAGAAGTGGAACTGGCTACCAGAAGCGTCGCTGGCGCCTGGCACATCGTCGAAGCCGTAGCCCCAGTCGAGACCGAGCATACCGAACATTGGAAGATAGATTCGCACGCCGAGACCTGCCGAACGGTATAAATCGAACGGGTTGAACTTGTCGAAGCCGAGCCAGCAGTTACCTGCCTCCACGAAGGTAAGTGCATAAATCGTAGCTTGAGGGTTGAGTGTCAACGGATAACGTAACTCCATTGTGTATTTAGCGAAGATATTACCACCTTCGTTGCTGTTCATTGTATAGTTAGGAGTCAAGGAGTTGTTGGCATAACCTCTCATGCCGACGAGTTCGCGACCGTCGAAGTTATACGATCCCGTCAGACCGTCACCGCCGAGGCAGAAGCGCTGGAACGGAGTGATGCCGATTTGAGGGTTGTAATAGCCAAGCAAACCGAAACGAGCACGTGTCATAAGGACAAGTTTATCATAGAGTTCGGTATAGATAGCGGCTTTGAACTTCCATTTATGGAACTCAACCCAGTGGAATTTGGCGTCTTCACGCTCATCAGGGTCGGAGTACAATTTCTCGTAATCAACAGTATTGAATAATGAATATGGAGGTGTCATCTCGAGAGAGAGGACAAATTCCGAACCGAAGCGAGGATAAATCGGGTGGCTGGTTGAGTTACGGCCGAAAGTGATATTATATCCGATAAGGTTGAAATCGCCGTTTCCGGTACCGAAATTAAAGATATTCTTATAATTATTTAAGGTATAACGAATCACATTGATACCATTGTAGAGTGTAAAGTAGTCATCAGGCCATTTCAGACGTGTGCCGATACCCACGGAAACACCAGTCTGCATAAACAATCCTGCAGGCTCGGTATAAGTGTTCTTATACATTGAATGATACACCGACACTGTCAATGCGTTAGGTTTCTTACCACCCAGCCACGGCTCGGTAAATGTCACGCCATAATTAATATAGGTGGTTCCGTAAGTCTGGATTCTGAACGACAGTTTTTGTCCGTCGCCAGCCGGAATCGGGCGCCACGCGTCTTTCTTAAAGAAGTTTCTCAACGACACATTGTTAAGGTTCAAGCCCAAAGAAAGCATTAGACGGTTATAGCCCCAACCTGCAGAAAGCTCTATCTGGTCGTTAGGAGTCTCCTCCACCACATAATTGATGTCGACGGTACCGTCAGCAGGATCAGGTTGAATATCAGGAACCAGTTTTTGAGCGTCGAAATATTGCAAAGCCGAGAGTTCACGGATAGTTCTGATGATATCACTACGACTGTATAGTTGTCCCGGGCGGGTATACATCTCACGGATGATGATTTTGTCGTTAGTCTTGGTATTTCCCTTCACATTCACGTGTTTGATGGTTGCCTGGTCGCCTTCGCTCATTCGCAATTCGAGATCGATGGTGTCATTATACACTTTTATCTCGACAGGATCCACGCGGAAGAACAGATAACCGTCGTCCATATACAACGACGACACGTCGTAACCGCCCTCGCTATAGGTCAGATTTTGGTCAAGCAGTTCCTGATTATAGACATCGCCTTTTCTGATACCCAGAACCTTATTCAGCGTTGCGGTATCATATTTTGTGTTTCCGACCCATGAAATATTACCAAAATAGTATTTATGACCTTCGTCGATTTCGAGTGCGATACCAAGATTCCTATCATCCATAACATAGATTGAGTCTTTCACGATCTTTGCGTCACGGTAACCTTTCCCGTTATATTTCTTGATGATAAGTTTCTTATCGTCTTCGAAGTTGTTTTCATCATAACGTGATGATTTAAATATTCTTGGTCGAATATTCTCTGAGAAATACCATATCACCTCTTCTTCAGCGGCGGCAGGACGCAATGTAATGAGATCCCACAAGGTGTTAACCACCGAAGCGCCGAGCGGACGAAGCGGGTCGAATTTGCCTCTGCGTTTTGTTTCTTTCATCGCCGCGCGGATTTGTCCGTCGGTAAGCACCTCATTGCCATTCACCACGATTTCTCCAATACGAACCTTATGTTTTTTGTCGACATTGATTATCAGGACGACATAATTATCCATTGTGGTGTCAGGCACCGGAGTCATTTTCACCTCAGCGTTCAGATAACCTTTGTCGGCGTAATAATTCTTGATGATACCAGAGGTTTTTGTTATAGTGTGCTCTGTTGCGACATCGCCGCGAGTTATGTTGATTTTCTTTCTAAGTTCCTCAGCTTCAGACTTTTTGACGCCTTTAAACGAGAATTTGCTGATTCTCGGACGTTCTTTCATATCGATATTGAGGAAAATCTTACCGCCGACTTTTTGTGTCTGTGTAATCTGAATGTCTTCAAAAAGACCCTGTTCCCAAAGATTACGGATTGCCTGAGTAATTTTATCGCCTGGCACTTTCACCGTCATTCCGACGTGCAGACCTGAAAGCATGACCACCACGGCAGGGTCAACATATTGAACACCCGTCACGGTGATACCGCCAATCTCGTATTCGCGAGGAAACGAATAATCTATCTCTGACAAGTCATTTCCGACCTGAATCTGAGCGTTTGCGACAAAGCCTGTCATGAGGAAGTTCCAGCATAACAAGGCGATTGCAAATATTTTACACTTTTTCAAAAAAGTCATCTTCACTACTTTTTAAGTTGTTCACTAGTCTTACCGAATCTGCGTTCTCTGTTTTGATAATCGACGATAGCCTCATAAAGGTCTTCTTTTTTGAATTCCGGCCAGTATTTTTTGGTAAAATACAGCTCGGAATAAGCTATTTGCCAAAGCAGATAGTTACTGATTCTCTCTTCGCCGCTTGTTCTTATCAGCAAATCAGGATCAGGCATTCCAGCCGTTGCCAGATGATTATTTATCAATGCCTCATCGACCTGTTCAGGCTCAATCTTGCCTTCCTTAACTTCCATTGCGATATCTTTCACCATCTTCGTCAATTCCCAGCGGCTAGAGTAGCTGAGGCACAGAGTCAGCGTCATACGAGTGTTGTTCTTTGTGTTCTCGATAGCATACATCAAAGCGTCGTACTGAGATTTTGGCAGACGTTTGAGATCGCCTATTGCGTTAAGACGTATATTATTGTCGTTCAATGTTTTAAGTTCATTTTTCAGAGCATTTGCAAGCAGCGACATCAGTGCATCCACTTCAAACGAAGAACGATTCCAGTTTTCTGTTGAGAAAGCATATAAGGTAAGATATTTCACGCCAAGTTCAGCACAAGCCTCAGTGGTGTTTCTGACGGCATCAACGCCATGCTGATGACCGAAAACGCGCATTTTCCCTTGTTCCTTCGCCCAGCGACCGTTGCCGTCCATGATAACGGCGATATGCTGTGGCAAGCGCTCGATGATTATCTTATCTTTTATACTATCCATATGTTTATCAATATGTTACATAACTATTTCTATTCGCATCCGAGTAACATTTATCCTTTTTAGGCAAAATAAACTTGTATACCAGAGATACGTTAAGATATCCAAACCAGTCGTTATCCGAAAAATTGCCGCGCTGAACATATTCTTTAGTGTTAGCGTTATTCTCATCGGCTGTAAATCCTGTAGGATCGCTATATTGCACATTCAGAGCTTTTTTGTTGGAATATGTCGGATAATATGCATGGCAATCGTCGATCCAATCCGTGAAAGTGTAATGGAATCGCCATTCCACGGCAAGTCCCACTTTTTTGCCGATGCTATATTTCACGCCCATTCCGAACGGTATTGATAACGCTGATCTGGAATATTTTGCTGTTCCATTTTCAGGAATCTGTCCGTCGTAGTCGACATCGGTAAGCAACTTGCACAATTCAGTGCCGTCTTCGGCTTTTGGGTTGAAAGTGAACAATGAGAAACCGCCAAACAGGTATGGTGAAACTCTGCTGCGTTTACTTCCGGTAAAATAGTTGAAAAAGTTAAACTCCGCGAGCAGTGCGAAGTCATTGATCGTTGATTTGAACGCCAGTCCGCGTTCAGGTTTATAGCCGGAGACCCTATCGCTTCCAGCGACAGTCTCACGTGTGTATGACAAGCGGAAAGCCCAGCGGACATTGTTGTAAAAACGAGCGACAAATCCACCGCTTAACTTACTCTGATTGAATGGGCCTTTTGGATTCAAATCACCAAAATAAGACGACAGTCCAGCCGAAGCGCCCACTTCAAGCACTTGACAGCTAGCCATTTCAGGCTGTAGGAACAGTCCAAAAAGCAAGACAAATAACGCAACGACAAAAACTTTTTTACGATTTTTCATCCGTTCTCTTTTTCTTTCCTATTGATAGACAGTCGTTTATCTTTTTATTCACCAAAACTACAAATTTATAAATAAATTCTAATATGGTGTCAATTTTTTTTCAATTTCTCACATCATTACCCCAAAGCAGTTTTTTTCTGATGGCTTCGAAGAAATCTTTCCCCGGCAATTTCACCATATTAAAGCTAAAATCAGCTTTTTTAATCTGTAGTTCTAACGATTTATTGACAAGTTTAGTACGTGAGTCCAAACTTAAATCGTAAGCATCGCAACGACCGTCCACTTTAATCTTCACGACGCTTTTGTCAGATATAACGACGGGACGCACACTTAAATTGTGTGCAGAGATCGGAGTTATCACAAAACTGTCATTATCTGGTGCCAGGATAGGTCCTCCAGCGCTCAGCGAATAAGCTGTCGAACCTGTCGGGGTAGCCAGAATGAGACCGTCAGCCCAATATGCGTTCAGCAGCTTGTCGTCGACAAACACCTGTATCACGATAAGGCTACTACCGTCTTTTCGCATGACGCTCAACTCGTTAAGGGCATAGTTGATACCTTTGAAGCGTTCGCCCTCACCTACCAGTTCAAGCAGAGAACGTTTCTCAACCTCATAATTCCCGTTAAGGATCATCTTCACCGCATCGATAGTCTCCGCTGAAGACACGCTGGACAAGAATCCGAGTCGCCCCATATTTATTCCAAGCACGGGGACACCACTGTCGCGCACAAACTCGACGGAATCGAGCATGGTTCCGTCGCCACCGAACGAGAACAGCACATCTGCCTTACCCTTAAGTTGTTCATAAGAGTTAAAGGTTTGATATTCCTTATCGTCCAACAAACCGGAATATGCCACTATTTCTGCGCCGGCGTTTTTCAATACGCGCAGGACTTCTTTCACAAGTCCTTCATACTCAGGGCTGAAGCCTCTGCCATACAATGCTATTTTCATAACAACACATTTTTAGATTGGGGCTACGAAATGGATAAAAAATCCAGTCTCGCCGAGCCCGTTAACACCGTATTCCAAACGTAAAACCTTATCGTAATACGTCACAAAATCTATTCCGATACCTGTTCCGTATATCCATTGGTTCGCTATTCTTGTAGAGAAACCATCAGGAATCACGACATCCCAAGTGTATGCAAAATCAAAAAACAGGTTAGCATAGAATGCGAGATGTATTTTTCCGAACCTTTCATTTTTGATAAAAGGCAGGTGTTTGGTTACGGGTTTTAATATCTCAAATTTCAAGTTATTCTTACAAATCGCGTAGTTAAGCGCATCTACGACGTAGAGGTCAAAAGCTCTGACGTAATCGTTCTTGTATCCGAAGCCCTGCGACAAGAAATATGGAGCTGTTTTTTTGTCGGCCATCTTAGCCGTTATGTTCGACGCCCAGTAAAACCTGCTACTTATCGGAGTATACCAGTCAGCGGTAATCTTCCCATAGAACAGGTCTGGAGAATACTCGAACAATCCCAATCCGATTTTTGTCAGTTCCAGTTCCAGATAATGGCCATCGAGAGGATAGTTGTGGTCGTCACGATAATCGTTTTTAAACACCGCCGACAATGTAAAATATTGAAAACGAGTTCCTTCCGCATTAGCGAAATCCCTATTCAGACTCGGGATGCTGTCATTAAACAATCTATTATCGTATTTTAACTGAATAAACAATTTGTTACGATATCCAAACCTATAATACGGCATCACAAAAGCATAAAAAGATTCATGCGCGAATTTGTCTTCGCCTTTAAAATAACACACCTTATCGTCTTTGGTGATATACGCCACTTCCCTATTACGTGTAAAACCTGTCGACGCTTTTAGTCCAAGTCGTTGTTTATGAGTTAGATACGGAATATCATACGTCAAGCCGTAATTCTGGTTATATCCACCAATTATTGTAAGGTCAAGTTCATGTTTCAAGCCCCAAAGGTTTCCATAAACCAGGTCAAAACCATAACTCAGACGTTTGATATTATCCGCCTCATACCACGACCGCAAGTTTCTGTCGGCGTAGGCGACATATGGAATAGGCCACAAGTACCATCGCTCCACCACATTGATTGTCAATATTTTAGCGCCAGCAACTGCATCATCGTCAGACCAATAAAAATCGACAAAATTAAACAACGAAGTGTTGAGCAGGTTCTCCCTACTAAGTTTTATAGTCTCATCTGAGCAAATAGTATCGCCTTCATGAAACAGCAGTTCCCTGTTGATGGTAGACATCCTTGTGACTTTATTTCCAGTCACGTTGATTTTGGACACCACAAAACAGTCGTTTTGATGTTGCGCGAATGAAACAACGGAACATAACAGAAAAGCTATGACAATCAGTTTCCTCATATCAATCATCCATCATGTTACAATAGTTTTCATAGCGCCAGTCTGCGATAACACCCTGTTCCACAGCTGTTTTTATTGCACAATGCGGTTCATGCAGATGAGTGCAGTTATTAAAACGGCAATCATGCATCAGCGCTCGCATTTCAGGGAATCGCTGAGCCAGAGTCTCCTTTTCCATATCAAACAGAGCAAACTCTTTAATTCCTGGAGTATCAATGATATAACCTCCGAAACCGAGTTCATACATCTGGGCAAAAGTTGTCGTATGTTTGCCTTTCTCATGAACTTCGGAGATCTCCCCCACTCTGATATCAAGTTCGGGATCCAGTCGGTTTACAAGTGCCGATTTACCGACTCCAGAATGACCCGAGAACATGCTAAGTTTGTCTTTCATGATAGTTTTCAGTCTATCACAGTTGTATCCTGTCTTAGCGGAAATCACAAACGATTGATAGCCAATACCATTATAGACACGCATCAATTCTTCAGCGGCAGCGTTCTGTTCATCGTTGTACAAATCACATTTGTTGAACACTATAACCACTGGAATATGGTAAGCCTCAGCAGTCACGGTAAACCTGTCAATAAAGCCTGTTGACGTTCTTGGTTGTGCTATAGTAGCCACCAATATAGCCTGATCGACATTTGATGCTATTATATGCGATTCTTTCGACAGATTCACCGACTTGCGAACGATAACATTAGTGCGAGGCATTATCTTATCAATCACGCAAGTGTCCTTGTCGCGTTCCTTCTCAAAATTCACCCAATCACCAACAGCCACTGGGTTTGTCGTACGCAAACCGTCAAGGCGTATCTTACCTCTCAAACGGCACTGGACGACCTCTCCGGCATCATTTCTGACATCGTACCAGCTTCCTGTCGATTTAATAACTCTACCTAATGGCATCTTTGCAATCAAAATTCGATGCAAAGGTACAGAATTTTATTGAATTACGTTACAAATTTGATAACGTTTTCCAGGTAAGGCTGTCAAAACACCATCAAACTCCAAAGACAGCAGTATTGACGCTATTTTCGACGGCGACAAATCTGTTCCCACTATGATATCATCAAGATGAACGACATTGCTTTTCTCGAAGACATTCATGACTTTTTTCTCGTCATCGCTAAAGTCACGGAACATACGCATCTGTTTTGCGACCACTTTGGTATCGACGTCCCAACGCATGATATAACGTATATCTGTGGCACTGGTCAGAATATTGGCTTTATTTGTCTTGATGAGATGGTTACATCCCTCACTATAGATATCGCCAATTCTTCCTGGCAATGCGAACACTTCGCGGTCATAGGAGTTAGCTATCTCAGCAGTTATTACCGCACCTCCTTTCAGGGCACTTTCAACAACCACGAGACAATCCACCATTCCTGCCACGATTCTGTTGCGTTTCGGGAAATTCTCCCTGTCGGGTTTTGTTCCGCTGACAAACTCTGTTAAAACACCTCCTTTCTCAATCATTTTTTGTGATAAATTCCTGTTTTCCGCCGGATAAATAGTTTGCATCCCGTGTCCCAGCACGCCCACGGTAGCAAGGTCATATTTTAACGCGGCCCTATGCGCAGCAGCATCAACTCCATACGCCAAACCACTGATTACCAATACATTATCAGAAGCTAGTTCCTCAACAATACGTTCTGTAAAATATCGTCCGTAATCTGTAATATTTCTTGTACCCACAACCCCAATCACTTTTTCAACATTAAAATCGGCATTACCTTTATAATAAAGCATCATCGGGCTGTCGTGACAATGTTGGAGACGTTTCGGATAGTCAATATCGAGATAAAAAAGCGGTTTTATGCCATTTTTCTCGACAAAACGC
This sequence comes from Bacteroidales bacterium UBA1173, assembly GCA_002311655.1. Classification (GTDB taxonomy): domain Bacteria; phylum Bacteroidota; class Bacteroidia; order Bacteroidales; family F082; genus Limimorpha. The sequence goes on from DBYZ01000008.1 coordinate 51,368, forward strand.
ATCTCCTCCTCGGCACGCAGCATCACATCTTTTGAAAAGATACCATTGACAACATTTTCAGTTATGCCGTTGATTTTTATGATAGCCTTTTTCTTTTCACAAAACACGGCCTCAGCGCCTCCACAGTAGGCGACCAGCTTCTTACCGTTCACATAACCTATACCAGGAACCAAAGTAAGAGCGATTTCATATAGTTTCTGTTCCGTCATGCCGCAAAATTACACATAATATCAATACATTTTTATTCCTTTTTCTGCATTTTGTGTTAAATTTTCATCACATTTGTGCGGTATTTTTTTAAAAACACTAATTTTGCAAAAAAATAAAATTTTGGGAAAGAGAATTCTAATATGTCCGCTGAACTGGGGATTAGGACACGCAACACGTTGTGTCCCAATCATCAAGACCTTGACAGACCAAGGCCACAAGGTGTTTATTGCGGCCGACAAGGGACCTCTGGCGTTTCTGCAGAAAGCTTTCCCAGATGCTGATTTCATTGAATTTCCAGGCTTTGAACCAAGATACAGCAGGACCAACACCCAGGTTTTCAAGCTGTTGGCATCCTTTCCAGGTGCATTACAAGATTTCCGGAAAGACCACAAAACAGTGGAAACCATAGTAAAAAGCCATGACATTGATGTGGTGATTTCCGACAATCGTTTCGGCTGTTGGAGCAAAAAGGCACATTCTGTCTTTATCACCCATCAATTGCATATCCAAGTGCCGAAGTTATGGCGTATCGCGACACCTTTGGTTAACATTTTTAACAACAGTTACATAAAAAAATACGATGAGGTTTGGATTCCTGACATGGAAAACGAACCGTCGCTTGGTGGGAAGCTGTCGCATCCTTCATTAAAAGGTCTTAAAACAAAATACATTGGTTATTTAAGCAGGTTTTCCACTGATAATCAATCAATTACAGAAAAAACAAACAAATTTCTGGTAATTCTTTCAGGTCCGGAGTTACAAAGAACAATTTTGGAAGACAAGGTTTTAGAACAGGCGAGAAAAACAAAAGACAACACATTGATACTCAGGGCGAAGCCAGAGTCAAGCGACCTTCCCAAAGACGTACCTGAAAACGTCAGCATGTTCAACCATGTGGATGACGAGATGTTTGTGAAACTTGTGAACAGCGCAGAGCATATCATATGCCGCGGTGGATATTCCTCGCTGATGGACCTCGTAAAGTTAAACAGAACAGCGTTTCTTGTGCCTACTCCAGGACAGACAGAGCAAGAATATCTGGCGAAACATCTCAGCGAACAAGGATATTTCAATTGGTGCAAACAATCTGATTTTCAATTAGATAAGGTTAAAACGCCGGATGTTAATCTCAACGGAATATTTAATAATAACGACAATAATATTGAAAATTTAATATCACAATTATGAACTTAGCTTATATTATTTGGGATGTAAACCCATATATTTTCACTTTTCCGGACAATTTCCCACTTCTCGGAGGACGACCTGTGGCATGGTACGGACTGCTTTGGGCAATGGTGTTCATTGTCGGTTATTACATCATGAGGATGGTGTATCGCAAGGAGAAACTCAGCGACGAGCTTCTGGACAAGCTGACAATTAACATGTTGGTTTTCACCATTATAGGCGCGCGCTTAGGGCATTGTCTCTTTTACGAACCAGAGTATTACTTCGCCAATCCCGAGAAGTTTCTTTACATCTGGGAAGGCGGCCTCGCCAGTCACGGTGGCGCAATTGGTATACTTATCGGGCTTTATATTTATTCGAGAAAAATAAAGAAGCCATACATCTGGATTCTTGACCGCATTGCGATTCCCGTAGCTATTGGAGGCTCTTTCATCCGATTGGGAAACCTCATGAATTCTGAGATTTACGGCTATGAGACGACATTACCTTGGGGCTTCAAATTCGTCCGCGACTGGGCTCCGGGAACACCTATCGACGCCATTCCGGCATGTCATCCGACACAGATATACGAAGCCTTGGTGTTGGTTATCATGTTCGCCGTGCTGATGTATCTTTATTTCAAGAAAGACACAGCCAACAAGCGTCCGGGCTTCTTCTTCGGCTTGTTCTGCACTGTTATTTTCGGCTCAAGAATTTTGATTGAGTTCATTAAACAGCCCCAAGTCGAGTTCGAAACATCGATGACTCTCGACATGGGGCAATGGTTAAGCATACCGTTTGTTATAGTCGGTATCTATTTTATGTTTTTCTACAAATACGGCAAGAAGTAATCCAAGTAATCATTGACGACTTTGTCAAGTTCTTCCTGCAATTCGTAACGACGGTTACGTTTTGCGCTGTCAGCCATTGTGTTGACAAGCGACAATGCATCGTGGATGTTATCCTTGTAATATTCAGCGAATTTCGGTGATAAAGTCTTATAATAACGCAGCTCGTCTGTAGCGTTGGCGGCTATCTTTCTCAAGACATCGTCGCCTTTCTCCATCGCGCCTGCTTTATAATAAAGGTCAGGAAAATAGCCTTCATAGTAGAAACCATATGGAATCTTCTCATCAGGGAAGAACTCCTGGCATTTATCCATCACTGTAATTGCCTCTTCATATCTCTGACGGCTCACGTAAGCTTTTGCGAGACGCATATAAGCCATCTTGATGAAGGAAATATTACGGAAACTCTCAGGGTCGACAGTCACATCTGGCTCGTTGAGGCGGCCCCAGCGTGAGTTGTTCACGAGAAGGTCGTATGAGCCGTCGATGAAGACACCGCCTGCACCTTTATAATATTCAGGAGCTTCGACCGGCATAAAGCGATGCGACAGTCCTTGCTGATGCAGATACTTGTCGATGCCGAGAATATCGGCGATATCGCTCAGACTGGTGAAATAGACACATCTCTCCCAGTTGTTTGTCGCCATAAAGTCGAGCAGCATGATCTCGTTTTTCGTGAGATACTGCACCTTTTCAGGGATAGTCCACACGATTTCGTCGACGATTTTGTCTTTCAAGTTTTCAGGAACTATGCCATTTGCCACGACTTTCTCTTTATCCACTGTGAGTTTCAAGTTTCTTGTCGGGAAATAATCCACTTTCTTGCCAGAGCCGTCGCTGCCTTTGGTGCGAGGGTTGTCGCTTCTGACGAAATCGATGACATCCTTAAGTTCCACTGGACCTTCGAACACATCCTGAATCCATATCTGTTCATGCACGCCGTTATCATATTGGGCAGGTGTCAACGAGAGCGGAAGTTTCTCTGACTCATAGATTTTTCTACCCATCTGATGCACATACCAATATCCTGACGAAAGCATGAAGTTGCACACGCGGACGTCGGTACGGTAGCCTTCCACCTCCTGGACGTACCAAAGCGGGAATGTATCGTTGTCGCCACGAGTGAAAATCACAGCATTTTGAGGCAAGGCAGTGAGATAGTTCTTACCCCAGTCGAGGGCGGAAGTCTTACCAGAACGGTCATGTCCCTCCCAGCCTTGAGCAGCCATCAGAATCGGGACGAACAGACATACAGCCGTAGCAACCCACGTCGCAACCTGTTGATTCTTAACAAGTTTCTTCAAACCTTCAATCACTCCCAGGACTCCGAATCCCATCCATATTGCGAAAGCATAAAAAGCTCCAGCGTAAGAATAATCACGTTCACGAGGCTGATATGGGGTCTGGTTGAGGTACATGATGATAGCGACGCCAGTCATGAAGAAGAGCAGAAACACCACCCAGCAGTTTCTCGGGTCACGTTTGAGTTGGTAGAACAATCCGACAAGGCCTAGAATCAGAGGCAGGAAATAATACTCAGTGTGAGCGGCGCTCTGCATGCTGCGAGGCAGATCTTTCTGATTTCCAAGCCGTGCATTATCAATGAATCCGATGCCACTGACCCAGTTGCCATGCTCAATCTCGCCCTGGCCCTCAGTATCGTTTTGACGACCGACGAAATTCCACATGAAATAACGCCAGAACATCCAACCGCATTGATAATCAAGGAAGAAACGCAGGTTCTGACCGAATGTCGGAATCATGACACGCTCGGTTGTTCCATTAGGCTTTTTCTGCGTTGTCACACGCATATTTGACTTATCGATATAACGTTCGTAAGTGCTTGTATACGTTTTCTTTGAGCCATTCCACATACGTGGGAAAATCGTCTGGACGTTATCGTCATAGACATATTCGCCAGGGTTTTTCGCGATTTCAACATATCTGCCTTTCTGATGGTCCTTATAATAAATAGGTGTACCCTCGGTCATGTCGTAAGGCTTTGCCATGTAATAAGGTCCGTAAAGCAGAGGCCAGCTGCCGTATTGTTCACGTTTCAGGTAAGAAAGCATTGAAATTGCGTCCTTAGGCTCGTTTTCGTTGATAGGAGTATTCGCATTGGCGCGAATCACCAGCATGAAGAACGAAGAGTAGCCGATGAGGATGAACATGAACGACAGGATGATTGTGTTCCAAACTGGTTTGTTCATCTTTGTAGTATACCACAATCCCCAGACTATCAAAGCGATGATGAGGACGAAGTAGAATATTGTTCCGAAGTTGAACGGCAACCCCAGTGAATTCACAAAGAACAATTCGAATTTACCAGCGAGCGAGACAATCGCCGGAATCAGTATAACCTGGATAAAACCAGTGATTGCGACGGCAAGGATGCCTGCCCAGATAAATCCTTTCCAAGAAAACTTGTATTTCTTGAAGTAGACCACGTAAACGATTGCCGGAATCGCCAACAAATTCAGAAGATGCACGCCGATTGACAAGCCAATGATGTAGGCGATGAAAATCAGCCAGCGGTAGTGATTCGGCTCCTCTGAGACCTGTTCCCATTTCAGGATTGCCCAGAAAGTGATGGCTGTCAGGAGCGACGACATCGCATAAACCTCGCCTTCCACGGCGTTGAACCAGAACGAATCGGTGAAGGTGAACGCCAAAGCACCTATTGCTGAGGCTGCCAACACTGCAAGCTGGTTGTTTTTCGGAGCCTTTTCGCCATCGCGCATCCAGATCTTCTGTGCGAGCATGGATATTGTCCAGAAAAGGAACAAAATCGTGAAGCTCGAGCACAGACAGGACATCACGTTGATCATCATTGCCACTTTGGTGACGTCACCGAAGGCGAATAAGGTGAAGAAACGTCCGATGAGCTGGAATGTAGGTGCTCCTGGCGGGTGTCCCACCTGAAGTTTGTTTGCTGTTGAAATATACTCACCACAGTCCCACCAGCTTACAGTAGGCTCCATGGTAAGAAAATAAACAATTGTGGCAATGGCGAAAACGCCCCAACCGACAATATTGTTAAGTTTTTTAAAGTTCATATTCTATTTTTTCATTTGAACTGCAAAAATAGTCAAAAATTTTTTACAAAAAATTATTTTCATATTAAAAATTTTTCTAATTTTGCACCCGCATTCAGAATTGGAATGATGTCGAGTGGTGTAATGGCAGCACTGCAGATTTTGGTTCTGCCTGTCAAGGTTCGAATCCTTGCTCGACAACATTAGGAAAGAGTTGAAGGCCTGCTACGGAATGTAACAGGTTTTTTTATTGTTAAAGCAATGATAACGAAAGAACAAATCATCAGTTTGGCCGAAGAGGCAATGCAAGGCAGCGACCGTTACGTCGTCAACGTGACGATCAGCAAGAGCAATGTGATCGAGCTTTTCTTGGACGCAGACAGTTCGGTAACCATCGACGACTGTGTTGAAGTGAGCAACTACATCAACGAGAAACTTGACAGAGACGTTGAGGATTATGAGCTCAGCGTGTCATCGGCAGGCATTGACGAGCCGCTTCTGAAGATGAGACAATATCAGAAATATATCGGCAAGGATTTGATCATTACCGATAACGAAGGCGTGAAGAAGATGTATAAACTTTTGTCGTTCAACGACTTGACTCTTGAAGTAGAGGAAGCCGAAGCAAAAAAATACGGCAAACTCACAAAAATCATCTATCACGATGCTACAACATTGGAAATCAATAAATTAAAAGAAGTCAGACCATATATTAAATTTTAAAATGGACACACTTAACTTAATCGACACCTTCTCCGAATTTAAGGAGTTTAAGAACATCGACCGTGAGGCTATGATGCACATCCTGAGCGACGTGTTCAAGGCCATGCTTGCCAAGAAATACGGCAGCGACGAGTATTTCGACATCATCGTCAACATCGACAAGGGAGACCTTGAGATTTATCACAACCGCACTGTGGTTGAAGACGGCGCTGTCGAGGACGAGCTCGCAGAGATAGCATATTCCGACGCAATAAAAATCGAGCCAGACTTTGAAGTCGGTGACGATGTGGCGGAAATCGTTGATATTCACAGCTTTGGCAGAAGAGAGATTTTGGCTATCCGTCAGAACCTCCAGACCAAAATCATGGAATACGAGAAGGAGAATATTTACCAGAAATACAAAGATAAAGTTGGTGAGATAGTGAATGCCGAGGTTTCACAAGCCTGGCGCAAGGAAATCATCGCTGTTGACGAAGACGGCATCGAGCTCGTTTTACCGAAAATCGAGCAGATTCCTGCTGACGTTTACAAAAAAGGTGAGACAATCCGCGCCATCGTGAAGAGTGTTGAGAACAAAAACGGCACACCAGTCATCACATTGTCGAGAACATCGGAGATTTTCCTGCAGCGCTTGTTCGAGCAGGAGGTTCCGGAGGTTTACGATGGCTTGATCACCATCAGAAAGATTGTGCGTGAGCCAGGTCAGAGAGCCAAGATCGCCGTTGAGTCATACGACGACAGAATCGACCCGGTCGGCGCATGCGTCGGTATGAAAGGTTCGCGTATCCACGGCATCGTGAGAGAGCTTCGCAACGAGAACATCGACGTCATCAACTTCACAACAAAACCTGAATTGTTCATCAGCAGAGCTTTGAGCCCGGCCAAGATCACTTCCATCAACATCAACGAGGCAAAAAAACTCGCTGAGGTTTACATGGAGAACGACCAGGTGAGCCTCGCCATCGGTAAGGGCGGCTACAACATCAAACTCGCCGGCAAACTCACAGGTTACGACATCGACGTTTACCGTAATTCTGACGAGGTCGACATGGAAGACGACGTCGATTTGAAGGAATTCAACGACGAAATCGAAGACTGGATCATTGATTCACTTAGAAGAATGGGCTGCGACACAGCTAAGAACGTCCTCGCATACACTCCTGAGGAAGTGGCATCACGCGCTGACCTCGAGATGGAGACAGTGAACGAGGTGTTCAGAATTTTGAAAGCGGAATTCGCTGAGGATTAGTTTGAAGTTTGGAGTTTGGAGTTTGGAGTTTGAAGTTTGGAGTTTGAAATAATATAAAGATTAGAAAAATTTAACAAAATTAAAAGTTTTTATGTCCGAAGAAGTTAAAAGCATCAGATTATCAAAGGCTGCGAGGGAGTTTAACGTAGGCACCTCGACAATTGTGGAATTTCTCGCCAAGAAAGGCATGAACATCGATCCATCGCCGAACACGAAACTCACAGAGGAGCAGTATGCCCTCGTCGTGAAGGAATATCAGGGTGAGAAAGAGGTTAAAAAGAACGCCGATCAACTCGGAAACATCGCTTTCAAAGGCAAAACCATCACCGTTGAGACGACAGAGAAGCCGAAAGTCATTGATGAAGAAGAGGAAATCATCTCCATCAAATCGAATATTCTTGTCAATGATAAGAAAGACAAAGAGGAGAAGGTAGAGAAGGTCGAGCCGAAAGAGCAACCTAAGGTTGAGGTTAAGGAGAAGACTAAAGCAGAGGAGCCTAAAAAAGCTGAAGAGCCTAAAGAGGAGCCTGCCATTAAGTTGAATGTGGTCGGCAAGATTGATTTGGACGGTGGCAAGAAAGCCAAGGAGCAAAAGGGTAACGGACAGCCCGCAAACACTAGCAAGAAAGAAGAGAAGCCACAGCCAAAGCAACCTAAAGAAGAGAAGCCAGCACAGCCTGTGAAGCCAGCCGAGGCACCTAAACCTGCCGAAGCTCCAAAACCGGCACAGCCAAAACCACAGCCAGCAGAGCCTGTTAAGCCTGAGCAACAAGCTCCAAAAGCTGAAGATGACGTCAACTTCATCCCTACCAAATTCAAGAAATTGGAAGGACCGAAGATTGTCGACAAGATTGAGTTGCCTGTTGAATACAAGCCAAAGGGCAAGCAGCCTGTCGCATCATCTGGTGACGATAAGAAAGACAAGAAGAAAAAACGCAAACGTATAGGCAACGGACCTGTCAATCCTAACGAGGTCGCCAACGCTGAGAAACAAAAAGACAGCAAGGGCGGCAAACAGCAAGGCCAAGGCGGAAAGCCACAGGGTCAGGGCGGAAAACCAGGCAAAGACGATAAACGTGGCAAAGACCGCTTCAAGAAGGGCAAACAGCCTATCATTGAGGAAAAGCCTGAGTTGACAGACGAGGAAATCAAGAAACAGATCAAGGAGACACTCGCGAGACTGGAGCCTATGGGCAAGTCGAAGACTTCAAAGCACCGCCGCGAGAAACGTCACAACATCCAGAACGAGCTTGAGGAGGAAAGAATGCACGAAATGGAGGAACAGAAGATCCTCAAGGTCACGGAGTTCGTCACCGCCAACGAGTTGGCAACCCTGATGAACATCCCTGTGACCAAGGTCATTGCAACCTGTATGAGCCTCGGCATGTTCGTGTCAATCAACCAGCGTTTGGATGCTGAGATCCTGCAAGTGGTGGCAGAGGAATTCGGTTTCAAGGTAGAGTTCCAGAGCATGGACGTACAGGAAGCCATTGCGGAAGCCGACGAGCCTGACAATCCGGAAGATCTTGTAACGAGAGCTCCTGTCGTCACCGTCATGGGTCACGTCGACCACGGTAAGACCAAATTGTTGGACTTCATCAGAAGCACCAACGTGGTGGCTGGCGAGGCTGGCGGTATCACCCAGCACATCGGTGCATACGAGGTGAAGACCAGCACAGGCAAGAAGATCACGTTCCTTGATACCCCTGGTCACGAGGCGTTCACCGCTATGCGTGCCCGTGGTGCCAAGATCACCGACGTCGCCATCATCGTCATCGCTGCTGATGACAACGTGATGCCGCAGACAGTCGAGGCTATCAACCACGCACATGCCGCCAACGTACCTATCGTCTTCGCTATCAATAAGATAGATAAGCCTACAGCAGACCCACAGAAGATTTACCGTGAGCTTGCCGATATGAACATCCTCGTTGAGGAATGGGGCGGCAAGGTGCAGTCACAGGAGATATCAGCAAAACAAGGTATCGGTGTTGACGAGTTGCTCGAGAAGGTGCTTCTCGAGGCTGAGATGCTCGACCTCAAAGGCAACCCGAACAGACTCGCCAAAGGTACAGTCATCGAGTCAGCACTCGACAAGGGACGCGGCTATGTGGCAAAGATTCTTGTTCAGGACGGAACATTACACGTCGGCGACATGGTGCTCGCAGGCACAACATACGGCAAGGTGAAGGCCATGTTCAACGAACGTAACCAACCATTGAAAGAAGCAGGTCCTTCTACCCCATTGCTCTTGTTAGGTTTGAACGGCGCTCCTCAGGCTGGCGACAACTTCAACGTGATGACAGACGAACGCGAGGTGAAGACCATCGCCAACAGACGTCAGCAGTTGCAGCGTGAGATGGGTATCAGAACACAGAAACACATCACTTTGGATGAAATCGGCCGTCGTATCGCCATCGGCGACTTCAAAGAGCTCAACATCATTGTCAAGGCTGACGTGGACGGCTCTGTGGAGGCTTTGTCAGACTCATTGCTGAAGCTCTCGACAGAAGAGGTACAGGTCAACATCATCCACAAGTCGGTGGGTGCCATCAGCGAGGCAGATATCATGCTGGCATCGGCATCAAACGCCATCATCGTGGGCTTCAACGTCCGTCCGACGATGCAGGCAAGAAAGATTGCCGAACGCGAGCAGATCGACATCCGACTCTACTCCATCATCTACACCGCCATCGAAGAGATCAAGGCAGCTATAGAAGGTATGTTGGCTCCTGAGATTCAAGAAGTTGTCACATGCAACATCGAGATTCGCGAGGTGTTCAACATTAGTAAGGTCGGTCGCATCGCTGGATGTATGGTCCTCGACGGAAAAGTCAACAGACAGACGAAGGTGCGCGTGATCCGCGACGGTATCGTGGTGCACACTGGCGCTCTCGGCTCACTGAAACGTTTCAAAGACGACGTGAAGGAAGTGTCTGCAGGCTTCGAATGCGGTTTGAACATCGAGAACTTCAACGACATCAAGGTTGGAGATATCATAGAGGGATACACCGAGAAAGAGGTGAGCAGGAAGCTTTAATATTCAGTTTACTGTTTGAATGATTGTAGAGACGTCATGATATGGCGTCTCTACATTTTTATAAAATCTTTGATACCATATTCGAACTAATTTTTGTATCTTTGCGGTTCAATAAATCACTTTAACTATGAAAAAACTTATACTCACCTTATTAATATTGTTCACAGCGCGTTTTGCATTCGCAGACAGCATATTAATCGAAGGATTTGAATATGGCAACCACGATGGCGAGACGCCTGTCGGATGGGTCTGCGACGACAATTCATGGCTTGCAGGATACCTCGAAAAAGACCATAACCGCACGCCACACGCCGGCAACTGGTACGCATACACCAATACTGACGATTCGTGGATGTTCATGGACATGTTCATGAGTTCAGAGTTGAAATACCGCTACTATTTATGGGCTATTTCCGACGGAGAATTTGATGTTGAGGTTTGGGCTGGAAACGGCGCTTCTGTCAACGAGATGACAGCCATGCTCTTCACTCAAACCATCAACAGCGACGAATACGTCCGCATTGCGGAATACATCGAGACAATAGCCTCTGATTATCAGTTTTTCGGCATTCACGCCATCGCTCATGAAGGCGCTTCTACCCTCACGATTGACGACATCACCGTCGACATGGTCGGAAAATATGACATCATTGTTAATCCGGCAAACTACTACACCTTGGCGGCGCCAGGTTCACAGGTAGAATTCGACTGCGTGTTCACAAACCTGGGTTATGAACCGGCAAACACCTTCATCACAGCAAATAGTGAGTATTTTACCGATGTGCATCTCTATAAAGACGGAGTGGCTTGCACATCGTTCCACGCCGAGCCTGACGAATCAGTATATTTCACTGGCATTGCGACGTTTACATCCGACATCGAGTTAGGCTCATTGGGCTGGGTTGACATCATGTTCACCCTCGACTGTGACTGCGCCACGACGATGTTCACCCTTTGGGCTACAGCAGGATACGAGTCGGTGGATGAACTAAACTCAGCGACAAGCATCTATCCGAATCCATCAAACGGAATCGTCACGATAGAGGGCAATGGCATCGTGACAATAACCAACACGCTCGGCCAAGAGATTATCAGGAAAGAAATCGTTGAAAAAGAGACAGTTACACTCGACAATGGAGTATATTTTATAAAGATTAACGACATTATCAGAAAAGTCATCATACAATGAAAAAACTCATTGTAACATTATCATTTTTATATTTTTCATTGCTGTCGTTCGCACAGACATTCACCGACAGCAACCTGCCTATTGTAGTCATTGAAACCGACAACCACGTCAACATCCCTGACGAGCCGAAGGTGTTGGCTACCATGAAGATCATCTGGCATCAGGACGGGTCGAGAAACTATCTTTCAGACATCAACAACCCAGAATTCCTCAATTATGACGGACGAATCGGCATTGAGATTCGCGGAAGCTCGTCGCAGATGCTTTCGAAAAAGCCTTACGGACTTGAGACTCTGCAGGATGATAATGTCACGAACAACAACGTCAGCATTTTAGGGATGCCAAAAGAAAACGACTGGGTCTTGAATTCCTTGGCTTTCGACCAGACCGGGATGCGCGACGTTATCTCCTACGAACTTTCAGAAAAACTCGGACAATACACTCCACGACGCGTTTATTGCGAAGTGGTCATCAACGATGATTACAAGGGACTTTACGTCTTCATGGAAAAGATCAAAGCCGACGACGGACGCGTAAACATTGACAAAGACGGCGGACATATTGTGCAGACCGACAGGTCAAACAACGACTATTATGAATGGACAATGCCGGAATACAGCAGCGGATGGTGGTACGCACAAGCCACTTTTGTCCATGAATATCCGAAGCCTGACAACATCACTGCGGAGCAACACAACTACATAAAAAACGTGTTTTTCAATCTTGCCGACAAAGCAGGAAGTCATAATATTTCAATAGAAAACGGCATCCCGAGCATCATCGACATCTCCACTTTCGTCGATTTCATGATTTTAGGCGAGTTTTCATCGAATGTCGACGTGTATGAACTCAGCACGTTTTTCCATAAAGACAGAAAAGGCAAGCTGCGCGCAGGTCCGATTTGGGACTACAACCTCACCTACGGACACGATGAGTTCGGCAGCCGCAGCCGTTACGATGTCTGGCAGTTCGACAACGACGATAATATAGGACCGAAGTTTTGGAAAGATTTGTTCGACACCGACGAATTCCGTTGCTATTTTGCCAAACGCTGGTTTGAAGTGACTGCAGAAGGCAATCCATTGAGTTACAACGAGATAAGTAACAGAATGGATGAAATCGATGTTTTGATAACAGAAGCGGTGGGACGCGACAACCAACGGTGGCACAAGATGCAGCAGCACACGTCGGAAATACAAGCCATGAAGACATGGATTCAACAGAGAATCAATTGGTTAAATCACAATATCGGTTCGTACAACAATTGCGATGACATCGATTTACCGCCACTGGTAATATCCAAAATTCACTATCATCCTGCAGATTTCGACACCATCAACGGAAACAAACTTGAGTTTATCCAAATCAATAATAACGGTGATGAAGATGTCGATTTGACAGGCATTTATCTTCGCGAGTTAGGCATCACATACCAGTTCCCGAACGGCTCGAGTCTGGCAGCCCGCGACTCCTTGGTATTATGTTCAGACTCAATGACTTATATTCAACATTACAACAATATTCCATTCGGCGAATATCAGAGAAAACTCTCCAACAAATCGGAAAAAATTGTCATAGCCGATGCTTGGGGCAATGTCATTGACGAGGTGTGTTATTCTGACTCAGAACCTTGGCCGACAGAGCCGGACGGCAACGGACCATATTTACAACTCATTGATTTAGAATTAGATAACAGCCTTGCTGAAAATTGGACATATAGTTCATATTATGAAAACGCTGAAGAGATTTCGTCAAACAGTTCAGTTATTGTTTTCCCGAATCCAGCCAACTCTTATATCAAAATCAAATCGGACAATGAGATTGTTTCAGCTGAAATCTATGATTTGACAGGCAAAACCGTATTGCGGACAACAGACGATTCTATTGATGTTTCGGCTCTGCCGGACGGCTTTTATCTGCTCAAGGTCAATACATTGGGACTATCAAAAATCGAGCGAATCGCTGTATTTCACAATCGATAAAATAATTTGAATTTCTGGTTACACTTTAAAAAAAAGCAGTATATTTGCATCGTGAAATTCAAAGTATTGTTTTACCAAAAATTATAAAAAATGAAAAAGGTATTTTTATGCATTGCATTGGCATCGACATTATTCTTGTCGTCATGCATTGGATCATTCGGTCTCACCAACATGTACTACAATTGGAATCAATCAATTGGTAACAAATTCATCAATGAGATCGTTTTCTTTGCAACATCATGCTTGGTTCCTGTTTACGGAGTTTGCATTTTCGTTGACGGCGTTGTTCTCAACTCAATCGAATTCTGGACAGGTTCAAACCCAGTTGCAAGCAAGACTGAAGTTATCAACACAGAAAACGGCAAAGTTCTTGTTCAGTCAAACGAGAACGGCTACACAATCACAAAAGGTGATGAAACTGTACAACTCATTAACGAAAACGACGTTTGGTTCATGAATAATGGCGACCAGGAAGTTGAATTATTTGAGTATGTCGACGGCAACCACATCAGCCTGAATTTGGGCGAGACAACAAAAGTTGTTGAACTTTCACAGGAAGGCATTAACAATTTGCGCGCTGAATTAGTTAAATAACAATTCTTTGTTAACAATAACGACAACCCCGGAAGCTTGCTTTCGGGGTTGTTATTTTATATGCTTCAGCAACTGCTCACCGAGCCCTATGGTGTAACCACTCTTTTCAAAAACCACCTCGTTTTCCGAATTTAGGATTTTGAAACAAGGTAAAGCTTTGGTGTTTTGGGTGTTTTTCCAAAAAGCATCTGAATCAATCAAAAAGTCTATATTTTCAGGTAACTCGTTGAAATTCTTCAATTTAAAATTCCTCAAATCTTCTTCATTATTAAAGATGAATGTCATTGTTTCACACTTTTTCTCGAATTCCTTCTTTAAAATGGAGATATCCTGCATGGCGTGGGTTGTCGGCTCGCTGCCGCCGTCAAGGTAGGCGATGATTCGTTCACCTTTTTGTGATGATTTGGCAGAGCGCATCACCATTTCAAGCTCAGTTGTTTTTCCTGATTCTATAGTAAAGAAAATCAATCGGTTAAGCACGCTACCATCGGCGAGACGCGGACCGAAACTCAAGGCATAATAACCAGGGTCAAGGATGATGCCGCCGCTCGCCATCATCTGCGACAACGTCATTCCGACATCCATTCCAGGGTCCATAGCATCGTACGAGAGCAGGTCGAAGGTGCTGCCGTTGTATTTCTTAATTGAGAAATGAGTGTAGTAACGAGGGTCATCGGTGCCAGCATAATTGATGACCAATGTTCCAGGTTTTTGAGATGGGTTTTCATTCGTCTCTACAGCGGCAAACGTCACATCATTCCATTGATTATCAATGTATTGCACCTTACCAGTCACTGGATCTATGCGGGATGCAATGCCTTTTGTGCGTGCCAACGCCACGAAGAAAATATCGCGCGAATGCGAGTCGGCGATGCGTGAGCGCATTACGCCAGCGGGTGAAATCGGGGTTCTGCTTTCAGCGACATCATCATTGATTGTAATGTTGTCGTTAACCCACTGGATCAAATCCGCGACATTATCTGGCAGAGACGTTTCATGAAACATCTTTACAAACGGACGCAACATCTCGTTGGAGACGCGCGGATCAAGCATATTGTTATCGAGACAATCCTTCAAAACATCCATTGAAACGTCACGCAAATCCTTGTCGGTGAGGTTATGGAGCAGTGTATAAGCATCCTCTACCCTATTCAACTCTCTCGCATAATCGATGAAATCCTTGATTGTCTGGTAGTTACCCCATGATTTCGTCATAATCTCATGGTCGTAGTCGCCTTCATTTTGGGCTGCGACACATTGAGCGATGTAGGCGTTTCTGATGGAATCCTCAACGGCGATACGGCGGTTGTTTTCGGCACGCATCTCGGCGGAAACATTAGGAATTCGGGCGTTTTCCGCTGGTGGGATGATGTCGAAATCATATTCCGATATTTCAGCAGAGACGTACGGCCGTACGTCTTTACATAGCGTTATCGTAATTGTATTTGTTGAACCTATGATCACAACCGCGAAACCGAATTTGCCATCTTTTGAAGCATAGACCATCATGGTACCGAGACCGGCTGTCAGCCACGTATCACCTTGACTGTCAGTGTGTTTGGTGGCGACGGTATGATATTCCGAATAATTGTAAATCTTGAAATCGACACGGGCATCAGGCACCGTATTACCTTCATTATCAACGACTTTGACATTCAGTTTGGCTGTCTCGGCATAATTGTCAATAACATTAATTTCGGTGTAATATGGCGTTTTGCTTATCACCTCTTCCGGACCGTCGTAGTCGCCCAAAACGCGAGTGTGCACTAACAATGCACGTGATGCGGGGGCATTAAACCAACCCAAATCAAGCACCGACTCAGGCTCGCATGCGCCAAGAAAATGCCATTTTCCGTCGACCCATGCCTCCACCCATGCGTGGTTGTCGTCGCAATGTGCCCAACGAGGCACGTAAACCTGGCGGGCAGGGATGCACACAGTACGCAGAGCCGCGACCAACAATGTCGATTCCTCGCCGCAACGTCCCCACGATGTCTTGATGGTCGCCATCGGAGAGCTCGTTCTGGAATCAGAACCCTTGTAGTTGACTTTTTCGTGGCACCAGTGGTTGACTTCCAACACGGCGTCGTACATCGTCAGATTCTTCACTCTGTCGCGCAATTCCTCGTAATATACCATTCTGAAATCGTCAAGATTCTCATTGTTGACACGAACCGGCAGCACGAAATGCTTGAACTCGCGCTCTGGAACACGCTTCCCCCAAGGCAACTCTTTCTTTGCCGTGAAAGATGCCTTTATGTTTTGTGAAAAATAATCTTGACTATAATCGACAGAATCGCCTAACGGCTTTGAAGCGTCAGGAAACTCGCCATTATTGCAAGCAAAAAATAAAAGAGGCAATAATAGAAGTAATAATTTTTTCATAATAATATTATTTTTTCTCACGCAGATCTCGCAGATCGGACTGTTTTGGAAAAAATCTGCGTTTTCTGCGTAATCTGCGTGAAACTATTTAATAAACTCCGTTAAATCCGAGTTAAGTATTTCATCAAGTTCGCTTCTGTGTGCTTTATCCGTTTTCACGAAGAGGAATCCCCAGATGCTCATGGCAGGATTCATGATGTCGCGAGTCTCGACCACGCCATGCCAGTGTTTCTTAATCTTCTCAAAATCAATGGCTTTCGTTGTCTCGTAAGGCTTGTCAAGAACCACAAAACTGAACACATCGTCTTCGATGCCGTTCCACATCGTGGCATAGTCAGGATGTATGCCCTCGAAGAACGCCTGAACAGGAAGCAATCCGCAGGTGTGACGAGTCAGATCGTTGAGGCACATGCCAGCGAAACGCAGCGGGTTGACCTCAATCGGGATAGCCTTGCCAGTGTTTTTGTCGACGCGGAACTCCACGTGCATCGGGAAGTTGCGGAGGTTCAACACTCCGTTCAAGTCGATGAGGAACTGGTTAAACTGACCGTAGTTCTTCTCAAAAATCTCCTTGCTCATGCAATAGAGACGGTCGCTGACATCAGTCTCCGACTTGAAAATATGATGGAAGATATTGATAATGTTTGGCTTACCATCTTTGTCATAATATGCGTCGACGGCGTATTCCTCTCCCTGGATGAAGTCTTCAAGCACGAATTTTCCGCTCTTCACCACTGTCTCCGGGAACACGGCGCACTGTTTTGCAAAGTTACGGTCAATGTCGTCCAAAGCGGCATTCCATTCAGCCTTGCTGCGCACGATGTACACGCCCACGCTGAGGAATCCGACTGCCGGTTTTATCACCAACGGCAATGGCAACTCATCAGGATTGAGTGAACGTAACTCATTCATTTCCACTTCTTTATAATAGAAGTCAGGGAAGATTTTGGCGCAAATTTTACGGAACTCAGCCTTGTCTTTCACAATCTTCACCTTCTCGATGAGTTCTGAGCCGGCGAGATGCGGATAGAGCCACACGAGGGCGTTCTCCGACACGGCGTAGAGCTTGCCCGTCTGCTGATATTTTTCAACGAACTCGTTGTCGTTCAAAAGGTTAAGTTTATGTCCCTGCTTCACTAAAAGCTCCGACATCTCGTTTTTCAAGACTGCAATCTGTGATTTCTCCAGATACTCCACCAAAGGAGCCGAAACGTATGGTTTTTCTAAAATTATCATGATTATTATTTTATCTCTCGCAGATTTCGCTGATTACACTGATTTTTTCCTGTTCTTACTCTGCGGGATTGCTCGCGTCGCGAGCTGCAGATCTCGCAGACTGGACTGTGGAAGTATTTCTGCGTTTTCTGCGATATCTGCGAGAGACTAACGGTTATCTTAAAATATTAGCATTTCTATCAGGGCTATATGACACGAATTTGATCGGCACGCCCACTTTTTCCTCGATAAATTTGATGTAATCTTCAAGTTCCTGAGGAATCTTGCCATCGATTTTGCTGTTCCAGCCCTTCACGGTGGTGTAAACCGGCTTCATTGTTACTGTAGAAGCGTCATATGGCAGATAATCAATCACTTGGCCGTTGTATTCATAGCCGATGCAGACCTTGATTTCTTTGAGGTCGTCCATCACGTCGGATTTCATCATCATGAGGTCGGTGACGCCGCTCAGCATGCAGGCGTAGCGAAGTGCAGGAATATCAAGCCATCCGGTGCGGCGCGGACGTCCTGTCGTGGCACCGAATTCATGACCGTTGGCACGAAGCATCTCGCCTGTCTCGTCGAACAGCTCTGTCGGGAAAGGACCAGTGCCGACGCGTGTGCAGTAAGCCTTGAAGATGCCGTACACCTTGCCGATTTTACCAGGAGCCACGCCCAATCCCGAGCAGGCGCCTGCTGCGATGACTGACGACGAGGTCACAAACGGATAGCTTCCGAAGTCGACATCGAGCATCGAGCCTTGAGCACCTTCTGCGAGGACGTTTTTGCCTTCGTCGAGATATTTATTTATGAGGTATTCGCTTTCCACGAACTGGAATTTCTTCAAAAACTCAATAGCCTCGAACCAGACTTTTTCGTAATCAGCGAAGTTCATGCCATCGAGACGCACCTCGTTGATGTCGAAATCCAAATCCTTAATCTGTTGATAATGTTTGGCTTTGATGTTCTCGTAACGTTCCTTGAAGTCGCTCATCATGATGTCGCCTATGCGCAATCCACGACGTGCAGTCTTGTCGGTATAAGTTGGACCGATACCCTTCAAGGTGGAGCCGATTTTCATCTTGCCAAGAGCCTTCTCGTTGGCCGCATCCAAGACGCGGTGTGTAGGCAGGATGAGATGTGCCTTGTTGGAAATCATGAGGCGTTTGGTGAGGTCGATGCCAGCCGAGATGAGGTTGTCGATCTCGTCTTTCAGAATCTTCGCATCGATGATGACACCGTTGCCTATCACGTTGATACACTTATCGTTAAACGCTCCTGACGGGATAGTGTGAAGCACAAACTTCTTGCCGTCGAACTCGATAGTGTGACCGGCGTTTGGGCCACCCTGAAAACGGCATACCATATCATATTTAGGAGTGAGGGCATCCACGACCTTTCCTTTGCCTTCGTCGCCCCACTGCAATCCAAGAAGCAAATCCAATTTTGACATTGTTATATGATTTAATTATTATTTGCATTATTTGTCATTTCGAGCGTAACGAAGTGAAGTCGAGAAATCACCAGCATTTGAAATATTCCGAATTAATAAAATGGCGGAGATTTCTCCATTACACTCCATTTCATTCCGTTTCAGTCGAAATGACGATGTGTGTTTTCAGGGTTCAAAATTACAAAATTTTCAGTTTCGTTTTCCTATTCTCTCAACTTTTTTTACAAGCTCGAGCTTCTTGATCTTATCTATAAGATTTTCAAGGGTTTTGAGGTTATTGACGTAGACCGAGACCGTTGCCACGACCATGCCGCCTTCGATTTTCATCTCCATCGCCTGCATGTCGAGTTTTTCTTGATTTGTGATGGTATCGAACAAGGTCGCGCCGAAGCCCATCTTATTGACAGCCAATATCTTAAGAGTGGCAAGAAATGCAAAATCGTCGCCAAACTGCCAACGTGCCTTGACGATGCTCTCGCCGTAGCGTGACATCAGTTTCATAGCCTCGGGACAGTCTGGATGATGTATCTGGACAGGCTCTCCCGGGAGGCTTATCGCCACCACGTCGTCGCCTGGAATCGGGTTGCAGCATGTGGAGATGACGTAGCCCGAAACGCCGTTTTCGTCAGTCTTGTCCTGCTCGTCGGTTTTCTTTTGCGATGATGGGCGAACGAAGCCCAGAGTAAGATATTTCACAAGGTAATCCGACCAGTGAGAGTCGTTGGTTTTCAAGCAGTTTTCAATGTCCTGCTGACCTATTTTATGCACCGCTACATAATAATAAAGGTCGTTGCGGGTGGCAAGATTAAACTTCTCAGCAAGGAAGTTGCGATTTTGCCTGCTGAAGTCGACATGAGCATGCTCAAAATACTCACGAAGCATCGTTTTGCCCTTTTCCTTAAAGGCTTTGCGGAAATCCTTGATGCCGTTTTTAAGGCGGCTCTTGGCACCTGAAGTGGCGAGATAGTCGAACCATTTCTCCTGCGGTTCCTGAAATTCCGAAGTTATCACCTCCACCTGGTCGCCCATCTTCAACTCCGTCTGAATCGGCGACAGTTTTTTGTTGATGTTCGCGCCCACGCAGTGGTTGCCGAGGTCGGTGTGGATGTTATATGCGAAATCCAGCACCGTGGAGCCTTTCGGCATGGTTATCTTGTCGCCTTTCGGGGTAAAGACGAATATCTCGTCGTTGAAAAGGTCGAGTTTGAAACTGTCAATAAATTCAATGGCTGACACATGGTTCTCATCGGCTTGCTGCACGAGGTTACGCACCACTTTCATCCAGAGGTCGAGTCCCGACTCGGCGTTGGAGTTCTGGTCGCGGTATTTCCAATAAGCCGCGAAGCCGTTTTCCGCAATCTCGTCCATGCGCTCGGTACGAATCTGCGTCTCGATCCAGTTACCCTGTTTGTTCATAAACACGGCATGAATCGACGAGTATCCGTTGGTTTTCGGGAACGACACCCAGTCGCGCATTTTTTTATTGTCGGGGTAATAATACTTCGTGAAGACAGCGAATGTCTCCCAGCACTTAACCTTTTCATCCTCAATGTTTTGGCAGTCGATGATGATACGTGCCACATAGACGTCGTAGACCTCTTCGAGCGACATCCCGAACTTCACCATACGTTCCCAGACGGAGCTCACGTTACGTTCTATCGCCATGGTTCGCACCTTGATACCACGTTGTTCCAGCTCGGCTTTCACAGGAGCTAGGAACTCCTCCAGCTCATTGATTTTCCTTTCTCTAACCTCGCAAAGCTGTTTCTGCACCGACTCAAAGACCTGTGGGTTGATATATCTCAGGCAGAGGTCATCGAGTTCGACTTTCACTTTGTAAAGACCAAGACGATAAGCTATCGGGGCGTAGATCTGTGTCGTCTCGGATGCTATTTTCAGCTGTTTGTGATGAGGCATCGAGCTGAGGGTTCGCATGTTATGCAGGCGGTCGGCGAGTTTCACGAGTATGACGCGGATGTCGTACGACATGCTCATGATGATCTTTCGGAATGTCTCGGCCTGCAGGCTTTTGGCGCCTTCTTTGAAGTCTTCGCTTGTGAGTTTGGTGACGCCATCCACTATTTTCGCCACTTTGTCGCCAAAGTGTTCGCTGATATATTCGAGCGTGTAGTCGGTGTCCTCCACCACATCGTGCAGCAGTGCGCAGATGATGGAAGTGCGACCCATCCCCATCTCGCCCGCTATGATTGTCGCCACAGCGAGCGGGTGGTACATATAAGGTTCGCCCGAGCGTCGGCGTGCGTCTTTATGGGCGTTGGCGGCGAGAAGGTAAGCCTCGGTCACCAGAGCCACGTCCTGCTCGTTTTTCCTTGATTTCCAGCACTGTAAAAGCTCATTGAACTGCCTGTCGAGTTCAATTTTCTCATCTTGCGAATAAGTATCCGGAAGGGTCATCATAATCTCAAAAGTTTTCAACAAAAAAAAATCACGCAAAAATACAAAGGAATTATGAGAAAAGCAAGGAATATTTTGAAAATTTTTGTTGAACATATTATTATTTTTTTTTATTTTTGCAGTTGATTTCATGTTGTATAGCAACACTACTACACTTACAAAGTATTTAATTTATAAACCATAATTTATGAACGGCTCACAAATCACTAAAAATTCTTCCGCTATTCAGTTTAACGAATATTCACAATTGGTTGAAAAAATCTCTTTGCTATGGGACAATGCCAAAACCAATGCAGCATACGCTGTCAACACCGAATTGTTATTGGCAAACTGGCAAACGGGACAATATATCGTGGAATTTGAGCAAAACGGAAAAGCAAGAGCCGAATATGGCGCACAATTATTGATTAACCTATCCAAAGATCTTACAGCCAAACACGGCAGGGGATTCAGCCGCTCCAATTTAACCTATATGCGCAAACTATATCTTGCTTTTCCAAAATGTGAGACACTGTCTCACAAATTGACATGGAGCCATTATTTTGAATTACTCAAATGTGATGACCCATTAGAATTGCAATTCTACTATACCGAAGCGATAAAAGAAAGTTGGAAAGTTCGGGAACTAAAACGGCAAATCAAAAGTTCTCTTTTCCAGCGTTTGGCTCTTAGCACTGACAAGGCAGGTATCTTATCTCTGGCGACAGAAGGACATCAAGTTATGACTGCTGATGATATAATACACGATCCATACGTGTTGGAATTCGCTGGATTACCGAAGAAACGAAAATACAAAGAAGCAGAGCTTGAAGATGCATTAAAAGCGAAACATGAAGACATCGGGCAAATGAATCTTTATCTGAATTATTTCAAAACAGAAATATGCCAATCTGACGACAATCCCCCAATTGGAATTGTTTTGGGAGCCAAGAAAGACGAGCTTCTTATGGAGTATGCCATGCAAGGTATTACCAACCAGTTATTTGCCGCCAGATATCAATTGTATTTGCCAAAACGAGAAGAGCTACAAGCACAACTTGACCGAATGCTTGAGGATTAATAACTTCGGTGAGACCCGTATTTGTTTTCACATTCCTTGTCGTACCTATTATTATTTTTTGTAATTTTGCGCGCTTTAAAGTACGCCCCCTATAAGTGCTTTAAGCGCGACTGATATAACTAATTGAAGATTAACTAACTAAATAAATTATCATGAAGAAAAGGTTTTTACTTCTAATGCTGTTCGTGGCGTTATTGGCGCCGTGGGCGGTGAAGGGACAAAACACCGTTTACCAAAAGGTAACACAATTGTCTGATATTACATCGGATGGAACTTATATCTTGGTAAACGAAGCAAACAAAAAAGTCACTTTAACAACAGGTGCAACAACTTCCAGTGGAAATTATTTAAGCACAAGTACAATTACAATAACTGATAATCAGATAGATGCATCATCATTGCCTGCCAACACCGCATACCTTACAATTTCAGGTTCTTCGACATACACATTGAAAAACCAAAATGACAAGTACATATGTGGAACTATCAGCAGTGGTAATTGCAAACTTTATTGGGGAACAAATGATTCGCATTATAATTGGAACATTTCTTTTTCTAATTCTGAAGTAAGTATAAGAAGAACAGTTGGAAACTCTACAAATTATCTCACTTATAGTTATAGTAACATTGTAGGTTCTACTACCTACACATCTGGTTCCGTTTCTCTTTTTAAAGCAACTGAAGCAACAGACTATCCTGCTCCGAAGAATCTTACAGTAACTTCAAAAACCGCTCACGAAGCAACTTTAACATGGGCATCGCCAAGCGAGAACCTTACAGGCTATGCATACCAATACAAGAAAACAGCCGATGAGTCATGGTCTGAATTAGAATCAGTTGGCAGCAGCGTTTTAACTTGCACGATTGACGAGTTGGATGCGGAAACAAGTTACGATTTTAGAATAAAGGCTTTGTATGATGACGACCCTGAAATAAATTTCGCTACAACCACTTTCACAACAGAGCCTTCTTGTCCTGCTCCTACAAATCTGGAATTCACCCTCACTCCTGGAAACGGCTCAAGAGTAACATTAAATTGGACTGAAAACGGAGAAGCGACATCATGGCAACTCTGCTTAAATGGCGACGAGGAAAACCTCATTGCAATGAACACCAATCCTTTCACATACGATGGATGTACTCCGGAAATTGTCAATACCGCAAAGGTACGTGCATATTGTGATGCTACAGATCAAAGCGATTGGAGCAACACTGTGAGTTTTACGCCAACAAGCACATATACCATAACATTGAATGACAACACAAATACAAACTCTTATGTTCCAATTTATGGTTCATATATCGATTATGGCACGCGCAGTCAGTTCATTATTCCAGCTTCAGCCCTTTCAGAGATACAATGGGCAACATTATCAAAACTGACTTTTTACAACGCAACGGCATCAGTTGATTTCGGGACAAGAGAGTTTGCAGTTTACATGAAAGAAGTTAACTATACAACTTTTGAAACTGCAGCATGTGAGGATTGGAATAGCATGAGCGAGGTCCGTTCAAGCGGCACCATCTCGATCAGCAACAATCAAATGGTTTTGACTTTGACGGCACCATATTTGTACAAAGGAGGAAATCTGATGATTGGTATACAGCAAACAGCTTTCAGCAGTAGTACAAAAAGTTTATCATGGTATGGTGTAACACAAACGTCTGGAACATATACAGCGATATATAACAATGCGAATAGCAGTCACGTATGGAGTACTACATACTCTCGTCAAACATTCCTACCAAAGGTTACCATTGATTATACACCTGGTGAAGAACCATCATGTTTGCCTGTTACTTTAGGCGATTATACCGCTACATCATCAACTGCCGCAATCAATTGGACATCGAATGGTGAGGAAACATCATGGAACGTGAGATGGAGAATAAATGGTTCGTCAGATGCATACAATACCGCCGTAGCGACTTCCTATTCGTATGAGATTACAGGCTTGAACGGCTTGACAACCTACGAATATGGTGTCCAAGCAATATGCGAAGAGTTGAGCGACTGGACAAGCAGCACTTTGATGACCGAATGCGGCGCAAAGAACCTTACATATTTTTATGGATTCGAGGACGCTACAGATTATGACAATTGTTGGAACAAAGATAATTTTCATTCAAGCACAGGCATTTACAATTCTTACGTAAGAACCGGCTCAAATTGTTTCAGATTTTATTATAGCACATCGAACGACCCACAAACTTTAATCTCGCCTGAATTGAACACAACATCCAAAGGTGTGAGAGTTGAGTTATACTATAGAACACAATCCTCTGGCAGTTATTACGAACAAAAATTCAAGGTGGGTTATTCAACTACAAGCACCGATGTCGATAGTTTCACCTGGGATGATATGGTGACAACAACATCAAACACTTATACCCTTTACCAGCATGATTTTGGAGTTGACGGTATCAAATACATTGCTATTCAATATATTTACGACAAATCGTACTCTTTGTATATCGATGATATAACGCTGTCAGAGGCACCGTCATGCTTCAAGCCGACTGGACTTACAGCAAGCAATGCGACATCATCAACTGTAAATTTGAGCTGGACACCAGGCAGCGTAGAACAAGACCACTGGGATATTTACTATTCGACAAGCTCAACGGCTCCAACTTCAACAACCGTATTGGATGAGACGAATTCAAGAATTAATATTGACCAGAATCCTTACATTTTGACAGGTCTTGAATCCAACACCACATATTATGTTTGGGTACGCGGTAACTGCGGCAGCGGCGATGTGAGCGAATGGAGCGATGTTGAAGATTTCCAAACAGAATGTAACGCATATCCTATTCCTTATGAATACGGCTTTGAAGAAGAAGAGGCCAGCGATATGGACTGCTGGACAATGACAAACTGCAATACTTCTACAGGAAGAACAGCAACAGACAAGAGAACAGGTTCATATGGCTTTGGATTTAACCGTAATTCATTATACGACCCACAATATCTGATAACGCCTGAATTAAGTGGCACTTCAGCAGGCGTACACATTGAGTTTTATTACAAACATAGTGCAAACACATGTAACTTCCAAGTCGGTCATTCAACAACAACAAAAGATGTCGCATCAGCTTTCACATGGAGCGAAGAGGTGTCGAATCCGTCAAGTAGTTATGTGTATTTTGAATATGATTTCCCAGAAAACACCAAATATATCTGCATCAGATATAACGCCACAACATGGACATCGTTATACATTGATGACATAAAAATCACTGCGATACCAACATGTAAGAAGCCAACAGGGCTTACAGCAAGCGATGCCACATCATCAACTGTAAATTTGAGCTGGACACCAGGCAGTGTGGGACAAGACCACTGGGACATATACTATTCGACAAGCTCGACAGCACCAACTTCAACAACTGTTTTGGACGAGACGAACTCAAGAATTAATATCGACGAAAATCCTTATATATTGACAGGTCTTGAAGGCTTCACCACATATTATGTATGGGTGCGCGGCAACTGCGGCGGTGGTGACGTGAGCGGATGGAGCGAGGGCACAAACTTCCAGACAGAATGCGCTGCATATCCTATTCCATATGATTATGGATTTGAAGACGCCTACGACATGAACTGCTGGAAGATGAAGGATGAATATAGTTCAACAGGAAGGATTTCTGGCAACGGACACAATTCGTCATCTTATTGTTTCCGATTCTATTATGCTAACACTTATGAAACACAATATCTCATCACGCCAGAATTGAGTGGAGCAACAGAAGGCGTTCACGTTGAATTTTACTACAAACGTTCTAGCGCCTACAGTGTATCTACATTCCAAGTCGGCTATTCAACTACCACCGACGATGTGGAGGCATTTACATGGAATGAGGCCACCGGCAATCCTTCAACAACTTACCAATTATTTGAAGAAGATTTTAAATATAACATAAAATATATAGCTATCAAATACAATGCCACATCATACGACAACTTGTATATTGACGATATAAGTCTATCTATTGCTCCAACTTGTTCAAGGCCAAAGGCTGTCGCAGCAAGTGCAATTACCACACATACAGCACAACTTGGATGGACGGCAGGTTACAGCGACCAAGACCATTGGGACATCTATTACAACACGTCGAACACAGTACCGACAGGCGAGACAGTTCCATCAATCGAAAACACTGGAAACAACCCTCAAGAGTTGACGGGATTGCTTAAGAACACTATGTACTATGCATGGGTACGTGGTAATTGCGGTGGCAGTGTCAGCGAATGGAGCAAGTTGGAATACAGCTTCATAACTCTCGACCTAATCGCTCCTGATGGTTTATTAGCGACTAATATCACCGCCAATTCGGCAACCGTTTCGTGGAATGCCGTTGCAACCAACGACAACCATGCAAGCTATGAGTTGTATTACTCAACATCGAGCTCTACGCCGTCAGATACTCCAGAGACAGGCGACAACTACATTACAGGTATCGCTGAAACATCATACACATTAGACAACGTGCTTGATGAAGCCACTACATATTACGTATGGGTACGCGACAATTGTGGAAGCGACGGCAACACTGCATGGAGTAGTCCTATCAACTTCCCAACAAATCAAACACCTGTCGTTATTGACGATACACATCCTTTCTTTGACGATTTCGAAACTGAAAACAAATGGCTTCTGATTAATAAAAACCAGACCAACCAATGGGCTTGGGGCACAGCTGCACACAATGGTGAAGGCTCAACAAAAGCCATTTACATCTCAAACGACGGCGGTGAATCACATTATTATAGCATAAGCAACACTTCTGTTTCATTTGCAACAAAGTGTTTCACAATAAGTGAAGGCACCTACTCATTCTCGTACGATTGGATTTCAAACGGCGAACATGGATCTTGGGATGAATATGACTTCATGCGTGTGGTTTTGGCACCGTCAACCGTATCGCTTTCAGCAGGTACAACACCTTCAGGTTTGACCAAAAATACAGTTCCTAAAGGTTGGATTGCCCTTGATGGCGGCTCACAGCTTAACAATAGCGACGAATGGCAGACAAAACGCATAAACGATGTTGAAATAATCAATGGTAACTACATATTAGTGATTTATTGGGTTAACGACGGTGGTTCAGGCAACCAGCCTCCAGCGGCAATAGACAACTTCAGCATTGCAACAATGACTTGCTCTACACCTACCGCATTGCACGACACAGAAACGACATCCACAACAGCTACTTTGGCATGGACCAAGGGCGCTGAAAGCCAGACCCAATGGGAAATCGCATACAAGGATGAAAGTTTCGACCCAAACACCGACACATATTTAACTAAGACAGCCAACACTGACCCGACTGTAGAGCTTACAGGTTTGACACCTGCGACGACATACCATGCATACGTGCGTGCTGTTTGTGACGAAGAAGACTACAGCGACTGGAGTGCAGAAGACACATTCCTCACCGATTGTGGCTCATATACTGTTGATAGTGAACATAGTTTCACACAAAGCTTCGATGACGCGACATTCCAGCCATTATGCTGGACATTAGGAGCAGCATGCGAACATGGTGACAACTGGACAAGAAGCACAACGTACAAACACTCTGGGACGGCAAGTGCTTACAGCTCATATTATGGTACTGTTGAGTTATGGACACCAACTCTTAATATTGATGCCGAATATGCAAAATTAAGTTTCTGGTCCTATAACACAGGAGCAAGTTATTATACCGGCGGTTCTGACGATGCCGGTGGCTTGAACATCGTGAAAGTGTCAACTGACGGCGGTTCCACATATACACAGATCTGGTGCCCTGAATCAGTTACACAAAGCTGGGTTGAAACCACTCTTTCATTGGCAGACTATGTCGGACAAGAGATTATCATTGCCTTTATCCACGAAGGCGACAATGCCAATGGATGGTATCTCGATGATGTAACAGTAACAGCTTTCGATAAAGTTATTTTTGCTGGAAATTGGCCAACTAGCGGTGACATGCCAAGCATCGATGACAATGTGTACATTGCTGGTGATGTTATAATTGAAAACGGTACAGTAGCATATGCTAACAGTATAACTCTGGAAGAAGGCTCACATCTTATCATCGAAGACGGCGGCCAGCTTATCCATACCGAAGATGTTAATGCCACACTCCAAAAAGAAATCACCGCATGGACAACTAAAGATGTCGGAGGATGGTACTTCATCGCATCACCAGTTGATGGCGCTGCTATTGACGAGTCGTTCGATCAAACAATCGCAATAGACTTGTTCAAATACGACGAGCCAGCTGCATATTGGTACTCATATCTTAATAACGGCCATAATCTGCATCCATTCTCAACTTTAACTAGAGGTGTTGGTTATCTACACGCCAGTGAGTCTCAACAGACTTTGGAATTCACTGGCGAGATGGCGGGCACAAACGCACCATTTAGCTTGCCTTTGAGTTATGCATGCACATATGACGACGTAAAGGGTTTCAACCTCGTTGGTAACCCATTCACACGCAACCTCAAATCAGGCGACATCGCAATTGATGATGAGCCTACATATTCATTCCTGCTTCTCAATAATGATGAAGACTATGAGGTATGCAACATGCTGGATGGTGATCAAATCAAACCTGGTCAAGGATTCTTCATCCAAGCTGGCGATGTTAACCAGACATTGTATTTCAACCCGTCATCATCGAAAGACGAAAGCGAAATCGGAATCATCAGCATCGTAGCTGGCAATGAGAACAAAACCGACAAAGCCTTCATACAAATTGGTGGCGGCAACACCTTGCGCAAGATGAACATCGCCAACAGCTCAATCGTTTATGTGATTAACGACGGCGACGACTATGCTGCAGCAAGAGTTGAAGAACTCGCTGGCACAATGCCGGTGCACTTCAAGGCAGTTGAAGACGGAAAATTCACAATCACAATCAACGCCAAGAACATCGAGGCAAGCACAATGATGCTCTTCGACAACCAGACTGGCGAGCTTATCGACCTGCTGGAGACTCCGACCTACGCATTCAAAGCCTCAGCTGAGGATGACGACAACCGCTTCAAGCTCATCTTCGACTTCAACAACAACTACAACGGTGTTGATGACAACTACGTCAATGGTAACTTCGCTTACCAGAACGGCGACGAGTTGTTAGTCAGCGGCGACGGCACATTGCAGGTGTTCGACGTGATGGGTCGCTTCGTGATGAGCAAAGAGATCCACGGCAGCGAGAGCGTCTGCGTTTCAGCATTCGAAACAGGCGTTTACATGCTGAGATTTGTTGGAGAAAACATTATGACACAGAAAATTGTTGTTAGATAATTAATAATAGGAGAATATAACCATGAAAAAGATATTATTAGCAATCGCATTAGTTTCTATGATAGGTCTCGGTGCCAGCGCACAGCGCTTTGGCAGCAGCGACGGTTTCTTCAACAACTGGGAAGATGTTGGCAACGGTCTCGACAAATTCGATGATTTTGACAACCTAAGAGGCGGAGGCAATCCAGGGTTGCCTGGCAGTCACGGCGGTGAAGGTAACGATGTCCCTGCCCCACTAGGCAGTGGTTTGGTGGTGCTGACAGCACTCGGCGCAGGATACGCCATTGCGAGACGTAAACGCGAAGAATAAACACCTATCCGAAATCGGAATCAATTCGCAGGGACGCGGCAAGCCGCGTCCCTGCGCTTTTTTTTGAAAAAAATCTTCACACTAAAATATTTTTTGTATTTTTGCAGCCATATTTACGGTATTCCCGGTTTTTATCCCCCCAACTTTTATAACATAAAATCGACAAGGACGCTTGTCCTAGCTCGGTTTTTTTAACATGCGAATTTTCAATTGTTAAATACTAAAATTAAATATTTAAATAGTTAACCAATAAAAATTAAAATGAAAAAAAAATCTTTACTTCTAATCCTGTTGATGGCGTTGATGATGCCATGGGCAGCGAACGCACAGCAAACTCTCACTGTGTATGAAGATGAAACGGGAACGAGCAACAGAACCCCAATTTACACCTATTATTTTGACGCATTTTCAAGAGCGCAGACAGTGTTTCCTGCCGAAGATTTAGGGGAAATGGGAGGCGGAACAATCACTGCCATCAAATTCTACACGACTTACACTAACGAGTACGAGACAGATGTCGATGTTGATGTTTATCTGACCGAAGTGGCAAACGCCACAATCACTTCATTTGTTGATTTAGGCAATGCGATAACAGTGTACACCGGACATCTCGTCTATGTCAAGAATCCTGACAACAACGATAAAGCTGAAGTCACCATCACTTTGTCGACACCATACGCATACGGAGGCGGCAACCTCCTCTTCGGTTGCGACAACAAGACTAAAGGCGACTATGAAAACATCTATTACTGTGGAAAGTTCGCATCAGGTGCCTCTATCTACGGCAACGACAGTTCAAGCACTCCTACAACAGCAACGGCATCAAATTTCCTGCCTATAACCACATTCACCTACACACCGAATGCCTCTGGCTGCGACATGCCGACATCAATAGCGGTGAACAGCATCACTCATAACAGTGCCACCGTGACATGGGATGGCGACGGCGACAAATGGAACCTCCGTTACAAGGCTTCAACAGATGCCGACTACACCTTAGTGGAAAATCTGACAGACAAAACATACACCTTTAATGAAACACTTGAAGGCAACACTACATATAGCGTTGGAGTTCAAACAATATGCAGCGGCTCCACAAGCAATTTCAAAGCCACCACTTTCACCACTCTCAATCCTTGCGCAGCTCCTACCGACCTGGTAGTCACCGACATCACCACTTCGTCGGCCAGACTCAGCTGGACAGCAGGATATCAGGAGACCTCGTGGACTGTGCAATACAAGAAATCATCTGACACAGAATGGCTTGAGAAAACAGTATACAATGCTTACATTGACCTGACAGGACTTGAATCATGCAAGAAATACGATGTAAGGGTTTACAACTGCCAAAATTATCTCTCTGGTGATTTCATCACGAAGGCGGCAATCCCATTTACGGAAGACTTTGCATACTCATCAACTCCTGTTGGTTGGGCAAGATACAGCGGTCTTCTTAGCGATGTGCTGGCCGGCACCCCTCTCAGCACAGGTGGTTCCTGGACTTTTGGCACAGGCAGCAATGGCGTTTTCGACAGCCACGCCTACCTGAACATTTACGGAAGCAGCTGCAGATACTGGCTGGTAACCCCATCCATGATGATGTATGACAACGTACAATTGAGTTTTGATGTAGCTCTTACAAAATATAGCGGCACCTTGGCGCAAATCAACACAGAACTCGGTGCCGACGACATGTTTGTGGTTCTCATTTCCACTGACGATGGCGCACACTGGACCATCTTACGCCAGTGGGACAACGCAGGTTCTGCGTATGTTTACAACAATATCTCTTGCTCAGCAGTGGGACAAAACCACAAGATTGACCTGAGCGCCTATGCTGGACAGGAAATAGCCATCGCTTTTTATGGCGAATCAACGATTTCGGAGGACAAGAGCGACAACAACATTCACATCGACAATGTTAGCATCAACTACATTCCGAGCTGCGAAGTCCCTACAGGATTGGCAAACTCAAACGTTACAGCCCACACCGTCGACTTAAACTGGGCAAGCGACGCCTCAGCTTGGATAGTGGCATACAAGACATCAGAAGAAGCTGACTTCACAGAGGTTTACGCCAATACAAACAATTTCACGCTTACAGGTCTCACACCTGAGACACAATACACAGCCAAGGTGCAAACCGACTGCGACGGCATTTACAGCGACTGGAGTCTCACCACAAGCTTCACAACCGCTGTAGCATGTCAGGCTCCTACACAGTTAACTGCAAGCATCACACCTGGCAACGGCTCAATAGCCACTCTGAACTGGATAGAAAACGGCGATGCCAACGACTGGGTGCTTCAATATGACACAGAAAACACCTTCGCGAATCCAACAGAGTTCGACGGAACTTTTGTAGTATCAGGAACAAACATCTCCGCAAATCTTACAGGTCTCACACCTGAGACAACATACTTCGCACGCGTAAAAGCAGCTTGCGGCGGAATCGACGGAGAAAGCTCATGGAGCGACATTTACAGCTTCACTCCTACCGATGCTTACATAGTCATAGCGAATGACGGAACTAACACAAACAACTACGTTCCTTTCTACGGTTATTATGCCGACTCTAATTCCGACAGCCAGTTTATCATCCCTGCCTCAGAATTGACAAGCATGCGCTGGGGAACCATCAACAAGCTTACATTCTACAGCAACACCAACAACCAGGTCGTATGGGAAAATGCTGTTTATGACATTTATATCAAAGAAGTCCCGAACACATATTTTGAAAGCGCCACTTACGTCGACTGGTCAACGATGACGAAGGTATACACCGGTGGAGTCAGCTTAGAAAACAACATGATGGAGTTCACATTATCAGAACCTTATCAATATACTGGCGACAACCTCCTGATCGGTTTCGATGAAACAACAAATTCAAGCAATTATCCGTCAGTATTCTGGTATGGTGTGAATCAATCGACAAACACAGCAGTGTACAGCTACAGCAGCGGTACCGGCACTTATGCACAATTCCTGCCAAAGACAACTATAGAGTTCACCCCTGGCACAGAACCTTCATGCTACAAACCTACAGGTTTAAGCGTAAACTATGCCAATGGCCAAACAGCCACTTTGAGTTGGGATGGCGGCACCAGTTTGTATAATATCAACGTTAACGGCATCGTGACAGAAGGCGTCACAAGTCCATACGTGCTGCAAAATCTTGAGTTATCCACCACTTACGAGGTGATGGTGCAGTCTGACTGTGGCAATACACAATCCGACTGGTCGAACAGTATAAGCTTCACCACCCCTGATTGCTGGGACGGACACTTCATCGAATACACCCTCAACGACAGCTATGGTGACGGCTGGAACGGCAACGCAATCGCGGTTTATGAAGGTTGCGATGCCAGCGGCACACCTTTTGCCACCTTGACCATTGGCAGTGGCAGTACCCTCGAGGGTTCACTCTACTTGTGCGAGGACACTTATTTATTTGTTTGGGTTGAAGGTAATTATCAAAATGAGACATCATGGACATTCACCGAAGGCGGCAACGTGCTTTTTGAAGGAGACGGCGACTCTGTCAATGGTAACGGAGAATTATTATACGTTGTAGGCACGCCTATGCCGACCTACGTGGAGGTTACAGATATAACAGCTCACGAAGCCACTGTTGAATGGACATCAAGTGAATCAGCATGGGAGGTTCAGTTGGACGACGAGACCCCAATATATGTGACAAACACCACCTACACCTTCACAGGACTCGACGCCTCAACAATGTACTCGGTAAAAGTCCGCACCTACATCAACAGCAGTGAGCAGAGCTGCTGGACACAGCCTGTCAACTTCACAACTACTGAAAACTGCCCGACATCGACCAATCTGACCGCAAGAGACATCACGCACAACAGCGTCACCTTGTCATGGAACGGCACAAGCGACAGCTACAATATCCGTTACAAAGAACAGTCGAGCAACAATACCACATACAGTTTTGATGAAGACGGCAACACGGAAGGCTGGACCACCATTGACGCCGATGGCGACGGATTCGTTTGGGCTCAACACATTAACGGTTCAGGCAACAACTATGCAACTCATACAGGTGTGGGCATCATGACTTCAGGAAGCTACGACAGCTCATCAAGCACTGCTTTGACTCCAGACAACTATCTTGTATCTCCACAATTTGAACTTGGCGGCACCTTCAGTTTCTGGGCTTGCGCACAAGACCAGGCCTATCCTGCCGAGCATTTTGGAGTGGCAGTATCAACTACAGGCAACACCGACGATGCCGACTTCACCACCATCCAAGAATGGACGATGACAGCCAAGGGCAACCGTGACAGTGGAGCTTATTATCAATTCATCGTCGACTTGAGCGCATACAGCGGCATGGGCTATGTCGCCATCCGTCACTTCAACTGCACCGACATGTTCTATCTCAATGTTGATGACATCGCAATATCAACAGAAAGCTCACCACAATGGAATACGGTCACAAGCACCGACAACAGCATCATACTCACCGGACTTACACAAGGCAAGACCTACGAATTCCAAGTGCAAGGCATCTGCGGAACATATGAGTCAACATGGTCTATGATACAATCATTCACAATACCGACAGTTATACTTTGGGAAAACGAATGGGCAACGGTTCCAACCATCACAGAATCAGTGACCATCACCGATGTGGTTGTCATTCCTAACGGTTACACCGCTTACGCCGACGACATCACCCTCGAGCCGGGTGCCCAACTCATCATAGAGGAAGGCGGACAACTTATTCACAATGGAGATGTCACCGCAACAATACAAAAAGGTATCACAGCTTACACAAGTAAAGACAGCGACGGCTGGTATCTGATATCCTCACCTGTTGACGGACTTTCGACAAGCGCAGTGACGACTGGTACTTACGACCTATTTATATATAATGAGCCGAATGCATACTGGTATTCAAACACTGGCACTGCAGCGCCATTCAACACTCTTGAACTCACAAAAGGTTATCTCTATGCAAACGCCGCAAACCAGACACTGAATTTCGTGGGTGACATCATTGCCACCGAGACAGCCGACATCGCTGTCGATTTAAGCTACGGATGCGACGCCTATCCTGATTTGAAGGGCTTCAACCTCATGGGCAACCCGTTCTCACGTAACCTCACATCTGGTGACATCAAGATCGGGAACGTCAATGTTACAACATATTATGCGACAGACGGTGGCAGCGACCTCGACGAACGCAACATCAACGAAGCACCAATCAAACCTGGACAAGGCTTCATGATTCAGGCTACCGCGGAAAACCAGCAGCTGGTGTTCAATCCATCTTCAAAAGACGACAATGAAAACAACGGATACATCAAGATTGTTGCAGGAAATGATAATGGCACAGACAACGCATTCATCCAGATTGGCAACGGCAACACCTTGCGTAAGATGAGCATCGCCAACGGCACTGCAGTTTACGTGATGAATGACGGCGACGACTACGCAGCAGCAAGAGTCGAGGAACTCGAAGGCACAATACCGGTGAACTTCAAAGCAGTTGCAGACGGAGAATACACAATCACTGTCAACGCCAAGAACATCGAGGCAAGCACAATGATTCTCTTCGATGACTTCACTGGCGAGCAAATCGATTTGTTGGAGACTCCAAGCTACACATTCAAGGCTGAGACAACCGCCCCTGAGAACCGTTTCAAGCTCATCTTCGACTTCAACAACAACTACAACGGTGTTGAAGACAACTACACCAATGGCAACTTCGCTTACCAGAGCGGTGATGAAATCATCATCAGCGGCGAAGGCGAACTGCAGGTGTTCGACGTTCTCGGTCGCATCGTGATGAGCCAGAACATTTCAGGTGTCGAGAGAATCAGCAAGCCTGAGACAGCCGGTGTTTACTTATTCGTTATTGTTGGCGAAGATATGAAGACACAAAAGATTGTCATCAGATAAATTGATTGAAAAAAGTAGATAATTAAATAACAAAATATGAAAAAGGTATTATTTACAGTAGCTTTGTTTTTAATGATAGGTCTCGGTGCCAGTGCGCAGCGCTTTGGCAGCAGCGACGGTTTCTTTAACAACTGGGAGGATGTTGGCAACGGTCTCGACAATTTCGATGATTTTGGCAACCTCAGAGGTGGAGGCGACCCAGGGTTCCCTAACATTCACGGCGGTGGAGGCGATGTCCCTGCCCCACTTGGCAGCGGCATAGCAGTGCTCACAGCACTCGGAGCAGGATATGCTTTAGTAAAACGCAAACGAGGCGAATAAAGCGACAAAAAACAAGGACCGGCAATTGCCGGTCCTTGTGCTTTTAAAAACTTATAACTGTTTAATAATCACCGTTGATCACTGCCATGGTGTGAATCAGATCCAACAGTTTGTTGGAATAACCGATTTCGTTGTCGTACCATGACACGAGCTTCACGAAGGTGTCGGTCAATGCGATACCGGCCTTTGCGTCGAAGATTGAAGTGCGGATGTCGCCGAGGAAATCGCTCGAAACAACTGCGTCTTCTGTGTATCCGAGGATACCCTTGAGCTCATTCTCAGAAGCTCTCTTCATCTCAGCGCAAATCTCATCGTATGTAGCAGGCTTTGCGAGGTTACAGGTCAAGTCGACGACTGAAACATCCAAAGTAGGGACACGCATCGACATACCGGTAAGCTTGCCTTTGAGTTCAGGGATGACCTTACCCACTGCCTTTGCGGCACCTGTTGTTGAAGGGATGATGTTGCCAGCCGCTGCACGACCACCACGCCAGTCTTTCAATGAGTGACCGTCGATAGGTTTTTGTGTAGCTGTCGTTGAGTGCACTGTTGTCATCAAACCGCTTGTGATGCCCCATTTGTCGTTGATGACCTTAGCGAGAGGTGCCAAGCAGTTGGTGGTACATGATGCGTTTGAAACGACCTGAGTGCCTTTCACGTATGTCTTGTCGTTAACACCACACACAAACATCGGCGTGTCATCCTTTGAAGGACCTGCCAAGATGACATATTTCGCACCAGAGTCGAGGTGTGGTTGAACAGCCTCCTTTGTGAGGAACTTTCCAGTGGAATCGATGACGTAATCCGCGCCATATTCGCCCCATTTCAGGCCAACTGGGTCACGGCTAACACTCGTTGGAATTTCTTTTCCATTGATAATCAACGTGCTCTTCTCCAGATTGTAATCGATTGTTCCGTCAAACTGACCGTGCATCGTGTCATATTTCAGCATATATGCTTGATAATCAACAGGACACGTTCCGTTCATGTAAACAATTTCAATGTCGTCACGCTTCTGGGCGGCACGCAGCACCAATCGACCGATTCTACCAAGTCCATTGATACCTATTCTAATTTTCTTAGCCATGATGATATTTTTTGTTAACAAAAATTTGTCACATTAAATGTTTTGCAAAGTTAGACACTATTTTTTATTAAAACAAGCAAATTCCAATAATTTTTTTAAAAAATAAATTTTTCCTGAAATATTGAGATTTTTCGTAATTTTGCAACAATTATTATTAGATTGGAGTAAATTGTTTTTTTAAGATGGATAAGATCAGGAATTTTTGCATTATAGCACATATCGATCACGGAAAAAGCACCTTGGCTGACAGGTTGATTGAAATCACTAACACATTGACAAAGAAAGAGTTAGTGGATCAGGTTTTGGACGATATGGACCTTGAGCGCGAACGTGGTATCACCATTAAGAGCCACGCGATCCAGATGAAATATGAGCATGAGGGCGAGGTCTACACCCTGAATCTTATCGATACTCCCGGTCACGTCGACTTCTCATACGAGGTTTCGCGTTCGATTGCCGCATGCGAAGGCGCTTTGTTGGTCGTCGACGCATCACAAGGCATTCAGGCTCAAACGATTAGCAACCTTTACATGGCAATCGACCACGACTTGGAGGTCATTCCGGTTTTGAATAAAATCGACATGGAGAGTGCGCAGCCGGAGAAGGTTGAAGACCAGATTGTCGATCTTTTAGGCTGCGACCGTGAGGATATTTTACGCTGTTCGGCGCGTACAGGCTTCGGTGTTCCCGAGATTTTAGAAGCCATCGTCAAGCGTATCCCTGCCCCGAAAGGCGACCCCGACGCACCACTCCAAGCTTTGATTTTTGACTCCGTCTTCAACTCGTTCAGAGGCATCATCGCATACTTCAGAATCATGAACGGCACCATCAAAACCGGCGAAAACGTCAAGTTTTTCAACACAGGCATGGAATACGACGCCGATGAAATCGGAGTCTTGCAGATGAAACAAGTGCCGAAGAAAGAGCTCTCGGCTGGTAACGTGGGATATATCATCTCAGGCATAAAGACCTCGAAAGAGGTGAAAGTCGGCGACACCATCACTTCGGTCGAAAACCCATGCGACAAGCCTATTGCAGGCTTCGAGAACGTGAAGCCTATGGTTTTTGCTGGCGTCTACCCTGTCGATGCCGATGATTACGAGGAACTGAGAAGCTCGTTGGAGAAATTGCAACTCAACGATGCATCATTGGTCTGGGAGCCTGAGTCGTCAGCGGCATTGGGCTTCGGTTTCCGCTGCGGATTCTTGGGACTGCTGCATATGGAAATCATCCAGGAACGTTTGGACCGCGAGTTCAACATGGACGTCATCACCACAGTGCCTAACGTATCGTTCAAGGCCTATCTCACCGACGGAAGCGTTGTCGATGTGCACAACCCGAGCGGCATGCCAGATGTCACGAAACTCGACCATATCGACGAGCCTTACATCTTGGCGCAAATCATCTCACAAAACGAATACGTCGGCTCTATCATGACATTGTGCATCGAGAGACGCGGTATCTTGAAAAATCAAGTTTACCTCACAACAGACCGTGTAGAGCTCACTTTCGAGATGCCTTTGAGCGAAATCGTCTTCGACTTTTACGACAAACTGAAATCTATATCAAGAGGTTACGCCTCTTTCGACTATCACATCTGCGGCTACAAGCCTTCGAAGCTGGTGAAACTCGACATCATGCTGAACGGCGACACCGTCGATGCTCTCTCAACCCTGATTTTCGTCGACCACGCCTACTCTTTCGGCCGTCGCATGTGCGAGAAACTCAAGGAGTTGATACCAAGACAGCAGTTCGACATCGCCATCCAGGCCGCTATCGGAGCGAAGATCATCGCACGTGAGACAGTGCGCCAGGTTCGTAAAGACGTCACCGCAAAATGTTACGGCGGCGATATCTCGCGTAAGCGCAAGCTCCTTGAAAAACAAAAGGAAGGAAAGAAACGTATGCGCCAAATCGGCAACGTGGAGGTGCCACAGTCGGCGTTCCTCGCAGTGCTGAAACTGGATTAGTTATTAGTCTATAAGATTATTGATACCTTTCTCGAATTACTCTCAGTACCCTGTGGTAAGTCGTAATTCTGCGAAAGGTATCAATAATCACCATATTGAATGTTGCAGATCTTTGGGATAAACGAGATATTGCTTTCTTTTGGCAATAACCTTATCGTTTTCAATGAGTTGCATCTCTATGTAAATCTCATCTTTGTTAAACTCCTTAACAAAATCGTTCACGTCGAGAGGCAGTTTAATGCTGCTATTTTCAGGAATTGTAACCTCTGTGCCAAACGATTTCAGTAATTTTCCGTCAAAATTATAGACATCAAGATTCAATTCAGCGTTTATCTCACGATAAAGGTCGCTGACGGCGTAAACGGTGAAGTTGCCGTCGGTGGTCGGGAGCACACCTATTAATATAGGTGCATACAACTCCTTAAGGTTTTCGTGTAAAATCTTTTTATTGCCCTCGTAATCTATTGACGACCAAGATATTATAGGCCATGCATCGTTGAGTTGCCAGTAAAGGGTTCCCATACAGTAAGGTTTCGCGGCGCGCTGGGCTTCGATGGCGAGACCGACACCGTAAGCTTGGGATAATTGACTATAGTAAACGTCACAAGCCCAATCGTCATTTCGACTGGAGCGAAGTGGAATGGAGAAATCTCTGCCATTCGATTGCAGGAGATTTCTCGACTCCCTTTGGTCGCTCGAAATGACATAGCGCTCGATGTGCATTTCGATCAACTCCTCGCCTCTTGGGTGTTTCTGGTGTTTCGTTTCGATATTCGGGTACGCCTGATAGCCGAATTCGCTGTTGAAACGACCCACTTTCTCTAGATACATCTCGTATGGCAGCTCGCCCCACCAGACGCCCCAATAATGCACGTCACCTTCGGTCAAACTCTCTGGCTTGCCCCAGCCATTTTTCGGTGACGATGCCCAGTAATCACGCGTACCGTCATAATTTTCAACGACTTGCGAAAAGATATCGACAAACAAAGTATCCATTCCACGTTTCATCTCAGCGTAGTCGTCATCGCTCCAGCCCATCGATTTCTGCCAGCCCCAGTTGACGTAACCTTCGCTCACCTCGTTGTTGCCGCACCACAGTGCCAACGACGGATGATTCTGATAATGAATAACTTGCTGAATGGCTTCTTCTTTTACAATATTTAAAAACTCGTCAGAATAAGGATAAGTAGTGCCTGCAAACATGAAATCCTGCCACACCATAATGCCGAGACTATCGCAGATGTCGAAGAAATAATCAGAAGGATAGATGCCACCGCCCCACACACGAAGCATGTTGAAATGAGCAGGCACACATTCCGCCAACAGATTGACAGTCTTTTCTCTCGACATCCAGGTCTCGATCATCTCCTCTGGAACGTAGTTAGCGCCTTTGATGTAGACTTTCTTTCCGTTCACCTTGAAATACATAGCGCATCCGATGCTGTCAGGTTCTTCGATAAGCTCGATTTTACGAACTCCTGTCTTAACTTTTTTAGTATCAACGAGTTTGACATTCTCATAAATCTCGATTTCAAAATCCGTCATGTTTTGTTCGCCCATCTCATTAGGCCACCAAAGATTAGCGTTTTTAAGCTCAAACGGAATCTTCACAAAGTTTTTTCCTTCCGCAAAGACAATCTGCCTTGCAAGTTCAGCGCCATTATGCTGCACCACGAATTTCAACTCATGTTCGCCATCACAGGAAACCTCGATGTTTGCCGACATCTCAGCATCATTGCCAGCAAGATTTTCCGTTAAAACAGACACATTTTCGACCTTGAAGCCGCTCCAGCCGTGCAGTTCCACATCTTTCCAAATGCCTATATTAAGATAACGAGGTGCCCAGTCCCAGCCGTTTTGATAAGCGGCTTTACGCATCACGGCATATTTTTCCGGAAAACGCAGCGGATAAGTCTCAATCAAGCTATCACGTTGAGCATCAAAAGGATAGAAACGCACTTTCAGTTCATTATCACGTTTTTTCAGAAGATGTTTCACTTCTTTTTCATAACGGACGAACATATTGTCGGAATGCAGAATCTTCTCGCCGTTGAGCCACACGTCGGCATAAGTATCCAAGCCATTGAAAATCAAGTCGATATTATCGTTTTGCCAAATATTTTTATCAACATCAAATTTCAATGAATAATCCCATTGATGCTGCGGAATCCATTGAAGCTGCTGCTCTTCATCGCTTTCGCCGTAAGGGTGCGGAATAAGGCCGGCAGAATACAAATCAGCGTGAGCCTCTGATGGAAGGTCGACTTGCAGATTGATGTCCAAAGTGTCAGTTTTGAGGTTCCAGCCTTGATTAAGAGACTGAAAATCCTCATGATTATTGCTTTTGCAAGCAACAAAAAGAAATGGAAGTAATACTAATAATATTTTTTTCATACCAATAGTTTTTAGTCATTTCGACCGACCAAAGGGAGTGGAGAAATCTCCAGCAAATTGGAGGAGATTTCTCGATTCCGCTTCGCTTCACTCGAAATGACATCGTTATTTGATAATTTTTACAAATTCTTTAATTCTATCTAAATTTGACACTTTATATCGCATGTCGGCGCCAGTGTTATCGACTCCATTAGGATACAAATCACTATGATTATCAGCGACTTCCGATGTCAACGAAGCATGAACATTCTTGACTCCCGTGGCAGCAATTATCCTTTCAACGTTTCTTTCATTGATGCCGCCTCCCGCCATGATGTTGATACGGTCGCCGAACAAAGTCTGGAACTCCCGAATCATGTCGATTCCATCGTAAGCTGTTGGTTTACAACCAGATGTGAGCACTTTATCAAAACCGAGACTTATCAGCGTCTCCATTGCATCGATTGGGTTGTTGCAAGCATCGATAGCACGGTGAAACGTGAATTTCATCCCCTCGCCTGCCGCCATCATCTTCTTGATTGCAGGAACATCGAGCTTGCCGTTTTTGTTGAGTGCACCTATTACTACTCCTTCATAACCAAGACTTTTTACCGTTTTTATGTCTTCGCACATGATGGCGACTTCATCATCGTTGTAGATGTAATTCCCTGGACGGCAACGGATTAGTACACGTGTCGGGATAATATTTTTACAACGCGACAATGTTCCGTAAGATGGTGTCACGCCGCCGACTTCAAGCGCCTCGCAAAGCTCGGCGCAGTCAGCACCACCTTCAGCGCCGTTTCTTAGTGATTGATAACTGTTTGCACAAAGTTCAATTCTCATTTTGATAGAATTTTTGCAAAGTTAATAAAATCTCTCGCAGATCTCGCAGATTTCGCAGAATTATTCTTCCACATTGATTTAGTTCGCTAATGCTCACCGATCCCGCAGAGTCATTAGTCATCAATTTTGAAGGCCTTCAGCTTTCGAAGAAAGGTGGCAGCCGAAAAATGATGACTAATGACGGAAAATTTTGTATTTTTGCATGCTAAAAAAATATAAATGATTTATCCTTCGGAATTTGAAAATAAGATTGGTTTCAAGGCAATTCGTTTGCGTCTTAACGAGTTGTGTATCAGCGAGATGGGGAAAGAATTCGTTGGCAAGATGTGCTTCAGCACCGATGTCGACGAGATTCACACTTACCTTCGTCTGATTCAGGATTTCCAGACTCTTATGCAGGATGGAGTGCCTTTCCCGGTGCGCGATTACAACGATCTGCGCGACGAGTTCAAACACTTGTCGATAGACGGCACTGTCATCAGCCTCGAAAGCATGTTTGCACTGAAACCCACCCTATCAGCGCTGTTCTACGTTTTCAAATTCTTCAACTCGGAATCTTCCGAAAAAGTGCCTTATCTGAAAGCTTTGGCAGAAGGCATCTCCATTGATAATCACATCTTTACAGAGATAAACCGCCTCATCGACGACAAAGGCGAGATTCCAGACAATGCATCGGCTGAGCTTGCCGAGATTCGCCGCGACATCAGGCGGAAACAGAGCTCCATCGACCACAGGATGCACAAAATCCTCGTCGAGGCGAAGAACTCAGGCTGGACCGACAGCACCGCCGAGATGACTATCCGCGACGGACGACCTGTGATTCCTGTGCGTGCCGCCGACAAACGCGAGCTGCGAGGCTTCATCCACGATGAGTCGGCAACGGGACAGACTGTGTACATCGAGCCGGCGGAAATCTTTGAGACTAACAACGAAATCAAGGAATTGGAATACGCCGAGAGACGCGAAATCAACAAGATTTTGCTCGCTTTCACCAAGATTCTGAGGCCAGAGATTCCGAACCTCATCATGGCATGGCGACTCCTCGGATTGCTCGATTTCATCAGGGCGAAAGCTATTTTGGCTCACGATTATAACTGCGTGATACCGGAACTCACCGACGAGCCGATGTTCGACTGGATCGAGGCACGGCATCCGCTGCTGGAGGAGAAACTGAAGGCG
This sequence comes from Bacteroidales bacterium UBA1173, assembly GCA_002311655.1. GTDB lineage: Bacteria > Bacteroidota > Bacteroidia > Bacteroidales > F082 > Limimorpha. Next base: position 95,254 of record DBYZ01000008.1, read on the forward strand.
CAAGGAAAGCAGATAACACCTCTAGATTTAAGATTAGGTGTACAACGTCATTTCGAGCGTAACGAAGTGGAGTCGAGAAATCTCCAACAAACAATTCTGAACGATTCTAATGCCAGAGATTTCTCCATTCCGCTCCGCTCCAGTCGAAATGACGAAACCAGTAGGATTCTCGTGATTTCTGGACCGAATGCTGGCGGTAAGTCGGTGTGCCTCAAGACGATAGGATTGCTGCAGTACATGCTTCAATGCGGACTTGCCATCCCTGTCAAGGTGGACTCGAAATGCGGCGTGTTTCACGACATGTTTATCGACATCGGAGATGAGCAGTCGCTCGAAAACGACCTCTCGACATACAGCTCGCACCTTATCAATATGAAGGAGCTCATCGAGCACGGCAACGAACGCACTTTGTTCCTCATCGACGAGTTTGGAACAGGCACCGAGCCACAGCTTGGAGGCGCAATTGCAGAGGCTATATTGTTGAAAATGAACGAGAAAAAGTCGTTCGGAGTGGTCACCACACACTATGCCAACCTCAAACTGCTCGCCGACAACCATCCTGGCATCGTCAACGGAGCGATGCTGTTCGACACAAGATATCTGCAGCCACTCTACGTGATGATGATTGGCAAACCTGGCTCGTCATTCGCCTTCGAGATAGCGAAAAAGATAGGTTTTCCACAAGAAATACTTGACAGCGCCGCAGAGATATCAGGTCGCGAACACCTCGACTTCGACCAGCAGCTGCAACAGCTCGAGATAGAGAAAAAAGAGGTCCGCAAGAAGGAATATGAGCTGAAAGTCGCCGACAAGCTGCTTGACGAGGTCGTCACGAAATACAAAGGTCATCTTGCCGACATCGAGAAACACAAGAATCGGCTATTGAAAGAGGCTAACAAAGAAGCACAGGCACTCATCGACAAAGCCAACGCCAAGATTGAGCGGACCATCAAGGAAATCAAGGAGGCGCAGGCGGAGAAGCAGCGCACCAAGGAGCTTCGCGAGGAACTCAAAGAGATGAAAAACGACCTCGTAAAAGATGCCGAAGTCATCGCAAAGAAGCTGAAAGCCGAGGAAAAAGAAGAAGTCGTTTCTCAAGACCTCAGAGTCGGCGACACAGTGTGTATCAATGAGTTAGAGGTCATCGGAGAGCTTCTGGCGATATCCGACACCGATGTCACGGTGCAGTTTGGAGACGTGAGACTGCGTACCACCGCCGACAAGTTGCGCAAAATGAGTAAGACGCAGGCGAAGAAAGCCGCCAACAACCCGTCGTATCTGCACAAGAGCATCATGAGCGACATCAACGAGAAGGCGCAGCACTTCAACCTCACCTTGGATGTCCGCGGTCAGCGTGGCGACGAAGCCGTTGACAACGTGGCGAAATACATCGACGAAGCTAATCTTTTGAGTGTCAAAGAAGTTAGCATCCTCCACGGCAAAGGCAACGGCATCTTAAGAAAACTTATAAGAGAATACTTGAGCAAACAGTCATGCGTGCAGTCATTCAACGACGCAAGTTTGGAGACTGGCGGCGCCGGAATTACAAGGGTGACGCTGAAATAATCATTTAAAAAATTTGTTATAATTTAGTATCTGTAAAAATTTTTATAATTTTGCACATATAATTTCAGATTAACTATCTTTAAATATGAAAAAGATTATTACACTTATCGTTGGTTTAATGCTGTCGATGATGGCATATTCTCAGAAAACCGTGGCAGTTTACGTAAATTCGAGTGACGATGTTCCGCAACAGATTAAGGAGATTTTCGGAAGCGAGCTCATCGACGCAATCACAAGAAATGAGGATTATGTCGCCATCGAACGTTCTGATGATTTTTTGGCGCAAGTATCTCAGGAGAAAGGTCAATACAGCAATGACAATCAGAAATTTTTCGAACTTGGAAATAAATTCGGCGCGAGCAACATTTGTGTAGCCAACATTTCAAAATTAGGCGATGAATATTACATCGTTGCCCGTATTTTGGACATCAAATCGCAGAAAGTAAAAGACACAAAAAAGAAATATTCAACACTGAAAAACATGCAGGAAATAGTGGAGACAGCCGAGGCTCTCGCCACCGACCTTTTTAGCATTGCAAAAGAAATTTCAACTTACGCTTACGGCGACAACAGGAACAACCGCAGTTTCCTATCAAAGATTGAAAACAGGGAAGCTTTCACCAAAGTGACAATAAAATATGTCGTAACATCTCCAGAAGAGCAGATCGGAATAGACCGCGAAACGTATATCGAAGACATGTCGACTGGCGATAAATACAACCTGACAAACGCCTCTAACATCAATATTATCGACAGAAGCAACCCTATTTACAAAACAGTCAAGCAAGGCATTGTCGAATATTCACTGTTTTTCGAGAGACTGGGCGACGATGTTACAAATATCATGATTATTGAGCCAGAAGGCTGCGAATACAAAGACATAGTTTTGAAACCTTACGGCAACAAAAACCTTTTCGTGTTTAATGACGGCTCAGAGAACTATTACAAAAATTGGCAGCAGAAACAGCAGGAATTGTACGGGAACAAGGAGTATTCAACATATGCTTCCGGCGACAACAAAGACAACCGCAGTTTTATTGTTAAAATAGAAAACAGAAACACTTATACCAAAGTAACTCTCAAATATGTGACTGTGACTGACCAAAAAATCGGAATCTTAAAAACCTCATATATAGAGGATATGACAACACACGAGAAATACAATCTCACCGACGCTTCAAACATCAATATGAGAGAGAGCAATTGGGGAGCAGGCAAGGCTATCAGCGACGGCATTTGGGAATATTCACTGTTTTTTGAGCGCATCCCAGCTAACACACGAAACATACAAATCGTTGAACCAAACGGATTCATGTATAAAGACATTGTATTAATACCATATGGTGATCCAAATATTTTTGTATTTGAGGACAACACAAAATACGTCTACAACGACCTGAAGGAAGAACAAGAAGAAATCCAACAAGCCAAAGATCAAGAGGCTGGATGGAAAAAGGTGATTGTATCATACGACGAAGCGTCTGCCAGAAATCACCATTTGGTAGCATCCGTTGAAATGGGTGTATTCTTGAGCGAATCTGTAAGTATTAAAGAAATGAAGAAAAAAGCATACGAAATGGGATGCTCTATAATCGTGATTACTCAAAAACCGTCAATATTCAACGGAAATAAAATAAAGGCTGATTATTACAAATAATAGTCCTATTTTATCACCACCCTTTTCGTCAACCCATCTCGTCCGTTATCGACCGAAATGAAATACATTCCGGACGGCAATGAGGTCAGATCAAGGATACCATCGCTGAATGAAGTGCTTTCAAACACTTTCACTCCCACCATATTATAAACATAGACCGAGTATTCACGTTCCAATCCTGTCGAGATATTCACCATTCCTTCTGACGGATTCGGCGAAAGCGAGAGATTGAATGTCTCTTCCACGAGATTCTCTTGCACATCCTCATGGTCGAAATTGATGTATAAATCGTCGACAGCCATAAATTTATAGCTTGATTCGGTAATGCCACGGCCGCTGCCTTCAAATCTTATGCGCACCTGCACATATTCCTCACCGATGTAGTCATTGAGCGAATAGGCATAATCATTCCATCTGTTTTGTTCATTCCAGACATTATCAAGCTTATGCCATGTCTTTCTGTCGGTAGTCACATCGATATAAACACCGACGTTAAATGGCGACCATATCGACGGAGTATATCTGTTCATCTTAAATCCGAAAGTAACATCCTCTGTAGTCTCAGGAATTGAGAACCACGGGGTTTCTATGATTTGCAAGATATTGTCTCTAGTATAAGTCTTCGCCGCCAGACAAAATCTGTTTTTAAAACGTTCAATATACCAATTTTCATTGTAAAGATGCAGATTTCCTGCCGTCGTGTCTTCAAAATCATAAAACGCAGGGATTGTCAGCGGTCTCTCTGAAAAAACGGAGTCAATATTCGATTTCGGACCCGCCCAACTGTCCAAATGGACCGGCTTCACGTAATATTTATGCCAAACGCCGTCCTCCCAAAACAATTCATCTACGTATGATGTCTCAGCCGTATAACCAATCATCTCATCATCTTTGTAAACAAGATAAAAACTCGTATTTTCCGATTCGCTCCAGCTCAGGAAAGGCATCTCGTCTTTGATTGTCACGCTGAAATCTTGAGGAGGGAGCCATCCGTCGGCGAGTTCTGCCGTAGCCGCGATAACAGCCTTCACAAAGCCCTCAGCCAAAGCGAAACAGTTCACGCCAGCGCCGATAGTGTCATTCGGAGTATGATAATAGATGTTTTCAGCATGATATTCGATATCGCCGATATAAAGCGCCGGATATTCGTGAATGTTGAAACACATATGGTCGCCGCCATACGAATCCTTATCAGTAAAACGATATGTCGGCATCTCCGGGATGTAGGTGTTCGCCACAGTCTGATAAAAATCGAACAACTTCTCGGAGATATACGAATATCCCGAATACATCGTTACTGGACCATATTCAGGACCCGGCCAGAATCCTATCATGTCCATGTCGAAAACACCGAGGATGTTCATATCCTCACGAGCGCATTTCTCAACGAAAGGATAGCTTCCCACCATCCAACGCTCTTCCCCGTTAAACGGTATATAGAGAATTGTGCGTTTGAACTGATGCTGGCTCAAGATTCGGGCGCATTCGAGCACTCCCGAGGTTCCAGAGGCGTTGTCGTCGGCACCCGGACCGTCAGGATGGTCGTAATGCGAAGCAATGATGATGTATTGGTCAGGGAACTCAGTGCCAGGCTGGATGGCGATGACATTTCCCGCATCGAGGGTGTCGCCATAACCTATATAACCAGTGTGATGATGGATATAAGTCTCAAGTCCGAGCTCCTCGAATCTGTCGACAAGGAAATTCTGCACCGTAACGGCAGCTGGCGAAGCACAGTCACGGATAAACTGCTGCATCCAATAAATGTCGTTGTATAAATTCACCGTGTCGACCTGATCAATCATCGCGACGATGTCAGGATTGACATCATAAACATCAGGATATGCCTGATTTCGATTACCTTTATGGTCAATAAACTGGGCGTTTAAGACATTGACACACAATGCCATAGCAATAAAAAGTAAATACTTCTTCATTTTCATAGGATTTAAGTCCTGCAAAAATAAAGAAGTATTTTTAATTGACCAAAGGGTTTTAGGAAAAAAGTTTAGGAATTTTCCTAAAACGTCTCAACAGTCCAGCCTTCAGGAATTCTACTTTCACCGAATTCTTGAGGCAATGATGCAGGGCAGTAGAAAGTGCCAGTTGGCGAGACATTTCTAAGCCAATTAAACGTTTCGTTATAAATACCCCATCCTGTAAAACCAACTTTAATGCTATTTAATTTGTTGCAATTTAAAAACATCTGAAAACAACAATCCTGTGTTAATTCTGATGCTGCAATATCGGGAGCTGTTGTAATATTTTCACATCCCGAGAACATTCCAACATAACATTCATCTGCCAATGTTGTCGCCGGTAATACTTCTGGGACTGATGTAAGGTTATAACAGTCCACAAACATACATGAATAACAATTGTCAGCCATTGTTGTTGCCGGTAATTCGCAAACTGTTGTAAGACTAATACAATTACGAAACATCATGTGATAGCAATATTGTGTGCATGTTGTTGCTGGTAATTCAGGTGTTGTGGTAATACTCTCACATCCCCAGAACATCAATCTATAGCAGAAATCAGCCAAAGTTGTTGCCGGAAGTTCAGGCGTGGCCATAAGACTTTTACAGCAATAAAACATTGATTGATAGCAATCATCCGCCAAAACTGTTGCCGGCAATTGCGGTGCTGTTATGAGGTTTTCGCAGGAAGTAAACATACTTACATAGCACGATTTCGCAAGTTCTGTCGCTGGCAAATGTGGCGCTGTTTCAAGATTGTTACAATAGGCAAACATCCCTGCATAACCGCCCTCCCCTATTTGTGTAGCAGGCAATTCAGGAGCTGTAGTAATAGACGTTTCAGCAAACAAACTCGCAAAACAATATGCTGGAGCAGATATAGATTCACCTGTTGGATCTATTAATGTCATAACATTACCACTTACGGCTGTTTTTTGTTCATTAGTTTTAAAACTAACACTATAATAACTACAACCCGCATTAAGACCCAAAGGATTATTACCTCTAAAATAGACCTTATCGCCTATGTTTTCCAAAGATATTAGAGTGGTTGCTATACTAAATTTTTCCCAGTATATTGTATCATAACTGTATTCGATATAAGGTATATAATCTGTTTGACCATGATATCCCGTTATTATCATCTCTATTGTAACACCTTCTTCTTCAGCAGTAAAGCATAGCGGATTGACCGTAACTATGGTGCTAGGTTCATTTCCCGAATTACCACCTGAATCATTGCTGATATCATTTTTCTTGCAGCCTGAAAGTAAAAACACTGCGATTAAAGACAAAACTATAATGTTAATATTTTGTTTGATTTTCATATTATAAATTTTTGCAAATATACAAAAAAATATTATAAATACCTTGACAAAACCGAAAAATTATAGTATTTTTGCAGTGTAAAATTTTAAGATATGCCAGAAATTAGCAATTTTTATGGGATCGCTATTTACATGTTTATTGGTGACCACAACCCACCACATTTTCATGTATATTATGATGGTTCTTCGGCACTGGTTTCGATAAAAGAAGGAACCATTATTAAGGGCTCATTGCCACCACAAGCGAAACGTCTTGTAAAACAATGGCTTGGATTGCATAGAGACGAATTATTGGATAATTGGAATCGCCTATCAAACAGCGAATCCGCAATAAACATAAAACCATTAAGATGATGGAAAACAATGAAGTTATGGCAGTCACTGCCGCTGAATATATTGAAGATTACAAGCTGCGTCTAACTTTTAATAATGGCGCAGTTCGAATCGTCGATTTTGTTCCTTTGATGCAAAAAGGAATTTGCAAAAAGCTGCAAGACAAAGATTATTTTCGTTCGTTTAAACTTGACCCTTTTACGGTAGATTGGAATAATGAAATCGGATTTGCACCTGAATATCTTTATGATATAGGCACAAATCCTGATGATGAAGAATCAATACCATTGATGGCTGCAGAAGAGCAGCACCCTTATGGGGAGAAATGAAAGTTAGCAGTCTCCAATCTGACAACTGCTAACTTCTAACTAAATACGAAAGACTTCCTGAATCTCCGGAACCATATCGAGTTTCTCCCATGAGAAGAACTCGACATTCTTGTAGTTCTTGCCGTTTTCGGTGAAGGTGTCCTTGTCTTTGTACATCACCTCAACCTTGGCCGTGAACGGGTCGCGACCGAAGTGACCGTACGATGCTGTCGGCTCGAAGATAGGATTCTTCAGTCCGAAACGTCTCACGATGGCATACGGACGAAGATCGAACAAAGCCTTGATTTTGTTGGCGATGTCGGCGTCGTTCATCTTCTTGCCGTTGGCATCTTTCACATGTGCAGTGCCGTAGGTGTTGACATAGAAACCGACAGGTCGTGCCACGCCGATAGCGTATGCCACCTGCACGAGAGCCTCGTCGCAGACACCTGCTGCCACTATGTTTTTCGCGATATGACGTGCTGCGTATGCCGCCGAGCGGTCGACCTTTGACGAGTCTTTGCCAGAGAACGCTCCGCCGCCGTGTGCACCGCGACCGCCGTAGGTGTCGACGATGATCTTACGGCCTGTGAGACCCGTGTCGCCATGAGGTCCGCCGATGACGAACTTGCCAGTCGGGTTGACAAAGAGCTTCATGTCAGCCTTGAAAAGGTTTCTAACCTTCTGAGGCAGAAGCTTTTTCACTCTCGGGAGCAATATTGTGCGAACGTCATGCTCGATTTTCTCAATCATGGCAGCGTCGTCGTTCATAAACTCATCGTGCTGTGTCGAGATGACAATGGTGTCGATGCGCAACGGCTTCCAGTTGGCGCCATACTCCACCGTGACCTGCGACTTGGCGTCTGGACGGAGATATTTCATCTTCTTGCCTTCGCGACGGATCTTGGCGAGCTCCATGAGAAGCATGTGCGAGAGCACTATCGTGAGAGGCATATAGTCAGGTGTCTCCTTGCAGGCGTAACCGAACATCATGCCCTGGTCGCCAGCACCCTGGTCTTCCTCGTTTTTACGTTCCACGCCACGGTTGATATCCTGCGACTGTCCGTGGATAGCCGACAAAACGCCGCATGACTTGCTGTCGAACTGATATTCCGCTTTTGTATATCCAATACGCTCTATGACACGGCGCGTTGTGCCTTGAATGTCAACGTATCCGTTTGATTTAACCTCGCCTGCCACGACGGTGAGACCGGTTGTCACCAACGTCTCGCAAGCCACCTTTGATTCCGGATCCTGACGTAACATTTCGTCGAGGACGGCATCTGAAATCTGATCGGCCACTTTATCAGGATGGCCTTCTGAAACTGATTCTGATGTAAAATAATAACCCATTTTATTTACAGTTTGCAGTTTGAAGTTTGAAGTTTGAAGTTATTAGTTGTCCAGCAACTGCAAACTTCACACTTCAAACTTCACACTTTGTTTATAAATATGGATAATTTGAGATTGTAAAAAGAAATACTGTTTTAGCATTTTTTCTTGTGGTTGCAATCAATCAAATCTGTCCACGTGATTTTTAGGCTGCAAAGATACGATAAATTTTAAAACGGGGAAAACTATTTTAAAAATAATTCTCCCCGTTAATTTAATTGTTACTTCGTTCCGAAGCCTCCAAGCGCTGAATACAGATTTATCAGTGCCTGAATCATTTCATATCGGTTTTGAACCATTATGAATTCAGCCGATAGCAGAGACTCCTGCGCAGTGAGCACCTCCAAATAAGTCGTCGAGCCGTTGTTCATCAACTCTGTTGTTGCTGAATAAGCCTCCTGAAGCGCATTCACACGTATTTCGATGTGCTTGGCTTTTTCTTCAGCAGTTTGGCACACATTGATATATTGGTAAACCTCGTTGCCTGCTTTGTAAAGTGCCTGAACAAATTCCAACTCTGCCTTTTCCTGTTCTTTCTTGGCGTTTCTAACCTGAGCTCTGAGCTGCCCACCTTGGAAGATAGGCTGTGTCAACTGTCCCACCGCCTGCCCGATTAAGTCGAGAGCGTCGAATGTGCCAGTGTAACCGACCATACCGCTGATGGTGATGTTAGGATAAAAATGCTGTCGTGCCTGCTGTGTGCTATAATAGGCGATTTCCATGTTACGTTCAGCCATGCGGACATCCGGACGGGCGTCGAGAAGTCGTGCTGGCAAGCCGATATGAATCTGCTCTGGCATCTGGAACTCTCCAAACTTGGCACGCTCGATATGATGTGGTGGCTCGGCAAGCAACAGACACAGCGATGCTTCGGTAGCGACGATAGTATTACGTAAGTCGATAATCTCAGTGCGAATCTCCTCTAACGAGGCTTCCATCTGATGTACTGCAGGACTTTTATAAATACCAGCATTATACAATGCTTCTGTTGAGTTGTATGACTCCTGATAAAGTCCTTCAAAATACTCGGCAAGTTCCAGTTCGTGGTCGAGCATCACCAACTTATAATAAATACCGGCGACGTTGGCTGCCAAACTGACTTTCATAGCCTGTCGGTAATCCTGATAGTATGCAACTTGCGATTTCGACCTTCTGATTTGACTTCTGGTCTGACCGAAGATGTTCAATTGCCAACTTGCCGTTACAGGAATCAGAACGCTGTTGCTGGTATAACCTGCTAAATTGGTAATTGTTGCTTGAGGAGTGAAAGCAAATGTCGGTGCATAGCCCCATTTAGCGGCTTTCAATGAGTTCTGAACCTGTTCGATGCTGAGTTTGGTCGTCCGCATGTCGGTGTTGTTTTCAAATGCGGCATCAATCAGATTTTGAAGTAACGGATCAGTGAATATGTCACGCCAATCGATATCGCCAATAGATGTTGTGTCTTGTGAATCAACGACATCACCCATTATTCTCTCGTCAACGGTGGCGTTTGAATCATATTTCTTATAGAGGGAGCAGCTTGGTAAAAACAGCATCCCGACTAATATCAAAATTATATACTTTTTCATAGAAGTCATTTTTATTATTCTTCAATAACATCAGGTTGATCAGGAGTCAAGCGTTCGTGAATCTTTTGGAACACGATGTACAATGCCGGAGTTATGAACAAAATCGCTATTGTTCCGACTATCATACCGCCGACCACGCATATAGCAAGTGATTTATTGCCAATAGCACCCGCGCCGCCTTCCACGATAAGCGGAATCATACCAATAATCATGGTAAGCACGGTCATGAGAATTGGACGTAAACGATCCTTGCAAGCGCCTATAGCTGCATCGTAAGGCGATAATCCTTCTGCACGTTTTTGCATTGCGAACTCTGTGATGAGGATAGCTGTCTTGGCCACCAAACCCATCAGCATAATGACACCGGTTTGCACGTAGATGTTGATATTGATACCCAAAGCAGCGAGTGGTCGCATCACGAAATATGCGCCGAACATACCGAATGGGATAGAGAGCAACACCGCAAACGGAATGAACAACGAGTTGTAGAGACATGCAAGGATGAGATAAATGAGAAGCACTGCAATGCTATAAATGATAACAGTGTCGTTTGATTCTGCATTTGCCGCTTCCTCACGTGCCATGCCGCCGAACTCGTAGCCGTAACCGTCAGGAAACACTTCATCCATCAGCTCGTTGATAGCAATTCGCACATCTGCTGTTGAATATCCTGAAGCCGGCATAACACACAAGTTGTAACATGGGAAGAGGTTAAACCTGCGTTCCTGAGCCGGTCCCGTCGTCAAAGTGAGTGTGACAAACTCCGACACTGGTGCCATCCCTTCGCCAACTGGTATGAAGATATTGTCTAAAGCACTTGGATCCAGACGATATTCGCTGTCAGCCTGCACCAGCACTTGATAAACTTTTCCGTATTGGATGTAGTTGCCGATGTAACTTCCGGCAAGGTTGGTTCCTATTGTTGAAACCACAGTCTTTGGCGAGATGCCTTTACGCTTACATGCAGCAACATCAACATTAAGACTATACTTCGGATAATCAGGTGAATAAGATGCCATTGCCGCAGACACCTCCGGACGTTGGTTAAGTTTTTGGGTAAACTCGGCAGCCATTGCGACAAAACTAGCATTATCACCTGTTCCCGAACGGTCCTGCAGGTTCAATTCCATCATTGAACCGGTACCGTAGCCTGGAATCTGAGGCATCTGGAATGGTGTGACATCGGCCTCAGGCATGTTAACTATTGCCCACATATAGATTGACATCTGCATTTGTGCAATGCTGTAAAAGTCACGCTCTTCCCAGTTTTTCAGTCGCACCATCATTGATGCGTAGTTGGTTCCTGTACCACCGTTCATAAGGGAGTATCCCGTGACTGCTCCAACGAGCTCGGTGTCGTCAAGAGAACGGATGTAATCCTCAAGTTTTTTGGTAGCAATCTCTGTCTCGTTAAGATATGTACCTGGTGCCATGGTCACGTCAACCAAGAGGAACCCTTGGTCTTCCTGAGGCACAAGGTCTTTCTGCGATGTGGTCATCAACCATACGAGGCCTGCGCTGAACACTAACAACAAAATCCACGAGAAAGCCGGACGCTTTATGAATTTGCTGACGTTTCTTATGTATTTGTTCAACAATGCGTTAAATGCGGCATCGTAACCTTTTTTCACATAATAATTGAGGTTTTTACGCTCTTTCTCGTTAGGATCTTTAGGTTTGAACAGAAGGGCGCATAATGCAGGGCAGATAATCAGTGCTGACATGGTTGAGATAGCAACCGAACCAGCCATGATGAAACCGAACTGCTTGAAGAAGGTGCCTTGTGTTCCCGACATGAAGGTGACAGGGATGAACACTGCCATGAACACCAAAGTTGTTGAGATACAAGCGGCCGACACCTCGTTGAGAGCGTCGGTGGTGGCTGATGCTGCTGATTTGTATTTGCCTGTCTCCAACTTCGACATCACAGCCTCAACGACCACGATGGCATCGTCCACGACAGTACCAATGGCAAGCACCAAGCCGAATAGCGTCAGCAAGTTAAGCGTGAAGCCCATTGCATATACTATAGAGAATGTACCCACCAATGCGATGATAATCGAAATCGAAGGTATCAAAGTAGCCTTGAAATCCTGCAAGAACAGATAAACAACGAAAATCACCAATAAGATAGCGATGATGAGGGTCTCAATAACACTGCGCATTGACGCGTTTAAGAAGTCATCTGATGTCTCAAGTCTCTTGAATTCGAGTCCAGCCGGCAAAGTCTTTGAAATCTCGTCAAGTGTTTTGTTGATTTCCGCATTGACTTGTGTGGCGTTGGCTCCAGGTGCTTGGTTGATAATGAACAAAGTTCCAGGATGGCCGTCGATATCGGTGCGGAAGTCGTATGACTTTGTTCCGAGTTCCACGTTTGCCACGTCCGACAGGCGCAGAATCTCGCCATCAGGTGTGGCACGCACTATGATTTCTTCGAACTCGCTCATATCGTTGAGCAGACCGAGAAATTCAATGTCGATTTTATCTGTTGAGTTCTCAAACCTTCCTATAGGCGAAACGAGGTTCTGTTCGTTGATGGCATAGATAATTTCCTCCGGTGTGATGCCATATAAACCCATCACGTCCGGTTTCATCCAGATACGCACGCCGTATTTGTCGCCAATGAGCTGGATTCGTCCGACACCCGTGACACGGCTGATGGCTGGAATCACATTGATGTCAAGGAAGTTGGAGATAAATCTCTGGTCGAATTTATCATCGGTGCTTTCTAAGCTTAAAATCTGAAGAATGGAGTTCACACTCTTCATCACAGTGACACCCTGCTGTGTCACCTCCGCTGGAAGCAGTCCAAGTGCCTGGTTGACACGGTTTTGCACATTGACCGTAGCCTGGTCAGCATCAGTTCCTTGTTTGAAATAAACAGAGATTTCTGCAGAACCGTTGGAGTTGGCGGTGGAAGAGATATACATCATGTCTTCAACACCGTTGATCTGTTCCTCGATTGGCATGATGACCGATTTCATCACAGCATTGGCATCCGCGCCGCTGTAATAACCCGAAACAATCACCATTGGAGGAGCAATGTCGGGATATTGTTCTATTGGCAAAGTGAAAATGCTCACCCCTCCGATGAGGCAGACAAGCACACCGACGGCAAAAGCTGCCACCCAGTGCTTCACAAAGAATTTTTGTTTCTTACCTTTCTCCATGGCTATCTGACTTTTACACCGTTTGACAATTTGCGCACACCATTGGTGACCACCTCGTCGCCTGCGTTCAACCCATTTAAGATATAGTATTCTTTGCCATCGTTTGATGGATATGCCTGACAAATAATGCCTTCCACTGTACCGTCTGCCTTGACACGATAAAACATCAGCTGATCCTGAAGACGTACCGCCGCTGTTACTGGCACACAAAGCACGTTGTTGATATCAAACGGTATGATTAAGTTGGTAACCATGCCTGAACGCAACACTCCGTCAGGATTTGGGAATTCAGCAGTACATGGCACAGTGCCTGTCTGGGTGTTGACAATGGCGCCAATTTTCGTCACAACACCATCGTGATTATAATATGTGCCATCCTTGAGTTTGAGTTTAAGATGTGGCAAGATATCACCGATAAACTTACCTTTAGGACCTTCCAAACCTTTGTCCGTCACACGTAATCCGTATTCTTTAACTGTTTCGAGCAACTGTGTCTCTGTCAGTGAGAAGTCGGCGTCAACGATGCTGTTGTCACTGACGGTGCAGAGGTATGCTGTGCGTGTTGCCATATCACCTTCTTCAAAGCCATTTACGTCGATGTAACCTGTTACAGGAGCTGTGATATTGCAATAACCGAGGTTGGTTCTAGCGATATTGAGTTGGGCTTCGGCCTGAAGCACCATTGCCTTTGCCGAATTAAACTCATTTAAACTGGTCTTCAGCACATATTCGCTGATGATTTTCTTGTTATAAAGCTCTTGATTTGACTCATATTGGAGTTTTGTTGTCTCCATCTGGGCATTTGCGACTGCCAGGTTGGCTTCAGCAGCCTGAACGTTAAGTTGGAACTCTGTCGGGTCGATTATGTAGATTGTCTGACCTTTCTCGACTCTCGTACCAGTGGTGAATGTTTTCGCTATGATAGTGCCGTCCACCTGAGGATAAACCTTAATTTCTTTCGTTCCACTGGTGGTAGCCGGGAATGACATGTTATACACTATCGACTCTGGCTGAAGCACCTTAGTCTCAAAATTAACCTGTAAATCGGGAATCTGTTGCTCTTCGCAAGACGTTAATATGCAGCAGGCTAATGCCAACACTGAGCATATCAAAAAATACCGTTTCTTCATATTTTTATTTATTTAATTGTTGATTAGTTAATCATTTAATATTAGTATGCAAATATACTAAAAAAGCAATAAACACAAACTATTTTTTACGTTGCAATTATTTTGTCATTGTCAATGCTTGGAAACACTCTTCTATGCTTGCATCCTTGCTGTGCATCACGTTCATCTTGATATTCTCGATGGTGTCGTTGGCGACGACTACACCTTTATTAATAATAACGATGCGCGGGCACATTGCCTCGACTTCCTGCATGATGTGTGTCGAGAGCAGGACCGTCTTCTCTTTTCCAAGTTCGGTGATAAGTCCACGAATCTCAACGAGTTGGTTCGGATCGAGACCTGATGTAGGCTCGTCAAGAATCAGCACTGAGGGGTTGTGCATCATGGCTTGGGCGAGACCCACACGCTGGCGGTAGCCTTTCGACAGAGCGCCTATTTTCTTACGCATCTCGACGGTGAGACCGGTCTTTTCAATCATCTCATCGATGCGGTTTTTTGCTTCTTTGCCCGTGATGTGATGGATTCCGGCCACGAATTCGAGATATTCTCGAACGTACATGTCGAGGTACAGCGGGTTATGTTCCGGCAGATAGCCCACGCGTTGGCGCACCTCCATCGGGTTGTCGATAGTGTCGAAACCTTCAACGGACACGGTGCCTTCGGTCTGCGGTATGAAGCATGTTATAATCTTCATCAGCGTTGATTTTCCTGCACCGTTCGGGCCCAGAAGTCCCACTATCTGGCCTTTCTCGATATCCAGATTCACATCATTCAGCGCCAGCTGCTGGTCATAGCGTTTCGTTACGTGGTTTACCTTTATTGACATTAAAAATAATTTTTGCAAAAATAACGATTTTTCCTTAAATTCATAGACTTTTTTGAAAGTTGAAAAATTAATTTTTATTAATGTTTTTTGTATTAAAAAATTTTGTACTTTTGCAGTCCGAATTTTTAGTAGGAAAATTAGTGTTAAAACACATAACAAATTATTAATTAAATTAAATGGATACATTAAGTTACAAAACAGTTAGCGTCAACAAGGAACATGCCAACAAAAAATGGTATGTCGTCGACGCTGAGGGTCAGGTTCTTGGCCGCATGGCACAGGAAATCGCCCAGGTTTTAAGAGGAAAGAGGAAGGCATGCTATACTCCCCACAGTGATTGTGGCGATAATGTCATCGTAATCAATGCCGAGAAAGTTATCCTCACCGGCAACAAAATGGACAAGAAGGTTTACGTACACTACACAGGTTTCCCTGGTGGTCAGCGCGTAAGAACCGTAAAGGATCTTCTGAACAAGAAGCCTATCTTCGTCATCGAACACGCGGTTAAGGGCATGTTACCTAAGACACGCCTTGGCAGTGCCATCTTCCGTAATCTTTACGTTTATGAAGGACCTAATCACCCGCATGAGGCCCAACAACCACAAGTATTAACAATTAAGAAATAAGTATCATGGAAGTAATCAACGCGTTAGGTAGAAGAAAGACAGCCGTCGCACGTATTTACATGAAAGCTGGCGAAGGCAAAATTACGGTCAACAAACGTGACTACAAGGAGTATTTCCCAACAAGCATCCTGCATTATGTGGTTGAACAGCCATTGATGCTCACAGAGAACTTGGGTAAATATGACATCAAGGTCAACCTCGATGGCGGTGGTATCAACGGTCAGGCAGAAGCTCTCCGTCTCGCTATCAGCCGCGCATTGTGCGAAATCAACGCTGAATATCGTCCTATCCTTAAGGCTAAAGGTTTGATGCGCCGCGACCCACGTATGGTCGAACGTAAGAAGCCAGGTCAGCCAGGTGCACGTAAGAAATTCCAATTCAGCAAACGTTAGTCTATTAAAAGGAAACATCATGACACAAGCAACATTCGAAGAATTATTAGATGCAGGTTGTCACTTCGGTCACCTCAGAAGAAAATGGAACCCGAACATGGCACCGTACATCTTCATGGAACGTAACGGTATCCATATTATTGACTTGTACAAGACACAGGCCAAGATCGATGAAGCAGCAAACGCTCTTCGTCAGTTAGCAAGATCAGGAAAGAAAGTCCTTTTCGTAGCTACAAAGAAACAGGCGAAAGATATCGTCGCTGAACTCGTTTCGAGAGTCAACATGCCATACGTTACAGAACGTTGGCCTGGTGGTATGCTCACCAACTTCACCACAATCCGCAAGGCAGTGCGCAAGATGGTCAGCCTCGACAAACTCATCGCAAGCAGCCAGTACAATAACCTTTCAAAACGTGAACGTCTCCAGATCGAGCGTGAACGCGAGAAACTCCAGAAGAACCTTGGTTCAATCGCCGACCTGAACCGCCTTCCAAGCGCAGTGTTCGTCGTTGACGTCATCAAGGAACATATCGCAGTGGCAGAAGCAAGAAAACTCAACATCCCTACTTACGCCATCGTCGACACCAACTCAAATCCTAACCTCATCGACTTCCCGATCCCTGCAAACGACGACGCTTCGAAGTCAATCGCCCTCATCGTGAACAAGATGGTTGAAGCTATCGAAGAAGGCCTCAACGAACGCAAGAACACCATGAAGGACGCCGACATGGCAGAAGCCGAAGGTGAAGAGGAAATGGATGAAAACGTAGCAGCAGAAGAGGAAGAAAAAGAAGAAGAGACAAAACGTCCTCGCCGTCCTCGCAAAGCTGTCAACAAAAAGTAATTAACTTAAAAGAAGAAAGGCAATACAATGAATATTACTGCAGCTCAAGTCAATGAACTCAGACAAATGACAGGCGCAGGCATGATGGACTGCAAGAAAGCCCTCGTTGAATGCAACGGCGACAAAGAAGCAGCTATCGACTACCTCCGCAAGAAAGGCCAGAAAATCGCTGAAAAACGCGCTGACCGTGAAGCCGCTGAAGGCGCTGTCATCTCAGCAACAACAGCCGACCATACATACGGCGCTGTCATCATGCTGAACTGCGAGACAGACTTCGTAGGTTCTAACGCCGACTTCGTCGGAGCAGCCAAGGGATTCCTCCAGGCAGCTGTCGACAACAAGATCAAGAACCTCGACGCTCTCAAGGCTTTCGCTATCAACGGCCGCACAGTCACTGACCTCGTCACTGACCTCACAGCCAAGACAGGCGAGAAAGTCGAACTCAAACACCTCGAAGTTGTTGAGGCTCCATACGTGGCCAACTACAACCACCAAGGCAACCGCCTCGCTACACTCGTCGGTTTCAACAAGTCATTCAACGGCATTGAAGAAACAGCTCACGAAGTGGCAATGCACGCAGCAGCTATGTCACCTATCGCTATCGACGCTGACGACGTCCCACAGGAAACAAAAGACCGTGAGATGGCAGTCGCTATCGAGAAGACAAAACAGGAACAGGCAGCTAAGGCAGTCGACGTCGCTTTGAAGAAAGCAGGTATCAACCCAGCTCACGTTGACAGTGAAGATCACATCAACTCAAACATGGCTAAGGGTTGGATCACAGAAGAACAAGCACAACAGGCACGCGAGATTCGCGAGAAAGTCACAGCTGAAACCCTCGCTAACATGAAGGAACAGATGGTGATGAACATCGCTAACGGCCGCGTCAACAAGTTCTTCAAAGAGAACTGCCTCCTCGACCAGGCTTCATTGCTCGACGGCAGCATCACAGTGCGCCAGTTCATCCAGAAGGCTGACAAGGATGCTACAGTTGTGGCATTCAAGAGAGTTCAGCTCGGTTAATTAGCCATTAGCTGATAGCCATTAGCCATTAGTTTTTAGGGTCAGACCTAACTACTAATGGCTATTTTGTTTCTAAAGATACAGCTAAGGCATTAAGCATTTTACTTATTTCAACAATTAAACTTTTTGTTTTTCCAGTTTTGGTTTTATCAAGATAATTTAATCTTTCACAAATTTCTAACTGAGTTTCAATTTCATATAAGGAACCTCTTGAAATTGAAACAAATTGCAAAAACTCTTTGTGATATAATCTTCCCCTCCCTTCTGCAATATTAGACGGAATAGATACCACAGCCCTTCTCATCTGATCAGATAAACCATAAGTTTCCTCTTTTGGCAAAAATTTAACCAAAGAATAAATCTCGACAGTTAAATCCATCGATTTTTGCCATACCGTTAATTGTTTGTAATCACTTAGTTTCATATCTTTTAGTTTTTAGCCATTAGCCGTTAGCTATTAGCCATTAGCAGATAGCCACTAGCCATTAGATATTTTGCGTTAGAACAATTCTAATGGCTAATGGCTAATACCTAATGGCTATTTCCTACTCCATGTAGTTCCTTCCTTGCCATCTTTGAGCACGATATCGAGAGCGGCAAGCTTGTCGCGAATCAAATCGCTGGTGGCCCAGTCTTTCTTGGCACGGGCTTCCTTGCGGATGTCGATGATGGTATCCATCAAGCCATCAACGATGCCGGAGTCGTCGGAACCCATTTCGTTGTTGACGAGACCGAGTATCTCGAAGACGAAGACGTCGAACAGCTTCTTCAAAAGCGCCAACTCAGCAGGATTAATCTTCGAATGACCGTCTTTCACAGAGTTGACAATGCGCACTGCCTCAAACAAGTTCGCAATCACGATTGGGCTGTTGAAGTCGTCGTTCATGGCGTCGTAGCAGGCATCCATAATCTTCTGAACGCCAAGGTCTTCAACACCTTCTGTTGCTGTGAGGCCATCGATGAGACCTGCAGCCTCCATCAAGCGTTTGTAACCCTTTTCAGCAGCCTGAAGTGCCTCGTTAGAGAAGTCAACGGTGCTGCGATACTGAGCCTGAAGGATGAAGAAACGTATCGTCATCGGACTGTAAGGCTGTGCGAGCATCTCCTCCCCTTTTGCGTTGATGTGGCTTCCTTTGAAGAACTCATCCAGAGTGATGAAGTTGCCCAACGACTTACCCATTTTCTGTCCAGCGATGGTAATCATGTTGTTATGCATCCAGTAGCGCACCGGCGCCTTGCCGTTTGCCGCCATCGACTGTGCGATTTCCGACTCATGGTGCGGGAACTGCAGGTCGAGACCGCCACCATGGATGTCGAACTCCTCGCCGAGGTATTTGCAACCCATAGCGGAGCATTCCATGTGCCATCCCGGGAAGCCGTCGCTCCATGGTGAAGGCCAGCGCATGATGTGCTTCGGCTCAGCCTTCTTCCACAAAGCGAAGTCGATAGGGTTATGCTTCTCGCTCTGTCCGGCAAGCTCGCGGGTGTTGTTGATCATCTCCTCGATATTTCTTCCCGAGAGGATGCCGTAATGATATTTCTCGTTGTATTTCTTGATGTCGAAATAAACCGAACCGTTCTCGATATAAGCGAAGCCTGCGTCGAGAATCTTCTGAATCATAGCAATCTGCTCGATGATATGACCTGAGGCGTGAGGCTCGATGGAAGGACGCAGCACGTTGAGTTTGTCCATCGCCTGATGGTATCTAACAGTATAATACTGAGCGACTTCCATCGGCTCGAGGTCTTCTAGACGGGCTTTCTTTGCGATTTTGTCCTCGCCTTCGTCGGCATCGTGCTCAAGGTGACCCACGTCGGTGATGTTGCGCACGTAACGCACCTTATATCCAAGATGTTTCAGATAGCGGAAAACCAAGTCGAATGTGATTGCCGGGCGGGCATGACCGAGGTGGGCGTCGCCGTATACGGTCGGGCCGCAGACGTACATTCCGACATGTCCTTCGTGAATAGGTTTGAATGGCTGCTTCATGCGAGCCAAGCTGTTGTAGATATATAAAGCGTCCATTTTACTATATTTTTCATCTTTTGCAAAATTACAAAATTATATGTTTGGAATTAAAAAAAATGATTTATTTTTGTAATTGGAATTTATCAATCTAATTATCAACCAATTTAATTGAATTATTATGGAAAATCAACCAGTTCAAGAGAACAAGCCAAATGGCGGCAACGACATCAAACAGTTATTGAAATGGCAATACATAGCTATTGCAGCAGCTATTATCATCGGATTGTCGTTACTTTTCGGATATTTGTTCTCAAGCAAAGGACCGAAAGAGAAAGCAACGCCAAAAGAGACATATACAGCACCTGCTAAAGAAAAGGAATATGTTGAAGAAGAGGAATATTATGAAACATATGAGGTGGAGGAAGCGGTAGAGCCAGCCAAGCCAGCAAAGGCTGAAAAACAGCATAAAGCAGACAAGCCGAAGTCTGACAAACCTAAAGCTGACAAGCCTAAGACAGAGGAAAAGCCTAAGAAAGTTGCTGAAGACAACGATTTCAGCAAGATGAAGGTATATAAGAAAGTGAAATGCATGCCTGAATTCCCCGGCGGAGAGCAGAAGATGAACGCATTTATAGCGAAAAACCTTCGTCCACAAGGCAAGAAAGGACAGGTGTTGGTGAGCTTCATCGTCGAGCCAAACGGCACCATCTCCAATGTTGAAGTAGCGCAAAGTCTGAACGGCGCCTGCGACAAAGAAGCTGTTCGTCTGGTGAAAAGTTTCCCAAAATGGACACCTGGCAGTCTGAAACAAAACGGCAAGCCAGTGAGAGTCAACATATCGCTGCCAATCAATTTCAAGTGATAAAAAAATCGGGTTTTTGCGATACAATTTCCCAACGGATTTTGTAATTTTGCAGCCAAAGAAAAATTTTAAAATTTACATACTATGTATACAAACTTTCAAGAGTATCTGAAGAAGGAATTGGCTCAGATTGAAGCCGATGGCCTCTATAAGAATGAACGCATCATCGAGAGCCCACAGGGCGCTGAAATCTTAGTGAAAGGCAAGAAATGCTTGAACTTCTGCGCGAACAACTACCTCGGACTTGGTAACAATCCGGAGCTTATCGCAGCAGCGAAGAAAGGCATGGACGAGCGCGGTTTCGGAATGGCATCAGTCCGTTTCATCTGCGGCTGCCAGGACCTCCACAAGAAACTCGAGCAGAAAATCGCGGAGTTCTTCGGTACTGAAGACACAATATTATATGCAGCTTGCTTCGATGCTAACGGCGGCGTGTTCGAGCCATTGCTCAACGAGCAGGATGCTATCATCAGCGATGCTTTGAACCACGCTTCTATCATCGACGGCGTGCGTCTCTGCAAGGCACAGCGTTTCCGCTATGCCAACGCCGACATGGCTGACCTCGAGAAACAGCTCCAGGACGCACAGAAATGCCGCTTCCGCCTCATCGTGACCGACGGCGTGTTCTCAATGGACGGCAACGTCTGCCCTCTTGACAAGATCTACGAGCTCGCACAGAAATACAACGCAATGGTGATGGTTGACGAGAGCCACTCAGCAGGCGTGGTCGGCAAGACAGGCCGTGGCGTGACAGAACGCTACAACCTCCGTGGCAAGATCGAGATCCTCACCGGCACACTCGGCAAGGCATTCGGCGGCGCTATGGGCGGCTTCACCACAGGTAAGAAAGAGATCATCGACATGTTGCGCCAGCGCTCACGTCCGTACCTCTTCTCCAACTCAATGGCACCAGGTCTCGTGGCAGCAGGTATCCGCATGTTCGAGATGATGACAGAGACCAACGAGCTTCAGGACAAGCTCCACGCAAACACCGATTACTTCATCAAGCAGATGCTTGCAAAGGGCTTCGACTGCAAACCGTCAGAGTCAGCAATCTGCGCTGTGATGCTCTACGACGCTCCTCTCTCACAGAAGTTCGCCGCCAAGATGCAGGAAGAAGGCATCTTCGTGACAGGCTTCTACTATCCTGTCGTCCCGAAAGGTCAGGCACGTATCCGCGTCCAGATCTCGGCAGCACACGAGAAAGAGCACCTCGACAAATGTATCAACGCTTTTGTTAAGATTGGAAAAGAACTTGGAGTTATTAAATAGTTTGAAGTGTGAAGTGTGAAGTTTGAAGTTATTAATTACCACTTCGAACTTCACACTCCAAACTTCAAACTTCAAACTTGAAAAAAGATGAAGAAAATATTAATCGTTGGTTCCGGCGGTCAGATCGGAACAGAATTGGTGAAGAAGCTCCGCGCCACTTACGGCAACCAGAATGTGGTGGCATCGGATCTTCGCCCATTGACAGGTGAGATCGTGGAAAACGGTCCATTTGAGAGAATTGACTCGACACAGATGATGCAGATCGTCGAAGTCGTGAAGAAATACAACATCGACACCATCTACAACCTCGCGGCAATCCTATCGGCAACAGCCGAGAAGAACCCGATGTTGGGCTGGAACGTGGGCATCGGCTCGTTGGTGAACTGCCTCGAGGTGGCCCGCGTGTTCAACTGCGCAGTGTTCACCCCATCGTCAATCGGCGCTTTCGGTGCAAGCACACCGCATGATAACACACCTCAGGATACCATCCAGCGTCCTAACACCATCTACGGCGTTACCAAGGTGACTGGTGAGCTCCTGAGCGACTATTACTTCACACGTTTCGGCGTTGACACACGTTCAGTGCGTTTCCCAGGTTTGATTTCGAACCTGACATTGCCTGGCGGCGGCACCACCGACTACGCTGTCGAGATTTACTACGCAGCAGTGAAGGGCGAGAAGTTCTACTGCCCAATCAGCAAAGGCACCTACATGGACATGATGTACATGCCAGACGCATTGGATGCCATGGTCGACATCATGGAGGCTGACCCGAGCAAGCTGGTGCACCGTAACTCATTCAACGTCACTGCAATGAGCTTCGATCCAGAGATCATCTACAACGCCATCAAGAAATACTATCCGAAGTTCGAGATGGAGTACAAATTCGACCCTATCCGTCAGGCTATCGCCGACAGCTGGCCGAACAAGATGGATGACAGCTGCGCTCGCGCTGAGTGGGGCTGGAACCCGAAGTACGACCTCGACAAGATGACAGTCGATATGATTGAGACGCTGAAGAAGAAACTTCTGTAGTCTTTGGAGGCGTGTCCACGATACGATAATTAAAAATAGCGGAAACAAAAGTTTCTGCTATTTTTTTTATTTTTATAAAAATATTTGTATATTTGCAACATCAAAACCGACGTGCCGATGGGATATAACTGGAAATAAAACAATGACAGAACAAATTCAAAAAGAACCTGTTCCTCACTCTACAGCAAGTTTAGTGTTAGGTATATTATCTGTACTTACTGGTTGGATTATTATTGGGTTAATCCTTGGCATTATAGGTCTTGTTCAGGGAAATAAATCCAAAAAACTGTATAATTTAAATCCCGGGAAATATACCGGTTCTGGAGTTTTTCAAGCTGGTAGAATAACTTCCATAATTGGTATTGTTTTTGGTGTATTGTATTTATTAAAAATCATAATCTCCTTTTTGGCGGTCGGAGGATTCCTGTATTATCTATCTAGTTTTAATGATTAATTGTTTATATCAATTTCGGGGAAGTCTTATCTAAGGAGAAATTGTTATGGTTTCTCCTTTTTTTATAAATAATATTCACTTTTTTGTGAATATATCAAATTTTATTTATATCTTTGCATCGAAAATTTTGTTTGGATATGAAGGTTTTATTTGAGAAGGATTATCTGGAAAGGCTTTATAAAAAAGGGAATAGCGGAGAGAAAAAACATCGGTTTCAACCTCAAGTTGTAAAGAAGTATATTCAAATTGTCGATTTAATGATTGATTCACCGAATGTTTTATCGTTGTCAAAATACAATTCTCTTCGATACGAAAAACTGCTTGGGGATAAAAATGGTTTGTCATCCGTAAGGGTAAATGATCAATATCGAATTGAATTTGAAGAGATACTTAAAGATAACGAAACGATAGCAACAATTGTTAATATAACTGAATTAAGCAACCATTATAAATAAATAAGAATATGAGCATTATGGAAGCAAATAAATTTGAACCTTTTACCCCAACTCATCCTGGTGAGATTATCAAGGATGAAATAGAATATCGCGGCATCTCGCAGAGGGCTTTGGCGACGCAAATCGGTGTGTCACCTACTCAATTGAATGAGGTCCTTAATGGGAAACGGGCGTTGAATACCGAGATGGCTATGCTTATCAGCGCAGCTTTGGATATCGATGCCGAGCCGTTGTTGGCAATGCAGACTCGTTATGATATGATAACGGCTCGCCGAAATAAGACATTTTTAACCAAACTTAACTCTATCCGCAAGATAGCTGCTGTCCTCTAACATCATGGCCTCATTATTACCATTATTCCTTTTGATAATCGGCTTCGTGGCGTTGATTTTTGGTGCCAACTGGCTGGTGAATGGCGCTACTTCCATTGGAGTGAAGGCGAAGCTGTCGCCGCTCATCATCGGGTTGACGATTGTGGCGTTCGGGACGTCGCTGCCGGAGATGATTGTGAACGTGTTTTCGTGCATCAAAGGGAGTCCAGGACTGGCTATCGGTAATATCATCGGGAGCAACACCATGAACATTCTTCTCATCTTGGGTGTCTCAGCGATGATATTTCCTATTGATGTGAGCAGGATTTCCATAAGAAGGGATATTCCTGCTGGTTTCGTGGCAACGTTTGCGATAACATTAATGGCGAATGACTTCTTTAGAGGCACCTCGGGGACGATAAACTGGGTGGAAGGTTTGGTGCTGCTGGCGATGGGAGGCGGGTATCTTGCTCTAACTTTCAAAATAGAGACAATAGAGGCTCTAGAGACACTAGAGGCACTAGAGCATGATGAGAAGCAAGAAGAAATGCCTTGGGGAAAGACGTTATTTGAATTGATTATAGGCATTATCGGGCTTTACATCGGGGGCGAGCTGGTTTCAAAAAATGCCAGCATTCTGGCAATGAATTGGGGCATGAGCGAGAGCACAGTGGGCCTCACCGTCGTTGCGACAGCCACTTCCCTACCCGAGCTGATAACATCTATTGTTGCGGCATTAAAAAAGAACTCCAGCATCGCCATTGGTAACGTGCTGGGGTCCAATATCTTAAATATCTTCATGGTGCTCGGCGTGAGCTCATTGATAACGCCCTTGCCGTTCGACACCCGCATGAATCATCAGCTGATGATACTTTTCTGCGCCAACGCTGTGATGTTTGCCGCCGTATTCACCGGAAAAGGCCGCAAGATCTCGCGTTTTGAGGGTGCAATACTGACGCTTGGTTACGTCGGATTTATGTTATTTAGCCTCTACAACTAACACATTTTCATTATTCAGGCGGACCTTCAACCAGCGTTCAATCTGGTGACGAAGATTGGCATGCAACTTCTCGTCGCAGGTGACAAACACGATAACACGGTCTGCGAGCGAGTCGTTCTCTGAATATACTGCAGAGCCACGGGTGATGCTCACATCTGTGATATGCGGATACTGCGCGAACAACTCGTGTGCGACCGAACTTACCGGCAGCTGGTTCTTATTGAAAGCATCCAGACGCGCGTTCAGCTTCATGATACTGTCGTTCAACATCTTAATCTGTCTGTCAGTATGTTCGTAGATACCCTTCAAAATCTCCGTTTCGTCAATGTTTTCACGCACAATAGTCGCATCTTCATGGATAACAATCTGATTTCTCATGATTCCGAAGTTCTCAGCATCGTTGTAAAGCATCTCCTTTGCCTCATCGGTGAGCATCTCGCCGGCGACAAACAACTCGAGAGTGGAAAGTTTTCTTGAATAATTCGTCTTATGGTCATAAACGAAGCTGCGACCCATGTTCTTGTTTTTCTTCACAAGTTCCGCTGCGTGAATCTTGAAATTATTCTCTTTCACCACGTGGAAAGCCGTCCAGATACTCGGAAGGATGATGATAGTGAGGATGATTGCATACAAGCTCTTCGAAAGGCCTTTACGCTTGCCACCGACTGTATCGGCTGATACTGCAGGGAATTTAAAGAGTTTTACAGCAAAGAAAGTGGCGAGAGCGATAAAGATGGTGTTGATGAGGAAGAGATACAATGCGCCGAACATAAACGTAGGGTTCAGCCTTGAGATTCCGTAGCCCACAGTGCAGAGTGGCGGCATGAGAGCCGTAGCGATGGCGACACCTGAAATCACAGTGCCTTTCTCCTTGCGTGAGGTCTCGAGAATGCCGGCGAAACCACCAAACAACGCTATCAAAACATCATAAATCGTCGGCTGGGTACGTGCCAGAAGCTCCGATGGGTTCTCAAGTGTCAAAGGACTCAAGAGGAAGAATAGCGATGATGCCAAAATACTGATAATCACCATGACAGCAAAGTTCTTCAACGAGTCTTTCAGCAAATCGCCGTCTTCGGTGCCGAGTCCGAGGCCTAACCCCAAGATAGGACCCATGACAGGTGAAATCAACATGGCGCCGATGATGACCGGGATTGAGTTGACGTTCAAGCCCACAGACGCAATAACGATTGCGCAAGCCAAAATGATGACATTCGGACCTTTAAACGCAATATTCTTCCTGATAGAGCTGTCTGCCGTATGGTAGTCGACGTGCTCTCGGATGTTGATTATCTCGACAATTTTTCTGATGTATCTGTTCATAACTATTTAAACCAAGTTTGTGACCTGCCGACCCAACCGCGCCTATCGAGCGAGCCTCTCACCGTAAGCGTGTTGTTGTCAGCGTTATATGAAATTTTTCCGTAGTATTCCTTGTCTTCATGCGGTTCGTAAAGCTTGCCTCCGACGAGCATGCCATCTTCAAGTTTGAAATCCTTAACCACAATCATACCAATGAATTTCTCATCGAAAAGCTCTTTGCCATTTTCGAAAACGCGTGTAGTCTTGGCATAATAAAGACCGTTGTCTGGATTTTGATAAAACACGACATAGCCTGTCGTTTCGCCCGTCTTATCGTCGACAGTGCGCCATTCGCCCAAGATTTTATCGATTTGAGCATTGGAAATCAATGCGATAGCAAAAAACAAATACGTAAAAAACAACTTCTTCATAAAACTCTTTTTAATTACATTACACAAATAACAAATTTTCAATAACCACAGGGAAGTTCATCTTTTCCAGGACATGAATCTTCGCCGCCACATCGTCGGGAGTGTCGTTTCTCGAAAGAGCCACCTTAGCCTGGAATATGATATTTCCGCTGTCGTAACGCTCATTCACGTAGTGGATCGTGATTCCCGACTCCTTTTCGTGAGCCGCCACCACCGCCTCATGCACATGATGACCGTAGAACCCTTTTCCACCGTATTTCGGCAACAAAGCCGGATGTATGTTGATGATTTTGTTAGGGAAAGCGTCGATCAGATGCTGCGGAACGAGCCACAGAAAGCCTGCCAAAACGATTAAATCGACATGCAACGATTTCAGTTCTTCAGAGAAGCTTCTATCGTTAAACGTTTGACGGTCAATCAGTTTCAACGGGATGCCGAGATTCTTCGCACGCTGGTTGGCGTAAGCGTCTTTGTTGTTGCTCACCACGCAGGCTATCTCCACTTCAGGATTCGGCGCAAAATATTCGGCTATTTGCTGAAGGTTGGTCCCGCCACCCGATACAAAAATCGCTAACCTCTTCATAATCAATCTACATTATCATGAAGGAATGAGTTATCCTCGCGCAATCCCGACTCTTTGTTCACTGAATAATGTGACAGTTCCTTGTCGTTGTCAGCGAGGTTCATACCCATGCGGGCGTATGCCGGAATGTTCTCGTAGTTCTCGATGTTCGACTGGCTCTTGAAATCGGTGTTGAACGACATGAAACGCTGACGGCGCAACATCTCTTTCTGGTCGAGCTGCTTTGTCGGAGCAGGTTTTGTCTGAACAGGCTGAGTCTGCACCATATTCTTGAATCCAGGGACATCAACATCGTCGTCGTCAGAGGTGAACGGGTTGTCGAACTTCTTAAAGCTTGATGTTGTCGAATCTCTGTCGTATGACGGTTCCGGAGCCACTCTTCTCACCGAGATGCCGCTGTCGCCATCATTACGGAAATCGTCGTTGTCCTCTTCCTTATTCTTGGCATCGTCTGATTTGTCGTCATCATCATAAAGCTCATAACGCTTGATGGTTGGTGTCGGCTCCTCTTTTTCCTGGATGTCTTTATGTGCCTCCTGAGGTTCCTCGTGCTTGATAATCACGCGGATCTCATCTTCGGCAGGAGTTTCTTCAACAATCTCCTCGATGACAGGCTGGATTGGTGTTCTCGCAACCTCTTTCTCAGGATCTTTAATCTTATTGTCAGCAAAAGTATGAACCTTCGGCTCTTCTCTTTGTACCTCAGTGTTGCCGAAACCGGTAGCAATGAGTGTCACGCGGAGACCGTTTTCAAGGGTCATATCCTCGCCGTTGCCCCAGATGACTTCAGCGACCTTACCAGTGGCATCCTGAACATATTCGTTGATTTCGGTGACCTCGTCGAGTGACACCTCTTCTGTTCCAGAAGTGATGTAGACGAGGATGTTCTTTGCTCCCGTGATGTCCGAGTCGTCAAGCAGTGGTGAGTGCACGGCTTCTTCAACGGCGCGCAAGGCTCTGTCTTC
Organism: Bacteroidales bacterium UBA1173; assembly: GCA_002311655.1. Taxonomy (GTDB): domain Bacteria; phylum Bacteroidota; class Bacteroidia; order Bacteroidales; family F082; genus Limimorpha. The sequence continues at coordinate 124,038 of DBYZ01000008.1, forward strand.
GCCTGTTGCGTAGCCTGAGCCCATGATTGCCTTACCGCTGTCGCGCATCACGTTGTTGACATCTTCGAAGTCGACATTGACGTAACCTGTCACAGTGATGATCTCCGCAATACCTTTGGCGGCAATCTTCAACACGTCGTCGGCTTTTTTGAAAGCCTCTGTAAGCTTCATGTTACCGTATTCCTCACGGAGTTTGTCGTTGCTTATCACGAGAAGTGCGTCGACATTTTTACGCAGCTCGGCGATACCTTCCGCTGCCTGTTGCTGACGGCGTTTGCCCTCAAAGCTGAACGGAAGTGTGACGATGCCGACTGTAAGGATTCCAAGCTCGCGTGCTATCCTTGCCACGACAGGTGCGGCTCCTGTGCCTGTACCGCCACCCATACCGGCTGTGATAAACAGCATCTTGGTATCGTCTTTGAGCACCTCACGTATCTTATCTTCCGTCTGTTCCGCGGCCTGGCGTCCTACAGCAGGGATGTTACCCGCGCCGAGAGCGTGGTCGCCGATATGTAGTTTATTCTCGACAGGACTTTTTTGCAAAGCCTGGTCATCGGTGTTGCAGAGAATGAAATCAACACCTGTAATACCTTCTGAAAACATGTGAGTAACAGCGTTGCTACCGCCTCCGCCGACTCCCATCACCTTGATAATGTTAGGCTTTTCCTCTGGTGCGTCAAATCTTACTAAGTCTGCCATACGTCAAATTATTTAGTTGTCAAGTTTTTCATTATCTATTTCATCGTCTTTAAGGAACTTGCTCGCGAAGGTCGTGATGATTTTCTGACCCCAACGGCCGAAGAGTCCGCCTTCTGAGTTATGAGTCTCAGGCGCATCCACCTCGATGAGGATGTCCTCGACTTTTTTGGAGTCGTTGCTCGAAATCACAGTGCCATTGTGACGCAAGGCGTGTTCATAACGTGCGATACCTTCTATGACCAGACCGACACCTGTTGAATACATCGGGCTTGCGAGGTCCTCTGATGTGTCGTTGGCGAGATACTCGTTCGGATAGCCGATACGGACATCGAGACCTGTCTTGAATGCCGCCAGCTGCTGGATATGTTTCATCATGGCGCCACCACCTGTGAGGACGATGCCTGCGATGAGTTTATGCTCGCTGTTGACCTTCTGGATCTCGTTGTTCACGATGTCGAAAATCTCGCTGAGACGAGCCTGGATGATCGATGCCAAGGTCTTAAATGAGATCTCTTTCGGCTCACGTCCGCGGATGCCTGGAATCGACACCACCTCGTCGTCACGGTTCTCGCTGGCGACAGCCGAGCCGAACTTCACCTTGATTTCCTCAGCGTGTTTCTTGATGATAGAGCAACCCTGACGGATGTCTTCAGTGATGACGTTGCCGCCGAATGGGATGACAGCTGTGTGGTAGATGATGTTATCGTAGAAGATAGCGATATCTGTTGTGCCACCGCCCATATCCACGAGCGCCACGCCAGCCTCTTTTTCGTCTTCGCCAAGCACTGCCTCTGCTGACGCGATAGGCTCAAGAATCATGTGTTCCATCTCGAGACCCGCCTGATGGATACAGGTCACGATGTTACGTGCCGCCGCCACCTGTCCGATGATGACGTGGAAGTTAGCCTCGAGCTTGCTGCCGAGCATGCCTTTAGGATGACGGATTCCCATCTCGTCGTCGACGATATATTCCTGCGGGATAACGTCGATGATTTCCTCGCCCGGTGTCATGCCGAGTTTGAAAACATCCTGACGCAGTCTCTCGATTTCTTCCTCCGTAATCTCAACATCAGGGTTGTCGCGCATCAGCACTCCACGATGCTGCAAACTCTTGATATGATGACCGGCAATGCCGACGTTCACCGTCTTGATGTCGACATTCGACTGCTCTGAAGCCATGTCAACAGCTCTGCGGATTGCGTTAACGGTCTCCTCAATATTGAAGACCATACCTCTTTTCACACCCGTCGACTCGGTCTTGCCATAGCCACGGATGACGATTCTACCATTCTCAACTTTTTCGCCGACAAAACAGGCGATCTTTGTAGTGCCGATATCAAGGCCTACGATGTACACAGGATTACTCATTATTTTTTGTTTTTATTTCTCGTACAAACAACTTGATTTATATAATTGAAACTTATCTTGCTGAAATTTTGCATCTCCGGAGAGCCTTGCATCTGTTCAAAGAAATACTGCATATTCATCAGTTTTTCATCGACATCCTTATCGTCACCGAGAACAACCTTCAAATCGACATTGTTCATAACCAGCTCGTAATTCTTCCCGTCGAAATAAACCTGCTTAACACAACACTTTGAATATGAATTATTTAGAACACTTTTCATTACTTTAAAAACACTATGCAAGTTGTCCTTCGTAATATTGCCGCTACCTATCAGAAGATGCGCCGTATAGCTGTTTTTGGTCGGAAAGACGTTGCCATCCTCATCAAGATAAACCGAACGGCCATCTTTGAAATAGACTCGCATAATCGGCTGACACTCAACGATATTCACCACCAGCATCTCGTCAAGAGTGATATTGGCTTCGGTGTAAACCGCCCACGGAATTGACTGGATGTAATTTCTGACGCTGTCGACCGGAATCATGGTGATGTCGGTGTTGTGAGCCGTATCACAAATATTCATAATCTTCTGATATTCAACGTCTTTTATAATAAATCCATCCTCGTTTTCACGAATCACCGTCAGCTCGAGGCCTTTCAGAGGATGCTCAACATGTTCCTTATGGGTAAAATACCACAGGCAGCCAATCGCACCGACTGTCAGAACCCAGACTAATATTTTCAGGAACTTATTCATATCTCAAGCATCTTTTCCAATTGTGGCACGAAGCGGTCGATGTCGCCGGCTCCCACCGTCATAACTAACTCAGGATCAATATATTTTATTGTATCAAGCAGGTTTCCTTTCGAGCACAACATCTTGTTTTTTGATGTTATTTTCTCAAGAAGCGCCGCTGATGTCACACCTTCTATCGGAAGCTCGCGCGCCGGATAAATGTCGAGAAGAATCACTCTGTCGGCGAGCGAGAGACTTTCGGCGAAACCGTCCATAAAATCGCGTGTTCTGGTGAACAGATGCGGCTGGAATATCACCGTTAACTCCTTGTCGCAAAATGCGTTACGCGCTGCTGTCAATGCCGCTTTTATCTCTTCAGGATGATGTGCGTAGTCGTCGACGTAGATATGTCTTTCGTTTCTCACGCGGATGTCGAAACGACGTTGAACACCCTTGAACGTGGCGAGGCCTTCACGGATTGAAGCTTCATCGATGCCGAGATACGAGCACATGATGATGGCAGCGAGAGCGTTTTGGACGTTGTGGTTGCCGTACAAAGACATCTTAATTGGCTCACGCAGATTTAAACCCTTAATGGTGAAACAAGTTTCACCTTGATTTACGCAGATATTTTCAGCAATCACATCGGCATGTTCGAGACCATAGGTGATGTGTTTCTTGTTCGTTTTTATCGGCAGATTCTCATGATAAATCACCAGTCCGTCGTCAGCGGTTTTGTCGACAAACTCATTGAAGCTCTCCACAAGATGCTGATAATCACCATAGATATCGAGGTGGTCGGCATCGATAGATGTCACGATGCTCACAAACGGCGACAGCTGCAGGAACGAGTGGTCGAACTCGTCGGCCTCCATCACTATCAGTTCGTCGTGTTCCTCGCCGATGACCACGTTACTGTCGATATTGCGCGCAATACCTCCAATGAATGCCGACAATTTCTTGCCCGCAGTCATGAGGATATGCGTCACCAACGCCGTAGTCGTGGTCTTTCCATGCGTTCCGGCTATCGCGAGAGCTTTGTGCTGGCGCGAGAGCATGCCAAGGACCTCAGCGCGTTTCACAATCTTAGCATTACGTTCACGCAGATAGTTCAGTTCCAACGAGTTGGATGGGATTGCCGGTGTCAGGACAACGAAATCGATGTTTTCAGGAACAAGAAGCGGGTCGTCGGTGTAATGCACAGCAATGCCTTCCGCCTCCAGACGTTTCGTCAGAGGAGACGGAGTGCGGTCATAGCCAGCCACCTCATGGCCCTTGGCTTTAAAATATCTCGCCAAGGCGCTCATCCCAATACCGCCGATTCCTAAAAAATATATCATCCTAAAACCTTATCTATTTCATTTACAATGTCTTCCGCTGCGTTCGGTCTTGCGAACTTAGCGATATTTTCTTCCATTTTGCGAATCTTGTCCTTATCGTTCAACAGCTCAAAAACCGTCGGGATAAGCTTCTCTGGTGTCTCGCTGTTCTTGACGATGATAGCCGCGTCTTTGTCAACCAGACTTTGGGCGTTCTTCGTCTGATGATCCTCGGCAGCCGTCGGAAGCGGGACGAAGACAACAGCTTTCTTCACCAGTGAAAGCTCCGAAATCGACATAGCGCCGGCTCTCGAGATGACCACGTCAGCGCAGCCGTAAGCCAGATCCATCCTGTCGATGAACACCGTCGGCTTAACCCTGTCTTCAAGACCCAGTGCCTTGATCTCATTCTGAGCTTGTTCGATATAATGTTTTCCAGTCTGCCAAATCAATTGATATTCAACATCTTTAAACATCGCAAGATTCGCCGATATGCCTTTATTGATTCCCAAAGCGCCCTGGCTTCCGCCCACGAGTAAGATTATCGGTTTCTGTGGGTCGAGATTGAAAAACTTAGCGCCTTCCTCACGTTTGCCTTCTGTAGCCACCACATTGTTTCTCAACGGGTTACCTGTCATGACAATTTTATCTTTCGGGAACCATCTCTCCATGTTGTCATAAGCCACGCATATCTTCGCTGCTTTCGGAGCCACGATTTTGTTTGTGACACCCGGGAACGAGTTCTGCTCCTGAATCACCACCGGGATTCCGAGCGAGGTAGCCTTGCGCATCGTCGGTCCGCTGGCGAATCCGCCTACGCCCACCACCACATCTGGCTTGAAACTCTTCAAGATACGTTTCGCCTTGCAGAGGCTGCTAATCAGTTTGAACGGAAAACTCAGGTTGTCGAGTGTCAGCTCACGTTTAAAACCGCTAATCCACAGTCCTTCAATAGGATAGCCTGCCTGAGGCACGCGTTCCATCTCCATCTTGCCTTTTGCTCCAACGAACAAAATCTCAGCATCCGGATGACGTCTCTTGAAGGCGTCGGCAATAGCAATGGCAGGGAAAATATGTCCTCCCGTGCCTCCGCCGCTAACTATCAGTCTCGGCGACTTCGATTTCTGAGTCTGTTTCATCGTTCTTAACCTTATCAATTTCTTTTGTTACACTAATAATTATTCCTATCGACATTCCTGTGAACAGCAGCGATGTTCCGCCCATGCTGATGAACGGCAGCGGCTGACCCGTCACAGGGAACAAGCCCACGGCAACGCCCATGTTCACCAGAGCCTGCATCACGAGGCTGAAAGCAAGCCCCATCGCCAGCAACGCCCCGAACGACTGCGGCGCCCGTAGCATGATACGCGTCGCCCGATACAGCAAAATCATATACAACGCCAACACAAAGATACCGCCAAGCAGTCCGTATTCTTCAATGATGATGGCGTAGATAAAATCCGAATAAGGGTGCGGCAACACGTTACGCTGCGTGCTCTTGCCCGGAGTCTTGCCAACGATGCCACCACCAGCGATAGCTATCTTCGACTGCATCACCTGGAAGTTGGCAGTGTCGTCTTCGTCTTCCTCGCTGCTGAAAAACCTCTCGATACGGTTCACCCATGTCGTGCTTCGGTTATCCTTCGCCTGCACAAAAGAAACGAGGACAAACATAGCTCCCGCCACAATAATAATCCCGACGAACGCGAAGATATATTTTATCTTGACTTTACTCAAAAACATCATCACTAGGCATGTCATGAAAAGCATCGCCGCCGTTGAGAAATTCTCAGGGAAAATCAAGCCCACAATAACCACAATCGGCAGCATCACCCTGATTGCCAGCTCTTTAAAGTCGCCGAGCAAGTCACGGCGAAGCGTCAAAATCCTTGCCAAGAAACCTATCAACGCAATCTTTGCGAGGTCGCTGGTCTGGAATGTCACGCCGGCGATACCGATGACACGCTGGGCGTGGTTGAGATTCTTTCCGAAGAAAAGCGTATAAATCAAAAGCGGGATTGCAATCCAGAAAAGCAACAGAAGCAGCCTCGAATATCTCTTGTAGTTGATCTGCGAAGCGCCGAACATGCAGCCCAAACCAAGCAGCAGCATCAGGGCATGACGCAGAAGCACGAAGGCGTTGTTGCCGTGATAGCTTCTGTTTGCCACCGACTCCGAGGCGCTGTACACCGCAAGAAGGGAAATCAAGGTCAGGAAAGCCACCACCATCCAGATGACCTTGTCGCCCTTAAACAGGCTTTTTGTTTTCTCTATAACCCACTCTTTGTTTATCATATTTTATTCTTTTGCCATTTTGACAAAAACCTTCTCCATCTTACGTGTCTCCGCACTTTCGCAGCCTGGCGAGAACAACACGCTGTCACCAGAAACAGCCTTATCCTCAATCATCTTCATGGCTTCTTCCATGGTCTCAGCCTTCAAAACGCCGTCTTTGATGATGTATCCCAATGTCGAACGCATCATCTCGACATCGTCGCCGACACAAATCACTGACTTAACATGTTGACGCACAACAGGAATCATCTCTTCGTAATCGAGATCTCCTGCCAAGGCAATCCAAATCACTGGCTCGTTAATATTCTCAATAGAGAACCATGTCGCCGAGAGACTCTTCGCAGCGCTGTCGTTGATGTATTTCACACCGTTACGCGTCGCGACAAGCTCATTTCTGCGTTTAATGTGCTCACAATCAACGAAACTATTCTTCAAATTTTCGTTTCGAGCATGGCAGATGCTCTCGTTGATGGTGAATGCCGTCGTGAAAATCTCTTTTCTTCTACCTTGTTTGGCCAACTGTTCTAATGTCATAATATCTGTTTTATCTTATCTTCAAAGTTAATATCGCAAAAGCTACCAAAATGATGGTCACAATCCAAAATCTCACCGTAATCTTCATCTCGTGCAACAAATCGCCTTTGCCTTTAAAAATCACTGTCGAAGCAGGGTCGTTCTCCAAAACCTTTTCCATCGAAGTCCTGAAATGGTCGTGGATCGGGGTGCGTTTCCACACACGCTGACGGGTGCCTTTTTTCTTTCCCATCTTAAAATATGCTCTCTGAACGATGACCGACACGCTCTCAATCAGGAAGATGCCGCACATTATCGGGAGAAGCAGCTCTTTGTGTATGATGACCGCCGACACTGCGATGATGCCGCCAATCGTCAGACTTCCCGTGTCGCCCATGAAAACCTGTGCCGGGAACGAGTTATACCACAGGAAACCGATAAGTGCGCCGACAAATGCCATCAAAAACACCGCAACTTCCTCACTGCCAGGGATATACATAATGTCTAGGTATCCAGACAACATCGCATTACTCGAAAGATATGCCAACACGCCAATACCCAGGCCGATGATCGCCGAGTTGCCAGCCGCCATGCCGTCCATGCCGTCGTTGAGGTTGGAACCATTGGAAACGGCTGCAACCACAAACACCGTAAGCAACACGAAAAACACCCAGCCAGCCCAGTATTTGTAAGGCTCACCCATGAAGTTGAAGATGTCGGCATAGTTCAAGTTGTGATTCTTGAAAAATGGGATCGTGGTCCTCGTCGACTTAACATCCGGACTCTTTACAACTATCTCTTTATTATCTTCGATACGTGTCGTAACACTCTCATTCATAATGACTTGCGGACTAAAACGCAGTGTCAGACCAACGAGGAGACCGAGCGCCACCTGCCCGAAAATCTTATACCATCCGTTCAAGCCGTCTTTTCTCTTCTTGAAAGTCTTGATATAATCGTCTGCAAACCCTATTCCGCCAAGGATAATGGTAGTTGCAATCATCAGTAACATATAGATATTCAACACCTTACCAAACAAAAGGCAAGGGATGAGCATCGAGGCTATGATGATGATGCCGCCCATCGTAGGGACACCTTTCTTGTTCACGTTAAACGGGTCGATCTTCGCGTCACGCTGCACCTCGGAGATGTTGTGACGTTTCATGTATCCGATGAATTTCTTTCCGAACCAAATCGAGAAGAAAAGCGCGAAAATGATAGCAAGAATAGAACGCACCGTGACGTATTGAAGCACGCCCGCGCCCGGAATGTTAAATCTGCCGTCAAGAAATCTCAAAAGATAGTAAAACATTTCAAAACCTCCTATTTCTCGTTAAACGCATTTTCAAGTTCTTCCCTGTCATCGAAATGATGCTTCACACCCTTCACATCCTGGTAGTTCTCGTGACCTTTGCCAGCCACAAGTATGATGTCGCCTTTTTTCGCCAACGCCACCGCCGTGCGGATAGCCTCGCGTCTGTCGGTGATGCACAACACCTTGTTGTAACACTCGCCTGGAACACCAGCCTTCATCTGTCTGATGATTTCCTCTGGCTCCTCGAAGCGTGGATTGTCGCTGGTGATGATAAGTCTGTCTGACAGTTTCACCGCTGCCGCCGCCATCTTCGGACGTTTGTCGGAGTCACGGTTTCCGCCTGCTCCTGCCACCGTAATAAGCGTCTCGTTGTGCGTCCTGATCTCATTGATGGTCGAGAGCACATTCTCCAAAGCGTCAGGAGTATGGGCATAATCGACAATGCCAACAATGCCGTCTTTCGAGTTCACCATCTGGAAACGGCCCGATGCGCTGTGTAGCTTGCTGACCTCTTGCAAGACCTCTTCCTCAGGCATGCCAAGCAAGACAGCGGCACCGTAAATCGCCAAAAGATTATATGCGTTGAAACGTCCCACAAGGTATGTCGACACGGCTTTATTGTTGATTTTCAACTCCATGCCGTCGAAATAACTCTCCATCACGAGACCTTTGAAATCAGCGTCGTGTTTCAACGAATATGTCTTCTTCGCCGCCTGTGTGTTCTGCAACATCACCATGCCGTTCTTGTCGTCAAGATTCGTCAAAGCGAAAGCGGTAGCAGGCAGGTTATCAAAGAATTTCTTTTTCGCATCACGGTAGTTTGCCAGTGTTTTATGGTAATCCAAGTGATCTTGTGTCAAATTTGTGAAGATACCGCCGTCAAAATGCAGACCTGCTATTCTGTCCTGGTCAATGGAATGTGAGCTAACCTCCATGAAGGCATATTCGCATCCGGCTTCAACCATCTGGGCGAGCAACTCATTGAGTTCCAACTGGTCGCCAGTGGTATGCGTCGAAGGCACGACCTTCTTCCCGATGATGTTTTCTATCGTCGAGAGGAGTCCGCACATATATCCGGCGTCGGTGAAGAGACGATATAATAAGGTGGCGATGGTGGTCTTGCCGTTGGTGCCGGTGACACCCACCAGATGCAGCTTCTCCGACGGTCTGCCATAAAACTCCGAGGCAGCAAGTCCTAAAGCCTTCGCACTGTTTTCAACCACGCAATACTTCACACCATCAGCTTGATTTTCAGGAAGTTGCTCGCAAACGATGGTCTTGGCACCGTTTTCTATCGCCTTAGCGATATAGTCATGACCGTCGACCTGTGTGCCGCGAACCGCAAAAAACACGCTTCCATCTTTGCACTTCCTCGAATCGAACTGCAAATCCTTCGCTCCTTTCAAAATCTCTTCAATATTCATTTTATTTCAATTTCAAAATAATCGTTTTTCCTTTTTCCAAATTCGTTCCTGCCGCCACACTCTGGCTCTCCACCAATCCTCTGCCGCTGAACGACACCTTCCACCCCATCGACTCGATGAGATAAACGGCATCCATCACGTTCATTCCGGTCATATCAGGAACAATATTTTTAGCGAGTTCCACACTCTTTATCGTCACGCCGCCGTTTCTCGACGGACTGACTTTCACCCACTCTGAATTCAACTCCCCGTCGACCATCCTCACGCCCGCCATGGTGCAGTAATCGTTGACATCTTCATAATATGCCATCGACGCCTTTGTATATTTGTCGGCATTCGCCGGATAGCTGCTGGTCGCATCTTGAATGCCTAACTCAGTGGCATAAACCTTCTCGGCAATCTCTTTGAACACAGGTGCCGACACCGATGCGCCGTAATAACTCTTACCCATCGGGTTGCTGATAACCACGATACATGTATATTTAGGATCGTCAGCAGGGAAATACCCCACAAACGAAGCGGTGTAGTTTTTCTTGTTATAGCTGCCGTTGCTGGCAATCTGAGCCGTTCCGGTCTTACCCGCAATCGGGAATGCGCATTTGTTCAAAGCCTTCGCCGTTCCGTTCTCCACCACGCCACGAAGCAGTCCCTGCAAAGTCTTGATTGTCCTCTCCGAGGCAATGCGCTCGTTGATAACGATGGTGTCGAAAGTCTTCACAACCTCGTTGCCGCGACGAATCTCCTTCACAAACTGAGGCTTAACCATCTTTCCGTTGTTTGCGATGGCATTGTAATACGTCAGCAGCGTGAGCGGAGTCACCGTCAACTCGTAACCTATCGACATCCATGGCAACGACACCTTCGACCATTGCTTGCTGCTGGTGCTTTTGATATATGGCTTGCCCTCGCCTTTCAAATCGATATTCAACGGCTCGTTGATCTTCGTCTTGTAAATCAAATCGATAAACTTCTGCGGATTGCTCTCGAAAGCCTCAGTCGCAAGGTATCCGAACGCAATATTCGACGACTCCCAGAAACATTGTTTGATCGTCGGAACGCCTTCCCCAACCACATGCGAGTCGGTCATCGTGCGGTTATGGAATCTCATCCTGCCGGTCTTTCCCAAATCCAGCACCCTGTTGACGTTGAATTTAGGGTCGTTCTCAAGCAACGCCGTCATCGTTATCGCCTTGAACGTCGAACCTGGCTCCACATTCTCAGCAATGGCGAAGTTATACGACTCCTCGTATTTTTTCCTCTTCTCGTTATATTTCAACGACGCCATCACCTCGATGAATCCCGACTTCACATCCATCATGATCACGCATCCCTGCTGCGCTTCGTTCTCAACGAGACAACGGCGCAACGCCTCTTCAGCCACATCCTGAATCTTGGCGTCAATAGAAGTATAGATGTCTTTTCCGTTCTTCGGCGTGACGTTCGACGAAGCAGGCACATCAATGAAACGGCCTCCGTTGATACGACGACGCATCTGATGACCGTCGGTGCCACGCAAACAGGTGTCGTAAGCGCCCTCAAGTCCGACCATCACAGGCTTCACTGTATCGTTGTAATTGACATAACCTATCACACGCATCGCAATGTCACCGTACGGACGCTCCCTCACAAGCTGTTTCTCGGCGATCAAGCCATTGCCAAGCCTCTCTCTGAAAATCGGGAACGTCTTAATGCGCTCATACTCATCCATCTTCAGCTTCTTCGCGATTTTCACATAACGTTTGTTGTTACTGCGCGATTTCTTCAAAAGATTGACGTACTGCGCCTTGGTGTGCGACTTCAACATCTTCGACAAACTGTCCGACAACGCCCCGACTTCTTTGTCAAACCTCTCAGCAGGCACCGCGACAGGGTCGAAATAGATGTCAAAAACAGGAATCGTAGTGGCAAGCAGCGTTCCGTTTTTCGAGAAGATATTTCCTCTCACAGCCGGCACCTTCACAATCCTGATGTCAGCCTTGCGCGCACTCTCAAGCAGATCCTCCCTGTCAACAGTCTGAACGACAACGATTTTGATGATAATAGCCACTCCCACCACGAGCATCAGCACGTAGATCAGAAGCACACGCCAAACATCACCAAAATTCATCTTACTCATATCAGACTCTATTTGACTTTTTTCACATTAATCTTCTTCAAAGGCTCGACAGATTCTTTTATACCCTTGTTTTTCAATATCTTAGCCAGCTCCGACTGCTTCGTCATCCTCGTAATCTCCGACTTGTTGTAAACATACTCCACATGACGGTCTTCAAGAAGCTTCGTCTTCGTCAGAACCTCACGGTTGATATCTTCAGCGACGTAAGTGTTTGTAATATAAAGCATTAGCAAAAACACAACATACAACACAAACGGCAACTGCTTAATCACCGTCGCCTTCGAAAAGACATCACCGCCTAAATAATTATTGAAAAACGAACCTTTTTTCATATTTTTTCTCATCCTGTACGGACAAGGCATGCCTTGTCCCTACTTTAATTCTGCTATCCTCAATTTGGCGCTCCGAGCCCTGCTGTTCCTAGCGATTTCATCATCACTTGGCACTATCGGCTTGTGCGTTATTAATTTATAAGGTGTATTTCGGTTTCCAAAGAAATCCTGCTCCACCTCCCCGTCAGCCTTGCCACTGCGCATAAAATTCTTCACCAAACGGTCTTCCAGCGAATGATACGACATCACCACAAGCCTTCCGCCCGGTTTCAAGATATCGGCACACTGCGACAAAAACGCCTCAAGCACCTCCATCTCTTTGTTCACCTCAATCCTCAACGCCTGAAAAATCTGCGCCAACACCTTGTTTTCCTGGCCTTTTGGCAGATGTGCAGCCACCGCGTTTTTCAAATCCGTCGTCGTCTCTATCGGCTGCACCTCGCGAGCCATCTCTATATCACGAGCTATCGCCATGGCGTTTTTCAACTCACCATAACGCGAGAAAACGCCAGCTAAAGCTGACACCTCATACGTATTCACAATATTCGCCGCGTCAACAGGGTCGTTTTGGTTCATCCTCATGTCGAGACGTCCCTCAAATCGTGTCGAGAAACCCTTCTCCGGCGTGTCAAACTGATATGACGACACTCCCAAATCCGCCAAAATGCCGTCGACTTTCGAATTCGCGTAAAGCTGCACGAAATTCTTCATGTAACGAAAATTCTGCGGGATGAAAGTGAACCTCTCGTCATCAAAAGCGTTCTTGGCAGCATCGGCATCCTGGTCGAAAGCATACAAGTGACCCCCCTTCAACTTCTCAAGGATAGCCCTCGAATGACCGCCACCTCCGAACGTGACATCAACATAAATGCCGTCCGGATTGATGTTCAGGCCATCGATACACTCGTTCAACAACACTGGATTATGATACATCTCCAAAAACTTTATTCAAAATCAATATTTCCAAGTCTGTCCTCAAGCATCTGCGAGAATTCCTCATCGGTCATCTGCGCATTGCTCTCTTCCATCTTCTCCTTCGCCCAGATCTGCATTCTGTCAGGTAGCGATGTTATCACCACTTCCTTCACCATGCCGCATTTCTCGACAAGGTCTTTCGGTATCTGCAAACGTCCGCTCGCATCCATCATCACCACCCTTGCGCCCGCGTTAATACGACGCATCATCATCAGATTTTCTTTCTTGAACGGATTCAACTTGCTGAGTTTGTTCTGCAAATTACGCCAATCGTCCTTCCCGTACACGTCAAGGCACGTCTCAAACAAACCCGGACGAAGCACGAAACCGTCGTTCAGCGCATCTCCCAGCTGTTCCTTGAAACTACTGGGCAAAAGCAGCCTTCCCTTGGCGTCTAATTTGCAATAATATTCACCTATCGGATAATCCATTTGTATACAAATTTTTCAGGATTCAAAATTATACATTTTTTCCCACTTATTCCCACTTTTGCACAAAAATTTTTCAAAAATTTATCAACAGAGTTATCAACAATTTTCGTACCTTTGCAAAAATTATCAACAATGCTAATAAAGACTGCAACATTCCTTCAATCGAACACCGATACAAGCAAACTTCCGAAGGCTGACAAGCCCGAATACGCCTTTATCGGACGCTCAAACGTGGGAAAATCGTCGCTCATCAACATGCTGACTGGCAACAGCAAACTGGCGAAAGTGTCGGCGACACCGGGCAAGACAATAACCATCAACCATTTCATCATCAACAACGAATGGTATCTCGTGGATTTGCCTGGCTACGGCTTCGCAAAACGCTCTCAAAAAGACCGTGAAAAGTGGAAGAAAATGCTCGATGAATATATTTTAGGCCGTCAGAATCTGGTCATGACATTCGTACTCGTCGACAGCCGCATCAAGCCGCAGCAAATCGACCTCGACTTCATCGCAGGCCTCGGCGAAAACCAGGTTCCATTCGCGATAATTTTCACAAAAGCCGACAAGCTGAGCAGCACGCAACTGTCAGCAAACATTGAGGTTTACAAAAAAGAACTTCTGAAAGAATGGGAAGAGCTCCCCACAATGATAATCACATCCTCCGAAAAGAAAATCGGAAGAGACGAGATTTTAGACTTGATAGAAAAATATAATGCTTATTGAGACTCGAATCTCTTAACGAGTTCTTCTGGCGACAATCCCAAGTTTTCAATTGAAGCCCTGCAATCTTCGGCAAATTCGCCATAAGGATACATCTCAAGATATTGCTCGTAAATTTTCTTCGCCATGTTGAGGTTGCCGTATCTCGTCTCGAAGATAAAAGCCTTCACAAACAACGCGGCCTGCGTGCGCGGATAATCAGGATAATCTTTCAACAACTTGTCGATGATATAAATCGTGCGCTGCGGCTCGTTAAGGTTCATCGAGACATCCACTGCCTTGAAAAGATACTCTGGCGCCATCGCATCGTTTGGATTGGCATCGGCAAAATCGCAATACGCTGACACTAAATCACTTGCAACCACAGGATCAATGGTCGTCTCTGTCGAAAACACCTGCTTTTCCAACTTCTCAATACGCTTCGCTTGGTCGTTATTGCCACAAGCAAAAAGCATCATAGCCATAACAAATAAAACGATTATTCTTCTCATCTTCTATGTTTTTTATTCGGGAAAATCATCTTGTAATCCACATCGACATTACCTTCCGAGATGTTACGTAACTTGTTCTTCAGCAACATCTTACGCATCGAACTGATTCTGTCGACATAGCATTTCCCTTCCAAATGGTCATATTCATGCTGTATCACACGTGCCACAATGCCGTCAAATTCATCTTCATGCTCAACAAAATCCTCATCAAGATAATTGATCAACACCTTGCTCGGACGTTCCACGTCCTCGCCCATGTCAGGCAGACTCAAACAGCCTTCCCTGAAAGTCCACGGCTCTCCGGAAAGCTCAATGATTTCTGGGTTTATGAACACTTTCTTCACTCCAGCGCCCTCCGGATATTTATCCTTGAACGGGTCACTGTCCATCACGAAAAGTCTTATCGACTTGTTAATCTGCGGAGCCGCCAGACCTACGCCTTCGGTATAATACATAGTCTCGAACATATCAGCGATAAGTTGCTGAATCTCAGGACTGTTTTTTTCAATATCTTCGGCCACGTGCTTCAACACCGGATGCCCGTAAGCCACAACAGGTAATATCATTTTAACTTCAAACTTTAAATTTCAAACTTCAAACTCTTCGCGATGCCATATACGATTGCAGGATTATCGTCGCGCTGATGGTGTCGACGAGTTCCTTGTTTTGCCTTGCCTTCTTGCCTAAACCGGCGTCGAGCATTGTCTGATGCGCCATCACGGAGGTGAAACGCTCGTCAAAACGTTTTACAACCATGTCGGGCAGCGTTTTTTTCAGCTGTTTCAGAAACGGTTCTATGTACTGCGCCGACTCCGAAGGGTTGTTATGCATGTCCTTCGGCTCGCCCACGACAATCTCATCCACCTCTTCTTTCTTCACGTAATCCTGAATAAAAGCAACCAGATCGCAGGCTCTCACCGTCGTTAACCCATTGGCTATGATACGCAAAGGGTCGGTCACGGCGATGCCGCAACGCTTTCTGCCATAATCAATTGCCATTATTCTTCCCATCCCTGAAAAAATTTTTGCAAAAATAATGAAATTTTTGCTTTTGTATTAAAAAAATGTGTACTTTTGCAACCGCAAATCCAGATGGTAGATGTAGCTCAGCTGGTTAGAGTACCGGATTGTGGTTCCGTGGGTCGTCGGTTCGAATCCGACCTTCTACCCTCAAACTTGAACATCTCTTAACGCTTCGTTGAGAGATGTTTTTTTATCCGTCGACTCGTTTCTCTTCTTGATAATCAACGCACAAGCCACCTGAAAATCACCTGCCGGAAAGTGTTTTGTATACGAGCCTGGTACCACAACAGAACGTGCGGGAACAACACCTTTGTATTCTTTAATCTCAGGTCCAGTAACATCCAGAATCTTCGTCGACTGCGTGATGACGGTGTTAGCGCCAAGCACTGCCTCTTCTTCAATCCTCACTCCTTCCACCACAATGCATCGTGACCCGATGAAACAGTTATCTTCAATGATAACAGGCGCCGCCTGCACCGGTTCAAGAACTCCGCCAATACCAACGCCACCGCTGAGATGCACGTTTTTGCCTATCTGAGCGCACGAGCCAACAGTAGCCCATGTGTCAACCATTGTGCCGCTGTCGACGTAAGCACCTATATTTATATATGAAGGCATAAGCACCGCGCCCTTGTTGATGAACGCGCCATAACGCACCGTCGCCGGTGGCACCACACGCACTCCAGCCTGCTCGAAACCGCTCTTCAACGGGATCTTGTCGTAATATTCAAAGATGCCGCTCTTCGACACCTCCATGTCGTTAATCGGGAAAAACATGATGACCGCCTTCTTCAGCCACTCGTTCACAACCCATTGACCCTCAACCTTTTCCGCAACTCTCATCTCGCCCTTATCAAGCAGCCTCACCACTTCACGGATAGCTTCCTTAGCCTCATTCTTCGCCAGCAACGAACGGTCATCCCATGCTTTTTCTATGATGTTCTGCAAATTATTCATTGTTACATTTTTCTGCAAAGATATAAAAAATCGTCATTTCTACATTTATTTTTCGTCATTTCGAGCGAAGTCGAGAAATCTCATCCAAAAAATTTATATATTTGCAAAAATTTAGATAATGAAAAACTCCGATTTCCTCTCCCCATCGCAGCTCGCTTGGCGTCGCTACAAAAGCAACGTCGCCGGCATGATCTCGTTGATTTTCATTATCTTATGTGCACTGATGGCAATCTTCGCCTACTTCATTATCCCCGATAACACCCCTGATGCGAACACCCAAATCCTAGAGATTTCAACACAGAAACCGGGCTTCGAGGTGGATATCCTGCTCGTCAACAAACCGACAAAAGTCGAGGAAGTTGGATTTTTCAAGAAACTTTGGAGCGGTCAACCCTCGCCATACCGCCAAATCCCTGTCGATTCCGTGAAATTTGGCGAAAAAACGACAATCGCTTACATCTTCAACCCAGAACACGAGGGCGCTGTGCAAGAAGAAGTCATCGACAACAGCTCATTGCCAGAAAATCCTATAATTCACCGAAAGTATTACCTTGGCACCGACCAGTTCGGGCGTGACTTCCTGAGCCGCCTCGTCCTTGGCACCCGCATAAGCTTCAGCGTAGGCTTCATAGCAGTAATCCTTTCGGTAGTCATCGGACTCTTCGTAGGAGGCCTCGGCGGCTTCTTCCGTGGTCGTGTCGACGACATTACGATGTGGCTCATCAACGTGGTATGGTCGCTGCCTACATTGTTGATAGTCATAGCGATAACGTTCGCACTCGGCAAAGGTGTGGTACAGGTGTTCATAGCCGTTGGTCTCACCATGTGGGTCGAGGTGGCACGTGTCACCAGAGGCCAGATCTTATCAATTCGCGAGACCACCTTCGTGGAAGCAGGTCGTGCCTTGGGCTTCAAAAACGCAAGAATCATAATCCGTCATATCATCCCTAACATCCTCAACCCTATCATCGTCATCTCGGCAGCTAACTTCGCCACAGCGATACTCCTCGAGGCAGGTCTGAGTTTCTTGGGAATCGGCGTTCAACCTCCTATGCCGTCGTGGGGTTCGATGATCAAGGAAAACTATGCCTACATCATCCTCGACGACGCCTTCCTCGCCATCCTCCCCGGCATCGCAATCATGTTGCTGGTGCTGGCTTTCATGCTCATGGGCAACGCTCTGCGTGAGGCTCTCAACGTCAAAAAATAATATTTTTCATTAATTATATAAGGTGTTAAAAATTTTTGTAATTTTGCACCCTCAAAAATTTGCGGATGTGGCGTAATTGGTAGCCGCGCCAGACTTAGGATCTGGTTCCGTAAGGAGTATGGGTTCGAGTCCCTTCATCCGCACGAAAAGATTAAATAATTTATTGATAATGAAGACTATACAGACAGCAAAAGGCGACCTTCTCGCCTCAATCCAGATCGACATCGAAAAAGCTGATTTCGCAGAAGATGTTAAGAAAGAATTAAAAAACTATCAGCATAAAGCAGTGCTTCCAGGCTTCCGTCAGGGTAAAGTGCCGTTTGGAATGATCGAAAAAATGTACGGCTCAGCAGTCACTTTCGACAAATTGAACAAGAAAGTCTCTGAAGCTCTCAACAATCATATCCTCGAAAACAAACTCGATGTCATGGGTTACCCGCTGTCAGATCCTGACAAACAGCAGCCTACAGATCCTGAGACTCAGGAGACAATGAGCTTCTTCTTTGAAGTCGGTCTGAAACCGGAAATCAAAGTCGAACTCGGCAAAATCGCCATCAACGACTACAACATCAAGGCTTCTGACAAGGAAATTGACGAGACTATCAAACGCATCCAGGAAGGCAACAAGAAAGACGACAAACTTCCAGAACTCAACGAAGAGCTCTTCAAACTCATCTTCCCTACAAAGGATATCAAAGACGTCGAGACATTCCGCAAGGAAATCGCAACAGAGATGGAACGCCAGTATGTGGTTGAAGCAGAACGTATGTTCCTCAACAACGCCATCGACAAACTCGTGAGCGAGATTAAGTTCGACATGCCTGACGCATTCCTGAAACGCTGGATCGTCGCCAACAGCGAAGGCAAAATCACCGAAGAGGATGTCGAGAAGAACTACGACAACGTCTATTCAAAGACCTTCAGATGGCAGCTCATCGAAGAGACAATCGCAAAGGCCAACCCTGAACTCGTCCTCAAAGAAGAAGAACTTCGCGAGTTCGTGACAAAGATGTACTTCGGCCAGCTCGACCTCACCAACATGGACGAGGATATGAAGAAACGTCTTGACGGCATCGTCGACTCAGTGTTGAAAGACGAGAACCAGCGCGAAAACATCAAGAACCAGGTCGCTGACAACAAAGTCACAGCCTTCTTGAGAAAAGCTATGAAGGTGAAAATGGTCGACACAGACTACGAAGGCTTCGTAAAGGCTGTCCTTCCACAGGAAGAGAAACCGGCAAAGAAAGCTGCTGCTAAGAAGACAACAGCAAAGAAGACCACTAAGAAAGAAGAGGAATAAAAAAATTGTAGAGGTGTACGGCCGTACATCTCTACAACATTAAAATAATATGAATAACAACGAATTCTATAAATACGCCACCAAGCACCGCGGCATCAACGGTTTAGGCCTCGAGAAATACGCCAACACCATCACCAGCTACATCTCCCCGACCATCATCGAGGAACGTCAGCTCAACGTGGCACAGATGGACGTGTTCTCACGCTTGATGATGGACCGTATCATCTTCCTGGGCGACCAGATCGATGACTACGTTGCCAACATCATCCAGGCACAGCTGCTCTTTCTCGAGTCAGCCGACCCGAAACGCGACATCCAAATTTATCTAAACTCTCCTGGTGGCTCAGTGTACGCCGGTCTCGGCATCTACGACACCATGCAGTTCATCCAGCCTGACGTGGCGACAATATGCACTGGCATGGCAGCCTCAATGGCGGCAGTGTTACTCTGCGCCGGTGCCGACGGCAAACGTTCAGCACTCAAGCACTCACGCATCATGATTCACCAGCCTATGGGCGGCATGCAGGGCCAGGCTTCAGATATCGAGATCACCGCACGTGAGATTCAGAAGATAAAGAAAGAACTCTACGAAATCATCGCCCAGCACACCAAACAGCCTTACGACAAGGTTTGGGCCGACAGCGACCGCGACTACTGGATGACAGCGGAAGAGGCCAAAGCATACGGCATGGTTGATGAAGTTCTCATTAAAAATAAATAGTCGCTAGTTTTTAGTCTTTAGTCGTTAGTCATAAGACTGATTTACTAAAGACTAAAGACTAAAGACTAAAGACTAAGTAAATGTCTAAAAAACAAGAAAATCATTGTTCCTTCTGCGGACGCCCGGAGAGCCAGGTGCCTGTGCTTCTCACCGGCATGGATGGCTGTATCTGCAGCGACTGCATTGAAAGCGGCCACCAGATGGTGACAACAGAGTTCGCTCATCGCGCAAAAGCCGCCGTCCCAGACTTCAAGCTTCTCAAGCCGTTGGAAATCAAGAATTTCCTCGACCAGTACGTCATCGGACAGGATGCGGCAAAACGCGTGCTTGCAGTTGCCGTTTACAACCACTATAAACGTCTGAATCAGAAAGATACCGCCGACGAGGTCGAGATCGAGAAATCGAATATCGTGCTTGTTGGCGAGACAGGAACAGGTAAGACCTTGTTAGCCAAGACGATAGCACGCATGCTTAACGTGCCGTTCGCCATCGCCGACGCCACAGTGCTCACCGAAGCAGGCTACGTGGGCGAAGACGTGGAAAACATACTCGTGAAGCTGCTCCAAGCTGCCGACTACGACGTGGCAGCAGCCGAGAAAGGCATAGTTTTCATCGACGAAATCGACAAGATTGCACGCAAGGGCGACAACCCAAGCATCACACGCGACGTTTCCGGTGAAGGCGTGCAGCAAGCCATGCTGAAGCTCCTCGAAGGAACAGTGGTCAACGTGCCACCACAAGGCGGCCGCAAACATCCGGAACAGAAGATGATTCAGGTCAACACCAAAGACATCCTCTTCATCGCCGGCGGCGCCTTCGACGGCATCGACAAAATAATTGCCAACCGCATTGGAACCAACGCCATAGGCTACGGCTCCGACTTCAAGAAACAGATCGACCGCGACAATATGCTCCAATATATCGCGCCATCAGATTTGAAGAAGTTTGGCTTGATTCCGGAAATTATAGGTCGTTTCCCAATCCTGACCTATCTCAACCCTCTCGACAGAGGAACTCTCAAGCGCATCCTCACCGAACCGAAAAACGCCATCACAAAGCAGTTCTCAAAACTGTTCGGCATGGATGACATCGAGCTGATTATCAAAGACGAAGTGCTTGATTTTATCGTCGACAAGAGCATCGAGTTCAAACTCGGCGCCCGCGGACTGCGCTCCATCCTCGAAGCCATCCTCAACGACGACATGTTCGAGATGCCATCATCCAACAAGAAGAATCTCGTCGTTGATCTCAAATACGCAAAAGAAAAGTTTGATAAATCAAAAATAAACGAGACCGTCATTTCGACTGGAGTGTAACGCAGTGAAACGGAATGGAGAAATCACCGCCATGTGATAATGAAAAATTATTCAAATGGCGGTGATTTCTCGACTTCGCTCGAAATGACGTGTGATTATTTATTTTCCTCGCCCTTGAATTACAATAAGCGCTGTGTAAATCAAAATCTTGATATCTACGGCGAGGTTCATGTTTTCGATGTAAAGGATATCGTATTTCAGGCGCTCCACCATCTCCTCGACAGTAGAAGCATAGCCGAATTTCACTTCACCCCAGCTGGTGATGCCAGGTTTTATCTTCAGAAGCATCCTGTAATGCGGCGCCACTTGGACAATCTGGTCGATATAATATTGACGCTCAGGACGATAGCCGACAATCGACATCTTTCCGCCAAGCACGGTAAAGAACTGCGGAATCTCATCAAGACGCACTTTTCTCATGAACTTGCCCCATTTCGTGATACGCGGGTCGTCGTCTTTCGAGAGCTGCGGCCCCATATCCTCAGCGTTGACATACATACTCCTGAATTTCAACATATTAAATGGCTGACCATGCTTTCCGATGCGCTCCTGCTTGTAGAAGACAGGTCCTGGTGACGAGCATTTAACCATGATAGCTGTAAACAGGTAAACCGGTGATAATAAGATGATTACGAGAATGGAAACCACCACATCAAACACTCGTTTCGCCACCTGCTGCCAAACTGGCATAGGCTCAGGTGTCACCTGAATAAGCGATGCATGCCAGATACCCTCCTGCTTCACCGCGCCAAACACAAACTCGTGCATCAAAGGGATGATTTTCACCGTCACATCGGTGCTCTCAAGAGCCACCAAAATACGGTCGATGGTCTCGGTCTCCGAACGTTCTATTGCGATGATAACCTCTTCAATATCATAGTCTTTGATGACCTTTTTCACATCTTTGTAATTACCCAGATGCGGGATGTATTTCTCTACCTTATAGACGTCTTTGTCGAAAACATTGACAAATCCCACGATAAAACTACCCGAAGAGAACTTCTGCTCGGTAATCTCCTTGTAAATTGCGCAGGCGTTGCCATTGCTGCCGATAATCAAAGTATTGAAGCCAATCTCTCTATTATGAATCTTTCTAGCCGTGATAGACGTAATCGTCAACCTGCCGATATACGTCAATGAGAACTGTAACAGGTACAGTAACAAGAACAATGAGTAATAGATTCTGTAGTTTGTGATATTATCATCAAGAATCAAAGTGAAAAACAGGACAATAGCACCAATCAGCGTCACCAGCATGGTCTGACCCAGCTCACGGACACGTGACTTGAAATACACCTTCTGATAAGAACCGGCAAGCATATAAAGCATCAGCCAGGCAAACGGAATAACAATAATGCCAATCCAGAAATTCCTGTCATCCATAACTATGCTGAAATCCGCCATATTGCTCATAGGTTCCATGGTCTTCCTGAAACAGAAGAAAATGGACCATGTCACGACTGACGCGAACCAGTCCCACAAGACGTAAATGAATGTCTGTCTTCGTTTATTAATTTTCTTACTCAATGTAAATCAATTTAATATTGTCCAAATAAATATCAGCAGTCTCGTCACCTGTTACAGCGCTTTTCAGGTAAAACTTGAAATATGCCGCATGATTGTTTTCAGTGACTGTAGGGCTGAAGTTGATGTAAGCCTTTTTCCAGGTATCGGTGGATTTCAGGTAATAAAGATCCTTATCCTGCAAGCCGTTTTGCGATGACCAGATATACATTCCTACCATAATCTCGGCATTGCACTTGTAATCCATCTCCATCATAACATAATTGCCTACACCAGGAAGATTGTACAACTCACCACTGGCAAGACCCATTCGTTTGATACTGTCGCCAAGATGAACATGTCCTGAACGAAAATGATTAATGGTGTCAAACGGATCCAGCCATGCATTAGGATTATTGCGGTGACTTATCTGATGCAATACAGCGTATGTCGTGTCAAGACGATAAAGCTTGATGTTGTTGATTTCCTCGAAATCTTCCATCATCTTGATTCGCATCAGAGTGCTGTCGATACTGTAGTATTTTGTGGTTGGTGTGACATTGCCAATCTCGCCTTCCACCAAAGTGTGTTTGAATCTATATGGCTTATAAAATGGATATTGAATCCTCGTTGCTGAAATGCCGTTCATCTTAACGCCAGGATAAAGCTGTATGGTTTTCTCGCCTTTTTCAAGAATCGGCACCATGACATATCTTCCGTCGTCGTGATTTCTCATTTCATAGCACCCCTGCAAGTTTCCGTTGACATAAACCCAAGCGTCGGTGATTGCTTCCGTAGCAGCACCTTCAATCTCATAATTTGTTGTAAGACTCCATGGTTCGATGCGCAGATAAGCAGGAATCTCCTGACTTCCGCTGAACTTCTTACACGAAAACAACAATAAAACTATTCCAAATAAAAAAATGTAACGAAGACTCTTCATAGGCAGTCTTTTTTTATTTTTAACGAAGTTAAATATAAAATATTGTGTTATTTCAAATGTTTTTTCAACTGCTCCTGATGTTTGTCGATTTCTTCAAGAATCATGTAGGCGACCTTCAGCACCTCCACGCCATCTTCAATGGTTACAGGCGGCTCGGTGTTAGTCATGATAGCGTCGTGGAAACGTTCCAATTCAGTCTTTATAGCGTTGATTTGATTTGTCTCCAGTTCCTCAACGGAAATCTTCTTCTCTGTTCCGTCTGGAAGCGAAATTGTCATGTCGAAAGGACCAGGCACGCCGTTAACATCCTCAACTCTCACAATATCAGCCTTTTTCTCCATGAAATCCATGGTGATGTATGCGCCTTTCTGGAAGATACGGAACTTACGCATGTTCTTCAAAGAGATACGGCTTGTGGTGAGATTTGCCACTGCTCCATTCTCAAACTCTAACCTCGCCGTGATGATGTCAGGTGTCGGGCTAACTATTGACACGCCGCTGGCATTGATAGATTTTATTGACGATTTCACAATAGTGAGAAGAATATCGATATCATGAACCGTGAGGTCGAGGACCACCGGTACATCGCATCCGCGAGGGTTGTAGAGAGCCAAACGATGCACCTCAATAAACACAGGGTCATCGATATGAGGCTCGGCGGCAATGAATGCCGGGTTGAAACGCTCCACATGACCCACCTGCACCTTCACATTAGCTTTCTTTGCCAACGCAATGAGTTTGTTTGCCTCGTCTACAGTAGCCACTATAGGCTTCTCAATGAACACATTCTTGCCTTTTGCGATGGCTTTTGAAGCACATTCAAAATGGGCGATAGTAGGCGTGACAATATCCACAACATCAACAGAATCAATAAGTTCATCTATTGAAGTGTAGTTTTTAACACCAGCGTCAGCGGCGACTTTCTTAGCCGTATTCTCATCCTGATCGTAAAATCCGACCAGCTCATATTTGTCAATCTGTTTGATGCAGTTGATGTGAATCTTTCCAAGATGACCTGCACCTAAAACTCCGATTTTTAACATAGAAAAATAAATTTTTGCAAAGATATGAAAAAAAATCAATGTATTCTACATTTTTAATGCCATTTGCAGAAATACGACTTACCACAGGGTACTGAGAGTATTTCGAAAATGGCATTAAAAATGTTTTAAATCATCAATGTATCAATTTTTATTATATTTGCAGGATAAAACGAGAAGATGCAGGAAGATAATTACCGTCATAAGGGAATGCGCCAGAATTTGGTGCAAGTGCTTAAGGATAAAGGCATTACGGATACCGCAGTGCTTGACGCCATAGGCTCGGTGCCGCGTCATGTCTTCCTCGAATCGATGTTTGTTGAGTTCGCGTATCAGGACAAGGCCTTCCCCATCGGCTCGGGTCAGACTATCTCGCAGCCCTTCACTGTGGCAATGCAGAGTCAGTTGCTGAATGTTTCAAAAGGCATGAAAGTTCTCGAAATCGGCACAGGTTCCGGCTATCAGTCGTGCATCCTCGCCCACATGGGTGCCAAAGTGTTCACCATCGAGCGCCAGCGCAACCTATACATGAAGACGAAGCCTTTCCTCGCTGAGTTTCCATACAACATCAAGACATTCCTCGGCGACGGCAACAAAGGATTGCCCACTTTCGCTCCTTTCGACAGGATTCTAATCACTGCTGCTGCACCTGAGATACCGGAAAATCTTGTGAATCAATTGAAAACCGGCGGCATCATGGTTATTCCGCTCAACGACGAAGCCGATGCCAGCAAACAAATCATGCTGCGGCTCACGAAACAAGCCGACGGCACCATGCTCCGCGAGGAGTTCGGAGACTGTCGTTTTGTCCCGATGTTAAAAGATATTGGTAAAGATTAATCCTATTTTACCTTGAATTTTAGATATTTTATTGTTAACCCCTGCTTCAGCCACATGGACTCGTAATAGGTACGAATAGTCTTCACTTCGAGTTCGTCATAATTGGCATACAGGTCGTTATAGTTGTAAATGATAGGATATCCTGCCTCATTCACCACTTCCAAGGTGAAATCATACAGCAAGTCGCTGTCAGTCTTGAGGTTGACATAGCTGTCGTTCTTCAAAAACGTTTTGTATCTCTCAAGATAAATCGGGGCTGTAAGACGTTTGCGCGCTTTGAGAATCTGCGGGTCAGGGAATGTAATCCAGATTTCGTCGACCTCGTTCTCGCCAAAGAAATGTTCAATCAACTCGATGCGGGTGCGCACAAATGCCACGTTTTTCAAGCCTTCCGCAATGCCTTGCTTCAATCCGACCCACATCCTCGCGCCTTTGATGTCGACACCTATGTAATTAATGTCAGGATGTGCCTTCGCCAAACCGATGGTATATTCGCCTTTACCGCAGCCGAGTTCAAGTACAATGGGATTGTCGTTGCCAAAAAACTCATGCCAACGTCCTTTCAAAGGAAACCCTTCCTCTTTGATACGTTCAAACGAATATTCAAAAAGGTTGTCAAAAGTCTTGCATTCAGCAAAACGCTCGAGTTTGTTTTTCTTTCCCACTGTCTTATTTTTTACGTAAAAGCCAAGCGGCCTCGTTATATTCTTTCTTAATGATTTCCAAGCGTTTAAGTGCCGCTTCTTTGCCCATCACCACCTCATAGGCCACTCTCACATTGCCTTTTTTGTTAGCCTGAAGCACCTCGACATTGTCGAAACCCTGTTTCTTGAAACCATTCGCACATCTGCGAGCATCTTTATTGTTTTTAAAAGAACCTCCGATGATGTAATAATAGTTGGGATCGACTGGTTTAAGCGATTCATTATCAAGTGGTTGAAGATAATTTATATCTTTAGCGCCAAATGTCGGCAATGACACTTTAGTCACAGGGATACGCTCAACATTTATCTTCTCCATAGCCTCAAATCTTGCATTTAAATGCTTGGCTATGAATTCGTTAGGTGAAGAATAGAAGAACAGGTTCCACGATGCTATTTTTGAGTCGCTCTTGTCGGCACCCCAGCCCAGTAAAACGAGCAACATCGCAACCATCATCGAATAGGCTGCCGCGCGGAACCATCTGTAATTATAACGGTTCACATGATGCGGTTTCTCTTCCCCATGCACCGTCATTGCAGTGTTTTTGGCCTTCTGTTCTGCTGCGATTTTCGTAGCGATATGCTGATATGTCTCACTTCTATAAATCGGCTGCACCGAGAAGGATGTCAGTCCGAATGCGTCGCCCAACAAGTTGACATCGTCATCCAAACGCAACGTGAAATCCTTGCTGTTGATGCGTTCCAGTGTTCCAATGCCTTCGAGATGCAACGGCTCATTGCAATCCAACACCGCAAGACTGCGCATGGCGAAATCATGCACCATCTTTGCAGCTTCTTCATGTGACACGTCCATCTTAACGCTAAAATAATCAACG
The DNA here is from genome assembly GCA_002311655.1 of Bacteroidales bacterium UBA1173. Taxonomy (GTDB): domain Bacteria; phylum Bacteroidota; class Bacteroidia; order Bacteroidales; family F082; genus Limimorpha. The sequence continues at coordinate 151,145 of DBYZ01000008.1, forward strand.
AGAACGCCGTCATCAGCTATAAGCTGGCTGTTGAAAACCACCTCCTTTGATGGCGGTGTCAGCCTATGACTGGCGTAGTCGATAGTCGCAGGAGTCTCCTTCGAGATGAACGCACCGAACTCTGGCACTATCACGCATTCGCGCTCAAACAATAATTCCGATAAATATTTTACAATCATCTTATTCTTTAAAAATAGATTCAATCTTTGTTATATCTTCCGGTACATCGACCGAGAAACTTTCAAATTCAGTGACTCCCATCCTGACAGTATATCCGTTTTCAAGCCAACGCAACTGCTCCAACGACTCCGCCAACTCCAATCCCGACTGTGGCAATGATGCCACCTCTTTCAAAACATCACATTTATAGGCGTATATGCCAATGTGTTTGTAAAACGTGCGCTCCACCTGATTTCTCAGATATGGAATAGCGAACCTGCTGAAATACAACGCCTTACCGTTTTTATCAAACACTACCTTCACTGCATTCGGGCTCTTCAGTTCGTCTTCGTCATGAATAGGCTTGCACAACGATGCCAACGGAGTGTCCTTATCTGATATCAGTTCTGCTATCTGATTAATTTGCAACGGGTTGATATAAGGTTCGTCACCTTGAATGTTGATCACAGCATCGAATCCTGCACCAACTTTAGCAACCACCTCGCAGCAACGGTCGGTACCGCTTTTATGGTTTGTCGATGTCATCACCGCCTTGCCACCGAAGCCAACTACTGCATTAAAAATACGCTCATCATCAGTAGCGACTACCACTTCCGCGAGTCTGTCAGCTTTTTTCGCCTGTTCATACACACGCTGTATCATCATCTTTCCGTTGATGAGAGCAAGCGGTTTGCCCTCAAAGCGTGTCGAGCCGTATCTTGCTGGTATGATTCCTAATATCTTCATAATCAGAACAATCCGTTTAATGAACCGTTAATCTGGTCGATAACGACGCTCAAATCCTCAGGTTTCTCCAAGTCGATATTGTCGCTCTCGATAATCAGGAGTTTTCCTTTATTATAGTTGGCAATCCAGTTCTCATAACGTTTATTCAGAGCCTTCAGATAATCGAGACGGATCGACTGTTCGTAGTCACGGTTACGTTTCTGAATCTGACGTACGAGCGTCGGCACGCTGGCACGGAGATAAATCAGCAGATCAGGAGCCTGAAGGAACGAACTCATCAGCTCAAAAAGATCCTGATAGTTCTGATAGTCACGGGTTTCCATGAGACCCATATCATAGAGGTTTGCCGCGAAGATGTATGCATCCTCGTAAATTGTGCGGTCCTGAATTATGTCGTCGCCACTCTTACGGATGTCCATCACCTGACGGAAACGGCTGTTCAAGAAATAAATCTGCAGATTGAACGACCAGCGTTTCATATCTTCATAAAAACTCTCAAGATATGGATTGTTATCAACCTCCTCAAAATGAGGCTTCCATCCAAAATGCTTTGATAATAAGCGAGTTAGTGTAGTCTTTCCAGACCCGATATTTCCAGCTATAGCAATATGCATAATACTCCAAATTTTTCGCTAAAATACAAAATATTTTTGATTTACAAACAAAAAAAACTATTAATTTAAATCGTCAAATTAATAATGTTTGAGATTTCTCGACTACACTTCGTTTCGCTCGAAATGACAGGGTCCGGTTATTTTGGAGCCTTCACCATGAAATAAATTCCAATGGTGGCGAAGATGATATTCGGCAGCCATCCTGCCATAAACGGCGAGATGATTCCAGACACCGCAAAGACGCGGAAAAACTCCATGAAAATGATATATGAGAACGTGATAGTGATGCCGATTCCAAGATTCAGACCCATTCCGCCTCGTGTTTTTCGGCTCGATAACGATGCACCGATAAGCGTAAGTATGATAATGGCCGCCGGCGACGCCAAACGTTTGTGTTTTTCAATCTCGTAAGGCAAGATATTATCAGCGCCTTTCACCCTCGATTGCGCTATAAACCTGTTGAGTTCGATAAGGTTCATCTCCTCGAAATCCTCTTTCACAAAGTAAAAGTCAGACGTTTTCATCATCAGCGTCGTATCTTTCAACTTGCCTCGGACAAGCCTCTCCTCCGGCTCAAAATAATACTCGATGTAATTATAGATATGCCAGTTGTTATGAAGCGTGTCGTAAACTATCTTATCAGAAGTCAATTTATATTCAAGCTTATGATTATCAAACTTTTCCAAGGTAAATTTATAACCAGTGGTACGCTTCATATCGTAGCTCGACATATAAGCGTAAACACCTTTTTCAATCTGCACGTGTATGTTCTGACCCGAGCTCTTCATCAGGTTTTCCATGTAGGTGTTTTTAAACGTGCGGCGCACCGTATCCATCCTAGGAATCAAGAAGTTACCAAGATAAAACGAACCTGATGCGAGCAGCAACGCCGCCATGATATATGGCCACAAAAACCTCCTGAAACTCACACCACTGCTGAGGATAGCTATGATTTCGGTATGTCCCGCCATCTTCGAGGTGAAGAAAATCACCGATATGAAGGTGAAGAGATAAATGAAAAGGTTAATAAAATAAGGGATAAACGGGATGTAGTAATGGAAAACGACCTCATACAGCGAGGCATTGTTTTTGATGAAACTGTCGACGTTTTCCGACACATCGAACACAATGACAATCACAATAAGCAGACTGATGGCAAAGAAAAATGTGCCAATGAACTTTTTGAAGATATACCAGTCAAGCTTTCTCATTATCCTGATTCTCAGTGTTTTACGATATTCTATTCATCACTTTTGGAAGCATCATGTCGCGCCATTCGGTGAAGTCGCCTTCGATGATGTGTTTTCTCGCCTCTTTCACCAGCCACAGATAAAAACCGAGGTTATGAACCGACGCAATCATCGGACCGAGCATCTCTTTCGCGATGATGAGATGTCGCAGATATGCCTTTGAATACTGGCGATCCACATATGTCGTGCCGTTTTCGTCGATTGGCGAGAAATCGTATTTCCAACGCTCGTTTTTGATATTTATTATGCCCTCTGACGTGTAAAGCATGCCATGGCGACCGACGCGTGTAGGTATAACGCAGTCAAACATGTCGACGCCGCGTGAGATTGCCTCCAGAATATTTGCCGGAGTGCCGACACCCATGAGATATCGCGGTTTGTCTTTCGGCAGGATGGCGTTCACAATCTCGATCATCTCGTACATCACCTCCGTCGGCTCACCTACAGCAAGTCCGCCGATAGCGTGACCGTCGCAGTTTTTCGAAGCGATGAACTCAGCTGATTCCTCACGCAAATCCTTGTAGGTGCATCCCTGAACGATAGGGAACAACGACTGATAATAACCATATTGCGGCTCTGTCTCGTTGAAACGTTTCACACAGCGGTCGAGCCAGCGATGGGTGCGTCCCATTGCTTCTTTTGCGTATTTGTAATCCGAAGTGCCCGGTGCGCATTCATCGAAAGCCATCATGATGTCTGCACCAATAGTGCGTTCGATGTCCATCACACGTTCAGGCGTGAACATCAGCTTCGTGCCATCGATGTGCGAGCGAAACTCCACGCCTTCCTCAGTCATCTTGCGGATATCTGTCAACGAAAACACCTGAAAACCTCCGCTGTCGGTCAGAATCGGGTGATGCCAGCCGTTAAACTGATGCAATCCGCCGCATGCATGCAGCACATCCAAACCGGGGCGAAGATAAAGATGATAAGTGTTTCCAAGAATAATCTGCGCCTTAATCTCTTCTTCCAAATCCCTGACATGCACTGCTTTAACGCTTCCGACAGTACCCACTGGCATAAAAATAGGGGTTTCGATATCACCATGATCGGTGGTAAGGACGCCGGCGCGCGCATTGCTTTTCGCATCGTTTTTAACTAAACTGTACTTCATCTGAAAAATTTGTGCAAAGATACAAATAATTTTGATTAATTGATATTTTTAATACCATTCTCGAATTACTCTCAGTACCCTGTGGTAAGTCGTAATTCTGCGAATGGCATTAAAAATATCCCCAATAAATATAAAATTATCAAAAAAACTAATGACTAAGGACTAAAGACTAAAGACTTTTTTACTAATTTTGCAAAACGAAATAAATATTGAAAATGGACATTGTTTTTAACTATAACTCATTGAGTTTTATCGTTTTATGCGTTTTTTGCCTCGCTTGGCTGATTCAGATGTGCTACTTTTGGGGACTCTTCAGCCGACTGGCATTTTTCAAGAAAAACAAATACGACAACACCAAGCCGGTTTACGAGCCAGTTTCGGTAATCGTTTGTGCCAAAGACGCTTACGAGTACCTCGTCGACCTGGTTCCAAAGATTCTTTCGCAGGATTATCCGGACTTTGAACTAGTCATAGTCAACGACTGCTCTACAGATGAGACCACCGATTATTTGAAAATACTTACCGACAAACGCCCTGACATCAACGTAGTGTCGCTCACCCAAAGCCTCAACTTCTTCCACGGAAAGAAATTCCCGCTCAGCATGGGCATCAAATCGGCAAAACACGACTTATTATTATTGACCGATGCCGACTGCATGCCAGAAAACGACCAATGGATAAAAGGCATGGTCAGCGCATACCGCAAAGGCACGGAAGTAGTGTTGGGATACGGTCCATATTTCGAACGTAAAGGATTGTTAAACAAGCTGATACGTTTTGACACGCTTTACACCGCCATCCAGTATTTCTCAATGGCATTGGCAAAAAGACCTTACATGGGCGTGGGAAGAAACCTTTCATATCGACGTGAATTGTTCTACAAAAACAAAGGATTCACATCACATTACACCATCCCTTCAGGCGACGACGACATCTTCATCAGCCAGGTGGCAACGCCAAAAAACACACGCATCTTCATCGACCCGAAAAACCGCATCGAGTCGGAGCCAAAACACACATTCGGCAGCTGGATCTATCAGAAGAGACGCCACTACTCCACCGTCAATATGTACAAACCATTGACTAACGCTATATTAGGAACTCTTTTGTCGAGCAGGGTTTTGTATTACGCATCACTCATCACGCTGTTCTGTATGCCTCAAGCCATAGATTTCGTGTCGAGAAACGAGCTTTACTACGTTGTCATCGGCGCGTTCGCAGCATTGCATTGCATCAGCATGGACTGGATTTACATTAAATCAGCCAAACAATTGGGAGAGAAGAAGTTATATCTCTTATTCGCCCCTCTTTACGATATATTTTTCACGATTTTCACATCGCTTTTGGGCATCAGAAACACCATTTCCAAACCCAAAGGCTGGTAGGATTATTTCACAACTTTCTTAGTTAATCCGTTGATTTTCACGAAGTATACGCCTCTGTTCCACTCAGAGGTGTTAAGCGTAAGCTCATCTTGTGCTTCAGCGGATATGATTTTCTGTCCAAGACAGTTGTAAACATCAACTTCCATCGCTCCATCCATCTTGACAACCAATTGATTATCAAATGGATTCGGATACAATACAAAGGCTGTTTCATCGACATCGGTAACCGACAAACCATATTGGCATTCGATGGCTCCAAGGTCAATGATACCATTCACAATACGTTGATTTCCAAGGTAATCCGGACCAGTTATGCCTGTAACCGAATTATCGCCTGCGTCCACACACACAGATGCTCTGTCAAGTGAATAATCACCATTTTCAGGATCTGTAAAACGAGGATAATTGCCGCTGTCAGTGCCATCGTTGTCATCACTCAAATCGATGATATTTGTGCCAGCAAAACCGCCTTGAACAGCACAATTTTTGAACGTTGATGTGCCATATATCTGGTTTGCACCACCGTTCTTGGTGTTTCCCCAGAAAATGCTGTTGTAGAACTTGTTGTATTTTGTCTCGTTATATATACCACCACCATTTTCAGTAACCTGATTATCAACGATATCGCAATTTATCACAGTGATTTTACCTTTATTATATAATGCACCGCCCAAATTCGCTGTATTACGGTCAAAAATGCTGTTCACGATTTTGCTTTCCTTGTTGGCGTAGATGTAATACGCACCGCCTTTCGTCATGGCAGAGTTGTTAGTAAAACGGCAGTTAAGAAGCTGTGCACCCGTCATGTCGCACAATGCGCCGCCTAGAGAGCCATGGTTGCCCTCGAAGCTGCAGTTAGTGAACTTAACGGTGGCATTATCGTAATAAGCTGAGATGATATAAGCGCCGCCACCAAAACCATTTGCGTTGTTATTCAAGAACTTACAGTTCTCAAAACGACTGTTGCAGCACAGATAAGCACCAGCGCCTGCGCCAGAACTACCGTTCTGAATCGTAAATCCGTCCCAAATCGAATATTCATGATTCATAAAATGATCAGTCTGATAAAGCACACGACGTGCGTTCTGGCCATCCAAAATCGTCGGATTCGCCTCGAAATCACGATCATTGAGGTTGAAGTCAGGGCCTTCATTGCCGGCAAAACCGCCATAAACACGATTGTTTTTATAAATCAGGAAAGCTCCGTTCATATTATCAACGTCGCCGTAATATGTGCCAGTTTTAACCCATATCATCTTCGAGACATCAGTGGCACGCGCTGATGCATATTCAATATAAGGTGTGGCGTTTGCCCATGATGAGCCGTCGCCTGTACCGTCAGGGCTGACATAGATGATGCCGTTGTCATCAGCATTGATTTCCAAAGGGAAGATATTCACCACAGCAGCCTCGTTGTTATGATAGCCAGCCACATCGTTTATGCTGTAATAATCATTGCCTGAGCCGCTCCATCCAAGGTTAAAGCTGAAATAATCATAGGCATCATAGCCGTCGCACACGATAGCATGTCCGCCACCCGAGTCGCTGGTACCCGAGAAATACACCGGCTGCGACTTGTCAAGCTCGCTCTTCAGCAAAGCGATCCACTCCTCTTCCGTGTATTTGCTACGCTCCTGATATGATGCCGCACAATATCCGAAATACTGGCGCATTGCCGTCTCAACATCCTTTGAATAAGCGCCGCTGCCGTCAGGACCGAAGTTCATATTGACACTAACGCCGCAATGATACATCAGCAGAGCCACGGCTTTCGCCGCATCGTTAGCCTGACTGCCAAGCGAATTCGGCATGATAGCCCAGTTGTAGGTCGTCGCACCGAAATTTGCCGACTGCTCGCCATAAGTGCCATGAACATACGAATGTGAGCCCTGTCCATGAACAGGATGATCCCAATATTTCATTATTTGCGACATCGCGCAGGCCACACAACCCGCATAGCAGTGATTACCAGTCCAATAGTTGTAACACTCCGGCGCATAATAATTATAAGGATAATCCTGATTCCATAAAGTCTGAATCATCGGATTGACAGTCTTCGAATTTTTAGCAGCAGGTAACTCATTGTTTTCCAACAAATTCCACTCGACATCAGCGCCTGCCATCATGACATCATTCTCATCACAATAATCAACATTTTTGCTATAGTTTTCGATAAAATACCAAGCTGTTTCCGGAATCTCGCCATCATAGCTGTGTCTTACGGAATAAGCCAGCACAGGCTTCATATTTTTCGAAGCTGAGACAATCACAAAACCGCCGCCTTCGACATTATAGATGTAAAGATTCGGCTGTCCGTCGTCACCTTTTTCAATATGGAAAAGATTCAGCTGCGACTTCTCGTTTCTCGTCTTATTAGAGATGAAATTTGAACCGATTCTCTTTGCAACAGATTCATTTACAAAGCTTTGAGCAAACATGTCATTCATAAGAAATGACATTGCGATAAATGTCAATATGAGTTTGAAAAAATATTTTTTATTCATTTTTCAGTTAATTTGATGCGCAAAGATATAAATTTATTAAATTTGCAGGTTAAATTTAACGAAATAAATATTAAAATTTTACATAAATGAATGATTTTCAAAAAGAAATACTTGCTGGTATCCCTGAGCAGCTGCCAGAAGTAAAAGAATACGACAAGAACATCAACCATGCTCCTAAGCGTAAGGATATCCTCACAAAAGAGCAGAAAAGACTGGCTTTGAAGAACGCTTTGCGTTATTTCCCGGAGAGACTTCACGCACAGTTGGCTCCTGAGTTTTACGAGGAGTTGGAGACATACGGCCGCATCTATATGTACCGTTATCGTCCTTCGTACAAGATGTACGCCCGTCCAATCGACGAATATCCTGCAAAATGCCGTCAGGCAGCAGCCATCATGTTGATGATTCAGAATAACTTAGACCCTGCAGTGGCACAACATCCGCACGAGTTGATTATCTACGGCGGCAACGGCGCCATCTTCCAAAACTGGGCACAGTATCGTCTCGTGATGCAGTATCTCGCCAACATGACCGATGAGCAGACTCTCGTGATGTATTCAGGTCACCCGATGGGACTGTTCCCGTCGCACAAAGAGGCTCCACGTGTCATCGTCACCAACGGAATGATGATTCCAAATTATTCAAAACCAGACGATTGGGAGCGTTTCAATGCACTCGGCGTGACACAATACGGACAGATGACAGCAGGTTCATACATGTACATCGGACCACAAGGCATCGTTCACGGCACAACAATCACAGTTTTGAACGCATCACGTAAGCAAGGCGGCACACCGGCAGGCAAGCTGTTCATCACAGCAGGTCTCGGTGGCATGTCAGGCGCACAGCCAAAGGCTGGAAACATCGCAGGCGTGGTGTCAATCACAGCTGAAATCAACCCGGCAGCAGCTCAGAAACGCTACAACCAAGGCTGGGTCGATGAGATTCACGAGAACCTCGATGAGTTGTTCGAGAAAGTCAACGAAGCCCGAGCAAAGAAGATCGCACGTTCATTCGCATACCAAGGCAACGTAGTCGACCTCTGGGAATATGCAGCAAACAAAGGCATTCAGGTGGATCTTGGTTCCGACCAGACATCGTTGCACAACCCATTCGCAGGTGGCTATTATCCAGTAGGTTATTCACTCGAAGAGTCAAAGAAGATGATGGCAGAAGAGCCAGCTAAGTTCAAAGAGGCTGTCTACGCTTCATTGCGCCGTCATGTGGCAGCAGTCAACAAGCTGACAGCCAAGGGCATGTACTTCTTCGACTACGGCAACGCATTCTTGCTCGAGAGCAGCCGCGCTGGTGCCGACATCTTGAAAGAAGACGGTAAGTTCCGTTATCCATCATACGTCCAGGACATCATGGGTCCTATGTATTTCGACTATGGCTTCGGTCCGTTCCGTTGGGTCTGCACATCAGGAAAACCAGAGGATTTGCAGGTCACTGACGACATCGCATGCAAGGTGTTGGAAGACATCGCCAAGTCATCACCTAAGGAGATCCAGCAGCAGATGCACGACAACATACAGTGGATCAAAGGCGCACAGGCGAACCACCTCGTCGTGGGCTCACAGGCACGTATCCTTTACGCCGACTGTGAAGGACGCACCAAGATCGCTGCCGAGTTTAACAAAGCCATTGCTGACGGCCGTTTGAGCGCACCAGTAGTGTTAGGTCGTGACCACCACGATGTGTCAGGCACCGACTCACCATTCCGTGAGACATCTAACATTTACGATGGTTCTAGCTTCACAGCAGATATGGCAGTTCAGAACGTCATCGGCGACGGATTCCGCGGAGCCACATGGGTATCCATCCACAACGGCGGCGGTGTAGGCTGGGGCGAAGTCATCAACGGAGGCTTCGGCATGGTTCTTGACGGAACGCCAGAGGCTGACAGACGCTTGCACTGCATGCTTCACTGGGATGTGAACAATGGTATCGCCAGAAGAAGCTGGGCTAGAAATGAACCTGCCATGTTCGCCATCAAGCGCGCCATGGAGGTCGAGCCTAGACTGAAGGTCACGATGCCTAATATCGCAGATGACAAGATGATTGCAGATATAATCAAATAAGAAAACATTAACAATTTAAATCAAATCGCTTATGAAAAAATTATTACTCACATTAGCATTAATCGTTTCTGTGTTAACATTGTCAGCACAGAAATTCACGGTAACTGAAAAAGAAACCGGCAATGTCGTTGAAAACGGCTCAAATTTCTACGTCTACGGCGAAGGTAATGCCTGGGGAGAGCTTCTGTTGGAATTACTCGTCACAGCCAATGAAGATGTCACTCTCATCGCGGAAAGATTAGAGATTCAGGTTGTTGAAGGCACTTACAACATGATTTGCTTAGACCAATGCTATGCGCCTTCTTTGTCGGTCACTCCACCAGTCGCTTTCGCAGCTGGCGACACCAAAGACTTCAGCATGCACTATCAATATGAGAACTCATTCGACGAAGTCGTCGGTCAGGAACAGATTATCCAATACAACCTTTATGAGGAAGGCAGCCATGAGATGTTCGTGATTAACGTAGTTTTCAAATACTCATCAAACGGCATCAGCGACAACAGCATCGTTGAGGAGTTTAGCAACGCATATCCAATGCCTGCAAGCGACATCGTCAGCTTCGACTACAACTTCAGCTCAAGTGCGAACGAGGCTTATGTCGCAATTTACAGCATGACAGGACAAGAAATCATGCGCAGCGACATCAACGACCTTCAAGGCAAAGTTAGCTTCAACGTCAGCGACCTCGCCGACGGCGTTTATTTCTACTGCCTCGTGGTGAATGGCAAGACTGAGAAAAGCAGCAAGTTAGTTGTTAGTCGTTAGACTTTAGATCTTATAAAAAAAGCGCCGCAAATTGCGGCGCTTTTTTTTATTTAGCAAACTGTACAGCTCGCGTCTCTCTGATGACCGTTATCTTGATCTGGCCAGGATATGTCATCTCGGTCTGGATCTGACGTGAGAGGTCGTATGCAATGCTGTCGGCTTCTTGGTCGCTGACCTTGTCGGCACCGACGATGACGCGGAGCTCACGGCCTGCCTGGATAGCGTAGGTCTTGACGACGCCAGGGTATGACATTGCCATCTTCTCGAGTTTGTTCAGACGTTGGATGTAAGCCTCGACGACTTCACGGCGGGCGCCTGGGCGGGCGCCTGAGATGGCGTCGCACACCTGAACGATAGGTGCGATGAGTGATTCCATCTCTATCTCGTCGTGGTGGGCGCCGATGGCGTTGCAGACATCCGGTTTCTCTTTGAATTTCTCAGCTGTCTTCATACCGAGTATTGCGTGTGGAAGCTCCTCCTCGTTGTCGGCCACCTTACCGATATCGTGCAGCAGACCTGCGCGTTTAGCCACTTTCGGGTTCAGACCGAGCTCGGCAGCCATGGTGGCGCAGAGTTTAGCTGTCTCGATAGAGTGCTGCAACAGGTTCTGGCCGTATGAAGAACGGTATTTCATTCTACCGATCATCTTGATAAGCTCTGGCGCGAGGTTATGGATTCCGAGGTCGATGACGGTACGTTTACCTGTCTCGATAATCTCCTGCTCCACTTGTTTCTCAACCTTTTTCACCACTTCTTCGATACGTGCCGGGTGGATACGACCGTCGGTGACGAGTTTCTGAAGTGACAGACGGGCTATCTCACGACGAATCGGGTCGAAACCAGAGAGAAGGATGGCGTCAGGGCTGTCGTCGATAATGATTTCGACACCTGTAAGTGACTCAAGGGCGCGGATATTACGGCCTTCACGACCGATGATACGACCCTTAATCTCATCGTTTTCAATGTTAAACACCGAAACCGTGTTCTCGATGGCGTGTTCTGATGCGGTTCTCTGGATTGTTTCGAGAACGATTTTCTTAGCATCCTGGTTAGCTGACATCTTTGCTTCCTCAACAATCTCTTTTGCGAGGACCATAGCTTCTGCGCGTGCCTCGTCTTTCACAGCTTCTTTCAGCTGTTCCTTGGCTTCGCTCACTGTGAGACCAGAGATTGACTCCAGCATCTTTTTCTGTTCCTCATGGATCTTGTCGAGTTCTGCTTGTTTCTTTGTCAGGTTTTCCTGTTGATTTGCCAGTTTCTGCTGTTGATTGTTCAGTTCGTTTGCCTTACGGTTCAGTTCCTCACTACGCTGGTTGACCTGCTGTTGCTGCTGTTGGACGCGGCTTTCCACCTTCTGCAGTTCACGTTTCTTTTCATTTGTCTCCTTCTCGTAATCCGATTTCATCTGAAGGAACTTCTCTTTTGCCTGAAGGATCTTGTCTTTTTTAATCACCTCACCTTTTTCCTTTGCTTCTTCAAGCAGTTGGTTGCTTTTTCTTGTCAAAGCCTTACGCATGACGGTTGTTGCCAGCAAAACACCGACACCGGCGCCAACAATAACGCCGACTACTGCGTACATGATAATGCTTGTGCTTACTTGTAGTAAAATCATTTTTTTAATTTAAGATTTTACTCTTCGACGAAAAAGAAAAAATCTGTCTGCCCAAAGGGATCGTAAACCCTTGTAAATCACGCTTATGGCTGCCACGATACGCAAACGTCCACTGGCGTTAAAGCTCCTCTTGCGAGGATGAGGCCTGTTTTTGTACCCATGAGTCAACCGGTTAAAATTGTTATAATTGTTAAGGTTACATCATGCGGTGGACAGACAGACAAATCTTATAAGTTTTCAGTCAACAAATCATCGATGACATCGAGTTGCTTGTCAAGATATTGATCCTTGAATGCGGAATCACTCTCAAACTTCGCCACACTTGTCGCGAACTGGATACATGCCATTGAGACCAACGACAGATAATCCTTATCTGTATAGACCCTCTTAAAATCCTTCACCCGTTCGTTAATCATGTCGGCGGCTCTCCGCACCTTCTCCTCATCAGCCTTGTCAATAGTCAGACGGTAATTGCGTTCGGCAACTGTAATGCTAATTTTTATTTCTTCACTCTCGCTCATGACCGTCATTTATTTTATTACTGTTCGGCGTTCAATATCGCAACACATTGATCTATTTCCTTCACCAATGTCTTGATCAACTGCCTACTTTCTTCTAATTCTTTCTCGTTTCCGAGTGCGTTAACAATTGTTGTTTTATTTATTTTATCTCTCAATTCTTCGTTCTCCGTCTGAAGAATCTCAACCTTCAGCTGAAGATCCTCATTCTGTCGAACGAGCTCACCGTTCTTCTCAACTAGTTGATTCTTAAGCGATATAAGCTTTCTCAACTTCAACTCAATTTCCGAAAGTCTAACACTTAAATCAGCCATTTCCTTTAACAGTTTGCTTTAGAATTTTGCAGCAAAGATAAGCATAATTATTGTATTACGCAAACTTTTTTAAAAAAATTTACAAAAGCAGTTCAACACATGGTTTTTACAGCGCTAAAAACTCTGCATTTCAAGCATTTACGTTTTCTGCAATAACAGTTGTAAAGATGCAACAACGCCTGAGTTTGCTGCGCATTTCGAGCATTCACACCCAAGCTCCCGAACTTTCTGATTATAACATTGTCCTCTGGTTCCATTTCATTAAGCAAACCGAGGCTCTTTTCCTTCAATTCATCATTGTCGTGATAGATTCCATAGCTAAACAGCACAGGCATCACCGCATTGATAATCAAAAGATTAATTGCGGTATCACCCAAAGTCTTCTTTATTGGTCTCGAAGGTTTCTCAAATTGAAAATGCGTGTCCCAATACTCATTAACCTCAACATTAAAAAGATTTCTAACAGAGTCCATATCGTTGGCTACCAACAGTTTTGAAAACATATTATCAGCATTGCACACCAACGATGCCATCTGAGCCAACCTGACAGTCGGGAAATTTGGAGGGCGTAACCTCAAAAACTTCCAATACATCGCCGGCATGGTGGCAAGATTAAATTTGGATTTCAATATCTTGAATTCTCTCTGGAGAAGAACAGGATAACTTTCAGTAAAACTTCGTTCCAGAAAGCCTGCGCATCCGAAAAACAAGGCTTCGATTTGCAGCCGATTGTCGAGATGTTTGCGCAAAATCCTTAATGGCAGCAACCGAGCCAGTCTCTCAAACGCATCGTTGTTAACCTTCAACCCGCAATAGCGCATTATCCGCTGATACAATGTCTCCTCCCAATCATAGTTGTTTTCCGAGAGCTTTGAAAAAACGTCTTTCACTTCCGCCTCAAGTCGTTCAACCAATACTCGCTCGAGCCACGAAAGCCATGTAAACTGCTGAATGCCAGCTATTAATCGCTCACAAGGAATCCATTTCCGTGATTTCAAAAAATCGTTGTACCGCACATAAATACCCTCGTCGAATTTCCCTTCAATCTCAAGTGTAGGAATCGCAAGTCGTTCAGTATCATTATTATACACCACATGAAGTATCACGTTATTATAAGCGTCATCGTTTTGGTGTCCATGACGAAACCAATCCGAGGCATTAACATGAATTTCAACATGTCCGCACCATAAAGTACCGCCAATTCTAACGCGGGCATCAAGGAAATCAGGACCCGAGTCATAATTACGATTACCAACCGATATCACATAGATGGAATCGCCATCGACAGTCTGAAGATCTTTCGACAACAACCTGTTCTCCCAGAGATAATAAATAAACTCTTCTTTCATAAACAATGCGTTTTTGTACTGCAAAAGTATGCATATAATAATAGGTATGCAACAAAATCAGCCAAAAATTGACGATTTCGATGCACTTTTAACTCAAAATGCACTCCCGTGAATAAAATCTTAATAAAAGTTTACAATTAAGCCCTATTTCAGACCTTTGCACATGTACACGAAGACATATTTCGCCGGTTTGCCACAGCGGTCGACGACAATAGTATCGCAAGGCACGATGTCATCAAATTGATCGTTAAGATAACGCTCAGGGGCATAATAATCGGAACTCTCGTTCAAAAACCAGTAATCATGGCCTTTCTGAAGTCCGCCACGATACTCGTTTATCCATGCGTATTTGTGAATCTTGTCAATATCACGCAGACCGAACATATTGACATTCAACGGATAAGCGACATAATAATCAAAGTTCGCCATCGGGAACCACTGCAGGCTTACCATGCCATCAGTTTCTTTCATGGCACCTTCTGCCACCTTTTCCTCACGGATTCTCTGGAAGTCGTCTTTGATCGAACGCCAGCCATATATAGTGGTTGTGAAATCGCCTTCGCCGTAATAACGCACCGAGTTGGCACGCTCGCCAAATCTCAAAGGAACGATGCCGGTTTTTATCTCCAGAACTCCAAAAACCAGAATCACAACAAGCAACGACAGCGTGGCGATTATCGACTTTGGCAATTTTACATTTCCATCTGTAATTTGTTGTTTATCAGCAAAATATGAAGCCGGAAACAGCAAAAGCAAAGAGAATGCAGGTGCCGACCAATGAGGCAGCGTCTCACGCATCAATGAGAAAAACCAGAACACGCCGATGAACGGCAGAGCGAAACACAGCAAGAGGCGCACACTCGTTGAATCAAGATACTTTTTGCCTTTAAAAAACGCCACTAAAGCTATGATTATCAACACATAATTGATAGGATTATTATATCCGAGCTCACCGGCAATTTCAGCAATAAAATCCAACGGCTGCAGTTTCCCAAAGAAGCTCACACGGTCGCCGTGGAAAGTGAAACTGATGAAATCGTTCTGCATATTCCAAATCAAAACAGGAAGCATGCACAAGACGGAAATCAAAGCCGAGAGATATAAATATTTGTTTTTCAGTTGTTTACGGTCAAAAAACAGAACATAAAGACCAACACCGACCCAGATAAATATGGCGGAATATTTTGACAACAGGGCGAGGCCAGCAAAGAAGCCGCCTAGTAATATTTGGTCACAACCATGAGGTTCCTCGCCTTCGCTTCGCTCGGCTCGGAATGACAAGGTAAAACAATAAACTGACAGCAGTGTAAAAAGCATCAGCGGTGTGTCAGGCATGATGAAAACACCAGTGATGATAAAGCAATACAGCGATGCGGTGTATAACAAAGCAGCGTAAAAACCAGTAAGTTTACTTTTTATCAGACAGCCGAGCCTATATATAATATAGGTGTCGATTGTCATGAAGATTATCGACGACAGACGAAGGGCGAACTCACTGGTAAACAATAAGTTAAGACTAAATATCTGCATCACCCAGCCCACCATGCCTGGATGGTCGAAATGACTCCAATCAGGATACATGGCATAGGTCCAGTAATAAACCTCGTCGTTGCCAAACTCGATGAAGGCAGCGAGGAATCCGCGCACTAACGCACTGATAATCAGCAGCCAAGTGATATATTTATCGATTTTATTCTCCTGAATTTGCATTTTTTGAATTATTTATGATAAGACGCACAAAAGCCAAAACCACGATGATGTAAACCGCCCACATCAGATAGGTGCGGCCTTTCATAACTTTTGCCTTGTCCAGATCAAAGAAATATTGATACTGATGGCGTACTAACGGATTGAGATACAATACGTTACCATCATCAAACTCAATTTCAGTCCTGATGTAGGTATCGTCTTTTTTAAAGACATACTGCCCTTCTGAAACATCGCTAAGTTGTTGTTTTACAATCGCATTCTGTCCTATAAAACGAATTTCCTTAGCTTTTTCCGAAACAGAAACGACCAAAGTATCATTATTCAGTTTAACCTCTTGTAACTCAGGCACTTCCAACAGACTTCCATGATATGCCACCGCGTATGAATTTCCAGTTTCAAGAGACTTGAGCACCGACTCAGCATCATTTTCACCAATACAGGCGGTCGCATAATTTTTTCCAGTTGCGATGATATTCACACGATGACCGTTTGAAAGAGCTATATCCCAGTAATACAACGAGTTATCGCCATCAGACAGAGCTTCCATAACACGATAATGGTCAAGATGCGTCATCTCCCCTTTCTTAAAACCTTTTGTCGGATGCGCAGGTGCCACAATTCTCGTGATTTTATTCAGTTTGTCGATGTTAAACTGCTTATAATGAACACTTTGCAGGAAAGGATAGTCGATCTTACGTTTTTTATCATAGCCCAGACAAAGATATCGCGCACCACCAAGGGCATATCCAAATTCATAGACTTTAATTCCTTGATTTTCAATTGATTCAGAACGAAAATCGATATAATTTATACGATTAATTTCAGAATATGGATTATATATAAACTCGCCGTTAAAAGGTTCGATATCCGCAAAAGAATAAGACGGCACTGCAAGATATAACACCAAGAAAAACAATAAGATAGCGCATATTATCCCAGTCAGTGCGAGATAAAACTTGTTGTTCTTAATTTTTTTCCAAAACTTTCTTTCCGACATATAAAAAAATTATGATGCAAAGTTAAAGATTTTTACTAAATAAACGTCAATTCGATAAAAATTTGTATTTTTGCAAATTAATATTTTAGAATTAGAGTTATGGAGTCAAATCCAAAGGAAAATATCATTGAAGAGGTAACGAATAAGGACTATGAGTTCGGTTTTGTGACCGATATTGAGACCGATTTCATCCCGAAAGGCTTGAATGAGGACATCATACGCCTTATTTCGAAGAAGAAAGAGGAGCCGGAGTGGCTGTTGGATTTCCGTTTGAAGGCGTTCCGTCACTGGCAGACTTTAAAGATGCCTACATGGGCGCACCTCACCATCCCACCTATTGATTTTCAAGACATTATATATTACGCTGCGCCAAAACAGCGCAAGGCAAAGAGTTTGGACGAGGTCGATCCGGAACTTTTGGCGACCTTCGACAAACTAGGAATCTCGCTCGACGAGCAGAAAAAACTCTCTGGAGTCGCCGTCGACGCTGTGATGGACTCGACATCGGTGAAGACAACGTTCCAAGAGACTTTGTCGAAGCACGGTATCATCTTCATGTCGTTCAGCGAGGCGGTGAAACAGCACCCTGACCTGGTAAAAAAATATCTCGGAAAGGTCGTTCCATACACCGACAACTTCTTTGCAGCATTGAACTCGGCAGTTTTCAGCGATGGCTCGTTTTGCTACGTGCCGAAAGGCGTGCGTTGCCCGATAGAATTGTCGACGTATTTCAGAATCAACGCCGCAAACACAGGTCAGTTTGAGAGAACATTGATCGTCGCCGACGAAGGCGCCTACGTGAGCTACATGGAAGGCTGCACCGCACCGCAACGTGATGAGAATCAGTTACATGCGGCTATCGTGGAAATTATTTCCGAGAAAGACGCTGAAGTGAAATATTCGACCGTCCAGAACTGGTATCCAGGCGACAAAGACGGCAAGGGCGGTATCTACAACTTCGTGACGAAACGCGGAATCTGCCGCGGCGACAACGCCAAGATTTCGTGGACACAAGTCGAGACAGGCTCTGCAATCACCTGGAAATACCCGAGCTGCATCTTGAAAGGCGACAACACAGTGGCGGAATTCTATTCTGTGGCTGTCACCAACAACTGGCAGCAAGCCGATACCGGCACAAAGATGATACACATAGGCAAAAACAGCCGTTCGACCATCATCTCGAAAGGTATATCGGCAGGTCACAGCCAGAACGGCTACCGCGGCTTGGTGAAAGTGGTACCAGAAGCCTCAAACTGCCGTAATTTCTCGCAATGTGACTCGTTGCTTTTGGGCGACCAATGTGGTGCACACACCTGGCCTTACGTGGAATGCGGCAACGACAGCAGTATTTTGGAACATGAGGCGACGACATCGAAGATTTCAGAAGATCAGCTGTTCTACTGCAACCAGCGCGGTATCCCGACAGAAAAGGCTATCGGCTTGATTGTCAATGGATATGCGAAGGATGTCTTGAACAAGTTGCCGATGGAGTTTGCGGTGGAGGCACAGAAATTGTTATCGATAACCCTGGAGGGATCTGTAGGTTAATTCGGTAGGGATAACGCATGCGTTATCCGTACAGGATGCAAATGAAAAATAAAAAATTAAATATATGTTGTTAAATATTAAGAATTTACACGTCTCAATCGGAGGCAAGGAAATATTAAAAGGCTTCAACCTCGGAGTGAACGAGGGCGAGATTCACGCCATCATGGGTCCTAACGGAACAGGCAAGAGCACCTGGGCTGCAGCCGTCACAGGACGCGAAGGATACGAAATCACCGAAGGCGAGATCTGGTACAAAGGCCAGAACATCGTCGGGATGCCGCCAGAGGAAAGAGCAAACCTCGGCATCTTCCTGAGTTTCCAGTATCCAGTGGAGATTCCGGGCGTGTCGATGCAGAACTTCATGCGCACAGCCGTCAACTCGAAACGCGAATATCAGGGACTTCCACCGATGTCGATGATTGAGTTCACCAAGATGATGAAGCAGAAGCAGGCAATGGTAGAAATTACCGAAAAACTGCAGAACCGCTATGTAAACGTAGGCTTTTCGGGTGGCGAGAAGAAGAAAAACGAGATCTTCCAGATGGCGATGCTCGAACCAGAGCTCTCTATCCTCGACGAGACCGACTCAGGTTTGGATATCGACGCTTTGAGAATCGTTGCAAACGGCGTCAACCAGCTTCACAACGAGCACAACGCATTCGTGGTAATCACTCATTATCAACGACTTCTGGATTATATCGTGCCAGATTTCGTCCATGTGATGTACGACGGCAGAATCGTGAAGTCGGGCGACAAGAAACTCGCACTCGAACTTGAAGAAAAAGGTTACGAATGGGTTAAAGAACTGAAACTCTAACACTTACGGCCATGGCTTATCTCGAAAACAACATAACGGTCGGAAAGAATCAGAGTCGGCAGCTCGTTATCTTGGACGATAGCAGTCATCTGCAGTCGAACGAGGAACAATGCGACATCGTGATGGAGGAAAACTCCACGCTTGAGCTGTACAGGATCCAGAACCTGAACGACGACTCCCATCTGACCACGCACATCAACATACAGCAGGCGCGCAACAGCAGTGTGCACTTCGTGTTGGTGACTTTCAACACAGGCTTTGTGCAGAACAATATCCATGTTGACCTCAACGGCGAGGGTGCCGACCTGCAGATTTACGGCTTGTATCTCCTCGACAAGAAACAGCACGTCGAGAACCTCATGAAAATCAACCACAACGTGCCGAACTGCTCAAGCAACGAGAAGTTCAAGGGCATCTTGGATGATGAGGCTTCGGCGGTGTTCAACGGACATGTGATGGTGGCTCCACACGCTCAGAAAACCAACGCATATCAGAACAACAGCAACATCATCCTGACCGACAAGGCGAAGATCAACACCATGCCGTTTTTGGAGATTTATGCCGACGACGTGAAATGCTCACACGGCACAAGCACAGGTCAGCTCGACCAGGACGCAATGTTCTACATGCGCCAGCGCGGCATCAAGAAAGAGGATGCAAGAATGCTGTTGATGTACGCTTTTGCTGCGGAAATCAGCAACCACATCAAGATTGAGAGCGTTCACGACAGCATCGACGACATGATAAAACGCCGCTTGAAAGGCGAACTCTCAAGTTGCGACACCTGCATATTCCAGTGCAGCAACAAAGAGAAGGTATTTAAGATTGATATGAGCAAGATATAAACATTATGTCTTTGAATCACTTCGACATAAACGAAATTCGGAAACAATTTCCGGTGCTGGACCAGCAGGTGTACGGCAAGCAGTTGGTGTATTTCGACAATGCAGCGACCACGCAGAAACCGCTTTGCGTGATTGAGCGCGAGCGCGATTACTATCTGCATGAGAACTGCAACATCCACCGCGGCGTGCATTACCTCAGCCAGATGGCGACAGAGGCTTACGAGAACGCCCGCAAGACCGTGGCGCAGTTCATAAATGCGCGACAGGCACAGGAGATTGTCTTCACCAGAGGCACAACGGAATCGTTGAATCTGTTGGCGACTTCGTTGGGACAGTTGTTGTTTTCAGATGAAAATAAAACTTCAAACTTCAAACTTCAAGCTTCAAACTCTCCGAAGGTGGTGGTAAGCGCCATGGAGCATCACTCGAACATGGTGCCATGGCAGCAGATGCTTGACAGGATTAATAATTCAGACAGGATTAACAAGATTAACAAGATGAATAATCTCCTTGTTATCCGGATGGACAAGAATGGCGTCCTTGACTTGAACCATTATGAAGAGTTGCTGAAGCAGAGACCGAAAATCGTTTCCATCGCTCACATTTCCAACACTTTAGGCACTGTGAATCCTATCAAGGAGATGATAGCGATGGCGCATAAATACGACATCCCGGTGGTGATTGACGGAGCACAGTCGATGGCACACCAAGTGATTGACGTTCAAGACCTTGACTGTGATTTTTACGTATTTTCGGGACATAAGATGTATGCTCCTATGGGCATCGGCGGACTTTACGGCAAGATGGAATGGCTCGAGAAGATGCCTCCGTACCAGTTTGGTGGCGAGATGGTCGACAAAGTTAGCTTCGAGAAAACCACTTTCAACAAGGTGCCGTTCAAATTCGAAGCCGGGACACCGAATGTGGGTGCCGCTTTAGGTCTGGAGACAGCTGTCAAGTTCATCCAAAGCTTTGACAGACAAGAAGTTGAGGCATACGAGGACGAGCTTTTGAGATATGCCACCGAGAAGCTTTCAACAATCGAAGGCATCAGATTCATCGGGCAGGCTCCGAAGCGTAACGGATTGATTTCGTTTGTGATAGACGGCATACATCCTTACGATTTGGGCACGATTATCGATAAAATGGGTGTTGCGGTTCGTACGGGACATCATTGCGCCGAGCCCGTGATGACGTTTTTCGACATTCCGGGAACGGTCCGCGCCTCGTTTGCAATGTACAACACGAAAGAAGAAATTGATATTTTTGTAAAAGCAGTAAATAAAGCAGCAACAATGCTGCGCTGAGTCTTTAGTAGTTAGTCTTTAGACTCTAGAAACTAAAGACTAAAAACTAAAGACTAAAAACTAATGATATGACTATTAAAGAAATACAAGACAGCATAGTCGAGGAGTTCTCGATGTTCGACGACTGGATGGACCGTTATGCGATGCTCATTGAGATGGGTAAGGAATGCCCGATTATCGACCCACAGTATCGCAACGACAATTATCTGATAAACGGCTGTCAGTCAAGGGTTTGGCTTCATGCCGAGAAGCGCGATGGTAAGATTTATTTCACCGCCGACAGCGACGCCGTCATCACCAAGGGCATCATCAATTTATTAATAAAGGTGTTCTCGGGACAGACTCCAGCCGATATTTTGGCAGCGGATATGAGTTTCTTGGACGAGATTGGCCTGAAAGAGCACCTCTCTCCTACCCGTTCGAATGGCTTGTTGAGTATGGTTAAGCAGATGATGTTGTATGCGGAAGTAATGAATAATTGATTATGAAAGAAGAAGAGAAAAACGAATTAAAAGAGCGCGTGATTGCTGTGTTGAGCGGCATTTACGACCCGGAGATACCCGTTGATATTTATAAATTGGGATTGATTTATGACATCGACATCGACGATGAAGGCGCGGTGAAGATTCTGATGACCGTGACGGCGCCAAACTGCCCTGTCGCCGACTATCTCCCTAATTTCGTTAAGGAGAAAGTCAGCGCTATAATGGGCGTCAAATCATGCGATGTGGAGCTCACCTTCGAGCCTGCCTGGAGTCCAGCGAGCCTCTCCGAAGAGGTACGCGCTGAGCTGGGTCTCGACGAAGGCTTCGGCTTCAGCGATATGATGTATTAATTCTTGCAGTTTCCGATTAAATCGCGCGCCATGCCGAGGAACATGAAGGCAACGGCGTTGAAATTCATATTCAAATCTTTGCTCAAGCCGACTTTATCTTTGAAGATGGCGACGTTGAACCACTGCAGGCACTGGAAAGCGCGGTGGAAATACAGACGGTTCAGTTCTTCCTGCGTTGGTTTGTGGCCAACGTAAGCCTCGAGCAGCGACAAAGCCTTGTCGAAACCGGCGTTACCATAGCAAGCGATGTCGTAGAACGGGTCGTTCATGCCTGCAAACTCCCAGTCCAAAACATAGAATTTATCCTTTGCGATGACGAGGTTTGTCGGCTGATAGTCGCAGTGGCACGGCACTTTTTTCACCTCTTTGTACATCTTGCGCATCTCGTCGAGTGTATGACGGAGCTCGACATATTCCTGAGGATGCTCAAAACCCATCTCTTTGCAGTAGTTTTCGTAGGTGTCGAGACGGCCGAAAGCATTGTAGTCGCCGAACTTGACATCGCTGTTGTGAAGTTTCTTCAATGCCTTCACCGACATCTCGTTGTAAGATACGACATCGGTTGTCGACATGATGGTACCTTCTACGTATTTTGCGAGTTTTTCGCCTGAGCGAATCTCTACGTAAACGGTCTCGTTATTCAAATCGAGTTTCTCGACTTCCTTGATGTTGGCGTCTTCTTCCACGCGGTCGACAAAACGTTCGGCGAACTTGCCAGGCACGCGGTAGGTGTACATTTCACCTTGACATTCAACAACATAGGTGTAATTACTCATGCCTCCTTCGAGGCGTTTTACAATCTTAGCGTCAGTTGCCTGAAGCAAAGCGTTGACTCTTCTTAAGATATAAAGTTCGATTTCCATGATGTTAATTTTTTCTCGGGTGCAAAATTACATAAAAAGTTAATAATGTTAATCAAGTTTGTAAAATTTTTTTAGCCATTAGCCGCTAGCTATTAGCTATTAGTTTTTGGTGGCTTAATTCTAATGGCTAATAGCTAATACCTAATGGCTAAAATTAATTTAAAATGAATATGCTTTATATTAAAAATTTATGTAATTTTGCAGACGTAAAGCTGGGGGTTTAGCTCATCTGGTAGAGCGTTAGGTTCGCAATCTAAAGGTGGCCGGTTCGAGTCCGGTATCCTCCACAGAATCAAGACATTAGTCGTTAGTCTTTAGACTTTAGTAGAGATGTTTCGGAAAACGTCTCTATTTTTATTTTAAACCGTATTTTTCCTTTAATTTTTGCAACGAACCGTCTTCTTTCATCTGACGGATGAGGTCGTTGATGTATTGCAGTAGGTCGTCCTGGCCTTTTCGCATCAGGATGCCGATTTCGCCATGGGTGAATGGCTTATTTAATAAAGGTGCCGCCAGTCGTGGGTCGTTTTGGACGTACCAAGGCGCCTCGGTGGTCTCGGTAATCATGATGTCGGCATCGCCTTCAGCAATGAGAGCAGGAATTTCGTCGTTGACGGGATACACAATGATTGTTGAATGTGTGAGGTTTTTGTTTGCAAATTTCTCGTTCGTTCCTCCAGGGTTGACCATCACGCGCACCTCAGGCTTGTCGATGTCGATCAACGAATGAAACATTGTAGTATCTTCAACGCGGCAAAGTATGGTCTTTCCGTTTGCCAGATAGCCGTCGCTCATCGCCATGATTTGCAGCCGCTCATCGGTGATGGTGATGCCGCTGATGGCGAAGTCGAACGTCTGAGGTTCAGCCATAACATCGTTGGTAAGCGTGGGCCATGAGGTAGTGACAAACTCCACGTCAACACCCAAATTTTGAGCTATTTCACTCGCCAAATCAATCTCAAAGCCCCAGTATGTGCTGTCGTTTTCGAGATATGACAGCGGCCGATAATCGCCAGTGGTGCCAGCCAATAGCACGCCACGTTGCTGAATCCTCTCAATGGTGGTTTCACCATGTTTGCTGCTGAAGCAAGAGGATAGCATCAGAGCCAAGAAAAGGGAGATGGCGGTTAGTGAGAGTAAACGAGATTTTGCAAGCATATTACACGATTTTTCTATCCAACCATAATTTTAACAATGGGTCGGAAAGCGAATAAATCTTTTCTTTCCTGGTGATGAGGTCGTATTCCAATAGTTTCAACGCTGCTGACTGTGTGGAACTTGGTGAACGCAGACGATGTTTCTTATTGAATTCGGCTGATGTTATGCTTTGCACCTGACCCTCGGAATGTATCGCATAAAGCAGTTCTTTCTGAGATTCAGAGATATATGAAAGCTGCTCGCGCAGACGAGAGTCGTTTTCATCGATATAATCTTCTATCAAATTTTTCACAAGATTCAAATCGCATGTGTCGTCAGCTTTTGTTTCCGCGAAAGCGTCTTTCATTATTCTTTGGATATAGAAAGTGACGCCCCAGAACGTGTCGTAAACGTGCGAAAACGCCTCTTCGGTGATGTTTTTATTCGCATTCTTAAAATTAGACATCGCAAAATCGAGATAAATACCTTTGTCTATCGGCTCAAGCGGAAGATTTTTTGCGCTTTGGTAAAAAGGCCGTTTCGACGAGAAAAACATCTCGTCCATCAGTCGGCGCTTGCTTCCCGAAAAGACGAAATTGGCATTTTTTAGCTTCTGGATATGAGTGCGAAGCAATGCCTCGACATTCTTCTCAGGATAATACGTAATCTGTTGAAACTCATCGATTACCACAAGACAGCGTTTATCGACTGACTCGAGATAACTAAAAATCTCTCCCATAGTGAATTCCGGATTTTGTAGGTCGCCGAGGCGTATATCGAATGTCGGGACGTTGAGAATGGGGTCGTAGCCGAAGCTCGCGCTCAGCGATTTCAGCAACGTGACAAATTGTTTGCGCAGTTTCTTGCTTCTGGTAGCCACGTTTTCGAACACGGCGGCTCCGAGAGCCATTATGAACTCGCGAAACGTCGTAGTGTGGAGAATATCAACAACTATGGTGATATAATTCTCGCTGATTTCTGGTTTGTCGAAAACAAAATCGACGAGGGAGGTTTTCCCCATTCGGCGAGCCGAGGTAAGCACCACGTTGAGCTGATTGCGCAGTGATTTCTCAAGCTGAGCGGCTTCTTCCACCCTGTCGCAGAAATACTCCGGCGGGATCTTGCCCGACACCACAAACGGATTAAGACTATCTACCATAAGCATCAAATTTTCTGCAAAGATACAAAAAATATTTTACCGAAATAAAATTACCTAAAAAAAATAATTTGTTTTTGGTAAAATTTGGGTTAAAACTGTAAAGTTGGTATCAGAAAGAAAAGTGTCATAGATTACACATAAATGCAAATAGTGCAAATCAACCCATGTATGTCAATATTAAAAATGCGACAACATAGCTTGATTTACACTATCCACTCCAGATATACCACACTATTGATTAGGATTTTGATTTGGCGGCAATTTAACGACCCCACCAGTTAGTGTAACTTTTTGTGGGATGATAATAATACCATTTTTGCTTACCTCAATTGTCCATTTAAAAACGTGTGGATAAGAATTTATTAAATCAAAAAGTTCATCTAATGTGAGTTTAACACCATGCTTCAAAAGTTCATCCAATAGTTCTTCAATAGTACAAGGTCCTTTTTCTTCAAGAATTTTTTTGATTAATTCTATTAATTCATTTGTGCTCATGATAAATAGTTTTAATTGTTATTAAATATTTGTTTACTAGAAGGTTTAATAATCTTGTACAAGACGAACACTTAATCCTGCTCTACGATAAGATTTAAACCAATATGCTTCAAGATCACTATCATAATATGTAAATACATAAGCACTTATACCAGCATTAATGCCTTCAGCAGTAGCAGACCAATAGCAACCACTTTCATTTATATTACTAATTGTAACTCCTGTACGACTACCTGCAGCTGGCAAAAAAACAGCACCATTCTGTTCCAGTGTATTAACCATTATTGTCTCATCAATTACATTATGAGAATAATTTGCGTCTTTGTCATTTATACTATTAAAACTATAAATAGTTGAGCTCCAATTGTCAGGAAAAATTATCACTCCATTTATTCCATTAACTACAGCTTTTACGTAACGCATTCCAGAATTCGTACTTCTTGTATTGACTAAATAATTCCACTCATCTCTTGTTAAAGTACGCCAAATACTAATTGTATTACCTCCATTTGATATAGCGTTGTAGCCCCAGTCTGCTTGTCCCGTATCATCGTTCAAATTATTAAAGCAATTACCATATGCGCTGTAATTATCTGTAATAGTGCTTGTGCTCCATGGTTGATAACATCTTGCACCATGATTATATCCACTGGTACCCCATCCAAATAAATCTATCCATCCATTATATGATGATGATATGTTAGCATTGTTGTCGCCCACATAATCATATTGATTTTCTGCAAATCTCCATGTATTTGTTGAAGCTTGATATTGTAAATTACCTTTTGAAAAAAACACTTTTTGTGTTGCACTAATTGAAAACAGACCATTAATACTACCAACAGGAGGTGCATATAATGTTTGATAAGTCTTCTGTTCACCATATGACGTACCTTTACTATTTGTAGCGTATGCTCTTAAATAATATGTTGTAGAACCATTAAGATTTGTTATATTTGATGTGTAACTACCAGAACCAGTTCCATCACTTGTATGAGAGTTAGTGATTGTTGGATTCTGACTTGTACTCCAACAGACGCCACGTTCTGTGACGGGAAATCCACCATCAGATGTAACATTACCGCCACATTTTGCGGAAGTTCCAGTAATGTCCGTCACTTCATTAGTGATTACAGTTGGCTTACCATCAGTTGTTGTAAATTCTTTTGTGTCCCCATAACTTGTGCCTTTACTATTGGTTGCATATGCTCTAACATAATATTTTGTAGTGATAGTTAAATCTGTAATATTTGATATGAAACTGCCACTACCAGTTCCGTTGCTTGTATGATAATCGTCAATAGTTGGATTTGTATTATTGCTCCAGCAAATACCTCGTGCTGTAATTTCCATACCACCGTCGTCTGTTACTTCACCTCCACATTGGGCTGCCGTTGCTGTAATATTAGTAATATCTGCAGTTTCGACCATTGGTGCAGCATAATCATTTGTCGTAAAGCTGCTAATATCGGTTTTGTACGTATCAACGCCCGTCGAATACTCGTATTGATAGTAATAGTGTGTATTGGCTTGCAAATCATTAAATCTTAACGTAAAAGTGTTCTGATTAATAGTCGCACGTACTTTATTTGCGTTACTCATGTCGTTGTTTATGCTAATATAACCATCAACACGTTCTAAAACACTTGGATACGAGTACGTTACTGTAACAGCAACAGATGTCGTTCCTTTAACTATTTCTTCATTAGTAATACTGAAATTACTTGACTCTACTTTAGGCTCTTTTTTGCACGCTAGTACTATAAGAGATACTATCGCAATTAAAATTAATAGTTTTTTCATGCTGTAATATTTTATTTGTTTCTAATTCCAAATCCCAAACCTATTTTTGCTTCATAAATTTTGAAATTCGTTGTTACGCCGTCAAATGAAATCACCCATCCTCGGAAATAATACTGTAATCCTGCCGACATATCCAATCCTTGTGCGCTTATATCAGTGTTTTTCACCCAATAACCATTTGTAGTCTCGTAGCATTTTGCTCTCATTCCATAGCCAGCTCCCACTTTGAACGACAATGGTCCAACAATCCTCATCATAAAACCACCAATCACCGACACTGACGAAAAACATGTTTTACCATTATAACCTGGGTAATAGCCATTTACAAGCATATCATCACCACATTCGTACTTGGGATTATAACCCACAAAATTAAAACTTGACATCGCGCTTACAAACCATCCGGATTCTTTCATGTATCCAAATGTTAATCCATAAGACAGATTGCTGTATTGATTAATGGAAGCATTGAATGTCAGGAATTTATATCCAGTTATGCATACATCATTATACAATGGTGTCATTGGCAAAGTATAGGTTTTGTCTTTACCTGCTTCTACAATGATGGTTTTAGTAGCATTATTATAATCGCGTTTTTTATATGTAATATCATGAGGTCCACTATACAGTTCGCCTTTCCATGTACCACGTGATTTACGAACTCCATCAATATAAATATCTGTTTGATTATCAGCACTTAAAGTAATATCAGCCACATCAGAAGGCATATCAATTTCAACGACTTTGGTATCACCGTTTTGAATAGTAACGGTTTGTGTTGTTGGTTTGAATCTATCCTTTGAAACAGTGATTTCATATTTTCCTACCGCTATCATATCATTGGTAAATGGTGTTTTCTGGTTTAGTACTTTGCCATTTAACACAATGATGGCACCATTTTCTGGTTTTGTTTTAATAGTAAGACTACCTTTGCCAGATTCATTTGACGTTTTGTTGACCAATGTTAATTCATATCCTTTCTTTGGCATCATATCAAACGGAAAATAGAATTCCGTTGAACTCAAATCAGGATGTGATATTTTTAAAAAGGTGGCGTAATAGCTTAAATAGAGCCATACCTCACCATCTCTATACTCCACTTCAAAAAACGTCTGGGCATCGCCTCCGAAATTCAACTCACGACGTTCTTTGCTGTTAATATTCTCAGTTTTTATCTTTAAAACGGCATACGGTTTGTCGTTGTC
Source organism: Bacteroidales bacterium UBA1173 (assembly GCA_002311655.1). Classification (GTDB taxonomy): domain Bacteria; phylum Bacteroidota; class Bacteroidia; order Bacteroidales; family F082; genus Limimorpha. The sequence continues at coordinate 180,279 of DBYZ01000008.1, forward strand.
ATCATACATTTTCTCTGTGTTGATATTAACAAATCCTTCAACTTTTTTAAAAGAGCTTTCTTTCACTTCAAGCTGGGCAAATAAAGAAACTGATAAAAATAATGTTAAAAATAGAAGTAATAATCTTTTATGCATACATTTCATATTATTCAAAATTTGACAATAAAAAAAACCGTGAAACTTTTTGTTCCTTATGGAGGTTCTGGTAAACCTTTGATGCAAACAAGAAAGCTCACGGTAGCACCGCAAGCATTCCCACTTTCTTTTGCATCAATTTAAGAAATTTACCAGATTTCCATAAGCAAAGAAAAGCGAAAACGCCTTAATTATATGTCTTTATACTTTTTAACTGTCTGTTTCTTAATATATTTGTTTATGATTTCGACTACAAAGATACAAATTATTTTGAAAAACAAGAAAAAAGATTAAAAACAGCGAATAAAATCGTGCGATAGTTTTTACTCCCTAAACCTCTCTACCCTCTCCGCCATATTTTCCTTCAGCTGCTCCCTATAAAGCCATATCTCTCTGGAGTGGTAATTGCCTTCTTTGCCAATTAGTGGGAGGATGTAGTCGGTGGCAGTGAAACCGTCAACTAAGATAAGGTTGGAGACTGGGTCCATGGTGATGGTTAACGTGTCTTTCTGCTGCTCCTCCAGTGGCACTAGAGGCGACGGCTCGGTGATGAGCAGGGCTGGCGTGGCATCGGTGTGCCAGTTCACCGGGTTGATGCAGGCCGCGCTACTTGTCCACATGGTGCATGAAGGCTCGCGGACTGAGTTGTAACAAATGGTTACGCCAGTGTCGTCGGGACCAGTCGCTGGGATGACATGCGGACATTCGTCGATTATCTCCTGCGAGATGCTGGCACCTATGATATATGCCGCCACCATGCGACTGTATGTGACATCATCCATCTCGCGAAGAAGCTGCAAGGCAATCATCGCACCCTGACTGAAGCCTGCAAGGATAAACGGACGGTCAGCGTTTTCATGACTCAGATAATATTTGAAAGCAAGGCGCACATCGTCGGTGGGCAACGTCAGACGAGTTGCCGCGAGACTGTCACTAACAAACGACTGCAGCGTGCACTGACGGTAATAAGGCGAATAAAAGTTGAGATTCCCGCCTAACAATGCATCTACGCCCTTCATTTCGCCAAGCATCGGCCGACGAATAGCGTCGTCGTAAGTGTTCGCATGATGACACTCTGTGCCGTCAGTTAGGGTGTAGTCGCCAGTTTCTGTAGAAATGATATAAAAAATGTCGGCAACGCCACCGCGGTCGGTGTGATACCATTGCAAAGTGTCAGTATAATCTGGGGATTTAGGAATACTTTTATCAGATGCTTCATTATTGCATCCTGCGAGAATCAGCACCCAAACGGTCATAAACAGCCATAAAATGGACTTTTTTATAATCATTTTATTCATAATCATTTGATAACCAATTTGTTATGCTGTATATTTAAACACTTTCCTCTGCGTCAACAGCAGCACAAAAGCTAACAAGGCTCCGAAGACATCGGAAACTGTGCAGGAGCAGAACACGCCGTCGAGGCTGTCGAGTCCCAGATTTTGATAAATGACAGGCATGATGTACATCATCGGGATGAGGAAGATGACCTGGCGCGAGAGGCTTGTCACGATGGCGATCCAAGGCTTGTCGATGCTCTGGAAGAAGTTTGAATTCACTATGGTGAAAGCGATGAGCGGCGTCATCACGGTGATGTAAGGCAACGCCATCTGCGAGATGTCTAACAATGTACTATCGTTGGTGAACGCCATCGAGATGATTCGAGGCATCGAGCAGCCGAGAATAGCTGTGAAAACTCCTATCACAACGCAGACTTGCATCGTCAGAATGTACACTTTTTTCAGCCTGTCGGGGTGACCCGCGCCGTAGTTGTAGCCTGCGATCGGCTGCATGCCCATGCACACGCCGAGGATGACCATAATCATTATCATGATGAAGCTGTTGGCGATGCCGTAAGCGCCCACCGCCATGTCGCCGCCGAAACGGATGAGCTGCTTGTTCAAAATCGCCACAACGCCTGCCGCCGCAACGTTCATCAGGAACGGACTCATTCCTATCATGAAGATATTCTTGAAAATATAGCCTTTCGGCTGGAATCCATGTCTGCGGAAGCGGATGAACGAGTCGCGTTTCACAAAATGCAGCATCGCCAGGAAGGTCGCAAACGCCATCGAGATGGTGGTAGCCCACGCCGCGCCTGCGATTCCCATGTCGAAACCGAAGATAAACAAAGCGTCGAGCGCAATGTTGAGCACGGCTCCCGACACCAGCACTATCATCGACTTGTTTGGATATCCCGACGAACGCATCAGCGAGACGAGGTTGAATGCCACAGTGGTCAGAAACATTCCAGGAAGCACAATGACCATGTATTCTCGGGCGTAAGCCACAGTCTCGGCTGTCGCGCCAAACATAAACAAAATCTTATCGAGGAAGATGTACGAAAACAGCATCACCAAGCCGCTCAACACGACAGTGAAAATAACGCTGTTGCCAAGAATATTCTCAGCCCAATTGACGTCTTTCTTACCCAAAACAATCGACATCCTCGCCCCTGCTCCAACGCCAATCAAAGCGCCGAAAGCATGAATGATATTGATAATCGGCAATGTGATGGCTAATCCCGCGATAGCGAGCGCACCGACTCCGTGTCCGATGAAGATACGGTCACAGATATTGTAAACCGATGATATTATCTGGCTCACCACTGATGGCAATGCGTACATAAGTAACAGAGTACCAATGCCTTTAGTTTCCAATTCCCTTGTTCTATCTGTCTGCATTTTGCTTTTCAATATTTTTTGCTATCCTAATTCCGTATTCGTATAAAATGTAAAATGGCACAAAAATCAGCAGCTGGCTCATGACATCTGGCGGCGTGATGAGTGCCGAAAGCACCAGTATCACCACGATGGCGAATTTGCGGTTTTTCCGCAGCCAGTCTGACGATACGAGGCCTATCGAGGCCAATAATCTTATCAATAGTGGCAGCTGAAACACAAGTCCGCCAGCGAGACAAACGCCCAAAACCGTACTGATATATGAGCTGACATCGATGATGTTTTGTATGCTTCCGTTAGCTTCGTAATTTGCCAAAAAGTTGATTCCTAGAGGTGCTATCACGAAGTAGCTGAACGCCACGCCGAGGAAGAACCAGAACACTATCTTCCACACTATCAGGCGGGTACGACGTTTCATCGTTGGCGAGAGAGCCGGTTTCACGAAGCCCCACAGCTGCCCGATGATGTAAGGAAACGCTATCACGAGCGCCCCGACCGCCGACGCTTTTATGTGAAGCATAAACTGCCCGGCAATCTTGGTATTGTATAGATTTAACGGATTCGCATTGATGGAGAATAACCTGTTGGTGATGAAATCGCTTTCTGAAGGGTAAAAGATAATGTCAATAATGTAGCCCTTGCAGAATGCAAAAATGACAAAAAACAGCAAAACAAAAGCAATCCCGATGTGCATCAACACTTTACGAAGCTCATCGAGATGCTCACCGAAGGTCATTTGAACGTCTTCGGAGTCTTCCGTCTTGTTTCGCAACGTCATGACGGACTATTTCTCCTCTTTCTTCTCATCGTCTTTTTTCTCGCCGCTTGGCTCGTTCATAGCGTCCTTGAATTCCTTGACGCCCTTGCCCATTCCGCGCATCAGCTCAGGGAGTTTCTTGCCGCCGAAAAGCAGCAGAATCGCCAGCACGATAAGAATTATTTCACCGGTTCCGATACCGCCTAAAAACAATGTTGTCATATTCTAATTTTATTTTTTGCAAATATAAACATTTTTTCAAAATCAAGAATTTATTTCTCGCAACAAATCCAAAGCGTCTTTCACTCTATCTACAACCTTGAAAATCAATATGTTTTTGCCGTTTTGCTCCTTAAACTGACAACGTTTCAGATGGTCCGAAGCGTAACGGATGATTTTGTTGAAAGTCTCGGTCTTGAAGTAATCCGAATCCTGATCTTGCAGGAAATAACAGGTCATATCGCCTTTCTTGAGAACGATTTTTTCAAAGCCCAGATCACGGGCAATCCAGCGCAAACGCACGGTATTCAAAAGGTCGTTAGCCTGTGGCGGAATCTCGCCAAATCTGTCAATGAGGTTGTCGGTGAAGCGCATCAGACCTTCTTCATTTTCAATGTGATCGAGCTCGTTGTAAAGGCTGATACGCTCAGCCGATGAGTCGACATATTCGTTCGGCAACAGTATCTCCAAATCCGACTCAATGGCGCATTCGCGAACGTATTTCTTCTCTTCTTCGGGCTTCTCGAATAGGTCTTTGAACTCGTTTTCCTTGAGTTCCATGATAGCCTCGTCGAGGATTTTATGATATGTCTCGAATCCGATGTCGTTGATGAATCCGCTCTGTTCGGCGCCAAGTAAGTTGCCTGCACCACGGATGTCAAGGTCGCGCATTGCGATGTTGAAGCCGCTGCCTAAATCGGAGAACTCCTCCAAGGCACGCAGACGTTTCTGTGCCTCGTCGCTGAGCATCGCCAACGGTGGCGTCAAGAGGTAACAGAACGCCTTTTTGTTGGAACGCCCCACCCTGCCGCGCAACTGATGCAGGTCGCTCAAGCCGTATTTGTGTGCATCGTTGATAATGATGGTGTTAGCGTTCGGAATATCCAAGCCTGCCTCAATAATCGTGGTGCACAGAAGCACGTCGTATTTGCCGTCGATGAAGTCGAGCATGATCTGTTCGAGCTTGTCGCCCTCCATCTGGCCGTGACCGACGGCAACCTTCGCGCCAGGCACGCAGCTGATAATCATGTCGTACACCTCCATGATGTTTTGAATGCGGTTATGCACGAAAAACACCTGTCCGTCGCGCGCCAGCTCATATTGGATGGCATCGCGGATGACGTCTGGAGAGAACGAACGCAGTTCGGTCTCGACAGGATATCTGTTCGGTGGCGGCGTGGTGATGATGCTCATGTCGCGTGCGCCCATCATCGAAAATTGCAACGTTCTTGGAATAGGTGTTGCAGTCAAAGTGAGGGTATCGACGTTGGTTTTCATCTGTTTCAGCTTCTCCTTTGCGGAAACGCCGAACTTCTGCTCCTCGTCGATAATCAGCAGGCCTAAGTCCTTGAACTCCACGTCTTTACTGATGATGCGATGTGTTCCTATTAATATATCAACACGACCGGCTTTGACCTCTTCGAGGGTCTTTTTCTGTTCCTTGGCGGTCTTGAATCGGTTCATGTAGTCAATGGTGACCGGGAAGCCTTTCAAACGACTTGAAAACGTGTGGAAATGCTGCAAAGCAAGCACCGTAGTAGGCACCAAAACAGCCACTTGTTTGGAGTCGCTGACAGCCTTGAAAGCGGCACGTATTGCCACCTCGGTCTTGCCGAAACCCACGTCACCGCACACCAAGCGGTCCATCGGCGATTCCTTCTCCATGTCGCGTTTCACGTCGATGGTCGCCTTGAGCTGGTCGGGAGTGTCCTCATACATAAACGAAGCTTCCAATTCTGTCTGCAGATATGTGTCGGGCATGAACTGGAATCCTTGCGAGTTCTTACGTTCCGCATAGAGTTTTATCAACTCGCGCGCGATGTCCTTGACCTTGCTCTTCGTCTTGGCTTTCAGCTTATTCCAAGCGTTCGAGCCTAATTTACTTAAAGAAGGCTCTGCTCCATCCTTACTGGAATACTTGGATATTCTATGCAGCGAATGAATGCTCACGTAAAGCAAATCGCCGTTTTGATATATCAATCGCAGCGCTTCCTGCTGTTTTCCATTGTGGTCGATGATTTCCAAGCCGTCGAAACGTCCGATGCCATGATCGATATGTGTCACGTAATCGCCAGGTTTCAAATCGTACAACTCTTTGATAGTCAGCGCCTGACTGCTTGCAAAACCTTCACGCAGATGGAAGCGGTGATAACGCTCGAAAATCTGATGGTCGGTGAAACAGCACAGTCTCTGGTCGTTGTCGACAAAACCGGCCTGAATTGAATATAATATAGGTGTGAAATCGTGATTCGACTCGTCTTTTTGCTGCAAATCATTCAAAATGCTCTGGATTCGTTCGAGCTGACGCTTGCTTTCGGAGAAGAAAAGGATACGGTAGTCTCTGTCTTTCAACGAGTTAAGAGTGTTTTGCAACATCTCGAAGTTCTTGTTGAACACAGGCTGAGTAGTGGTGTTAAACTCCACAATCTCCTTCCCTATCGAATCGGAATATGTCTCAAACGTAACTGATTTAAAATCATCGAGTTGAGTAAGAAGTTCATCGCTTTGTGCGAATAAAGTCTCTGGCGATTTCATGCCTTCGCTTTCCTCAAACGCCTCGAATGCGTCGACAGCTTTTTTGTACTCGGCATCGATTCTCTCTTTCAGAAAATCGGTCTCATCAAGCCACATAACCGTCTGATTCTGAAGATATTGGAATATCGTCTCACGTTCTTCTGAGAGGTTATGGTCTTGCAGATTCGGCAACAAAACGATGCGTTGCAGCTTCTCGAGCGAAAGCTGGTCGACGGGGTTAAACGAGCGAATCGACTCCACCTCATCGAAATCGAAAACGATGCGATAAGGATAGTCGTTGGCGAATGAAAACACGTCAACGATGCCGCCTCGGATGGCAAACTGACCTGGCTCAACGACGAAATCGACATGTTCAAAATTATATTCCAGCAAGGTGTCGGTGACGAAATCCATGTCAACCTTCTCGCCAACTGCAAGCTTTAAAGTGTTCTTGCTCAATATCTTACGAGTGACAATCTTCTCGCTCAACGCTTCAGGGTAAGAGACGATTATGGTCTTTCGTTCAGATGTCGAGACGCGTTGCAAGACCTCGGTTCTCGACAAGATATAGGTGTTATCCGGCTTCTCCGGCTCATACGGACGTTTATACGACGTCGGGTAAAACAGAATCATCTTCTTGGCGTAGTCTTGCTCACGTTCGCCAAAGATATTCTCGAGGTCGTTGTAGAAATAAGCCGCACTCTCCTTGTCGGGACACACCACGAAATGCTGTCCGCCGAGCTTCTCGAACGCCGCCGCCACAGCGAAAGCCTTAGCCGAGCCGACGATGCCCTTGCAAAACACATTCTTCTTATCATTAAGATAATCAACGAGTTGCAAGATTCGAGCGTCGTCTTTATAATATGAGATAGGATTTTCTTTCACGGGGGCAAAAATAAGATTTTTTTCAACAGGATTTAACATGAATTATCCATGAATTTTTCATTAATATTTTTTGTTTTATCCAAAAAACAACTATCTTTGCATCGACGAATGTGTCTCTCTATGTAGAAATCGCCAATTTCAATAACGTATGTAAGAGACGCAGACTGCAGCTCATAGCGTGGGCTGTTTATCTGTGTTTGCATACAAGTGTTTGGCGATACTTTACATAGACGCAGGTAGCAGTCCACGTTTCTTTTTACAAGAACGCACCATTGTTTAACATAAAAAAGTATCGCATTATGTACACAGCTCAAGAGATTAAAGACGAAGCAAAATCTCAATCCCGATTAGTATTCTGGCTTTGGATTTTAGTTTTCGGAATCCCTATGGGATTTTTAACTTACACGACTTTATCAGACCCTCACGCTCCAGTTACCCTTGTAAGGAATACGATATGGGGTGATGTTGCCGTATTCTTCGGCGCATTGATTATGAAATGGATTTCAGAGATTAATACAAGAAATAAATACAGGGAAATCAATGATGAAGAAATGCGTGACATCCGCTTGAAACATTATAAACGAGTTGAAGAACTCTTGGAAAATCTGAACAAAGAAAACGAAAGCAAGTAAATAGATAACCAACCCTCAAAAGTATCGCCACATGAAAAAACTATTAAAAATCGCAATCATTTGTTTGTTGATTATCCCAACAATTACAGGTTGTTCGGATAATAACAGCAACAAAGAAACAAATCAAAACAAACAAACTACAGAAACAAATAAAGATGCAAAAGCAGATCAAAACGTCGCATCTTCAAAGATGATAGATTTATTTGAAATAGTTGATATAAATACAGGATTCCGAACAGATTTCGTTCCTATGGCTCTTATAAAACTACGCAATGTTTCAGGAAAATCTATTGATAAAAAAATCGAAATCAGGTATGTTATCATATATAATGACGAGATTATTGATGAATGGTTTGTTTATGTTCACAATAAATTTGATATACCTTGGGATGACAAGTTGAGTAAAACCATAGAAATCCATTGCAGAAATTATCAGTTCAAATTACTACCAAAAGAAGGCAGTTTGAGAACTAAAATTATTTTTGAAGATGGATCATTGATTTACGACGGACTAATTCATAATAAATTTATAGCAACATATTGATAAACATAGTCTTTATACAAAACACTCTGTCAGAGACGGTCATAAAGCCGTCTCTTTGCATATCATTGAAATTATTTTTATCTAAGCCTTCACTTAATTCGAAAAATTTTGTAACTTTGCAGCAAGAACCGAAACGAGAAAAGTTTCAGGTTAGAGTTATCTGAAAAATATTTCACTTTTAAGTGAAGTCTGAAAAATTATTAGTATATTTGCAAGCTAAAATTTGTGAAGCTATGACTAAAAAAATGACTTTAAAAACAATTGAACAAAACGAAATAGTTTGTTTGTATTCTATTAGTTTTGATGGAAACGACAAAAGCGAATTTGAAAGATTTCTTACGGAATTCAAGGACAATGCAAGGTTAAACAAGGATTTTCAGACAATTATTTTCGCTTTGAAAAAGATTATAGAACAAGGTGCCTTGGAAAGGTTTTTCAGAACTGAAGGCAAAATGAATGACAATCTTTGTGCGTTGTCAATTGATGCGAGAAGTTTAAGGTTGTACTGCCTCAGAATTTCAGATCAGATTTTGATATTAGGCAATGGCGGAGAAAAAACGACAAGGACTTACCAAGAAGATGAAAAGTTGAGCGGTTACGTTTTAGACCTTCAGAAGTTTGACAAATTGTTGAAAGAAGCAAGGAAATCAGGAAATGTGAAAGTTGAGAACAATATTATTACTGGAATTGATAAAACAGTATTTGAGATATGATACAGAACAAATTATTCAGAGAATGTTTGGCTGAAATACCCGAAGATCGAATGGCAGAATTCGAGCTGTCGTTTGCTATTGCCGAACGAATAGTTGAAGTGCTGAAACAAAAAGGCATGACTCGTCGTGATTTGGCCAACAAACTTGGCAAACGCGAATCGGAGATAAGCAAATGGCTTACCGGAAGGCATAATTTCACGATAAGCACTATTTCACACATAAGCTCAGCTCTTGGTGAAGACATAATTATGGTCGCAAGAAAGCAATATGATTTTGCTAATGAAGATTGCTTAAAAGTGGCCGAAGAACAGCATCCTTACGGCAAAAATACAAAAAATAAGATACATTTTTAATGCCATTTTCGAAATGCTCACAGTACCCTGTGGTAGGTCGCATTTCTGCAAATGGCATTAAAAATTTTGTTATTTTTGCAGCATGAAAATCGCGAATCTTTCTTTCGAGCATTATCCGCTGCTTCTGGCACCGATGGAGGGCGTCACCGATCCGCCGTTCAGGCACGTGTGCAAGATGTACGGCGCCGACATCGTCTATTCCGAGTTCATCTCGTCGGACGGACTGATTCGCGATGCAGTCAAGAGTATCAACAAGTTACGGTATACTGAGAGCGAGCAGCCGTTCGGAGTGCAAATCTTCGGAAACGCAGTTCAGCCAATGGTAGAGGCAGCACAATATGCTGAGCGTTACAACCCCGACATCATCGACATCAACTTCGGATGCCCAGTGAAAAAAGTGGCATCGAAAGGCGCCGGCTCAGGCATTATGAACGACATCCCTAAGATGGTCGCCATCACCGAAGCCGTTGTGAAAGCAGTGAAAACGCCTGTCACGGTGAAGACACGATTGGGTTACGACAGCGAGCATAAAGACATAGTGGAAATCGCCGAGCGACTTCAGGATGTCGGCATTCAGGCGCTTACAATCCATGGACGACTCCGCACAACGAAATGGGGCGAGCCTGCCGACTGGACGCTCATCGGAGCAGTGAAAAACAACCCTCGCATGACGATTCCTATCATCGGCAACGGCGACGTAGTCGATGGCAGGTCAGCGAAATATTTCAAGGACACTTTCGGCGTCGACGGCCTCATGATTGGTCGCGCCACATACGGAAACCCCTGGATTTTCAAGGAGATTCACGATTATCTTGAAAAAGGTGTAGAAGACGAGAAACCTTCCGTCGAAGAACGCGTGAAAGTGGCGAAGATGCACCTCAACGACTCACTGAATTACAAAGATGAGCACTATGCCGTCATCGAGATGCGGAAACATTGGGGACTGTATTTCAAAGGCTTCCCGAACTTCAAACAGTTCAAAATGAAACTGATGGAAGTGCCGACGGTAGCGGAAGTGACCGAAATTCTCGAAGAAATTGAAAATTATTATTAATCTCACGCAGATCTCGCTGAATCCGCAGAATTTTTCTTCCATATTTATTTTGATTGCTAAAGCAATCGGATCTCGCAGATTTGGTTCTGCGGTTTCTGCGATTTCTGCGTGAGAAAAAAAATTAAAAAATATTTTACATTCAATATTTTTTTGTACTTTTGCAGCCGGAAATTTTTCCAGCTCCTATAGCTCAGTCGGTTAGAGTAGCTGACTCATAATCAGTTGGTCCTAGGTTCAAGTCCTAGTGGGAGCACAACTTTAACCGCCGCCTCAATTGAGGCGGCGGTTTTATATAATTGAGTTGCACCCATGTCACTTGACAATATATCTACCGAATTTGTACCAGCTCGGAAAAGTAGACACTAAAAATTTTTAAGATGTTAATAATTTACAAAAAGTTTCAAAATTTACAAAATTTGATGTTTAATGGGTCAAACGCTTGGATATTTAAATTATACATCTTAACTTTGCACCAAAATATTTACAATGGGAAAAATCTCTACGGTGCAGACCACAGAACTGGTTCACACTAGCAAAAGCTGGGACGGCGAGAACCGCGGCACCCAACCCGTCGTTCTCTACATGTTCTACCTCTCGCAGGAAGGCCTGCCTCTGTCGGTGCAGCATCCGGAGATACCTTTAAAATAATATGAATTAAAGAAAAAACACGAAAAATAAATCACAATAATTAAACCACCATGAAAAGGCTATTCATCATTTTGGCAGCAGTGACAATGGTATTTGTCTCGTGCAAAAAAGAAACCAGCACGAGCAACCCAATTCCGGACAGCAGCCCAAAGAAAGCTCTTTTGGTCATTCTCGACGGCTGGGGCATAGGCGACCAAAGCGAGAGTGACGTGATAGCACAGACCCCAACGCCATATTTCGACTATCTGAAAGCCACTTATCCTCACTCTGAACTGCAAGCTTCTGGCGAGTATGTAGGTCTTCCTGAAGGACAAATGGGAAATTCAGAAACCGGACACCTCAACATCGGTGCCGGACGCGTTGTTTATCAGGATCTGGTGATGATAAACCATGCATGTGCCGACAACTCCATACTTCAGAACCCTGAAATAGTGTCGGCTTACAGCTGTGCACAGACCACCGGCAAAAGCCTTCATCTCATGGGTCTAACCTCCGACGGTGGCGTCCACTCTTCAATAGACCACCTCTTTAAGCTCATCGATATCGCCGCACAGTATAACATTGAGAACTGCTACGTGCACTGCTTCATGGACGGTCGCGACACCGACCCTATGTCGGGCAAAGGCTTCGTCATCGACCTGCAGCAGCACATGGCAGAGGCAGGCACAGGCGTTGTGGCATCTGTCATCGGCCGTTACTACGCCATGGACCGCGACAACAACTGGGACCGTATCAAGCTGGGTTACGACCTGCTCGTACACGGCATCGGTCGTGAGGTTACCGACATGGTCGAAGGCATACAGTCGTGCTACGACTCACACACGCCGGAGCACAAAAACACCGACGAGTTTATGGAACCCCTCGTCAACAGCAACGTTGACGGACGTATCAAAGATGGCGACGTGGTAATCTTCTTCAACTTCCGCAGCGACCGCGCCAAAGAAATGACCATAGCGCTCACTCAGCATGACATCCCTGAGCAGGACATGCAGACAATTCCAAATCTCCAGTACTACTGCATGACACCATACGACGACTCTTTCACAGGCATACACGTCATCTTCCCTAAAGGAAATGTTGAGAATACCCTTGGCGAATACATAGCAAGCAAAGGCTTGAAGCAGCTGCATGCTGCCGAAACCGAGAAATATGCCCACGTGACATCATTCATCAACGGCGGGCGAGAAGAGCCGTTCGAGGGAGAAGACCGCATCCTGGTGAACTCTCCAGCGGTCGCAACCTACGACCTCCAGCCTGAGATGTCGGCCTACGAATTGAAAGACCGTCTCATCGAGGCGCTCAACACCAACCGCTACGACTGGATTGTGGTAAACTTCGCCAACGCCGACATGGTGGGACACACAGGGGTTTACTCCGCCATCCAAACGGCGGTGCAGACTATCGACCAGTGTCTGAGCGAGCTGGTGGAGGCAGCCAAAGCGAAAGGCTATGAAGTCGTCATCACCGCCGACCACGGCAATGCCGACCATGCCATCAACGACGACGGCACACCCAACACCGCACACTCCACCAACCCTGTCCCTTTCATCTACGTGACAGAGAACCTTAACGCGAGGGTACAAAACGGCGTCCTGGCCGACGTGGCTCCTACCATCCTCCACATCATGGGACTGCAACAGCCACAGGAAATGACAGGCCAGTGCCTCATCAACGAATAAAGTCCGACAACTTTTGTTGCTTTCAAAATTTACAAAATTTGCTATCCGTATCTTCAAGACCTTGTTTATTTGAAAAAGTCATATTAATTTTGCAAGTCGTTTTAATCAAAATTACTAACTAATAAGTAACTTTTATGAAAATAAGATTCAAAACTAA
>DBYZ01000011.1:0-115524 GCA_002311655.1 Bacteroidales bacterium UBA1173
CGAGCCTTATTCCGAAATTGGTTTTTGTAATTGAAAATCAATGACTTGAAATGGAAAAATAAAGTTTAACAATCCTCGATTGCCTAATTCGGAAGAGCCGTCGGGTACAATTTTTACAAAAAAATAATGAGCGAATTAGAAAACACCGAAAAAATCCAGAAAGTGAAACCGGTTCCATCAGAAGACTTCGACTGGAGCAGCGACGCTAAGAAACACGACAGCTACAAAGCTGAAGACCGCGCACGCATGGAAGCCATGTACGAGAAGACAATGAGCCAGATCGGCGATCACGAAGTTATCGATGGTACAGTTGTGGCAAAGACTTCACGCGAAGTTGTTGTCAACATTGGATTCAAATCAGATGGTGTTATTCCGATTTCAGAATTCCGTCACAACCCAGACCTTAAGGTGGGTGACAAAATCGAAGTCTACGTGGAGAACCAGGAAGGCATCAACGGCCAGCTCGTCCTTTCACACAAGAAGGCTCGCCTTCTCAAGTCATGGGACCGCGTCAACGAGGCATTCGACAGCCAAGAGATCGTCCGCGGCTTCGTCAAGAGCCGTACAAAAGGCGGCTTGATCGTCGANNGTGTTCGGCATCGAGGCATTCTTGCCAGGTTCACAGATCGATGTCAAACCTATCCGCGATTACGACGTATTCGTCAACAGCACAATGGAATTCAAGGTTGTTAAGATCAACCAGGAGTACAAGAACGTGGTCGTTTCACACAAAGCCCTCATCGAAGACGAAATCGAGCAGCAGAAGAGCGAAATCATCAGCAAGCTTGAAAAAGGTCAGGTTCTCGAAGGCGTTGTCAAGAACATCACCAACTACGGCGTGTTCATCGACCTCGGCGGTGTTGACGGTCTTATCCACATCACCGACCTTTCATGGGGCCGTATCAACGATCCTAAGGAAATCGTCCAACTCGACCAGCAGATCAAGGTCGTTATCCTCGACTTCGACGACAGCAAGAAACGCATCGCCCTCGGTCTCAAGCAGCTCACCCCACATCCATGGGATGCTCTCGACCCGAACCTCAAAGTTGGTGACGTCGTTAAGGGTAAAGTCGTTGTCCTCGCCGACTACGGCGCGTTCATCGAGATCGCTCCAGGCGTTGAAGGTCTCATCCATGTTTCAGAAATGTCATGGTCACAGCACCTCCGCACAGCTCAGGACTTCCTGAAGATTGGCGACGAAGTGGAAGCCAAGGTCCTCACACTCGACCGCGAAGAGCGCAAGATGAGCCTCGGTATGAAGCAGCTCGTCCCGGATCCATGGGAGAACATCCAGGAGCGTTATCCAAAGGGTTCAAAACACACCGCTACAGTGCGCAACTTCACCAACTTCGGCATCTTCGTCGAACTTGAGGAAGGCGTTGATGGCATGATTCACATTTCAGACCTCAGCTGGTCGAAGAAGATCAAACATCCGGCAGAGTTCACCAAGATCGGCGACAAGATCGACGTCGTCGTCCTCGATGTGGATCAGGAGATCCGCCGCTTGAGCCTCGGCCACAAGCAGCTTGAAGAGAACCCATGGGATGTGTTTGAGAGCATCTTCACAGTTGGTTCAATCCAGCAGGGAACAATCATCAGCACAAGCGACAAGGGCGTCATCGTCTCATTGCCATACGGTGTTGAAGGTTTCTGCCCGAACCGTCATCTGAAGAAAGAAGACGGCACAACAGCCAAGGTTGACGAAACTTTGGATTTCAAGGTCATCGAGTTCTCGAAAGAAAACAAGAAGATCATCCTCAGCCACTCACGCATCTGGGAAGACAAGCAGAACGCTGCAACAGAAGCTGAGACAGCCGAGAAAGAGAAAGCCGCAAAGAACACCAAGCGCGCCGTGAAGCAGATCAACGACAACGTTGAGCGCACAACATTAGGCGACCTCGATGTCCTCGCAGCTTTGAAAGAGAACCTCGAGAAAGAGGAAAAAGGCGGAAAGGCTGAATAAGACTTTAGTCTTTAGTCTTTAGACTTTAGTCATTAGACTTTAGGAGGGCTGTCTTGCGACAGCCCTCCTTTTTTTGTCAAAAACTAACGACTAACGACTAACGACTAACGACTTTTATGTATCTTTGCAAAAAATTTTCATCATGGCAAACAACCTCAATTCTGCACACTATATCGCCAATCTCGGTCTCCTTCCCCATCCCGAAGGAGGCTACTACCGCCAGCTTTTCGGAAATGACGAATCAGGTAAGAAGGCAATCTCGACCATCTATTACATGCTGACAGCCAACGACATTTCGGCTTTTCACCGTTTGCACGATGTTGTCGAGATCTGGTATTATCATGCTGGCGAGCCGCTCAACATCTATGTCATCGACACCGATGGAAAACTCAGCGTTCACAGCCTATCGCCCGAAAGCGAGATGCAGGTCATAATCCAGCCAGAGCAATGGTTTGCCGCCGAAATCCCATCAAAACAAGGGTTCTCACTCGTCGGATGCGCCGTCGCTCCTGCTTTCACTTTCGAGAACTTCGAATTGGCTGACAAAAAAGAGTTGTTGAAGCAGTTTCCACAGCATTCCGAGCTGATTGAAAGGATGTGCAAATAGAAAATGGAAATCACCACCCTACTCGACATCCATTCACGCGAAGAGCTTTACCAGTGGTATCTCGAAAACCACGATAAAGCATCGGATTTCTGGCTACGTATCAATCGCGCCGAAGCCGACTGTCCGAGCGTGGTCCGCTATGTCGATGCCGTCGAGGTGGCGCTCTGCTTCGGATGGATAGACAGCACCATGAAGCGCATCGACGACGGGAAGCCGATCCAGCACTTCACGCCGCGCCGCAAAGGAAGCAACTGGTGCGAGCAGAACCTCGTGCGCTGCCGCCGCCTCGTCGAAACCGGCGAGATGACTCCAGCAGGCCTCGCCGTAATCCCCGACATCGACCCGTCGCGTTTCGTCTATGAAGATTGGGTTATCGAGGCTATCAAAGCCGACGAGCCGGCTTGGAAAAACTATCTTTCGTTCCCCGAAAACTACCGCCGCATCAAGGTTGACCGCATACAGCATTATTACAATACAAAACGCCAAGAATACGCCTTAAAAATGTTGAAAAAGTTTGTTGAAGACTGTCACAACGGCAAGATGCAATCAGGCTGGAGCGATTTCAGGAGGCTGGGATAAGGATTTTTTATATCTTTGCAAAAAATTCACAACTATGATGAAAGAATATAAAACCGACGAGCTCACCATCATCTGGCAGCCGGAAAAATGCACACACGCCGGAGTATGCGTGTATCAATTGCCTAAAGTTTATAACGTGAACGAACGTCCTTGGTGCAAGCCGCAAAACGCCACCACCGAAGAACTGATAGCACAAATCAAATTATGCCCTTCGGGTGCGCTGACATACAAACTTAATAAATAATGGAAATCACCCAGAAAAACAACTCCCGCGACGGCTATTTCATCGCCGAGGATAACGGCAAACGTATGGGATATATCGCTTACGAATGGATGAACGACTCCGTCTTCGCCATCATGCACACTGTTGTTGAGCCGGCATTTCAAGGCAAAGGCATAGCAAAAGCCCTACTCGACGAAGCCGTCAGATATGCCCGCGAAAACGGTCTCCGCATTCATGCGGTCTGCTCTTACGTCGTGAGGCAGTTCGAAAAGCCTGAATATGACGATGTCAACAGCCGAAAAATTTGACAACTGACATGGAACAAGTAGAAACCACAGAACTTATCCGCACCTCGCAGAGCTGGGATGGTGCCGCATTGCCTGATTACTTTCAAGGCCGCCCAGAGATTGTAGCAATGAAATATGTGATTCCGCAAGGACAAAAACTTGCCTGGCATCACCACGACGCGATGAACTGTGGCGTACTGGTACAAGGCGAGCTGACAATCATCAGCCTGGATGGCAAAACCAAAGTCGTCCATGAAGGTGAAGCCGTTGTCGAGATGGTCGGAACCGTCCACCATGGCGAGAACCGCGGAGACAAGACCGTTGTCCTTTATATGTTCTACCTCTCAAAAGAAGGACTGCCGCTGAGTGTGCAATTTACAGCCGACTAATACCATGAAAAAAGTTGTCAAATTATTCCTTATAATCCCGGCGATTCTGATACTTTTTCTGGCTTCTTGCGAAAACAAACCATCTGATAATCATTTAGATGAAACCACAAGAACCGCATTGGAATCATTCCGTGACAACCATTTCGGAATGTTCATACATTTCGGCGTGTATTCCAAGCTCGGCGGCATCTGGAAAGGCGAAAAAATTCCGTATTATGGCGAGCAAATTATGAACCACGCTAGGATTCCAATTGCTGAATATGAGGCGGTTGCACGCGAGTTCAACCCCGTCGATTTCAATGCCGACAGCATTGTGCTGCTCGCAAGAAACACCGGGATGAAATACATCGTCTTCACTACGAAACATCACGACGGTTTCTGTATGTTCGACACGCAAACCACTGATTATGATATAGTTGGCTTCACGCCTTACGGCAAAGACATCGTCAAACAGCTCGCCGATGCCTGCCACCGCCACGGCATAAAACTCGGATTTTACTACTCCCTCCCCGACTGGCACTACCCTCTCGGAATACCACGCCTAGAGCCGGATACTACAACGAACTGCACCGAATACGTCAACCAGGTTTACTCGCCTTTGGAGATAATCACACCCGAACTTGAAGACTATATCGTGGCTCAACTCACCGAACTTCTTACAAACTATGGCGAAGTTTACACAATGTGGTTCGATATGGGATTGTTGACTCCCGAACAGAGCCGCCGTTTCCGCGAGACAGTTAAAAGCCTTCA
Source organism: Bacteroidales bacterium UBA1173 (assembly GCA_002311655.1). Lineage (GTDB taxonomy): Bacteria > Bacteroidota > Bacteroidia > Bacteroidales > F082 > Limimorpha. The sequence goes on from DBYZ01000011.1 coordinate 4,802, forward strand.
GCCTCAATGCCTTATCAACGGCCGAATAATGAACAACAAGGGCGATTACATGACGCTTCCCGACAACGGCAACATCTCATTGTATGGCGACATCTATTGGGACAACCCCGCATCGCTATACAACACCTGGGGCTACAAATCGTGGATTGAACGTCCTGAACTTGGTCAACAGATTGAAACTCAGACTCAACGCCTGCTTAAAACCGTTGCCAACGGTGGAGTGTTTTTATTGAATATCGGTCCCAACGGCACCGGCAAAGTCATTGATTATGAAAGAGATGTGTTAAATGGCATTGGCGATTTCATCTCATCCCATACAGACAAGGCACATCTTGTCCCAACGGGATGTCAAATGATTATCACATCCCAACGTGACCAAGAAATCATCTTATCCTGTGCAGACAAGGCTTGCCTTGTCCATTCTGCCATCGACGGCACTGGCTACATGAGCGTGCAGCCAATATCGTGGCTCTCTTGGCAACTCGATTCGCAAATATCCGGCGAATACGATGTCTTTATTGTATATCTGCCCGAAAACGACGCAAAAGAATACACTCTTACATGCAACGGCGTCTCAAAAACCGGCATTCTCCCTGGCGTTGACCGAATGCTTCAGACCACGTATTTCGGCACCTTATTAATTAAAGAAGGTCCCAACGAAATCATCCTCGACCAAGCGAACAGATGTAATCCGTTGGAACCGTTAGGGTTGGAATTGGAACGGATTATTTTACGAAAACGATAATAAAGTCTTTAGTCGCTAGTTGTTAGTCGTTAGTAATTAGCATAAAGATTAATGGTGTCATTAGGCGAATGACACCATTAATCTTTTAATCACAAATCTAAAGTCTAAGGTCTAACGTCTAAAGACTAGCGACTAAAGACTACTTCAGCGCTGAAGCCTGATGATACTGGCGGGCGCCTAATTCCTTATCGAACATATAAAGTCCGAGGGCGTTGTCGCCGATAGCCTTCAAAGCCTCGAGGTTCTTGCCGGCCTCTTCCTCTTCTTCAACCTGCTCATCGACAAACCACACCATGCGGTTCTGGGTTGCGTAGTCCTTAGCTTCGATTGCGAGTTTGTTGATGTTGTGAATCATCTCGGTCACTTTCTTCTCGTGAGCGAGTGTATCTTCAAATGCCTCAACTGGTGATTTCCAATCGGTCTGCACCTTCGCAATTGGCTTCAAAACCACGCGTGCGCCACGGCTCTGCATGTATTTGTAGAAAATCATTGCGTGGTCCTGCTCCTCCTTGAACTGAACCTCAAACCAGTTGGCGATGCCGTCCAAACCCTTCGCACGGAAGTTGGTTCCCATTGATAAATAAAGGTATGCCGACCATAATTCAGCATTAATCTGCGCATTGATAGCGTCTTCAATCTTCTTGTTCATAGTGGTAATTTTTAATGTTTTTATTCTAATCTAAACCAAAAATATTCAAATTATTTCATGCAAAATTACACCTATTTTCGAACTTTGTCAACATTTTTCAAAAAATTTTTCTTTTAAATAAAAAAATGCTATAACTTTGTAAAGATTAAATTTTGATATCATGACAACACTCTCTTCTGCCGACAAACAGCAACTCGAAGCTTTAGGAATTTCCGCACAACAAGTTGAAAATCAGATAGTTCAGTTTAAAAACGGATTTGCTTTCAGCGACCTTATCGCGCCTGCCACAATTGGGAAAGGCATCGTCCGTTTCGATGAAAATGAGATAAAAGACCTTGTCAGGCAGTTCGACGAAGACAAAAAATACTACGATATCATTAAATTCGTGCCTGCTTCGGGTGCGGCGAGCCGAATGTTCAAGAACCTCTACGCATTCGTCGAAGAATATAAAAACAAGGAGATTCCGGCCGATTTCCTCAAAAAAGAGAAGATCAAACCGGATTCAGTTGAGAATTTCTTCATGGGAATCCATGATTTCGCTTTCTTCAACGATCTGAAATGCCAGCTTCAAGCCAAAGGCAAAGACATTGAAAAGATGTTGAACGACAACGAGTTAGTGGAGATTGTCGAGACTCTTCTCAACGCCGACGGCATGAACTACGGCAACCTTCCGAAGGCTTTGTTGAAGTTCCACAAATATGGCGATTCAGCCCGTCTCGCAATGGAGGAACATCTCGTGGAAGCCGCTGAATACAGCAACAACGGCAAGGTGGCGAAGCTGCATTTCACTGTATCGCAGGAGCATCTCGACATCTTCAAGAAGATTGTGAATTACGTGCTGCCGAAATACGAGAAACAGTTCGGAATCAAATATGAAATCAGCTTCTCGGTGCAGAAACCTTCTACCGACACCATCGCTGTCGATATGAACAATGAGCCGTTCCGCGACAAAGACGGCAAGCTGGTGTTCCGTCCGGGCGGCCATGGCGCTTTGATACAGAACCTCAACGACTTACACAAGGAAATCATCTTTATCAAGAACATCGACAACGTGGTTCCCGACCGTTTCAAGGCGACCACCTACGAATACAAAAAGGTGCTTGGCGGCTACCTCTTCCGCCTGCAGCAGCAACAGTTTGAATATCTGGAGTTGCTCGACGACGGCGACGTCACCAACGAGGAACTTGCAGAAATCACAGCTTTCGCGAAAGACCAGCTGATGATCGACATTCCTGATTTCTTCAGTACCTACAACGAAATCGAGAAGGTCGACTTCCTCTACGGCAAGCTCAACCGCCCGATGCGCGTATGCGGCATGGTGAAAAATGAGGGCGAGCCTGGCGGAGGTCCGTATTTCACTCGCAACAGCAGCGACGAGATCTCACTTCAGATTGTGGAGTCGTCCCAAATCGACCACAAAAACGAGAAACAGGAGGCGATGTTCCGCTCATCGACCCACTTCAACCCTGTCGATTTGGTGTGCGCCACCCAGGATTTCAAAGGCAACTCGTTCAACCTTCCAGATTATGTCGACCCGGAAACCGGCTTCATCTCATTGAAGTCGAAAGACGGCAAAGACCTGAAAGCCATGGAGCTCCCCGGCCTCTGGAACGGTGCCATGGCGGACTGGATTACCATCTTCGTCGAAGTCCCGATTCTCACATTCAACCCAGTGAAGACAGTTAATGACTTGCTGAGAGAGACGCATCAAGGGTAAAAATGCACGGTCATGATGCATTTTTTTGAAATTTTTGCATTGTCGTAATGCAATTTTGCTTATTTTTGCAGCGTAAAAATCGCAGATCGGCTTTTGCATGGATTAACTGCATTTTTACGACTAAAAACGTGTAGATCGGCTTATGCATGGATTAACTACACGCTTTTTTTATATACTCCAGGCTGTATTGGACGTTTCGACCATCGCTTTTCTTACCTATCACCACTTCAATCGTGAAATTCTTGTAATCTTCCGTTTTACTATTGAATGTATATCTCAGTTTTATTAGCTCAACATAGCGGTTTTTCTTCTGATTACCGTCTTTAATGTCAAAACTCCTGTAATTCTCATCAAATGGTTTGGCATATTTCAAAACATCGGGTAATTTAAGCACTGCATAAGTCGTTTGCCAATATCGTGTAGCGTTATTTGATGCTTTCTGAAAGCTTTCCTTCCAAATTATATAGATATTTTCATCAAGAAAATCATTTTTTATGAAGTTATTGCCGTTTAATTTTGACAACAAAGCCTTGTAAGCGTCTTTAATTATCTTACGTCTTTCACCACGAATCTCTTTAATAGGATTTGTTGGAATTCTAAACCATAAATTTGTCCCTTGCAAATTTGTTTCGATAAAATCAGGTATCTGTGTCATATTCGTAAAAGATTTATAATAATAAAGCGCCAAATATACGACCCTTCAAACGAATTAGTCGTACGAAAACGACTAAGTTTTCAACATCGTTCTAAATAATTGTATTTCAGCTATTTACAAACTGTTTTTGGGAGATTTAATGCTTTTTTAAATGTTAATAAATTTTAACATTTGCACTTAACTCATTGAATATAAGTCACATATCGTATCAAGTTCGGACTAATTACTATAGTTTCATTCGAACTTGGTACGAACTTGGTATTAATTTTGTGCGAACTTGCAACCTTGCAAAACCTGGAAAAATCAGGCATAATCAGGCATAATCAGGCAAAGAAGCGCATTTAAAACCGAATTTGATTTTCTAAAAAATTTTTATATATTTTTGTGGCGGTTTTAAAATTTAAATCGTTTAACAAAAATAAAAAATTATGGGAAAAATCAGAAAAGGAGTCCTCGGAGGCTTTTCAGGCAAGGTTGGAACAGTTATCGGTTCCTCATGGAATGGCATCAGCTATATGCGCAGTCTTCCTCAGCATTTCAACGACGCTCGCACGCCGCGGCAGCTTCAGCAACGGGCGAAATTCAACAAGGCGATGGAGTTTTTGACGCCGATTAAAGATTACATCTGTATTGGCTACAAAATATATGCCGTTAAGAAATCGGCATTCAACGCGGCAGTGTCGTATATGGTGAAAAACGCTGTCGGTGGCAGTTATCCCGACATTGAGATAAACTATCAGCGGATGCTGGTGTCACGTGGCGATTTGACACCGCCGAAAGATGTCGCCGCCACAATTTCAGAACGTTGTGTAACAATAACTTGGACCGACAACAGTGCCGAAGGCTCAGCCGATGCCTCCGATTTGTCGATGCCGTTGGCATATAATGTTTCAAAAGGCCAGGCAGTGTTTGAAATCGCAGCCACCACAAGATCGAGCCAATCGGTCGCTTTACCCCTCCCTTCCGACTGGCTTAGGGACACAATTCAGCTATATCTTGGCTTCATCTCTGAGGATGGCATGGAAGTTGCGAATTCGGTTTATCTTTGTTTACAACCATATAATGGGGCGATATCTAATCACATCTTGTGACGACATCAAATCGCTTTCCGAAAAATGTTTTGTTTTATTATTTAAAAAAACTATCTTTGCAGTGTCAATTTAATCACAGATTGATATTTTTGTCGATAACAATTATTTATGAGAAGAATTTTGATTTTGGGTTTATTGATGCTATTGTCATTCGGTGCTATTGCTCAACTTGAAGTAAAGGAAGGTTCCTTCAAAGAAGTCGCTGGTTTTATTAATATAAATACAGATAAAATGTATGATGACAACGATAAACCTTATGCTGTGTTAAAAATAAAAACTGAAAATATTAATGATAAACAACGTCACGAACTTCTGTTTCAAGGAAATGCTGCAACATTCTTTGAAATTGAGTATAAAGTTGGTGAAGTTTGGGTATATTTAAGTTATTATGCTACATATATTAAGATTTCTCATCCTGATTTAAGTTCAACAGAATTTTGGTTTCCATTCGATATGGAACCGAAAAAAGGATATGAAATGGTATTGATGAATAAAACAGTTAAAAACAATGAAGGATGGGGCTCCTTATCAATTATAACTGAACCGGAAAATGGTGCGACAATTGCTTTAAACGGAAGATTGATGAGTCAAAAAACACCATATATTAATGATATGATATCAACTGGTATATATGAAATAAAAATATTAAAACCTGGTTATGATACAATAGTTCAAAAGATAGAAATAAAAGATGGAGCAAAAGAAGTATTAAACATTGTCCTTAATAACAACAAAAACGGTATAATTGAAAACAGAATATATACTGTCAATGGTGTATCTTTTGACATGGTCTTTGTTAAAGGTGGTGTTTTTACTATGGGTTGCACATCAAACGATGATAAAGATTGTTTAGAAGACGAAAAACCCACTCGACCTATTTCATTAAATGATTATTATATTGGTAAATATGAGGTTACCCAATCCCTTTGGGAAGCTGTAATGAATAGCAACCCTTCAAATTGGAAAGGAGAAAACTTACCAGTTGAACAAGTTAATTGGGAAGAGTGCCAAAGCTTTATTAGGAAATTGAACCAATTAACATGCCAAAACTTTAGACTTCCGACAGAAGCTGAATGGGAATATGCTGCAAGAGGTGGTAATAAGAGTTGTGAATACTTATATAGCGGAGACAATAATATAAAAAATGTCGCATGGTATACTGACAATAGTAGAAACACGACTCATCCTGTTGGGAAGAAAACTCCAAATGAACTTGGATTATATGACATGAGTGGAAATGTTTTCGAATGGTGCCAAGATATCTGGTATAATTATAGTAGTCTTCATAACAATCAGACAGATACTGATATGAGTAATTATCGAGTTATTAGAGGTGGTTGTTTCGCTGTTTATGCATGGTTGTGTAAGGTGTGGTTTAGAAGTTATTACGACCAAGACGAACGTTCTAATGATATTGGATTTCGTCTAGTTCTTGAACCATAGGAAAGGGTTATGCGGTCTGAACTATGTCTGACTAAATGATAATTTATTATAATAGTATTAATGATAAAAAAACGTAATAAAACTGTTTTAGATTATGACTAACGTTGATGATATATATAAAAATAATCGGCAACTAATTGATTGTGAAACTATTAAAGACTGCAAACAATATATAGATATCATGCTTGATTGCATGTTTTCTGTCGTAATAAATACAAATCCAAGATATTCAGAACTTGACATTCAAGGCGATGCCAAGATAATGTTACAAATGTTTTATTTAAAATGCATGAATGTCAGGTGTTTAATTGATGGTTGTGGTTTTGAGCAAAAACAGGAAAATCAAGTTTATACGCTATCACCTATTGTCGATTATGCTTCAATTTTTAGTTTAGTTAGAAGTCTTTATGAAGCATTTTGTGCTTTTGAACTGATTTTTGTTTTGCCTGATACAAAAGAAAAACGTTTGATAATGTATGAATCATTTCAAATACAAGGTTATCAAGAGCGACAATCTTATTATCATTCAAGTTGTTATGTTAAACAAAAAGAAAATGAGGCTATTTTAATAAATGTTGCAAAACAGAATATAAGAAATACAGATTTATATAAAAATTTAAGTACGAATACCAAAAATGCCATAGAACAGAATCATACCTTTTGGCGCTATTTTGATACTAATAATGAAATTCATAAGTTTAAAAAAGAAACAGATTATATCCTATTTGGAATAAAAACAGAAGTTTTTGAGGATATGTATAGTTATTTTAGTTTATACTCACATCCCTCATATATATCAATTATTCAATTTAAAGACGCTTTTAATGATAATATAGAACAACAAAATCAGTTTGTTTCGACGGCTGTGCGCAATATAATTGTACTTATGAGTTTTATTATAGCCGATTTTTGTGAATTATTTCCTACATGTAACGATTTAATAAAATCTATGGACAAAGCAAAACGAAATCTGGTATTTTTCTTTGACAATGATTTTAGGGATAAAAAAATTAATATTTTACCTTTAGAATAATGTTTTGTCAATATCATAAGTTATAATATCTTCAAAAGTCGGTATCAATAAGCATAATAAGTTCAAAAAATCTCGGCTTCGCCCCCACTGGGTTTACAGCACGGGGCCGCGCCAGACGACGGTTAGAGCTTCGGCTGGCGCTTGATCTTTTGGATACTTTTTTGTCAATAAATAATAGATTAAATTGCCAAATCCAAAAACCTTTTGTATCTTTGCCCCAGTTATTGAACCATAACTAAAGAGCATCGTAAAAACAAAGAACTAATGGAATTGTGAGTTCGCAGGATGGCGAAAGGAATTTTTATTGTGTAAAAAAATTAAAGAAATGATGCTACTATTATGAAAAATGTAATTAAGACTATTGAAATTGGGAAATTTGGACCTATTTATAGACAATTTGTAAGAAAACCAAAAGAAGCAATAAAACATCTCCGTAAAATGCAAAACGGAGAATGCACTAAAGCGCTTTATCGCGATGATATCGGATTCATTGATATCGTTTGGGGAGAAGTCACCGATCCGATAAAACATAAAGGATATGGACTGGTGCATATAATTGACAAACATGAACCAGAAATAAATAGACTTGGATTCAAAATAGAGGATTTTATCCCCATCGTGGTTCAGTTCGGAGATTTCAACCTAAAAAAGTCTGACAATCAGAAAAAAGTATTTGAAAGCAAGGGATTCCGCTTTGTCATAGCATTACAAAAAGAGGCACAAGGACGCACAAAAAAGTGGCTACTTACAGCATTTGACATAATAAAAAGACCGAAGTAAAACCTCGGTCTTATACTTTCGTCACTGTCAAAAACATCGACGCTGACAGTCTTCGTTACCTGCGCTGTATGGTAAAACGACACTGCAAAAATACAACAAATTTTAAATTTTGTCAAGTGATTTTTAATAAATTTTTAAAATATGAATAACATAGGGAAACAAAAAAGCCCGCCTCACGGCGGGCTTTTTTACCACTCATTCTTTTGAAAACATTATTTTATTTTTTCAACAATAGCTTTGAAAGCTTCTGGGTTGTTCAAAGCCAGGTCGGCTAAAACCTTGCGGTTCAAGTCGATGTTGGCAGCATGAATCTTACCCATGAACGTACTGTATGTCATTCCGTACTCGTGTGCGGCTGCATTGATACGTACAATCCAAAGGCTTCTGAAATCACGTTTCTTGGCCTTTCTGTCACGATAGGCGTAGGTCAAACCCTTTTCCCATGAGTTCTTCGCCACTGTCCACACGTTCCTACGAGCGCTGAACTGGCCTTTCGTCTGTTTTAATACTTTTTTGCGTCTTGCTCTTGAAGCGACTGCATTAACTGATCTTGGCATAATTTTCTAATTTTATTCCGTAAGAGCGCCCCGCATCTGTCCGGGAACTTTCTTCCGCTCTTACAAGAGTTAAACAATTTTGTTGATTACATGAGAAGCATCTCTCTCACGGCTGCCATGTTGGCCTGCTCGACGATTGTCTGATGACCGAGAGCGCGTTTACGTTTGTTGGTCTTCTTGGTCAAAATGTGGCTGTGATAAGCGTGTTTTCTCTTCACTAAACCGGTGCCAGTAATTCTGAAACGTTTCTTGGCAGCGGATTTTGTTTTCATTTTAGGCATTTTAAAACTATTTTTAAAGTTATGAATGAGTGTCTTTCTTATTTCTTAGGAGCGATAATCATCAACATGCGCTTTCCTTCGAGCTTCGGCAACGACTCAACCTTGCCAACATCCTCCAACGCCTGAGCGAATTTGAGCAAAACCAGCTCTCCCTGCTCCTTGTAGGCGATGGAACGTCCGTGGAAGAACACATCGACCTTCACCTTAGCACCGTCCTCGAGGAACTTCTTGGCGTGATTCAACTTAAACTCGAAGTCGCTGTCGCCAATCTGTGCACCGAGACGTAACTCCTTGATAACCACTTTGGTGGCCTTAGCTTTGATTTCTTTCTGTTTCTTCTTCTGATCGAAGAGGAACTTCTTGTAATCCATGATCTTACAGACCGGTGGATTTGCGCTTGGTGAAATCTCCACTAAATCGAGACCTGCCTCGTCAGCCATTCTGATGGCCTCACGAATCGGATGAATCTCGTTGTCACCGGCCTCGCCGACGACTCTCACCATTGGTGCCGTGATCCTGTTGTTTATTCTGTGCGGATCATCGTTCTGCTTGCTTTTCGGAGGTCTGTTCTGGTTTCCTCCGTTGTTTACTGGAAGTGCTATGGTATGTATCTCCTATATTAATTAAACAATATTTTAATATTCTACTTTCTGTTCGTCAGCCACCTGATTCTCAACCATCTTGACGAAATCAGCAACCGGCATCGAACCGAGGTCGCCAGTACCGCGCTTACGCACTGATACCAAACCCTCGCCTTCTTCCTTCTCGCCCACGATGAGCATGTAAGGAATCTTCTTCAATTCGGCGTCACGGATCTTACGACCGATCTTCTCGCTTCTGTCGTCGAGCAACACTCTGACTTCAGAATTCTTCAGTGTCTCATACACCTTCTCTGCGTATTCCTGATATTTCTCAGAGATAGGCAGGATGATAGCCTGATCTGGAGCGAGCCACAACGGGAAGTCACCGGCGCAATGCTCGAGCAACACAGCCACGAAACGCTCCATAGAGCCGAATGGTGCTCTGTGAATCATCACAGGACGGTGTTTCTCGTTGTCCTTGCCGATATATGTGAGGTCGAAACGCTCTGGCAAGTTGTAGTCAACCTGGATGGTACCAAGCTGCCAACGACGGCCTAGTGCGTCTTTCACCATGAAGTCCAACTTAGGACCGTAGAATGCAGCCTCGCCAGTCTCTTCTCTTGCCGGAAGGTTCTTCTCAGCGCATGCTTCCTTGATGGCCTGTTCTGCTCTCTCCCAATTCTCGTCTGTACCGACGTATTTGGTTGTATTGTTAGGGTCACGTAGTGAAATCTGTGCCTCGAAGTTCTCGAATTTCAATGCCTTGAAGATGATTTCGATGATGTTCATCACGCGGAGGAACTCGTCTTTCACCTGGTCAGGACGGCAGAAGATGTGGGCGTCGTCTTGTGTGAACGAACGTACACGTGTCAAGCCGTGCAACTCGCCACTCTGCTCGTAACGGTACACTGTACCGAACTCTGCCAAACGCAGTGGGAGGTCCTTGTATGAACGTGGCTGCCATCTGTAAATCATGCAGTGATGAGGGCAGTTCATCGGCTTCAGCAAATAAACCTCGCCTTCCTCAGGTGTGGTGATCGGCTGGAAGCTGTCCTTGCCGTAATGATCCCAGTGACCTGATGTCACGTAAAGATTCTTGTTTCCGATATGAGGGGTAATAACCTGCTCATAACCATAGTGTTTCTGAATCTTTGTGAGATATTCCTGAAGACGGTTACGCAAAGCTGTACCTCTTGGGAGCCACATCGGGAGACCTTTGCCAACCATGTCGGTGAACATGAAAAGCTCAAGCTCACGGCCGAGTTTGCGGTGGTCACGTTTCTTTGCTTCCTCAAGAAGAACGAGGTAATCCTCCAGGTCTTTCTTCTTCGGGAATGTGATACCGTAGATACGTGTCAGCTGTTTACGGTTCTCGTCGCCACGCCAGTAAGCGCCAGCGATAGATGTCAGCTTCACAGCCTTGATGCATGATGTATCCGGGATGTGTGGTCCACGGCACAAATCAGTGAAAGTTCCTGATTTATAATATGTTATGGTACCGTCTTCAAGCTCGTTGATAAGCTCTACTTTGTACTCATCACCTTTCTCTGTGAAATATTTCAAAGCGTCGGCCTTGCACACGTCAACACGCTCAAATGCCTGTTTTTCCTTGGCAAGCTCGAGCATCTTGTTCTCAATCTTCACGAGGTCGTCCTCTGTCAATGTCATGTCGCCTGTGTCGATGTCATAATAGAAACCGTTCTCGATGGCAGGACCGATACCGAATTTCACGCCTTTGTACAACTGCTCGATAGCCTCTGCCATGAGGTGTGCCGAAGAGTGCCAAACTGTAGCTTTTCCCTCTGGGTCGTTCCATGTAAACAATTGAATATTAGCGTCTTCGTTAATTGGACGAAGAGCATCCCACATTTTGTCGTTCACCTTTGCCGACAACACGTTGCGAGCCAAGCCTTCACTGATGCTTTTGGCAATATCCATTGGCATTACGCCCGCTTCAAACTGTCTGACACCACCGTCAGGAAATGTAATATTTATCATATCAAAATTATTTTCGCAAAAAAGCGCTGCAAAATTACAAAATTTTTTAACACGAAATTCACTGATTATCAAAAATTTTTCAATCGATTTTAACCGTCTTCAAATTCAGCAAATTCACGGGGTTTCCGTTGAATCCCGACACCCTTTTGTTGACGAATCGCAGCACCTCATCGTAAAACAGTATCACAACCGGTCCCTCGGTCATCATCAGCGAGTCCATTTCGTGGTAAATTTCGGCTCTTTTTTTCAAGTCGTTGGTGGAGATTGCGGTCTCGTAAAGCGCATCAAATCTACGGTTTGAATAATGGGTGTAGTTAGGACCTTTAGGAGCGAAATTTTCGGTCGTGAACAACGAGAGATAATTTTCCGCGTCAGGATAGTCTGCAACCCACGACGAGCGGAAGAACGGCAAGCTGCATTGGGCGCGTTTCTCACGCAAAGCCGCCGGCATCATCTCCTCCACCTTGCATGCCAAGCCAACGTCGCTCACCGACGACTGCACAAACTTCGCCAAGTCGATGTAATCCTTTGTGGTATAAAGCTTTATCTCACTTCCTTGCAGGTTATATTTCTCGATAATCTCAAACGATTTCTGCTGGTTGAAAGCATATCCGATATGTCCCAAAGAATCATATCCCGGCAGTCCCGCAGGGATGATTCCGCCGTTTCCAGGCGTCCCGATGCCGTTTCTCAAATAACGCAGCATCTTCTCCCTGTCAATGGAATAATTCACCGCCTGACGCAATGCCACAGCGCGTTCTTTATTATCTCTTTCCTCTTGAGTATCAATGTAAAACGACAGGTATTCAGTATTCAGATAAGGCTCCCGGATGAGGTAAAACTTGTCCTCATATTTGCTTCTTAAAAAGCCGTCCCGAGTTAGAAGCTCGTCCTTGTAACGCGCATCGACGCCCGACATGAAATCGGTTTTTCCTTTCACAAACTCCATGAAAGCCACCTGCTTGTCGATGAGAAAACTCACCGAAACAGCGTCAAGATATGGCAAACGCTCACCGTTTTCAAACTCGAAATAATCAGGATTTTTGCGCATAACAAGGCGCACGCCTTCCTTCCAATATTGGAACTTAAAAGGACCCGTTCCCACAGGATGGCGACCGAAGTTCTCACCGTAGCACTCGACCGCTTCATGAGGCACCACCGAGGCGTAAGTCATCGACAATATGCCTAAAAACGCAGGAAAAGCTTCTTTCAACTCGACTTGAATAACACTGTCATTCAATGCCTTAAACGAATCGACATTGCCGAAAATCCATGTTCCTGGCGAACTTAACTTCCTGTCTAGCAATCGGTTAAACGAAAATTCAAAATCCGATGCCACTACCCTTCTGCTCTTCCCGTTGAAACAGCTGTCGTTGTGGAAAAACACGTCGTCACGAAGCAAAAAAGTGTACGTTTTGCCGTCTTCGGAGATGTCCCAGCTCTTTGCCACGCTAGGCACCACATTCATGTCATCATCAAAGGCTACGAGGCTGTTATACAATTGGTTACAAGCCCAGATATGCGGCTGGTCCTTGGCATAAATAGGGTCCAGCGACAGTATCCCCGCCGACTCGTTATACTTGAAAATCTTCAAGTTAGCGTCCGAGTCTTTTCTTCCGCATGAGGCGATAAGAATAACGAATAAAATAAATAATAATTTTTTCATTTTTTGCCAGAGATTTCTCGACTACACTTCGTTTCGCTCGAAATGACGTACTAACCTTGTCATTTCGACTGGACGTACATTCCCATCCGTCATTTCGACTGGACGTACATTCCCATCCGTCATTTCGACTGGAGCGAAGCGGAATGGAGAAATCTCCTGCAAAAGTAATTAAAAATTTCCTTAATTTTGCAAAAATTTTTGACATGCGCATTAAGAATATCAGAAGCGACCGCGGAGTCCTCGTTATCACCGACTATGGCGACAACACCATCATTGTGCCATTGAGCAACCGCGACAAGCTCCTGAGTTTCATGCGCTCCAACGCCACCAACGTGCCGCTCTTCCCGATGGAAGTGATTGACAGTCTTGCGAATGTCGCCTCGCACAAGGTCCAAATCAAGATTGAGGCAAAGAAACTCCTCACCGAGTGGCCTTATTTTGCCATCGACTTAAACTTCAGATATTCAAAGAGTTACGACATCTCATTCGAAGAGCCGTTTTTCAAGCTCTCCCACCCTCTCGACGACGGCACCGACTTCTTCCGCCTCGAATACGAGGAGATCGACAGCGACTTCGAGCCTAACGGTAAATACCGTGGCGCCCACGCCCGCCGCTATCACCTTGATGAGATAATGGAAAGCCTGGAATATCTCGCAAAAGACACCCCAGACCTTCAAATTGAAGCAGTGATTCAGACTACTGCCGGAGAAGTTTATACTTCAGAAAAAATTTCCGTTAACAATATTACGATTTAAATCCTGCCACCTTCTTGTGCGAATCCACCAGGAACTTATTGTAATCCAATGAGTTAACCTCTTGCTCTTTCTCCAAGGCGAGATCCAAAACCTCGAGCATGTTGTCGACGAAATGGAACTGCAGGCCTTCTATGTATTCCTTCTTGATGTCCATGAAGTCGCGCTCGTTGTCACGTGACAAAATGACATCTGTCACGTCGTTGCGCTTGGCAGCCAGCATCTTCTCCTGAATGCCTCCCACCGGCAACACCCTGCCACGAAGCGTGATTTCGCCTGTCATCGCGAGCTTGTCCTTGACACGACGCTGAGTGAACGCCGATGTCAGGGCTGTCAGCATAGTGATACCCGCCGACGGTCCGTCTTTAGGCGTGGCACCCTCCGGAACATGAATGTGAACATTCCATTCCTCAAACACTATCGGATTGATTTTCAACTCGTTGGCATGTGCTTTGATAAATTCGTATGCTATCGTCGCTGACTCCTTCATCACGTCGCCAAGGTTGCCTGTCATGTTCAGCGCTCCCCTGCCCCTGCTCAAGCTGACTTCAATCGACAGAATCTCGCCGCCGACAGGTGTCCAAGCCAATCCGATGGCGACACCAGGCATGGTGTGTTTCACCTCTTCCTCATCGTGATGCATAGGCACGCCAAGGGCTTTCTTCAAATCGTCCTCGGTTACTTTCTTCTCATATTCGCCGCCAATAACTATAGCTTTCGCTTTCTTGCGAATCACATCGGCGATTTTGCGCTCAAGGTTACGCACTCCGGCTTCACGGGTGTAGTCGTCGATAATCTTATAGATGATGGCTTCAGAAAACACCACATCTCTCGACTTCAACCCATGTTCCTTAAGCTGTTTCGGGATGAGATGGCGTTTTGCAATCTCGTATTTCTCCTCACGCAGATAGCCGTTCAAGTCAATGATTTCCATTCTGTCGCGCAAGGCTGGATGTATGGTCTGAAGGTTATTCGCCGTTGCGATGAACATCACCTTCGAGAGGTCGTAATCCAACTCCACGAAGTTATCGTTGAAGGTGTTATTCTGTTCAGGATCAAGGATTTCGAGCAATGCAGCCTGTGGGTCGCCGTTGATGTTGTTGCCGCTCACCTTGTCGATTTCATCGAGGATGAAAACAGGATTCGACGACTTCGCCTTTTTCAGATTCTGAATGATTCTGCCAGGCATAGCTCCGATGTATGTCTTACGGTGTCCGCGCAATTCAGATTCATCTCTTACGCCGCCCAATGACATGCGTATGTATTTGCGTCCCAATGCTTTAGCTATCGACTTACCAAGCGAGGTCTTACCGACGCCAGGAGGTCCTACGAGGCACAAAATCGGGGATTTCATGTCGTTTTTCAGCTTCAAAACCGCCAGATGCTCCACTATCCTATCCTTGATTTTCTCAAGTCCGAAATGGTCTTTGTCGAGCACTTTCTGTGCATGTTCGAGGTCAAAATTGTCCTTTGTATACTCATTCCAAGGCAACTCTACGAGAGTCTCAAGATAGTTATGCTGGACGCCATAGTCGGCTTGCTGCGGATTCATGCGCTGCATCTTCTGGAGCTCTTTTTCGAACACCTCCGCCACCTCCTTGCTCCATTTCTTCTTCGCAGCCTTTGCCTTCAAATCCTTAACATCCTGCTCGTTAGGCGTACCGCCAAGCTCTTCCTGGATAGTCCTAAGTTGTTGATTAAGAAGATATTCACGCTGTTGCTTGTCGAGGTCCGTCTTCACCTTGCTCTGAATCTGCTGTTTCAGGTCGACCATCTGCATCTCTTTGTTGAGGAACTTCAGAAGCTCGTTGGCAAACTTGGTTATATCGTTGATTTCCAACAGTTTCTGGCGGTCTTCCATCTTTGCTACGAGGTTACTCGCAATGAAGTTGACCATAAACCAAGGGCTCTCAATGTTGCGGATGGCGAACGTGGCCTCAAACGGCACTGCTCCCGACTTCTGCACGATCTGCATCGCCATGTCCTTGATGCTCTGTATCAAAGCTTTGAACTGGCGGTCGCGTGGCACTGGTGAGTTATCGCCAAACGGAGTGATTCTGCCTCTCAGATAAGGCTCAGTCTCTGTTATCTCCTCCAGTTTGAAACGGCGTTTTCCCTGAATGATGACCGTAGTGTTTCCATCCGGCATCTCCAGTGTCTTCATGACCTGTGCGATAGTGCCAATCTCAAAGAGGTCAGCCTGCTGCGGTTCTTCCACCTTGGCGTCGCGCTGGGTTATGACACCGATGTCCATACCTTTTTTATATGCGTCTTTCACAAGACGAATGGTCTTGTTTCTTCCCACAGTTATTGGGATGACCACGCCAGGAAACAGCACGGCATTACGCAGAGCCATGATAGGCAGCTCTTCCGGCAGTTGCGCGTCGATCATACGTTTCTCATCTTCCGGCGAAAACAATGGAATATATTCTGTATCAGCCTCAATGATGTCGCTGAGTATTATTTCTGGGTTGATTTTATTATCCATAAAAACGTTTTTTCAAAGCATGTCTATCAAAAATCGTGCCAAAAAAAGCCCTTGTCATTTCTGGCAAGGGCAAAACTTCATTATGAAAAATTTAACAAACCTATTCTGGAATTATTTTTTCTTAGCTTCCTGGAATTTTTTGTACTTGTTGTTGAATTTATCAACGCGACCTGCAGTGTCGACAAGTTTCATCTTACCAGTGTAGAATGGGTGTGAAGTGTTTGAAATCTCAAGTTTCACCAGTGGATACTCGTTACCGTCTTCCCAAACGATAGTTTCCTTTGTGTTGATGGTGGAACGTGACATAAAAGCGTGGTCGTTTGACATGTCTTTAAACACGACCAGTCTGTAATTCTTTGGATGTATGTCTTTTTTCATTGCTGTATAATTTTCTCTCAATTCGGACCGCAAAATTACAACTTTTTTCAATACAAAAAATATTTTTCTGAAAAATTTTTAAAAATTTTCTATCCGTTGATTTTCAACACATTATAATAATTGTAAAAATGACATCGTTTCAGCCGGCATCTTCATTTCAGGAAAAAATGTCATAATTTCTGCCACTCACCCACTTCAAATCAACTTAGCCGGAAAAACAAAAAATATTTTTTTAAAATTTTGCTTGCTTTTTTAAAAAACATCATTTATTTTTGCAGTGTCAAGTTACAAAGAAGGAGGAACTCATGATTAAGATTGCTAAAGAACTGTACGAGTATGCGCTCATGCGCTATGAAGAGCTTTTCCTTTTGGCTGGCGGAGAGTCACCGACCAACAGCCGCGACGCCTTGGAAATGGCTGTTATGACGAGGATTGTGAACGAATATGAGGAGCAATATTTCCCAGCCATAGATTAACACCTTTATTTATTATTGATTATCAAGCCTTTCGCACCACATAAAAAGATTTTCATCTTTTGTGTTTTATATTATTTTATTTACTAACTTTGCAACGCTAAAAAATAGAATTCTAATTTAATTAACTTAAAATATAACGTAATGAAACACAATTTCAATGCGGGACCATGCGTCCTTCCAAAAGAAGCCGTTGAATCAACTATCAACGCAATTCGCAATTTCGACAACACAGGTATCGGTTTGATGGAGATTTCACACCGTACTCCAGGTTGGGAGCGTATTATGGAGGAAACACGTCAGTTATGGCGCGACATCCTCAATATTCCTGCAGAATATGAAGTCCTCTTCCTCGGTGGCGGCGCAAGCACACAGTTCTTCACAGTGCCAGCTAACCTTCTGAAGACAAAGGCAGCTTACCTCCAGACAGGTGTTTGGGCAAAGAAAGCAGCTAAAGAAGCTAAATTGTTCGGTAAAGTTGACATCGTCGCTTCATCAGAAGACAAGAACTACACATACATCCCGAAGGGCTACACCATCCCTACCGATGCTGACTACTTCCACATCACAACAAACAACACCATCTACGGTACAGAAATCCGCACCGATATGGATTGCCCAGTGACACTCGTTGCTGATATGTCATCAGACATCATGAGCCGTCCAGTCGACGTGAAGAAATACGGTCTCATCTACGGTGGCGCTCAGAAGAACGTCGGTCCTGCTGGCGTGACATTCGTCATCGTCCGTAAAGACCTCCTCGGCAACATCGGCGACCGTGCTTATATGAACCCACTTCCAACAATGGTTGACTATAAGACACACGCTGCAGAAGAAGCAAAGAACGTCAGTATGTTCAACACACCTCCAGTACTTCCTATCTTCGTCATGCACGAGACATTGAAGTGGTTAAAGGACACCATCGGCGGTGTCGAGGCTATGAACAAGCTCGCAGTCAAGAAGTCAAACCTCCTCTACGAAGAAATCGACCGCAACTCAATGTTCGTCGGAACAGCAGAGAAAGACTCACGTTCAATCATGAACCACTGCTGGGTGATGGCTCCAGGTCGTGAGGACCTCCAGGACGCTTTCATGGCATTCGCAAAAGAACGCGGCATGGTCGGTATCAAGGGTCACCGTTCAGTCGGCGGCTTCCGCGCTTCATTATACAACGCCTGCCCAATCGAGTCAGTTGAGGCTCTCGTCCAGTGCATGCAAGATTTCGAAAAAGCTAACAAGTAAAAATCAAGTTTGAAGTTTGAAGTTTGGAGTTTGAAGTTAAATTCAGCTCCAAACTTTGAACATAAAACTCAAAACCATAGAAAAATGAAAGTTTTAGTAGCAACAGAAAAGCCATTCTCAGCAGCAGCTGTCAATGGAATCCAGAAAATAGTTGAAGAAGCTGGTTACAACTTCGCAAAACTCGAGAAATACACCGACGTTCAGCAGTTCTACGATGCAGTCGCTGACGCTGACGCTCTCATCGTGCGTTCAGACAAAGTGACCAAGGAAGTCATCGACCACGCCAAGAACCTCAAGATCGTGGTTCGCGCTGGCGCAGGTTTCGACAACCTCGACCTCGCAGCTTGCACAGCAAGAGGCATCGTGGCAATGAACACACCAGGTCAGAACTCAAACGCAGTTGCTGAATTGGCAATCGGTATGATGATTTACATGGCCCGTAACACATTCAAACCTGGCACAGGTTGCGAATTGAAAGGCAAGAGAGTCGGTATCCAGGCTTACGGTAACGTCGGCCGCCTCGTGGCAGAAAAAGCTAAAGCTCTCGGTATGGAAGTCTGGGCATTCGACCCATTCGTACCAACAGAGAAGATGGAAGCTGAAGGCGTTCACGTCCCTGCAACACTCGAGGAGCTCTACGCACACTGCGACTACATCTCATTGCACATCCCTGCAAACGACCAGACAAAGAACAGCATCAACTACGCTCTTCTTTCAAAGATGCCTAAAGGTGGCTGCTTGGTCAACACAGCTCGTAAAGAAGTCATCAACGAGGCTGACATGGAGAAAGTTCTCGCTGAACGCGCAGATTTCAAGTATGTGACAGATATCGCTCCAGCAAACGCAGAGGCATTGGCACAGTTCGCTCCACGTTTCTTCGCAACACCTAAGAAACAGGGTGCTGAGACAGCTGAAGCTAACATGAACGCAGGTCTTGCAGCAGCTCGCCAGATCGTGGGCTTCTTCAAAGACGGTTGCACAAAATTCCAGGTTAACAAATAATCAGTTTGAAGTTTGGAGTTTGAAGTTTGAAGTTAGAAATTAATTAAAAAAAAGAAGAAAATGTCAGTTATAAAGCCATTTAAAGGATATCGTCCACCGGTTGATATCGTTGAGAAATTAGCTTCAAGACCATATGACGTTTTGAACACAGAGGAAGCACGTGAGGAATGCGCCGGCAACCCTTACAGCCTTCTCCACGTGACCAAGGCTGAAATCGACCTTCCAGCAGGCCACAAAGACAGCGACCTTGAGACTTACATCAAAGTTGTCGAGAACTTCAACATGTTCAAAGACTACGGATGGCTCGTCCAGGACAACGAAGAGAAACTGTACATCTACGCACAGAGCATGAACCCGAAAGATGCCAACGCACACTGGCAGTATGGTATCGTGGCATGCGCATGGAGCGAAGACTACATCAACAAAGTCATCAAGAAACATGAGTTGACACGTAAGGACAAGGAAGAAGACCGTATGAAACACGTCCGCATCACCAACGCCAACGTGGAACCAGTGTTCTTCGCATATCCAGCAGTGAACGAGATTGACGCCATCGTCAACAACATCGTCCGCCACGAGAAGCCAATCTACGACTTCATCGCTAAGGAAGACGGTTTCGGTCATCGCTTCTGGGTCATCGACGACAAGGCAACCATCGCCAAGTTAGTTGAACTCTTCGACAAGAAAGTACCTGCAATGTACATCGCCGACGGTCACCACCGCAGCGCTGCAGCAGCATTGGTCGGACAGGAGAAGAAAGAGCACAACCCACACCACACCGGCAAAGAGGAATACAACTTCTTCATGACAGTTATCTTCCCTGACAACCAGCTGAACGTCATCGACTACAACCGCGTTGTTAAGGATTTGAACGGCTTGAGCAAAGACGAGTTCATTAAGGCTCTCGGCAAGACATACGATGTAACCGACATGGGAACAGAGATCTACAAGCCAGCCAAACTGCACGAGCACAGCATGTACCTCGACGGTCACTGGTACAAGATGAGCGCAAAACCAGGCACATACGATGACAACGACCCAATCGGCGTTCTCGATGTGACAATTTTGAGCAACAACGTGTTGGACAACATCCTCGGCATCAAGGATCTCCGCACCGACAAGCGCATCGACTTCGTCGGCGGTATCCGCGGTCTCGGCGAGTTGAAACGTCGTGTTGACAATGGTGAGATGAAAGTCGCATTCGCAATGTATCCTGTTTCAATGAAACAGATCATAGACATCGCTGACACCGGCAACATCATGCCACCTAAGACAACATGGTTTGAGCCGAAACTCAGATCAGGACTCGTAATCCACACATTGGAATAAGACATAAACCAATGACAATCAAAAAAATCCCGCCGAACGGCGGGATTTTTTAATTTAAGCCTCTCTCAATTTCTTCTATAGTTGGTAATTTATCCTGAAATTCTTTTGGAAGCGAACGGCGAGAAATCTCATATTCAGATATACCAATAGGAACATTCAATCGCGACAAGGCGTATCGAGCCAATACAGCATTCTTTTCTTTACAAATGAGCAATCCTATAGAAGGATTATCTTGTGAAGTATTCAATAAATCATCAACCATAGCTGTATATCCAGCAAGTTGTCCAATATCTTGAAAATCACATTCAGTTGTCTTAACTTCTATCACACAATAACGATGAAGTGGTATAATATAAAACAACAAGTCTAAATATTTATCTTTTCCACCTGCAGAAAGACGATATTCTCGGCCAACAAATGAGAAACCTTTACCAAGTTCCAACAGAAATTGTGATAGTTTACTCAACAATTCATTCTTTAGTTCTCTTTCAGAATATGATTCACTAAGATTGGTAAAATCAAAATGATAAGGATCTTTAAGCAATTGTTGTGCCAGGTCACTTTCAGCAGCAGGTAACGTTGTTTGAAAATTTGTCTGAGCTGAACCTTGTCTTTCATACAAATCAGAATCCAAAAAGTTTACCAACGTTGCTCTACCCCATTGGTTTTCCCATGTTTTTCTGACAAAGAACATAGCTTTCTGACTATTTCCTTTGACCTTATCAATTATTTTTTGATGATGCGTCCAAGGTATACAAAATAGCAGTTCAAAATCTTCGGCAAGTTGCCGAAGATTTTGAAACAATTGATAATAAAGGATATAAAAACTTTTAGTATACCACAAACTAGTCGGCGCCAATCCTTGTTTATTATTAAGTGCCGAAATCAAATCACGGCTCAGATTTTCATAAAAGTGAGAGCCATACCTATTATCATATTGTCGTTCAACAATATCTTTACCAACCGACCAATAAAACTTAAGCAATTCACTATTAACTTTGATTGCAGCTTTTATTTGGCTTCGCTGATAACGTTGTTTCAGATCATCTATCCAATGAAGATAATCTGCATCGGGAACCCATATGCCATTTGATATAGTTTTGGATTTTTGAATATATTTGCCATCCATAAACAATAATTTTAATTAAACAAAAAAGTTTCTTTTTCATAATTATTCTGATGTTGCAAATATACAACATATTTTTGATTTTGACGACAGATTTTTAAACAAAAAAATCGCTCTCCATACAGCCAATTCAGAAAAGACCATCATACCGCACCCCAATATTTCTGTTGGTGTTTGTCATTCCTCACCCCTCCGGGGTTCTATCTCAATTAACAATTATCCGATATATGTTAATTTTTTTGTATCTTTGCCAAAAATTATGAATATGGAAAAGAGTTTTGACCCCAATGCGGCGGCGGCTTTAGGTTCGGGAATCTATGGACTGCCTTGCACGGCTGAGGATGCCGAGATTATCATCATCCCTGTGGAATGGGAACTGACAACGAGTTACAACCGCGGCACCGTCGATGGACCAAGTGCTGTGTTCGATGGCTCGATGCAGGTGGATTTATGCCATCACGACTACCCAGATTTGTGGCAGCGCGGCATCTGGATGGACGAGTTTCCGAAGGAATTGAGAAAACTGCACAACAAGCTGGCCCCTGTCAGTGAGGAGATTATCGATGGCATCGAAAGTGGCGATGTTGACGAATTCCCGTGGAAATATGAGGCAAAATACAAAGCCATCGAGGACGGTTTCGAGCAGATGTTTGCGTGGCTGCGCGAGCGCATCGCTTACTGGAATAAACAAGGCAAGAAGGTCGGTCTGCTCGGCGGCGACCACAGCACTCCCCTGCCCTATCACCAATACCTTAATAATATAGGTGTCAACTACGGCATATTGCATGTCGATGCTCACAGCGACCTCCGTGAATGTTTCGAAGGGTTCAAATACTCTCACGCTTCAATATTTTACAATGTCTTGAAACTTGAAAAAGTCGAGAAACTTGTTCAGGTTGCAATCCGCGACTACTGCCATCAGGAGAAGCAGCTGATAAAAGACTCAAACGGAAGAGTATCAGTGTTTTACGACCGTGACAACCGCCGCAGGATGTACGAAGGCGCCAACTGGAAGCAAATTTGCGACGAGATCATCGACGCATTGCCTGAAAAAGTGTATATCTCAGTCGATATCGACGGTTTGGATCCGAAACTCTGTCCAAATACAGGCACTCCGGTGCCAGGCGGCATGGAATATGAAGAGCTGATGTATCTGCTCAACAGAATCAAGGAATCAGGGAAAGAGATTATCGGCTTTGATTTGTGCGAGGTCTCGCCTGGTGAGGATGATGAGTGGGACGGAAATGTTGGAGCGAGAGTGCTGTATCACCTTTGTGGAATAATTTAACATATACATGTAAAATAAAAAAGGATGCCGAATAAAACGACATCCTTTTTTTTGCATGAGATTTCTCCACTCCGCTTTCGCTTCGGTCGAAATGACAGAGGCTTACTCCATATTTGTATATACTGCCTGAACGTCCTCATCGTCTTCAACTTTGTCGAGGAAGTTCATGATGCTGTCGATCTGCTCATCGCTGAATGCGACAGGGTTGTTGGCGAAACGCTGGAGGTTGGCTTTCACGATGTTGATCTTCATGCCTTCCAAAGCCTCGTGCATGGTGCCGTATGCTGTCCAGTCGCTGTATGCGAAGGTGCCGTCTTCTGTCTCTTCAATCTCTTCGAGACCAGCGTCGATAAGCTCGAGTTCGAGGTCGTCCTTGCTCATTCCGGCAGGAATCTCGATCTGGAACACAGCCTTACGTGTGAACATATATTCAAGCTGACCTGTCTTGAGAAGCTCGCCACCGGCTTTGTTGAAATATGAACGGACGTTGGCAACAGTACGTGTTGTGTTGTCGGTTGCGCATTCCACGACGCAGAGGACACCGTGAGGGCCCTTGCCTTCGTAGACGATTTCAACCATATCAGCCGTGTTCTTATCGGTAGCACGTTTGATAGCTGCATCGATATTGTCCTTTGGCATGTTTTCCGCTTTGGCGTTCAAGATAGCCTGACGGAGTTTAGGGTTCATATCTGGATCTGGACCGCCTTCTTTTGCTGCGATAGTGATAATTTTTCCAAGTTTCGGGAACACTCTTGACATGTGGCCCCATCTTTTCATCTTAGCCGCCTTGCGGTATTCAAATGCTCTTCCCATAATTATACAATTTTATTTTTCGGCCGCAAAAATAATAAAAAAAATAATCTCTCTTATAATTATTCCAAAAAAAAATCTCACGCAGATCTCGCAGATAACGCAGAAATAATCTCCCATAGAATTAGTTCGCAAGCGAACAGAATACGCAGAATCTAACCTCCGCGAGATCCGCTCGCTTGCGAGCAAATCGATTGTGGAAGAATAAAAATTCTGCGAGATCTGCGAGATCTGCGTGAAAATAAAAGGAATCAAGTTTTTTGTTTCTTCTTTTTCGCTGCCGGAAACAACACATTATTTAATATTAATCTGTATCCTGGAGAATTTGGATGCATATCGAGCTCCGTCGGCGGGTCACCTACCAAATGCTGGTAATCCTCCGGATCATGACCACCGAGAAACGTCCAAAAACCATTGCCGTAGTCACCGTGGATGTAACGGTCTTCTTCAAGAGCGGCGTTGTCGCCGAGGACAACAACAGTCGGTTTCACATACCGTTTGTCGAAAGCTGTGGTCTGTCCCATGAAGCCTTTTATCAGTTTTTCATGGCATTGCGTGAGCATGGTCGGAACAGGGTCCCATTTCGCCGAGAAGTCGAACAACAAAAAGAAATCGTTTCCTTCACGAACCGATTTAGGTCTGCGCAAAGTGACGTCGATATTCGAAACCTCGTATTCCTGCGGGTTGGTAGAAACAGTGAAGTCAGTGAAAGCGAAGCAGTTATCGTAGTTCAGGCGGTTGGGGTCACCGGAACGGATACCATCGCCGTCAAACATCACGTCGCAGATATCGAGACCTTCTGCAGCGAGAGCGATATCAAAACTGTCGGGAGCTGAACACATAGCGAAGAGATAGCCTCCACCAGCCACGAAGTCGCGGATTTTTTTTGCGACAGCAAGTTTCAGTTGCGAGACTTTTGTAAACCCGTGTCTCCTCGCTGTCTCCTCCTGTTTTTTCACATCTTCCTGATACCATGGATAGTTGCGATAACGCGCCCAGAACTTGCCATATTGTCCAGTAAAATCCTCGTGATGCATGTGGAGCCAGTCGTAAGTGGGCAGAACGCCATCCAAGACCTCATCGTCGTATATGATATCGTAAGGAATCTCGGCGTAAGTCAACACCAAAGTCACGGCATCGTCCCAAGGAAGTATGTTTTTCGGTGCATAAACCGCCAGACGAGGCACTTTCTGGAGCTTCATCTCGTCCATATTCGCACCAGGGTCGGCTATTTCAGCAAGAATGCCTTGTGCCTGCACATCGGCGATGACCTGATACGACACGTTGCGGAGCTTGCATTCGCGTTCAAACATGTCGTGATAAGGCAACAGGTAGCTTCCACCATTATAATTCAGAAGCCAGCTTATCTCCACCTCGCGCTGCAGCACCCAATATGCCACTCCGTAAGCCTTCAGGTGGTTGGTCTGGGTCTCATCCATAGGAATCAGGATGTAGGCGGCAAAGATTTTTGGTATCACCAACATCATGATTATCAATAGGATAATATATCGTTTAATATTTTTCATCTTTATAAAAATTTAATGCAAAGATAATACTTTTTTTTCTATTTTTGCAGTTTGAAATAATTTATGCTCGTCATTTCGAGCGAAACGAAGTGTAGTCGAGAAATCACCGGCATGCAAATTTTGAAGGATTTTATGGCTGTGATTTCTCCATTCCGCTTCGCTACAGTCGAAATGACGAATACGATGAAAATATCTTAAAATATTGTAAATATGGAAAACACATTGAAAAAGACTGCATTGAACGCAATGCACTATGAAATGGGCGCCAAGATGGTTCCATTTGCAGGTTTCGACATGCCGGTTCAGTTTGAAGGCGTGAACGTTGAACACGAGACAGTCCGCAAGGGCGTTGGTGTTTTCGACGTCTCTCACATGGGCGAGTTCCGCGCAAAAGGTCCTAAGGCTTTCGCATTGGTACAGCGCTGCACATCAAACGACGTGGCAGCATTGGTTGACGGCAAGGTACAGTACACCTGCCTCCCGAACGGCAAAGGCGGCATCGTCGACGATATGCTCGTTTACCGCGTGTCAGCTGACGAATATTTCATGGTTCCTAATGCAGCCAATATCGATAAAGACTGGGCTTGGATGTCGAAAGTCGCTGAAGAGATGGGAATGAAGCTCGGCGTCGACTTCATCAACGAGAGCAACCAGTGGTCACAGCTCGCAGTGCAGGGCCCTCTCGCACTCAAGGCTATGCAGAAGCTCACAAAAGCTAACGTCGTCGACATGGAATACTACACATTCCAGATCATCGAGTTCGCTGGCGTGAAAGACATCATCTTCTCAACAACAGGTTACACTGGCGCTGGCGGATGCGAAATCTACATCCCTAACGCAGAAGCAGTGAACGTTTACAAACAGGTTCTCGAAGCTGGTAAAGAGTTCGGCATCAAACCTATAGGTCTTGGCGCACGCGACACTCTCCGTCTCGAGATGGGATTCTGCCTCTATGGCAATGATATCTGCGACACCACCTCACCTATTGAGGCTGGTCTCGGCTGGATCACCAAGTTTGTCGACGGCAACGACTTCATCGACCGCGCATACAACGAGAAACAGAAAGCTGAAGGCGTCACACGCAAACTCGTCGCTTTCGAGGTAACAGGCAAAGGCATCGCACGTCACGAATATGAGATCTGCGACGCTGAAGGCAACCACATCGGCGAAGTGACTTCAGGTACAATGGCTCCATCAGTGAAGAAAGCTATCGGTATGGGCTACGTGAAGAAAGAGTTCTCAAAGGTGGGAAGCGAAATCTTCATCAAGGTGAGAGACAAACTCATCTCTGCAGAAGTTGTGAAATTACCTTTCTACAAAGGTTAATTCAAATCAATAAAAAAAGCGGCTCAATTGAGCCGCTTTTTTTATTCACCCTCAGTGAATCGGGACTTAGCGCTTTGGTATTTTCCAAGCGTTAACAAAAGTCCGAATCTGAAGTTTACTGCATTGTATGTCGTTGACATCTCAACAGTTGGAGCTGCGATCTTTGTCAGAACCATGAGGTTGTCGGTGACAGCATACAGATTCAACGGTCCGAAATGGAATCCGATACCGGCACCTATTGAATTTCCTGCATATTTCGAATTGGTATAGCTCACTGACAAGTTCAGGAATCTTAAGAAAGCGCCGCTATATGCGATGGTGAATGCAGGTCTCATCTGCTCTTTCACATAATACATCTGCCCTATCGCCGTCAAACGCAACATCGGATTGAGTTCGTAATATCCCTGAAGCATGATCTTTGTCTTGAGATAGTTGGTGTAATCCTCGCCGTCATTCAGAGCATCATCACCCCAGATCTCATCAACAACTTTGCCGAGCATGCTCTTGTAATCCAGGTTCATGTCCGCCAAATCATCTATTTCTCCAAAAACGGTATTGTTGATGACCACATTTTCAACCGAAGTATTCTTCACTTTTGTTTTTCTCCAAGTGATAAAACCAATATCGTAAGCGCCAGCTGCTACTCCAAAATGCTTGTTGAACACGTATGAAGCGCCCAGATCGACTCCAAAACCGTAGCTTTTCTTGAAATTGAAGAAATCTTTAATCCCCATATTCTCGAAATCGACGAATTTGGTGAGGTCACCGATATAATCCATCTGCCAGTTGAGGTTTGACGATGCCTTGATGTTAAGATTCACGTCAGCCGTTATAGCATAAGAATCCGCATCGGTATAAATCTTTGTCTGATCATTGTTGACCACAACATTTGACACACCGAGAAGGAACTTCGGTCTGACACCGACGGTAAGATGGTCATTCACATCATATTGAATACCAACGCCAAACTCGGAATAAGCTGAAATATCAATGCCGACATTAAAATCGCAAGGATTGTCAGGTCCGAGATAATGACCGTTACCAAGCACGAAGAATCCCAAGAAATCTTTGGAGAACTGAAGCTCCGAATTGATTTTCATCCTCCAGTCGATGTTAAAGAACAGTTTATTCACCCTGAAGCCCACATTTAAAACGTCGAATGAGAAGTTTCCGTTGATGAAATTATCATGCTCGTCGAGACTGTTGACAAGCTTCACAGCATCGATGACATCTTCGCCTTGAGCGTTCTGTCCATAGATATTGTTATATCTGATGCTCGAATTGAAAATTGAATAATTGATATTCGACACGCCGATTCCGAACACGCCTTTATACGGAACCCTGATACCAGGATTCAGGTAGTTGGTATAAGGCATCTGAGGAAGCAATGTGAAAGTGATACCGTCGTTTTGGGCTTTCGTGACCAAAGAGGCAGCAATAGCTGCAACAACCAAAAATAATCTAACTAATCTTTTCATAACCACCTCCTTAATAATTCAAAACATTGTCAATCTCAATTTCAGAACTCTTTGTCAGCATCCTCATTCTGAGAGCGATGCTGTTCGACTCCCTCAGCATGACCGGGTCAGGACTGATGTTTTCGGTAGATGCTCCCAAGCTGAGAATCATCTGTCTTGCGCGAAGCACGTTTCTCATTTTTTCGCCTGTAACGATACAATCTATGGTGCTATAGCCTTGTGCACTAGGATTGTTATTGTACGGAATTATGTGATTACCATCAAACAACGAGTCGATGACGGTGTTGTTTCTCATGAAATATGCCTGAACATCAACTTCAAGCGGGATTCTGTTGTTGAAATCGAGGAAGAAATCAATTTCATCAAGTAAATCCAGGTTCATGCCGTTACCATCGAATTTGACATCGAAGGTGTCGGTATAGCGCAAGTCACTGATTCTGAAAGAGAACGGCATCTCTATATCAGCGATGACATCAATTGATGACGTATCGGAGACAGATATCTTCTCACCTGGCATCGCCATAGTGACGCGACCGTCGAAATTGAGTTGGGTATAGCCTGCAAGAGCGTCGATATCGTCAACAAAATTACCGATTCGCTTGCTCACATAACGTCCGTTTGTTGGTTCAACTGTCTCCACCCAATGGTCAGCAGCGAGAAGGTCGGTGACAAGACCCGTTCTAGAGTTGACAAACTCCAGAGTCGTCACATCGCTTGAAGCGCTTAAACCGAAGGTGTTTCTGTAGGTGAGGTTGATTCTCGGCACAGGGAGATAAGCACTTCCAGACAATCCGTTAATACCGAAATCGATATCAGCATAATCATTGTAGATTGAATCGAGAGCTTTTGTCACAGTGGCATAAATGGTTTTGAAGCCAACATTTTGAAGTCCACCATTCAGGTCGCAAACATAATCACCGCCAGGATAAACGCCGTTTTCAATATGCAAGGTGACACGTGCTCCAAACGCGACAGTGTCATCTTCAGGAACAATCCTGTAATCAGCCAGATTCACACTTTTGCGGCCTTTAGAATCAATTCCGATTACAATCGGTTCACCGTCCTCTGACACAATCTGATTTGAATAAACCTCGATTTTTTTCAGATGCTCAAGAGCAGGCTGCACATCAAACTCGAAGTTCATCAAGCCTTTGCGCATCACCACTTCGTCGATGACGAAGCCGTCATAGTGGAACGGAATTGTCATGAATTTGTCGACATCTACGACAGTGTCATGGTTGTGTGTAGGGTCACACACAGGCATTGTGAAGCCAGTATTGGTGTGGAAATTGACGTCTTTGATGTTTCCAATAAGGTCACCGGCGTTAAGCACGTTTTTGATCGAGTCTGCATAATAGGCAAAAATAGAGTCATTTCTGACACGCAGCCAGTTATTTGTGGTGCTGTCCATCTTGCCAATCACGTCCTTAATGGAAACGGTGTCGTTAAACAAAGCCACGGCAAACTGGGTGTCCACCGCGATTTTCTTGGCTTTAGACCTCTTGCAGGAATATGCTGACACCAGCACAAGAGATGCCAAAGCGATTAAAATTAGTTTTGTAAATTTTATCTTCATAGAAAACAATTTTAGTTACCTATTAATATATACATTTTTCCACATTCGGAAAATCGCATCAAAGTTAGTGTTTTTTTTAATACCAATATCTTTTTCCTTGATTTTTAGGGTTAAAATTTTTTTTGAAAATTTTTGTTTTTCGTATATAAAAAAGTTGTAATTTTGCAGTCCGAAAATTTAGAGAAAAAGAATAGATATGTATTTAACTGCAGAAAAGAAACAAGAGATTTTCACAAAGTACGGTAAAAACGCACAGGATACCGGCTCAGCAGAAGGACAAATTGCATTGTTCACATTCAGAATCAAGAATTTGACAGAGCACATGAAGACTAGCAAGAAAGACATTGCTACCATGCGTTCACTGGTCTCTCTCGTAGGTAAGAGAAGAAAACTCCTCGCCTATCTGAAGAAAAATGATATCGAAAGATATCGTGCTATCATCAAGGAATTAGGTATCAGAAAATAATAGCATTGTTAATCAATGCCCTTGCAAAAAAAGGCAATATTATGTTGCCTTTTTTTGCATTGTTGTATACCTAATCAAAAGCGGTTTATTATTAATTATTAAAAAGTATTTATTATGGGTCCAGAAGGTATTAAACAGACCATACAAACTGGTAAGGACATTATTACCATCGAGACAGGACGTCTTGCCAAGCAGGCAGACGGTGCAGCGGTAGTGACATGCGGTAAGACAGTGTTGCTCGCAACAGTGGTTGCGGCAAAAGAAGCGAAAGACGATGTCGATTTCCTGCCTCTTTCAGTCGATTATAAAGAAAAATACGCCGCCACAGGCAAATTCCCAGGCGGTTTCTTCAAACGCGAAGGCAAGCCATCAGACTATGAGATTTTGATTTCACGTCTCGTTGATCGTGCCATCCGTCCATTATTCCCAGACGATTTCCACGCAGAGATTCAGGTGCAGATCACACTGCTCTCAGGTGAGCAGAACGTGCTTCCGGACGCTTACGCAGCATTGGCGGCATCAGCAGCTATCGCAGTGTCAGACATCCCGTTCCACGGTCCTATCTCAGAAGTCCGCGTAGCTATGATTAACGGCGAATACGTCATCAACCCACGCGCCGACGAACTCGAGAACGCCGACCTCGAACTCATGGTGGGTGCCACAATGAAAGACATCTGCATGGTGGAAGGCGAATCAAAAGAGATCTCAGAAGCACAGATGATTGGCGCTTTGAAGGCAGCCCACGAGGCTATCAAAGGCCAGGTGCAGGCACAGCTCGACCTCGCTTCAAGAGTCGAGAAGGCTAACCCGAAACGCGAGTACTGCCATGAAGTCAACGACGAAGACTTGCGCGCTGACATGATGGCATGCTGCTACAAGCCATGCTACGACTTCGCACTCACAGGCAACGCCAACAAACACGAGCGCGAGGACGCTTTCGCAGCAATCCTTGAGAATTATCTGACAAAATATACCGAAGAGGAACTCGAAGAGAAGACCTCAATGGCAAAACGTTACTTCCACGACATCGAGCGCAAGGCAGTGCGTGACGCCATCCTCATCGAGCGCAAACGTCTTGACGGCCGTAAACTCGACCAGATCCGTCCTATCTGGACAGAAGTCGACGTGTTGCCATCATGCCACGGCTCAGCCATCTTCACACGTGGTGAAACACAGGCATTGGTGACAGTGACATTGGGCACCAAGCTCGACGAGCAAACCATCGACGGCGCTGTCGTTGAAGGCACAAGCAACTTCATGCTGCACTACAACTTCCCGAGCTTCGCAACAGGCGAATGCAAGGCAAGCCGCGGCGTGAGCCGTCGTGAAATCGGTCACGGTAACCTCGCCGAGAGAGCATTGAAGAACATGATTCCTAACGGTGAAGATAACCCTTACACCATCCGCGTAGTTAGCGATATCCTCGAGTCAAACGGCTCATCATCAATGGCTTCAGTGTGCGGTGGCACATTGGCATTGATGGACGCAGGCGTGAAAATGAGAAAACCTGTCGCAGGTATCGCAATGGGTCTTATCACCGACAACGAGAAATACGCTGTTTTGTCAGATATCCTTGGCGATGAGGACCACCTCGGCGACATGGACTTCAAGGTCACTGGTACTGTCGACGGCATCACAGCATGCCAGATGGATATCAAGGTCGACGGACTTTCATACGAAGTGTTGAGCGAAGCTCTCGAGCAGGCTAAGGCAGGCAGAATGCACATCCTCGGCGAGATGGCTAAGACCATCACCGAGCCACGTGCCGAATACAAAGAGTCAGTGCCACGTATCGAGAAGATCATCATTCCTAAAGACTTCATCGGCGCTGTCATCGGTCCTGGCGGAAAGGTCGTTCAAGAGATTCAGAAGACCACCAACACCGTCATCGTCATCACTGAAGACGAGAAATGCGGCATAGTGGAGATTGCTTCTACCAATAAGGAAGACCTCGAAGCTGCCAAGGCAAGAGTCAAGGCTATCGTGGCTGTTCCTGAGGTTGGCGAGATTTACGACGGCACAGTGAAGAGCATCATGCCGTTTGGCGCATTCGTCGAGATTCTTCCTGGCAAAGACGGTCTGCTCCACATTTCAGAGATCGACTACAAACGTCTCGAGACCATGGACGGCGTTTTGAAAGAAGGCGACAAGATCCAGGTGAAGCTCATCGACATCGATTCGAAGACCGGCAAGCTCCGTCTCTCACGCAAGGCTTTGCTCCCGAAACCGGAAGGTTACGTTGAGAAGCCTGAGAAGCCAAGAGGCGAACGCAAAGGTGGCGGTGATCACAAAGAACACCGTGGTCCTAGAAGAGATAAAAAGTAAGTTTTAAGTTTGAAGTGTGAAGTTTGCAGTTTTGTTTTAATTTCACACTTCAAACTCCAAACTTCAAACTTGAAAATAATCCTAAATAAAATAGTATGAGGCAGTTAAAGATTACCAAACAAGTTACCAACAGGGAAACCGCTTCTTTGGATAAGTATCTCCAGGAGATTGGTAAGGTTGAATTGATAACGGCTGACGAGGAAGTCGAGCTTGCGCAGCGTATCCGTCAGGGCGACATGGCCGCTTTGGAGAAGCTCACAAAGGCCAACTTACGTTTCGTCGTGTCAGTGTCGAAACAGTACCAAAATCAGGGATTAAGCCTCCCCGACCTCATCAACGAGGGCAACCTCGGCCTCATCAAGGCGGCACGTCGTTTTGACGAGACAAGAGGTTTCAAGTTCATCTCTTACGCAGTGTGGTGGATCCGCCAGTCCATCCTCCAGGCTCTTGCAGAACAATCACGTATCGTCCGACTTCCATTGAACAAGATCGGCTCGATCAACAAAATCAACAAGACCTACGCAAAGCTGGAGCAGGAATTTGAGCGCGAGCCGAATGCTGAAGAGATAGCTGAAGTCCTCGACCTCACCGAAGCCGAAGTCAAGGAATCGATGAAGAACGCAGGCCGTCACGTGTCAATGGACGCCCCTCTCGTGCAAGACGAAGACAACAACATGTACGACGTCTTGAAAAGCGACGAGGTGGTGACACCTGAGACGCAGCTTCTTTACGAGTCATTACGCAAGGAGATCGACCGTGCCATCTCGACTTTGACACAGAGAGAAGCCGACGTCGTCCGCTTGTATTTCGGACTCAACGGCGGTCATCCGATGACTTTGGAGGAGATTGGTGAGAAGTTTGACCTCACACGCGAGCGCGTGCGTCAGATCAAGGAGAAGGCGATCCGCCGCTTGAAGCACACAAGCAGAAGCAAGATTCTCAAGAGTTATCTTGGTTGATCTTACAGTTTAAAAAATTATTAAGGACTTAACAGGGCTGTGGGAGCGGTCCTGTTATTTTTTTGATATTACCTTCCTGTATTTCTGATTCTTGTCATTCGGTTTCTCAGGATTGGTCATTTCCAAAACACCCATATCCAACAATGTTTGAACATGTCTCTTACGATTTTTATACTGGTATGACACCCCTAATCTATCCAATATTTCTTTAGCGGTTCTTGGAATAGAACAGAAATTCACGATATCCTTCTGAGCCTTTGTTAACTGGGGTTTTGAACGATTTACTTGGTTACTTACTTGGTTACTTACTTGGTTACCTACTTGGTTACTTTCTTGGTGCGCTTCTTGGTGCATGTCTTGGTGCGTGTCTTGGTGCACTTCTTGGACACTTGGGGCAGTTTTCCTTTTAATAGTTATTACAAATTCCTTAAGAACCTCATTGTTCTCAAAACTAATATCAGGAGTAAACTTCAATGCCCTGATAATACCGCTCCCAGCACCAGTATATGGCAACAAATTGACACCGTGATTGAACAAAAGCCCATTCCTTGGTACAGATGCACCATGTTTTATGCTTTCCACACTCACTCCCTCCGGCAACAGTCCAGGACTATGAATCTCCACTCTGTTATCAAAAATAAACACTCTCAATGGAGCTTCTATAACATACGAACGATGTAATATGGCATTTGTTACTATTTCCGACAAACTGGCTATAGAAATCTCAAGTTCTCCTTGACTGTTGAAATCCATTTCAACTTGCTTTTGTCGTAGATTTCTGGTTAAAAATGAAATAATGTAATTGTATAAATGCAAAGCATTGCCATCAGCGTCACTACCACTTTTATCACGAAATTCGGTGCCACCGATGCTATTGCCTATAAAACTTACGCATCTCGCGGTGAATGCAGGCAGCCATCGTTGGGGGTTCTTACCCATTAGCACCAAAGCGGCCAATGTCAATGTGCCGTCAGCTGTTATCAAACCATTGTTTTTCAAGATGCCTTCCGGCGTTTGGCTGATGATGTCTGTAATATCATGCAGACTTCTGTGTTTTAATTCTGTGACCGATAATTGTTGCCGTTCAAATTCGCCACGGAAACGGCTCAACAAATAATCGCGCAAAGTATTCTCGTCCAAATCTTTGATGCAAGTGCCATTCACTGGCATGCTGTCGGGATGCATTTGCCCATTTTCCATCAGCATGCTTATTAAATCTGCATTGTCGAAAACCTTGCGTTTATCAGCCCCCTGTTTAATCCAAACGACACCTTTACTGTCGCGATATGGTTTATTCTTTCCTTGTTTAATATTCGCTAAAACCACAACTCCCCCTTCGACCTGTACGTTTTCAATCTCAAGCAAAATCTGTGGAACCACACCTTCTGAAGCCAGACTTCCCAACAGGTTTGTAGTTTCCTGAACTTCCATATATGACAGCGGATTTATATGTCCAGTCTTGTCATCAATGCCAATTACAATCATACCACCTCGAGAGTTGCTTAGAGCCACCATTTCACAGCTCACATCATACTTATTGTCGCGCGTCACCCTCTCTTTGAACTGCACCTTTGTCACCTCGCCGTGATTTCTTAGTTTTATTATTTCTTCTTTTGTCATATCCTTTTATATTTTAGCATCTTTTTAATTTATTCAACAATACAATATCCCTTCGCCTTAAGCGAATTCATCTTTGGTAAATAAGTTTTACGATGCTCTTTTGGAGTTTGATTCGAAATCAGGGGCAAAGATAAGGTAAAAATGAATAAGTGTCAAGTAGTTTTTTGAAAAATAACGATTAATATGCATACTTATCATATCCCCACGGCACATTTGCCGGTATAGTTGCAAGCAGCGGCTCTTTTTTCCACAAGTTCCTTATGATACGCTCGCATATCTCCAACCTGTCAGAGCAGTTTTCGAGCAGTACGTTGTAGCCGAATGAGAATGGTTTATCAAAAGCTCGGCTGTCATAATTGGGAGTGTCGGTGAAAGGCTTTTTATTTTTCATTTCTTTGAGCAGCTTTATCAAAATTCCATAAAGTTGCAATCTCGACCAGCAGAATGGCACTTGATGTTCAAGATCATAGCGGTCGAAAATATCACTGTAATCCTCAGTGAAGTCTATATGGCTGAAAGCACTTTGTAACTTGTAATCATTAAGGTCTCCTGTTGTATAAGACACAATGAGATTTCTTATATTGTAATCTTTGTTCATAGTTAATTCGTTTTTATAATCATAAACCTAAACCACCTGAATATCAGGTAAACTAATACTATGCCTAGTTTTATTGCAATATCAAGCAAGTCATAAACGATATCAAAGGCTTTTGATATCATTTTCAACATATTCATAAAGCATCCTATTATATTTTTCATTGCTTGTCTTTTATCACGATGCAAAAATACCGCCGTGTACAATGCTTCAGGTAAAAAATCTTTATTTGAATCGATAAATTGTTGCAAAATGTAAATGTTTCCATATTTTATACGATACACAAACATTTTTGTATGAATTTTGTTAAAAATAATCTCGATAAATAGTATCTGTTTGAAAGGTTTGTTTTATTTTTGCATAGGATTTAAAATTTCAATGATATGACAGCATCTGACGAATCGATGTATCTGGAATGGCTCAATGTTATCACTAATTCCCGTTTGATTTTCAACACATTGGACGAATTGGAAGATTATCTCGATAATCACAACATTAGAACCAACGGAGTAAAACGCTGCTACAGAAACAAACAGCTTGCGAGAGCTACGTTTTACGACCTTTACATGTACGTTGAGAAAATGCCGAATAGTGTTTTGGATCTTGAGATCACGATGAAGCAGTACAAAAAAGCTTCGGAATTTTATCAGAAGAAACTGTCGAGAAAAAAGGCTCCCGATAAGGTGGCAAAGGATATTTTGAAATATTTCTATCCCTGCTGGGAAGAGGAACGGTACACGAAATCAATGCTCAACATCCTGGAAGATATTGAAGAAAAAAACATCAGAATCGAAATACTTGTGTTGTTACTGATGAAAGCTTGGCCAAGCTATGAGTCAAAGGATGGCGACATAAACGGTTTTGACGAAACATACGATAGAGTTATTAAACTGATGGACGACTTCACCAAAGACACCGGATATTTCGAATCGATGCCGACAATCAATGAAGCATTGGAAGAACCAAACAAGACGAGACTGACTCTGCTGAATCATGTCAAACTCACACTGTCGTCATATTCAGATTTTGCATCGCCAGATACTATATTCGACTTGACCCGGTGTGTTAAGGAAGACCACGTGGATCTTGACATTGAAGGCTATTGGAATGAATGTGGTGGCAGGATGGAGAGAACAGATTTTTGGCATATTGAGAAAACAACAGATGCCGGAATGTATTTTTTGACCAAATACATCAAAAAACAGAATAATATTGTTGAGAAGATGCGGTACGGTTTGGAAATAGTAAAGGTGAGTGCAGGCTTACTCGTTTATCTGCTGCATCCGAAAGCCCCGAAACATTTGTTCGGCGGACAGCCATACGACGAGGGCGACCATTGCTATTACCATGCGGACAAGCCTAAAGATTGGGATAATGTAACGGAACTGAATCTGACGAAAAGCATAAATTACAAGGGATGGGCAAACAAGATCATTCTCACTAAGGTTACAGATGAAAGATTGGTGGAAGACTATCAAAGCATAGTAGATAATTGCTCAATCACCAACAAACACGCGGAATGGGAATATGAATTTCTGCCCAATCTGTACGCCATCACCCAGGATGCGATATACATATCAACCGCTGACGGAGAAAAGTTTTATAAAGTCCCAATAGATATGCGGGAATCGTTCTCGAAGTTAACCATCGACTCTCGTGTCGGATTGATCGTGATGGGAAATACGACATATATCGCTTTTGACGAGTTTATGATTTACATTCCTGTCAAGAAGATTAAGAAATTTGGCATTGAGATGGTGGATAAAATAGAGTAAAACGATATAATTATTTATAAATCAGGCATATAGCCAAAAATATTAGAGTTGCCATCACCATAAAGACGATTCTTCTTCCATGCTCTTGCTTAAGTGCTTTTTTGAGTTCATCAAGCACACTTGACTCTACATTATCGCCATATTCTTCAAGTTTTTTCACGAATTTATCGAAGGCGTGAACCGGATTGTAAACTTTTGTCATAAACGACACGGGAAGCAATCTGTTTTTCACGTCACGATTTTCATTTGAAAGAAACGTTTTGATATATATGCGGTTCCAGGACGAATAAACGTTTAGGCTTTCCGATTTGTAAATGTGTCGCCCTTTCGGGAAATCCACAGCCGAGATGATATCGATATTGCCAGTTAGTCCCCATACGCCATTGCTGGACAGGTAATCTTTGCCGTTTGCGTTCTTGTCGGGTATGTAAATTGCTGTTGTCATTTGTAAAATAATATTATTCTAAACCAAAATACTATTTGTGTTTGTTCCGTCTGCTTCTTCTCCGTTTGCGATACCATTCCCTCTGCTTCTCTTCCTCGGCTTTCTTCCTCAATTCTAGCTTAAGAGCCGTTTCTTGCTCCAGTTGTTTTCTTTCTTCCTCCTCAGTCGCATCCCTTTCTGCGTTTTCGGCATCAACTCGTTCCTTGCGGCGTTTCTTGATTTCGATGATTTCTTCGGGGGTGAACAACCTTTCCAGTACTTCATCCCTTACTCTTGATAAGCCACTTAATGCAAACTCCTTGATTTCCTCGTCGGTGTAGATGTCATCGCACAAACACATCTCATCGTTTCGCATTTGTCTTTCAATCTCTTCATTTTCATGTTCGAAATGAGCATGTTGTTCTTCAGGCGTGAAGCCGTAGAATGTCAGATGCCATAGGCATTGTGCCGCCAGCTGTGTATCGGTGCAGTGGAGGTTTTTGGCTCGTCGCACCGGGTGACCGAGCAATATACGCCATGAGTTTCCTTCCATGTTGCAGACAGAAGGCCAGCCATTATAATTTTTGGCAAGAATATAATCGGGGTCGTACTTTACCTTCATTGTGCGGATGTATTCGACGGAGCAGTAAAAAAGCCGATCCAGACCAATCATCTTCTCGGAGAAGTTGGTGATATGTTCCATCATGGCATAGAAGTCGCTCTTCAGGATAAGTTCCTGAAGTGTGAGCGGCCGGCATTGGTGTCGCCAGTTCATTTTAAGCCAAGAAGAATGCGAGTTTTTCATTTTTTATCAATCTTTTTTACCATAAGAACCCTAATCGGAGGCAGGATGTCGGTGAGCCAACCCTCGTCGAATTCCTCTTCAGAATAGCCTTCCATTAAGATTTGGGATGCACGGTATGCTTTGTAGTCGAAGTCGTCGATTGTTTTCAGCTCCACTTTGCCTTGTTTTGCCAATACGCCCAATCTTTCATACATATAGCTACCTCCCGGATATCCAATATATGGTGTTTCTGATAAAGCCGTACCGATAATCAAAGCGCATTTATAAAACTTGTCATTTTTTGAAAAAGCTGACAAAATGAGATGATCATAATGGTTTTTACCAACGCTTATAATTTTACCATCTTGATAAATCCTAAATCCGGTTTGTTTGCTTACCAATTTTTTCCAGATGGAATTATATTCACACATATCGTCTTTATCGACTTGCATCACTTGACGTTCGGAAAATTGTAGTAGGCCGGGGTTGACCGCATTAATGTTTGCAATATCAGCATATTCTGCGTTTACTTTTAGGCTCCAGAATCTTTTTTGATATTCGTCGAGTAGTTCTCTTGCACCTTGAATGTCAATTTCATACAGAGGAATATCCAATGTCATAAATCTGTGGCACATACAGTAGAAAAACATGAGCGAGTTAACATCAGTGCTATGCCATACAACAACCATGTCGTATTCCGCATAGTTGTTGCAAAAGAGATTTGGGACATATTTTTCAGGAAACATCACTTCGTCAGTAGGGAGATTTCCGTAAGCCAAATACCAAGGGCAGTATCTGAAATCGTCATCGGCTCTTTCCTTGCATACCAGTTTCTCAACTATCTCGCATTCGGCTTCTGTAGCCGTAAGATGCAATATTTTGTTGGCGTTACGATATTTTTTATAAACATTCCAGTTATTAGAAAGTAATGAATCAAGACTATCTGATTTGCCCATAATTGTGATTTTTTAAGTTGAACTTTTTGTTTTTACAGCCACAAAGTTAGTAGTATGTTTTATGATAAGAATATAAAATTATCAAAGAATCGCCAATATTAAAACAAAATGCAAATGAATTGTAATATATAACAAAACATTTGCATTTTAAGAGCTCTTGTGTGGTAAGATAATCAATCTCGGTGTCTCAATTTTATTTCTTCATCGCTGCAAAGCTTGTAAACCCTGTTGCGGATGAAATCTTCGAGACTTTGAACGTTTTTCTTATTCACGCCACCGTTGATAAAATTGAGAAAATCCGGGATTTTGATTCAATTCGAACTTCCGTTTCTTGGTGTAAACATCGATAAATACCATTATTACAAGAATAGATGTATCAATACAGAACCAATTAATGAAATAGTGAATGTCAATATACCACCGAGAATAACCCATTTTTTGAGTTTTGTATTACTGCTTTCACTTGCTTTTGATATACTCTGTAATCTTTCTTTTTGATTATGTATAGATAATCCCTGTTCGCTAATTCTCTTGTTTAAATTGTCTATTCTTTTGTCCAAATCTGATTCAAGCGCTTTGATTTTAGAGTTTTGTTTACTAATACTATCGTCGTATTCGCAGCTTTTTTTATTTAATTCATCCTCAAATTCAAGCCGAAGCGCTTCAATTCTATCTCTCAAAAGAAGTGCTCTCTTTTTTGTTTGTTCAAATAATTGTATAACGGTTTCATCTGTGGTTTCGTCTTCTTTAAATACATCTCGAAACAAATCTGCTAATTCTGCTGAAGAGAGCTCGCTTTCGTCAATAATATTATACAGATCAAGTTCATAGTTGGCAAGTTTTCTTAAAAGATCTAAAATGGACATGGAGATGCTGAAATTTGTATTAATTGCTTCTCCCGTTTTGGTTGTTACCGTCTTAATGTCTCCATAAACTTTAATAAAAGTTTTTTCTACATCAAATGTTGAGAATAAACCAAGTAAATACTCTTTCGTTTGAATAGGACAATCTTTGCCAGAAATGCTTGAAAGAAACGATTCTAAATTCCGCTGTTTTCCTTCAATCTCTTGTTTTAAATCGTTTATGCTTTCCGACTGAAATACCTCTAGCTTTCTTTTTAACAAAGTTATTTCTTTGGCTTTTGCAAGTGCCGTCGTTGTAGGCTGATTTTCAAAAATTGGATTCATCGTCTAATAATTCTTGGAGTTTCTTATTTGTTGCTTTTTTTCTATCAATGGTTTTGCTTACTTCTTCTTTTGCCACTTTTTTTCGGTCTAGGCTATCGCTGATAGATATTTTTCTGTCATTAATCTTGTCATCAAGAACCTCAAAAAAACAGAATGTTTTCAACAAGGCATTCTCGGCTTTAATTGCTGCAATATCAATACGAGCAACATCTATGAACATAGACTTTCGCTCCAATAATAAGATTTTCAACTCGGCATCTTTAACTTCAAATGAACCTTTAATATGGTCAAATAGCATCAAGACTATTGC
This sequence comes from Bacteroidales bacterium UBA1173, assembly GCA_002311655.1. GTDB lineage: Bacteria > Bacteroidota > Bacteroidia > Bacteroidales > F082 > Limimorpha. The sequence goes on from DBYZ01000011.1 coordinate 46,193, forward strand.
TGACAGGATTCCAGCGAACAATCCCGACAAGCATTCAGCAATAAACGAGGAGAATGGCATTCCAATGCTTGCTAACCCTTTTTCAATCAACTCATTTAATGAAAACCCTAACACACCAACAGCCCCAGCAGCAAGAATTTTAGAAGCTTCAAAAATACGCTCACCCCATGAACTATTTTTGCTAAAAATGATTTTTATGGCGCTTTTGATTGAGCCAATCATTTGACGAATGATCTTGAATATGTTTTTGAATGTCCCCAACAAAAAGTCATTAATTGCAGTCAGTAATTCTGTAAGCAGGCTTTTACTAATCGTTCCCAATAATGATTTAACAAGATTCTTCACTTTTGCTTTTGCTTTTTCCCAGAACTTTTTAATGATACGTTTTATTCTATCAAGCAATGAATCTTTTGTTTCAATTTTAAATTCGGAAATTGTTTCGGTGCATATTGTGGCAATAGAAAATTTCATGACATCTTTTATGGCATTCAAACCGATTCCTTTTACCAACCTTTTTCCTCTTATTTTAGCTTCGTGAGCTATATATTGCTTAGCTTCGTCAGACTTAAAATCGTTTAGGCTTTCTTCAGCACCTTCTTTTCCATCCAGAACATCCTTTAATTTAGAGCAATAACCAGTATGAGACGAAGCATCATGTACATCTGAAGGAACAAGAAAAACACCATCTGCGGTTTCGTGAGGTGTTAGATGACAAGATCGTCTCCAAGCTTCGGCTTCGGCAATGTTTTTAAAACCAAATTCTTTCATTAAAGCTTTGTCCATAGCAGCATAGTTTTCTTTTCTGATGAAACCAGCGGTCGAATAGGCCTTTCCCTCATTTTTTGCCGTGTTAAATCGCTCTTTCATTTCTTGAACACTTGGTTCTGCTGCGACAGGTCCAAATCTAAAGCTTCTTAATCCCGATAGAGATTCAAAATTATCATTGTCTTTATTACGTTGAATAACATTACCATCTTTTGATACCGCCGTAATAGTTTTTGTTCTCTGTTTATATACTTCTTTATACCTTTCAAAACGGGCGACACCTTCTTTCGACATTCCCTGCGTTGTAAACGTAACATTGTTATCAAAAGGTGTTGTCTTAGCGTCTTTTATAGTTCGAGTTGACCAATCCTCGCTGCTGCCTAAAGGTTTAGATTTTTTGTCTATTTCAACATCATTTATTTCATTGATACTTTTGGGATTTTTCATTTCATTAAATGTGTCCCCTGTATCAGTCATAGCATCGATATAATCCATCGTGCCTTTTTTCACTGCACTCAATAAATCATCCATCAGATTTGGATGTGATTCAACTTTTTGAGTCAACTCTTCAATCTCTTTCAAAGTTTGTTCATCTTCTAAAGATAAATGCAAATCTAAGTCGTTTAGATCATCTTTTCCAAAAGAAATTTCCAAATCAGATTTGAATTCTATTAATCTGTTTCCATTCTCATTTATTAATTCCATATTTTTTTCTTTTTGCCCTGTAGATTTATTGATATACAAAAGCGTGAGACTCAATTCCAGCAGCCCATTAAGCAGTAGGTATCGCCAAACACCTTTCACGAATGAACCGAAGAATAAACCCCACGCTCGCTTGTTATCAAGTAAGTGCCCAAGCACCTTTTGACGTTCAAACAAAAAGTGAGCATTAGTCTTCATTCCCGTGATTTTATTGGCGATTTCACTGCTTGGAACTCAGAATGCCTTTCTTGCAAACCCAGGATTTCTCCCCCAGATTCCTCTGCAAATATAAACATTTTTTCGACTAATGCTCTATTCGCAAGATTTTTTCTTAATTTTTTTGCAAAATTATACTATTGTCAACAGGCAAACAATGTTTTTAACTATTTGACAAATAAATAAAACAATAATGCTTGGGTTTTGTACACAGATACAAAACATTATCAAATAAACATTGATCATATTAATTCCAAAACTGAGTATATAACATTCCTCAATAAACATTTTTAATTTTAATATTTAATCACAATTATCTAATATTCAATCACTTAACAAATAAATAAAGATTAAGCAGATTCAAATCCTCTTAAAATATATCTTGGTCAAAATGCCATTAAAAAAAACTTGCACCTTTAAAGAAAAGATTGTATTTTTGCAGTTACAAAAAAACTGACAAAATGCAAAAACTTATCGCTCCATCCCTTCTTTCAGCTGACTTCCTGCATCTGGCAAAGGATATCGATATGGTGAACCGCAGTAAGGCGGACTGGTTCCACTGCGACATCATGGACGGTGTGTTCGTGCCGAACATCTCTTACGGCATCCCGCTCGTGCAAGCCATTAAGAAAGAAGCACTTAAGCCTCTCGACGTGCATCTCATGATTGTCGAACCCGACCGCTATTTCGAGAAGTTCCGCGACGCGGGAGCCGACATCATCACCTTCCACTATGAGGCAAGCACCCACATACATCGCAGCGTGCAGATGCTGAAATCACTCGGCGTGAAAGCCGGCGTGGTGCTTAACCCGCATACACCGGTGATGCTCCTCGAAGACATACTCGGCGACCTCGACCTTGTTCTATTAATGTCAGTCAATCCTGGCTTCGGAGGTCAAAAATTCATCGAGCGGACATATTCGAAGGTCAGAAAACTGCGCGAAATGATTGACAGTCAAGGATTGAAGACCCTGATTGAAGTCGATGGCGGCGTCAACACCGAAAATGCACCAAAACTATTCGCTGCCGGTGCCGATGTCCTTGTCGCTGGAAACGCAGTGTTTAAATCAGATAATCCGATTGAAACGATTGCTGAAATGAAAAGATGACATTTCGCGCATACGCTCGAAATGAAAAACGGTGCCCTAACGGGCAGAAATCTAACAAAATCTTTTAAAAAATCAAACAAAATCTCCTACGAAGAACATTTTGAAAGATTTTTAAATATATTTTGAAAGATTTTGAGCCGAAGGCGACCCGAAAAAAATAAGGAAAAAAATTTAAATTATAATATTTAAAAGATTTTTATCATGAACGAAATTGTAACAACATTAAAACCTGAAGGCGTTTGGAAAGAATTCCAAGGCATCATGGGCGTGCCACGTCCTTCAAAAAGAGAAGAGAAAATGGTCGCTTACCTTGAAAAATGGGCAAAAGACCATAAGGTGGAATACAAGAAAGAACCTTGCGGCAACATCATCCTGAGCGTGCCGGCCACCAAAGGCATGGAAAACCGCCAGACCGTCATCCTGCAGGCTCACATGGACATGGTGTGCGAGAAAAACGGCGACAAGGTCCACGACTTCGACAAAGACCCTATCGAGGCTGTGCTTAAAGGCGAATGGCTGCATGCTAACGGCACCACTCTCGGCGCTGACGATGGCATAGGCGTGGCTGCTGCATTGGCAGTGATCACTGACAAAAACGTGAAACACGGTCCACTTGAGTGCATCTTCACAGTGGACGAAGAGACAGGTCTCACCGGCGCCGAGAAACTCGACCCGAAAGACTTCACTGGCCGTATCCTCCTCAACCTCGACTCAGAAGACGAAGGCGAGATATTCATCGGATGCGCAGGAGGCATGGACACCATCGTCAAGATTTTCTACAAACTCGAGAACGCCCCTGAAGGCTACATCCCTTACGACATCAAGGTCAGCGGACTGAAAGGCGGTCACTCAGGCGACGACATCAACAAGAACCTTGCCAACGCTAACAAGCTGTTAACCAGAATCTTATGGCAGGCCACCAACGACTACGACCTCCGTATCTACGACATACAGGGCGGTAACCTCCGCAACGCTATTGCACGCGAGGCAACAGCCGTTGTCTTCATCCCGAAAGACTGCGCCAAGAAATTCGAGGCAATGGTAAAGAAGTTTGAGAAGAGCTTCAAGAACGAATATCAAGTCACCGAGCCGGGCATCACTGTGAAAGCAAAGAAATCGGAGACCACAGCCGATGTCGTCATCGACGAGATGACACAATTCGACCTCCTGAACGGCCTCCTCACCTGCCCTCACGGCGTCATCGAATGGTCACAGACCGTCCCGAACTTCGTGGAGACATCGACCAACCTCGCTTCAGTGAAGAAAAAAGAAGGTTATTTCTTCATCCAGACATCACAGCGCAGCTCCATCGAGTCGGCTAAGGAATACGCAGCGGCTATGGTTGAGGCTTGCTTCAACCTCGCTAACGCAGAGGTGAAACATACAGACGGCTACCCGGGCTGGACACCTAACCCAAACTCAGCAATCTGCGCCATCGCTGAGAAAGTCTATAAGAAACGTTTCGGCAAAGACCCGAAAGTGAAAGCCATCCACGCAGGTCTCGAATGCGGCCTCATCGGCGACAAAATCGCTGGCATGGACATGATTTCATTCGGCCCTACCCTCCGCGGCGTGCACTCCCCTGACGAGAGAATCGAAATCAAGACAGTCCAGATGTTCTGGGATCTGTTGTGCGATATCTTACTCGAGGCACCGAAGAAATAACCTGTCATTTCGAGCGCAGGCGAAGCATTCCCCATCGTCATTTCGAGCGTAACGAAGTGAAGTCGAGAAATCTCCACCATCTGGATTGTTCCGAAACATTCAAATGCCGGAGATTTATTCACCTGAGGTGAATGCTTTCGCAAAGCTCAGGTCTCCATTTCGCTCCGCTTCAGTCGAAATGACGTTGATAAAAAGTGGCATTTTCTTGTCACTTTTTCTTTTTTTGTCTGATATTTAAAATATTTTCCGTATCTTTGTAGTTTATAATTTAGTATTTAACAGATTAACTATGAAAAAATTATTTTTAACGGCGTTGATGTCATTAGGGTTCTTGTGCTCTGCATTTGCGCAGGAAGTCACCTTCACAATAGTGAAAACCGACGGAACAACAGCGAGTTACGTGATGAGCACCAGCTCTAAGATTTACTACTCCGACACCCAGCTTTTCCTCGACAACAATGGCGAAACCGTCTCTTTCAACCTGTCAAGCTTGAGAAAAGCCTATTTTTCAGAGGTACAGGATATCATTGAGACTGATAGCCAACATCTTACGATTTATCCAAATCCTGCAAACGATATTTTAAGAATAAAGAATATCTCAGATAATCAGGAGGTTACAATTTATTCAATAAACGGGGCAATGGTAAAACGAGCCATCGTTTCAGATGACGCTGCTATCAACGTCAGCGATTTGCGCGCCGGCTTATATATAATAGGTGTAGGCAACGAGTTTTCCAAATTCATAAAAATGTAATGCCATGAAGAGAGTTTTGTTCATTATATCATTGATATTCATCGGATTATCAGTCAAGGCACAGGATGGCGAATACCATGTGCGCATTCATGGCCAGGAAAACAAAGGCATAGTTTTGGATGCACCGGTAAGCTCCATCGACAGCATGTACGTCAACGAGAACGGCAAACTTAAAGTACGGACAACCAACAACTTATATTCATTTGACTTCACCGAGGTCGACAGTCTGACATTCCCGTTCATTCCGGCAAGCACGGGCGACATCGTTTACATAAATTATAATGGAACGTCGGCCGAAGTCATCAACCCATACCCTATCACGCAAGTCATCGTGACGGTAAGCGAAGCGAAAGTCTCAATCACATCGCTGATTTCCAGCAATATCACTTACGTTTTGTCAGGCACAGCCAATCCGGGCCGTTTTGCCATTGAAAGCGTTACAACGCCAACCATCAAGCTAAACGGTGTAAATCTGACAAACCCTACAGGAAAAGCCATGGATCTGACATGCGATGCCGGTGTAATCCTTGAAATTGTCGACGGCACAACGAATTCGCTCAGCGACGGCACCGAAAGCGACAAGAAAGCAGCTCTTATGAGCAACAGCGACTTATTAGTTCAAGGAAACGGCACTTTGAACGTCACAAGTTTCGTAAAACATCCAATAAAAGTTAAAGGAATCTGCACCATCAACTCTGGTAACTTTGTGATTACCAGCGACGTGGAAGATGTCAACGGTCTCTCAGCCGACAGCACCCTAGTAATCAACGGTGGCTCGTTCAACATCACAATGAACGGCGATATTTCAAAAGGCATAAAATGCGACGACAACATGACTATCAACGGCGGAGATTTCACCATAGTGGCAGCAGGAAGCACAATAGAGGAAACCGTTAATAATCAAGTAGTTCCGTCATATTGTACGGCAATAAAATGCGACAATAACATCAACATCAACGGAGGCACGTTCAACATCACATTGCCGACCACCAACCACGGCGGAAAGTCAATAAGCGCTGATGGAAACATCACCATAACCAGCGGCACTTTCGACATCCTCACACAAGGAGACGGCGCAGCTTACACCGTCACTGGAAGCACCAAAGACTCATACACCTCATCATGCCTGAAATGTGACGGAAACATGGAGATTCTGGGTGGTAATTTGCTTTTGAGAAGCACCGGAGCAGGCGGAAAAGGCATCAACTCTGGCGGCACTATGAAAATCGGTCTGGAAAACGCCAACAACGACGACCTCATACTTAATGTCACCACCAGCGGAGAGCGTATCACAGTAGAAGCTGGCAGCGGCGGCGGATGGTGGCCAGGCGGCGAAGGCGAATATGCCAACCCGAAGGCTATCAAAGCTGATAGCAATCTAACGATCAACAGCGGAAACATCACCGTAAACTGTACCCAGACGCAGAACGAGGGTGGCGAATGCATAGAGAGCAAAGCCTTATTGACCATCAACGGCGGTAACATCGAGGCTTATTCGAAGAAAGACGATGCCGTCAACGCTTCCAACCAACTGATTATCAATGGTGGAATATATTACGTTCACAGCGATGCCAACGACGGCACCGACTGTAACGGCACCATGCAGCTCAACGGCGGTTTATGCATCTCCAACGGCTCACGTTCGCCAGAAGAAGGCTTCGACTGCGACAATAACCAGTTTAAAATCACTGGAGGCACACACATTGGAACTGGCGGAGGAACCAGCAACCCGACATCAAGCGTCTGCACCCAGCCGAGCATGAAAATCAACACACAGCCGGGATACGCCATCCAGATTCTCAAGTCAGACGGCACAGTTGTCTGCACCTACCAATGCCCGACATTCACCAGTGGCGGCGGTGGTGGACCAGGAGGCGGCGGCAACAGCATGGTGATGCTCTTCACCGACCCGCAGCTTCAGACAGGTCAAACATATACAATAAAGTATAACGGAACAATCAGCGGTGGCACCAACTGGAACGGGTATTATACAGGAAATGTGACATACAGCGGCGGTCAAAGCACCACAGCGACATTGAATTCAATGTACACCACAGTGAGCGCTGGTGGTGGCGGAGGCTGGTAATTAAATCACTTCTCCGTAGCAATCGAAATAATCGGCTTGAGTAATCTTCACATTGACGAAAGAGCCGATTTCTAACTTATTGTCTTTCATCGAGATAAGCACCTCGTCATCGACTTCAGGCGAGTCGTATTGGGTGCGACCGACATAGTAACCGCCTTCGGTGCGGTCGATGAGCACTTTTTCAGTCCTTCCAAGACGTTTGGAATTGATTTCCAATGAGATATCCTGCTGTACATCCATGAATTTATCAACGCGCGCCTTCTTCACCTCTTCAGGAACGTCGTCCTCAAGTTCGTAGGCAGGCGTTCCCTCTTCTGCCGAGTATGCAAACACGCCGGCACGCTCGAACCGCATCTCCTTGATGAAATCTATCAACTCATTGAACTGCTCCTCCGTCTCGCCAGGGAAACCGACGATAAACGTGCTTCTGAAAGCGATATCAGGAACGTATGAACGGACTTTCTTGACAAATTCGATGGTTTGCTCACGAGTCACACCACGGCGCATAGCCTTCAAGATAGGCGTGCTGACATGCTGCAAAGGCAAATCAATGTAATGACAAATCTTTGCGTTGTCGCGCATCAACTCGAGCAACTCCACTGGGAATCCAAGCGGATAGCCGTAATGCAGACGAATCCAGTCGATGCCGTCTATTTCAGTCAACTTCTGAACCAACTCCACGATATGCGACTTTCCGTCAATGTCATAACCGTAATATGTGAGGTCTTGAGCGATGAGTATCAGCTCTTTAACGCCTTTCTTTGCCAAATTTTCAGCCTCTTTAACGAGGTCTTCCATCGGCACCGACTTATGGTCGCCGCGAATCAACGGGATCGCACAGAAGGCGCAATGACGGTTGCAGCCCTCGGAAATCTTCAGATATGCGTAATGCGATGGCGTCGAAAGCACGCGCTCGCAGCAATATTCCGCATGAAAATCGGATTTCAGGATATCGGCCGCCACATGTTGCACAGGCTCCACTCCAAAGAAAGCGTCAACCTCATGAATCTCCTTGCTGAGTTCTTTTTTGTAACGCTCCGAGAGACAGCCCATCACATATAACTTCTTGATTTTATTGGCTTTACGCAACTCTGCATATTCCAAGATAGTGTCAATAGACTCTTCTTTAGCATCGCCGATAAAGCCACAGGTGTTGATAATCACCACATCAGATTTCTCATCTGAATCGTGGACGATTTTATATGTGTTGTTAAGCAAAGCCGCAAGATGCTCCGAGTCGACTTTGTTTTTCGAACAACCTAAAGTAACAATATTTAAGACGGGCTTTTTCATTATTGGAACAAAGAGTCAACGAATTCTTTTCTATCGAAAATCTGGAGGTTCTCCATCTTCTCTCCCACTCCGATGTATTTCACCGGAATCTTGAACTGGTCGGAGATGCCGATGACCACGCCACCTTTGGCAGTACCGTCTAACTTGGTGAGTGCCAATGCGTTGACCTCTGTCGCAGCGATAAACTGACGAGCCTGTTCGATGGCGTTCTGTCCTGTTGAAGCGTCCAAAACGAGCAACACCTCATGCGGTGCATCCGGAATCACTTTCTGGCACACTTTCTTAATCTTCGAGAGCTCGTTCATCAAGCCGACTTTATTGTGCAGACGGCCTGCGGTGTCAATCAAAACCACGTCAGCGCCTTGTGCCACTGCTGATTTCACTGTGTCGAACGCCACAGATGCCGGGTCAGCGCCCATGCCTTGAGACACAATCGGGACATCGACGCGGTCGGCCCAAATCTTGAGCTGGTCGACAGCGGCCGCGCGGAATGTGTCGGAAGCACCGAGGACGACTTTCTTGCCTGCCATCTTGAAGTTATAAGCAAGTTTGCCGATGGTGGTGGTCTTACCAACGCCGTTCACGCCCACTACCATGATAACATACGGTTTCTTATCTTCCGGAAGGTCGAAGCTGCTGCCGTCGCCAGAGTTATTTTCCTGCAACAAAGAAGCGATTTCTTCCTTCAATATCGAGTTTAACTCACTGGTTCCCACATACTTATCGCGAGCCACACGTTTCTGGATGCGGTCGATAATCTTCAAAGTTGTATCGACTCCGACGTCTGACGTCACAAGAATCTCCTCAAGGTTATCCAAAACCTCATCATCGACCGTCGACTTGCCGACTATCGCTTTCGAGATGCGGTCAAACACGCTGGTTCTTGTCTTCTCCAGACCTTTGTTCAGGTCTTCTTTAGCTTCTTTATCTCTCTTAAAAAACGAAAATAATCCCATGACAAAACTTTTTTGCAAAGATAATAAATCTCTCGCAGATACCGCTGATTTAACAGATTTTTTTCGGCGTCATCTGCGCAATCCGCGAGAGACTTTCTAAACCTCAAAAAGCTCTCCCGCCGAAACGGGAAAGCTATTCTAAATCAATTCAAAAAACTATATATTAGTTCTTTGCGATGAATTCCTGAGCCTGATCAATCGGGACGATGGTCTCTTCAAAATAGTAAGCACCAGTCTTCTCTGATCTCTTCATTTTGATGACCTTCGTGAATTCTTTTCCAGCTGTGTGCAATGATGCAACTACCTTCTTTGCCATATCCTAAATCTTATTTAATTTCTTTGTGAAGAGTCATTTTCTTGAGGATTGGGTTGTATTTCATGAGTTCCAATCTCTCTGGGGTGTTCTTCTTGTTCTTTGTGGTAACGTAACGAGAAGTTCCCGGGATGCCTGTTGCCTTTTGCTCGGTGCACTCCAAAATCACTTGTACGCGTGCGTCTTTAACTTTCTTTGACATATCTATTTCCTTTCAAATTTTCGGACTGCAAAAATACATTTTTTTTTGATACGTTCCAATATTTTTCAGTCAAAAAATTTTAAAAATTTAACAATTTGATTATCAATAATTTAATTATTCCTTGTTGATAATTTTGTTGACAACCTCGAGAATTTCAGCCTCTTTTTTGATAGCAGCCGCCTCAATCTTTGCGCCATCGGCGACGATTTTGTCGGCAAATGCTCTGTCCTTAAGACCAGCGGCGTTGATTTTAACGTTGAGATATGCACCCATGACAGCGCTTCTGCAGCACAAAGCACCAACTCCGGCGTCTGAAACTGATGCAGGGTTGCCTGTCTTTGCCATTGCCTCGACGATATCGAATGCCTCAAATGCCACATTCATGGTCTTGAACGGAACCTTTGTCGCATATTGTGATGCGAGTTCAAGAGCTTCCATACGAGCAGCCTTGTCGGCGTCGGTCTTCTTAGGCATCTGTAATGCTGCCATAATCTTGTTGAAAGCGTTAGTGTCTTCGTCGACCAGGTCAAGTAACTGATCCTTAAGGATTTGACCTCTTTCAGCAACCTTCGAGAACTCTTCCCAACGCTCATCCCAACCTGGTTTGTGTGATGACAAGTTAGCCACCATCGTTGCCAATGCTGCGCCGAGAGCGCCCATATATGCAGAGATTGAACCGCCACCTGGAGCCGGGCTCTCGCTGGCTGTCTCGTTGGCAAAGCCTGTGCATGTCATGTCAACGAGCTTCTTCTGTGTCATGTCTTCGATCAAGAATTCGATGACTTTCTCTTTCGGATTGAACGGCTTCAAATCGTCGAGACCCATCGACTTGATGGCGATCTTCATGATTTCGTCCTCGCTCACGCCCAGTGAACGCTGCTGTTTTGCGAGATAGTACTTACCAGCGTCGATAAGCACCTTCTTTGGAATCAGACCGACGATCTCACAGCCTGTCACACGCACTCCACGTGCTGCAGCCTTAGCGCAGACCTCGTCGAAGCAGACGTGAACCGGTGAAACGTTAATATTTGTGATGTTCATTGAAACCTGAGCGATGCCGTATTCCTCGATGAACCAGCCAATAGCCTTGGTGCTCTTCAGAGTGCCAGGAATCATGATGGTGTTGCCGTTTTCATCTTTCATCGGCTTGTCGGTAACCTTCGGTCCCACTCTCTTCGGACGACCTTTCTCGCGGACGTCGAAAGCGATGGCGTTGGCGCGACGTGTCGAAGTGGTGTTGAGGTTATAGTTGATAGCGATGAGGAAGTCGCGGGCGCCCACCTGTGTGGCACCTGTCTGTGCAACGTGCTCATTCCATTCGTTCGGACCGAAATCCGGTTTCCATTCTTCTGTTCCAAGACGGCTTGACAATGACTCGTACTCGCCTGTACGGCAATAAGCCAGGTTCTTACGTTTTGGCTGGAATGCAGCCTCTTCGTAGCAGTAAATTGGGATATTGAGTTCTTCGCCGAAGCGTTTTGCGAGGTTACGTGCATAAACCACAACCTCATCCATTGTGATGTTTGAAATCGGGATGAGAGGGCAAACGTCTGTTGCACCCTGACGTGGGTGGTCGCCGTGATGGTTGCGCATGTCGATAAGCTCAGCAGCCTTCTTCACCACGCGGAATGCGGCTTCGCACACGTTTTCCGGCTCGCCCACAAAAGTGATGACGGTACGGTTAGTTGTCGCACCCGGGTCAACGTCCAACAATTTCACGCCTTCGACCTTCTCGATCTCGGCTGTCACCTGGTTGATGATGTTCATATCGCGACCTTCGCTGATATTCGGAACACATTCGATAAGTTGTTTCATATCTGTTTATTTTATTACTTTTCCTTTTAAAATCATTGTCTGAACCTTATTCGCACCATAATAATACGGCATGAACTCAAGCTGCGTCATCGGTTTGGTAATCATCACGTTAGCGATCTTACCTTTGGTTATTGAGCCGAGCTCGTGAGCCACATCCATAGCGTAGGCAGTGTTCAATGTCGTGGCATTCAGAGCCTCTTCCGGAGTCATGCGATATCTGATGCAGGCACACGAAAGCACAAACTGCATATTGCCTGATGGCGACGTTCCTGGATTAAAGTCTGACGCCATAGCAACAGGCAAACCTGCGTTAATCATGTCGCGGACTGGTGAAAGTGGCAAGTTCAGGAAGAACGCACAGCCTGGCAATACCGTCGGCATGGTGTCGGAGCCTTTCAACGCCTCGATTTCCTCTTTTCCCATCTGTTCAAGATGGTCGACAGAGATAGCGCCGTATTTCACTCCCACCTGCACGCCACCTGAAATGGCCATCTCGTTGGCGTGTATCTTCGGACGCATGCCGTATTTGATGCCAGCCATCAGGATTCGTTCGGTGTCTTCAACGGTGAAGAAGCCTTTATCGCAGAAAACGTCAATGAAATCTGCTAAATCCTCAGCTGCCACAAGCGGAATCATCTCGTTGATGACGAGGTCGACATAGTCTTCCTGATGTCCGCGGTATTCCATCGGGATGCCGTGAGCGCCAAGGAAGTTCGACTTTATCGTCATCGGAGAGTTCTCCTTCATGCGACGGATTACGCGCAGAAGCTTCAACTCGCTCTCGGTGGTTAGGCCGTAGCCGCTTTTGATCTCGACAGCACCTGTACCCATGCGCATTATCTCGTCGAGACGCTGCATCGCCGACTCGAAGAGTTCGTCTTCGCTTGCAGCTGCAGTGGCTTTTGCAGAATTAAGGATTCCGCCGCCTCTCTTTGCGATTTCTTCGTAGCTCAAGCCACGAATCTTGTCGCAGAACTCCATCTCGCGTGAGTTGGCATAAACCAAGTGCGTGTGCGAGTCGCAGAACGCAGGCAAGACCAATCCGCCTTTGGCGTCGACGACTTTTCTCTCTTGTGCCAGATATTCCTGGTATTTCGGAGAACTCATCTCGCCATAGTCGGCAATCTTGCTACCTTTTATATATAGGTATGCGTTCTTGATGCGCTTAACATCCGACATCGCGGAGCCGGCTTTCCAAAGAGAGCCATCCTCCACGATGCCGCAAAGTTCTTTTATGTTAATTATTAACATAGTCTCTAGTCTTTAGTCTTTAGACTTTAGTCATTAGTCAACTAGTTCTAAAAACTAAAGACTAACGACTAACGACTAAAAACTATTTTTGATAAATCTTTTGCCAATTCTTGTATTCACGTTTCTTCCATGGTCCGTTGTGATAGACGTAAGATGCAATCATCGGGATGACTGTTGTACCTTCGGCGTAGACCATCTGCTGGAGTTTCTCGCTGACCTTGCCCCATGAACCTGCCTCAAGCAATGTTGATGATGAGCAAGCGCCATCGCGGACGTCAGCAACTGTGATCTGGATTGCATATTTGTGCATTGGCACCTCATGACCGAGAATCTCAGCGCAGACGACTGTATCCTGAGCGAAGTTCTTAGGAGTACCGCCACCGACCATGAACAAGCCTGTCTGTGGAGCAGCCATCTTGATTTCTGTCAGCTCGAGGAAGTCGGCAACTGAGTCGATGCTCACGTAAGGTTTGCCGGCGTGTTTGCGCTCCCACTGGTGCAGACCGATACCGAAACCTGCTGAAGAGTCAGAGAATGCTGGGCAGAACATCGGGACGCCGCACTCGTAGCATGTCTGGATAAGGCTGTCTTTCTTCACACCGTGACCTTCATGCAGCCATTTACCGAGGTTCCACAAGAACTCGCGTGATGAATACGGACGTGGCTCAAGTATGTTGGCAAGCTCGTATGTAGCGTGGTCGCACACCTGAAGCTGTTCCTCGTCGATGTATGTATCATAGATACGGTCGATGTAAAGCTCGCGGAGCTTGGTATCCGGCACCACGTTCTCTTTCTCACCGATATAATGTTTGAAACCGAGAGCCTCGAAGAGGTCCATGTCGATGACTGAAGCGCCTGTTGAGACGACCACATCGATCATTTTGTTGCGGACCATGTCAACGTAAACCTGCATACAACCTGCTGCTGAGGTCGAACCTGCAAGAGTAAGGATGTTGGTGCATGATTTCTCTTTCACCATCATCATCAAAATGTCGGCAGCGCGGGCTGTGTCGCGTGATGTGAACGACATCTCACGCATTGCGTCGATGATTTCTGTTGAGTCATACTTCTTGATGTCGATGTGCTTCACGACATTCTTCAATAAGTCTTTCTTTTCAAGTTTTCTTGCCATTTTATTTAGTTTTTAATTGTTATTTGTTTTCATTTTAATCTGCAAAAATACAAAATATATTATTAAACAACAAAAAATTCTTATCTTTGCAGAAATTTATTTGTCATGAAAAGATTATTGCTCATATCGCTTATCTCTATCGCACTTTTATCATCATGCGAAAATTCCGACAACAATAAGAAAGAAGCAGCCAAACAAGATTCAACTATCTCAGAATCAACGACTAAGGAAAAGACTTACGTTAAAGTGATGTCATATAAAGACTTCGTCAAAAACGTGTGGGATTTTGAAACTAACACCGACGAGTTCGTTTTCAAGGGTAGCAGACCTTGCGTGGTTGACTTTTACGCCACATGGTGCGGTCCGTGCAAGACGATCGCCCCTATACTTGAAAAACTGGCTCAAGAATACGACGGCAAGGTCGATTTTTACAAGGTGGACACCGACAAGGAGCAGAAACTCGGAATGATATTGAAGATACAGTACCTTCCAACGGTTTTGTTTGCTAAAGACGACGTTCAGCCTGAGAAATCTGTAGGCGCAAAAGACGAGGCTTATTTCCGTTCACAAATCAACAAAATGTTAGGTGAATAACATCTTTCCGACATCGTATCTCCCTAGCATTCAATATGTTGCGCTGTTTTTAAAAAACGAGGCACCAAAGATTGAATTGTTTGAGTCGTATCAAAAACAATCGTGTCGCACTCGATGTAACGTAATGACAGCCAATGGCTTACAGACTTTAACAGTACCCATCGTCAAAACCAACGGCAATCATACATTAACCAAAGACATCGCGATAAGTTACAAAGAGCCTTGGCAACAGATTCATCAGCGTTGTCTTGAGGCGGCATATCGCAAAACACCTTATTTTGAGTACTATTTCCCGTATTTGGAAAAAGCATTTTCGACAAAATTCGACACTTTAATCGAATTAAACGAGTTTTGCCTGAAATTCATTCTTAAAACATTGAAAATCAACAAAGAAATCGTTTACACCGAAGATTTTGAGTCAATCTCAGACGCAAACGATTATCGTGTTTCTTTGTCAAAATGGTCGCTGGAAGCCACCAATTTCCCGAAATATTATCAAGTTTTCGATGACCGGCAGCCTTTCGTGTCAAATTTGTCGGTTATTGACTTGATTTTCAACGAGGGACCGGAGGCAATTAACTATCTTAACAGCCTTTAATATCACTCAGGATACGCCACCCTCACGTGGTAGATGCTCATCAGCTTCTTTTTCAGCACTTTTTTCGTCATAGTGATGTCGTGGAAGGTGATGTTGGTGTTGTCAAACTGGTTCGCCTTCATCTGGCCGTCGATGATGTTGTCGACAAGTTTGTTGATCGATTCCTCTGTCTTGTCTTTCATGCTTCGTGAGGCGGCTTCAACAGCATCGCACATCATCAAAACTGCGGTTTCCTTTGAGAACGGCACTGGTCCAGGATATTTGAACTCTTCCTCGATGACTCCTTCAGGATTTTCACGCAGTTCCATCTGGTAGAAATATTCAGTGCGGCGAGTGCCATGGTGTGTCCTCACAAAGTCGATAATCTGTTCAGGAATATGATATTCATGACAAATCTCAATGCCGTCAAGCACATGTCCGATGATAATCTGGGCGCTTTCCACATTCGACACATCGTCATGAGGGTTATACTTACCATTCTGATTTTCAATGAAATAGAAAGGATTACGCGTTTTTCCGATGTCGTGATACATGGCTCCGGTGCGAACGAGCAGCGGGTTACCACCTATATTATATATAACCTCCTCGCAGAGGTCAGCCACCTGCATCACGTGTTGGAAAGTACCAGGAGCCTCCGATGCCAGCTTACGCAGCAGCGGACTGTTTGTGTTGCTCAACTCAAGCAGCGACAAGTCGGTGACGAAGCCGAACACACGCTCGAAAAGGAACGCCAGAGGCAACGCCAGCATGGTGAAGAATGCATTACCGGCATAAATTATCATGATTTTCCCGTTGAAAGCTTCGAAAGTGCCGTCAAAAATGAGCATCATGCCGAGATAAATCACCATATAAGTAAGGAAAACAGCCAACGAAGTGCCGAAATAACTTGCACGGCGAGTACGTTTCGTCATGCTAAAGATTGCGACAAACGAAACGAACAGCTGCACAAAGAAATACTGGAACGGGTTTGGAACCGCCAAACTTATGATTATCAACGTCACAACCTGTACTATGATAGCGATTCTCGCGTCGAAGAATGTCATAGAAAGCATAGCCATCATCGCGACAGGCATCAGGAAGATTAAATCCGGCGCATATTTCAACAGCAGGAACGAAGGGACTATCGTCAAGAGCATCAGTAGCAGAATCAGGTTGATGTAACGCAGATGCTCAAAGACATCAGGACGTAACATCCTGAGTATCAGATACAAAGCGATGAATACTATGCCAACAAGAAGAATCTGGCCATAAAGCATATAGTTTCTGCTGAAGAAATTTTTCGCTGTAATATCGGCGTATTCACGTTGTAATGAATTGATAATCTGATACTTATCTTCGGTCACAATCTCGCCTTCCATTATGATAAGCTCGTCTTTCTGAACCATACCAAATGTCAGCATGATATTGTCGACAGCCATTTTCTCAGCCTGCTTCGTCATGCTCTCCGAATAAATCACATTTTGACGCAAAGAATTATGTAATAGATTGTTAATCAATTGCATAGTCTTATAATTAGAGATATGCGTCAACTTGCCCTGGATATAAGCGGAAGCTGTCGACATGGTGTGAAGATCCTCGTATTTGCACTTTGTCTGCACCTTATTTCGCACCACCACAACCGTTTCATCGCCCTTGAAATTATTGGTACGGTTGCTTTTCGCCACAATGCCGGTGTTTTCTATGTTATCGTAAACACTCAAAATCAAATTACGATAATACTCTTTGTCGCCGATAGTGTCAACCCATTGGGAATCAAAGTCTTTGAGAAGTTTGTCACGACCGTTTTCGGTACCGAGCACGTCATAAACGAAAATAGGTTCCACATTACTCAAGGCCTCTTCCCTCTCCTTTTTCACCGTTTCATCCGACTTGTAAATCGGGAAATTGAACGGTGCATACAGACTCTCGTGAGGCCACGGGCGCATTTTCTGGTATTCATATTTGAATTTGACGTTGCGAGGCATCATCCACACAACGATCAACATCGTCAAAACAAAAGCCAAAACTTTAATTATGCCGTAATATGAATGGCGAATCTTCTCTACGATATTTTTTATCTTACTCATAATCAACAATTTACAGATTGAATAAGGAATTGCTGCAAAACAAAATATTTTAACTTGTAAAAATACGAAGAAATTTTGTAACTTTGCAAAAAAAGTTTCAATTATGTTTGGAATCTGCGCTTTATCGGCAATCCCAGTAAGAAAAGAACCGCATCACGAGAGCGAACTGGTGACTGAACTTTTGTTCAACGACCTCTATGAAGTCTTGGAAAACCATGGTGACTGGATGAGAATCAAAATGGAATACGATGGCTACGAAGGCTGGATCAGGAGTCTGCAACACTTTGAGATTCAAGAAGATGCGCATCGCACACTCTCAACAATGGATTCGTATGTCGTAAACAAACCAGTTGAATTGTATGATTCCAAAATTTTGACTTTTGGCACCACCATTTATTCAAAAGACAAATGCTGCATAGAGGCTAACAGCTTCATTAACAATGCATTATTACTTCTTGACACACCTTATCGCTGGGGCGGACGTACTATTTTCGGCATCGACTGCTCCGCTTTCGTACAGCTGTGCGCAAAAACGGTTGGGATAAAGCTTCCTAGAGACGCCTCACAGCAGGTGGAATTTGGCGAAGACGTGTATTTCCTGACGGAAGCGAAGGCTGGCGACATTGCATTTTTCGAAAACGAAGAGCATCATATAGTTCATGTTGGCATCATTTTGGACAACGAGAAAATCATCCACGCCTCAGGAAAAGTCAGAATTGATTCATTAGATCAAACTGGTATATT
This sequence comes from Bacteroidales bacterium UBA1173, assembly GCA_002311655.1. GTDB lineage: Bacteria > Bacteroidota > Bacteroidia > Bacteroidales > F082 > Limimorpha. The sequence continues at coordinate 64,454 of DBYZ01000011.1, forward strand.
TAATAAGGATCTAGGGAAACACACGCATTTTTTGAGTACAATTAAAAGAATAGTGTTATGAAAAAGATTAGTTTTTTAATTGCCATTGTTTTTCTGGCATTTACAAGCATACATTCACAAGATTTCACCTACAACAACTTAGATTTCACCATCAACGATGATGAGGTCACTGTAACTTTGCTCGGACATGCTGACGGCTATGCAGCAAGCGGCGAGCTTAACATCCCATCAGTTGCCTATTGGTACGGAAACAGTTACACTGTGACTATTGTAGACAACTATGCATTTTATAGATGTCAAGACCTTACAAGCCTAATTATACCAAATTCACTAATAGAAATTGGCGAAGGTGCCTTTGGTTATTGTGGTTTTACTGGAACTGTAACAATACCTGCATCTGTAGAATACATTGGTACCAATCCATTTTACGGATGTTCCTCTATTGAAAGTTTAGTAGTTGAGTCGGGTAATTTGCATTATGATTCACGAGACTACTGCAATTCCATTATATCTTCAGCTGATAACGAGTTGGTCTCCGGTTGCAAAAACTCAATAATTCCCAACACAGTAACGTCAATAGGAGAAGACGCTTTTAGTTTTTGTAACAGTTTGACCAATGTGTTTATTCCAAGTTCCATTAATCATTTTTTCGAAAATCCATTTGCCGGCTGTGATAATTTAGGAGTAATAACTGTTGATGAAGGCAACACGACATTTGATTCAAGAAATAATTGCAACTCCATTATCAATACAAGCACAAATGAGCTTATTGCAGGCTGCAAAAACACCATTATTCCAGAAGGTGTAGTTTCTATTGGTAAAAAAGCATTCTCATATTGCTCAAACATGACAGGCGAGCTTGTTATACCAAACTCAGTAACTACAATCAATAATTATGCTTTTGAGCATTGTGATAGGTTAACAGGAACACTAATCATACCAAATTCTGTATTTTATATTGGACAGCTTGCCTTTACATCTTGTAATGGTTTTGACAGTTTGATTCTTGGAGAGTTTGTAACAAGAATAGATGGCATGGCGTTCTCAGAATGCTCGGGGTTTCACGGTTCGTTGGTTATCCCAAACTCTGTTGAATATATTGGTGTCGGAGCCTTTCTAGGATGTAATGGGTTGGGGGATTCTCTTATAATTGGAACCAATGTCGAAACGATAGAAGATGCAGCTTTTAATGTCTGTTCTGGAATACATAATATTGTTTCATTAGCTACGACACCGCCGACAATAGGAAACTTCCTGTTTGGTGAAGCTTTTTCGTGTGATTTTTTAACAGTTCCTTGCGGATGCATCGATGTATACGAGAACTCTCTGTGGGGACCTAATTTCACGACAATAAATGAGGATTGTGAGACCGTTCATGATAATGCTGATGTAAAAGTGTTAGTGTATCCCAATCCAACAAAAGGTGTCGTAAAAATCGAAGCTAAAAACATTCAAAACATCAGCATATACAATATTTTAGGAGAAAAAGTATTTGAAAGTGAAATCAACGGTGATACTTTTGAATATGATTTTGGAGGACAAGAGGATTGTATTTATTTTATAAGAGTCGAATCTGCTGAAAACATATTAACACAAAGAATTATTGTAAGATTTTGAGATTCCTCGCCCCTACGGGCTCGGAATGACAAACAAACAACAAGAAAAACACTGTGGCGCGGCATGCGAGAACATAATAATTGTAATGAACTACAAGCCGCGCCTCGATGATAAAAACAACATGTCATTCCGAGCGCTAAGCGCGAGGAATCTCAAACAGTTTAGCTACTTCATTATCAATAATTTTCATTGCCACAACATCACCTTTGAGAACCTCATCAACCAATTGAGTTAACCGCTTATCAGTATCTGCTGAAATCTCAGGAAATGGCAGTTCCATCAGGTTTCCTTTGAGGATTTTTATCTCGCCGAAGAGCGATTTGTAAAGGAATTTGAATGTCGAACTGTTCAAAAACGCCAAAACCGTCTTGACTGACATGCCTGGAATGCGCGGAATAAGGACATTTGCGCTGTTCAGGACCAGACTTTGTGTGTCATCGTAAGCGAACACAAGGTTTTTCGAGATGAATTTATAGACAAGTTTTTCGTCAGCACGATATATCTCGTCTTTTGCAACTTGTTGATAACCAGTGCGTTTATATTTTATAAAATACTTCGGAGCTTTCAAACCATAAGCATCTATTTCTTTTCCAGTGTATATTGGTTCAAATCCTCTGCCCTGCTTGGTTTTCAGGTGTTTTTTATTGTCGCCTGTGACGATGCCGAGACCCCAGATTGAGTCTTTCAAAGTATATTTTCCTATGGAAAGTATTTTCTGCACTTTTTTAAGGTCAGAATCGGATAAGAGATTGAAATTCAGGTTGTTAGTGAGATGGAAACAAGCTTTCTTGATATTTTTTTCATTGCGGATAAGGCATGCCTTATCCCAACTGGTTATCCTAATTTCATCCTGTTGGGACAAGGCATGCCTTGTCCTTCTCGATTCAATATCAATATATTTCGTTTGAACCCCTGAAAAGGCACTATCATACAATGTAATCGACTGGATATCAGTATTTTCAAGTAAGAATTGACGGAATTTCTTATGCGTTCTCACATTCAAAACCGATTCAGGCAGCAAAAACCGAATTAATCCATCATTTTTAAGCTGGCTGAATGCCTTTTCAAAGAAAAATGAAAAGCTCTCGCGAGTAGTGATTTGATTACCTTTTTCATCAAATATAACGGCGCCCCACGGTGGGTTGCTGACGATATAATCATAGGAAATATTAGTCTCATTATACTTAAATGATTGCTTTAAGTAATCACAATAAAATATTTGAGACTCAAATACTTCTGTTTTATATTTTAGTAACAAATTAATCTTAGCTATCATCACTGCGACAGAGTCGTTGTCGCAACCGAAAATCTGTTTTGGCGAAGCTCCTTCGAGTGCTAATAGGAATGCTCCACTGCCGCAACAAGGATCGAAAAAAGTCTGGTTTTTTGAGAAATCCAAACCTTTTGTCATGTTTCTAGCCACTTCATAAGGCGTGTAATATGAGCCTTTGCGATTTTTTTCGCCTTCGAGGAGGAAACACTGATACAACAGTCCCAATAAATCATTTTCATCTTTTGGCAGTGGCGGCGGCACTAAGGGCTTTAAGTCCATTAAGGGCGTTAATGGCTTTAATGCCGCCGCAACGTGAGGTTTTTCAAGTATTCCAGCTTCTTTCAGAAGCTTAACTCCCACAGAATATATCACTTCCTCAACTTTGTAATTCTGTTCTTTACAGAAATTCACAAACCGTTGAATATCAGCGATATTAGCTTTATTTGAAAAATATTCGACAGGTAAAATCGTCTTGGTGGACAGCTGTTTATTGGCGCGTGACATCAGCCTACCGCTGCCATCGGAATGCAGACGTTTCCAGTTTCTGGTTGTAGCCTCAGAAATTGTATGTCGGATGATATCGTTGTCTTTCACAAATATTTTTTTGCAAAAATATTAATTTTCGGTATAATTTCTCAAAAAAATTTCTAAATTTGCACTTCAATTTAGTGAAATATACTAACCTTTAAATAATTAACTCATGAATAACGCATTATTTCAATTTGCACATCCTGCTAATGAGCCTGTGAAAGAATACAGACCGGGCAGCCCTGAGCGCGTCGCTTTGGAGAAAGAACTCGAAAAACAGTCGAAGGAAGTCGTGGAAATCCCAATCATCATTGGTGGTAAGGAAATCCGCACCGGCGACATGGGCGAAGTGGTGATGCCACACAACCACAAGCATGTGATTGCAAAATACCATAAAGTCGGTGAAAAAGAGGTCAACATGGCTATCGAAGCCGCTCTGAAGGCCAAGAAAGACTGGGAAAACACACCATGGATCGAGAGAGCTTCCATCATGGCACGTATCGGTCAGATGCTTGCAACAAAATACCGCGCACGCATCAACGCCGCATGTATGTTAGGCCAGAGCAAGAACTGCTTCCAGGCTGAAATCGACTCAGCTTGCGAGACTATCGACTTCTACCGTTTCAACAACTACTATGCAGGAAACCTCTATTCAGAGCAACCTTCATCAACACCAGACCAGCTCAACAGAGTGGAATATCGTCCTCTCGAGGGCTTCATCATGGCTGTGACGCCGTTCAACTTCACATCAATCGCTTCGAACTTGAACATGACACCTGCTTTGATGGGTAACACCACAATCTGGAAACCATCAACTACAGCATTGCTTTCCAACTATCACATCATGCAGATTGCAATGGAAGCCGGTCTTCCTGCTGGTGTCGTGAACTTCCTGCCAGGCAAGGGTTCTTTGATTGGCGGCGTCGCTTTGAACAACCCGAACCTCGCCGGTATCCACTTCACCGGTTCAACAGCCACATTCCAGGGCCTCTGGAAGGGCGTAGGCGTCAATATAGCCAATTACAAGTCATATCCACGTCTCGTTGGTGAGACTGGTGGCAAGGACTTCATCTTCGCTCACAGCTCAGCAAATCCACGCGAGGTGGCATGTGCCATCGTCCGTGGCGCCTTCGAGTATCAAGGTCAGAAGTGCTCTGCAGCATCACGCGCATATATCCCTGCATCAATGTGGAACGAGGTGAAACAGATCGTTGGCGAAATGCTCAGCACAATCAAGATGGGCGATGTCACAGACTTCACCAACTACGTCAATGCTGTCATCGATGAGGCTTCATTCGACAACTGCAAAGGCTACATCGACAGAGCAAAAGCCAGCAAGGATGCGGAAATCGTGTTCGGCGGCACATGCGACAAGAGCGTCGGTTACTTCGTCGAGCCTACAGTCATCCTCGCCAAGGTGCCGAACTACGAGTCAATGGCTCAGGAGATCTTCGGACCTATCATCACCATCTACGTCTACGACGACAAGAAATATGAGGAAACACTGGAACTCTGCGACACCACATCACCTTACGCATTGACAGGAGCTATCTTCGTCAACGACCTCAAAGCACGTCAGCTCGCCGACCAGAAACTCAAATATTCAGCAGGTAACTTCTACATCAACGACAAGCCAACGGGCGCCGTCGTGGGATGCCAGCCATTCGGCGGTTCACGCGCATCAGGCACCAACGACAAGGCTGGTGGTTTGTGGAACCTCATCCGCTGGACGAACCCACGCGCAATCAAGGAAACATTCGTACCTGCGACAGAGTACGGATATCCTTTCCTTGCGAAATAGTCGTTAGTCTTTAGACTTTAGACTTTAGACCTTAGACTTTAGTCGTTAGTCATTAGTTTTTAGTTTGTTTTGTACTTACTAAAGACTAAAGACTAGCGACTAAAGACTTTTAATAACTCGGTAAATCAACTCCTCTCCTGGTCGGGCAAGCCTCATGCGCTGACGTTGTTCTTCAGTGAGTTCGTAATAAAGTCGGTCGGCATCGACGGTAAAGCCAGCATTTTCAAGCACTTGTGCATAGTCACGACCGAATTGTCGGACATGGTCGTACTGACCAAAACAGCGTTTCCTCTCTTCAGGATCAGTGATTGACGGGTCTTCCCATGTATCAACATCAGGATTTATTGGGACAAGCAAGATTGCCCAGCCACCTGGTTTCAAGATTCGTTTTATCTCAGAAAACGCCTTGTTCACATCGTTGACATGCTCTAAAACATGGTTACAAATCACCACATCATATTGATTATCAGGCAAATCAATATTCGTAACATCAAGATGCAAGTCAGCAATTGGGGAATCGAGGTCCGCCGTGGTGTAGTCGAGGTTTTTCAAGGCACGGAAACGTTTGATAAACGGCTGCTCCGGCGCAAAATGCAAAACCATCAGATTATCAGTAAAAAATCCCGTTTTTTCCTTTAAATACAGCCAAAGCAGACGATGACGCTCGAGTGAGAGACACTTCGGGCACATACGGTTTTCCATCGCTTTTCCATAGCCATAAGGCAGAAACTTGCGGAAATGCTTACCACAAACAGGACACTCCACCTTGTTTCCGAGATAAAACGGACGTATTAAAAAGCTGAACAGACCACTGAAACGAATCAGTGTCTGACGCGGGAAAATCCTTGTAAATAAAGCGATTAACTTCTTCATAACAGTTTTTTTATCGCATCGGTCATATTCGACCACTGGTATTTTTGTTTCTCGGCTCTCACCCCATCAACGAATGTTTCACGACGGTCATTTTCACAGAAATCAACGAGAGCATCGGTGATTGATGAAGGATTCGGCTCAACAACATAGCCTGCAATTCCGTTTGGAATAATCTCTCCAAGACCACCGACATTAGTCACCAGCATCGGCTTCTCAAAATGATACGCAATCTGCGTCACACCACTCTGAGTAGCCGATTTATATGGCTGGACAACGATATCAGAAGTATTAAAGTAATACTTTACATCATCATCACTAATATACTGATTTTGTATTATTACCGAATCTTGTAAACCATATTTTTCTATCTGTTCAAGAAATGGTTTCGGGTCTTCGTAAAACTCACCGGCGACAATCAATTTCACAGGAAATTTTCTCAGTCTCGCATCAGCGAAAGCATCGATTAGAAGGTCGAGACCTTTGTATGCGCGAACAAGTCCGAAGAACAGGAAATAGCGATAATTAGGATCAAGATTCAGATGCCTGATTGCCTCGTCACGACTGACAATCTCACCGAAATGGTCATACAATGGATGCGGAGTGAAGACTCTTGGCTTGTTTTGCTTGTCAAGGGTCGCTATATCATTCAAAACCGATTTTGAGAGCGCCACAAAACCATCCATAGCCTTCACAAAATAAGGCGGGAACATCTTGTCGAGAATCGATTTCTCATGCGGTATCATATTGTGAATCAATCCAATACACTTTGTATGACGGTTTCGTTTTATCACTCGGGCAATTTTTCCAAAACATGGTGCGAAGAATGTCATCCAATAGGTGAAAACGACAATGTCAGGGTTCTTTTTCCGTATCTCCTTCCCCACCTTAATCCAGTTTAACGGATTGATAGAGTTGACTTTACGTGCAATTGAGAGACCTTCTGGTGCTTTTGCGTCGGAATATTGCGTTTTGCCCGGAAACAGGAACGATGGGTACTGAAGTTTGAATGTAACGACTTCAATATCAACGCATTCCCTGACAAACTCTGTTGCGAGTCTGTCGGTGAAGGCCGCAATTCCTCCACGGTATGGGTGCGATGTTCCGACTATTATTATCTTCATTTTTCTTTCGACGGGTTTTGCCCGTCGTTGTTATCTGACACCGCTTCGCGGTTTTTCTGTTCTACTACGGTTGCCTCATACCCGATTTTCTTGAATGCCTTTTGCAGCTTTTCGACATTTGTTTTCTCGCTATCGTATTGAACAGTAACGAGTTTTGTGTTCAGATCAGGGTTGATGGCCTTCACTCCTTTTTCGAAACGGATGTTGCTTTTTATCTTGTTGACACAACTCTCGCAATGAATATCAGGCTCGGTTCTAAAGACAACTTCTTTCTTGTCCTGCGCATTTGCCAGAACCGCCAAAAACAATGCGAACACCAGTAAAATAAGCTTTTTCATGATATTATTATTTTGTTAATTTCCATTTAATTCCTGCGTAAACCATGATTCCATCCACCGGTCCCCAAATCATAGTGGCATCGAAGTTGTCACCCCATGGATCATCGTAGCCGATAATCGGGTTTTTCTGCTTGAAATTGGTAAGATTCTCTCCTCCGATATAGATATTTCCCCAACGGAACCATTTGAGTATCTGAGCGTTAAGCATTGGATAGGCATCAAAGGTGCCGAATCCGTCAGGCAGACGGCCGTCACCGTTGATTTGCAATGTAAGGTCAAACTGCCATATTTCAAGCGGAGTTTTGTATGTCGCAGTCACCAAGCCCTTGTAACGGCTCGATAACGGTTTATCGCGCAATACCCCGTTAATCGTGGTCTTCACGTCGTTATATCTGAACGCTCCAAGAAGTGAAAAACCTTCAAAAAACGGATACGTGGCATCGATTTGGAGCGTGTGGGAATATGATATCCCGTCAAGGTTATAGAAATGCACTTGATGCGCATCGCTATCGAGGTCGGTAACCACCTGATTGTTGAAGTTGGTATAATAATATTCCAAATTGACAATCAAGCACTTATCAAAGATATCGATGTCAAATGAAGCTGTGGCGCCATAGTTCCACGCCTCCTCCTGTTTCAGGTTATCGTCGACGATAATGTCGCGGCTGCTCGCCAAAAGTGTATGATTATCAAGCATCGGGCGCGGTGTGCGATAGCCTTTTCCAGCCGAAAAACGCAGTTTCAAAAGGTCGCTGACGTTCCATCTGACATGAGCTCGAGGCGTAACAAACGCGCCATATAAATCGCTGTAATCGCCTCTTAAACCCGCCATAAACACGAAACTGTCATCATAGTTGAACGTATACTGTGCGTATACACCTCCAATATTCTCATCTGGAGCCTTTATAAGGTTCGGCAACAACAGCCAGCGTTCGTTAAAACAGTCATGATTGAACGACAAACCTGTTGATATACTGTGACTTGGCGTAAATTCAGTTTCAAACATCAGCTGTGCATAGGCATTATTATTGTTCACGTCATACGTTTTTTCGCCATATAACGAATTCATCTTATGGATTGAACCCGACAAAACCAAAGCGACGTTAGTGTTGTGGATTTGGTCAAATATATAAGCGTTTTTGATAACACCCTCATAACGTTCCGAGCCGATATTGATCTTATACAATGGATTTTCTGAATGTCTCGCATGATTATGATGCTGTTCTTCAGTTTGTCCCCCATTTCTGTCTTCTTTCAAAGCCTTAACGTAAGCCTGCATGACGTAACGGTCTGTTTTGTACATCCAGCGATTCATAAAGTTATATTGCTGAACCTTCGGCATATCCATAAAACCGTCTCCGTTACCGTCGTGTTCCATCCACATATTCTCGTAATGTGCTAACAATCCGGTACTTAGCTCATCGTTAAAATGCAAATTACCTTCAACATTAGCCTCAAATTTCAGATGGCTGTCAAGAAAAAGATTCACGTCTAGTTCCTCATCCAGCTGAGGTTTCAGATACTCAACGTTGATTTGTCCGGTTATAGATTCATAGCCGTTTTTCACTGTGGCAGCGCCTTTCGAGACCTGAATCGAGTGCATCCAAGTACCTGGAATGTAACCGAGTGAGAATGGAGCTGCAGCGCCACGGAAAGCAGGCACGTTTTCCGTCAACATCTGAACGTAACTACCTGATAATCCGAGAAGTTTGATTTGTTTTGCCCCTGTAGCCGCATCAGAATAGTTCACGTCTACCGACGGATTAGTGGAAAAACTCTCGCCGAGGTTACAGCAGGCGGCACGACATAACTCGGTAGTCGTTATTGTCTCAATGTTTACAGCCCCTCTCGATTGTATCCTGCCCGGACGCGATGACTTAACGACCACATCACCGAGAGTTATCTCGCCACGAAGCGTAACCTCGGCATAATCAGCATTTTCAAAAGAAATGGTGTCGTTTTGGAAACCGACAAACGAAATCACAACAGAGTTCACATCGGGTTTTCTTTCCAATGTAAAAAATCCGTTGACATCTGTCGTGGTTCCGGAATTAGTGCCTACCCACACCACATTGGCACCTACCAAGGCATTGCCGTCGCCGTCTTTAACGACGCCTCTCACCTGCGAGAACGAGGCAACTGCCATGAAACATGATATTATCGTTAATACAATCTTTCTCATAAGCTATTTACGAATTTTGTCCGACTTAAACAATCGATCAATAATCTCGTTAATCTCCTTAGAAATCTTCGTTTGATATATTATCGCCAAACCTAAAATCACTAAAACTATAGTTCTGAGAGCCGCTTCTACGAGCTTAAAAAAGACTCCAGCATCATTAAAGTTAATTATAGATTTTGATATATATTCAAATGATATCCAATTTATTACAAACATTAAAACAACTATCGCAATGACAACCAACTCCTTCCATGAAAATGGCGAAATCTTGGTTTTCCAAATTATCAGCGAGAGCAAAAACAGATAGTATATCGAGAACGAAATAATCGACGACCACGCCGCCCCTGTCATTCCCAAAATCGGTATCAGGGTGTTATTCAACACTATTGCGCTAACAGTAAGAATCGCCGTGAAAATGAGTTGCAGGTAATACCAACGTGAATAGCTTAACACCGTAACCCCTATATTCAGTGATGAATTCACCAATTTGGCAAGTCCGAGAAGGAAAAACACCCATTTGCCGTCGACGTATTTGTCACCATTAGGAAGCAACTCGAAAAACAGGTCGATATTGACCCAGATGATAAAAAACACGAATGCTCCGGCAATCAGCTGATGCAACGACACGCTCTTGCAAATCTCCGCAGCCCGTTGATTATCATTATCTTTCATCGCCTGTGAGATTATAGGGCGAGATATCGCCGACACTGAACGGTAAGGCATCTCCACAAGATTGGCCATATATGAGGCGATGGCGTAGATACCTGTTATCGTCAGACCCAACTGGGCAGTGATGAAGAATGAGTTAAGGCTCGGGATAATGTTTCCAATGACTGCCGCCACTGTCAGAAACAGGGTGTACAGCAAGAAATCACGACGCAGCCAATGCGAAATATGCCCTGGTTCTATCTTAAAGGAAATTCGAGATAAACCCAGCAAGTATATGATATTCAATATTGTAGCAACAAGATATGCAAGACATAAACCTATCACCATCTCATCAAGGTCGATAACCTTAGTGATGTATAAGATGTAGTCGGCAAGGGTGAAAAGTCGGACGCCCACTTCACGCACCATCTTAGGAACGACGATGCGCATCAGGATGTTGGCGTTGGTTTCGAACACCGTCATGTACATCATGAAAAACGCCATCGGGATAACGAGGTAGATATAGTCGACAAACAGCGACGACTTACTCGAAAACATCTCGATTATCGTGTTTTTAAAGACAAAAAACAGGATTGTGAAGATGGTGAAACCAATTGCAGGAACTATTATCGTCCAGCCGAAAAATCCGTGGTCACGGCTGTCTTTGTCGCGGAAATACGGGTAGTATCGCAGAGCTGAGGTATTGGTACCGAGTGCGCCGAGTCCCGAAAGCAGTATGGCTGCATCGGCCATGACACGTGTCAAGCCCACCTCCTCCTGTGTGAGATATTTCGTCATCACAAAGAAGGTGGTTATGAACCCAACAGCCACGCCGATGTAGTTCATAATCGTGCCTTTAATGCTCTGTCTTACTACAATTCCCATTAGTTTTTCAGGATATTCTTGACGAAATTATTTGTAGGATAATTCGGATCATTAAGCACATGATATAGCTCGCTCATCAGCGGATAATCAGCCATATCAATTTGATTATCAATAAGTTTCTTATAAAACACATCCACTGCAATACGACCTTCAAGAACAACGCTATCCGACATGCAGTTGTTGAAGAAGCCTTTACCGATCAGCAGTCCGAGCGTACGGTTGCGGCTCATGTCGTTGAGTGATGTCAGCGAGAAATCGCCGAAGCCGCAATAATGGTACATGGTACTGTTTTCGCCACCAAAAGTGATTATCAAGCGACGCATCTCATTGAGTGCCTTGGTGATAACGATGGAACGGAGGTTTGCCGAGTCGAAGTTTGCATCGACCATTCCGATGACGATGGCGTAGATGTTTTTCAATATCGAAGCATATTCCACACCGGTAACATCAGTGGTGAAATCAGTGCGAATCGTTGTGTCATCGAAGACATTCGCGATGATTTTATACAACTCTTCGTCAGTAGTTGCGGCTGTAAGACCCGTATCCTGTCTGTTGATGATTTCGCGTGCGAACGATGGTCCTTTTAGCGTCATGAACGGATTGAAAATAAACGACTTAATGCTATCTGGAATAATCTGGTCACCATCACCGAAACCCTTAGCCAGGTTGACTATAAGTGCCGTCGGATTGATATAATCCTTGTTTTCCCTGAGGTAACCGACCACCGCTGTCGACGGAATAGCCAAAAAGATGACGTTAGCCTCGAGCAAAACGTTTTTGTCGCTAGTAGCGTGAAGATTCTCGTTGAGTTTGCATTTCGGGAAGTAAGAAGTGTTTACGTGCATCTTGTTGATCATCTCAATCACTTCATCTTCAATGGAAAGCAGATATATCTCATCTTTATTTTTCGCTGCAAGGACGTCGCCTATTGCTGTGGCGATAGCTCCGCTGCCGATAAAAACAATTTTTCGCATTTTAATAAATTTTTGCAAAAATACAAAAAAGTCTTTAGTCTACAGTCGTTAGTCGTTAGTTTTTTCTTCAATGAGCTTTTTTTCTGCCAAAAAGATACTTGCGTCGAGTTCGAAACCGATTAAAACAATGATGCAGTTCACGTACATCCACAGCATGAAAATGATGAGACCTCCGATGGAGCCGTACAGCGCGTTGTAATTCGAGAAATTGACGATATAATAGTTAAAACCTATCGTTCCAATGATGAAAAGCAGCGTGAACATGATAGTTCCAGGCGTAAAAAGCCTGAATTTGCGCATTTTGTCGGGATTGCCGAAATAATACAAAATCGCTATCGCGACAAGAAGCACAAAGACCGTCAAAAGCCAGCGTCCGATGTCTATCAATGTGATTATGAAGCCGTTATAAAAATGGATTTTGCTGAAAAACCACGGCAAAACGTCGTTGCCGATAATAATCAGCGCGATAGAAGTTATCAGAAGCGAGCCAAGAATAAGTGTGACAAGCAGTCCGCCGCCATACATCTTGACGAACGACATCTTACCGATATGGTTGATGCCCATGTCAAAGCCTCTGAAGAAAGCGCGGATGGCGCCAGAGCTGAAGAAAAACGCCATGATGATACCCACCGACATGAGGGTGTTGTGCTGATGCGACATGATCTCGTCGATGGTAGCCACTACCCTACCCGATATGCTTTTAGGTATCACGCTTTCGATAGAGTCTACAATCATTTCCTGCACGCCCTCAAGCGGCATGTACGGGATGAGTGTGAATAACACCATGACGGCAGGAAATAACGCCAGAAACACGTTAAAAGCCACCGCAGCGGCGCGGTCAGTGAGATAGCCCTTCGAGAATCCGTCGATAAAGTAAACCAGCACATCATAAAGCGGCTTATCGCGAAAACCAGGGATAGTGACACCCTTAAGCCACGCTATTGTCTTGTCTTTCAATGCAATAGCACGTGATTTATATTTTTCAATGTTTATTTTCATAATAAAATGTAGAACTTGCAAATATACAAAATAGTTGATAATATAGAAATTTTCTTTGCCAGAGATTTCTCCACTTCGGTCGAAATGACAATTATTTTTGTAACTTTGCAAAAAATTTGATGATATGGAAGATCATGTGTCACATCCGGGAGTTGTGGTTGGAATCAACGATAAAGATATTGAAATAGAGATACTTAGCTCAAGCATGTGCGGCTCATGCGGCATAAAATCGGCATGCGGGATGTCGGAGATGCAAGAGAAACGTGTCACGGTGCCTAAGCCTAAAGACCGCGAATTCATTGTGGGTCAACCGGTTAGCATCATCATGAACACACGACAAGGCAACAAGGCAGCATTGTTCGCATATTTCATCCCTGCGTTCCTGCTGGTCGCCATCATCGTGATTCTCAGCAACTTAAACGTTAAAGAATGGCTTGCCGCAACCATCGGCATCGGAGTGATTGCGGTTTATTATATCGTTTTGTCTTTCTTCAAAAATAGACTTAGAAACGAGTTTACCTACGAGATTAGGTAACTACATGAACACGAACGACTTATCAGTGATAATGTCATCCACAGGAGTTTCGTTAGGCTGCCAAGTTCTCACGTGAATAATCGGTTTCTCATGACGCAAGTCGACCATCAGGAAGAGGTAACCCACATCGCCGTAATTGCTTGAGAAATATTCCTGCTTCAGCTGCACGCCAATCACATTGTTGATGTTGTTAACAGTGTTGAACGAGGTGTTTGTGAAGCGTATATTGACGAATTCGTTGTTGGCGAACACTCTGTCGAGACGTTTCATGTACTGGTTTTTCGACAATGTGTCATATTTTATCCTCACCTTCTCGTCAAGTCTGATGTCGTCGGTCTTTTTTGTCTCTTTGAGCACCGAGCCGACAATAATCAAAGCACTTTCCGAATAAATCTGGTTGAGATACTCCTTACGTTTGAGTGCGTAGGCTGTCTGGTAGTCCTCAATAAAGTTTATCAATGTGAGACGAGCGTCATCCGACCATTTCTCTTTCGCAAATATCTGACTCTCAGTGATATCCGTGAGACGGAATGCTATCGACTTGACCTTTTTCGTGTTTTTGTCGAAGCGGAACACCACGTCGCGAATGAAGTTCACGTTACCTTTGAAGTCGAACTGCATCGGGATGGAGCGACAAAGCACCTCGTCGCCGAACTCGAGCAGTTTATATGTCGGCTTACAGATGATTTTGCCGTCGCCATAGCTGAAAAGGTCTCTCAACATCTGCAAACCGTCTGGAGTGAAGTATTTTTCAAGGCTGTTGATGTCTTTTTTGGCGATAGCCTTCTCTATTTTTTCCATCGTCTTGAGATAATCGCTCTGCGGTTCCGATGACTCGACTGCGGCCATGAACTCCTCCGACTTCTCCATCGACTTTGCTATCTCTTTGTCGGCATAGGTCTTCATCTCCTCCACTTTATTGATTTTCTTCACCTTATCGATGGCGATGCTCTTCTTTGAGCCCGGAAAATCGATTTGTTCGTCGAGAGCGTTGATGATAGAATACACTTCAGGATCGTAGAATTTCACCGCCTCAGTGTTTTCCAAGTCGATGACAATGTTCACGTTATGCATGTCGGAATGCACTAGTTTGATATGGCTCATGCCGTTATCCACGGTGCCTTGCGAGGTGCCGTTTCCGTTGTTATACGAGAAATTCAGTCCGTCGATATTGTTTCCAAGATACGCGACTTTGAACAGAAACTCGTTGTTGTCGCTTTTCTCCTGTTTCATCGGGATGAAAACCACGTCATTGAGGACATTCTCGGTACGACGCAGCAGCCATCTGTAGCAATTCACCTCCGGACCTCTTTCATCCTGGTATTTCAGCGAGTTACCATCAGGATGCGAGTGACAGAGCATGAGAGCCCAGTAATAATAACGCAGTGCGTCGCCGATACGGTAGATCTCTTCTGCATTCACAGCTTCCGCTATATAATCCATCACTTTCGACTCCCTAACCTTACAAATTTCAGCAAAATCGCTTTTTTTGATATAACGGAATGCCTTTGCCGAGCCGTTTGCGTCGTTGAGAACGAGGTCGTCGGACTGTTTTTTAAGCACTTCGCTGAAGGTTCCCATGATACGCTCATGCTGTTCGTCCTCGTCATCAGAGTTCTGGAAATAAATCGGGTGCAGCGACTTGTCCATTGCTATGTTTTCGAGCAGTTCTTTCAGAGCCTCCTCATCAGCCTTACGGGAGTTTTTGCACTCGCCGCTCTCGCCGAAATAATATTCCTCATCAGCTTTTATCCTGTCGGCTTTTTTACGGTTTTCCTTGAAGTTCTGCGCAATGCAAAACATTGATAATGAGAGCGTTATTGTAAGAAGCAGTAGTTTTTTCATTGTCAATAATTTTTAAAAATCTATAATTTATTCCACTGGGCAAGCGAGACGGATACAGCCAATATCACTTCCATAATGTCCCTCATAACCTGATTCTATACCACGATCAACTTCTATATAAATAGTAGATTCTTCAGAATTCAAATATTTTCCATACTCGCCCACTCCACTCATGCTATGGTGTCCACCTATTGTATTACTATAAAACATTGAGCCAGAAATTGGTAAAAACACAGCTCCGTTGGGTTCAAATATACTCATCCAATCCTTCAATGATATCTTGTTTGAATTGCATTTTATAGACTTATCATTGACATTCTTCAGATTGTATATTGATGCATCCCAATCATCAGGCAATAATATTATACCATTCACACCATTAACCTTTCCAGAAGCGTATCTGATATTGGATTTTGTATCTCTATAAAACAAAATATATTCCCACTCATTATTGGATAATGTAAACCAAGTTCTTCCGTCGCCATTGATGATTTTTTTCTCACCCCAATCCTTTGTCCCATCAGATTTCGAGTGCCACTGTGCAGGACTATCAAATTTACCCCAGCAGAACAGGTCAACCCAGCCATCGTATGTGTCAGACAACTTTTCGTTTTTCTTACCAATAACCTCCCATGGTTGTTCCGCGATTCGCCATGTAAAAGTTGAAGGCTTATATTGAAGGTTGCCAGTCGCCAGGCGCACTTTATCACCACCAAGGCAAGTGAATACGCCTTTGCTGACCACATTAGGATTCTCACCAATAGAGCCGTTATTGTTCGACTTGGTCAACCTCTTCATAACAACCTGTTGTTCGATAGTTTTTCCAGATATCAGTTTGATTTTTTTCACAATATCCTCATAGCCGTATTTTGAAAATTTAAAAGTATAAGTGCCTGCTGTATCACTCAGTGTAACCGGGATCGTCCATGTATTACCACCTTCTTCAACTTGAACATTATACAAATTAGAAGTAAAACTAACCAATCCTTTGGCATTGCGTGCGATTTGTGACATAATGTCCGTATTATTGTTTGGGTCAAGCACAAGACGGAAACCATTAGCTAATCGTGCAGCCTGTGGATATACAGACGTTCTTCTTGTCACACGAAGATCCTTATCGACATATATATAGCCGCCTCCTCGAGTTATAATCTTAACACCATTTATCGCACCAATTGGGTCGGTTTGTTTTTCATTACTGTAGTTGCCATCCCAATCGCAACAAAGCTCCAGAACATTACCAGTCATGTTGTAAATACCAAGCTCGTTAGGTGCTTTCGAACCTACTGGTTCGGTATTTGAACCTTCAACGGAATAAGACACATTGTGGTCAACGTCATTTCTATTGTTGCTGCCGGCATATTTGAAGCCACGGCTCTTGTTGCCACCTCTTGCTGCGTATTCCCACTCGGCTTCGGTCGGCAGACGGAAATTTTGGCCGGTCTTAGCTCTCAGCCACTCACAAAACGCTTTGGCATCGTTCCAGCTTACATACATCACCGGATGGTTGTTTTCAGAGCTTTTTCTTATATTTCCCTGTCCGTCGCAACGCCAATTCACGCCTTTTACTTCTGTCCATTGTCCTTTGCCGTCAATTTTTTTAATCATATAGGAAAAACCAGCTTTCTCAGCATCAGTTTTATAGCCTGTTTCGCCAACAAACTCCTCAAACTGCGCCACTGTAACCTCATATTTTCCGATATAATAATCAGATAAGGTGACTCTGTGAGCCGGTTTCTCGTCCTCATTGCAATCGGCACCTTGCTCAGAAGTGCAGCCCATTGTAAAGGTACCGCCTTTTACAGCTATCATATCGAAAGAGAGTCCGTTTACTTTGCATGTGAAGTTTTTAAGCTCAAACGACAGCTCCACCGAAGTGGTACCGCCGCTCTGCTCGACCATTATTGCCTGTGTGGCGGTTTTGTTGTCTCTCACCGCCTTCACTTCGTGTTGTCCGTACGACATCATGGTTGTCAGAGGAGACTCGCCGACATATTCTCCATCAACGTAGAGCATGTCGCCGCTTGCACCGGTGGAAATTGATATCTCGCGACCGACCTGCAGATACATATTAACATTGGCAACAATACCTTCATTAACAACCACCGTCCTCATGCTCGATGAATAGCCCGGTTTAGAGACTTTCACCTGATGTTGTCCTGTTTTTATCTCGAAAGTCTGAGGCGTACGACCTTTATAATCGCCATCAACGAAAATGTCAGCGTCTTCAGGTGATGAGCCGACAAACATCGTGCCCATGACAACCTTTTCGAGAGCCAGCACAATATTCTCCATCTGCACGTTTATCTCGCCTTTATTGACTGTCACCATATTTGCATAAATCTCATAACCCGTTTTTCTCAGTTCGACAACGTGATTGCCAAGGGTTATCTTCTTCATCATATAAGGCGTTGTGCCCACTTTCGTGTTATCGACAAACACCTCGGCGCCACTCGGCTCGGTTTTGATATTGATGAATCCGTAATTCGGCTCAAGTTCAACGTTTATTGACTTTTCCTCACGTTTACTGAACACCACAACACCTTCTTTAGTGTAATAATCCTCGCACACAACTCTGTAACGGTGCTCGCCACCAATCGAAACGGCGCTTATCGCCTCGCCAGTGCCAACCTTCTGATTGTCAACAAATATCTCTGCGTTTGTAGGTATTGTTCTGATCACCAAAGTGGCCGTTTCCATGCCGAGCGTCAGCACATAGATTTTATGGCCTTCGAGTTTGTACGGCAACTTGAACGTGCAGTCGCCCATGTGTTTGATGACGATTTCACCCGTTTTGTTCGATGAAACATACAGAATCACCATGCCGTCTCTTATGGTTTTGTGCATGATATCCAATCCGTTAGGCACAAATACGAACTTCTGCATCAGGTTCTCGTCGAAGCCCACAGCTTTCACCTGAATCATACAGACGGGATTGTTGTCCCAGTCGGTGCGCGCGTCACGAGGCACCTGTTCGATGTCCATGATGCCGTTGGTCTGGAGCATAAAATCCTTCACCACAAGCGGTGACGTGTTTTGGGCAAAGCCTATGATTCCCAGTAAAATCAGGGTAATAAGTAAAAACGCCTTCTTCATATTTGCAATATTTGGAAACTGCAAATATACGATTTTTTGGATAAAGCAACAAATAATTATTTTTAATATTCAATTATTCCGCCAGACGGACGAGGCGGACACACACGCCACGGTTACGATTTTCATATGAAAGGGCATAAACACCATCATTACTGTAAAGATTGTACTGATCGTTCTTTTTATGGAACCCAATTGCAAACGCATTGTCTTTTTTATAGTAAACAGAAGACCAATAATAGCCCTCAGGTGAAGCCTCCTTTGTTATTTTATTCACAAGAATACCTGCTGTAGCCGGCAAAAATACAGCACCTTTGGGTTCAAAAGATTTCTCCCATACTGCCTGGGATAATTTATTGCTTTCGTAATATGGTTCCTTGCTCAATTTGTAATTGCTGACATCCCAATCATCAGGTAATATGATCAAACCCTGAACCTTGTTCACTGTAGCCAAGACATAGTTGATACCGCTATTCGTTTTACGTTTGTCCAAAACATAATGCCATTCATCATTTGTCAAGGTAAACCATGTCTTGCCATCGCCATTGCTGATAACATTATCGCCCCAATCGTTAAATGGTCCGTTGTCACAGGAAAATCCATAAGGCTGTATCGGATTATTACCAGTACCCCAGCTAAACAAATCTATCCATCCGTCATATTTTTGCGATCTTTTCTCATTCGGTTTACCAATTACCTCCCATGGTTGCTCCGCGAAACGCCATGTATTCGTAGATGCCTTATATTGGAGATTTCCTATGGCGAAACACACCTTTGTGTCATCGCTGACAGAAAAGACTCCCCTGCTTTCGTTACCATTCTTCTGTTGTTTTATCCTATTCATTTTGACAACAGTTGTCTCAGACCATCCAGCTTTAACTTGAATTCTCTGTTCAACATCTTCGTATCCATGTTTTGACAACCTCACCACATAATCTCCAGGCACACTGTCTAGTGTTACCGGCGTGCATCCATATTTCTTTCCGTCAATCATTATTGTCGCACCTTCTGGATTTGAAGTAATGTCCATAACACCTGTTTTAGCATTTGTTTTGTCTTCAGCATTGATAACCAGACGAATACCAAAATCCCTCAGATCAAAACGGTCCTCATAACTAGCTGGATTCAGTTCGTAAGACTCCAGCATATCGCATTCGTAATTAAGCTTCTGATTTCCGCCACCTCTATACACACGTCCCCAATAGCGCCCCAAATACTTCATGCCAATATACTGTGGATTATAGCATTCATAACTATCCTGGCACCACTCGCAAACGTTGCCTGTCATATCGTATATGCCAAGTTCATTAGGCAATTTGGTGCCGACAGGATGAGAGCTGCCATGACTATTGGAATAATACCACGCAACATCATCCAGATTATCTCCGCCGCTGTATTTATAACCTTTGCTCTTCTCTCCTCCTCTTGCGGCATATTCCCATTCAGCCTCCGTTGGCAGTCGGAAGTTCTTGCCAGTCAATTGATTAAGTCTTTTAACAAACTCCTGCCCTGCATTCCAGCTAACATATTCTTTCGGATTATTGATGACACTTTTATCAGATTCCGTACCCATCACAGCATCCCACAATTCAAATGTGACCTCGTATTTTCCGATATAGTAGGCGCCAACAGTAACTTGTTTTGTAAAACCTTGCTTACCTTTTGTATATGTACCACCATTGACTTTAACCATTTCAAATGAGACTCCATTAACAGTAATGAACAGATTGTCAGAAATATCAAGATGAACCGATGTCGCACCACCTGTTTTCTCAACTTTAATACTTTTTTTACTCTTTTTATCGCCACGCACGGCTTCGACATTATGATTGCCGTAACCCATTATTGTTTTAAGAGGGCTAACTCCAATATAATTGCCATCGACATATATCTTGTCGCCAGTCCCGTTAGTTGAAATTGCTATTTCGCGCCCCGATTCAAGATAGAGACTAACATTTGTTGTCTGGTTCTCGTTCACTGTCACTGTTTTAGATGCTGGAGAACTTCCTTCTTTTGTAACAACTATGGTATGCTCACCTATCAGCATTTCAATGGTCTGCGGCGTACGTCCTTTATATTCACCGTCAATATTAATGTCGGCACCTTCGGGCGTGGATGTGACGAATATGGTTCCGTAAGCGACACGCATAGCCGTAAGAGGCACATTTTCCAGTTGTCGATTGATTTCGCCTCTTATAATTGATATCATGTCAGCATAACTCTCATAGCCGTTTTTCTTTAACTCAACTACATGGTTTCCAAGCGTTATCTTCTTCATCTGATATGGTGTCGTACCGACTTTCACGTCATCAATGTAAACATCCGCTCCACTAGGATCAGTTTTGATAATTATATAGCTAAAATTCGGCTCAAGTTCAACGTTTATTGACTTTTCCTCACGTTTACTGAATACCACAACGCCTTCTTTTGTGTAATAATCCTCGCACACAACTCTGTAACGGTGCTCGCCTCCAATGGAAACAGCGCTTATCGCCTCGCCCGTGCCAACTTTCTGATTGTCAACATATATTTCAGCGTTTGTGGGTATAGTTCTGATCACCAAAGTAGCTGTCTCCATGCCGAGCGTCAAAACATAGATTTTATGACCTTCGAGTTTGTAAGGCAGTTTGAATGTGCAGTCGCCCATATGTTTGATGACGATTTCACCCGTTTTGTTCGACGAAACATACAGAATCACCATGCCGTCTCTTATGGTTTTGTGCATGATATCCAATCCGTTAGGCACGAAAACAAACTTCTGCATCAGGTTCTCGTCGAAGCCCACAGCTTTCACCTGAATCATACAGACGGGATTGTTGTCCCAGTCGGTGCGCGCGTCACGAGGCACCTGCTCGATGTCCATGATGCCGTTGGTCTGGAGCATGAAATCCTTCACCACAAGCGGTGACGTGTTTTGGGCAAAGCCTATGATTCCCAGTAAAATAAGGGTAATAAGTAAAAACGCCTTCTTCATATTTGTAATATTTAGAAACTGCAAATATACAACTTTTTTGAGATTACAACAAAATTTATGAGATTCCTCACCCCTTCGGGGTTCGGAATGAGTTCGTTATTAAGCACTTACATTTTTTGCAAAATTTCCTTGTTTAATTAATAATAAAATAGTAATTTTGCAACCGCTAAAAATATGTTTTGTTTTATGAGTAACATTTTACTATGGTCCCTTGTAATTCTGGGAATTTTAGGAGGAGTCGCGGCGGTGATTCTGTTCTTCGTCGCGAAGAAGTTCAAGGTTGAGGAGAACCCTCTCATCGACGAGGTTGAATCGGTGCTCGCGGGTGCCAACTGCGGTGGCTGCGGTTTCGCCGGTTGCCGTAACTTTGCCGAGGCTTGCGTGAAAGCAGCCGCTGAGAAGCAGAGTCTCTCCGGTTTGAACTGTCCTAGCTCCGACATGTCTAAAGTCGCCGGATTGCTTGGACTTACCGCTACCGTTGCCGAGCCTATGATCGCTGTTGTACGTTGCAACGGTACTTGTGAGAACGCACCATCCAAGGTGCATTATGAAGGAGCCGACATCTGCGGCTTCGCCAACACACTTTACGCTGGCGAGAACGGATGTCCTAACGGCTGCTTGGGTTTGGGCGACTGCGTGAAGAAATGCCAGTTCAACGCTCTCCACATCAACAAAGAGACCGGTCTTCCTGAGGTCGACGAAGACAAATGCGTGGGCTGCGGCGCATGTGCCAAGGCTTGTCCGCGCGGCGTCATCGAGATTCGTGCCAAGGGAAAGAACAACCGCCGTGTCTACGTGGCATGCAACAACGTGGAGAAAGGCGCTGTGGCGATGAAGAACTGCAAAGTGAGCTGCATCGCCTGCCAGAAGTGCTTGAAGACTTGTCCTTTCGAAGCTATCGAGATGCGCGGAAACCTCGCCTATATCGACTTCACGAAGTGCAAGCAGTGCCGCAAATGCGTGTCAGAATGTCCAAGAGGCAGCATCCATGCGGTGAACTTCCCTGAAAAAAAGATTGTTGAACAACCAAACGAAAGTAAAGAATAACGTATGAATCCAATTAAGACATTTCCAAAAGGTGGCGTTCATCCGGAAGAAAACAAGCTTTCGTCGGATCAGCCTATCATCACATTTGAGATACCTAAACAGGTCATCATCCCGCTCGGACAATGCCTCGGTGCACCGGCGGAACCGATAGTCGCGAAAGGCGACAAGGTGAAGGTGGGACAGCTCATCGCCACGGCGAAAGGCTTCATCAGCGCCAACGTGCACTCGTCAGTGAGCGGCACCGTCAACAAGATTGACGACGTGATGGACCACACAGGCTACCGTAAGCCTGCCATCTTCATCGACGTGGAAGGCGACGAATGGCTCGAAGGCATCGACACCAGCGACACCTTGGTAAAAGACATAACACTCTCGAGAGACGAGATTATTGAACGCATCAAACAGCACGGCATCGTGGGACTAGGCGGCGCCACATTCCCGACATACGTCAAGCTGATGATACCTAAGGACAAGAAAGCCGAATACGTCATCATCAACGCGGCAGAATGCGAGCCTTACCTCACCTGCGACAACAGACTGTTGCTTGAGAAGCCTTACGAGTTCCTCGTGGGCGTAAAGGTGATCATGAAAGCCGTAGACGCTCCAAAAGGCGTAATAGGAATCGAAGTGAATAAGATCGAAGTGGCAAGGAAACTTGACGAAATCATCAAGAACGACAGCTACTTCAACGGAATAGAAGTACAACCTCTGAAGACAAAATATCCTCAAGGCGGTGAGAAACAAATCATCAAATCGGTGACAGGACGCGAGGTGCCGTCAGGCAAGCTCCCTATCGAGACAGGATGCGTCGTCGTCAACGTGGCATCAACATTCGCCATCTATGAAGCTGTACAGAAGAACAAGCCGTTGGTATACCGTGTCGTCACAGTGACTGGAAAATCGGTTAAGAAACCATCTAACTTCCTCGTCAGAATCGGAACACCTGCCAACATGCTCATCGAAGCTGTCGGCGGACTTCCTGAAGACACCGCCAACCTCATCAACGGCGGTCCTATGATGGGCAAGTCAGTGAGTGTGACAACATTCCCGACCATCAAAGGAACCTCTGGCATCTTGATGCTCAACGAGAAAGACGCTCAGCCACGCAAAGTGAGCAACTGCATCCGCTGCGGCAAATGCATGCAGGCCTGCCCTATGGGACTGGAGCCATATCTCTTGAACCGTCTCGCACGTCAGAACAACTTCGAGGAGACAGAGAAACACAATATCATGGACTGCATCGAATGCGGCTCATGCGAGTTCACCTGCCCTGCCAACATCCCATTGGCGGACTACATCCGTTACGGCAAGACAAAGACAGGACAATTAATACGTTCACGTAATCAGAAATAGCTATGAATCAGTTAACAATATCAGGTTCTCCGCACGTTCACGGAGATTTAAGCGTCAAGAAAATCATGAGCATGGTGATTATCGCCTTGCTCCCGGCTTTGCTTGTTGCCGTTTATTATTTCGGCTGGTATGCCCTTCGCCTGACCATCGTCTCGGTGGCAGCCTGCGTACTGACTGAATACCTCATCCAGAAATTTTTATTCAAAGGCCCATTGACCATCAACGACGGCTCAGCTGCCTTGACAGGTCTTTTGTTGGCTTTCAACGTGCCTGCCAACCTTCCACTATGGATGGTTATCGTGGGCAGCGTCGTATCAATAGGCATCGCCAAGATGTCGTTCGGCGGCTTGGGCAAGAACCCGTTCAACCCGGCATTGGTTGGTCGTGTGTTCATGCTCGTGTCATTCCCTACAGCCATGACGACATGGCCAAAGGCACAGCCAATCTTCGAAGCAGGATTTTTCGCTGATGCTGTGACAGGTCCTACCCCATTGAGCCTTCTGAAGGAAGCTGGTGTCGGTACACTCGCCAAGTCAGGCGACATGCAGTTCCTCGACATGGTTCTCGGCAACCGTGGCGGTGCTTTCGGTGAGATCTGCGCCATCGCTCTTCTGATTGGTGCCATCTACCTCATCATCACGAAAGTCATCGACATCTGGACACCGTTGAGCATACTTCTCACAGTGTTCATCATGACAGGCATCTGCTACCTCGTCGATCCGACACAATACATCGCCCCTTGGTATCATCTGGTTTACGGCGGTCTCATCCTCGGCGCCTTCTTCATGGCAACCGACATGGTGACATCACCGATGACCACGCCAGGCAAGATTATTTACGGTATCGGAATAGGCGCCATCACAGTCATCATCCGTCTGTGGGGCCAGTATCCTGAAGGTGTTTCGTTTGCAATCCTTATCATGAACGCCGTCGTGCCGCTCATCAACAAGGGTTTCAAACCAAAACGTTTTGGAGTGTAATTGTTGAATCTTAAAATTTTGAAGTTATGGCAAAGAAAGAATCAACATTAAAGAATATGCTCATCGCCCTGATGGTCATCACCATAGTGTCGGGCGGTGTCCTCGGCTTCGTCTACGGCTTAACAAAACCTGCCATCGACCAAGTGGAAGCCAACAAGAACCTCAAAGCCATCAACGAGGTACTGAAAACCGACGTTGAGATTGTTAAGACAGAGACACAGGTCATCGAAGACCTCACTTATAACCTGGCATTCGACGCGGAAGGCAACTTCATCGGCGCCGCCATCAAGACCTATTCGATGAACGGTTTCGGCGGCAAGATCGAGCTCATGGTCGGAATGCTGAAAAATGGTATTATTAATAAGGTGTCGGTTTTATCACAGGCTGAGACCCCTGGCCTTGGAGCTAACATGGTGAACGACAAGTTCAAAGGACAGTTCGACGGCAAGGATCCAAAGCAATTCACCCTCAGGGTGAAGAAAGACGGCGGCGATGTCGATGCTATCACAGCCGCTACCATCAGCTCGAGAGCCGTTTCGGAGGCTATCCAGAGAGCAGCCGACGGTTTCGAGGCTAACAAAGACCAATTCATGAAAGGAGGAAACAATGAGTAACTGGAAAACTTTCACCAAAGGACTTATCAAGGAAAACCCTATTCTGGTCCTTTTGTTAGGATGCTGTCCTACCCTCGCCACCACAACGAGCGCCATCAACGGCATGTCGATGGGTCTTGCGACAACATTCGTTTTGATAATGTCGAACCTCGTCATTTCATTATTGAAAAACTTCATTCCTGACAAGGTGAGAATCCCTTGCTTCATCGTGGTCATCGCCTCGTTTGTGACTGTAGTTCAGCTGGTTATGCAGGCTTACGTGCCTGACATCTATGAGACATTAGGTCTTTTTATCCCGCTCATCGTGGTGAACTGCATAGTGCTGGGACGTGCTGAGGCATTCGCTTCAAAGAACCCGGTGTGGCCTTCAATCCTCGATGGCGCAGGCATGGGACTCGGTTTCACCTTCGCCTTGACAGTTCTCGGTTCAATCCGTGAGATCCTTGGCAGCGGCAGCATCTTCAACTGGAGATTCCTCCCGGAAGACGCCAACACCATCCTCATCTTCGTGCTTGCTCCTGGAGCTTTCATCGCCTTGGGTTATCTCATCGCAGTAGTCAACAGATTAAAGAAAACTAAATAACAAAGTGCCATGAAAATCATAATCATATTAATATCGACAATCTTTGTCAACAACGTCATTTTGGCGCAGTTTCTCGGAATCTGCCCGTTCTTAGGCACTTCCAAGAAGACTTCCACCGCCGTCGGTATGGGTGCAGCCGTTATCTTCGTGCTTGTGCTCGCCACCTTGGTGACATACCTATTAAATAAATACGTCCTCGTAGCTCACGGATTGGAGTTCCTTCAAACCATCGCATTCATCCTGGTCATCGCCGCCTTGGTGCAGATGGTTGAGATCATCCTCAAGAAAATCAGTCCGTCGCTTTACACCGCACTCGGCGTGTTTTTACCTTTGATTACTACTAACTGCTGCGTTCTCGGCGTCTCTTTGAAGGTCGTCGGCGAAGGCTTCATCTACGGCAACAACGTCGGAGAGGCAGTCATCTACGCAGCCGGTATCGCCATCGGTTTCGCCGTGGCTTTGATAATCTTCTCAGGCATCCGCGAGCATATCGACCTCATGGAGGCTCCAGAAGGCACCAAAGGCACCCCAATCGCATTGATTACAGCAGGCATCCTCGCCATGGCATTCATGGGATTCGGAGGTCTCGTATAGATTATTAACCTTTAAAATTATATCAGATGAAAAAATTCAACTTACGTAGATTGTTCATCGTCGGATTGTTTGCTTTTGTTGCAAACGTGACGATAGCTCAGACCTACACCTATCCTGTTAAGGGAGAACAAGGCTTTTCAGTAAGCCAAAAGACCCGTGACGGGATGCACATCAACTACGAACTGGGAAGTTTCACACTCAACCAGCTTAACTATCGCGGTGAAGAGATGTCAGAGATCTCTATCAACGCCATTGTATTACCTAACACTGTTGGCTGCCCTAACCTGCCTACAGAAAGCCGTCTGATGGCTATCCCGACAGGTGCAAAAGCCACTTTGAACGTGGTTCGTGCCAACAGCCAGGTCATCAAAAACGTGAACATCGCCCCTGCATTGCGCATTCAGGCAGAAGACGAAGAACCTGACATGGATTATAAGAAGGACATGAAAGTTTACGACAAAAACGCTTTCTATCCTGAGAATCCTTTCGAAGTCAGCAAGTCATATATCCGTGGTGTCGACGCTGTCACAGTGTCAGTGACTCCATTCCAGTACAACCCTGTAACAAAGGAATTAAGAGTCTACACCGACATCGAGCTTTCACTTAGCTATGAAGGCGGCAACGGACAGTTTGGCGAAGACCGTCTGCGTTCACAATATTGGGATCCAATCCTTGCAGCAGAGTTGATGAACTACGACCAGCTTCCTGTCATCGACTACGAAGCACGTATGCAAGAATGGCTCCGTGACGGCGCTGACGGCGCAGAATACCTCATCATCACTCCTAACAACGACGCCTGGGCTCCATACGCACAGCAGTTGAAGGAATTCCGTATGAAACAAGGTATCCTCACAGAAGTTTACCGTCTCGACGAGATGCCAGCTACATCGACAACACAGATGAAGACTTGGTTCCACAACGCATACGACACATGGGAGATCGCTCCTGTGGCAGTGCTTCTTCTCGGCGACCACAACACCAACATGGCACAGGGTATCCCTGCTGAGACAACAAGCCACCCATACAACGGCAGCTGTATCACCGATAACTTCTATTCTGACGCAGCAGGTAACGACAACCTTCCTGATATGGTGTTCTCACGTCTTGTGGCACAAAACGAATCAGAACTCCCAGTTTTCGTTGGCAAACAGATTGATTATGAGACAACACCAGTAATGGATGAGAGTTTCTATTCAAGCCCTATCACAGCTTTAGGATGGCAGACCGAACGTTGGTTCCAGCTCTGTTCAGAGGTGTTTGGCGGTTACATGCGTAACCACGGCTACAACCCACTGCGTATCAACTGTATATATGACGGAACACCTGGTAACAGCTGGTCATCTAACCAGAACACCAGCATGGTTACAAGCTATTTCGGACCTACCGGACAGAACTACATCCCTGCTTCTCCTGCAGAGTTGGGCGGTTGGACAGGTGGCACTCCACAACAGGTTGTTGACGCTGTCAACGCTGGTACTTTCTGGGTACAGCACCGCGACCACGGTCTCGATGAAGGCTGGGGTGAGCCTGCAGTACGCAACAATCACATCGACCAGCTGAACAACGTCGGCAAGCTTCCATTCGTCATGTCAATCAACTGCCAGACCGGTATGTTCAACTACACTGGTTCAAACGGCAACTGCTTCACAGAGAAATGGATGCGTCGCACATATAACGGCCAGAACGCCGGTGCTGTCGGTGTCCTCTCTCCTACTGAGGTTTCTTATTCATTCGTCAACGACGCTTTCGTCTGGGGTGTTTACGACCTCTTTGACGGCGACTTCATGCCGACATACGGTCCATTCCAGCCAGCAGCTCCACAGACCAACAACTGGATGCCAGCATTCGGTAACGTGGCAGGAAAATACTTCCTCGCACAGAGCTCATGGCCATACAATGTTGACAGCAAAGACATCACTTACACAATGTTCACAGCCCACTGCGACGCTTTCTTGAGAATCTACACACAGGTGCCACAGACCATGACAGTGAACCATCAGTCAGTGCAGCTCGCAGGTCTCAACACATTCCAGATCACAGCTCCTGAAGGTGCAACAATCGCTTTGACAAAAGGCGAAGGCGAGAACCTTGAGATCGTGGCAGTTGCCACAGCAACAGGCAGCGCACAAAACATCGAGATAGCACCACAGGTGCCTCCAACAGTGCTTCACCTCACAGTGACAGGTCAGAACTACCTCCGCTATGAGTCTGATATCGATGTGATTCCGGCTAGCGGGCCATATATCATCATCAACGAATACGCACTCAGCTTCGATGCTCCACAGCTCAACTTCGGCGAACAGGCTGGATTGAACATCCAGCTCAAGAATGTGGGTAACACCCTCGCTCCAGCCGGCTCGATGACACTCACTTCAGAATCTGAGTATGTGACAATCACAAACGGTACAGCTGATTTCTCAGCCATCAACTCAGATGCCACACTTGACCTCAACGAGGCATTCAGCTTCACAGTGTCAGATGAGGTTCCGAATAAGACAAACATCGAGTTCACAATCACTATCACAAGTGGTTCAGACACATACGAGAACCATTTAACCTTGAAGGCTTACGCCCCTGTGTTCAAGATTGGCAGCGTGTCAATCGTTGAGGTTAACGGCAACGGTAACGGCCGTCTCGACCCAGGAGAGACTGTGACACTCACCTTCCCTATCGAGAACAAAGGTAATGCCGACTCATGGGAGACATCAGCAACCCTTGAAATCAACAATACTTTCATGACAATCATGGGCGAATCTGTTGTTACTATAAGCTCTATCGCAGAAGCTGAAACAGCAACTGTCGAATATCAGGTTTATGTCGGCAACGCTCCAACAGGTTTCCCTGCTGAATACACACTCAACGTCGCTTCTGGCGTGTACACCGACACCAAAGACTTCGTCTCAAAGATCGGTCTCAACGTGGAAGACTTCGAATCTGGCGCATTTGACCCAGAATTGTGGACCAACGACAACGCTTATCCTTGGACATTTGACACCGACAGCCCTTACGAAGGCCAATATTGTGTAAAGTCAGGCACTATCAGCCACAATCAGGAGACATCATTAAGATTAATGAACTACGAAGTTGGCGAAAACGACTCAATAGCATTCTACTACAAAGTTTCTTCAGAAACAAACTACGATAAGTTGTTCTTCTACATCGACAATCAGGAGCAGGGTGTCTGGTCAGGCTCTATTGCTTGGACAAGAGCTCAGTACGCAGTGACAGCAGGCACACACACATTCACTTGGAAATACAAGAAAGATTCAAGCGTTTCAAACGGTAGCGACTGCTGCTGGATTGACTTCGTCATCCTTCCAAGAGACAGAAGCCTCACTGTCAACGCAGGTCTCGACATGCAGATTTGCCCTAATGAGGCAGCACAACTCAATGGTTTTGCATCTAACCAGGATTCAATGGAGTGGACAACATCAGGTGACGGAACATTCAGCGATGCCACTATTGCCAACCCAGTGTATACTCCTGGTACTCAGGACATTGCCAACGGCAGCGTGACACTCACATTGACAGCTCAGAACAACGACCAGACCATGTCAGACGATGTTGAATTGACATTCAAATCAGCTCCGACAATTGAATTGGTTGGCGGCAACGACGCATTGGCTTGCATGGGCACAATCAATCTCAGTGGAATGTACGAAGCAACAAACGCTGAATCAATTGAATTCAGCACTAACGGTGACGGTGCATTCGAAGGCATGGTTTACACCTTCGGAACACAAGACATCGCTAATGGCAACGTGACACTCACAATCACTGCAGTAGGCTGCGGCGAGGCATCAACATCTCTCCTCGTAGGATACCAAGGCGTTCCAACAGCTATCGGTCCAACTGAAATCAACACTTGCACAACAGAACCTATCGATGTCGAAGTGACAATAGATTCAAACAGTGGCGCATTTGTCGGCTGGACAACATCAGGAACAGGCACAATAAACGATCCTACAGCTGAGAGCATCGTCTTCACCCCTTCAATGGATGACTTCAACAGCGGAAGCGTGACACTCACAGCAGAATACAAAGACTGCGAAGAGACATCATATTTCCACGTCGTGACAGTCAGCTTCACCATGCCGACAATCGACATGCCACAAGGTCCAACAGACGTGCATCTCTACAATGCTGTGACAGAGTACTCAGTTGAAGCCGACGCTTCATTCACATCATTTGACTGGACTCTCTTACCAGCTGATGCAGCTACTTCAATGACAGTTTCTGGCAACACCGTCACAATCGCATGGAATCCTAACACAACAACCACTGAGGCACGTCTCACAGTGGTCGGACATACCGAGTCATGCGGCGACAGCGAGCCATCAGAAGCTCTCGTCATCACATTGAGAGGCGCTGGCGTTGATGAAATCAACTCATCGGATATCAGCATCCATCCTAACCCGGCTAACGACATCGTCAACATCGCTATCGAAAATGTGACATCAAACATCCAAGTGGTGATCTACAACAGTGTCGGTCAGGTGGTTTATTCGATGAACGATATCGCTGAAAACGGCTACAACACAAGCATCAACATCAGCGAATTGTCCAACGGAACTTACACTCTCCAGATAAGAAGCAACGAAAACGTCTGGACAAACAAAATCGTCAAGAGATAATTAAAGATTATCCTTGACAGACAACGGTTTCTCGCTGTTTTTGAAATACAATGAATAAAATTGTCATTTCAAGCGCAGCGAGAAATCTTTTTTATTATCTTTGCCAAAAATATAAAAAGCATGGAAGGAGTCCCCGCGTTATTCTCTGATTTGGCCTTAATACTTGTAACAGCAGGCATTACCACAGTTGTTTTCAAATGGTTAAAACAGCCTTTGGTGCTTGGATACATAGTTGCAGGATTCCTGATAGGACCGCATTTCACCTATTTTCCGGTTGTCAACGACACAACAAGCGTTGAGACATGGAGCGAAATCGGAATGGTGTTCCTTCTTTTTGCTATCGGTCTTGAGTTCTCATTCAAAAAACTGAAAAAAGTAGGCGGTCCTGGCGCCATCATGGTGATGACCGAGCTTATAATAATGTTTTCCATAGGTTTTCTGGTCGGAAAGATGTTTGGCTGGCAAAAGATGAACTGCATCTTCCTGGGCTGCATGCTTTCCATCTCATCGACAAGTATCATCGTCAAAGCATTCGATGACCTGAAACTGAAAAGTCAAAAATTCACCGCTGATGTCATTGGCGCACTCGTCGTGGAAGACCTTGTCGCCGTCATCCTGATGGTTATCCTCTCGACGCTTTCTGTTGGAAACACCTTCAACGGCGGCGAGCTGGTGCTAAGCATGATAAAGCTGATGTTTTTCCTGATTATCTGGTTCATTTTCGGCATCTACCTGATACCATCTTTCCTCCGACTCATCAGGAAATTCATGACGGAAGAGACACTCGTCATCATTGCGATAGGTCTCTGTTTCATGATGGTCATGCTTGCCAACTACGCAGGATTCTCCTCAGCTCTAGGTGCTTTCGTCATGGGCTCAATCCTTGCTGAGACACTCGAAGCCGACATTATCCACAAACTCGTAACTCCGATTAAAAACCTTTTCGCCGCGATATTCTTCGTCTCAGTTGGTATGATGGTCAACCCGAAGATTCTGGTCGAATACACTTGGCCTGTTATCATAATTGCACTTACAATCATGATTTTCAAGACGTTAAGTGCCACTTTCGGAATGCTCATTTCGGGAAGAGACATCCACACCTCATTCAAAGCGGGATTCTGCTTCTGCCAAATCGGTGAGTTCTCTTTCATCATCGCATCACTTGGACTCAGTTTCAAGGTCATTGACGAGTATCTCTACCCTATCATCGTCACCGTCTCCATTGTGACAACATTTTTCACGCCATACATAATCCGACTCGCAGATCCGTTGTATAATTGGCTGAACCCGAGAATTCCGGAGAAATGGAAACAAACCATGACGAACTATTCAGAAGGCTTCAAGGTGAACGAAGACACCACCTTGACATTCAAGACCTTCGTCATCAACCAGTTCAAAAACATGCTCATCTACGGATGCATAATTTTTGCACTTTCAATCATCTGCTTCTCCGCCATCGGACCGTTTATCATCAACAACATCCATGGTATTTGGGGTGGCGTGACATCAGTTGCCGTGACTTTGGTCATTGTCTCGCCTTTCATCTGGGCTATGGCGTTCAAATACAGAATCTCGCTTACAAACTCGCGGCTGATAACGAAGAACCTCTTCGAGCGTCATGTTATCGCCTTCATTTTCATAATCAGATACATTATCGCATTGTTTTTAATCACATATATCCTGCGCCATTTCATCACCATCAACTTCTTCGCGGCGGTTGGAATAGCAATCGGAATCTCACTGTTGCTGGCATTTTCAAATGGCATCATGAAATTCTACGACCGTTTGGAACGTAACTTCATGGAAAACCTCAACAAACGCCAGAAACAGGCTTCGTTCATCATCCCAGAGGTGCTGCAGCAGAACTTCCATCTCGAGAAAGTGACAGTCAGTCCGCTGAGCCAAGTCGTCGGAAAACATCTGAAAGACACCGTGTTCCGCAGTCAATTCAAGGTCAGCGTGGTGTGCATCGAAAGAGGTAAAAAGACTTACGACCTGCCTGATAAAGACATGGCGTTCTACCCCTACGACATCGTGACATTGGTCGGTTCTGATGATAACATCAATAAAGTCAAGCCGATTATTGAAGTGGAAGACACCGAGTTGATTCACGAGCGCAAAGACCACAACATGAGTCTGCATTCGGTTAAGATTTCCGAAAAGAGCCAGCTTTGTCATGTCTCTCTGCTGAACTCGATGTTTAAAGACAGATACGATGCCATGGTAATTGCCATCCAGAGAGGCAACGACTTCATTTTAAGTCCTTCAGCATCAACAATTTTCAACTGCAACGACATCGTTTGGTTCGTTAGTTCCATCGAGGCCGCAAAATTGATTATTAAAAAAGAAGAAATATAGATTTAACCATATTAACCATGAAAAAACTTACCAAAACAACAAGAATACTGATTACAACACTGGTACTTTTATCAACGTTGCCAGTATTTTCGCAGACTTTCGAGATTGTGAACAGCGACCGTTCCAACCTCGAGTTGAGTCTGAAAATTGACAAATTCACCCTTGAAGACAGCCATCAGGACGGTGTTGAGGGCAAATCAATAGTGCTTAACGGCATCTTTTTGCCTAACGTGGCAGGCTCACCGGATTTGCCAGTCATTTCACGCTATGTCGCAATACCACGCGGCGCGAATGTCGTGTTAAACGTGAAAAATCAGGTGACAGAGACCATTACAGATGTCGACATCATGCCAGCGCCTGAGTTGCCTTTGGATGACGACAGGACCCCGATGAAATACGTTCGCAACGAAGAGATCTATTCAATAGATGCCTTCTACCCTGCCGAGCCTATCATCGCCTCAAAACCGACCAAAATCCGTGATGTAGACGTAGTCATTGTCAGCGTGACACCATTCCAATACAACCCTGTTACCAAAGAACTCATCGTGACAAGAGAACTCAACCTTGAAGTTGTTTTTGAAGGCAGCAAGGGAGATTTCGGAGGCGACCCACGTTATCGCAGCACAGCATGGGATCATATAATCCGCGACATGGTCATCAATGAGAACATGCTTCCAGACGCTGATTATAAGAACTTCATCAAAGAAGCGGTGCAACGTCGCGACACAGGTTGCGAATATCTCATCATCACGCCTGACAACCCTGACTTCATCGCTTTGGCCGACAGCATCAAGTTGTTCCGTAACCAGCAAGGCATCCTCACCGATGTGGTCAGCGTCGCACAATTAGGCGGAAACTATCAAACTACAATACGCAACTATATCGTAAACGCATATAACAACTGGGACATCCCGGTTTCTGCAGTTCTCATCCTCGGCGACCATAACGAAGACGGCACCATGGGCGTGGTATCCTACACCATGCACAACCACCCTGGCAGCGGTTACAACCCATACATCTCCGACAACAAATACGGCGATGTAAATGGTGACCATCTTCCGGAAGTGGTTATGGGACGTATAACAGGACGCAACTACGATGAGATGTACCACATGATTAACAAGGACTTACAATTCGAGCGCAATCCATCGACGAATCCGCGTTTCTACGACAAACCTGTCACTGCGATGGGTTTCCAACTCGAAAGATGGTTCCAGCTCTGTTCAGAAATCGTCAACGGATTCTGGGAGTACAGCCTTGGCAAACATCCTGTGCGCATCAACGCTATTTATGAAGGCACTCCAGGCAACAGTTGGTCATCAGCGCAAAGAACCAGCACTATCATCAATTATTTCGGACCAAACGGATTGGGATATATCCCACAGACGATGTCGCATTTACACGACTGGGACGGCAACGGCAACGATATCAACAACGCTATCAATGCCGGAGCTTTCATCATCCAGCACCGTGACCATGGTTCGGAAGAAGTGTGGGGCGAGCCTTCATATAACATCGGTCACATCAACAGACTCGTCAACCCTGACCTCACTTTTGTGATGTCTAACAACTGCCTCACCGGACGCTTCAACTACGGTGGTGTCAACGGACAATGTTTCGCAGAAGCATTCCATCGTCATCAGTACGGTGCGCTGGGACTCGTGGCAGCGACACAGGTCTCCTATTCTTTCGTAAACGACGTGTACGTTTGGGGCGCATACGACAACATGTGGCCTGATTTCATGCCGACATACGGCACACAACATCCTGTCGACTTCGTGTTACCAGCCTATGCAAACGCCTCAGGCAAGTTCTTCCTCAACCAGTCAAACTGGACCGACAGCGGCGTGAAAGAAATCACATACTACCTCTTCCATCATCATGGCGACGTGTATATGAATCTTTACACTGAAATGCCGCAAAACCTTGATGTCACAGTGATTCCGGTAATCGTTGAAGGTTCTACACAATTCCAGATTACAGCAACCGAAGACGCTACAATATGCTTGTCAAACGGCAATGAGATCATCGGTCTGGCAACAGCAACAGGTCAGCAGCAGACAATGACAATCGCACCGCAAACACTTGGCAATGAAGTGCTTTTAACAGTAACGAAACAAGATTTTTACAGATACACAAAACGTATCGCAGTCATCCCTAACCAAGGTCCTTACCTGATTTACAGCAGCTGCAACATCAACGACCAAGACGGCAACAACCAACTCGATTTCAACGAGGAAGCCACACTCGACTTGGCAATTCATAACGTCGGTTTTGAAACAATCCAAAACGTCAACGTCGAGCTGTCATCAGAGTCACCTTATGTCATAATCAACTCATCATCAGCGACTTACGAGTCAATTAACGCAAATGAGATTTCAAATAAGAATAATGCATTTGCGATAAAACTCACTGACGATGTGCCTGATCAGACAAGAATCAGATTACACCTAACTATGAGCGATGGAACTCATTCATTCTCAGATGATTTCGTGTTGATAGCCAACGCTCCTGTCTTTAAAATCACCAATCTCAGCATCTCTGACGCCAATGGCAATCCAACAGACAGATTATATAAAGGTGAGACATCAAATCTTACGTTTACAGTTAATAATCAAGGACATAGCAACAGCAACGACATCACTCATCATTTGCAGATTGAAGCTCCTATCATCAGTTATGTTGAACAGATGCTGACTACAGAGGGCATCAATGCAAACGACAGCATCGACGTAACTTTCACCGTGACAGTGCTCAACAACGCTCCAGATGGCGCTATTCTTGACTATAACACGACTGTTACATCTAATGGATATCAGGAAATCTGCCAGAAACAGATTCCGCTCGGCAATTGCATTGAAGACTTTGAAAATGAGACACTTAACCCTCTCTTCACATGGAGCAATTCAGGAGCTTCCAGATGGTTCAAAGATGACACTGAGCCATATCAGGGCAACTATTGCTTCACAGGAGCATCATCGGAATCAGGAACCACATCAAAATTAGCTCTCGCTGTCACCACCGAGATCGATGACAAAGTGTCCTTCTATTACAGAGGTTCTGGCAACTCCAATGATGAGTTCAAATTCACTTTAGACACCGAACACTTCACCTTGACAGGCACACAATGGCAACGCTTCGAGCATGAACTTTCAACAGGAACACATCTTTTGAGATGGACCTTCACAAGAAGCAGCCACGCTGCCGAAGGCTCAGCGTCAATCGACCTCCTAAAATTGCCTCCAATGGAAGTGGTAATCACTGATGTTGAAGAGCTTACAGACAACGAAAGCAACATTTGCGTATATCCTAATCCAGGAAACAACGAGTTGAATATCATTATTCCAGAAAACGGTAAAGCAAAGTTACAAATCTTTGATTTCCAAGGCAGAATGATTCTTGAAAAAGACATCAACGAAAATATCACAACAATCAATACAGCAACTTGGGCTTCAGGATTGTATTTCTGGAAAGTTGGAAGCGAAACAGGTAAATGGATAAAATCAAGATAAAGAAAGGTCTCGACATACATATCGAAGGAGCTCCCTCGAAGCATCTTGAGTGTTTCGAGCCTTCATTTTGTGCCATCAAACCTTCAGATTTTATTGGCATTGTGCCAAAGATGCACGTCGACGAAGGCGATGAAGTAAAAGTTGGGACAGTGCTATTTCACGACAAAAACAATGAAAACATTGTCTTCACCTCACCTGTCTCTGGCAAGGTGAAAGCCATTGTACGTGGTGACAAACGCGCAATTCTTGAGGTCATCGTCGAATCGGATGGCAAAAACGACGCGATAGATTTCGGTGTTGCCAATCCTATGAATTCGTCACGCAACGAACTGATTGACAAGATGTTACACTGTGGCATCTGGCCAATATTACGTCAACGTCCATTTGCCACAATCGCCAACCCGAATGATAAACCGAAACATGTTTTTGTGTCGATGTTCGACACAGCACCATTGGCACCCGACAATGATTACATCATTGAAAATCAATTGGATGCATTTAATGTAGGAGTTAAGGTATTGGAAAAATTGACAGATGGAAATGTGTATCTTGGTGTCAAACATGGTTCATCAACCTGTAAAGACGCAATACATCGCGTCTCTTTCGAAGGTCCCCATCCAGCAGGAAACATCGGCACACAGATAAATGCCATATCACCAATAAACAAAGGCGAAGTCGTGTGGTACTGCTACCCTCAGGATGTCATCACAATCGGGAAATTGTTCCTTACAGGAAAATACGACAGCACCAGAATCTTCGCCATGACAGGCTCAGCGGCAAAAGACAGGCATTACTATCAGACACGCATCGGTGCCGATATCACACCGATCTTGAATACTGAAAAAAACAGCCGTGTTATAAGCGGTAACGTGCTGACAGGCAAGAACATAACAGGCGACAACCACCTTTGTTTTTATGACTCGCAGGTCACGGTGATACCGGAAGGCAACGAATACAAGCTCTTTGGCTGGCTTAGACCTGTTTTCAAACGTTTCACCGACACCAACACCAACGGCGACACCCGTCCATATATCATGACCGGTCAGTTCGAGCAGGTGTTCCCCTTCGACATCTACCCGATGCAACTCATCAAGGCTTGCCTCATCAAAGACCTCGAACAGATGGAGGAACTTGGAATCTATGAGGTTGACGCTGAAGACTTTGCGCTCTGCGAGGTAATTGATCCGTCGAAGACACCGATACAACAGATTATCCGCGAAGGACTTGAATTTATCAGAAAGGAGACCAATTGATGAAACTCAGAGATTATATTGATAAAATCAAGCCCAACTTCGAAGAAGGCGGCAAATTTGCCAGATTTCACTCGACATTTGAGGCATTTGAGACGTTTCTGTACACGCCAAACAAGGTAACGACAAACGGCGCGCACATCCGCAGCCACGTCGACATGAAACGCAGCCTTATTGCTGTCGTTTTCGCATTGATTCCATGCTTCCTTTTCGGTACATGGAACATCGGATACCAACATTTTCTGTCACTCGGTCAAGATGTAACATTCTGGCAGACAGTCGGTTACGGATTATTGAAGATTATCCCGTTATATCTTGTCAGTTACATTGTAGGCTTGGTGATTGAGTTCACTTTTGCGGAAATACGCCATGAAGAAGTCAACGAAGGCTATTTCGTAACCGGTTTCCTGATTCCGCTCATCATGCCTGTCGATGTGCCACTATGGATGCTCGCCATAGCCGTGGCATTCGCAGTAATCATTGGCAAAGAGGTGTTTGGAGGCAGCGGCATGAACGTGGTGAATCCGGCATTGCTGGCGAGAGCGTTTCTGTTCTTCTCCTACCCTTCCAAGATGACTGGCGACAGTGTGTGGATAGCAGAAAAAGCTGATGCTTACAGCGGTGCGACACCACTCGGCACCATCTTCAACGGAGGCACGGTCAACGAACTGCCAAGTTTGATGGACATGTTCATTGGAACCATCCCGGGAAGCGTTGGCGAGACTTCCAAAATCGCCATCCTGATTGGAGGTATTTTCCTGATAATCAGTGGAACAGCAAGCTTAAGAATAATCATCGCGACATTTGCGGGTGCCATCGCAATGAGTCTGATGATTTCCGACATCCCGTTCTATTATCATATTTTGATGGGCGGCTTCATGTTTGGCACCATCTTCATGGCGACCGACCCTGTCACAGCAGCGCAAACCAACCCAGGAAAATGGATTTACGGATTCCTCATCGGAGCTATAGCAATACTGATTCGTGTAGCAAATCCAGGCTATCCCGAAGGAATGATGCTCGCAATATTATTGATGAACGTTTTCGCCCCACTCATCGACTGGTGCGTGGTCGCTGTCAACGTCAGAAAACGCAAGAAACGCTGGGCAGCAGCAGAAAGGAGCCAAAAATGAGCGACCGTTATATCTTCAGATACATTATAATTCTTGTGGCGATAGTGTCGATTTTGCTATCAGCTGCCGCAATGTGGCTCCAGCCTTATCAGAGACGCAATGAGCTCAACGAGCAGCGCATCAACATACTGAAAGCAGCAGGAATTACTGACGTTGACAACCATAACGCAGAACAACTTTTCAAGCAGCATTGCACCAACAAACACGAGGGCGACATGCCATATTACGTCATCGACGAAAGCATCACCGTCATCCCGATGCGAGGTAACGGTCTTTGGGGACCAATTTGGGGCTATCTCGGACTTTCAGAAGACCACAAGACTGTTGTCAGCGCCGTGTTTGACCACAAGTCGGAAACGCCAGGATTAGGCGCTGAGATAACCACCGACAATTATCGGAATCAGTATAATGGCAAGCATTTGCTGAAGAATGGAGATGCTGTCACGGTGGAAGTTGATGCCATCGCAGGCGCCACACGCACCTCAAAAGGCGTGGAAGAGATGATTGAACGTACATTAAAACTGTATTTACCATATTTTGAAAATGAGCAATAACTTGAAACTGATAACGGCTCCATTGCGTAAAGCGAACCCTGTCACGGTGCTGATTTTGGGCATCTGCTCAGCTTTAGCGGTCACGGCTAAGCTCAAGCCAGCAATAGTGATGGCGTTGTCCGTTACGGTGGTGACAGCCTTGTCAAACCTCGTGATATCGTTGCTGCGCAAAGGAATACCGTCAAAGATACGTATTATTGTGCAGCTCATAGTTGTCGCAACATTGGTGATTCTCGTCGATCAGTTTCTGAAGGCGTTCATGTACGATGTCAGCAAGCAACTCTCTGTGTTTGTGGGACTTATCATCACCAACTGCATCGTTATGGGTCGTCTGGAAGCCTTCGCGATGTCGCATAGACCTTGGGAGTCGTTCCTCGACGGCATCGGCAATGGACTCGGTTACGGCTCTATTCTAGTCATCGTGGCGTTTGTCCGCGAGCTTTTCGGAAGCGGCACATTGCTAGGCTACCAAGTCATCACACAAGGACTTTACGATTTCGGATATGTCAACAACAGCTTGATGATTTTACCACCTATGGCATTGATAATCATTGGGATAATCATCTGGCTACAAAAATCTGAGGAGGAGAAATGATGGATACACTTGGCATTTTCTTCCGTTCGATTTTCATCGACAACATGGTTTTCGCCTACT
Organism: Bacteroidales bacterium UBA1173; assembly: GCA_002311655.1. Taxonomy (GTDB): domain Bacteria; phylum Bacteroidota; class Bacteroidia; order Bacteroidales; family F082; genus Limimorpha. The sequence continues at coordinate 105,407 of DBYZ01000011.1, forward strand.
TCCTCGGGATGTGCTCATTCCTTGCAGTCTCGAAGAATGTGAAGACATCATTCGGTCTGGGCATAGCAGTCACTTTTGTGCTAATCGTCACATTACCAGTGAATTATCTTTTAGACAGATATATTCTCTCAGCCGGCGCTTTATCATGGTTAAGTCCAGCATTTGCTGATGTCTCGCTTGATTTCCTCAGTTTCATCCTTTTCATCGCCATCATCGCCGCCATAGTGCAGATTTTGGAGATGGTGATTGAGAAATTCAGTCCGACATTGTACAATTCCTTAGGCATTTTCCTTCCTCTCATAGCCGTAAACTGCGCTATTTTGGGCGCCAGTCTGTTCATGCAGGAGCGTCATTTCGACACTATATGTCAATCACTTGCATACGGATTCGGTTCCGGTTTAGGCTGGCTTTTGGCAATAGTGGGGATGGCTGCCATCAGAGAGAAAATCAGATATTCTAAGATACCGAAGAGCCTGCAAGGCACAGGAATAGCATTCATTATCACAGGTTTAATGGGAATAGCTTTCATGGCATTCCTCGGAATTAGTATTTAAATGAGCAGCACATACATCATATTAACCAGCGTAATCGTTTTTCTCCTCGCAGTGTTGATTCCCGTTGCGATTCTCATCATCGTCAAGAAAAAGCTCACACCTCAAGGGAATGTCAGAATCACCATCAACGATGAACGTGAACTCGAGGTCAAACCAGGCAATTCGTTGCTTCAGACGCTCGCTGAGGAGCAGATTTACCTGCCATCGGCATGTGGCGGGAAAGGCAACTGCGGCATGTGCAAATGTCAGGTTCTTGAAGGCGGGGGAGCCATCTTACCCACAGAAAAAGGCTTTTTCAGCCACAAAGAGCAACTAAACCACTGGAGGTTAGGTTGTCAGGTTAAAGTCCGTGAAGACCTTAAAATACATATCAATCCACAGATTTTCGGCATCAAGAAATGGGAATGCACAGTGGTAAGCAACAGAAACGTAGCCACTTTTATTAAAGAGTTTGTGGTGAAACTGCCAGAAGGCGAACATCTCGACTTCCTATCGGGCGGCTACATTCAAATTGATGTTCCGAAATGCGATGTAAGATATTCCGACATCGCTGTGGATGAGGAATACCGCAAAGATTGGGAAAAGTTCCACATGTTCGACCTCGTGATGCATAACCCCGAGCCACAGTTCAGGGCTTATTCAATGGCAAGTTATCCAGCGGAAGATAACATCATCATGCTCAATGTGCGTATCGCCACGCCGCCATTTGACAGGAAAAACGGCGGTTTCATGAAAGTGAACCCTGGCGTATGCTCATCTTATATATATTCTCTGAAACCGGGCGATAAAGTCACCATCAGCGGACCATACGGCGAGTTTCATATCAAAGACACTCAAAAGGAGATTATCTTCATCGGTGGAGGTGCTGGAATGGCACCAATGCGCTCGCATATCCTCGACCTGTTCCTCACGAAACACACACAGCGCAAGGTATCATATTGGTACGGCGGTCGCTCATTGCGAGAGCTATTCTATATTGATGATTTCAAGAAGATTGAAGCAGAGAATCCTAACTTCAAATTCAATATAGCGCTGTCGTCACCGCTTCCTGAAGACAACTGGAACGGCTATGTAGGCAACATACACGAGGTGCTGTTTGAGAACTACCTCAAGAGCCACTCTGAACCAGAAGAGATCGAATACTATCTCTGTGGTCCACCGATGATGACGCAGGCTGTATTAACAATGCTCGACAATCTCGGTGTGCCTAAAGAAAACATCCTATTTGACGATTTTGGTGCTTAAATTTCACCCCTAGGGGTAAATTTTTCACCCCTAATTTTAACACTTTCGCCCCTAATGTGGGTGTAAAAAATTTTCATTCACCCCTAAAAATGGCACTTTTACCCCTAAATAGGCGTTTTTATCCCATTTTTCACCCCACTCGCCCCACAATTTTTATTGGGCTTAATTTTAAAGTAATTTTGCACCGTAAAAATTAGGCACAAATGATGGAAGAGAAACGAATTTTCGACATTTTAACAACTTATCTTCAGAAACATCCAAACCAGGAAATAGCACTCGCCAAGAAAGAAAACGGCGAATGGAACAAATACAGCATACAGCAATATGTTGAAACGACAAACATCATCAGCTATGCACTTATCAAATTGGGCATACAGAAAGATGATAAAGTCGCTATCATCAGCAGCAACCGTCCTGAATGGAACATCATGGACATGGCCATCCAACAAGTTGGAGCCGTCACAGTGCCTATCTACCCTACAATCAGCAAGGAAGACTACCGCGTCGTCATCAACAACAGCGAGGCGAAGTTCGTGATGGTTGAAGGTTTGTGCGTTTTGAACAAGATAGAGGACATCAAGAACGACATCCCATCGCTGAAGATGATTTACACCTTCGTAAAACGCGGTGACTACCCTATCTGGGCCGATTTGCTCCAATTAGGTAGAGAGAATCAAGATGTCGAGGAGCTTGAGCGCAGAAAAGCAGCTGTCAAGCCAACTGATTGTGCCACAATACTTTACACATCTGGAACAACAGGAACACCGAAGGGTGTAATGCTTTCGCACGCCAATATTTTAGGTCAGATTGAGAATCTGAGACAGACTCCGTCACCGACATCTACACGTGCTTTGAGTTTCTTGCCTATCTGCCATGCCTACGAGAGAACGTTAGTTTATCTGTACCAATATCTTGGAATGTCGGTGTATTATGCCGAAAGCGTCGCCACTATAGCCAACGACATGAAGGATGTTCATCCTACTATGATGACATGCGTGCCAAGGCTTTTGGAGAAGATATATCTCAAGGTCAGACAGTCGGGACAGAATCAGAAAGGTCTCTCAAAAACCATATTCTACTGGGCGATGAACCTGGCAGAGCAATACACCGTCGACGGACGCAGCTGGTTCTACAACCAGAAACTGAAACTCGCCGACAAGCTTGTCTACAGCAAGATTCGCAACAAACTCGGTGCCGACTGCTTCGACATCATCGTTTCGGGCGCAGCAAGCATACAGCCGAATATCTCGGCCTTCTTCTCAGCCATCAAGATGCCAGTTTATGAAGGCTACGGCATGACAGAATGCTCTCCTGTTATCTGCACAAGCTCTAATGTGCCTCACGGCCGTGAAGCAGGATTTGTCGGTCCGGCATTGCCAGGCGTGGAGGTAAAAATCGCTGAAAACGGCGAAATCATCTGTCGCGGTCACAACGTTATGATGGGCTATTACAAGCAGCCTGAGCTGACAGCTGAAGTCATCGACAAGGACGGCTGGTTCCACACCGGCGACCTCGGAAGTGTCAATGAATACGGCAACTTCAAGATTACAGGCCGCATGAAGAACCTCTTCAAGACATCTTTGGGCAAATATATCAACCCTGACATGATTGAGACCAAGTTCACCGAATCGGGATTCTTTGAAAACGTAGTGGTTCTTGGCGAAAACGAGAAATTCGCAGCCGCTTTGATAGTTCCAGACTTCTCCTTCTTGAAAGACTGGTGTGCAAAGCACGAGATCAAGTTCACGAAGAACGAGGAAATGATCAATTTGAAAGATGTTAAGGACCGCTTGACCAAAGAGGTTCAGAAAATCAACGGATTCTTCGGCGACACCGAGAAAATCAAGAGGTTCAAGTTCATCGCTGACGAATGGTCAACAGCAAACGGCATCCTCACTCCTACTCTGAAAGTGAAGAGATCTGTAATTCTTAACAGATACAAAGATGTGATTGCGAGAATGTACCAAGGGGGAGATTAATCCACACCGTCATTTCGAGCGAAACGAAGTGGAGTCGAGAAATCACCGATGTTTGAATGATTCGGAATTATTCAGATGGCGGTGATTTCTCCATTTCGCTCCGCTCCAGTCGAAATGACGATTTAATGCTACTTAAATATTATTGCAAACTTTGTCATGGTGCTGTCGCTTTGGACAAGGGTCAGGTTTCCGTTGTGTTTTGTCATGATTTGACGGGAGACGCTGAGTCCGATGCCGGAGCCGGTTTGTTTGGTAGTGTAGAACGGCACGAAAATCTCATCGATTTGCCTTAGCGGGATTGGTTTTCCGTTGTTTGTGACGTAAATCACAGTCTGGTCGTCTTTGTTAAGCTCCGCGCTGATGCGGATGGAATTAGCTTCAGCCTGAATAGCGTTTTTGATTAGATTATTGAACACCTGAATTATCTGACCTTCGTCAGCATAAACCAGCAAATCATCAGTTTTTGCAGTGTAAGTGAGTGTTACTCCTTGTGCGGCGCAGTTGGCTTCGTTGAGACGCAGCACTCTATCAATCAACTCATTGACCATCACGGCTTTGCGGACTGGTTGAGCCAACTTGGTGAAGCTACGATACGACTCCACAAAGCGGATGAGGTCTTTTGACGAAGCTGAAATTGTCTCGAGACCAGCTTTCACGTCGAGGTTCTCGTCTTTTGAGAGGGCGTCGCTCAGCGAGGCGATAGGCGCGACGGTGTTCATGATCTCGTGAGTCATCACGCGGAACAGCTTGCTCCACGACGCCTCCTCGTTTATGGCACGGCGACGCTCGAAGACGCTGCGAATACGGTTCAAGGTGCGGTTCAGCTTGGTGTTTTCACGAAAACGGAAGTTCAGCACATCGTCGTCAATGGAATCGATGATATAAGCAACCTTGCGGTTGTCGTGCCTTTTGACGAGCCATGCTGTGACGAGGACGCTGATGACGGTAGCAGCCACGATTATCAAAATCCAAAGCCAGGTGCTCATATTCCGTATTTTTTAAGGCGGTTGTACAATGTGGGACGACTGATTTTCAGTGCCTTAGCCACCAGCGAAAGGTTTCCGTTGTATTTCTTCATCGCATCACGGATGACCTGTTCCTCGGCATCTTCCAGAGAGACGTTTTGGCGCAAGTTTGTCACTCCAAGTAATTCATTATCATCTATTTGGAAGTCAGAAGGAAGCAAAGTCTCGTTATCCGACATGATTACAGCTTTCTCGATGCGGCTCTGCAGCTCGCGTATGTTGCCTTTCCATTGACAGTTTTGCAATAATTCAAGTGCGTCATCCGAGATATTTTTCGCCTGACGGTGATATTTCTCTGCAAAATTTTTGATAAAAAGCATTGATAATGAAGCGATTTCGTCGGTACGCTCGCGCAACGGCGGCAGATGCAGCGTCACCGTGTTGATGCGGTAGTAGAGGTCTTCGCGGAAGCGGCCTTCTTTGACCATCTCGGCGAGATCCATGTTGGTGGCGCAAATCAGACGTATGTCGACAGGGATTGACTTGGTGTCCCCCACCCTTGTGATTGTGCGGTTTTGCAGCACCCTCAGCAGTTTTGCCTGCTGACTAAGCGGAATGTTGCCAATCTCATCAAGGAATAGTGTAGTGCCGTTGGCTTGCTCGAACTTACCGACATGGTCGGAATGCGCGTCGGTGAAGGCACCTTTGACGTGGCCGAACATCTCGCTTTCGAAGAGTGTCTCGGTGATTGCGCCTATGTCGACGCTGACCATTTTCTTTGCGGAACGTATTGATAATCTGTGGATTTCATTTGCCAGCACATCTTTTCCGGTGCCGTTTTCGCCAGTTATGAGCACGGTGGCGTCGGTCGGGGCGATCTTCTCGACCATGCGATGCAGCTCAACCATCTTTTCGCTACTGCCCCATTGCATAAACTGCCTGACAGGTTCCTCATCTGCGGAAGCGATGTGACGGTGTTTCTTCGCCGCTTTCTCAAGAGTGTCAAGGAGTTTGGCATTGTCCCAAGGCTTCACAATGAAGTCGAACGCGCCACGTTTCATGCCTTCGACGGCCAGCGCAATGTCGGCATAAGCGGTGAAAAGCACCACCTCGACATCTGAAAAGCGTTTTTTAATCTCCGAAAGCCAAAACAGTCCTTCGCTGCCGGTGTTGATGTCGGTATCGAAGTTCATGTCGAGCAGCAGCACGTCGGGCTTGAACGTCTGCATGGTGCTGACGAGGCTTTTCGGCGACTCTATCAGCTGGACATCGGAGAAGCGCATCGGCAGCAGTATCTTTAGCGCGGAGCGGATGCCGGCGTTGTCGTCGAGGACTAGGATTCGAGATTTGATGAGGGGCATAACTTATTTGTTTTTTACTTTTTCTTTGATTTCTTCAAAAATGTCTTCAGCCTCGTCTTTGGGGAGGCCGAATTTTATGGCGAGGTTGACAGTATCGGCTTTGCCTGGATCTTTGTAGTTGCCGTTCACCGAAAGGCTATGGAAGCCGCCAAGTCCTTCGCAGGGCAGCACATCGTAAGCTGGAGCCAGTTGCCACAAATCGTTGCGGCGGATAAAAGCGAAGTTTTTCACATGGTCGTCGTGGTTGCCGATGATGATGTTGAACGCCATCAAGCGAAACACCTTCCAAAGCTCCTTGACGGAATGCGTGAGCTGGCTGCAAGCCCAGAACAGATGACCGTAATCGGCATTCGGCAGATGATAGTCGAGGTTCATCAGGGCGGAAAGGCTGATGACATGCAACTTCCCTCCGTCGGCGGTGCGGTCAAAACGCTTAGTTCCGAAATATTTTCCGTCGAAAAGACGAGTCTCGGCCATCTCGATGCCACATTCGCGGGCAATAAGCGAGGTCTCGTATTCGATTTTGCCTACCTCAGGCGGGTCGATGCGGTCACGAAACTTCACCAGCCACTCGGCGCCGTCATAATGCACAAACACTTTGGGGCGCGTGCCGCCAGAGGAGCCTCCGCGTCGCCAAGCTTCATCCAAGTCTTCTGAATAGTCAGTGTTTAAAACCTTTTGAGACTCCTCTGACATGCGGTCGAGGTCGATGATATCTTGTTCTTCGACGGTGCTGAGGTCGGGATGATATTCCAAAGCGCCGCGTCCACGAGTGCCCACAAACATCAGCTGTTCCAGCAGGTTCAAGGAAGCCAGCGACTTGCCTTGTGACCTCAGATAACGGTCAAGGACCAAGGCGCTCCAGCCATCCGGAAGGCTGTCGTCGAATACTCCGAAGTTACCGTCGAAAGGCTTAATGTCGGCTGTGAACAACTTTGACTCCAAAGGCAGATGAAACGGCGAGATGGAGAATCCGTTGCGAACCCAGTCAGAATCGTATTCAAACAAGGCACGTCCCTCCCGGTCCAGAGCCAATCTCCCTACTTTTTGGGCACCAAGCGTCACATAAACCACCTTCTCACTCATTGCGTTTACCTCTCTTTCTGTTATTATTGCCAGCCTCAAGGGCTTCGTCCAAAGTGGAGTATTTATGCGACTCAAACAAGCGGTCGAAGTCGTTCAGCGCATCCAAGGCGTAGGCGATTTTCAGCAGTCCATCCAAAGAAATCTTGCCCGTACGCTCGAAGCGGCGGTATGTCGCAAGAGGCAGTCCCGAGCGAGCAGAAAGCCCTTCCTGCGTGAGGTTCATCTCCAGGCGGCGAGTTTTTATACGTTCCGCCAAGGCTTTTGCCTTACTATCTGGTGTTATTGTATCAAATGATAATATATTATCAATTACAGCCATTTTAAAACACTAAATGATTAAATATTAGCATTTGCAAAGATAATAATTATTTTGTTGCCTTCGGCAAGAAATCTTAAAAAAATCTATTTTAAAAATCTAAAAAAATGTTCTTCCTTATTATTTCTCACAGATTTCACAGATATTCACAGATTATTCATTCAAAAATCTTTAGTTCGCAAGCGAACAGATTATCACAGAAATACAATCCGTGTTCATCTGTGTAATCTATGAGAGATTAATCAATTGTTCTTTAATGATTTAACTGGATTCATTCTTGCTATTCTATTACTACTCAAGACCACTACTATCGTTACTATAATTAGGACCACGATGGCACCAAGGATGAAGTAATGTGGCGAGAGAGCGACTTTTTCGGCGAACTGCTCGAGCCATTTGTCGGCGACGAAATAGGTAAAGATGCAAGCCAACACTGACATTATCAGCGAGAGTCGCAGCACGTCCCAGGCGAAGATGCGAAGCACGTCGGAGGCGGTGGCACCATTGATTTTGCGGATTGCCATCTCCTTGCTGCGGCGGTTCGACTCGTCCCGGACGAAGCCAATAAGGCCGATGATCGCTATCAGCAGGGCGAAGACTGAGCCAATGAGGACGGTGTTGCGCATCTTGAGGCTGCCGTCGTAAGCCTTGCGCATCGACTCTTTCCACGAGAATATCTCCACATCTTTCCCGTTGAGGGCATCGGAGACAGCACTCGTGAGCTTCTGCATTGTGGCATCGTTGAGTTTCTCGTTGGTACGGAAAATCAGGAACGGCAGATACGACTCGTCGTCATCAAGGGTGCCGTAGAACAGCACGCTCGGCCTATCATCGAGATAGACAAGGTTGCCGATGCGGATGTCACGATACACGCCGGAGATGACGTAGCCTTTCAGTTCCATAACTTTCTCAGATACTTCGTGACCTGTGATGTTCACAATCTTACCTACAGCGCCGTCGCTCCAGTCGACGAACTCGTTCATTCGTTTCACAAAGCTTTCAGAGACAACAACTTCCGACACATCAGAAGGCTCACGTCCTTCGATAAACTCGATGCCAAGCAGATTGAAATAGCCAGGAGTAACCTCATAACCGTCAGCCACGTTGAAAAGCTCGCGGTTGTCGCCACTGAAGCCTATGATAGGCAGCGAGTTGCTGGCCTCCACGCCTTCAACCTCCTGGTATTGCATAAGTGTCTGAGCTACAATCTTTTCTGTACCTTTATTGCCATTGTAAAAACTCATGTAATAAAGGTTTTCAGGCTCGTAGCCAGGGTTGGAATTGTTCATTTGACGATATTGCAGAGCCACGACGATAACCATCACGGCGATGAAGACGTTGATGAACACCTGCACGCCGAGCAGTCCGATTTTCCATCGGCGAGAGTTCTCGGTATAGTTGCGGAACGCCACAGAGACTGGGATTCGCATGTAAAGCTGAGCCGGGACGAAGACCGACACGAGCAACACGAATATCAGCACCAGACTGATGACGAAGACGCTTCGCGGGATGAGCAAGGTCTCGAACGGCACATCCAATAGGTTAATTATCAATCCTTTAGACGCAAAGATGATACCAGCAGCCAACGCCAATGACAGTAGCAGATGCAGGAATGCCTCGCGAGCCAGCAGCCAGTGGATGTCGAACGAATTGGCGCCATAGCATTTGCGCACGCCTATCTCCTTCGCGCGACGCACCATCGACGAGATCACGACAAGGAGGTAGTTGAGCAAGCTGATTGTTATCAGCAAGGCGGCGGTGATTGTCAGCAGAATCACCATCGAGCGCACATACGACTCGGAGGTGTGGACATCGCTGAAAGGCTCGAGATAATACCACAGCACAGAGCCGTTTTTCTCAAGTTCCTCCATAGGCTGATGCGCCTCCTGCATACGGCGGATAGCCTCACCAAGTGATTTATAATCAACGCCTTGTTGAAGCTTTACAAAGCCAAAATAGCGGTCATTGCCGATCCAGTTTTCGGTGCTCCATGTGGGATATGACACCAGCGAGCCGATGATGCTGAAGTGAAACTCGCCGTTTTCGGGGAAGTCTTTGAACACGCCCTCGACGGTGAACTTGCGGTTAGGGTCGTCCTCATTGGAGATGTATTTTCCGATGCATTCTTCCACACCGCCGAGTTTCTTGGCGAATGTCTCCGACACCACTGCGCAGAGCGGTTTGGAGAGAGCTTTTGCCGGGTCGCCAGCCAATATCGGACGGTCGAACACCTTGAAGAAACAGGAGTCGGCGAGTACCATGCGGCCTGATATTACGTTATTATCTTCATCGACAAAACGTTCGCTGCTATAGTAAAATGTATAGCGGGTCGCCTCTTCCACGCCTGGCACCTCGGCTTTGAAGCCCGGGGCGATGGCGCCGCTTGTCTGGGAGAAATCGTGTTTCTCGCCTTGCTGTTCGTAATGAGTATCAATAAGATAGATGCGGTCCACATCTTTGTAGAAGCTCTCGTACGACAGCTCGAAGCACACCTTGGCGATGAGGACTATGCCGATGGCGAGACCGATGCCAAGGGAGAGGATTTTAATTAGGGTGTCTTTAAATCTGGTCATAGTTAGTGATTTTTACAGTTGTGCCAGCACGTCCTCAAC
>DBYZ01000011.1:115558-122839 GCA_002311655.1 Bacteroidales bacterium UBA1173
TCGCGCTGCGAGTGGGTCACCATCACTATGGTGGTGCCTTCCTTGTGGAGGTCGGTAAGGAGGTCCATCACCTCGCGGCCGTTCTTTGAGTCGAGGTTACCGGTAGGCTCGTCGGCGAGGATGAGCTTCGGGTTGGCGACCACAGCGCGGGCGATGGCGACACGCTGCTGCTGACCGCCCGACAGCTGCTGCGGAAAGTGCTCAGCACGGTGTTTGATTGCCATGCGCTCCATGATCTTCGTGACGCGTTCCTTACGCTCGGCGGCGGGGATGTTCATATAACGCAGCGGCAGCTCGATGTTCTCATACACGTTGAGTTCGTCGATGAGGTTGAAGCTCTGGAACACGAAGCCGATGTTGCCTTTACGGAACTTGGTGCGGTCCTTCTCCTTGAGGTCGCCGACCTGCTGTCCGAGGAGCTCGTAGTTGCCTTCTGAAGGGTTGTCGAGCAGTCCAAGGATGTTGAGCAATGTTGACTTGCCGCAGCCAGAAGGGCCCATGATAGCGACGAACTCGCCGTCGTTGATTTCGAACGAAACGCCGTTCAATGCGAGAGTTTCAATGTCTTCCGTACGGAAGATCTTCACTAAGTTTTCTACTTTAATCATAATTTTAAATAATTTATTGTTTAACGATATTTTGACTTTTATTCTTTTTTCAATGCCACAGCGGGATTTGCTTTGGCGATGCGGTAGCTGCTGATGCCGATAACTATTCCGACGATTATCAGTACTATCAGTGCGGCACCGACGAAATACCATGGCGACGCACTGATGCGGAAGGCGAACTGCTCCAGCCACTTGAGGGCGACGAAGAACGAGCCCACAGCACCGATGACAGCCGCCACCAGCGACAGCTTAAGCACCTCGCCGATGAACATCCTCACGATTTCGCCCGACACTGCGCCATGTACCTTGCGGACAGCAATCTCCTTGCTGCGGCGGTTGGCCTCATCGCTGACATAGCCTATCAAGCCTATGAGCGAGATAATCAGAGCAAACAATGCCCCCACCAGGATAGTGTTGCGCATCTTGCGGTTGTCGGAATACTGGGCACGCACCTCAGCGGCGTAGTTTTTAACTTCAATATCTTTGTCGGCAGTCACCTCAAAAACGACATTTTGGATTTGCTCCATAGTCTTTTTGTTGGCATGGTTGACTTTCACAAGCAAGTAGCGCATCGGGTGAATGCTTTTGTTACCAAAGAAATGGCCGTCGAACTTGGTTCCGCTGTAAAAATTTCCATGGAAATAGCAGCTCGGCTTCATGTTGGGATCCAATGCGCTGCCGATGCGGATGTTTCTATATACACCCGAGATGGTCAGCGGATTGATGTAAAGATTTCCTCCGACGTAGGAATAGCTGTGATCGGTGATGTAAATCTGCTTACCGACAGCGCCATCGCTCCAGTCCTCAAACTCCATCATCTTCGCGATAAGGCTCTCACTCACAGCCACTTGCGACGAATCTATCGGCGCCTCCCCTGCTATGAACGGAATCTCAAGCATATCGTAAAAGCCGTCAGTGACGTAATAGCCGTCGGCGAGCTGCACCAAAGTGGCGCGTCCTTTCTGAATCACCTGACCTTCAGCGCCTTTAAATGGAAGGATGGCACAACCTTCAACACCTTGAACCTCAGGCAGCGACGCCAACTTATTGACAATGATGTCGCGTTCTTTTTGCGTCCTGATGTCAATATAATAAAGGTCTTTGTAATTATACCCCAAATCTTCCGTCGAAAGATGCTCGTACTGTCCAGTCACGATGAACAACATCGCAAAAATAAACACGTTGACGGCCACCTGGAGACTCAGCAAGAACAATTTCCAACGGCGTGAGTTTATTGTAAAGTTGCGGATAGCCTGCCAAACCGGCACACGGGTGTAGAGTTGCCCCGGCACGATGACAGAAAGCACAAATATCAAGATTATCACAGCAATTATTGTGCGGACACTCTTTCCAACAAGCATCGTGGTGAATGAAACGCCAAGCAGGTTGGTGACGAGGTTATTTCCGGCAAGGATTAGCAATGCTGCCAGCACCAACGACAAGCCAAGATGTATCGCTGCCTCTTTGAGAAGCATGCCGTATATCTCACGACCGCCTGCGCCATAGCATTTGCGGATGCCGACCTCTTTCGAGCGTTTCACCATCGACGAAAGCACGATGAGTATGTAGTTCATCAAGCTGATGAAAATCAACAAGAAAGCCACGATGGAAAGCACGATGACAGTGTTGCGAACTTCAGGGTCGGAGGTATGCATCTTGTCGAAAGGCGACAGATAGTAACGCACCTCGTAGCCACGCTCGGTCTTCAGTTTTTCCAAATCCTGATGCGTCGCCTGCATCTTGTGTATCGCATCGCCAAGCGAATGAGGGTCAACGCCTTTCTGCAGCCTTACATAGCCGGTGTACATGTCATTGAACACCCAGTTCTCGGAACTCGCCTTGTTTTGCCATTCCATAGAATATGCCACGTCGAACGCAATTGTGCCGTTGGCTGGGAAGTCGTCGAAAACTGCCTCAACGACATACACATCTTTGTCATTCTCAACATGGACAATCTTTCCGATACATTCATTCACGCCGCCCAAAATCTCCGCAAACGAGCGCGAGATGGCGATGTTTTCCCTGCTCCCCAACGCCTTGACTGCATCTCCGGCAAGGATAGGCAACGGAAACACCTTAAAGAAACAGGTGTCAGCAATGACGGGGCGTCCACTAAAAATGACATTGCCTTCCTCGTCAAGATAGTTGAAAGGTCGCCAGGTCTTATCCACATAACGTGTGGCACTTTCCACTCCTGGCACCTCAGCCTGAAATCCCGGAGCCACACCGCCGCTGATGCGGTTATCGTCATCCTGACGGTCGCCTTGAATTATATCCGCTCTGATGAGATAGATGCGGTCCACATCCTTGTAGAAACTGTCGTATGACAATTCGAAGCACACCTTAGCGATGAGGACTATGCCGATGGCGAGACCTATGCCAAGGGAGAGGATTTTGATTAGGTTATCTTTAAATCTGTTCATACTTTGAAGTTTTATTCCGTTCTTAACGATTTCACTGGATTCATTGTGGCGGCGCGCAGGCTGCGTAAGGTCACGACCAAGACGGTGATGCCTAAGACAGCGACGATTGCCAGGGCGAACACCCAGATGTGTAGCGGCACACGGTAAGCGAAGCCCTCGAGGTAGCGGTTCATGATGATGATGCTCACTGGCACCGCTATGACGAAGCACACCAAGACGATTTTCACGAAGCGTGAGTTGAACATGGTGAGAATCTGCTGCACCGTGGCGCCATGCACACGTCGGATGCCGATTTCCTTGCGGCGGTGCTCCGTCTCGAACATCACCAGCCCGAACACGCCCATCAATGAGATGACGATGGCCAAAATCGTAAACAAAGTGACCAACTTCGAGAGGTCGTTCTCCTTTTTGTATTGCTTTTCAAGAGCCTGACTGAAAGGCGTCACCTCAATATCAACGCCCTCGGCCAAATCGGGATCGAGGTCTGCAAGGGTCTTGCTGATGCGCTCCTTCAAGGCGGGGACATCCACGCCTGGCTCGGTGCGGATGAAGAGCATATTGCAAAGATTCCACGGGTCCTTGCCATACACATAGAAGGCAAACGGTCCCATGCCATTGCGCAATGCGCAAAAGTTGAAATCCTTGCAGAAACCTGCAATCTCGGCGATTTGGTCGTCATGCCCGCCAATCTGGTCATCAAGGGTAATCTTGTAATAGTCACGCGCAAATTCATTGAAGATATACGTTCCTGTAGATTGCTCATCAGCCTCAGTGAAATCACGGCCTTCCACAATGTCGATGCCCATAAAGCGCAGGAAGTTCCACGAGACGGGATAGACCTGCCACCCGGCATCCTCGCCATGCACTTTGCGCCCCCAACTCATACGAGCGTCTTTTATAAAACCTCCTGCGCCCCAAGCAATATCCTTGATGGCAGCATCGGCTTTCAATTGGTTCTCAACGGCTTGGCGGTTGGTGGCAAGGTTCCACGATACCCGCGACTGTAACAGGCATTCCTGATTGAAACCCATGTCATGATTCAGCATGTACTGACGTTGTTCATGGACAAATATCGCACAGATAATCAAAACAATGGACACGGTAAACTGCAAGCCAATCAAGCCAACGCGGAAAGCCTTGCCCTTCTGTGTTGTACCGAGGGTGCCTTTCAAGGCGAAGGCGGGATTGAACGATGTGGCGAACAAGGCTGGATAGAGACTGGCGACCACCGAGATAAGCAATGCCAAACCAATGGTCAAAGCAACGATGCCCCAGTTTTGGCCGAAATCCAGCGAGGTGTCAATCAGGGCAGCCAATGTGGATTGCTTAAACAATGTAACCACAGCCACTGCCAAGCCAAGGGCGATAATCACCATCAATAGTGACTCGCCCACCGACGACATTACCAACTGGAAACGGCTGCTGCCCAATATCTTCCGAGTGTTGATACTCTTCAGGCGCAACGGCACCATCGCAAAGAAGAAGTTGATGTAATTGATGAAAGCGATAAGCACCACAAAGATGGCGATGACAAGCAAAGTGATGGTAGTGGTGCGGTTTCCCATCTTTCCAACTGTATAGTTGGCGTTGGGGTCGGCGAAATACATCTCTGTCAGCAGCACGGGGCGAATCCCGAATTTGACATCATCATCCGAAACCTCAATGCCGCCATTCATCTCGCTGAAAAATTGCTTGCAGACCGGCTTTGCCACCTCGGTGATTGCCTCGGGGTCGGCACCTTCACGCAGTTTCAAATAATAGAAGTACGAAAACTCCTTCCATTCATCGAGCAGAACATCAGGCATGTCCCAAACAATATCAAAAGATGAGAGGTCGCTGTGCTTCGGCATGTCTTTATAGATGGCCACTATGGTCGTTTCTATCCATTTTGTTTCGGCAAGATTTTTCACAACATCACCCACTTGGACGCCGAGACGCTTAGCCATCGATTCCGATACAGCCATGGCCGCTCCCGTCAAATCGTCCCAATTGCCGGCCACCAGTTCAAATCCAAAGACCTCGCGGGCACCTTTGTTCAAGGCGACTTGCGACCCTGAAACAGGCGACTGGTCGTCTCTCACGCGAATCTTGGCGGGAACACCCGCAATGCGACCGCAGCCGCCAGCTTCAATGTCAGGGGAAGCATTGACCACATACTCCCCAATGGGGCGACACAGATAAGACGAATAGCCAGTGGATCGGGACTCTTGCTTCGTAAGGACATAAATCCGGTCGCTGTCCTTAAGCCCCTTGTTGTAGGTGAGGTCGTGGTGTACCTGCACGAGGATGATGTAGAGCGCGGCAAAGGCTGCCGTCAAGCCCAAGATGTTCAAGATTGAAGAAACGAGGGCTGTTTTCCCTTTTTTGATAATTCTAGACATTGTTGTATTTTTTTAAGTCTTTAGTCGCTAGTCTTTAGACTCTAGTTTTTAGCATCGTCTAATACTAATGACTAACGACTAAAAACTAAAGACTAATTATTCTTTTTTCAAAACATTTGCAGGATTCGCTTTAGCGGTGTGCACACTTTGCCAGATGACTGCTATGAATGCCATCAGAAGCACGACGAGGCCTGAGAGCACGAATATCCACCATGAGAGGCTGATGCGGTGCGAGTAGCCCTCGAGCCAGCGATGCACCACCAACCATGCCACGGGAATGCCTATGACGAACGCCACGCCCACCATCTTCATAAACGACAGCACCAGCTCGCGCAACACGCCATTATAGTCGGCGCCGAACACCTTTTTCACCGCCACGCTGCGACGCTGTTGCTGCATGTAATACGAGCTCATCGCGAACAAGCCGAGACCCGACACCAGCATCGAGAGCAAAGTGAAAATCAGCACTATGCGGAGGATGCGGCTCTCGTCAACAAAACAATCGTCGATCATCTCCTCGATATAATTGGCGCCAAACAGCTTGCCAGGCATCACTTCGTTCGTCACCTTTTCCAATCTGGCATAAGCCTCTTTGTGGTCGCCCCTGACCTTCACGAGAATGGTCCATGGCCAGTCTTCATCCCAGTCTTCACCTCTGTTATATATCAAAGCCGACGACTGCTGTGCCTCCAACGGTCTGATTTTGAAGTCATAATAGATGCCTCCGATTTTGAAAGTCCCATTCTGAGCGGACTCGAACTCCGTTGCCGATTCGTCGATTCCAATCTCCTTAAATGCGTATTCATTGAGCCAAAATGCAGGATTTGCAAGCTGGTTGTCCTGCTTCACTCGGATGCCGAGGATGTCGAAATAATGCTGGTCGCCCTGAATCTGCTGGAACGAGACCCAGTTACCGTCGCTAAGCTCCATGGTCCAGTTGTTGGTGCCTTGCAGCGGTATGCCGTCGCCTTGTCCCACATCTTCCACAAACGGCTCAGCGCGATAGGCTTCAAGCAACGGCCTAATTTCGCCCAGTTGGCCGTAAGCGTTGCCAATCATCAAGATATCTTTGGTGTTATAACCCAGATCGGCGGTTATGAGGTTGCGAATCTGCAAGTACATCGTCAGGGCGGCGACGAGCATCACCACTGTGATGACGTTTTGCAGCGTGATGATGATTCGGCTATAGACCGTCTTAGTCTTCAACCGCAGCGAGCCGCGCACAATCTCGATAGGCTGCGCCTTCTGTATCAGCAAGGCGGGCACGATGCCGGCGATGAAGCCGAGAATCACCATCAACGCAATGACAACTAAAATATTAACTAAACTTACTGCTCCGAAAATGGAGATTTGATAATCCAAGACACGTGTTGCCGCCGGTGACAATGCCTCGGCAAGCAAAATCGCCAGTCCCATCGCCACGGCGCAAAGCAGGGTGCTCTCCCCTATCATCTTCATAAAAATGCCTGTTTTTGTTGCCCCAACGAGCCTTCTCGTCGCCATCTCCTTGGCACGGAATCCGATGAGAGCTGTGGAGAGGTTCACATAGTTCAAAATCGCGAAGAGCAAGAGCATCAGGCACATGGCGAGAAGCAGGTTCACAAACGAGCGGTCGCCGAAATTCAACGCTCCCGTCCAGTCGTAGTTGCCGTTGTTGAGGAAATACATGTCGCGCAACGGGATGATGCGTATCTCGTCATATTTGTGTTTGTAAATCCAGAAATTCTCCTCGCACCAGTTCAAGATGTCGTCGTGACGTGCCATCAAATCGGCACCAGGATAGGTCATAACAAAAGTGACACCTGCCGCTGCGTTGCTCATGTATTCGTCATGCGAATGGTTGATTTTTGTTATAATTTCGCCACGGAT
>DBYZ01000007.1 GCA_002311655.1 Bacteroidales bacterium UBA1173
CCTTCTTGAGGTCGTTAGCTGAGCCTTCGACTCCGCTGCCGCCACTGGTGGCGAAGACGTTGAGGGTCTTGCCGCTGAGGTCGTGAGCCTCGATGAAGGTGTTGACGATGGTCGGGGCGGTGTACCACCACACAGGAAATCCGATCCATACCACATCGTATTCGGCGATGTTCTCGCAACGGCCTTTGATGGCTGGACGTGACATCTTGTCTTTCATCTCGATAGTCGAGCGTGAGTTTTTGTCGCGCCAGTCGAGGTCAGCAGCTGTGTAAGGCTGCTCAGGGGTGATTTCATAAAGGTCAGCATTGTATTCTTTTGCCAGACGTTGTGCAGCGGCCTTGGTGGTGCCGGTGGCCGAGAAGTAAACGATTAAGGTCTTTTTCATATTATTATTCTCCTTTTCTGTGTTGTTTTGTGCGCCGGCACCCAGCATCAAGCCAATCAGCGCGACGGCTAATAATAATTTCTTCATAATTGAATTTTCAATTATCAAATGTCAATTAGCTTACATCTGTTTAATAAGCCAGTTCTGATAGCCGATTTTCTCGATGAGTTCGAGCTGCTCCTCGCTCCAGTACTGGTCTTCCTCCTCGTCAAGAAGATAGGCCTTCAGCATGTCATATGTTGTCGGATCTTCGCAGACCGTTGCCATGCACTTGCGCAGCAGCTCCACGCCAGCCACCTGAATGGCGAGGTCGGCTTTGATATACTCCAACGGGTCGCAAATCAGCTCGCGAGCCTCGTGTTTCTCGACTTTCGGACAGCCGCCGAGGTCGATGATACGGTCGATGAACTTCTCCACCCATTCCATCTCCTCGTTGTAATGTCCAATGTATTTCTCGCCGAGCTTGTCAAAGCTTTCCGACTTGAAAATCTGACCCTGTACCTTGTGTACGAATGCGCCTTCCGAGAGGCCTGTTACGAAGAACTGTAATGCTTCGATTGATTTCTGTTTGTCCATGATAGTTATATTTAAGTTGATAATTAAGTTTTTACGATGCAAAATTATGACTAATTTCACACAAAACAAGAACCCAAACGAAACAAGAACCGACTGAAACGAAACAATATTAAAAAATATTTGTATCTTTGCGGCAAAATATGTGCGACTATGTACAGTTTGAAGGAATTTTGGCACTTAAGAAACCTGCCCGTACCTGAGGGTGAGTGGGATGGGAACGTCATTTGCATAGAGACTAACGCTGAGTGGACATTCGGCACGAACGAGACGCGCGGTTTCTTGTCGTGCTACACTTTTACGATTGTCACGCGCGGCTGGGTTACTATTTTATATAATAAACGCGAACTGACATTACACAAGGGCGATGTATATCTGTATTCACCAGGCTTGGAAGTCATTGTCCTCGCGGCATCCGACGACTACAGCGGTATCTGTCTGCTGGGCGACGAGCAATTCACGCTTGAACTGCCAAGCGTTCACGACAGCATCCGAGCCACTTATCTTTCGGTTGTCGTGTTAGAGCATCCTCAGCTTACTATGAATAATGAAGACTATCGTCATGTGTTCGAGCTACTGCAACTTGCCTTGCGTTACCAGAAGTCGTCGCTGCCCAATGCCAACGAGAGCCTGCGAATGCTCTACAGCATCTTCCTGAACGACCTTACCGGCATGATGGAGCGAACCATCAGCGAGCATCGTTTTCCGAAACGTGTCGAGGAGCTTTTTCTTGGGTTTATGCATCTGTTGCCACGCCATTTCGCCGAGCACCACGACATCGGCTTCTATGCCTCCGAGTTGTGCATCACCACCACCTATCTCTCGCGCATCGTCCGTCAAGTGTCGGGAGGCCGCACCGTCATCGACTACATCAACCAGCTGCTCCTGATGGAAGCCACATATTTATTGCGCCAGACCTCGCTCAGCGTTGCCCAAATCGCCGAGCAGCTTCACTTTGCCGAGACCACCACTTTCGCAAGGTTTTTCCAAAGAATGAAAGGAATGAATCCGAAAGAATTCAGAAAAAGGGGGTGAATATTAAAACCGTGGCGAAAATAAAAAAAGAGACGTTTTGGGAAACGTCTCTACCATTTTTTGTACATCCTCAGGGATTCGAACCCTGGACCCATTGATTAAGAGTCAATTGCTCTACCAACTGAGCTAAGGATGCATCATTTTTCGAGCTGCAAAATTACTACATTTTTTAATACGTACAACAAAAATGTTAAAAATATTTTTATATACCTATTATCATTAAAAAAATTACTACTTTTGCAAAAATTTTGATAACAACTTAAAAATAAAATAACTATGGCATTCAACCTTAGAAACAGAAGTTTTCTGAAGCTTTTAGACTTCACTCCAGAAGAAATCAAGTTCTTCCTCACATTGGCCGCTGACCTTAAGCACGCCAAATACACCGGCACAGAACAGCCACGTTTGAAAGGCAAGAACATCGCCCTCATTTTCGAGAAGACCTCGACACGTACACGCTGCGCTTTCGAGACAGCAGCATACGACCAGGGCGCTCACGTCACTTACCTCGGACCAACAGGCTCACAGATCGGCGTTAAGGAATCAATGAAAGATACAGCACGCGTTCTCGGACGTATGTACGACGGTATCGAATACCGCGGCTTCGCCCAGAAGACAGTGGAAGAGCTCGCACAATACGCTGGTGTTCCGGTATGGAACGGCCTCACCAACGAGTTNNNNGCCGACTTCCTCACAATGCAGGAACATGTCGACAAACCTCTTAACCAGGTTACTTACGCTTACATCGGCGACGCCCGCTTCAACATGGGTAACAGCTTGATGGTCGGTGGCGCTAAGATGGGTATGGACGTCCGCATCGTGGCTCCAAAAGAGCTTCAGCCTTCAAAAGAACTCATCGACACCTGCAAGAAGATCGCTAAAGAGACAGGCGCAAAGGTCACTGTGACCGACGACGTGAAGAAAGGCGTCAAAGGCTGCGACTTCCTCTACACCGACGTGTGGGTATCAATGGGCGAGCCTGCTGAGGTCTGGAAACAGCGTATCGACCTCCTCCGTCCATATCAGGTCAACCAGGCTATGATGGACATGACCGGCAACCCTAACTGCAAATTCATGCACTGCCTCCCGGCTTACCACAACCTCGAGACACAGGTCGGCCGCGATGTCAACAAACAGTTTGGTCTTGACGGCATCGAAGTGACAGAAGAAGTGTTCGAAGGTAAGAACTCTATCGTGTTCGACGAAGCCGAGAACCGCATGCACACCATCAAAGCTGTCATGGTTGCAACACTTGGTGACTAATTTTAAAAATTAGATAAAACACAGAAATTGCCCTGCTCTTGTGGGGCAATTTCACTTTTCAACTGATAACTTCAAACTCAAAACTTCAAACTGAATAATGTATAATCTTTTCACAGGCTCAGGAGTCGGACCGACGGTGTTTTACCTCTCGGTGTCAATATTTTTAGGATTGCTCCTTGGCAGAATAAAAATCGCCAAAATCTCTTTGGGAATCACATGGGTGTTGTTTGTTGGCATCATCTTGAGCGCGCTCGGTGTGACGCTCAACAACAACATGCTCCACATCATCAAGGAGTTCGGCTTGATATTGTTTGTCACTGCCGTGGGCTTGCAGGTGGGACCAGGCTTCTTCAAATCATTTAAAAAAGGCGGTCTGGCGATGAACCTCATGGCTTTGGTCAACGTGGGACTCGGCGTTGCGGTGACTGTCATCATCGCCAAGCTTGCTAATGAAAGCCTCGCCGACATGACTGGCGTTTACACTGGTGCCATCACCAACACTCCTGGACTCTCGGCGGCACAGCAGGCCGTCACCGACCTCGGCATCGAAGGCGCAGCCGACAGACTGGCAGCAGGATATGCCGTCACCTATCCTCTGGCTGTCGTGGGAATGATTATGACATGTATCATTTTGCGCCCTTTGTGCAAAATCGATGTGAAAAACGAGCCTTCCGACCTTAGCGTGGCAATAGAGAAAAAGTCGGCCACTCCGACGTCGCAGCGTCATAAGGTCAACCTCATCCCGTTGTTTATCATCATTGCCGTCGGCATCGTCATCGGCTCCATCCCGATTCCTGTGGGCATGGAGGCTCCTTTGAAGCTCGGTCTGGCAGGCGGTCCATTGGTAGCCGCAATCATTGGCAGCTGGCTTGGCGTGAAGAAGGGCTGGCTCACCACCGATTTCACCGACAGCCACGGTGTGTGGATGCTCCGTGAGGTGGGAATAGCGCTGTTCCTTGCAGGCGTTGGCCTCGGGGCGGGCGGCGTGTTCGTAGCCACAGTGACAGAGCATTACATCTGGGTGCTCTACGGTGTTATCATCACCATGGTGCCTCCAATGATTGTGGGCTTGTTCGGCCGTTTGATCTTAAAACTGAATTATTACACCCTTATGGGCTTCATCGGCGGCTCTCACACCGACCCACCGACACTCGCCTTCGCCAACAACATCGCACCCGAAGGCTGCAAACTCCCCAACATGGGTTACGCCACGGTCTATCCATTAACGATGTTTTTAAGAATTTTCACCGCACAATTGCTAGTGCTGCTGGCGATGTAATGGCCTTAAGGGCCTTTAGCGGCGACTTTAAGGGCTTTAATGGCTTTAATGGCCTTAAGGGCTTTAATGTCGCCGCTTTAATAATATTTGGCACAAAATACATAAAAATCTTAATTTTCTTTTTCCTTAATCCGAATTTTTATGTAAATTTGCACTTCTATTACCTTATAGATTTTTTTTATGGCAGCTATGACAAACGACGGGACATTTTATCAAGGACATATTGTTGACGTGATGGCACGCAAGATTATCAACGGCACGCTGACCGTGAAAAACGGGAAGGTCGTCGATATAAAAAGCTGCGAGCTTCCCAAAAGAGAAAAGCCGTATCCTTATCTGATGCCGGGCTTCATCGACAGCCACGTGCATATCGAGAGCAGCATGATGGTGCCTCACGAGTTTGCACGCATCGCCGTGAGCCATGGCACCATCGGTGTGGTCACCGACCCCCACGAGATTGCCAATGTGCTTGGCGTGGCGGGCGTCGATTTTATGATACGCTCGGGACAGATGGCACAATTCAACTTCTGCTTCGGCGCTCCAAGCTGTGTTCCAGCCATGGGAGGTGACATGGAGACCAACGGCGCCACTATCGATGCCGAAGACATCGAAAAACTGATGGCACGCGATGACATCGGCTTTCTGGCCGAGATGATGAACTACCAAAGCGTACTGGCAGGCGACAAAAAGGTGCTGCGTAAGATAGAAGCCGCCCGACGCTACGGCAAGCCTGTTGATGGCCACGCTCCCGGACTGATGTACAACCAGCGTAACCGGTATGCAGCCGCCGGCATCACCACCGAACATGAATGCTCGACGCTGGAAGAAGGCCTCTCATGCATCAATGCAGGTATGAAAGTCATCATACGAGAGGGCAGCGCCGCCAAAGATTACGAACAGCTGTGTCCGCTCATCGGGGAAAACCCTGATATGGTGATGTTCTGCACCGACGACTGCCACACTGAAGACTTCGTGCACGGACATATCAATAACATCGTGAAACGGGCACTGGCTGACGGATACGACCTTTGGGACATACTGCAGGCTGCGTGCGTCAATGCCCAACGGCACTATCACCTCGACTGGGGACTGCTGCAAAAAGGCGACCCAGCCACATTTATCATAACAGATAACATCGGACCACACTTCAGGGTTCAGAAAACCATCATCAGAGGAGAGGAGGTCTTTGATTACAACTCAACTGATCAAACCGTGTACTCTCAGCAGAAAATTTCCGAATTTTTGGATAGTTTTCCGAATTATCCCAATCACTTCAAGGCCACACCCATCACTGAAAAGGACATATTTTACCATATCAAACCCGGTGACACCGAACATATCATCTGTGCCACCGACGGCAGCCTGCTCACTGAACATGATGAGGTGAACATGACCGACAGCTGGTTTAGCGAAACATATCCTTGGCTTGAGGTGCAGAAGATAGTGGTATATAACCGTTTCCAGCCAGGAGCAAAACCCAAGGTTGGCCTGATACGAGGCTTCGGCATCACCCAAGGCGCCATCGCAGGCTCAGTGGCCCACGACTGCCACAACATCGTGGCCATAGGCTCCAACGACACATACATAGTGCGGGCCGTCAACCGTGTCATCGAGATGGGAGGAGGACTCGTGGTGGTCAGTGCCAACGAGATGAACGACATACCTCTGCCCATTGCCGGACTGATGACTCCGTTGAATGGCCATGAGATAGCCTTCCGCACGATGATGCTGCACGAGATGGTACACAAAACAGGCTGCATGATGATGTCACCATTCATCACCATGTCCTTCATGGCACTGCCTGTCATCCCAAGCCTCAAACTCACCGACCGCCATCTGGTGGATACAAAAAACATGCAGATTATCAGATAATTATATTTGCAATTTAATAAACATTGGTAACCTACAAACACCAAACACTATGAAGAGTATTATTAACGATGGCTGTAGCCTTGATGGTCGTCCTCGTAAGCTGCAAACAGAATCAACAGCTGAAGGTAGGCATGATGACGGGCACCGCCCATCATGGTGAGAACCGCGGCGACAAGACCGTAATCCTCTACATGTTCTACCTCTCAAAGGAAGGAATGCCGCTTAGTGTGCCGCATTCACTCTAACAGCCCTAACCGCCTGTCCTCTGCTGCGCTCATAAGTAGCACAAACATGGCATTCTTCATAGTCGAAATGTAAACTCCACGAACTCACCTGACTGGTGGTCTGCAAGCTGCTTGACCAATAGATGCCAAGGCCTGTGCATATCAGTTCTCCATCCAGATAAAAACCTGTGGCTGGCAGAAAGATGCTGTTTCCGTTAGGTCCAGTTAAAAGTCTGCCCTCAACGCCATTTATGCTTGTCCAAACAAATGTGGTGTTTTGATATAATTCGTTGAACTCTTCAGCGGTGGGCATGCGCCATTCCGCGCCCCAATTGGCTCTGACAGCATCATCAACAGATTCCAAAACCGTCAGATTATCGACAAAACCATTGTATCCGTATGTCGAATCAGTGCAATATTTTGTCAGCTTAAAGCTTTCATCGTCAAAAACGCTGTATTTGTATTGTTTCCAGTCAAAAAAAGCCTTGGTAGCGGTCTCGCCCCACGCAAAATAATCACCAACCTCCTCAGGACTGCCAGCTCCCACATTGCATTTTGCCCACAACGTGCCGCTCGGCAAGCCCAAATCAACATAATCGCTGTTGACAAAAGCATCATCAGAGACATTTTTTTCTTTCTTGCATCCAACAAAAACCACCGCAAATACAAGAAATACAGCCACTATGACTTTTAAAAACTTCATATTATCATTTTTGACGTCACAAAATTATTAAAAATTCACATAATTACCCAAACTGATACTAATTTTTAAAACCATGTTCTGAAAACCCTTATTTTTTTATAAGGACAAAACATTATAAGTTCATTTGTATATAATTGTTTATCAATAATTTATATTCGGACATTTTAAAATCATAGGGACAATTTGTCAACTGGCATCAACAACCTCTTGACAGATTGTTTTTTTACATAATTTTGCATTGATGAAAATTCGAACAACATACTTGATCCTGTTCGCTTCAATTTTGATACTAACCGCCTGCAACGGCAAAAAGAATGAAGAGAAGGCACGTACGCTTTTTGAGGAAGGCGTTCGACTGCGAGAGGAACGCCATTCGGAAGAGGCGGCGGAATACTTCTTACAAGGATTGGAGTTGTTAAAAAATAATGATGTAAAGACCTATGAAAATGCGTCTCTACAAGCACAGATCAACGATAATTTAGGTGCACTTTATCTCAAACACGGACTTTTCGATGGTGCTTTCGACGCTCACAATGAGGCATTGCGCTGTTTCAAACTCTTGAACGACTCCACTGGCATGATGAATGCCTATCGCAACTGCGGCAGGGCGGTACGCTCGCAGGAACAATACAAACTCGCCAAACAGTATTATGACTCGGCATTCTGCATCGCTACCTTAATTAATGACAACGCCATGCTCAGCGACCTATATCTCGAAATGGGCCGCGACTATTATATGGAAACAGGCGATTTTACCAGAGGAATTGAATGTGTAAACAAGGCATTGGAAGGTGATTTGTCAAACGACGATATCGACATCGCCAACATGACACTTGGCATCTTATATTATTATTCCAATAATTTTGATGAGGCACAGAAACATCTTATAAATGCTTTGCGCAGTGAACGTCCCGGCGTGAAAATGTCTGTTTATCAGACGCTTTACGCTATCGCATATTATGAAGGCGACTACAAACTTGCAGTGTATTATCAGCAACTTTTCTCCGACAACATGCTGGAATCTGAGCAGCAACTTTCCAGTGAGACAATGCTGCGGCTGAAGTCGGAATATGAGCTGAAAGCCCAGAAAAACGCCATGGAGAGCCTGCACCGTAACCATAGCTTGAAATTGTATCTAATCATCGCGTTATCTGTAATAGCATTTCTAATTATTCTATTGATTATCAGAAAGAAAATCAATGAAAACAAGATAAAAGCGTTAGAAAAAGAGTTGGAAATCCGCAATAAAATCATGCTCAGCAACAAAGTGTTTGTCACGGCAAAGAACCTCGGCGAACATCTCACCTCCGAGACGATGGATTTCACTTTGGACGACAACGACTGGGACGATTTCATCAGTCTCACCGACATGATTTTCAACGGCTTCTCAAAACGGCTGCTTGCCACTTATCCAAAGCTCGGCAAATGGGACGTGCGCATCTGCTGCCTCTGCAAAAACGGCTTTTCCAACCAGGTGATTTCCATCTTGTTGGATACGCAAACCGACTCGTTCTACAAACGAAAAACAAGAATCAGGCAACAAAAAATGGGAATTCCTAATGATGAAAGAACATTTGAAGAAATTATAAATGCAATATAATCCCTCGTCATTTCGACCGAAGCGAAGCGTAGTGGAGAAATCTCAAATTAAAAAATAACAAATAAACATTAATACAATGAAAAACAAATTATTTACTCTCCTTTTTTTGATGATTATTGCCATCGGAAATGTGCAAGCTTACAACTTAATGGGCATCAGTCCGTCTAATCATGTTTTGTATTTCAACATATTGGATTCTGAGAACCATACACTTAGTGTTACTTTTCCTTGCAACGGAGGTAATGACAACTACTATTACAACTACACCAAACCAGAAGGCGACCTTATCATTCCAGCTACTATCACAATAGGACAAAACACCTGGACTATAATCGAAATAACGGACCATGCTTTCTATGAATGCAATATTACTTCTGTTGAAATTCCAAACACTGTCAAATATATTGGAAGTTGGGCTTTTTATCATACACATATAAAACATTTGACACTTCCTGAATCCGTTGATGCAATAGGAGAACGTGTTTTTGTCGGTTCGTGGCTGATCACTTTGACCTTACCTGAAAAGGACATCCAATATGGCAATGGATGTTTTGCCGCTACGGAGTTGACAGATGTCGTTATTCCTGATGGTGTCACCGTCATTCCTACAGACATGTTTGTTAATTGTGGTTTCTTGAAACATGTATCGTTTCCAAGTACTTTGACAAATATTGAACATGATGCTTTTGCCTATTGTACAGCTCTTCAGGAAATAAATATCCCGAGTTCTGTAATTTCGATTGGAGTTTGGGCTATTGGAGTTTATAATCCTTTCAGAGGCACATCAAGAGTTTCATCTATCAGCGTTGACGATGGAAATCCGGTATATTATTCTGAAGGCAACTGTATTATCAGGAGAGACACCAAGACTATTATATCAGGATGCAAAAATAGTGTTATACCAAATGATGTTGTTGAAATTGGAATATTTGCATTTGAGAGTGGAGTTAGCGGAGCGCTTCATCTTCCGGCTTCAGTGACAAATATCCAAGAGGCAGCATTTTGGAACTGTTCTGGAATAACTAAAATCTATTCTTTCAATCCCTATCCACCATCAATGTATGTTGAGAATGATATCCATCACTCTTTCGCTCATGTTTCAAGGACTATCCCCGTTTATGTGCCAGCCGGCTGTGTCGAGGCTTATCGGAATGCTCAAGGTTGGAATGAGTTTGAAAACATAGTTGAAAACAATTATTGTTGGGACGGCACCGTTGCAGATTCTTACGATGGAGGCAACGGCACACCAGAAAACCCATATCAGATTGCAACAGCCGAACAGCTGGCATTGCTTGCATATCAAACCAACAACGACATTGGAGGTGACGCTTATTATGTTCTGACGGAAGATATAAGTCTGGCAAGTTGTACAGGAGAAAACATCCCCTGGATTTCAATAGGCATACATGAATATGAGAACAACAACTATGCACTACATTGTTTTACAGGGCATTTCGATGGTGGCGGACACACTATTTATGGACTGTATCAGAATATTGAAAATGGATTGGATTATTTCGGAGGTCTTTTCGGCTATACTGACGGCGCTGAAATAAAAAATATCAACATGACTAATTGCTCTATCAGTGGAATCGGCGGAAATGTCGGTAGCGTTGTGGGTTTTGCGAGTCGCACCGATGTGTTGAACTGCACTGCTTATGACAGTTATATCAGGACTACAGGAAGCTATACATATGCGGGTGGCATCGTGGGATATGCTGGCACACCTATCGGGGTATCCCAAATCAATGAACCTGCTTTTCGAATTTCAAATTGCAGAGTTGAATCTGTGATTGTTGAAAGCTCATTATATGCCGGCGGTATCGTTGGATGTGTCAATGACGAATCGGATAATGCGCAATATCATATTTCGAACTGCAGCACCGACAATACGCAGTATTTCCATGTAAAAGGTATGAGGGTTGGTGGAATCGTCGGTGGAATGAATTATTGCACCGTTGAAGGATGCGTCAACAATTCTATAGTATATGGTACCGGAACTGGATATGGCGGCTCTTTGTGTGTTGGTGGTATCGTAGGAAGCAATTTATCTGGCGGTGTGATTTCCAATTCGTACAATCGCGGCAGTGTCGTCACCGACTATTGTTACGCAGGAGGAATTGTCGGATTTTCGATGGGCGATGTCCACAATGTGTATAATACTGGTGAAATTTCCGCACAAGAAACTGGGTATTTGGGAAATATCGTCGGATTCATCCAATCAGGACAGCCTTACAATTGCTATTGGCTTGAAAACGGACTTCCGGGAGAAGGTTATCCTGGTGTGCCTTATACGATAATGACTGTCGCGACATCGTTCCATCAAGGTGCTACGCCAACAAGCTGGATTCTTGACGAGCCTATGTTCGGCACCAACGACTTGCTTGAGGCTTTGAATCACAGCGCTTACGAAAATTATACATGGTTTGAAGATGTTGATTTGTCAAACGACGGATTCCCTGTTTTTGTTTATAATGAGCCGAATTATCCTTTGTTGGGTAGCGAATGGTATTACGAAATCACCAACGACGACGGCAGCGTCACTTATCAATATCTTGAAATGGCTGCTGATACCACAATCAACGACCATCCAATTCATATCTTGGTGAGAATCAACACACTTTATGACAAAGATAAGACCGACATAATCACTCACGAATATATTTATGAGCGCAACGACAAGGTTTATTGGTGGAATAAGACTTTAAACGAATTTACAATCCTCTATGACTTTGGCGCGGAAGAAGGCGACGAATGGGAAATAAAAGTTGGCAACGAAAGTATCACTGTGCACGTTGACGCTGTGGAACAATACATTTACGAAAGCCGACAACTAAAAATGCTGCGTGTGAGAGATGATGCTGACATTTTCAGCGGTGAAATAGTGTGTGGAATAGGTCACCTCACCAGCTTCTTCCCCGAAAAATTGATGGCCAAAGGCTGTCGTGTGGAAGGTATTCGCTGCTTCTGGCAAAATGGCGAGCTCGTGTTCCACTATGGCGAACAAGACTGCGATGAAATCTATGAAGAACATCATTTCGGTGTGGAAGAAATCGAAAATGAAAACGAATTTGTTATTTATCCCAATCCATCCCATGATGTCCTATTCGTAAAGACGTGCCAAGGCGCGTCTCTACAATCGGAATACCGCATCACAAACATTATGGGACAAACCCTAATGACTGGCGAAATCACATCTGAAAACAAGCAAATTGATGTTTCCTCCTTGACAAATGGAATTTATTTTATTACTTTTGCAGGTGAAACACAAAAATTTGTGGTCAAATAAAAACTAATAAATTATGAAAAAGTTTTTATCAATTTTAGCGATTTGCTTCAGCCTCTTAACCTCGCTGACAGCACAAAACATCTGGAAACCGTTTAGTATATATGGATGTGATTATATAGGAACTACTAGTGATGGTAGCGTTTTTGCAGCTTCGTATGGCGATTTATATCGTTTTCAAAGCGAAGGCACTGGCACTACATTTAACATGGTTCTTGAGGACCAATGCTTCAACACTTCTGGTTGTACTATCAATAGAAATGACAGAATTTTCATAACTAATTCTCCGATAGTATTATATTCGGACGACTATGGAGACAGTTGGCAACAGACTTCACCTATACCGGCAACTAGTTGGGTCCGCGGTTTGTATTCTAAATCAAACAACGTGTTTTTAGGCTGGACAACAAATGAAATATTTTGGACATTAGATGGAGGCTCTACATGGGAAATGAAAACATTAGGTTATGGTAGCATAAGTTGTGTTTTAATTACTGATACAGATGATGTTTTCACCAGTATTTACGGTAATAACCCAACAACATCTGGTATATACCATTCCTCACTATCAAACATGCAAAACTGGAATCTTGCCGCCTTTCAAAGATCCTCGATACATCAAATGATAATGCATCCTGACGGGAGTATAATCGCGAGCAATTGCGGAGGTCAAATAAGCGGATTTCATCATGAGCCCGGATTTTACCTCATTGACGGAACAACTAATGAATATGGCATGGTTCATGATATCGCGATTTCCGATTACGGCATTGTATACCATATGGAACATACGGACGGCAATCATGTAAATTTGTTTTATTCAACAGACCATGGTGAGCATTTTTATGGTGTTGGAGAAGAAGTGACCATCACCCCTAATAAAAACTACTATCTTTATAATGGTAATGATAACCATCTCTATTTTTTGTATGACGATTACTATTGTAAGAAATCACAGGCAAATTCTGACGGAATATCAGGTATCACTGGCACTTTAACAAAAATAGAAGCTCCATACTTCGAAAATAACATTAATAACATGCGGTTTGCAATAGCCACTGGTGATGACAGTTATTATTATACGATGATCGACGGTTTTTGGCCAAATCCAGATGCCACTGAGCTTATCATTAAATATGACACTATCCAATTAGGCACAGAGATAGAAGTCTCTGGAAAGTACTACGACATGTCGGATGATAATGGTAATACTTTCACAGTAGTTGACATACAAAACCACAAAAATGGAACACATAGTTATATGACTGGTTATACTCTATTTGGATGGCATGGTTATGCACATATCACTGATGTTTATGGGAATCCGTATTATTTATTAGCCATTGACGGTGAGTTACAAACCGAAGAACCAATTGTTTTTAATGGAACAACCATAAATGAAGATGTTCACACTTTTATTGGAACCATAGAGATTATAAATGGCTATGATTATCCAATATTCAATTTGTTAGATGTATTCCCTGGTACTGTTATTGGTCCCATTGATTTGAATTTCAATACTACAATAACAACAAATGAACTGTATATAACAACACCTTTTAATGAAATCAACCGCCTTTCGTGCAACTATGAAACTCAGGTTTATTTTCTGACAACCAACGATAAACTAATCAATGAACATTGGTACGAACCTCTTTGGGGTGAAGATATTATTTCAACAATTTCAGGAATCAGCGGTATTCATTACGACATATATGGTAATGAGTTTCACACTGTCGAGATTAGAGAATTGGAGAGTGTCGGTGAAAGAAGTATATATGGGCAACTCGAGCCGACATGTTATCCTCCTATGGGACCATATCCTCCAATTGGTCTTGATATAGCAATTGTTTCGGATGGATTTGAGTATTTTATCGATAATCCGCATGGAGACGGTTTTGAACCTTATTGTATAATCGAAAATGACACTTTGCCTTTTTATCAAGATATAATAGCCTCTTTTTCAACATCTTATATGTTCACAGGCGGAAGCAACACTCCTCATTTTAAAGTTCATATAGATGACATATGGCAATATATTACTTCTGTTACGGAATCAATTTCAAGTGGTTTCATAATTTATCCAAATCCAACAGAAGGAATCATATATGTTTCATCAGATAGTTATGGAGAATACCGAATCACAAACCTAATGGGGCAGACAATAATGTCTGGCAATATCGAATTAGAAACCCAGCAAATTGATGCTTCATCTTTGCCAGAAGGAATGTATTTCATCACCATTGGCAATGCGACAACGAAATTCTTGAAAAACTAACAAGTTTTTGTAGAATATGCAAAAAATCAGGCCTAGCGGTGATTTCGAAGAAATTACCCAGACTGATTTTTGCATATTCGGAAAAAACCATTCACATTTTGTTTTTCAAATAGAGTAAAAATTAGACCTTAGAAAGGACAGCTTTCGAGACTAATTTTACTCTATCTGAAAAAACTATTCCATTTTTTCAATAAAAAATACTATTTTTGCACCTTGAAAATTTTGCGAAAATGGAAAAGAATTTCAAACGTTATCTGATAACAACAGCGCTTCCTTACGCCAACGGCCCGGTGCACATCGGCCACCTCGCCGGCGTCTACGTCCCTGCCGACACCTACGTCCGCTACCTCCGCATGAAAGGTGAAGACGTACTGTTTATCGGCGGTTCCGACGAACACGGAGTGCCTGTCACCATCAAAGCTGAAAAAGAAGGCGTCACACCTCAGGATATCGTCGACCGTTACCACGAGATGATTAAGAAATCATTCGAGGACTTCGGCATGAGCTATGACATCTACTCACGTACAACATCGAAGATTCATCACGCCACAGCGGCTGAGTTCTTCGAGAAACTGTACAAAGAAGGCAAGTTCATCGAACGTGAGACTGAGCAGTTCTTTGACCCTGAGCGCAACAAGTTCTTGAGCGACCGCTACATCATCGGAACATGCCCGAAATGCGGCAACGACCGCGCTTACGGCGACCAGTGCGAGAAATGCGGCAGCACCCTCAGCCCTGAAGAGCTCATCGACCCGCATTCAGCCATCAGCGGCGCCAAACTGGTGAAAAAGATGACGAAACACTGGTACCTGCCTCTCGAACAATACGAGACATGGCTCCGCCAGTGGATTCTCGAAGGACATAAGGAATGGAAAACCAACGTCTACGGCCAGGTGAAGAGCTGGCTCGACGGCGGACTGCAGCCTCGTGCAGTCACCCGCGACCTCGACTGGGGCGTGCCGGTGCCTGTTGAAGGCGCCGAAGGCAAGGTTCTCTACGTGTGGTTCGACGCTCCTATCGGATATATCTCAAACACCAAGGAAATCTGCGAGAAACGTGGAGACAACTGGGAGAAATGGTGGAAATCAGAGGATACCAAGATGGTGCATTTCATCGGAAAAGACAACATCGTGTTCCACTGCATCATCTTCCCGTGCATGCTCAAAGCTTACGGCGACGGCTACATAGTGCCTGAAAACGTGCCTGCCAACGAGTTCCTCAACCTCGAAAATGACAAGATCTCGACATCGCGCAACTGGGCAGTGTGGTTGCATGAATATCTGCAGGAATTCCCCGGAAAACAAGATATCCTGCGCTATGTTTTAACTGCAAACGCTCCTGAAACAAAAGATAACAACTTCACTTGGAAAGACTATCAAGACAGAAACAATAACGAGCTTCTCGCTATCTTCGGAAACTTCGTCAACCGTATTTTGGTTTTGACACACAAATATTACGAAGGCGCAGTTCCGGCATTGGAAAACCTCAACGATCGCGACAAGGAAGTCATCGCTGAGATGAACCAATATCCTGAAAAGATCGGCAAACTCATCGAAAACTACAAGTTCCGCGAAGGCGTGAGCGAACTGATGAACCTCGCACGTTTGGGCAACCGTTATCTCACCGAAAACGAGCCTTGGAAACAGTTCAAGACCGACCCTGAGCGCACCAAGACAGTGATGGCGCTTTCGTTACAGATGGTGGCAAAACTTGCTATCCTTAGCGAGCCGTTCCTGCCATTCAGCGCAAAGAAACTTCAAAAGATGATTGGTCTCGAGGTGACAAGTTGGAACCAGGCTGATGCCACGATTTTGCTCAGCGCCGGTCATGTCATCGGACAGCCGGAGTTGCTGTTCGAAAAGATCGAAGACAGCGTCGTGGAAGCACAGATTAAGAAGCTGGAAGACACCAAGAAACAAAACGAACTCAACGCATGGAAACCTGCCGACGTCAAGCCAACAGTGAGTTTCGACGACTTCGGAAAGGTCGATATCCGCGTGGGTACAGTGCTCGAATGCACCAAGGTGCCAAAGGCCGACAAACTGCTGCAGTTCCTCATCGACGACGGCATGGAGAAACGCACCATCGTGAGCGGCATCGCCAAATATTATCCCGACCCGCAGGTGCTAGTTGGCAAGCAGGTATGCTTCATCGCCAACTTCGAGCCACGCAAGCTCAAAGGTGTCGAGAGTCAGGGCATGATACTCTCAGCCGAGGATAAAGACGGCCGTCTGGTCGTGGTGACCCCAAGCGAGATGGTAGCACCAGGCTGCTCAGTAGGATAATATATTGATTATCTTCGACTTAACATCGGATAGAACGCATTTTCAATATGGTCTATCCGATGTTCGTTGTTTTTGTCGATCACGATAGCCACGATGTCAAAGCGCACCTCAACATCGAGGTTGTTACGCTCAACATACGACTCCGCAGCCCAAATCAAATAACGTTGTTTGTATTTGTCAACAGTCTCCTCCGGGTCAACGAGACACTGTACACGACGAGTCTTAACCTCCACAATCACAAGCTCTTTGCCATCCATCGCAATAATGTCGATCTCCTTGTGACCGCAGACCCAGTTCTGTTCTATAATCTGATAGCCCTTAGCCACCAGAAAATCCTTGGCAAGTTTCTCGCCAAGATGTCCTAATTCATTATGTTCAGCCATTTTAGTCTTTAGTTTTTAGTCTTTAGACTTTAGTCGTCGTCCACTAAAGACTAACGACTAAAGACTAAAAACTCATTAATGCGCCTCCAGCCAATTTTCTCCCGTGTTCAATTCAACAACAACCGGGATATTCAGCGGCAGCGCATTTGTCATCTTATCATTAACTATTTCTTTTAAAATCTCCAGTTCATCGAGACAAGCATCGAAGACAAGTTCGTCGTGGACCTGAAGTATCATCTTCGATTTTAAGTCTCTGTTTATCAATTCATTATGAATGTTTGCCATCGCAATCTTTATCATGTCGGCAGAACTTCCCTGAATAGGGGCGTTCACGGCGTTGCGTTCGGCAAAGTTGCGCACCACGCTGTTCGATGCGTTTATGTCGCGCAGATAACGCCTACGACCGAGCATAGTCTCCACATATCCATGCTGACGCGCAAACTCAATGTTATTTTTTATATATTGTTGAATACCAACGTATTCCGTAAAATAACTCTCGATAATAGAAGCCGCTTCAGTGCGAGAGATGCCTAATCTTTCCGCCAAACCGAATGCCGACATTCCATAAATGATTCCAAAGTTCACCGCTTTGGCGTGACGGCGCATGTCTTTCGAAACCTCCTCAATCGGCACTTTATACACTCGAGCCGCCGTAGCCGCATGAATATCAAGACCTTCGCGGAATGCCTCAGTCATCGCAGGGTCACCGCTCAGATGCGTGATGATTCTAAGCTCAATTTGCGAATAATCGGCCGCCAAAAGGATATGATTCTTATCACGAGGCACGAAAGCCTTGCGAATCTCACGTCCGCGCTCAGTCCTTACAGGAATATTCTGCAGATTCGGATTTGTCGAACTTAACCTTCCAGTCGCCGTAACCGCCTGATTATAAGAGGTATGCACAAGACCGTCTTCCTTGCTAATAATGTTCGGCAGAGCATCCACATAAGTCGATTTAAGCTTCGTAAGTCCTCGATAATCAAGGATTTTCTGAATTATCGGATGTTTGTCGATGACTTTCATCAGCACCTCTTCACCTGTCGGATACTGACCGGTTTTTGTCTTCTTGGCAGGTGCTTTTATCTGCATCTTATCAAACAAAACCTCACCCAACTGACGTGGTGAAGCTATGTTAAACCTCTCGCCTGCATATTCAAATATCTGATTTTCAATCTCTTGAATCTCTTTTGCCATCTGCTCGCTGATCTGACCGAGGTTATTGCTGTCGATTTTCACTCCGTTCGCTTCCATAGTGGCAAGCACCGGCACCAGCGGCATCTCAATCTCTTCAAACAGCTTAATCAGCTGATTTTCAATGAGAATCGGCTTAAATTTCTCATAAAACTGATAGTTGATATCCGCATTTTCCGCCGAATTGTTCGTGATCTGATAATTCAGATACACATCGGCAAGGTAATCCATAGTGTGCCTCTGCTCCGGCTCTATGAGATAATGCGCAATCATGGTGTCGAACAGCTTGTTTTTCAACACGATACCATGCTTATTTAATACCGAAATGACAGCTTTCAGATTATGCCCGATGATGGTTTTCGAAGGGTCAGAAAACACATTCACCAGTACCGTCATTCCGAGCGTAGTCGAGGAATCACCGCCATCGGATTGTTTCGAATTATTCATATGCCGGTGATTTCTCCATTCCGCTCCACTCCAGTCGAAATGACAATGGTATGCCTCATATGCCTTCACCGAAAACGCAATCCCCTTATCATCAATATCCACAGCGAAAACCTCAGCATTTTCAAGCACTTTTATTAGATTAGTGACCTCCTCATCAGTCTTCACAACCTTATAATCGTGCGCCACCGAAGAAGCAGTGGCTTTTGAAGAGAAAAGTGAGTATTCAGAGTTCTCTAAGCCATCTGAAAGCTCAGAAAACAAATCCGGCTCCTTATTGGCAACTGTTTTTGTTTCAACTTTAGTTTCCTGTATCTTTTTATTGTTTGTCTCAACAATCCCCTTATAATCACTCACAAATTTCTTCGCAAAAGTTCTAAACTCCAGCTCCTCGAAAATCTCAAGTAACTCCTTGATATTCGGCGTTTTAAGCTTCAGTTCCTCAGCATCGAATTCCACCGGCACATCGGTGTTAATTGTCGCGAGCATCTTCGACATCCTACCTTGTTCCTCAAAATTTATGACGTTTTCCTTCATTTTGCCTTTCAGCTCATCGACATGCTCAAACAGACCTTCCATCGAGCCATATTGCTGAATAAATTTGGCGGCAGTTTTCTCTCCGACGCCTGGAATTCCAGGTATGTTATCAGCAGCATCACCCCAAAGTCCAAGTATGTCAATAAGTTGCGTCGGAGTGTTGATGCCGTATTTCTCGCACACTTCTTTCGGTCCCATCACCATGGCTGGGTCGCCGAATTTGGCAGGTTTGTAAATGAAAATATTGTCGCTCACCAACTGCCCGAAGTCCTTATCGGGAGTCATCATATATGTGAGAAAGCCAGTTTTTTCAGCCTTTTTCGCCAATGTTCCAATCACATCGTCAGCCTCGAAACCCTCAACAGCGTAAATCGGGATGTTGAATCCCTTGATAATCTTTATTATATAAGGTATCGACGCCCTCAAATCTGGCGGCATCTCCTCGCGGTTTGCCTTGTAGTCACAGAAACTGTCGGTGCGCAGGGTAGGGGCACCCAAATCGAAAGCTATTCCCAGATGCGACGGTTTCTCGTTTCTTATCACCTCATAAAGCGTATTCAAAAATCCTATAATCGCAGACGTGTTTAGTCCCTTCGACGTCATCCTCGGATTCTTGTTCAGCGCAAAAAACGCCCTGTAAATCAACGCATAAGCATCCAAAAAGAAGACTTTTTCTGTATCTTTAGTGATCATAATTTCATATTTTTTGCAAAGATAAAAATTTCATAACAATTGTTGATAACTTTTTCAAAAACCACAATCTTTTTTCAAAATATCTTTTTATCTTTGCGAAGTAAATAAGAACTGAAAACTCTTTTCCTTCCAAAGAGATTGTTTTGTTTTTAATGCGCCCAGACAACGTACAAATTACTTTTATTAACAATATAATATAAAACTATGGATGCTAATACTATTTACAAGACTTTACAAAAAGGCGAACGACTCACTTTGGAGGTAAAACGAGCTAAAAACGAGGTTCCGAAATCCATTTGGGAAACTTATTCGGCTTTTGCGAATACCCTTGGTGGAACGATTTTTCTCGGTATCGAAGAAAATACAAAAGAAAAATACCCAAAAAAGAAATTCACAATTACAGGCGTTGATGATGCCACCAAAATACTTACAGACTTTTGGAACACCATTAATAGTAACAAAGTAAGTGAAAACATCTTGACAGAAAAGGATGTCGAAGTTGTTGATATTGATGGCAATCAAATAATTTGCATACATGTGCCGCAAGCCGATTTCCAATCTAAACCAGTCTATATCAACGACAATGTCTATAAAGGGACTTTCCGTCGAAACCATGAAGGCGATTATCATTGCTCAAAAGATTCAATTAAAAGCATGATTCGCGATGAATTTGAAGACGGCAATGATGGAATTTTGGTGGAAAACTATGGAATGAATGAGATTGACAGCGATTCTTTGCGCCAATACCGTTCGGAATTCAAATTTCTCAATGAAAACCATATTTGGAATGACGATGATGACAAAACTTTTCTTAAAAATCTTGGAGGCTATTATATCGATTCAATATCAGGAAAAGAATGTCTTACCGTTGCCGGATTGCTTATGTTTGGCAAAGGTTTGCCTATTCGCGAAAAGTTTTCTAATTTTAGAATGGATTATGTTGATATGAGCCATCTGGTTGGTGACGAGCGCTATCACGACCGCCTGACTTACGACGGCCGTTGGGAAAACAACCTTTATCAATTTTTCCATCGTGTTATACCGAAACTGACGATGGATTTGCCACGTCCGTTCCGTATGGAAGGCATCCGTCGTGTTGATGATACTCCGCAACATAAAGCTGTTCGTGAAGCTTTCACCAATGCAATCATTCATGCCGATGTCTTCCTCTCTGGAAGTGTTCTTCGGATTGACAAATATGACGACCGTCTCTGTCTCAGAAATCCCGGCACACTGAAGATTCCGATTGAGCAGATTTATGGTGGCGGTCTTTCCAAAGCTAGAAATCCCAGAATGCAGAATATGCTTCGTATGATTGGCTATGGCGAAAACCTAGGCTCGGGTTTCCCAATGATTCTAAACGCCTGGAAACAAATACATTGGAAAGAACCCGTTTTGGAAAACAAATTTGAAGTTGATGAGGTTTGGTTGACACTTTATGTTTATGACAATAATCAGAATGTCAACGAAACAGGTTTGTCTACCCAGAAAACTGTGGAGAAAACTGTGGAGAAAACTGTGGAGAAAATACTTTTATTAATGAAAGATAATCCCAAAATAACTGTTGCCAAACTCTCAGAACAATTACATTTGTCAAGAAGAGGCATTGAAGAAAGCATAAAATCACTTAAAGCCAACAACATTATCCGTCGTGTCGGTCCCGACAAAGGCGGCCACTGGGAAATCGTTGAAGATTAAAAGTTAAAACAAACATTTTAAAAAGTCCGACAACCTCGGACTTTTTTCATTCTGTCACTATATAGTTTACACTTTCGACAACTATTTTTAATAACATTTCACTCAATATAGATGTCTATGATTTTCAACAAGTTATGAACATTTTCCATACCTTTGCCCCAAACAACTTATTAATAACTGTATAACTAAAACCGATGCGCCAAATGGGATATAACTTGGCAAAAAGATAATGAAAAAACTATTATTTGTATTTATTTTTATAGGAATGTCTATAGCACTATATGCTCAGAATTCTAATGAAAATAAGACTCAAGCCGTACCTATTTCTAACGGATGTGGTAGTGAAAGTAGCAAGGCATCACAAGTTGGAGCTGCTATTGCAAAACCAATTGATGCAGCTCTAACAGGTACGAGTATTAAAACTCAAAATGCCAGTTGTGACCAACATGACAAAGATTACTATAATGGTGTTAATAAAGAAAAAGCAGATAAAGATTTTCAAAAACGTTCTCCGGTGATGGGTACAGCAGTTATTCAAGCAAAAGAAACAAGTACCGAATCCTATAAAAATGCTCAAAAAGACCGTGAAACAAGTAATGCTTTGCAACAAACTTGGGAAAAAGAAAACAAACAATGTTTAGATAAAGAAAATTACAGAGTTGAACCTAAAAAGGAATAATAACTATAATCAATAAAGACCGATGAGCTCAATGGGATATAACCGAGCAACAAATTTATGAATAATGATACTCAAAGCAGAAGAGAATTTTTTAAAAAAGCTGCGAAAAAGGCATTACCCATTCTTGGTGCTATAGCATTAATTAGCAATCCTGTAATTGCAAATGTTGTTGAAGAACCTATAATAGAAAGCCCAATGGGATGTAATAGAGAGTCTCCATGTACTGGCAGTTGTTATAGTGGTTGTAAAGGAAGTTGTAAGACAAGATGTGTTAATACTTGTTCTGGTGGATGTGCAAGTTCATGTTCTGGTGAATGCAAAGGTGGTTGTACTGCGCAATGTGCAAGTTCTTGTAGTTGGTCCTGTGTTGGTTCTTGTAAAAATTCTTGTTTAGATTCATGTAGTGACACATGTGCAGGTCGTTGCTCTGGAAGTTGCTATATGCTATGCTATGGCACTAGTACACAGAATTAAAGGCTAATTGTCGAATATATTATACAATAGAAACTGTATGGTTGATGTTAAAAAGAATGGAAATATATGGCAATATAGCACCGCGAAAAACATCACTTTTATCGTCACTAAAGACTGCCAATTAGCTTGCAAATATTGCTACCTCGTTGGCAAAAATGTTCAAGAACGAATGCCTTGGGATGTCGCAAAAAACTTTATTGATTACGTTCTCGACCATGAAACTGACCCCGATTTCGCCTACGAATCAGTGATCTGGGATTTCATTGGAGGCGAGCCGTTCCTAGAAATCGAACTTATCGACAAGATTTGTGATTATATTAAAACGGAACTTTTCCGCCGTAATCACCACTGGTTCAATAGTTATCGTTTTTCTTTTTCAACAAATGGTATAAACTACCATGAAAAAGCAGTGCAGGACTTTATCAAGAAAAATCGCGACCATCTATCAATAGGCATAACTATCGACGGCACAGAAAAAAAACACGACCTTAATCGCGTTTACAAACTCACAGAAAAAGGTTCCTACAAAGATGTGGTAAAAAACATTCCCCTTTGGCTCGAACAATTTCCCAATGCAGGAACCAAAGTCACCATAGCTTCGGCGGACATTCCTTATATCACTGAAAGTGTTCTGCATCTTTATAGTTTAGGAATTCACGAGGTTAATATCAATGTCGTTTTCGAAGACGTATGGCAAGAAGGCGACGACTTTAAGTTTGAGGACCAGCTTATGAAATTGGCAGATGCAATAATCGACGGTGGTTATTATCAAGATTATGCCTGTTCATTCTTCTCGGAACATATTGGTAAGCCCATGGATCCAGAACGTGATAACAACAATTGGTGTGGAGCAGGTAGGATGCTCTCTGTGGATGCTACAGGAAATCTCTATCCTTGCACACGTTTTGCCCAGTATTCATTACGCGATAAAGAGGCTTGGATAATCGGTAACATCAAAGATGGTATCGACAAAAACAAATTGCGTCCTTTCCTCACATTAGACCGATTGACCCAAAGCAAACAAGAGTGTATCGATTGCGAAGTGGCAAGTGGCTGTGCCTGGTGCCAAGGCGAAAACTTCGATGCCGCTCAAACTCATACTGTTTTCGAACGTGCAACTGCAATTTGTAAAATGCACAAAGCTCGTGTTCGTGCCAACAACTATTATTGGAACAAACTTTATCGCAAACTTGAACTTGAGGATCTGCGCGAGCAATACGAAGCAAACAAACGTGAAGTCAAACCTGAAATCTGTTAAGCCATGCTGCAATACTTTGTTATATTATTAGACGACACCAGCGTAGCTTATTGCCATGCCGACAATCCGCTGAAAGAACGTAACTTAATGTCTCTCGAAACTCTCAAAAAAGGTATCCTCTTCGGAATGAAACAGAATCTAATGATTCAATACATTTTCCCCGATTACGACCTTCCAAAAGAATACTCAGAAGTCCTCGAAAGCATCGATAACGTAAAGATTTTTCCTATAAATCTTACAAATCCTAAAAACTCTATTTTTAGCGACACCGAATCCAATGTTGTAGTCGCCAACTTCATCCCTAAAAATGTTGAAGCTAAAAACCTTGTCCTTCGCTTGAAGTTTTCCGAGCTTTTGT
Source organism: Bacteroidales bacterium UBA1173 (assembly GCA_002311655.1). Taxonomy (GTDB): domain Bacteria; phylum Bacteroidota; class Bacteroidia; order Bacteroidales; family F082; genus Limimorpha. The sequence continues at coordinate 24,499 of DBYZ01000007.1, forward strand.
CTCAAAAAAATGAAATTTCAAAACTTTTTAGACAAGATTTTCGCCTAAACATCTGCATCACCGATGTTGATAAATTTTCAGATTCCGACATTGAAAAATACCAGCAATTGCTGAAGAATTGGAACGAGATTTTTTTTGATTTGTATAAAAACGGAAAAAATCCTCAACTCAATATGCTAACTGACCGTATGATGCTCGACAAAATGCACAATTGCGATGCTGGCATCAATAACATTACATTGGCACCTAACGGCAAATTCTATCTGTGCCCGGCATTCTATTATAATGAAAAAACCAATGTCTTCAACCAGTTAAATCATCATAAACCATCTTCAGACAATTCAGTTGGTGACCTTGAAAACGGATTGAATATCCCAAATCAACAGCTTTTGAAGCTTGACCACGCTCCATTGTGTCGTAATTGCGATGCTTACCAATGCCGTCGTTGCTTCTGGCTTAACCGGAAACTGACTTTGGACATAAACACTCCATCACATCAACAATGTGTGATGGCACACATCGAACGTAATGCAAGTTGCGATTTGCTCAACAAAATAAGGGAAGTCGGTGAGTTTATGCCCGAAATTGACATCAAGACAATAAATTATCTTGACCCATTTGATGTAAGAAAAGAATTTTAAAACAAATTAACATGAAGAGATTAGTAGGAAACGTAACACCCGAAGAAAAAAACGAAATACAAACTTTGTTTGAACGCCGTAATGGTTTAAACGAGTTGTCAAAGATCTTGACTGCTGACAACACAGAACTATATGAGAAATTAGTTAAAGATCTTGGTGAAACTGGTACAAAATTCCAAAGCTGGTGGGACCGAATGGCTCAGAAATACAAGTGGGAGTCAGCCGAAAATGGCAACTGGGAAATCAATTTTGAGACAAACGAAATATATCTTGTAATATGACATTATTATTTATCGGCTCAACCGAACTCCTAATCATTGGAGGTGTTGCCCTCCTGATTTTCGGAGGCAAGAAAATTCCTGAGCTTATGAAAGGTCTTGGTAAAGGCGTTAAAAGCTTCAAACAGGGTATGAACGAGCCTCTGGATGACGAAAAAGACGACAATAAAAATGGAGAAAATACTGAAGAAGAAAATCAGGAAGAAGAGAAATCGAAGAAGAAAGAATAAAAATGACGGCATGATGACTTTCGGGGGACATCTTGAGGTGCTCCGCCGTATGCTTTTTCGCATAATTATAGTTGTTTTTATCTTTTCTACAGCAATTTTTTGCTTCAAAGATAAGACTTTTGAGCTACTTTTCGCTCCAAGCGAATGGAATTTCACAACCTATCGCTACATTGAGCGTTTCATGCATTTGTTTGGATCAAATTTCCATTTTAACGAATTTCACGTAAATCTCATATCCACAGAGCTTTCAAGCCAATTTATGACTCATATCACCACCGCACTTTACCTTGGCTTGCTTGGAGCTTCCCCATATATTCTAATCGAACTTTTTCATTTTATCACACCAGCTTTATACGAAAATGAGAAAAAATACTCAGTAAGAGTAGCCGCAACAATTTATTTGCTTTTCGTTGTCGGAGTTCTGATGTCGTATTTCATACTATTTCCTATATCTTTCAGATTTTTAGGCACTTACAGCGTTTCGGATGTGGTTGAAAGCAACATCACCTTAAAATCTTACATAAGCACTTTCATAACACTCACTTTGGTCATGGGGCTGGTATTTCAGCTACCTGTAATTGCATTTTTCCTTGGAAAACTTTGCATTGTGACATCAGAAATGATGAAACGCTATCGCAAATACGCCTTTTTGGTGATTATGATTGTTGCCGCTATTATAACCCCACCTGATGTATTGACCTTGGTTTTGGTGACAATTCCGCTCTATCTTTTGTACGAAATCAGTCGAATTGTGATAAAAAGAATCGAAAAAAAGAAAAAGAAGCACTCTAATTGAAAAAATATCCGTAATTTTGTAATTGTTTTATGAGCATTATGTAAAACTAATTTAAATAAATATCGAGCTTTAGCTCTTATTCTTTTACATCGAAAATCTGGTAAATTTTAGGAGTAAGAATAAGATAGCAAAAGTTCATGCCAAGTTAGGCGTGAACAATTTTGTACTTATTAACTCCAATGGTTTACCAGAGCCACGATGTAAGAATAAGCAACAAAAACGGTCACGCCCTTTTTGTTTGCCCAAACCTAAGCTCCACTAAAGCAATCGCATGGCAAAAGAACCGCACATAGGACACCTTATTAAAATGGAGCTTCGGAACCAAGGTCGAAGCATCACATGGCTTGCTCAAAAGCTTAATTTCTCGCGCCAAAACATCTACAAAATCCTCAACCGCCCCTGGATCTATACTGACCTCCTCCTCAAAATCTGCGACTTGCTAGATTATGATTTCTTTAAACATTATTCGGATTACATAAACGAACACAAATCGCACTAATCTAACGAATCATTTCAATGGAAACTATCCGTGTCAATCCGTTAAATCCATGTTCAAATAATTCAGGAAGAATACTTTCGTGTTTTTCGAGTATTTCGATGTTAATTTTCTTGTTTTTCAACCGATTGTTAATCAACGCTTTACGTTTTTAAACCCCAAAATAAGCATTTTTTTTGTTGTCCGTTCAAAAAAATACCTTACCTTTGCAGAAGTTTTTCTTTAGAGCAGAAAAAGATTTATTAATTAAAAATTATTGAAAATGTCAGAAATTAAAGAGAAAGTTGTATCAATCATCGTTGATAAATTAGGTGTTGATCCATCAGAAGTTGTTGAAACAGCAAACTTTACACAGGATTTGGGTGCCGATTCTCTCGACACAGTTGAATTGATCCTCGATTTCGAAAAAGAATTTGGCGTATCAATTCCTGACGATCAGACAGAGAATATCCAGACAGTCGGCGACGCTATCAAATATATCGAAGAACATAAAGCATAACTATGGAATTGAAGCGTGTAGTCATCACAGGCTTAGGAGCTATCACGCCAATAGGCAAAAACGTCCAGGAATACTGGGACAGCCTCTGTAAAGGCGTTAGCGGTGCTGGCATGATAACACGTTTCGACGCATCGAAATTCAAATCACGCATTGCTTGCGAGATTAAAGATTTCGACCCACTCCAGTACTTCGATAGAAAAGAAGCACGCAAATTGGATTTTGTCGAACAATACGCCATTATTTCGGCGGACGAGGCAATCCAAGATTCAGGTATCAACAGAGATAACACTGATTTCACTGAAGTCGGTGTTATCTTTGCATCTGGTATAGGCGGTATCGAGAGCCTTTCTCTCGAGACAATAGACTTTGCGCTCGGTGACGGGACACCTCGCGTGAGTCCTTTCACAATCCCAAAACTTCTTCCCGACCTCTCAGCAGGTAATATCTCGATAAAATACGGTTTCCAAGGTCCAAACTACTGCACAGTCTCCGCTTGTGCATCATCGGCAAACGCCATCATCAACGCTTTCCGTTATATCCATTACGGTCGTAATGAAGTGATGATAGCAGGTGGTGCCGAAGCTCCTATTTGCCCAATAAGCGTTGGCGGTTTCGAGGCTATGAAAGCTCTCTCTACACGTAACGACGACCCTACCACTGCCTCGCGTCCTTTTGATGCCGACCGCGACGGATTCGTCATGGGTGAAGGCGGCGGTTGCCTCGTATTGGAAGAACTCGGCCACGCCATCAAACGCGGAGCCAAGATCTACGGCGAAATCGTGGGCTGCGGCGAGTCAGCAGACGCTCATCACATCACAGCACCACATCCGGAAGGACAAGGTGCGGCGCTCAGCATGACACGCGCACTGAAAGAAGCTGGCATCACTCCGGATGTCATCGACCATATCAACACTCACGGAACATCAACACCTGCTGGCGATATCCCAGAGATTCTCGGCATCAAGTCAGTGTTCGGCGAGCATACCTACGACATGTCAATAAACTCAGGCAAGTCTATGACCGGCCACCTCCTCGGCGGCGCAGGCGCAATAGAAGCTATTTCAGCAATGCTGGCTTGCAAAAACGACATCGTGCCACCGACAATCAACCACTTCACTGACGACCCGAACATTGATCCTAAAATCGATTTCACATTCTGGAAACCGAAGAAAAGAACTGTCAACTACGCAATCAGCAACGCTTTCGGTTTCGGCGGTCACAACGCAAGTATCATCTTCAAGAAATACTAAAAATGTTGAATCTTTTTCGTTATCACAATAAGGCCGAAAAAGATTTGGCTCACTATATAAATAATGTGTTCGGATTTTATCCGCACAACATCACTCTTTACCAGCTCGCCTTCACACATAAGTCGGTGGGAACCAAGAAGTTAAATGGTATCACCATCAGTAATGAGCGACTTGAATATCTTGGCGACGCTGTCCTCAGCTCCATCGTTGCAGAGTATCTTTTCAAGAAATATCCCACCAAACAGGAGGGTTTCCTCACCGAGATGCGCTCACGTATCGTAAGCCGTGCTTCGTTGAACAAACTCTCAATGAAACTGGGCTTCGACAACATGGTGATGTATGCCAAATCGCACGACAAACACTCTGGATTCCGTTCAATCGGAGGCAATGCTTTCGAGGCTTTCACTGGCGCACTTTTCCTCGACAGAGGTTATAATTTCACCTACAAAATCATCGTCGACCACATCATTTTGATACATCTCGACATTGAAGATATCGAGAAAAACGACATCAATTATAAGAGCAAACTCCTCGAATGGTCACAGAAAGAGAAACACAACGTCGAATTCAAACACGTTGGCACTCAAGGAGATAAGTTTGAAAAGCTGTATATCGTCCAAGTGATTGTCGACGATAAAGAATACGGAAAGGCATCAGATTTCTCCATCAAAGGAGCCGAACAACTAGCAGCCGAGAAGACCTGGCACCAGATGGAAGAAGAGGCACAAAACACTGAAAAACAATAAGTTATGGTTAAGAAAAAAAGAAAACTGGTCGTCGAGCCTTTCGATGACATTAAAATCGTAGGCATTTGCACCCATCTCGAGGATTACAAACTCGCATGGCACATCAATAAGTTATTGAATATCAATCTTGTAAAGTATTCCGACATCGTCAACGAAGAGGGACTCGAGTTCTCTTTTTACCTCTACGACGGTGGCGAAAACTGTAACACTTTCAATCTTGTCGAGATTGTGAATTCCGAGGGACGATGGGTCAATTTCTCGCCTTCCACCGATTATCTTATCGTAATCCGTAATTTTATAAACGACGAAAACCTTGCGAGTTTGCTTGACAAAATCAAGCATATCGAAGGTGTTCAGTTCGCCTATCTTGTTGATTTGGATATGAATAGCAAAATCGATGCCCTTTTGGAGGACATCGAAATGCATGAGATTGAAATTATCAATTCGTAGGGATAACGCATGCGTTATCCTTACAGGATTTATTACGCATCCTCAAATTGTTTTAAGAATCTCAAATCGTTCTCGAAGAACATTCTGAGGTCGTTGATTTGATATTTCAACATTGCGATACGTTCGATTCCCATACCGAATGCGAAACCTGTGTATTCTTCAGGGTCGATGTTGCAAGCTTTGAGGATGTTAGGATCACAGATGCCGCAACCCAGAATCTCAACCCAGCCTGTGTGTTTGCAGATGTTACAGCCTTCGCCTCCGCAGATGTTGCATGAGATATCCATCTCCGCTGAAGTCTCGGTAAACGGGAAATATGACGGACGGAAACGCACTTTTGTGCCTTCTCCGAAGTATTCCTGAACGAAGTGATAAAGTGTCTGCTTCAAGTCGGCAAACGACACGTTTTTATCGATATAAAGACCCTCAATCTGGTGGAAGATGCAGTGTGCGCGGGCTGATATAGCCTCGTTACGGAACACACGGCCAGGAGCGATGATACGGATAGGCAATTTACCTTGTTCCATCACACGAACCTGCACGCTTGAAGTGTGTGTACGAAGCACCACGTCAGGTGATTTTGTCACGAAGAAGGTGTCCTGCATATCGCGTGCCGGATGGTCAGGAGGGAAGTTCAAAGCCGAGAAGACATGGAAATCGTCTTCCACCTCAGGACCTTCTGCCACCACGAAACCGAGACGTTTGAAGATGTCTTCAATCTCGCCTCTCACTATCGAAAGCGGGTGACGTGAGCCGTTCATGGCATCCACTGGCAGTGTGAGATCGAGGTCGGTTTTAGCCTCGCTTGTGGTCTCAAAATTCTTCTGTTGCTCGTCAATAATGTCCTGGATGGTGTTTTTAAGCTCGTTAAGCTTCATTCCCATCTCCTTGCGCATCTCCGGAGCCACCTGTTTAAACTCGGTGAAAAGCTCTGTAATTGTGCCTTTTTTGCTAAGATATTGGATACGGAACTGCTCCAGAGCCTCTTTGTTTTCGGCGTGGAACGATTTCACTTCCGCAAGAATTTTTTCTATTTTCTCTTTCATTTCACAATTTCCATTGAAATAATTGTAACCGGTTCAACTGGAACGTCCATGTAGCCAGTCTTCACAGCAGCGATTTTATCGACAACATCAAGACCTTCAGTCACTTCACCAAAAACGGTGTATTCGCCATCGAGATGTGGTGTGCCGCCGATGCTCATATAAGCCTGACGTTCTCTTGCGCCGAATGTTCTGCCCAGATATGACTCATATCTCTGGATTTTCACCTCGTCGAGCACTTCGCCCTGCACGATGTAGAATTGTGAGCCGCTCGACATTTTCTGAGGGTTCACCTGGTCAGCTTGACGTGCTGCGGCAAGAGCGCCTTTCTTATGAAAATGGTTTGATTTGATTTCCGCAGGGATGCGATAACCCGGATCAACGCGACCGTCGGCATTCTGTCCGCCCTGAATCATGAATTTCTTGATGACACGGTGGAACGGAGAGCCTGTGTACCAGCCTTCGTTAACCAGTTTGATGAAATTGTCGCGATGCAGCGGTGTGTCGTAATAAAGCATCACTGTGATGTCGCCTAAAGTAGTCTTAATCAAGACTTTTGTCTCTTTTTGTGCTTGTGCTGCCATACCTAAAAAAACGCAAAGTATTAATAATAATTTTTTCATTTTCAATCATTTACAAGTGAATAAACTATATCTAAACGGATTCGTTTGTCGGTGCTGTCGCTTTGTGGACCATGGAATGCCCAACGGCGTGGAACATACGAACCTTGGTCGACATAAATCAACAAGCCATCACAATTTGTGGCATAATTGCCGTTTTGAATCACATTTTGAACATATTCCGTGATTCTGAAATAAACCTGGTCTTCCGATGAATCATACGCGCCGCCATAATATTCAGCACCTACAAGTTGGTCAGGAATGATCAGATAAGTCGTGTCTGTGTCGAATTTTGCTCCAGCAACGACCAATTTAGTAGGCGGAATGTATCTTGCCGTATCTGTCACAGCTCCATACAAACACAATTTTGCCTCGTTGATGACGACGTTGCTTTCAAACGAGTTGGCCCATTCCTGAATATTCGGGAAGTTGACCCATACTCTTGTGCCGGCGGTTCCCTGAACGTACAGTTTGCTGTTGTTTGTAGTGTCGTTAAACGTTATCGGGTTTGTTGCGGTGCTGAAGTCATGATAATAATGGTTATATCTTACATCCGACGATGTTATTGAGAAATCATACTTAAGTGTGTCAGTATCATTATGATAATAAACGCGAAGGTAAGAATAGCTGTGTGTAAGATTGAAATAGCATATCGCCGCCTCAGCCTGTGTGATGTCGCATTGCACGCGAAGTCCTTTGAAAAACTCCTTAAACTTGGTGTTAGACACCAATTCGGCTTCATTTTCAATGAATTTTGTACCCAAAGCCGGATTTATCGGGATACGCAAAATACCTCTGTCGAGAGTTGTGTCGACAACAGTGTGCGGTCTTGGACTGAACATGTAGTTTGCCAGTTCATTGTCGTCGCATTCCAAAACCATGTTCGACCTGTATGTCGAGTCAGCGTACATATCCTCAAGAATTTCATAGACTTTCACCGTCATATATTCTGTGGTGTCGCCATAGTATCCGTTATAGACGAGGTTAAGCACCACCGAGTCGGCAACGGCGTTATCACCCCAGATCTGGCTTTCTGTTGAAAGTGAGAACTGTGTGAAGAAATCAAAATTAGATGTACCGAAAACAGGGTCGTTATTGTTGCCCAAAAACGCATATCCGAGCATTTTTGTACTCAGATAAGGCACGGTGAAAGTGCTTGTCTTGATATCCGTATCGTCGTTAAACGACACAGAAATCAAGCTGTTTGTCGGCTGCAGGTCGTTTCCAACTTTCTTTGGATTTTTTCTGCATGACGACAAGCCAATCAAGCCAAAAACTAAAATCAGTGTCAAAACACGAAGTCTCATATCTCTTTTATCTTATCATAAAATTCGTTGTAAGCATCAACGTAATTTTCTTCTCCTTGGTATTCAAGAATAGGTTTATTTAATGATCTTGCGTATTTTTCGACTTCAGGATTCACGTTTGGACTTGCGATTACTATGCCGTCAGCGAAATCGAGTGCTGATTTCTGGATATTGGCATACACCGGGTTTTTGAGCCATTTTATCTCTTTTGCAACGATTCCAGGCATCTTGAGTTTCTTTTCGTAACTGTCGCGGAATGAGCCCTCGAAATCGTCGTCATAGAGAGAGTACACCACCTTTGCGTCGCTGAAAAGCGGGTTGTCTTTGAACGCGCGCTTGATATACAGCGGTACCAGAGAAGTCATCCATCCATGGCAGTGAATGATGTCAGGCGGCCAGTTGAGTTTTCTCACAGTCTCGATAACGCCGCGAGAGAAGAACACGGTGCGGTCGTCGTTATCCTCGAAGAAAACGCCGTCTTTATCAGCAATTGTTGATTTTCTCTTTGTGAACAAATCATCGTTGTCGATGAAATAAATCTGGATTCTTGCTTTCTGAATCGATGCCACTTTGATAATCAACGGATGGTCGGTGTCGTTGATGATCATGTTCATACCCGAAAGACGTATCACCTCATGCAGTTGGTTACGGCGTTCGTTGATGTTGCCGAACCTTGGCATAAAGATACGGATCTCTTTTCCTTTTTCCTGAATCCCCTGCGGTAAGTATCTGCCAATCAAGGACATCGGAGTCTCTTTGAGATACGGCGTGATTTCTTGGTGGATAAATAATACCTTCATTTTTGTAAGTCGAAAATTAACTTACAAAATTAAGCAATTTTTTTTGAATAAAGCAAAAAAAAGTTAAAAAATTAATGAATCTGCTTCAGAAGTCGCTCATACCAAGCACTTCCGAACTTACGAATCAAAGGTTCTTTCAGAAATTTATACAACGGAATACCTTCTTTTTCGCCGAATCTCTTCGCGGGCACGCACACGCTCCACTCGTGATACATTATATACGTGAAGCCGTCTTTTTCGAGCAGCCTTATCGGATAAAGATGACAGCTGATAGGTTTCCAGAAGTCGATTTTGCCTTCGTTGTAAGCCTTTTCGATAGCGCAGAGAGCTGTCCCGTTCTCATGAAAATACACGAAGGCGCATTCCTCGCCGTTGACAAGTTGTGTCGTCAAGCCGCCGAAGTCGTCGTAGTCGTAAACATCATTGTCTTCAATGGCTTTGATGCCTTCCGGACGCATATAAGGCTTGATTTTTTCAATATTTTCTTCAATGATGCCCACCTCGTCAGGTTCAAGAGGCGCGCCGGCGTCGCCTGCCACACAGCATTCGCCTTTGCAACGCGCGAGCTGGCAGCAGAAACGGGCGTTGAGGAATTCGTCGGTTACTATAACGTTGTCTAAGATAATCATGCTGCAAAGATACACATTTTTTTGTAACGACACGTATTTACCCGTCATTTCGACTGTAGCGGAGCGGAATGGAGAAATCACCGGCACCTGATTGCTTCAGAATTATTCAATTGGCGGTGATTCCTCGACTTCACTTCGTTTCGCTCGGAATGACAGTGTAAGTGTTTGATTCTCATAGTTAATATAATTTTTTAAAAAATTAATTTCATTTTTAAAATAATAATGTAGTAATTTTGCAGCGCGAAATTGGCTCACGCAGATACCGCAGAAAACGCAGAAATTTTTCCAAACCAATCTGCGAAAATCTGCAGTTCGCGACGCGAGCATTAGCGCAGATAAAAAACGAGGAAGAACAGAAAAATCTGTTAAATCTGCGATATCTGCGTGAGAAAAAAGAAAAATAGGAATTAAAAATTTTGATATGGTTAAAAATCTTGTGATAGTTGAGTCTCCAGCGAAGGCAAAGACAATTGAAGGCTTTTTGGGAAAGGAGTTTACGGTAAAATCGAGTTACGGACACGTAAGGGATTTAAACAAATCTAATTTGAGTTTGGATATGGACCACGGCTTCATGCCGGAATATGAGGTCCCTGACGATAAAAAACATCTTGTTGCGGAACTTAAAAAACTGTCAGCGGGCGCCGAGATGGTGTGGCTGGCTTCCGATGAGGACCGCGAGGGAGAGTCTATTTCATGGCATCTTTATGAAACGCTCGGCTTGAGTGACGACAAATACCGCCGTATCGTGTTCCACGAAATCACCAAGCCGGCTATCTTGCACGCCATCGACAACCCACGTAAGATCGACATGGACCTCGTCGCAGCACAGCAGGCACGCCGTGTCCTCGACCGTCTCGTTGGTTACGAACTTTCACCGCTTTTGTGGAAGAAGGTGAAACCGGCATTGTCGGCGGGTCGTGTGCAGAGCGTGGCAGTGCGCCTCATAGTGGAACGCGAAGACGAGATAAAGAACTTCGTCAACAGCAGCGCTTACCGTGTAACAGCCAACTTCTCGTTCACCATCGACAACCATGAATATCAGCTGTTTGCAGAGCTTCCTACACGTTTTGAGAAGGAAGAGGAAGCATATAAATTCCTTGAAGACTGCAAGAGTGCAGGATATACAATCAAAGCTGTGGAGAAGAAGCCTGTTTCGAAATGTCCGGCACCTCCATTCACCACTTCAACGCTGCAGCAGGAAGCGGGCAGAAAGCTCGGTTTCTCGGTGAGCAACACCATGCGTATCGCTCAGCAGCTCTACGAATCAGGAAAGATCACATACATGCGTACCGATAGCGTGAACCTCTCGACATTCGCACTGGGTCAGGCCAAGAAAGAAATTGAGAACTTGTACGGCGCACAGTACGTGAAGACAAGACAGTTTACGACCAAATCAAAGGGCGCACAGGAAGCTCACGAAGCTATCCGCCCGACATATCTCGACCAGCAGACCATCAAAGGCACTGCCGACGAACGCAAGCTTTACGAACTCATCTGGAAACGTACCATCGCATCGCAAATGGCTGACGCTCAGATAGAAAAGACAGTGGTCAACATCGATGTGTCGAATTCAGACAAAGATTTCGTGGCATCAGGCGAGGTGGTGTTGTTCGACGGATTCCTCAAGGTTTACATCGAGAGTGTCGACGACGAAAACGGCGAAAACGTCAACAGCATGCTTCCACCGATGAGAGTGGGTCAGGCACTCGATTTGGACAAGATGGAGGCACAGCAGCGTTTCGCACGCAAGCCATTCAGATACACTGAGGCTTCTCTCGTCAAGAAAATGGAAGAACTCGGCATTGGCCGTCCTTCAACATACGCACCTACAATCTCAACAATCCAAAAGAGAGAATATGTCGAGAAGAAAGACATCGCAGGCGAGACACGCACCTACAAGATTTACACACTGAAAAAGAACAAAATCACCGAGAAGACCGGCAAGGAAAACATCGGATACGAGAAGGCAAAGCTCGTCCCGACCGACATCGGAGTGCTCGTTAACAAGTTCTTAATCAACTACTTCGAGACAATCGTCGACTACAACTTCACAGCAAATGTGGAGAAAGAGTTTGATAAGATTGCTGAAGGTCGCTGCGAGTGGAACAAGATGATCAAGGAATTCTACAAAGGATTCCACAAGACTGTTGCCGAAACATCAGACAATTCTGGCAAATTCAGTGGCGAGAAGCTTCTTGGCGTTGACCCTGTGTCAGGCAAGAACGTCTACGTGAAAATCGGTCGTTTCGGTCCTGTGGCACAGATCGGCGACACTGAGTCGGATGAGAAGCCTAAGTTCGCAGGCTTGCATAAAGACCAGAGCATCGAGACAATCACTTTGGACGAGGTTTTGGATTTGTTCGCATTCCCACGCTCATTAGGAGAATACGAAGACGCAGAGATTCAGGTTGCCATCGGTCGTTTCGGTCCATATTTGAAGCATAAAAACGCTTTCTACAGCCTCTCGAAGCTCGATGATCCGTCATTGGTGACATTCCAAAGGGCAGTTGAAATCATCGAGAGCAAGCGCAAATCGGATGCCGATAATGTTGTTACAACTTATCCTGAAGATAAAGACATGTTGGTGCTTCGCGGCCGTTTCGGAATTTACATTTCGTACAAGAAAGCCAATTACAAGATTCCGCGCAACTACGACGCAAACAATCTGACATATCAGGAATGCTTGGATATAGTGAATAATCCGGATAATGCGTCGAAGAAGAGAGGGAAGAAGTAGGAGTAAAGAGTAGGGAGTAAAGAGTTGAGACGGTTTGCGAACCGTCTCTTTTCTTATTTCACAACAATATTTTCTGAAAATTCTTTTCCGTCGAACATTCGCACTTTGATTAGGTAGATGGTGTTTAAGCATCAAGTAAGCTTGGGTCAGAAAGAAATTCATATACACCCATCATAACAATGCCATAATCGTCGCGACGGAGTTTCATGCGCTCGCCGACAATAACCAATTTTTTGAATGAGTCGCCGATCTGAGTCAGTGAACGCTTTTCCTGCTTGATTTTTTCTTCATCAGGCAACCTATAGGCCGATTGCAGATAATATCTTCGAGAACCAAGATTGCATACAAAATCAACTTCAAGTGTAACACGATGCCATTCTCCGTTTTCGTCTTTAACTCGAATATAGACATTGCCCACATCAACCAAGAAACCCCTATAGCGCATTTCACTGAAAATCGCATTCTCCATAAGATGATTTTCTTCGGTTTGGCGGAACGACATAACAGCGTTTCTCAGTCCCAGATCCTTGAAATAATATTTTGGAGTCGAGCCGATATATTTTTTGCCCTTTATATCATACCGTTCGGCTTTCTCGATCATGAAAGCGTTTTCAAGGTATCCAATATAAGTCTCAATAGTTTTGTCGGTGATGTTGTTTAATTTCTTTACACTCTTGAAAGTGTTTGCAAGATTGGTCGGGTTGACAGGACTGCCGATGCTGGAAGCGAGAATCCTCACGAGTTCTTCAAATTCAGCCTGATGCTCGATGTTATAACGCTCGTATATGTCTTTTAGATAGACGGTCCTATAGAGATTTCTCAAATAGGTTGCCTTTTTGTCATCGCCTTTGATGGAAAGGATTTTGGGCAAACCGCCATAGGTGTAATAGTCTTGCCAGCCATCAATAATATCGCCATCGTAAGCGGTCATGAATTCTTTGAAAGACAGAGGTCTGACATGAATTTCGTCGCTGCGTCCGCGAAACTCGGTGACTACATCGTTCGACAGGAAATGAGAATTAGAACCAGTTACATAAACATCGGCATTCTCCTTTTCCACCAAAGAACCGAGCATATCGACAAACTCATCAACTCGCTGCACTTCATCGATGATAATATAATATTGCTCGTCATCCTTCATGTGCTCATCAATCCAATCAAGCAGGTAGTCGGGGTCACGAAAAGCCTTGTTTTTCCTGAGTTCCAAGTCGATGACAAGGATGTGGTCTTTTTTGACACCAACACTCAATAGGTAATCCTTGAATAATGTCTTAAGAAGATATGATTTGCCAACACGACGCAGACCAGTGACAACCTTAATAAGTCCATTGTCTTTGGAATCGATTAGTTTTTGTATATAAATAGGTCTTTCTATCTTCATGACATTCAATTATTTATAAAGCATTATAAGTATTTTTATTACGGATTTGTGGCAATTTGGTCATAAATCCGTTGCAAAGATAATAAATTTTCGGCAATAAAGTGAGTTTGTTGCCGAAAATTTGATAATATAATTTTAAAAATGCTGAGCGGAGCCATGGCTCCGCTCAGCGAAAAATGAGAGTAAAATTGAATCTGTGAAAAATTATTTCACAACAATCTTTTCTGAAAATTCTTTTCCGTCGGACATTCGCAATTTGATTAGGTATAAACCTGGGATGAGGTTAGCGATGTTGATTTTATCAAAATTATTGTTTTGTGATTTCAACAATCGGCCGTCGATGGAATATATTTCGACGGATTGGCATTCTATGTTATCCGATAAACTTATACTTATAATATCTTTTGCTGGATTTGGATAAACCACAAATCCATTATTTGCAATCGTTTCATCGACAGAATGCCATTGATTATAAACAGCGTCGCAGTCGGTGTCGTTTTCCTTGTAAAGAAGAATGTCATCATTCCAATAGCAGCGGATGCCTTCAACTTCGAAATCGCCTTTGTTTTCGAGCAATTGCTCTGGGAAGAAGCTGGTGAGATGCCCGATTCCGCATACTACAGTACCACTGAAAACATCGTTTGCGTCGCTGATTATCATGGCTTTGAACCAACGTGCGTCTTTCACAAGATATCCAACATCGTCAACATGAACAGTTACGCTGTTATTACCTGTAGTGATGGTCCATTCGTCACCAACATTTGCACCGAAATCGTAAAGAACCGTAAACTCCTGAAGAGTCTTATTCCACCAATAAACCTTGTTGTTTTCCTCATAGATGTATTCGTGCGTTGTCTGATCGGCGCGCAAGTCGTAGAGTGTGTTGGTCTTCACGATGACTTTAACCTTATCATCGTTGATTGTCGAATCGTTTTCATGGACGAGATGCTGATAAGAAATCGTGCCGTTAGAATTGATGATTTCATAATACCATTCATCGCCAACCAATTGATAATAAGGCTCGCCATCCATTTCGATAATCGGGTAGCCGTTGTTGATGCCCGTCACGTCTTCAAGCCATGTACACTGTCCCAACGAGCCCGCGTTAAGAGCTTCGAGCAGGTCGGTGGTGCCATATTGTGGTTCGTTGAGCACCCAGCTTGTTGGTGTTGAGCCTTGCACGAAAGCGCATGAACCCGGTAAATTCGGCATTTCCACGTTTCCGCAAGCCGGAAGGTCGTCATCATCAAGCCAATAGCAGTTGTAGTAATAATCATAATTAGATGAATATCCGACGATATTGCCGTAAGCAAGTTCAATAGTGTTATTATAATTCAAACCTGACAAATCAGGAATAATGATATTACCTGTATTATAAACGTTGCTCGCGTGTGATTCAGATAACGACTCATCAGCACCTATAATACCACCCAAATACACATAATAATCTATGTCATAAATCTCATCTTTTGTAGCGGTGACATCACCACGATTATAGCAGTTAGAGACAACACCGCCAACACCTGTAATACCTCCTGCAATACCTATAGCCCAAAGAGTGTCGCCCTCAATATGTCCGGTAATCAATGCGTTGTTAACACATCTTGTAACAATTGCCATACCTGAACGTCCGACGATACCTCCTGAAGCATAACTGATAACGTCGGCGCCCTCATGGTTGATACAATCTTCCACAAGGCAATCTGACAAATACGAACTGTGTAATCCAATTTGTCCGACAACACCTCCGCCAGCTTGTACAGATTGTATTGTACCATAATTTTCGCATTTTTTCACGACAACCTTGCCGTATATGTTTGAAGCAATACCGCCAGCCCACCACGATGAAATGTTGGAATAATTGATACAGTTTTCAATTACGACCGCACTACTAGCCTTGCTTTCGCAATGACCAATGATACCACCTGTCTGCGATGTGTTTTCAAATACCGCATTATTAACACAGTTGGCAACAAATGTAGTATTGGTAACGCCTGTGCAACTTCCTATGATACCTCCCAAAGTACCATTCGCATGAATCATACCGTCGGCAGTGCAGTTTAAAACGTCGGTATTGTTTGCAAAAGCTGCAATCATACCTGCCCTAATACTGCTTTGAGATGTAATCGTCGCATCAGAAATAATTGTATTTTTAATGACGGCATTCCTTGCAAGTCCAAATAAACCGAGCGAATTCAAATTATCGATATTATCGATATAGAGGTTACTGATAGTATGTCCATTACCATCGAAAACGCCTGAAAACGATTTATAATCGGAGCTTAAGTTGTAGTATCCAATAGGTGTCCAGTTGATATTGTCATCCTCACCATTCAGGCAGATATCTTCGGTAAGGATATAGCAGGCGTTGCCGCCGGTGCCGTCGTTGGTTTGCTGCGCGAGAAGCGCCAGCTGTTGCGGTGTCGCAATCTGATAAGGGTTTTCCATTGTGCCGTCGCCACCGTTATATGATTCGGCGACAGTGCCGTCCCAGCAAGGAACCTGAGCTCCGCAAAACATTGCGAAAGCTAATAAAATTGATAATAAGATGTTCTTTTTCATGATATTAAATATTTATTTGTTATTTTTTTCTTTTTTTGAGTTTCCTCGTGCTTCGCACTCGGAATGACAGTCTGTCATTCCGAGCCCCAAAGGGGCGAGGAATCTCACACCGCGGCGACGATTTCTTCAAATGTCCGGTTATCGTCAACGAGATTCATTTTCATTTGTTTGATGCGCGTCTTGCGTTTGTAATACGAGTCAGTTTGCGTGTCTAACAAAATCGATATCACCTGATTGGAGAATCCGTTTTTCGAGAGGCAGCAGATGCGCACGTCCCATTTGCCGAGCTTCTGGTAAAGCGACAGCAATCGTTGCGAAAATCCGTCATAAACCAGGTCGGTAAGGCTGATGAAATCCGCCCAGTCGTCGTCGCTGAGATTGAAGTTCAGCGAGTCGGCTGTAACATGCTCACTCAAGCCATGAGCCGTGGCGAAAACCTTGTTTCTCGACATGATTTTGTTGGTCATCAGCAGCTCTTTTTGCGAAAGCGTCTGGTGGTCGCGGCGCAATTCATCGTTGGTGCGGATGAGGTTCTCCATGTCGCTCACCAGCTCGTGAATACGGTTCTGGTCACGCTCCACCTGACTCTTGAAGCGCTCCATCTCGATTTTGTTGTCGCTGATTCTCTTCCTGACAATCAACAGGATAACAAGCGCGACACTAAGCGTGACAGCGATAATGAGATAGAGTTTGAAGCTCTTGGTGCGGTGCAGGGTTTCCATCTCGCTTTTCTGTGCTTTGAGCTCGTATTCCGCCCTGATGCGCAAGATGTTCTCGTTGTTGTTCTCCTTCTCAACGAGTTTCATGTATTCCAGAAAACGCTCCTCGTACTTCATCGCCATCTTAATGTTTTTCTCGTTAAGAGCGATGCCGTAAAGCGTCTGATAGACCGACATCTTTATTCCCGCTCTTTCGCTTCGCAGGGCTTTTTCGAGATACACCTTCGCCACGTCGTTTTTGTTGATGTAGTAATAAAGGATTCCGAGGGTCATGTTTGCAATGTCAAGGTCGTTACCATCCAATCCGCCATCCATGGCATGATGAACGCATTCAATCGCCTTTGGATAGTTGCCGATTTCCATGTAATAGTCGCGCCCGATTTCGAGATACAGGTTGTTTGTCATCGCCGTATCCCTTAATAAGGCAGCGATGTGGAAAGCCGAGTCGTAATACGCTTTTGTCTGGGCGAACAGCTCCAGCGATTTCGTGGTGCGTCCGCAGTTGCGCCATGCGATCATCATTCCTATGGAATCATTGATTTCTTTGAAATCGGCGATAGCGGAGCGATGCATAGCAAGAGCATCCTCAAACAGCTGATGTTTGTTGTACATCGCACCAAGGTTGTCTTTGATGTTGGCTGTCAATGCCATGTCATCACCGTTTTCCGCCAGCGGCAGTGCCTGAAGGAAACACTCGGCAGCATCCTCCGACAGTCGTTCAGCGCGAAGCTGCACACCTCTTTCATAAAGCGCGCGAGCCTGCCGTTGACGTTTCGCCTGCGAATCGCACGAGGTTGTCAATCCGCCTAATGCGACCGCAAAAAAGATTAAAAATACAGTTTTTGTTTTCATAAGCATTAATTTTACTTCGCAAAAACATCGATGTTTGACGAAGCAAAATTATGCAAAATCAAAACTTGTCAAGAGGTTTCGGAAGGGGCTTAAAATTTTGTCCCTATCATTCGGGGTTTCAATAATTAGTTTTATTGATAATCAATGACTTAAATAAAATGATATGGATTTTTTGTCCATACATTAAATTGTCATTTTTTCATTGTTTTTATAAAATCTGTGATTTTTTGGAAGGCTTCTTGTGGCTCATCCACATCCAAACACAATGTTTCCATCGGGCAAAGTTCATCGCCAATGCGGTTGATGATTCTGTCAACTTTTTTATCGTAAAAACAAGGGATATTGTATTTTTCAAACACTTTGATTGCAGGTTCTGAGATTATCAAAGTGTGAACCTCTTTGATTTCACCGAGGGCCATGAGGAGCGCCGCCGCCTTGCCAATGACTTTGTCGGCAACGGAAGCGCCTTTCAAGAAGCCTTTTTTCTCTTTAAGAAGATATAGAAGCGGTTTCACACCGCGTTCCTGCGAAGTGAAAAAATCATCAACTGAAACCACTGCAATAGTGGATTCAGTTGATTTTAATAATGATTTCGCGCGTTCTAACGGCTCTGTCATTTAATGTGTTTTATAAACAGATAACCGCCAATCCCGATGAGGTTCAGGTATTTGTGACACAAGTTTTTTTGCCTTCAAGATGCCATTATCAAAGTCCTCGCCTGATGTGCAGTCAAGCATCGCGATATAAAACAACAAATTCTGGTATGATATGTTGCTTGTGTCGGACATCAAGCTCAATGCTTCATCATAATAATACAGGGCAGTGTCATATTTTTGCAGTTTGTCGTATTGGTATCCCAATTCATGCAGTAAAGTGGATTTCTCAAAAGGCATGCACTCACCCAAAGCGTTGAATTTCAATGCATTTTCATAACAAATGATGGCTGGCTCCTGCATATATTGGCTCGAAAACAGGTCACCCAAACGGCAATGAATCAGCATCATGAAACGGGGATGTGGCGGTGTTGGAATATGCTCGTCCACGATATCCAAAACGTGCAGATATTCATACAAAGCCTCGGCAACACTGTCTTCTGCCTTAAACCCCACGCCGTTCATGTAATGAGCACGAGCCGAGAGCCAATAATCGGTGGTGTCGAAATAATCAACCGCTTTCAGCAGACGCTTTCTGTTTGATTGCGGATATCCACCCTTAAACAACGCTTCCGAAACGAGCAAATTGAAATAATGTTTGTTAAACG
This sequence comes from Bacteroidales bacterium UBA1173, assembly GCA_002311655.1. GTDB lineage: Bacteria > Bacteroidota > Bacteroidia > Bacteroidales > F082 > Limimorpha. Next base: position 43,796 of record DBYZ01000007.1, read on the forward strand.
CATCGGTGCTGTTTATGTTGTAGTTTGCCCAAAATCTTGACAATTCACGGGTCGCGCTGTCGGGTTGCAGCCACATCAGGCTGTCGATGTGAAGAAGCTCCGGAGAAATGTTATAAGGTTTGTCGGCATGCCACGGTTTGGGGGTGCTTGTGCAGTTAGCGAGGACAAGCAATAAAACCGAAATTGATAATATGGAATAGAGCTTTTTCACAATGCAAAGATAACTATTATTTTTTTATGTTACTTTTTCTTGATAAAAAGTAACCAAAAATCAAGCGCCATACGAAGCTCGGACCGCCGTATGGCGCAGGCCACCGCACCCGAGACAGTCTGGGGCATAGCCACGACATCTTTGTTTTATTTCAGTTGCATTTTATACAAACTGCGGCAGTCGCGACCAACAGTTTGGCGGACATCAATGAATTTATAGTAAACAATTCCGTTATGGATTTGAATGCTTTCCGGGAAGACATGGTGATTCAACTCAATGATATTCTTTATTGTACCAGTCTGTAAATCAATCTCTTTCAAAGTGACATGACCGTCTTTTGATAATTGCGCGTAGCATTTGCCGAGAGCTTTGTCGATAATAATGTTTCTGTCCCAATTGTTGCCGATACGGCTGTTTTTGCGATATGTCGTGCGGTGAAAACTGATGTCAACATCTTTCACAAAAGTGCCGTTTTCGGTAAACTTTACAAGCTTATCTTTTTCTAAATCAAACACATAGATGGTATCATTAAAAAATGTGATCGGACTAAAAATCGGTTGCAAACGATATCTGGCGCGCTGGCTGCTTTCAAAATCGACGTAAGTGTTTTCAATCGCGTCATCTCCGAATGTGTTGGTTTGTTCAATCCCATGCATCTCCATGATGTTTGGGAACAGCGGATTCTCTTTTTGAACTGCGTCGATAACGCCATCTTTTACCATATCCCTGTAATATGTTCTCCCCCACTCTCTTGTCGGACCGTAGCAGTCGGCTAACACTTTGGTTTCCTTATTGTTACGGTTGACGCTGATATACAAAATCTCCTGCCACATAGAGGCGTATCTCTGCAAAACGAGCAGGCTGTCGGTGATAACCTGAACCGGCATAAGTTTCTGCTTAAAAGTTTGAATATCAACAGGATAAAGCAAATTCAGCTTCTCGCCGTCGTAATAAGTCTGATAAGCCGTGTCTTTACTCAAAAGATGGATATTGCCGAAGGCATCTTCATAGAGATAATCGAACTTTTTATTGATTTTCGCCTTTGCCAAAGTATCCTGTTCATGACTCAAAAATATCAGTGAATGCTCGGAATTGTTATCAAGGATTAGATACATTCCAGCATCATTGACTATATAATCCGAGACCCAAACCTGTTTGTTTGAATATGCCAGATGCGGCATGTTTTCAACGATTTCCGCCTCTGGTAGCATGTTTGTTTTAGGATTTAAGACAACAAGCATGCTGCATGCATTTTCATTTTTGTCAAAGATGGTTTCATCGGAAATTTTTATGGTTTTCTGCTCGTAGCTGATATGTGAAAACACCACCGCATCGCCGTAATGTGCTGTGATGATTGTGGTTCCGAAATTGTTGGTGATTCCGATGAGCTTCTGTTTGGAATTATATATGGCGACGTCTTTGAGGGATTTGCCGATGGAATCGGAAACGATGACGGAGATATTGATGGAGGGTTTGGTTTGAGAAAAAGCGGTGATTGGCGAGAGGGCCAATAGGATGAGTGGGATTATTAGGATTTTTAGGATTGGGAGGTGGTTTTTCATGATGATAACTTTTATTTTGCAAAAATAAAACAAGAAAAATCCTATGTCAATACCTAAAACCCTAAAAGTTTGCACATTTTTTAACATTTTTCCAAAACCACCAGAGACCGTAAGCCAGCAAAATGAGACCGCCGATAAGGGCTATCAGGTAAAAGGTGTCCGTTTGATTGATTAAATCAATGCCAGTGAGTGAGTTGTTGGCAATATGGATGATAAGACCCGGAATGATGCTGCCTGTGCGCCAATAAAGCCATCCTGCTAGGATTCCAAACAGAGTGGCAGTGACAAAAGGTGCCCATAACCCATGAAATAGACCGAAAGCAACAGCGGAGATAATAATGGCCACCCAAGGACGGCATCGCGTTTTAAGAAGACCATCAAGAAGAAGTCCGCGAAAACAAATCTCTTCTATTATAGGGCCAGAAACAACGACAAAAAGCGCACCGGCAATTCCTGAAATAAGCTGTTGACGACGTTCCAATTCTTCGCCCTGATAAAAAAAATCAACATCAAACAAAGATAACACTGATATTGTAACGAGCAATTGTGCCACAGCTATCAAGACAGACATGCCGATTGCTGGCCAGACCATACGCCGCTCTATGCGGCCAAACGACAAATTGACATAGCTCTTGCCGAAAAACCAAACGGCAATGAGCATAAGTCCAATCACCAATGTCCATTTCATTATTTCATGGTTATTAAAGACACTCCCCAAGATAACACCAATAACCAATGTAGCTATATACAAAAGTACCAATAGCAGCAAACGTTTTACCGATTTTACAAATGCTTCATTCATATTTTAATTATTAAATCAACTTTTATGATTCCAGATCTTTGATTATTCCTTCGAGGGTGATTACAACATCAGGCTTGACAAAGACATCGTCGATGACGTAGTATAAGCTTGATACAAATATTCCAAAAATGACACAATAACTGAGCACTGCCAAACTTTTTGCCGATGGACCATTTTGTAAGATGATAATGGCTCCGACCAGCACCATAAACAGTGAAAAGAACACCCATAATGCTTTTCTCATCCTTTTGTATGTTTTCACCATTTTATGAATACGGTTGGCGTTTTCTGCCACATTCAATGATTCGGAGTTTATCTTTCGGGTTTTCAGATAGATATAGAGATTCAATGCTAAAACACCCAAGCACCAAGGCAGGAGGAGAAAACCTCCGATGTACATAAAAATCAATGGTGTTAGGATAATCATTGTAATTATTCTGATGAGCAGCTTTTTCTGCATCTGTGATATGCTTTTCTTGGTGGCGTTGCTGAGCATGGTGTCGCTGACGATGGCTTCGTTTTCGAGCTTTCCGTTGAGCACCGACAGTTGCGAGCGCATTTCTTCCAATTCGTTGTTTTCCATAGCTTTGCGTGTTTAATCGTTCGACATTTTCTTGAGTTGTTCCTTGATTCTGACCAGTTTGACGGAGACGTTTTTCGTGGAGATGCCTATAATCTGCCCGATTTCGTCGTAGCTCAGGTTTTCGAGCCAGAGCAGCACTATGGCTTTGTCGAGTGGACCGAGTTTGTTGATGCGGCGGTAGAGCATCTGCACCTGCCGGGTGTCGTCGTCGGTGTCGGTGAACAGGTTGATGTCCATGGTGAGCGGCACCGTGTCGACGCGGCGTTTCTTCTTGCGTTCGTGGGTAAGACAGGTGTTGAGGCTCACTCGCCAGATCCATGTCTTCACGTCGCATTTACCCTGAAAGCCGTCGAAGCCGCGCCACAGGTTGATGAGCGTCTCCTGAAAGAGGTCGTTCACCTCGTCCTGCTCTTTCGAGAAGAGGTAGCACACAGTGAAGATGGTGGCTTTGTTGGCCTTCACGATGCGGTTGAATTCATTTTCTTTCTCAGTCATTGATCAGAATCTTTTGCACATTAGACGCAAAAGTGTGGAAAAAGCTACAGTTAATTTTTGCAAAAATATGAAATAAAAACAAATTATTGATAATTTTTGTAATTTTGTAGCCAATAATTAACCAGTTATTTAAATTCTATGAAAAAGAAAACTAAGAGAGTTTTTCTCGTGATTTTGGCTGTAATAGTGGCATTGTGCGCCGCGTTTTTCTATTTTTTCCCTGTAGGGTTGTATATTCATACGTTAAAGGTGTGTACTGATGAAGTTGTTGTGGCTGATGTCCGGTTTGATGACACCATACATTTCAAAAATAACGGGCAACATATTATTTTCAAGGCCGAGTTGAATGGTGAGCCTGATTCGTTGATTTACGATACGGGTGATAATTCGATTATGACGTTAATGTATACGCCGAGCACACGTCCCGAAGGAATGAAGTTTTATCGTGTTCGGGTGACAGGCGTCGACAAAAAAGCAAGTATCAAAATCACGACACTGTATACAAAAGTCGGGACGGAGAAGATTTATAACACAGGACTTGGACAGGCTGTCTTGTTTCCGGAACAGCCTCTTTGTGAAAAATATACAATCACCGACCACCATTTATTAGGTTTTGAAAGCCTTCACATAGGTCATGAAATTTTAGATTTCACTAATAGTGAGATAAGGTTTGTCAATTATTCGGATACGATTGACACCACAGGTTATGTTCCCGTAAAATGCACGTATGAACGGAATGTGCTGTGGGTTTATCCTCAAATCGATGGCGTGGAATACAAATGCATCTTCGACACTGGAAACGGACGCGCCGGCTTTGTTTTGAAAGATGAGCAAAGGGTTGAAAACCCTCAAACTGACGATTATGTCTATGAAGGGTCGTTCGGAATCGGTATTGGCGGTCAGACTGATAAGCAACGGTTTGTAAATGCCCCTAAAGTAAAATTCAATATCGCTGACACCGACAAAGAGACTGAGATAATCTATGTGAAAAATATTACGGACAACAACATGGGTCTCAAAGCCATCTCGCAGTTCGACTGGATAATTTCAGTATCGTCTGGAGGGCCCAGATTATATGCCAAGCCCCATATCAATGATAAGGTTAAACCATATCACCCTGTCCGCTACAAACTCATTGCCGACAAAGGCAAATTGAAGATTTTGACACGTCTCATCGACGGCAATGAAACCTTCAAGGTCGGCGACAGGATTGTCTCAGTAAACGGCGAAAAAATCACCGAGGAAAATATCTGTTATTACCATGATTTGCTGACAAACAGCGACGACTGGTCAGGATTTGATATCAAAGTGAAGTGATGCGGTTAAACGCCTCCTGCGGATCATCGACATCCAAACAAAGCGTTTCCATGGGACAGAGGCCGTCGCCAGTGCGGTTTACAATTCTATCGACTTTTTTGTCGTAAAAACAAGGAATATTGTGCTTTTCAAAAACTTTGATTGCCGGTTCTGATATTATCAGAGTGTGAACTTCTTTGATTTCGCCTAAAACCATCAGGAGAGCAGCGGCTTTCCCGATGACTTTATCGGCAACGGAGGCACCTTTCAGAAAGCCTTTTTTCTCTGTCAGAAGATGCAAAAGCGGTTTCACACCGCGTTCCTGCGAAGTGAAAACCTCTCCATTTGAGACCACTGCAAGGGTACTCGCAGAGGAAATCAGTGATGATTTGGCTTGTTCTAACGACATATTATTAATCTCACGCAGAACTCGCAGATTTCGCAGAATTTTACTTCCCTTTTAAATTAATTGCTAAAGCAATCTGATCTCGCAGAACAAATCTGCGATTTCTGTTCGCTTGCGAACTGTTTTTTTGGAAGAACAGTTTCTGCGGGTTCAGCGAGATCTGCGTGCTATTTTATTTAATATATTTCACAAAGAAAAAACCGCCAATCCATTGAATCAGCATTCCAGGGATTCCGAGGCGGAAATCGTTGAATCCTGCTATGAATGAGCCCTCGACGAGCCATTCCACGAGGCAGCCGAACAGCTGGTATGCCAAAACCACCAAGAGGATGGTCCAAAGCGACACTTTCTGGCTCTTTTCAGCAACCCAGGCAGCCGAGACAGCGAGGAACACTGACTTAATGAGGATGCTCGGAACCACTGCCGCCGGAGGCATTCCGAAAAGCAGACTGTTGATGATTGGCGACAAAACAGCCGTCATCAAACCAACCTTCATGCCATATTTGTAAGCTGCAACGAGCGTAAAGAAATATATCGGCAGGAAGATGTGACCGCCGTTTGGAATCAGGTGGCAGAGTTGTGGCAAAATGATATTGCCAGCCACAAACAATGTCGCGAAGAGATACGTCTTAACTTGATCAAAATCAAGGTTATAGAGCTTTACTGTTGATGTTGTTGAATTCATTTTATTGATAGTTTTATTATTGTTTGAGATTTCTCCATTCCGCTTCGCTCCAGTCGAAATGACGGCTAGCGCTGGAGCCATTCTTTAATCTTATCCATTTTCATGTAATCGATGTTATCGACAATCCACTCGCGCATGGCCTTGCCTGGCTCAGTCTGCTGCGGATAGCTGATATAGTCGAGCTCAACGTTGAGCGCTTTCGCCACCTTGTAGCCCATCACCGACCAAAGCACGCCGATGTCGCCAACGACCGGAATCGACTTCTCGAGACGTGAGAATGCCGACATCTCCATGCGGAATGGGATTTTCGACATTTTGGTCTTCGGCAAGCCTTTGTCGATAGCGGCCTGAACATCGCCCGATTTCTTGTCGAGATCCCAAGCTTTCTTGAGGTTTTCGTCGAGGTCGAAACGAATCAAGGTCTTGTCTTTGAGGCTGTAGGTAGGATAGCCGTTCCAGCTTGCCCAGATGCCGTGACCTGTGTAAGTCTCAAACGGACCGTCGTGAATCTCCTGTGTCAATGCCACTGCCGACTCGATGATGACATCAGCGCTACCTAACATCTTTGAGATGCGGAAAGTACGATCACTCACAGGGATACTGTCGGCGATGCTGATACCGACCTGACCGCCACCGATAAGCTGCGGAACACTCACGAGCACAGGGACATTGTGACGGACACCTGCGCCAAGCATTGTACGCTCATCGCAACCCCAGCCGACGACTTCCTCAAACGGAACGTGCTTGGTGTGCGCAATCTCCATGATGCTCGCTGCAAATGTCTCGTTTCTAAGACCCATCGGGTATGCCATGTTAGCAGCCGCCTTGATGATGACAGTGCCTTCTTTCTCGTTGCAACGCTGCACCAGAGCGTCGTCGATAATCATCTCTTTCTTGAGGTCAGCCCACTGAGCGTCAGTGAGTTCAGTGAGCTCGAAGATGTCGCCACGAGGCATCTTGTCGAAGTCGAGGAACTCCTCGCCGACATCGTGTATGTTTATACGTTTCACCTTGTCGAGCACGCCGCCCATCTCGTGTGAGACGACAGCTGAACTCGTTGTCACTCCGTCGATTAAGCCTTTGCTTATGAACTCGGCAATCAAGGTTGTAACGCCTTCGTGAATGTTAGGTCCAGAGCCTGTCACAACCACAATCTTGCCGCCTTTTTTCTTTGTCTCGACAACTTTTTCAATTGCAATGTCAAGGTAATGCTTTGTCTCTTCCGGCAAAGCCTCATACAAGCCTTCAATAAATTTTACGTCTATCATTTTATTTATCTTAAACCGCTAAAGCGGTTGTTATCTTAATCGCCTTCGGCGAGAAATCTTTCAAAATCTTTTAAAAAATCTTTCAAAATTTTCTACGTTGGACTATTTTGTTTGATTTTTAATTAGATTTTGTTAGATTTCTGCCCATCAGGGCATCCATTATTATTCTTTCTTTGACCAGGTATCTTTCAATCCCACGGTTCTGTTGAACACCAGATGATCAGATGTGCTGTCCTTATCGACAGTGAAATACCCTATTCTCTGGAACTGGAAATGATCGAGAGGTTTTGCGTCGGCGAGATATTTCTCGACGTAGCATTCTGTTCTAATTTCCAATGAGTTAGGATTCATCATCTTACGCATTGCCTCGATTGGAGTGTTGCCTTCATCTTGCAATCTTGCCAGTTCGTCGCGTGGGTTTTCCACATTCCACAAGCGGTCGTAAAGTCTCACCTCCGCCTTGAGGCAGTGTGCCTGACTGACCCAGTGGATGGTGCCTTTCACCTTGCGGTTAGCCTCAGGCATGCCGCTGCGTGTCATCGGGTCGTATTCGGCATAAACCTCAACAACCTCGCCGTTTTCGTCTTTCTTGCAGCCGGTGCATTTCACGATGTAGGCGTTTTTGAGGCGTACTTCCTTGCTTGGAGTGAGACGGAAATACTTGTTCGGCGGGCATTCCATGAAGTCTTCCTTCTCAATCCACAGCTCGCGGCTGAACTCAATCTTATGGCTGCCTGCGTTTTCATCTTCTGGGTTGTTGATGGCCTCAAGTTCCTCGGTCTGACCTTCCGGATAATTGGTAATCACCAGCTTCACCGGGTTGATGACAGCTGCCACACGTGTTGCGCGGGCGTTCAAGTCTTCACGAATCGAGCTCTCGAGCAAAGCGAAGTCGTTCAGAGCGTCGTATGTTGTGTAACCAATCTTATCGATAAACTTATGAATCGACTCGGGGGTGTAGCCACGGCGACGGAAGCCGCAAATCGTAGGCATACGAGGGTCGTCCCAGCCGTTGACGATGCCTTCTTTCACCAAAATCAGCAGGTTACGCTTGCTCATCAGGGTGTAGTTGAGGTTGAGTTTGTTGAACTCTGTCTGGCGCGGACGGTTGTCATCCATGTTGTCGCCCTCGCCGCGGATTTCCTTGAGCCAGTCGACAAACAGGTCGTACAACGGGCGATGCACCACAAATTCCAGCGTGCAGAGCGAGTGGGTGACACCCTCGAAATAGTCGCTCTGTCCGTGTGCGAAGTCGTACATCGGGTAGGCGTACCATTTGTTGCCAGTGCGATGATGCGGAGTCTTCACCACGCGGTATATTATCGGGTCGCGGAAGTGCATGTTAGGGTTCGCCATGTCGATCTTTGCGCGAAGCACCATCTTGCCTTCCTCGATCTCGCCAGCGTTCATCTTGTTGAAAAGCTCAAGTGACTCCTCGACAGGACGGTTACGATACGGACTCTCTATGCCTGGCTGCGTCGGAGTGCCTTTCTGTGCTGCAATCTCCTCCGACGACTGCTCGTCGATATATGCCTTGCCGCGTTTTATCAGTTCGATAGCAAAATCCCAAAGCTGCTGGAAGTAATCGGAGGCGTAATATTCATTACCCCATTGATAGCCAAGCCATTGGATGTCTTCCTTGATGGCATCTACATATTCCATGTTCTCCTTGGTGGGGTTGGTGTCGTCGAAACGCAGGTTGCACACGCCGCTGTAGTTCTTGGCGATGCCGAAATCCAGGCAGATAGCCTTGGCGTGACCAATGTGGAGGTAGCCGTTAGGCTCAGGAGGGAAACGTGTCTGGATTCGCTTGGCGTTCTTGCCGTTTCGTAAATCTTCCTCAACTTTCGCTTCAATGAAATTCAGCGATTTCTTTTCTTCTTTTTCAGCTTCTTCGGAAATCATATTTCAAATATTTTATTCTCGTCATTTCGACCGATCGTAAGGAGTGGAGAAATCACCACCTCTCAATTTATTCGGAAATATTCAACTGCCAGAGATTTCTCGACTACACTGCGTTCCGCTCGAAATGACGTAATTGAATGTTTTTAAACCGCAAAAATAATTATTTTTGTAAAAAAATAATGCAATTTTTTTCAAAAATTTGTAATTTTACACCCTGTTTTAACATTAAAAACTAAACAAATCATGAACTACTTAGACATTATCATTGGTATCATATTGATAATCTTTGCGTTAGGCGGATTAAAAAACGGAATCATCAGAGAAGCTTTCTCGCTTTTGGCGTTCATAGCTGGAATTTACGGAGCAATGAAACTTTCAGATTACGTGGGAAAATGGCTTGGTGAGATCATCAACGTCAATCCAGAGTGGATGTCTGTCATTTCATTTATCATCGTCTTTATAGCTTTAGCATTGTTAATCAATTGGTTAGGAGGATTGCTTTCGGATTTTGTAGCCTCACTCAGTTTGGGATTTTTCGACAAATTAGGAGGCTTTGTCTTCGGTATCGCCAAAGGATTTTTGCTTGTTGGAGTATTGATTTTGCTTCTTGATTTCTTTGGAATCAAAGACGTTTTGAAAGAAGAAACATGCGAAAACTCCAAGCTTTACAAGAGTTCTGAGAAGGTGGCGACTTGGATTTATGAAAACAAAGACAACTGGATTGAGAAAATCGATGAAAAATTCGACAAGGTTGAGAAGAATTTGAAGCACGAAAAAGACGACGTTGAAGATTTTGTAGAAGATTTAATATGAAAAAAATAGCGGTTATTCTTGCCGGATGCGGCACCATGGACGGCTCGGAAATCAATGAGACCGTGACATTATTGTTAGCTTTGGACCAGCATAATATTGAATATCAAGCATTTGCACCAGACTCATATCAGGCTGAGGTGTGGAATCATGCCACCGGAAAACGTGCTGAGGAGCGCAGAAACATGCTTGTTGAGGCGGCTCGAATTGTTCGTGGCAACATCTTGCCTTTGAGCAAATTCTCCGCCGATGATTTCGATGCCTTGTTGTTCCCAGGAGGCAGCGGAGCGGCGAAAAATATCTTCACATACGCTTACGACGGCATCAATTTCAAGGTAAATAAAGAAGTTGAGAAGGCGATTTTAGATATTCACGCTCAAGGCAAGCCGATTGGAGCCATGTGCATCGCGCCATTGATGGTTGCAAAAGTGCTCGGAAACGTCAATGTCACGATGGGAAGCAGCGAGTGCCGTCAAGCGAAGGAACTCGCGTTGATTGGCTGCAAGCACACTGAGACCACCCACGGCGGCGTTGCCATCGACAAGGAAAACAAGGTGTTTTCAACGCCATGCTTCATGCTCGACGCAAGCTTGAAAGATGTTTATCAAGGAGCATGGAATCTAGTGGAAGAGATGGTGAAATTTTCCTAGCATTTTTAGGCACATTGAGAGCAACCAGCGATGTTTCATGATCATTTTTCCAAACAAAAGATGATTATGTGTGTCGCGTCCTATGCGTTTTCGGAGCAGTTTTGAATATTCTTCAGTTTCAGTTTTTGAGAAATTCCCTTTTAAAACACATTTTTCAGCGACTTGCGCCGCATAATATCCGCTTACCATTGCGTTGCCGATACCTCCACCGGTGATAGGGTCAATGAGATTTGCAGCATCGCCACACACGCAGAAATTATCGCCAAAACAGTCGTATTTGTCAATGTTATGAGGAATCAGACCGCCAACCAAAGGAGAATCGCTCTTTGCATCGGCAAAACGTTGTTTTAATGCGTCGTCGTTGGCAATCCAAGATTGAAAAACTGAGCGCATATCGCCATTAAGGTCCTTTACTAGGCAGCCAAATCCGACATTAGCCGTACCGTCAGCCATTGGGAAAATCCATAAATAGCCAGGATAATACTCTTTTTTAAAATGAAACTCTATTGTGTCAGATTTCAAATCTTTCACACCTGAATAATATGCGCGAACTGCTACGCCCAGATTGGATTTGTCTAGTTTGGAACCTGTAAGTTCACGTGAAATTTTCGACGATGCGCCACAACAAACCAACAACATTTTTGTAAAAAACACCTCACCGTTTTTGGCATAAAGCTTCAGTCCGTCTTCAGTACGTTCCACCCTCCGAATGGCGCAGTTTTGGAATACCGACACGTTTTTTGCATCACGTTGCACCAGTGAAAACAAAAAATTATCGAAATCCAGGCGTTTGCAGTTGTATCCAAAATGCTTGATATCGAATCGATAAGAGTGATTTTGATATTCAATTTCAGCAGTACTTATGCGCAAAGGCTTTTGTGTCGCTAAAAACTCATCGAAATACGCCGGATTTATATCTTTGAGCGTATTGATACTTCTGTCACACAGGCAGTCGCCACAGATCTTATTTCGCGGAAACGATGATTTTTCAAACAATGCCACGGAACAGTTGGAGTTGCGCAAAGTCAACGCGGCGGCACATCCGGCAGGACCGGCTCCGATGATGGCAATGTCAAAATTCAAACCACTCATTTCCACCTCACTTTAGTAACAATTCCTGAAAAAGCAGTAAACACTACATAAAACGGGTAGACAAACTCCAATGGGAATATCCATCGCATTAGTTTCTGCTGTTTCATGAAACGCGTGATTCCCTTTAAAATCGGGAAGTCGATGAGCGTTTTCAGGATGATGTAAAGCACAAACAAACACCAGAAAACGTGCATGAAAAAGCCTGCAACGAAGAAGAAAACGATGCTTAAATTAAACAGTAAAACAATGAGTGCTGTGGCTATGATTTTCCAGTTTGTATAAGCCTTTGTTTTCGATGCCCATCGAGTGCGCTGACGGAAAAACGACTTAAGATTCGGCATCGTCGCTGTCTTCACAATCGCTTCATTATCAAGGAGAAACTTCACAGATTGACTTCCATAATGTTTTATAAACTGCTCCATAAGGAACATATCGTCACCCGAAGCGATTCTCATGTCAGTGCGGTATTTCTCAACGTCAAGGGCAGCTTGCCGGTTGTACATCATGTTGGCACCGTTGCACATCACAGGCATGCCGATGGTGGCGGAACCAGCAGTGCTCGCGATAAGACTCAGATGCTCAAGCACTTGCAGTTTCTCGAACAAAGTGTTGGTTGGTGACAAAAGCACCGGACCAAGCAGCATCTTCAGATCATGATTCATGAAATAACCGACCATCACCTCTATCCAACGCGGAGGGAGTTCACAGTCGGCGTCGGTGACCATAACCAATTCATTTTCAGCGGCATGCAAAGCTTGAGATATGGCTTGTTTTTTCCCTGAACCAGTTGCTTTAAGCAATTTCAGTCTCATCTCAGGGTAGAGAGCTCTGAATCTCTCCGAGATCTCATAGGTATCATCATCAGAGTGGTCATCAACCAAAACAACCTCAAACTTTTCTTTGCTATATGATTGATTATAAAGCGATTGCAATAATGTTTGGATGTTCTGACATTCATTTTTTGCCGCTATTATAACAGATACATTTCTATTCGTCATTTCGAGCGAAGTCGAGACCTGAGCTTTGCGAAAGCATTCACCTTTGATGAATAAATCACCGCCATTTGAATCTTGACGAAATTGATTGCTGGAGATTTCTCCATTCCGCTTCGCTTCAGTCGAAATGACGTGTTGTGTGTCGATTTTGAACAGTCCCAATGTAAACGCCCCGATGCATATCAGGTAGAGTGCGGCGAATATCATTATGATATTCAACAAGATATGTATTGTTTCAAGACTCATAACCCCTCCTCATAAACTTCAGCTTACGGATATAAAACAGACCTATAATGGCCGGAATCGCAAGGTTATAAAGCCAAAGCATAGTGCTTGCCGAGGCAACCATCAGACTGAAAGACGTGCTTATTCCCTTGATACTCAACCACTTCTCGAAGACAAATATGCATACCGAGCCACGCACAGCAATCTCGGTGATTGTGACAAACGGTATCACCGTCATTAAAAGGTACGTCAACATGATAGGAATCATCGCCTCGAAATAGTTCAAAGGCACGTCGAAAGCCCAGATTAATAGGACAAACTGGAACGAATAAACGATATATTTTCCTAATGCGATAAGCAGAATCACCGCCAAATCACGTTTCGAATAGCTTCCGAAAATCTCCATATATTTTTCGGTTCGCGGGCGCCATCTCATCGGAATCAGGCGTTTTAGATGTCTCAAAATATGGATATTAAAATACAAAAGATATCCTAAAACAATGATTATCAATGATAAAATCAGTACGTACCAATAATATTTTTCCTTAGTGCAGAACAGCCACGCCACGCAGCCAAGGCTCACCGTGACGAGCATCTGCGCGATGTTTCCAACGAAAGTGAGCATTGCCGCCTTTAGTCTGTTGCCTTTTTCCAAAATGAAGATACGCCCGAGGAAGTCGCCGGTACGGTTAGGAAACATCATGCCTGCTGTGATACCGGTGAAAATAGCAATAAAAGCCCTACGAAAAGGCACAGCCTCAACAGGTTTTACCGATTTCTGCCATTTGCGCGTCTCAAACGCCATGTTGACGGGCATCAGCACGAATGCCAAGACCATCAGCATCACGTTTTTTGGTGACGAGAACGATGTTTTTACCGAGTTCCACATCTCCGTAATATCTTGATTATCAAAGATTTTATCATAGATAAACCAACATCCGGCAAGCACAATAATAATTTTTATCGCCATTTCAGCAATTTTCATTATTTTTGCATTATGTGAAGTCGCACTCATTTCGACTGCAAAGATAATAAATTTTGAAAACTGACCGAATAATATTAGGTATCGACCCGGGAACAATGGTGATGGGTTACGGCCTCATCCTTCAGAGAGGCAAGGAGCTGAGTATGCTAAGAATGGGAGTTTTAAAGCTGGCAAAGCTTGATAATCAAGCACTTAAGCTACGCAGAATATTTGAGCGCGTACTCGAAATCATTGATGAATATCATCCTGATGAGCTTGCTATCGAGGCTCCATTCTTTGGAAAAAACGTTCAGTCGATGCTGAAATTAGGGCGTGCACAAGGTGTTGCGATGGCTGCGGCACTTTATCGTGACATCCCGATTTTTGAGTATTCTCCAAGAAAAATCAAGCAGTCGATAACTGGCAACGGCGCCGCTTCAAAGGAACAGGTCGCGGCAATGGTGCAGAAAATATGCAATTTCACCGAGCATCCCGACTATCTCGACGCCACCGATGCCATGGCAGCGGCAGTATGCCACAGCTTCCAAAACCAACTCAACATCGTCGGAGGCACCGACGATCCCAAGTTGCCAAAAATCCCAAAAGGAAAGAAATCGTTTAACAGCTGGGAAGCGTTTCTACAACAAAATCCTGATAAAAAACTACATTAACTTCTGATAAAACTGCCACCAACGATCAGGCAATTCGTTTCTCATCGCCATGTCATAGTCTGATTTTGAGCATGGGATGAAGTGTTCAGAGATCTCCATCCACCATTTTCCGGTGGTTTTATGGCATAAGAAAACGAGTTCGTCGTAATCTTCAAGTTTTACAATATATTTTGTGAATTCATCGCGGTTGTCAGCGGTAGGGTAGTCGTTCTGACGAAGAGAGAAGCCTTCTAAAAAGTACCAGATCATCTCCGCTAAGTTGTTGGCACTCTGATAGTTGACATCAAAACTCGGGTTGTAGTTGAAGAACCCTATCGATGTCAGTTTAGGGTTCAAACCGGCGTAACGCGTCATCTTGCAGCCGTCCTCGCTGCTGAATCCGTTCGGTGAGCTACGTTTCACACCAGGCATGTCGGCGGCACAAAAAGCGGCTGCATCAATAGTGACGATATCGGCGCTACGAAGCAAAGGCTCTGTCAATTCGGTACGGTTTTTCATCGTGCCCAAACGATAGATATCGAAAAACAACTGTTTCATCAGGTTAATATTCTCATTATCAATGTAATAAGTCTGATAACCGATGTTGGTGTAGTTGAAAAGATAATTCGGCTTATGCAAGATGATATGGCTCAGATACGACTCCGAATTGATGTTCTCACCGTCCTCGCCAAGGTCGAAACGCGGGTCTATGGCAGTGATATTCACCAACTTACCAGTGTTTTCATAAACCTGATAGATTGGATATGTCAAATCCTGGCTACCACCCAAGATAACTGGTACGATGTGGTATTTCAAAAGCGTCAGAAACACCTCGCTCAGCGCATAGTAAGTGTCCTCGACACGCAAGCCAGCCTTCACATTGCCGAGGTCGACGATTTTCAGGTCAGGCCAATGGTTAAACAAAGGATATAAGGCGTGGCGGATAGCATCCGGACCAGCCTTACATCCTTCATTGTCAACAGCATAGCGTTCTTCTTCAACTCCGACTATCGCAATCTGATGACCTTCCAACTCTGGAAAATCCTCTTCATTTTTAAAGATAGTAATCGTGTTGCCAAACTGTTTTTTATGTGTTAGATGACAGTTTTCGACGATTTCTTCCTTAACCGGATTGAGAAAAGCGCTAATGTCCATTTTTATTTCTTTGGAGAAATTTTCTTTCTTATGATTTCGTGCAACTCGTTGACGTTGACGCGGATCTGCTCCATGGTATCGCGGTCGCGGACTGTCACGGTATTGTCTTCAAGTGTCTGATTATCAACGGTTACGCACAATGGAGTACCGATAGCATCCTGACGACGATAGCGTTTTCCGATGGAGTCTTTCTCCTCGTACTGGCACATGTAGTCGTACTGCAGGCTGTCCATGATTTCGCGAGCCTTCTCCGGAAGTCCGTCTTTCTTCACCAATGGCAGGATAGCGACTTTGTAAGGTGCCAAAATCGGAGGCAGCTTCATCACGACGCGCTCGCTACCGTCTTCGAGTTTCTCCTCTGTGTAGGCGTAGCTGAACATCGCGAGGAACATACGGTCAAGACCGATAGATGTCTCGATGACATATGGAGTGTAGCTTTCGTTGGTCTCCGGGTCGAAATATTGTAACTTCTTGCCCGAGAACTCGGCGTGACGGCTGAGGTCGTAGTCGGTGCGGCTGTGAACGCCTTCCAACTCTTTGAAACCGAACGGGAAGTTAAACTCGATGTCGGTTGCGGCATTGGCATAATGAGCGAGTTTCTCATGGTCGTGGAAGCGGTAGTTTTCAGCTGGGATACCCAGTGAGAGGTGCCATTTCAGACGTTCTTCCTTCCATTTCTTGAACCATTCGATCTCGGTGCCAGGGCGTACGAAGAACTGCATCTCCATCTGTTCGAACTCTCTCATTCTGAAGATGAACTGACGGGCGACGATCTCATTTCTAAACGCCTTTCCTGTCTGTGCGATGCCAAACGGAATCTTCATTCTACCAGTCTTCTGGACATTGAGATAGTTCACAAAGATACCCTGTGCTGTCTCAGGACGCAGATAAACTGTGTTGGCGCCTTCTGCCAGCGAGCCAATCTGTGTAGCGAACATCAGGTTAAACTGACGCACGTCGGTCCAGTTGCGTGTTCCGCTGATAGGGCAAACGATGCCGAGGTCTTCGATGAGTTTTTTGATGTCGGCGAGGTCGTTTTTCTCCATGTCGCCGTACAGACGGTGGCTAATCTCTTCGATTTCCTTCTTCCACTCAAGGACACGCGGATTTGTTGTTATAAACTGCTCCTCGTTGAAGGCGTCGCCGAAGCGTTTCTTGGCTTTTTCAACTTCCTTGTTGATTTTTTCCTCAATCTTAGCCATGTAATCCTCGACCAAGACATCGGCGCGGTAACGTTTCTTGCTGTCTTTATTGTCGATCATCGGGTCGTTGAAAGCGTCAACGTGTCCTGATGCCTTCCACACTGTCGGGTGCATGAAGATTGCAGCGTCGAGACCGACAATGTTTTCGTGCATCTGCACCATGGCTTTCCACCAGTATTCTCTGATGTTTTTCTTCAGTTCGACACCATTCTGGCCGTAATCATAAACGGCAGCCAGTCCGTCGTAAATGTCACTCGAAGGGAAAATAAAACCGTATTCCTTCGCGTGAGCTGTTATCTTTTTGAAAAATTCTTCCTGATTCATTATCTTTTAATTTGAAGTTTGAAGTTTGCAGTGTGGAGTTAACTTCAAACTTCACACTTAAAACTTCAAACTGATTATAAAATAAGCATTGCGTCGCCGTAGGTGAAGAAGTTATATTTCTCTGCGACGGCTTCTTTATAAGCTTTCATTAAGAAATCGTATCCTGCGAAGGCTGCCACTTCCATCATCATCGGAGATTTCGGGAGGTGGAAGTTGGTGATGAGCGCATCGGCGGTGTTGAAATCGTAAGGCGGGAAGATGAACTTGTTGGTCCAGCCTTTCATCGGTTTCAGCTTGCCTGTGATGCTAACCACTGTCTCCATGACCTTCAAAGTGGTTGTTCCGACAGCGAAAACTCTATGTTTCGCCTCTTTCGTCTCGTTAATGAGGTCGCAAGTCTCCTGCGAGATATTGATTTCCTCAGAGTCGGTCTTGTGTTTTGTCAAATCCTCGACCTCGATGTCACGGAAGTTACCCATGCCTGTGTGCAGAGTCACTTCGGCGAAGTTGACATCCTGAAGCTCCATACGTTTCATCAAAATCTTGCTGAAATGCATACCTGCTGTAGGAGCTGCGACAGAGCCTTCCTGTGTTGCGTAGACTGTCTGGTAGTTGAACTCGTCATCTGGCTCAACAGGACGCTGAATAGTCTTCGGAAGCGGTGTCTCACCAAGTCCCATGATGACTTTCTTGAACTCGTCGTGTGGACCGTCGAACAGGAAACGCAGTGTACGTCCACGTGAAGTGGTGTTGTCGATGACTTCAGCTACGAGCTCGTCGTTTTCGCCGAAATACAACTTGTTGCCGATACGGATTTTACGTGCAGGGTCGACGAGGACGTCCCAAAGACGACTCTCAGGGTCGAGCTCACGAAGCAGCATCACCTCGATTTTAGCGCCAGTCTTCTCCTTCTCGCCGTAGAGACGGGCAGGAAACACGCGAGAGTTGTTGATGACGAACAAATCGCCTGGCTGACAATATTCGAGGATGTCGCGGAACGTTTTATGCTCAATGGTCTGAGTGTCGCGATGCAAAACCATCATACGGGCATCTTCGCGCTCTTTCGGCGGATACATAGCGATGAGGTCGTGCGGTAAATTGAACTTAAACTGTGATAGTTTCATTTCAAATATTATTTAATTTTTTCAATTTTTCGAAAAAGGAATGCAAATATACAACAAAACGAAAATTTTGTCAAGAAAAAAATCACAAATTATTGATTTTAAATATATTGGCACGCAGAACTCGTAGATTTCGCAGAATTTTCCCGTCATTAAATTTGATTGCTAAAGCAATCTGATCTCGCAGAACGTTCTGCGTTTTCTGTTCGCTTGCGAACTATTCCTGTGGAAGACTTATTTCTGCGGTTTCTGCGAGATCTGCGTGAGAATTTATTGTGACAATAACAAGTCTCCGTCTTTAATCCAATGTAACTTTCTGAATATCATTCCAAAAAGCCACGTTAAAATAGCTGGAAGAACGAAGCAAATGAGCAAAATTCCCCACCACATTTGGGCGCCGCCGTCGGGCATTGCTGAGATCACGCCGAGAGGTCCCACCAAGCCGCAAGTGCCCATGCCAGAGCCGATCGGCACGTTCTCGAGATGGAAAACGCAAGTTGCCAAAGGACCAGTGATTGCTGCAGTAAGTGTTGGAGGTATCCACGTCAAAGGATGACGTAAAATATTTGGCATCTGAAGCATCGAGGTGCCGAGACCTTGTGAGATGAGTCCGCCCCAGCGGTTTTCCTTGAAGCTCATGACAGCGAAACCGACCATCTGGGCGCAACAACCGGCTGTTGCAGCACCTCCGGCGATACCGGAAAGACCGATGGCGATACAAATTGCGGCACTTGAAATAGGCAGTGTCAAAGCCATTCCGATGCTGACTGAAACGATGATTCCCATCGCGAATGGATGTAAATTCGTAGCATACATGATGAAGTCGCCGAAAGCGGTCATGAAACGACTGATGCCAGGACCGACAAACATTGCGAGTAATACACCTGAAATGATTGTAACAGAAGGAGTTACAAGAATATCAACCTGTGTCTCTTTCGACACCATTTTGCCAAGTTCGGTGCTGATTACCACTGCCACGAGTACTCCAACAGGACCTCCGAGGGTGTTTCCAGCCACACCGACAGCCACCGCGCTGAACATCACCAAAGCCGGGGCATGGAGAGCATAAGCGATAGCCACTCCCATAGCCGGACCCGCAGCTATCTTGCAGTATTTCGCAAACTCAACAAACATCGGTAAATTAAGGCGGTTTCCGATGGTGTCGAAAATTGTTCCTATTAGCAGCGACGCGAACAAACCGAGTGCCATCGCGCCAAGAGCGTCAAGCAGATATGCCTTCGCCGAGACATCGACGTTTTTTCTTTTCAAAAATGATTTAAAGTTGCTCATCTTTTATCCAATTTTTCAGTTCTTCAACACGTTTTTGATACTTTTCCAACTGACTTTCAACGAAATCGTCGCTATACTTTCTATCGCAGAAGCCGTTGCCGCGGGCGACGTATTCATCATCGTAGAGAGATCCTAAGACATCTTCATAGTTCTCAACATATTGTTGATTTTCAGCTAAAAGACGTTTTAAGTCGTCCAAATCAGCTTCAAAAGAATCGCCAGAGGAAAAAATATAGCGTTTTTTCATTAAAAATCACCGTTTTGAGTGCGCAAAATTACAAAATTTTAACCTGATTTTGCTGATATTTACAATCTTTTTTGAAAAAAATGTAAAATTTTTTTGTCTATATGTAAAATATTCTTTACTTTTGCAGCGTTAACCATTCGAATTCAATGTTAAACCATTAAAAAATAAAAACTATGAAAAAGAACTATTTGTTTCCGAACAGCTTCAAACCTGTCGGAGTGGCGCTTACCACAATTGCATTAATTGCATTAATCATCTGGGTTTGTTTGGAAACCAGCCCGGAATTCAAAATGCCCGCATTGATAAACGGGGATTTATTCAGTGAAGGCAAGTATTTCTGCATGGCAGACTGCGGTTTGCTCACATTTATCATCCCAGTTCTTATCACCGGACTCATCTTTATCGGATTTTCAAAAGAAAAAATCGAGGATGAGTTTGTGAAAAGCATTCGGGAACAATGTCTTGTTTGGGCAACTTATTGTGCAGCTATCTTATTGGTTATCTTCACATTAACCATATATAGCCTGTCTTATCTGTATGCCATCTACTCTATTTTCCCACTGTTTTTGATTCTTTTCATCATCAAATTTAGAATTGAGCTTTACAGAGCCAACAAAGAAGGAGGTGCACAATGAAAAACCGTTTGAAAATAGCGCGTGCTGAACTCAACATCACGCAGGAAGAGCTCGCAAAACGCATCGGAGTAAGCCGTCAGACCATCAACGCGGTGGAATCGGGAAAATATGTCCCTTCGACAGTGCTGGCGCTGAAGATGGCACAGGTGTTTGACAAAAAAGTGGAAGAGATCTTCATTTTGGAAGACGAAGATTGATTTTTGCTTTCATTTATTAACAAATAGAGACGCCATATTATGACGTCTCTACATAGTGTTTAATAATGATTGAATGTTTATTTCATTTCAAACCTTACTAATCTCAGCTCATTTTCTGAACCTTTAACCTTTTGAATTCCGTATACATAGCCGTTATGGATAACAAACTTATTCTTTTTTATTGAAAGGTCGTAATCAGTGCACTGGAATGAGTTTTTAGAGATGGTTTTATTTTGCCCCACTGAATAAGCATGGAATGAGTTTTTACCCGCTTCGTCAATATATTCAAAGAATATGATGTTGTCGCCATTGCCTTTGATTGCTGATGTAAACCACGATACAGTTAACGGCTCTGTGATGTGATTCATGCCGTTTTCAAGCTGTTTGACAAACTGCTTCTGTTTCTCGGCCAGTTTCTCTGGGTTTGGATATTTTTGCCAAATATCGAATTCCTTCTTATACTTTTCGATAGCATCAGACTGCATTTTTTTCTGTTCTTCAACCGACAAAACTTTTGGTTGCCAATCAAGTTTCTTTTCAATCAGGCTGCTTTCAGTGATATTATAAAGTAACAGCTTTCCCGCATCCGGCAAAGCAATTGCCAAAACATTGTCTGAAATCTTAACCATATCTTCTCTGTGGTTTATTAACGCCTTGGCATAAATCATATATTCGCCTCCAATAGAAGTGGTTTCTTCAAAATCATCATATACGATATGATAATCACCGGTGCCAATATCCAAAATAGCAACAAAATAATGCCATTGTGTTTTCCATGAAGTGCCTCCGAAAAGCGCAATCTTATCATTTGCAAGCGGAATCATTTCGTGGCTTGAGAAATCAACAGTTATTTCATTGACAATCAGCCCGTTATCATTAAAGAAATAGATAATTCCCTGACTGTTTGTTCCAGTGAAATAGAGGTTGTTAATTTTTCCAAGAACGGGTTGGAGATTGAAAGGCTTTTTCTTTCCGTCTTCATAATATATTTTAATGTCTTTCAATAACTTACCGTTCTTGTCAAACAATGAATAGCGGTTTTCGTTAGTGTGACTAATCATTGCTGTGCCGTCGTCGAAAACAGTCAGTTTTTTGGCGTTATCGCAGATTTTTGTCCAGTCACCGCTAAGGGCGTAAGAGTTATCCTTTACAAGGTTAATTGTCTGTGCATCAACGATATATGATGCAAATGCTAATGTGAGAATTAAAAACAATTTTTTCATAATCTTTATATTTAAATGTTGTTTTCCATGTATGTGAATAATTGTTCTGTCATAGGTTTGTTGGCATCGTATTCCTCGATGGTGATAAAGTCGTAGATGTCGAAATTTTCAGGTTCTTTTTTTAAACCTTTGATGATGAAAAATGCCAGCAATATAGCGCAAGCCGTTGAAAGTGAAGAAATTAGAACGATTCTTAATGTTCGTGTCTTTTTTGGTTGATATGATAATTTAAACTCTGGAATTTTTATATCATCTGGCACGAATCCATCAAGTGAATCTTTCACTTTTTCCGAAAAAACACGCTGGTTTTCAACTTGTTTTTTGCATTCTTCGCATGTTTCAAGATGCATTTCGACAGCAACTCTTTCTTCCGGAGAAAGTTCGTTGTCGATATATTTTTGAATTGTTATTTCATCAAAGTGTTTCATATCCCCTCCTTAATTTTTCCAAAATTCTTGATAAAGTCTTTCCGACAGAATTGAAGTTTATGCCAGTAATTTCAACTATTTCCTTGTAAGAATAGCCCTCACTGTAAAGCACTACCAGCGATTGGTCTTTGCCGTCAAGTTTTGAAATCAGATTCGATAAACTCATTAAATCTATCTGACTGTCAATGTTTTGCGATGTATTATCTTGTTTTGAAACATTTTCATCAGAGATGGTTTTCTTGTTTTTTCTCAAAAAATCGACACCTTTATTTATTGTGCATCTGATGAGCCAGTTTTTGGCATCTTTTATGACTTTTTTGTCGTTTTGAACGAAATAATATGCCATAAAAACATCATGAACCACATCGCGAGCGGCGTCAGAATCGCGGAGCATTTTCGCCGCAATCCTGAACAACCGCTGGTAGTTACTTCGATATGTTATTTCAAAATCAGAATTCATATATCTGTCAAATCTCGTATATAAGACGTTTGAGAAAGACAATTTGTGACATTGATGCAAAAATAAATAACATTTTTGTAATTATTTAATCGAAAATATTACTAATTTTGAAACGTGGAATTAAAACTTAAGTTCAATTACAAAAAACCATCATTATGTTATTAACAATTTTAATCATTGTTGCGATGCTTGGCGCACCAACATTGGCTGGTTTCGCAGTCTTCAAAAGAATTAAAAACAACAATCCTGACATAGCCGGATATGTTTACAACGGAAAAGATTGGGTAGCTTGGATACTTGTGTTCAGTATCATCGCGTCATTATTTATTGGCTTTGTAATGCCAATTTTTGATGGTACAAAAGGATATCATCCTGAATGGGGTCTTTTGGTATTAATTTTATTGGCTGTGGTGTTTTACATTTGCTACGCTATCATTGCTTTCGTTCCGGCTACCGCTGAAGAACTTGCACAAAGTAAGGAAGCTGGAAACACTGTTTTAGGCAGTATTGGTGATTCGGCAGCGTCTATTTTCAGTATCATAATGGGTGTGATTGGCGCTACTCTTATCGCTCTTCCGGCTATGCTTGGTGAAGCCTTGAACCCAACCCTCGCTATTAAGAATATTGGCGGAACGATGTATAAAGTTGTCGGAACCGGCTTCGCTTACAGTGTCGGCGGAATTCTCATGTTTGCCTTTATCGCAATTATGATATTTGTGCTTATTTACTTTGCCGCACTGGTTTTCGCAATCATAGGCACATTTGCAATTGGCATCATCGCAATAATAAAATTCATGAAAAACAATCAAAATCTTTTAAAAACCAAAGATGTTGAAATAAAGGAATAGAACGGATTTATAAAATCTTTTTAAAAATAGAGACGCCATATTATGACGTCTCTACGTTGTTTTCTGTAATTTCCGGTGCCGTTTCGATAATTTTCTGCTTCAACTCCATCAAATCCCAGGCGTCTTTCACGTCGAAATCACCGATTTTGGTGCGGCGCAAACTGATTAAACAGGCTCCATTGCCAAGCGCCTGGCCGAAGTCGTTGACCAACGAACGGATATATGTTCCTTTGGAGCATTTAACCATGAAATCGACCTTCGGGAAATTTGTTGTATCTATTTGAAAATCATCGATATGCACAAGACGTTCCTTCAGCTCGAGTTCCTCGTCGGAACGTGCATAGTCGAAAGCGCGTTTTCCCTGAATCTTGATTGCCGAAAACTTCGGTGGACGCTGCATTATGTCGCCTATGAACTTTTTACGCGCCTCGTCTAACATCTCAGGCGTTATATTTTCTGTCGGAAAGAACTGATTCGGCTCGCTTTCCAAATCGAAAGTCGGTGTGGTCTGTCCCAACAGCATAGTGCCGGTGTAAACCTTTTCCTGTGCTTGGAAATTGTCGATTTGCTTGGTCATGCGACCGGTGCAGAGTATCAGCAAACCCGTTGCAAGAGGATCCAAGGTGCCTGCATGACCGACTTTCAGCTTCCGAATCTGATGGTATTTCTTGATGACAGCACGAATGAGATTGACAACGTCGAATGACGTCCAATCAAGAGGTTTGTCTATTAGAAACACCTCACCTTCCTCGAAATGAAACTCTGTCATTATGCGAAACAAATTGCTAAAACACCGACGATTACGCAGTAGATTGCGAAATAAATCAATTTGCCTTTTTTCACTATGTTAATCATCCATTTGCAGGCGAGGCATCCTGTGATAAATGCCGCCAAGAAGCCGATGATGAGTGTAAATGGCGAGATACCTGCCATGGCTGCACTCCAACCAACCTCAAGCACGTCTTTGAAATCGAGCAATGCCTCTCCTAAAATCGGAGGAATCACCATCAAAAACGAGAACTGTGCGAGTTTCTCCTTCTTGTTGCCGAGCAAGAGTCCTGTTGCGATGGTCGTTCCGGAGCGCGACAAGCCCGGCATGGTGGCGCAAGCCTGACCGATACCGATGATGAATGCGTGCAATCCTGAGATTTCCTCACGCTGACGTGGCTTTGCGAAATGCGCAAACGTCAGCAAAGTGGCGGTTACCAACAGCATGATACCGACAATCAAAAGGCCTGAACCGAAGATTTCCTCGACGGTGTCTTTGAAAAACACTCCGACAATGCCGACAGGAATCATCGAGATGATGATGTTGATGGCGTATTTCGTGCCTCCATTGAGGTTTTGATATGAATTCCACTGCTGTTTGGTGAACAAATCCTTGAAAATCCAAACCACTTCCTGCCAAAGAATAACCAAAGTGGCACAAACTGTAGCGACATGCAAAACAACGTTAAATGTCAAGTTTTCCTCGCCGCTAAGCCCGAAGATGTTCGACAATATTGTGAGGTGTCCGCTGCTCGACACCGGCAGGAACTCCGTCAAACCTTGAAGAATTCCTAATAAAAGAGCTTGTAACCAGTCCATTATTCTTTAGGTTTTTTCATTATTGCATAGAATTGAATGCCGAAGCCGATAAGAATCAAAATCGGAGAAAGTGTCAGTCTGCGGAAGCTGAACATTCCTTCGTTGAAGACATCAGGATTGTCGGAGCCGCCGCCAATCATCAGAAGAAATCCCACAAGCAGAAATGCCAGTCCGATAAGCACCCATTTGTAGTTGTCACGGCCAAAAGGCATGGATTTTTTCTCTTTTTCAGTGGTTTTCACGTCGTTTTTTGTTGCCATATCTGTAATTTTTAATTATTCGTAAAGATCATCGATGTCAGCGCGCAAGTATTTCCGCATCGCGAAAAACGTCGACAAGGTGGTGAGCAAAACGCCCAAAGCGATGACAGAGATATAAATCAAAGCGATGCTGCTGATATTCGTCAACACCGCCAATTCAGGAACCTCGTGCATCAATTTGAAAAGGAATATAGAAAGAAGTATCAACGCCAATACCGCACCGATAAAGCCTTGAATCACAAAGCTTTTCATGAACGGCTTGATGATAAAGCCTTCCGTCGCGCCCACGAGTTGCATGCTGCGCACCACGAAACGTTTTGCATAAACAGCCAACCTCACAGTATGACTGATAAGCGTCACCGCCATGATGAGAAGCACAACTCCAACAAGCAGCAAAACAGAAGCTATCTTATTGACATTCTTATCGATAGAGTGCATAAGAGACTTTTGGAAATAAACCTCTTTCACGTTTTTATTCTTCATCACCCACTGCTCAATCTTCGCGATGCTGTCGTTGTTGGCGTATTCCGACTTAAACCTCACGTCGATTGAAGGCAGAAGCGGATTCTCGACATCACCAAGCCATTCCAAAATATCCTCGCCAAGGTCCTCGGTCAGACGACGTGTTGCTTCCTGTTGAGAAATGTATTCCGTCGATTTCACATATTTCTTTTTATCCAAAATATGTTGAAAATCAATGATATCCTTCTCTTTTACGCCTTTCTTCATCACTATTTCGAAACCGACATTTTCCTTGATATAATCAGAAATCTTATTGGCGAAAAGTATCAGCGACGAAAACAGGCTCAGCACAAAAAGCACAAGCATAATGCTCATCAGAGAGATGAGATATGAGCCACGAAGGCGGCGTTTCGTTGTCGAATTTTCCTTTTTCATATATTAATAATCTGCAAAAATAAAAAAAAATATGTTATTTTTGCAAAAAAATTATCAACATGAAGAAGTCACTCACCATAATTTTATCAACAATCATTGTATTCTTAGGTCTCAAAGTTAAAGCTCAGGTTGAATATGACAACTACTTTACAGACAATCAGTTACGAATTGATTATTATCTTTTTGGCAATTCAGACACCGTCTCTTATGCTCTCGACAAACTCGTGAAAGAGCCGAAATGGGGTGGTCCGCGCGCTCATCTTGTCGACAGCACAAACTACGGAATGTATTTCGTCGAAGTGACTTTGCCAGATTCCGATGTGGTGCTTTATTCGCATGGCTATTGCCTGCTTTTCGGCGAGTGGCAGACGACGGACGAGGCGACAAAAATAAGCAAGGGATTCCATGAGTCGGTGGTGATTCCGTTCCCAAAAGAGCTTGTTGAAGTGACTTTTTATGCCAAAAACGACCATCTGGAACTCAACGAGCAGATGAAGATTTTCGTTGATCCGAATGACTATTTCATAAAACCTGCACCAAAACTGCCATACGCGGTTTACAATGTCTACGGCGACTATCCTGTTGAAAATGCAGTAGATATAGTGCTTTTGCCTGATGGATACACCGAGCAGGAGATGGGAAAATTCGTGAAAGACTGCCAGTTTTTTGTGAAGAGCCTGTTCAGCTACGCTCCATACAACCGCTATCAGGACCGTTTCAATATCCGTGCGGTTCTGGTGCCATCACAGGATTCCGACATCACCATGCCCGGCGACGGACTTTATCGCAACACCGCCTTGAGCTGCAGCTTCTGGACCTTCGACAGCGAGCGTTACTGCATGACGTACGATAACGAAACGATGAAAACTCTTGCCGGACAAGTGCCTTATGACCAGATTTATATCCTCGCAAACACCAAGAAATACGGTGGTGGAGGCATCTTCAACTCATATTGCGTAAGCACCACTGGCAACTCGTATTCTTCGGATGTCATCATCCATGAGTTCGGTCACGGATTCGCAGGTTTGGCTGACGAATATGCCTACGACGGCACTGATAACTACAGTCTTGAAGTGGAGCCTTGGGAGCCTAACATCACCACTTTGGTTGGTTTTGATGCAAAATGGAAGGATATGCTAGGCAAGAAGACGCCGGTTCCTACACCTGTCGAGAAGAAATACGAAAACACCGTCGGCGTTTATGAAGGGGCAGGTTATCAGCTCAACGGCATCTATCGCCCGATGATCGACTGCTTAATGAATACGTTCAATGGCGACAAGTTCTGCCCAGTGTGCGAACGCGCCATTGAACGTATGATTTTACATTACACGGAATAATGGGCGAATAATTATTCGCCCTTACATATCATTTTTTAATGATTTTTTTCGTGACAACGCTACCATTATTTGTTAAAAATCGCATCATGTAAATCCCTGACTGTAAATCAGTTACACGGATTTCTTCCATATTTGTCGATACGGATTTCACACATTTTCCTACGAGGTCGTAGATTTCGCATGATGTCACATCACCAACCACATACACATTGTCGACAACAGGGTTAGGATAAACCATTACCATGTCAGGAAATTCAGTGAGAATCTCTTCAATTCCAAACTGTGTGTTACCGAAAACAGGATAGCCGTCGTTGATGTTTCCCTCGTCAAAAACCCAGACATCGGTGTCACTGTTAAGCATG
Source organism: Bacteroidales bacterium UBA1173 (assembly GCA_002311655.1). Taxonomy (GTDB): domain Bacteria; phylum Bacteroidota; class Bacteroidia; order Bacteroidales; family F082; genus Limimorpha. The sequence continues at coordinate 71,968 of DBYZ01000007.1, forward strand.
TTTACAAACTCCTCTGAACGCATAAACACAGCTGTCTGAGGTTCGCCAAAACTATTAGATTCAGCGATACAGCCTTCGAGATAGTGGCAATTTTCGATACTACCGCCAGATGGCTTGTTTCCGACTATGGCGCCTTTATTATTTGTGCTTTCAAGATAAGAAACCTCACCAACATTGTAGCTGTTTTTAATATCATTTGACCTTCCGGCAATACCGCCAACCACGTCTTCACCTGCAATTTTTCCCATGTTATAGCAGCTTTCAACATGACCATTCATTCCGATGATGCCTCCAACGCCATTCTTTCCCTTGATATCACCAAGATTTGCGCAAAATCTGACAGTAGGATTGCCAAAGGATGCTATTCCGGCGCTTGAACCACTTGTGGAAGCGACATCTACATTTGCGATGCAATATTCAAAAACGCCGTTACTGCTACCTGAAAAACCGCCTGATTTTCTGCCAGATGAAACAAAACCTTCCAGATAAAGATTCTTGATCACTGCATCACTTTTAAGCTCTGTGAAAAATCCAGCATACGACGACACCCACATTGAATTATTGTCATTTATCGGATTTTCGTCGTCGATATAAAGACCTGTAATCTTATGAAAACCGCCGTCAAAAACACCATCAAAATACTTGTGAAAGTCAGCTGACGGTCCGGCTCCTATCGGAATCCATTGGTTATCAACACTTCCGTTAAGGTCGATGTCGGTAGTCAGCAGGAAATACTTGCCTTCTGTCCAACGTGAGTAATCCCAGTTGATTACATAAATGAGCCATGCAAATTGCTGTGCGTTTTCGATGAGATATGGGTCGTTTTCGGTACCCGAACCGTTTATGATGGCTTCACGCTTGCCGTCCCAAACACTTTGGGCTGTTAAATTCATCGCAAAGATGAGAAATAACACTATATATGATAATTTTTTCATAGCCGTAAGTTTTTATTCGTTATACAAATTATTCAAGAAATATTCTCTGATATATGTTGCCCAAACATCCATTTCATCTGTGCTGAATTGTGTTGTGAACCAACATGTTACGTATGCTCTGTCTATCACTTGGACTGTTCCGCTATTGAATCTGAACGGTCCTGATGATGCCAGTCCACGGCGGTCGCCGACTGAATTTGGCATACCGTTGTTGCCGGTTTGTTCGCTCCAATAGAAATTGTTCTGGTTATATCCGCCGTTAGGCATCACACCGCCGGTACCCCAATTATATGGATCGGAATCGTATGGGAACATGAACTTACATGCCGGTCCGACAACGCCAGGATGTCCTTCAACGCCATCTCCGCCATACATAATAGGTTCTCCGTGTCTCCATAAACCTTTCATCATATTATAGTAATCTTGAGCAGTTTCTGGGTCACCGTTTATAGCATTATGATTGTCATGATAAACAAAACTTGTCATGCCAATTCGTTCATTATCAATGATTCCATCGCCAAAACCAAGTCCGTTGTAACTTTCGTCGATAACCTGCAGACTGTGAGGGTTGTCTATTCCATCGGCATTCATTGTAGGACCTCCGAGAATCATTATAATCTGTGCCGGAGGATTAGGACCGTATGCTTCCGGTTGGCCCGAGCCATCGATATGAGAACCGTTATAACCATAATAATAGCTGTGTTGGACGTTACAGCCGTTGTAGTCGTCACGTGCATATCCGATATCGTAGTCGGTCCAAGAGCCTACATACATATCATGATAATTGTTGGATGAGCGGTTGTAGATCCACTGACGCATGAAAAGGGTGTTGTTGAGAATCTCATCATCAGGAGCATTGAAGCCGTATAGCATGCAATGAATCTCTATTCCGAGAGGTGCGCCGCCTGTCTCGCCGTGAGTAACATTACCATGATTGTAAAAATCATAATTGTCATTGTAGATGCAATAAAGCGCCATATCGCCAAGGATATCTGGATAATCGCCGTTACGAGGATTATAAACGCCGTCGCCGTCAACATCGACAAAAGGAGCTAAGTTTTCGGCGAAACCGTCATCCACATTGCCGTGAGCCGGCCAAGTAAGGATATCCTCAGCAATGTCGCCGGCAGGATTTGCGATAAGTGCTTCAATATCAGCACGTGACACCTTCCACACATGATGATAATCCATCACGGTGAAGACATCTGTTGAGGCATCAGTGACACGCAACGGACCCGACCAGAAGTCTTCGCCAATTTGGTTAAAGCGCACTGCTGCCAAATGAAGGCTGTCGTTAGCATCGAGACCGCCTATCCACAATGTGTTTTGGAATATTGTGGATTTAATGTCTGTTGAAGGCACGAAGTAGCCTTGTTCTGTATTCTCACCTCCTCTCATTCTGAAGAAGTTACCGGTTCCGTACAATGTCGTTTTCACATTGTTGATGTCGATTTCGGCTCCAGGATGCCATTGAGCCGTCATTTCAAACGCTGCAACGAGCGCCGCAATTAATAGTAATAGTTTTTTCATACCGTTTATTTTTATTGTTATTTTTTATAAACATCATCTTCGGTTAAAATTCCCAAGAAAATCGCTCTTGCAACCAGTGCAGACGCCTTGTTGTCGCCGTTGTTAATACGGTCGGCGAGGGCGCGTTGCAGGTTTTGTATCGATTTTATCTGCGAATCATCGGCTTTGCCATAGATGCGGTTTGCCACCTGCACCATGGTTTCACCGCGCGCAAGTCCTATCAGAAGCTCGCGTTCGCGCATGGTGACATCGTAGTGCATACATTGTTTCAGGCTATAAAAGTTCTGTTGCACATAATCGGATGCCGACTCCACAAGCGTTTGCAGCACCGGGTGGTTGAAGTAGTAACGTTCACCGCGTTCCAGACATGCGATGGCACGTGTGAAATTCTCAATTTCGAAACCTTCTGTGGCGTTTTTGCTCACAAAAGCCTTTGCGCCGGAAACCAAAGAATCGACAATCACCTTATTGATGTCTTTGATTTTCTGGTCACGGTTTATTTCATCTTCAGCAGGATAATCGAAACGCGAAGTTATGATCACGATCTTTATCTCACCGCCATCCTGGTTAGTGTAGCCTCCTTCAAGTATCTCGCGTGTAAGAGTGATGCCGCCTGTCGGTTCCGCCTGACTTGGAAACTGCATATCGACTAATGCATAATCAGGTTTTTCGTTTTCAGGATTATCGAGAAAATCAAAAAGCTCGGATTTCGTGCCAAAGGTGCCTAAAAGACGTATTTCCTTGGTGTAATAAGTGTCGTCCTTAGCAGCCACTGTGATTTCCTGCTTATTGTGAGAAAACTCGTAAGCTATTGATTTTCTTATCAATGACTCGTCGTCGATAACTATTATGTTTATATAGTCGCGCATAATATGAAATGGATTTTTGTTCCTTTGTTGATTTCACTCTCGACCCAGATTTTACAACCTCTACGGGTCTCGTCGTCGTGTTTTTTTATGATGTAAGCACAGAGCATCAGTCCGAAACCATGATGTCCAGTGCTGTTAGAGTTTTCATTTTCAATGAGTTTATCTGAACGGAAAAGCTCGTCGACACGTTCTTTTGATATTCCGCAGCCGGTATCCTCAACGGTTATCTGTACAAAATTCTTGTCTTTCTCATATTTCTTTGCGCTCACCTTGACGTAACCTTTTGTTGTATAACGTAACGCATTGTTAATCAAGTTTCTAAGCATTATCTCCACAAGATTTTTATCTCCCCAAACCTCACAAGGAGCGTCTTTGAAAATAAGAGTGACGTTATTAGGATTTGTGATACCTTTCGCCACCGACTCAAATGCGTCGTTAAGCACGAAACTGGTCTTTTTAAACGGCAATCCGTTAGGTGTCGAGATGTTGATCCAACGCATGGTATTGTTCAAAGTGACGATAAGCTTCTGCAAAGCGTCGTGTTTTATCTCATCAGGGATGTTGTCGCGCTGCAAAAACATTATGTAAGGCGACATATCGTGACGGAAAATCGATAGACAAGTCTCAACATTCGCGATTCTTTCAAGGTCGATTTCCTTTTGCTTTTTCAGTAGTCTGTTGTTGCGGCGTGTATATCTGAAAAACACGAAAATTGTGGCAAAAGCAATGAAAACCAATATGATAGATAGTGAAAGATACGTCATTTTCTTCTTGTTTTCATTGTTCACAGAACGCAATTCCATGTAATTGAAATCATATTTTTCTTTCTCAAAAGCTTTAAATGATTCATTCTGATACATTGAAAACCAATCAGTTAAAATTTCAGGGTCATCTGATGCCTTAGTTCTGATAAGTCCGATGTAAACACGCTCAGCCATTTTCGAAGTTGTGTTCTTAAACTTATATTCACTTGGCATTTCAGGATCCTCATCAGCATTTATTGAATCCAGGAAATTCTTTGCGAAAATCAAATACGGACGAGCTTCAGCTAATTTTCCATCACGGATATAAAAGTCAGAAATCATTGATTTTGAAGCGATTATCTGATATGGATTTTTTACATACATGAAAAGACTATCGGCATGAAACAGTAAATTCATCTTCAAATTATTGTCGTAAACACCGATATTTATCGGATAATGAACTCCGAATTTTTCAGCGTTATTCTTGATAATCAACATGATATAATTCAAATCACCTTCAATTTGATTATAATCACTGTTTCTGTTTTTATCATTTATTATTCCAGCCAGAGTTTGAAGGTTGTTAGCCAAGTCGTAGTTACTAACTCTTTGATTATCATTCATCAACTCCAGACTTTTCTTTAAATAACCGACAGATTTTTTAAAATAAAACACATTTTTACCCTCTTCATTCTGATAGAAATTAGAGATTTTTGCAAGAATCTGACATGATTCCATCAAGGCGTAATAAAGAGTGTAAGCTTGTGTTTCATCAACCATAAGTTGTTGATTGACATTATATTGCTCAATTTCATTCAATGTTTTTACAAGCTCATTATACTGATATTTTCCGTCACGGTAGAAGCAGTTCAAGAACAATTTTGAACCATAATACTGGCTTTTCGCCCACTGGCACAACAATTCTTTATGTTCACGATCGCATTTTGAGTTTTTCAAAAGCTCATCAGCTTCCCACGAGGCACGCAGACGCATCATCATTTTGGCATTGATAATCTGAGCTATACCGTATTCGATATGTTTATTAGGATAAGATTCATCAATACTATATACCTTATTTATATTATGATTAGCCTCTTGGAAATTTGAAAGAAGGAAATTCTCGTAAGCCATTGAATTTAAGGCTCTTGCAATATTATCATAGTAAAAGTCAGAATAATTTTCCTTAAGATTTACGGAATCCTGATAAAGTAAAAACAAAGCGGAATCGGCATATTGTAACGCAATATCAGGATTGTAAATGCGCTCGTTAAATGCCTGATCGTTAAGGTGTTTGATATTCTTTTGAAAGTCATTCAAAACATCTTCACGAGCGCATGAAAACAATAATAACGATAATAATGCAAGTACAAATCTATTCATAAGATACAATTAACATCGCAAAATTACAAGTTGAAAAATGAAATGTCAATTCCTAAAACCCTAAAACGTTTAGTATTTTATGAAATATTTTTTTGAAAACGATTTTCCACTTTCAGTAAAAAACCGAATGATGTAAATTCCTGATTGTAAATCATTTACATGGATTTCTTCCATATTTTTCCATACTGATTTTTCGCTATGGACGAGTCTTCCGAAAATATCAAACACCTCAAAACACTCAATTTGTTCGTCAATTTCATCTATTTCTTCGACTGATTCTGAAATAATTCTGGCGGCATGTGCCACGCAAGCCAAATTAAGCTTTGTAAAAACAACACACTGTTCAAAATTATTAACACTTAAACCAATTATGTCGTTGACAGTGTGGATGTAAGGCGAGAGATGATACACCTCTTCACTTGGTGAAATAGCCTGATAGCCGTTGCGGTTAAACGACGAATAATCAGTGTCACCATGTGGAAGCCACGCATGACGAATATAAACGTCTGGAAGATAAGTATGACTTACTTGTTGGACAAATGTTCCGAGTAAACTGTCGCAAGCTGTGTATAAAAGATCAATTTGGATATCAAAGCCTGGATGGACATAACCAGTCATGTCGAGATTGAAATAAGCGACGATATCAACACTGTCGGCATGACATTCTTTGGCATATTCCTTACTTCCGCAAAGACCGAATTCCTCGGCATTCCAATTTGCGTAAATTATTGTGCGTTCGAATTCGTAATTGCTTAATATTCTGGCAGTTGTAAGTATTCCAGCGACACCGGTAGCATTATCGTCTGCACCAGGAGAAACCAAAGTATCCGGATCGAACATACCAATAGGATCGTGTACATAAGAATCGTAATGAGCACCGCAAATTACAATTTCTTCAGGTCTTGTCTTTCCAACTTGAATGGCAAGAACATTTGGCGCGGAAACAATAAGTGCAGGAGCTGCTCCATGATATGAAATTGACTCAAATTCATGCTGTTGGACACTGTCAACATTCATATTTTCATATTGCGAAACAAGCCAGTCTTTTACTGCATAAATATGAATGGCATCAGCACGACGGTTTATATATGAAGATAAATGTTCAACATCACTAATTATTTGATTTTCATCAACTTGTTGAAGCATTTCCAACACTTTAGGATTCTGTGAATTGATTTGTGGAAACGTATGTTGATAAAGATGCGGAATCTGTGCAAGACACAAATTACAAGCAATTATTGTAAAAAACGTAAAAAATATTTTTTTCATGGCATTATTTTTTGCAAAGATAATATTTTTTACTTTTGCGCCGAAATGACGAGTGGAAAAATAGCATTTATAAAATGGATTTTTTAACCATATTGAGTTTGGCGATAGCACTTTCAATGGACGCTTTTTCGGTTTCCATCTGTAAAGGCTTGACTACAAAAAAATTTTCATTAAAAACCGCTTTGTTATGCGGAATTTTGTTTGGAGGCTTTCAGGCTTTGATGCCTGTCATCGGATATTTTTTAGGAGTTCAGTTTGAGAGTTTAATCACAAATATCGACCATTGGATTGCATTCGGACTGTTGTTTTTGATTGGCGCAAACATGATTCGTGAAGCTTTTTATGAAGAAAAAGATGAAAATTCATCAAAAAACGACATAAAAACCATGTTTTTGCTCGCAGTTGCGACAAGTATCGACGCTTTGGCTGTCGGAGTGACCTTTGCGTTCCTGCAAATTGGCATCTGGGGAGCTATATTAATAATAGGAGTGACGACTTTTATTTTCAGTTTTGCGGGAGTCGCCATCGGAAACTTTTTCGGGTCGAAATATTCGAAGCCTGCGAGCATAATCGGAGGAATAATTTTGATTTTGATTGGAACTAAAATTTTGCTTGAGCACCTTGGTTTTTTATCTTAGTAATTGTTTATAATTAATAAAAATAGAATTAATAAAAAATCAGATAATTAATGCTTTGTTGATAACTCTTTAAGTGATTAAAAATCATTTTTGTAAGCTGTTGAAAAGTGTTGATTTTACTGTTAAAACAAAATAAATAACTTCTAAAAACTTTTCATTTTTTCGAGTTTTTAACAGCCAAAAAATTTTATCATTTTTTATCAAAATTTTATTAACAATTTTTTTTAAATTAATGTTGATAAAATTAATAATTTTGATTTTCAAAGAGATATAAATTTTGTCAAAATTTGGCATTTTTATAACTGATTAAAAATTAAAGAAAAACGTTTTTTGGTAAAATTATTTTTTTTATTTTTGTGAAAATTTTTTCAACATTTGTGATATGAATCAAATTATTCCTATAGCATCTGACCACGGTGGATTTGCGATGAAACAGTATCTTATTGATAAACTGAAAGATAGCGGTTATGAGGTAAAAGATTACGGGTGTTATTCGGCGGAAAGCGTCGATTATCCGGATATGATACATCCGTTGGCTCAGGACATCCAAGATGGAAAATATCCGCTTGGAATCATTTTATGTGGAAGTGGAAACGGAGCTCAGATGACTGCAAACCATCATCCGCATGTGCGCGCTGCTTTGTGTTGGAATGTTGAATTAGGAAAATTGGCTCGTCAGCATAACGACGCAAATATTTTGGCGCTGCCTGGAAGATTTATCAGCAATGAGATGGCTTGGGATATTGTGAAGGCTTATTTGACAACAGATTTTGAGGGCGGAAGACATTTAAACAGAATTAAAAAAATAGATATTGTTTGAGATTTCTCGACAAGCTCGAAATGACATATTTGTATGACAGAGAAAGGCACGATATTTAGTCAGAATGTGAAGCAGGTTGCTTTCAATAGCGAGCATCTTGAAAAGATGAGAGCACGCTATAATTTTTTCATTAATGTGGCTGAAGATTGTGCTAATCATTATGCAAATATCGAGCTTGAGAAAAGCAGGGCTTTTAACATAAGAAACAAGGCTTTTAAGTATTACGACAAACTCTTGGTTGATTTTGAAACCAATTGCATAAGCAATGGCTGTCTGGTTCGTTGGGCTCGCGATGCTGAAGAAGCTAAGCAAATGATTTACAATATTTTAAGTGATGAAAAAACAAAAAATGTTGTAAAAACAAAGAGTAGTCTGGCTGAAGAAATAGGTTTGATGCCGTATCTTGAGATGAAAAAAGTTGATGTCACAGAGACTGACACCGGCGATTTCATCTGCTATCAGGATAATGAACGTCCGTCGGATCCTAACCACTCGGCGGCGCATAAGACAAAAGCTGAGATTGCGGAAACTTTTTCAGAAAAGTTTGGCGTGAATAATGATTTGAGTGCCAAGCAGCTGATGTCAGTCACGCGTAAAGTGTTGAATAATAAATATTTGAACGCTAACGCCGCCATCACGGGAGCTGATTTTATTGTCGCCGACACCGGAAATATTGTCATTTCTGAAGACGAGGGCAATGTTTTGAAATCGATAGCAAACACTAAGGTTCATATTGTTTTGGTAGGAATTGACAAACTTATTCCTACTATTGACGATATCAGTGTTTTACTGCCGCTTTCGTCGTTGTATGAGGTGACAAAAATTAAAGCGAAGTCATATTTCACGATTATAAACAGTCCGGCAAAGGATGAGTTTGTGAACCAGAAATTATATGTTGTTTTGGTTGACAACAACCGTTCAAAGATGCTTGAAAAGGAGCAGCAGCGCCGGATAATGACATGCATTGAATGTGGTGCGTGCCATAGTGTTTGTCCAGTTTTCAACACAATAGGCGGGCACGTTTACGACAACTCTTATCCTGGACCTGTGGGCGTGATACGCTCGATAGTGAACGGTTACGAAGAATCGGCGCATCTGGCGACACTTTGCACATCGTGTCATCAGTGTGAGCATTACTGCCCGATGAATATCAACATTAGCGATTTGATATTGAAAAACAGAGTCGATATTGCAAAAGAAGACTGTTCTTTGTTAGGTGAAAAACGAGTTTTGAATTTCATCATGAAACGCGTTGAAAACCGCAAGGATATGGATAAAACCAAGGAGTTTATCAACCGTTTGGAATTGAAGCAGCTGATTAAGAAGACATGGGGAGTGCACAGGGAATTGCCAGTGTTTGCCGAACAAAGTTTTTCGGAAATGTGGAGAAGCATGAATGAAAGTGAAGGATAAACGCTGCGCTGATAAGAAAGATAAGAATAACCATAAAAGTAATAATCATATGAAAAAGACCATTACATTATTAACATTGATGTTGATTGCCATGTTAGGTTTTTCACAAAGTTTTGTGATGATAAACACTAACAATCAGCAGGAAACTGAAAATCTTTTTAAAAATGACAATCTGAAGATTCATTATTACAACGACAACTTTGTATTGGCAACCGCAAAAGTCGTTGACGAAAGCATGAATGTGCTTGATAATCATGCTTTTGCAAATACTGATGCCTATTATATTGTTTATTGCGGCAAAGAAAATCAGGAAAATTACATTTCAGGAGTTAAAAACGCCGAATTATTGTTTAAAAATGACAATATCATGATTTTTAACGGAGCTGTAGAGCCTTATAAAAATGACGGCATGATAGCTGTTTTTAACAAAGAGGCGAAGATGGCAGTCGCTCATCGTGATTTTCCGGTGATTACTGAGGAAAATGTTATTATCCGTGAAATGATGGATCAGGTTAATATGGATTCATTGCAGGCCACGGTGCAGCATCTTCAGGATTATCAAAATCGTTTATGGAATTCACAAAATGCATTTGATGCTTCCGATTGGATTGCCGGTCGCATGGCTGCTCTCGGACTCGAAGTGGAGCAGCAGCCTTTCTATGCGAGCACTTGGACCGGAAGCGGTCAGGCAGCTCCTAATGTAATCGGCATTCAGCGTGGTACTCTTTATCCTGACGTTTATGTTGTTTGCGGAAGCCACTTCGATTCGTTCTCATACGAAGCAATGTACGGTGGTGGAGCTTGCCCCGGTGCCGACGACAATGCAACAGGTGTTGCCAGCGTGCTCGAAAGCGCAAGAATTATGACACAATACGAGTTTGAATATTCAATTGTTTACTGCGCTTACGGATGTGAGGAAATGGGACTTTACGGCAGCGAGGCTTACGCTTCACGTTGCCAACAGGAAGGCATGGAGATTTTAGGATATTTCAACAACGACATGAACGGATATCTTTATGGCGATGTTATTCATATCGACTGCATCTATCCTAACTCAGTGGCTCCGATCGGTGACTATTACATGAATGTCGGCAGTGTTTATTTCCCTGAATTACCTATAAGACACGTCAATTTCAATGAGGGCGACAGCGACCATACATCATTCAATAATCACGGTTATATGGGAATTTATCCTTTCGAAGATTATCAGCATTACAGCCCAAATATCCACACTCCGAATGACTTGATTGGCCCGAGTGTCAACAGTTTCGAGATGTCGCAGCAGTATTGCAGAATGAACATTGGGTGTCTCGCTGAGTTGGCTAATCCGGTTAGTGAACCACATATTTACTGTAATCCTATTGAAGATTTTCAGATTTCGGAACCATATTGGGCTGGTGCAGTGTTTGGAATACGTATCAGTTGGAACGCACCTCAAGAAGGTTCTTCAGGTGAACTTGTTCGTTTTGACATTTATCGTAACAACGAGTATTTAGTGTCGGTTGACAAAGATGATTACAATACTTCAGGCGAATATCTCTATATTGATTCAGATGTTGATGTTTTTGGTTTTTACGAATATTATATAGTGGCAATATATGATGACGGTTGTGAAGCAGTTTCGAATACGCAGACTTATGATGATATTCCTGAAATCGGCGACTTAAACGAAAATATAGTTCGTTATGAGGTTTACGACCTGATGGGAAGAATGATAAATAAAGATGTAAATAATTTAGAATCAGGAATTTACATCGTGAAATATGTTACCAAAAACGGTAATAAAGTAACAAAGAAAATAGTGAAATAAAATAATAAGCGCTTCGCTGATAAAAATGATAAACAGGATAAGAAAGCCCTATCTTATCCTGTTTATCATTTTTTTCCATTTAAAATATCCAAATACTGCAATTACCACATACAATGCGTAAAGGCTTGCTTTGAACGGTATTTCCTTATAGAAATAAAGTCCGCAGGTGACCACGTCGACGGCGATCCAGATGAACCATTGCTCGAGATATTTGTGAGCCAAAGCCCAAATTCCGATGATGCTCAAGGCTGTGGTGAAGCTGTCGGCAATTGGCACGGTGCTGTTAGTGAAATTGCTGAGTATCAAATAGATAGTCAACCACACCAATGCGATGATTCCGAGCCAAGGAAGTATCATTTTCTTTGGGAAATGACGTATTGGTAATTCTTTTTTCTCGGTAGAGCCGTGAATCCATTTCCAATAGCCGTAGACGGTCATTGCGAGGTAATAAAACTCCATTCCGCAGTCGGCATAAAGTCCTTTTTGATAGTAAAGAACGATGCCGAGAGACTGCATTAGGAAGCCGACGAGCCACATCCAAACGCTGGCCCGATATTCGAAAATAATATAGGCGAGTCCAAGGACTGTAGTGACGATGTCGAGCCAGTGTTTGGCGATGAATTCCATAATTTTAGAATTTAAGAGTTAAGTTTCCCATAACTGTGAAGCCTGCCATTGGCATGTAGCCGATCTGGTAGTAACGGTTGTCGTTGGTGTGGCCCGCACTCTCATAGATTGCCGAGTACACCCAGCCGCTGGCGGCGTAGCGTTTATTGAAGATATTATTGAAATTGAGCTTGAAAATAGCCTCTTTTACAAAACTCTTTGTCTTTAAAGTATAACTGCAACTGATGTTTGAAGTCGAGTAACTAGGCAACGAACGATCGAGATTCTCGGTGTTGTCGAGATACATTCTCGAGACGTAGTTGGTGTGCCATGTCAAGGCGATTCCTTTATGGTGGAATGTCACGAAACCATTAAGGATTGTTGATGGTGAGAACGCCAAAGTCGAGTTGTTGTAATGGATTGTCTGCGAGCCATTGTCCCAGTCTTCGACAACCTCATTGAAATCCAAGATTTTGTTTTGGCTGAGTGCCGCGTTAGCTTCGATAGCAAGCCATTTCGTAACGTTGACGCCGGCCTGGAGCTCGACACCCATACGATATGATTTCTTGATGTTGGTTGTAAGAGCTTCGCCAATGTCGCTGACTGCTCCTGTCTGCACAAACTGGTTGTTGTAATCCATATAATAAAGGTTCGCGCCCGCTTGCCAGACATTGCTTGTATAGTTATAACCTAATTCATAATCAATGAGTTGTTCTGGTTTAGGATAAGGATACGATCCGTTGTCAGTGAAATTGTTACGTTCAGGCTCACGATGACTCATTGCCACTGATGCGAAGGCGTTATGACCGTCCATATTCCATGATAAACCGCCTTTCGGGTTGAAGAAATCATAGTTTTCATTGATGTTGAGTTCCTGATTGTAATATCCGCTCTCATCATCGTAGAATTTGTCGTTGATACCGTTGGTTTTGTAGTTGACATGACGATATTGCAAATCGCCGAAAACACTCCAGTTGTCTGTGATTGAGTAAGTGGCTTTGGTGAAAAAGCTTCCATCGAATTTGCTTGCGTCAGAGTCGTAGTATTTATAACTGCCGTTGGCAAGATATTTGTTTGCAACGTCATTGTTTGCTATATAAGTCACGTATCCGAAGTGGTTGCCGTTGAAACCTTGCAAGGAAAGTCCGCCGATGACATTCCATTTTTCATTTTTATAGTTTGTATACCAAAGCATGCCATAGGTGTCTTGGCGAAGACCTTTTTTACGCACGAAATCGGTCTTTTTCACCTGACTTCCGTCAGGATTATAGTATGTCATGCCGAATTTCGAGAGTTTGTTGTTGTAGCGGAACTCTTCGTAGAAACCGTAGCCGTATGTATAATGCAGCGTTGCAGTCGATGCCCAGTGTTCGTTGATTTCCCAACCTGCCGAGAGAATATTATGGTCCTGCCAGAAGTTGTCGGTGGTCTTGTCCCAGAAGCTGCCGTCGTTGAGTTTATAACGTTCGGTGATGTATTTGCCGTTTTCGTCTTTCACGAAAAGTCCGTTTTCGTCGGTTACGAGGCGTTCGTAAAGGTTGTTAAACTGTCCGAGACCGACGTTCCACATGTCTTCGTAATTGTGGATGCCTGTTTTTGTTGAATATGACCATGTGCCGTCGTCGTAGCAGCCGTCCATGAGGCTATAGTCATTGTCGCCAGCGACGACACCATTCCAGGCCTGACCTGTATTTTCGAAGTTTCCGATGTTTTTGTAACGGATCACCAATTTGTCGTTCATCCAAGTGATGCCGCCGTAGTAGCTTCCGCTACGTCCCGAGGTTCCGTGGAGGAATCCGTCGGTGCTCGTTTCATGGTAGGCACCGTCGATGATGAGGTGTTTCCAAAGCAAGCCTGTTGAGACTTTGGCACCGAAGTTGAGAGTGTTAAACGAGCCGTATGAACCAGTAATTTCGGCACTTGGGCGTGTTGACGGTGTGGCTGACAGCAATGTTATCGTGCCTCCGAAGGCGCCGTCGCCGTTGGTTGAGGAGCCTACACCTCTCTGAATCTGTACGCCGTTCAAAAGCGAGCTGTAGCTGTTCATGTTAGCCCAAAACACGCACTGGTCTTCCGGTGAGTTGAGCGGCACTCCGTCGAGTGTTACGTTGATACGTGAGTCGCCGGCGCCACGGATTCGCATATAGCTTGTTCCGGTGCCGATGCCGTTCTCGCTCCACGAGATGATGCCCGGTGTCTTTGAGAAGAGGAACGGGAGCTCTTTACCGGTGCTTGAGAACTCTGAAAGTTCCGATTTTTTGATTTCCGTGACAGCGAAAGGCGCTTTTTTATGCACTTTCACGCCGCTGACGACCACTTCCTGAAGCATCTCGAAGTTGGTGGTGTCGAAAACGATTTCATTCTGCGCATTCACATTTGCTGCAAAGAGTAGCGCAGCGATACAAATAAAAATTCTTTTCATTTTTGAACTTTTAGTTAATTTGTTAATAAATGTGAAGGGGAAAATTGGTAATATCCATCCCTACGCCAGCATTACCTGGATCAGGTTATAGGGTATCATCTCAGCCCTCTTAGGAGCACCCCTTGAATTTCGGGCGCAAAAATACAAAATTTTTCATTATATGGTCGCCTTCGGCTCAAAATCTTAAAAAAATCATTTAAAAAATCTAAAAACTATTCTTCCTCAAACTATTCTTTCATATTTTGTTTTTCTTTTGTTATAACAATTGTATTTTTTCAATGGTGTTTTCACCGACATTATATTGATACCATTCAGAATACAAATTTTTTTCATTTCCAAAATTAATCAGCATACCGTATGGAAGATGTGTCAATCTCATGTAGTTCCAAAGTTGTTTTCGATGTTGCATATCAATAAATGAAACAGCTTTTAGTTCAATGATTATTTCTTCATTGACAACCAAATCCATTCGATAGTTTTTATCGAGTTTCACATCATCCCAATAAATCGGCAAATAAGCTTGACATTCAACGTAATATCCATCTTTTTCAAGTAAATATTTAATGGCAGCTTCATAAGCTGATTCCGCCAAACCATATTTGTACTTGTTATAAACTTTCATGGCTACTCCCGTTATGTCACGAAAGAATTCATACTTTTTGTTGTAAGATTTGATTAAATCCATAGACATTGATTAAAAGGTTTATAAATGTTGATTTCTATTTTTTGCGACAGCAAAAATAATAAAAAAATGTGATAGAACTTTTTTTTGATTTTTATTTTAGATTTTTTTAAGATTTTGAGCCGTCAGGCGACCAAAAATAAAAAAAACACTATATTTGCAAAAATATTAACAGTATGAAAAAGCTGAATTCTACAATTGCATTGATGATTGTTTTTGCCGTTGTGGGCGTTTTTATTGCCTTGAAGGATTACCAAAATGGCAAAAAAGAAACCGATTCTGAAGTCGTCGCCATGCGCGGATTAGTGAACCGTGTGGTGCCTGAATATTCAAAACATATTGTTCTTGAACGACTTAACGACACTATTGACTGTTTTGAGATTGAAACTGATGGTCGGGATCTGGTGATTCGTGGCAACAACGCCAACAGCATGGCAGTGGGATTGAACCATTACCTTAAATATTATTGCAAAGCTCAATATTCATGGTTTGAGACCGAAAAACTCGAGATTCCTCGTCAGATGCCTCAAGTTGATGAAAAAGTGCGTCTCAACGCCCGTGTTCCAGACCGTTTCTTCTTGAATTACTGCACTTTCGGATACACCATGCCTTGGTGGGGCTGGTCGCAATGGGAGCATTTCATCGACTGGATGGCGCTCAACGGAATAAACTTGCCGCTCGCTATAACCGGACAGGAGTCGGTTTGGTACGAGGTGTGGCGTGAATTCGGCTTGACAGATGAGGAGATCCGAAGCTATTTCACTGGTCCGGCACACTTGCCATGGCACCGCATGCAGAATATCGACCGCTGGGGCGGACCACTGCCGATGGTGTGGCTTGAGAATCAGAAGGCTTTACAGAAACAGATTGTGGCACGTGAACGTGAACTCAACATGAAACCTGTTTTGCCAGGTTTTGCAGGTCATGTGCCGCCATGCATCAAACGTATTTATCCTGATGCTCCGTTGGCATCGCTTGGCGACTGGGCAGGCTTCGACAGCACTTGCTGGTGCAAGTTCCTCGACCCGCTCGACCCGCTTTACACCGAGATACAGAAGAAGTTCATTGCAAAACAGACAGAGTTTTATGGCACCGACCATATCTACGGAATCGATATCTTCAATGAGTTAATCCCGCCAAGCTGGGAGCCTGAATATCTTGCCCGCGTCAGCCGTCAGGTGTACGAATCTCTCGAGGCTGCCGACCCAGAGGCGAAATGGCTCGAGATGGCTTGGCTTTTCTGGAACGAGCGCCAGTACTGGGAAATCGACAACCGAATTGAGGCTTATATCACTTCGATGCCTATCGACAGACACATCATGCTCGATTATTACTGCGAACGTCAGCCAGTGTGGGAACGCACCAACGCATACTACGGAGTGCCTTATATCTGGTGTTATCTCGGCAATTTCGGCGGAAACTCAATGCTTGCAGGTAATCTCAACATTGTAAACGAACGCATCGAACATGCTTTCGAGGCAGGTGGCGACAACTTTGTAGGTATCGGCTCCACTCTCGAAGGCTTCGACTGCAACCCGTTCATGTATGAATATGTGTTTGAGAAAGCTTGGGATAACCCATTGACAAAAGACGTTGACGGATGGGTTGAATGCCTCGCCGACAAGCGTGCCGGAAAGGTTGACGCACACATGCGTAAGGCATGGCGGCTGCTCGCCGATAGTGTCTATAATAAGGTGTCGTCGCCAGGTCAGACTGTGCGTATCAACCAGCGCCCGACAACTGGAAATATCAAGGATTACAGGCAGTATTACATCGCACCTACATATAAATACAGTAACATAGTGCTTCTCGACGTGTTGGATAATCTGCTGGCATCAGATTGCGACACTCGCACTCGCCATTTTGACATCGTGAATATTACTCGTCAGCTTCTTGGCAACTATTTCAGCGACCTCTACATCGATTACGTGAACGCATATAAAGACAACGATTTCGCGAAGATGCAGCAGCTTGAGAAGACCATGGTGTCTATTCTCGACGACACCGACGCCATTCTTGCTTCGGAGAGTGCATTCCTCGTCGGTCGCTGGATTCGTGATGCGCGAGCCATCGGTAACACTGAGGAAGAAAAAGACTATTTCGAAAGTAACGCACGCAATATCATCACCACTTGGGGCGAGGAAGATGCTCTTTTGAACGAATATGCCAGCCGCGCTTGGGCAGGACTCACTTCCACATACTACGCCTATCGTTGGAAAGAGTTCTTTAAGGACATGGATGCTGCATTTACAAACGGCGAAGAGTTTGATGAGCGTGCCTATCACGACCGCATTTGCAAATATGAAGGTCAGTGGTGGCGCGAACGTCTCGGCACCTTCAGTACAGAGCCAACCAACAATGGAGTGGCGCTGGCGTTTGAGATTGCACAGAAATATCGCGAAGAATTAGAGAAAAGATACCGTTAGGTGTTATTTGATAAAAAAGCCAACTCTGACACATAGAGTGCAGGCTACACCTTCAACAGGGCCGTATCCTACAGATGAATATGAATTTATAGGTGCGGCTTTGATATATTCTGCAGGATAAATAATAACACCTGCGGCAACGGTGATTTTATTTTTATAAGTGACACCAAAAGACGGCTCGAACAAGACAACCGATTTCAAATTCCAGAAATTGTAAGCATATCCGGCATCAAACATAAAAAATGGAGCTTCTTCTTTCGTACCGAAATTTGCTTTAAAACGAATATGGGCTGGAACTAAAAGATAACTACTGTGATGCATTGTGCTGCCTTCAGAAGAAGATAAGTCGTTGACATATCTGCAATCCAAACCAAGACCGAGAGAAAGATAATTATTAAAATTAAGTCCGTAGGTAAGACCAATTCCGCCTGCCCAGAAATTAAACTCATTTACTCCAAATCCTAAAAACAAATCTACAGATTTGTATGATTTTTGTGCGTTAGCTATATTAAATGCAAAAATTAAGCTAACTATAACAAGTAATATTTTTTTCATAATACAATTATTAAATGATTTGCAAAAATAATTAATAATACAAAAGCATTCGCGAAATTTTGTTATTGATTAGAAAAAAATTGTATTTTTGCAGAGTTATAACATCAAGAAAATGAAAAAATTCGGTCGTACAATTTGGGTCGGAATCCTTGCCGGACTTGCATTTTTGGGTGCTTGCGCAACACACAAAAGCTTGACAAAAACAGAGAGAGCACAGCTTGTAAGAGAACGTGACTCAATCCAGGAGATTTTGAATCGTAGAGAAGGCGCTTGCGTTTATGGCTCGCCTGAAATCATCAAGGAATACGGCGAAGAGACAAGGCGTCTGCGCAATCAATTAGAGGAAATTAACGCCCGTCTTGGCAAAGATGAGCCAAAGAAACAATAAACTCGGTTTTAACAAGCGAGTAAGACTTGAGCTCAATCGTGTCAACCTCCAGCAGCGTACGGAGGAACACGAGCTACATCAGCTTTTCTGGGAATGCACTTTAAGATGCAACCTCAACTGCCGTCATTGTGGTAGCGATTGCCGCATGCTCTCTGAGCAAAACGACATGCCTTTGGCAGATTTTCTTAAGGTTTTGGACGAGATAAAACTTCATGAAGACCCGTCGAATGTGATGGTCATCACAACAGGCGGCGAGCCTACCATGCGTCGTGACCTGGCTGATTGCGGACTTGAAATCTCCAAGCGCGGATTCGTGTGGGGCATGGTGACAAACGGCATGCTACTCACCCCGGAAAAACTCGACGAATATGTCAAAAACGGCCTTAAATCCATTGCCGTGAGCTTCGACGGATTTGAGGAAGACCATAACTGGATGCGCGGTAACTCATTGAGTTACAAGAATGTACTCATCGCAGTCGAAGCAATGAAACAACATCCTGGCTTGACGTGGGATGTGATAACTTGTGTGAACCAACGAACAATAAAGTATCTTAAAGATTTTCGAGATTTTCTAATTAGTCTGGGAATTTCTAGATGGCGTCTTTTTACTGTCTTTCCTTTCGGAAGGGCGGCAAACGATCCTGATTTGCAACTTTCTGATTCTCAATTTGTTGAGATGCTGGAATTTATAAAACAAACCCGTCTCGAAGGGAAAATCCGTGCCGACTACGGCTGCGACGGATTCCTCGGAAGATACGAAGGCGAGGTCAGAAACCATTATTATTCCTGCAGTGCGGGCATTAACATCGCATCTATCCTTGCTGACGGCTCCATCTCAGGCTGCCTGAGCATCCGCGCCGACTACCATCAGGGAAACATCTACAAAGACAGCTTCTGGGATGTCTGGCAAAACAGATTCGAAAAATATCGCGACCGCAAATGGATGAAGATAGACCAATGCGCCGACTGCAAGATGTGGCGCTACTGTCTCGGCAACGGCATGCATCTCCGCGACGGCGAAGGAAAACTACAAGTCTGTCAGTATCACAAGATTACTTCCTCACGATAACGCTTCCGCTGCCTTGGTATGTGGCGAGGATTAGCACCTCGGCAATCTGCACATGTTCTGGAGCGTTGGCTGCATAAACCGCCACATCGGCGATGTCGTCGCCTGTCAGCGGGTCGATGCCTTTATAAACCTTGGCGGCGCGCTCGGTGTCACCGTGGAAACGCACGTTGCTGAAGTTGGTCTCCACCAGTCCAGGCTTGAGATTTGTCACACGTATGTTGCTGTCAGCCACGTCGAGGCGTAAACCGTCTGACAAGGTCTTAACTGCCGATTTTGTTGCGCAATAGACGTTGCCGTTGGCGTAAGCTGCGTCGCCTGCCACTGAGCCCACGTTGATGATATGTCCGCGGTTGCGCTCCATCATGCCAGGAACCACAAGGCGTGTCATCGTCAACAAACCTTTGATGTTGGTGTCAATCATGGTCTCCCAATCCTCGAAATCGCCTTGGTATTCAGGCTCGAGGCCGAGTGCCAGACCTGCGTTGTTGACCAAAACATCTATATTTTTCCATTCATTTGGAAGGTTATTGATGCAGTCGGCGGCTTTTTCGCGGTCGCGGACATCGAAAACCAATGTCAAGACCTTTGTGCCTTTGGCTTCAAGTTCTTTTTTAACCTCTTCCAAACGCTGCTCGTTACGTCCTGTCAATATAAGTTTGTCGCCATTTTCGGCGAATTTGCGTGCGCATCCGAGTCCGATACCGCTCGTGGCGCCAGTAATCAACACTATCTTGTTCATGTCAATGAAATTTTTGCAAAAATAAGAAAAATAACGTATCTTTGCATGCTCAATTAAAAATTATGAGAGTTAAAATAACAGCGATACGAAAAGCCAACTACACCGATTTGCAGAAGCAGTTCGAGAACCCCATCGAGCATACTTGTGACGTGGCGGAAGGGCAGTCGTGGCTCTCCGAAAACGGCGAGAAACCTGATGGGATGTGCGACAGCGCCTGGGAGTCGATGCGTTGGTTTGTTCAGGAACTCGCCGCCGGTCGCGGCAATTTCTACGACGGCTGGATGAAAAATCCTCACTCCGCCATGATCAGCTGCAACGACGGATTCCGACCAGTCAGCTTTTATTTAGAAGTTGTAAAATAAATAGAAACATTTTTTTAGTCATCATTCTCGAGCTGCCACCTTTCTTCGAAAGCTGAAGGCTCTTCGAATTGATGACTAAAAAAAACTAAATCAATTTATACTTTCTTAGTATTCTATAGAAAATTGCCGTCATTATAATGATACCTCCAGCGATTGCTATTGCAGCTTTAACTGCGTTAAACCCAGTGTCGGCTGCTAATAACAATTGGTTTGTCACGACGAAATAGGAAGTCCAGAAGATGCCGCCTCCAGGCACTAGCGCGATGATGGTGCCGATAATCATATTAGCAAGATGCACTTGTGTGGTCATGAACATGGTAGCGATATGATACGCTCCCACGCAGGCTTCGCCTTGCTATGTCGGATGCCATACAGACGTTTCTCGAGCTCGTCAAGGGTGCAGCGGCCGTTTACCACGTCGCGACTCAGTTGGTTGACATCCACCACACGACTCAGCTGCGTCCCTTTGATGGGGATAAACTCCGCCCTAGCATAGTCTCTTGCAGTGGCGAGCTTCATCGCCCTTTCCTGATTATTTTCCATAACGTTAAAATTTTAGCAAAAATAGGGAAAAACCATTTTCTTTGCAAGATAAAAATCGGCAATTTGTAAACCAATTTCATTATAAGTTTACAAATTGCCGATTTTGAAGTATCAGAAAGATGTCTTTAATTACATCCTTTTCCCTTGATACCCAATCCCTTCAATCGCCTTAATCACATCTTCATCGCTTACATTTCCATCAACGACTGCAATGCCTGAAGCAAGATCAACTTCTACATTTTCAACGCCTTGCAAAGCTTTGATATTTTTTTCGACATTGGCGCGGCAGTGGTTGCACATCATGCCATCGACTTTAAACTGTTTTTTATTCATAACTTTGTGATTTTCAATAATTTCATTAGAATGATTGTGTTCATGAGCATGCTGCTCGGCATCGCAGCAGCAATCGTCATCATGGTCATCGCAGCCACACTCACAATGATGATGACGCCTCATAATCAGCGCAAAGATAAGCAAAATTCCTAAAACAACGCTGCAAATCACATTGAAAATTGCTGGAGACTCAGCACAGCAGTCTTTTGTTGCCTGGATACTCGAAGTAAACCACTCCGTTGGTAAAACGATGTCAATCAACAGTCCGAAAGATACTGCACCAAGGATGATTGAGAACAGGTAAACCCACATTGTCTTCTTCTGCAAAACCTTGCCAATCACCATGATTGACGCCATGTTGCAAGCTGGTCCAGCCATCAGGAGAACCAATGCCGCGCCAGGCGATAAGCCTTTGAGCATCAACGCCGCCGCAATCGGGATGGAGCCAGTGGCGCACACATACATCGGCACCGACACTGCAAGCACCATCAGCATGGTCAGTAATGGCTTATCATTGAAAAACAGGAAGAAATCATCAGGAACAAACACCGTTATCAAACCTGCCACAACCAAGCCAATCATCAGCCACTTGCCGATGTCCTGCATCATCTCGAAATAGCCGTATTTTAAGGCTTCTTTAATTTTATTCCAGAAGCCTTTTGGGCGCTCATCAGCCCCATGCTCTAGAGTCCCTAGAGACTCTGAAGTCTCATTCTTGGTGGCTATATTCACTAATTGTCCTCCAAAGAGCGCCGTCACCAAAGCCGCTATCGGTCTGATGATAGCAAAAGGTATTCCAAGCAGTGATGCCGTCGCCAAAATCGAATCTACGCCAGTCTGCGGTGTCGCAATCAAAAAAGATGTTGTGGCTCCTTTCGAAGCGCCTTCTTTCCTCAGCGACATTGCCGTCGGGATGACACCGCACGAGCAAAGTGGCAGCGGCACTCCAATCATCGCCGCCCACAATACCGAGCGAAAGTCGTTTTTCGAGAGATATCTGTGATACACCTGCGCCGGCACGAAAGCGTGCAGCAAGCCGGCAAAGCCGAAACCTAACAAGAGGTACGGCGACATTTCATTTATCAAATTCCAAATTTCATGCATAACAAAATCATTTTCAACACTGCAAAATTACAGCATTTCAAAATAGCCGATTATCATCATTAATGACTATTTTTCAATAAATTAATCATTAAAAGTAACGATAATCAGAATCTGCGAAATCTGTTCGTGTCAGCGAACCAAATCTTTTAGGAAAAAAATGAAAAAGAAAAAAATCTGTGTTAATCTGCGAAATCTGCGTGAAAAAAAAGTATCTTTGCAAAAATTAAAAATCATAATTATGGCAAAAACAAAAACGGTATTTTTCTGCAAGGAATGCGGCAATGAGTCTCCGAAATGGATCGGACATTGCCCTGGATGCGGAGCGTGGAACAGTTACGTGGAAGAAACGGTGGTGACAGGAAAAGACAGTAAATCCGTTTCAAAAGATGTTGATTTTCAAAGTTTTAAAAGCAAGCCGACACCAATTCGCGAGGTCACAAGTGCACAAGAAGAGCGCCTCGATTTAGGTTACGATGAGCTGAACCGAGTGCTTGGCGGAGGTCTCGTCCCTGGTTCTCTGGTGCTTCTCGGTGGCGAGCCAGGCATCGGAAAGTCGACATTATTGCTTCAGATGGCGCTTCATATCAAAAATAAAAAAGTGCTTTATGTGTCGGGTGAAGAGAGCCAGCAGCAAATCAAAATGCGTGCCGACAGAATCGGAATCAACAATGATAACTGCTTGATACTCAATGAAACTGACACTCAAAATATTTTGAAACATGTCAAAGATGTCCAGCCCGACATCATGATTATCGATTCGATTCAGACGCTGGAGTCGCCTTCAGTGGAGGCAACGGCTGGCAGCATCACCCAGATTCGTGAGACGGCGGCGGAGATGAACAAAATCGCAAAATCATTGCATATTCCTGTGTTTTTGATCGGGCATATCACCAAGGACGGCACCATCGCCGGACCGAAGATTCTTGAGCATATCGTCGACACAGTGTTACAGTTTGAGGGTGACCGCCATTATGGTTTCCGCATCTTGCGAACAGTGAAAAACCGTTTCGGCTCGTCATCGGAACTCGGTATCTTCGAGATGAACGCAGAAGGTCTAAGAGAGGTCAAAAACCCTAGTGAAATCTTGCTTTCTCAGCGTGAGACATCGGTCAGCGGCATCGCAATAGCTGCAATGGTTGAAGGTCTACGCCCGATGCTTGTGGAGACGCAGGCTCTCGTCAGTTCGGCGGCTTATGGTACGCCACAAAGATCAAGTACAGGTTTCGATATCCGTCGTCTGAACATGCTTCTTGCGGTGTTAGAAAAACGCGCAGGCTTCCGTCTCGGCGCAAAAGACGTGTTCCTTAACATCGCGGGTGGCTTGCGTGTCGATGACCCCGCCATGGATCTCGCAGTAGTTGCAGCGGTTTTATCCTCGAGTGAAGACGTGGCAATAGATGGAAGATGCGCTTTCGCAGCTGAGGTTGGACTTTCAGGCGAGGTTCGCGCCGTCAACAGGGTGGAGGCGCGCATCGCTGAGGCCGACAAACTCGGTTTCGACAAGATTTTCGTCTCGAAATACAGCGTCAAAGGTCTCGACACCAGCAAATACAACATCAAAGTGGTGCCGATTGCCACAATAGGGCAGCTGTTCAAAGAGTTATTCTAGTTTGAAGTTAATAGTTTGCAGTTTGAAGTTGTTTTTTTGAGTAAATTAATAACTTCAAACTCCAAACTTCAAACTTGTAACTATCCGAGCACGAGTGCGAGGTTGTTATCAATATGTCCCGCCGGATAGTCCCACACAACAGGATATCCGTACTCTTTCACCTTCTCATATATGATTTCCTTTGCGGTCATGCCGAATGGAATCGTATTGTCGTGCATGTCGCTGAACGCACCAACGATGAGACCTTTTAAATTTGCCAGTTTTCCAGCACGTTTCAGCGCCATCATCATGCGGTCGATGTGGTAAAGATATTCATCCAAATCCTCGATAAACAACACCTTTCCATCAGTTTTCGGAAACAGATCCGACCCCAACATCGAATACAAAACCGAAAGGTTGCCGCCAACCACCTGCCCTGTCATTCCGAGCGCCTCCGGCGCGAGGAACCTGTCATCCTTTTGGTGTATGCCGAGCAGAGCATCATATAATGATTCCAATGCCTCTTTGGTGTTCTTTTGGAAATTTATTGGCATCGTCGCATGAATGCTCTGATAACCAAGCTGTTGCATCTTCGCATGAAGCACCGTCACATCGCTGTAGCCCACAATCCATTTTGGATGTTTCTCAAACTTCGTGAAATCGAGTTTGTCGACGATTCTGATGGTGCCGTAGCCGCCTCTTGCGCAGAAAATGGCGTCGATGTCGTCTCTGTCGAGATAGTCTTGCAACACGTTGGCACGGAAGTCATCATCGCCCGCAAGTTGGTGATACTCAGCGAATAAGTGGTCATCGTACACTGCCACGAATCCTTTTTCTTCAATCCATTTCACAGCAAATGCAATCTCCTCTCGCGAAATCTTGCGAGCCGGCGCCACAAGGGCTATCTTCGAGCCTTTTTTAAGATAATTAGGAGTTTTCATAGATGCAAAGATAATACTTTTTAAAATATCTTGCTATTTATTTAAAAATGATATAAATTTGCAATCTAAATTATTTACAATGAAAAAAATCACAACTCTCTTTTTTGTTATATTATTGTCACTCAACGCATTAGCCCAACTTGAAGTGAAGCCGAATTCATTCAAACTTGTGGAAGGCTTCGTAAACATTGATCCTGACTACCAATACGATGACAACAACCTTCCTTATGCGGTCTTGAAAATAAAAACGGAAAACATCAACGACAAGGAACGCCATAATCTGTCGTTCGAAACGCCAAAGGGAACGTTTTTTGAAATAGACTACCATATTGGCGAAGTGTGGCTTTTTATCAGCTATTACACATCATACATAAAGTTTTCCTATCCCGATTCCGAGACGATTAAATTTGAGTTTCCTTTTGAAATGCAAGGCAAAAAAGGCTACGAAATCACTGTGGTGAATACTGCAAATCTGGTCCTGGGCTCTGGCTCAATCACCGTGACAACCAAACCGGAGGATGATGCATACGTTATAATTGACGGCAAAGACATTCGGGAAAGAACGCCTTACACCAATCCAATTATTTCGGCAGGAAAACACGAGATAACCGTGTCGAAATTCTCATTTGAAGATGTTACAAAAACCGTAGAGATAAAAACCGACGAACATCTGGATTTGGAAATTGAAATGCCTTACATCTATGGCGAGATTCATATCGAGACAACACCTCCGGGAGCCACCGTCATTGTTGACGATTCGATTTACTGTGTAACACCAGTGACTCTCAATAACATAGTAATAGGAAACCATTGGGTTAAACTCAAGAAGGATAACCTGAAAATGATTTCAAAAAAACTGCAATTTGAGAAAGACATGCCGCTTGTTTTAAACGAAACTTTTGAACAGTGCCCCGAAGGTGCGATAAACAGCGTTTTTTCTGTAAGCGCTACAGAACAGGTGTATTTCTCGAAAGGAAACCTTCAGTATCAGACCAAGACAAACACCTGGCGTTTCGCCGATAATCAATATTATTTTATTGGTCCAAAGAAAAAAGACAAAAACGGCTGTATCGACAATTTTGCCTGGAACACTTGGGATAATCCGACTCTAAAATCCACAAAATCAAGCGATTACAAACAGGAATTCACTGACTGGGGTCATAACCCGATTTCAAACGGCGGCAATAAAAGCGATTTCTGGCGCACACTTTCAAGTAAAGAATGGGATTATGTTACAACAAATAGAAAAACAGAATCGGGCATAAGATTCGCCAAAGCTACTGTTAACGGGATATGCGGCGTTGTGCTTCTGCCCGATAACTGGAAAAAAGAATACTTTGATTTGAAAAAAACAAACGATGAATATTCAAATTATAACGAAAATGCCATAAGTCTCTTCGACTGGATCAACAAACTTGAAGCCCACGGAGCTGTCTTTTTGCCTTCAGCCGGTTATAGAAAAACGATTGATGCTATTGATATCGGCGAGCCTATATGTCTGTATTGGTCAAGTTCAATTGGAAGAGTTGATGATGATTTTTGGGTGTATAATTTTTCGGTGGGTTTTGGCATGAGCATGGATCCCTCAACAGGCATGTCGGTCCGTCTCGTTCATTAAAAATTTGTGTCATGAAAAAACATTTAGTCTTATTATTCGCATTGGTTTTGTCAATAACTTCGTTTGCTCAGCTCGAAGTAAGCCCCAACTCTTTCAAGCAGATTGAAGGATTTGTCAACGACAATCCCGACATACAGACTGACGACAACGAGAAACCTTTTTCTGTCATAAAAATGAAAACGGAAAACCTCAACGAGGAGCAGCGTAATCAACTGCTTTTTGAAGGCGACTTGCAGACTTATTTCGAAGTTGAGGAACATGTCGAAGAACTCTGGCTTTATATCAGCTATTACGCCACTTTCATCAAAATATCGCATCCCGATTTCGGCACCACCGAGTTCTGGTTTCCGTTCAGCATGCGTGGCAAAAAAGGCTATGAAATGACGCTTATCAATAAGACCTCTAACTTTTCCGGGTCAGGAGGTCTTTTTATTTCCACAATACCCGAAAGTGGCGCCACTATAACTATAAACGGCAGGGTTTTGGAAGAAAAAACATATTACCGCAACCCGATGATAGCTGCCGGAGAGTATGAGATAACAGTCTCAAAAGAAGGATATGAAGACGTAACGAAAAAAATTTCAATCTACGATGGCGATAAAATATATCTGGATATCGAAATGCCACTTATCAGATCCAAACTATTGGTTGAGACAAATCCGACAGGAGCAAAAGTCACCATCGACGGCAAAGTCTGTGGCGTCACGCCTTTAAGCATCGACACAATGCTTTTGGGCAAACACGCTTTGGTTCTCGAAATGAACAAATGCAAGACTTTTAATAAAGAGTTTGAAATTGAGCGGAATAAGATGACCAGATTTAACGTGAAAATGGGAAATTGTCCTAAAGGAGCCGCTCCTGGTGTTTTTTCTGTTAGCGATAAGAAAAAAGTTCATTTCTCGCAAGGTCTTTTGCTGGCACGTTATGGTGGTGGAAATTTGAAATTTGCTAACGATCAATTATCGCATGCCCCATCTTTTTTCTCTTTCAATACTGCATGGGGCATGTGGGAAACTTACCCTATTGACAATGCCGGGTTAAAAAGCTGGAGTGTATTGTCTGACAAAGAATGGAGTTATGTTTTGTTCGAAAGGAAAAACCCCACTGGTTTTAGTTTTGTCTGGGCAAATATCGATGGGAAAAAGGGCATAATTTTGCTTCCCGACGATTGGGATTATAAAGTTTTCAAGCTTACATCTTCCAACGAAATAAGTTTGGCTGATTGGACAAATATCATTGAACCCAACGGTGCTGTGTTTTTATTTAATGGCGAATACTGGACTTCGACTAAATCGAAAGACGAGCTTTTGGGGGAAAGGGGAAAAACGATTTACATAACAGACGACAAGGTTGGAGAATCTTGTACCAGTTTCGATTCGTTTGCACGCCCAGTTTGTACGGCAAAGTGAAAAAACTTAAAAATTCATTCCGCACACTTCAAATTTTTTTCGTATTTTTGCAGATTAATTATTAGGGAATAATTAAAAACTGCATATTATGTCAAAAAATGAAAAATTTGTCGAAGAAGGCTTGACTTACGACGACGTATTGCTTATTCCGGCTTATAGCGACATCATCCCTCGCGACGCCGATCTGAGAACCAACTTCTCACGCCGCATCAGACTGAATATCCCAATCGTTACTGCTGGTATGGACACCGTCACCGAGGCTCCGATGGCTATCGCTATCGCTCAGGAAGGCGGCATCGGCGTGCTCCACAAAAACATGACAATCGAGCAGCAGGCTGCCGAGGTTACCAAGGTGAAACGCGCTGAAAACGGCATGATTATCAACCCGGTGACCATCAAAGAAGGCTCTCTCGTCCGCGATGCCCTCAAAATCATGAACGAATATCATATCGGTGGCATCCCGGTAGTGAACGACGACAACGTGCTCGTGGGTATCGTCACAAACCGTGACCTCCGCTTCGAGCGCAAGACCGACCGTCCTATCTCGGAAGTGATGACAAGAGAAAACCTCATCACAACAACAGAATTCACCGATTTCGCGACAGCTGAGGATATCCTCCAAGAGCATAAAATCGAGAAACTGCCGGTCGTCGACAAACACAACCACCTCATCGGACTTATCACTTACAAAGATATCATCAAAATCAAGGCGCGTCCTAACGCTTCGAAAGACGAGCACGGTCGCTTGAGAGTAGCGGCAGCTGTAGGTATCACCTACAACACCATGGAGCGTGCCCAGGCTCTCGTCGACGCTGGCGTTGATGCTATCGTCGTCGACACTGCTCACGGTCACTCAAAGAACGTGTTCAACGTCACAAAAGAGTTGCGTAAGGCGTTCCCTAACATCGACCTCGTCATCGGTAACATCGCCACGGCAGAGGCTGCCAAAGACCTCGCAAAACTAGATGTCGACGCTATCAAAGTCGGTATCGGACCTGGTTCAATCTGCACGACACGTATTATCGCAGGTATTGGCGTTCCGCAACTTACAGCCGTTTACAACGTCTCTGAAGCTCTCAAAGGCAGCGGCATCCCTGTTATCGCTGACGGCGGCATCCGTTACACCGGCGACATCGTGAAGGCTATCGCAGCAGGCGCATCGACAATCATGGCTGGCTCATTGTTCGCTGGCGTCAACGAGTCACCAGGCGACACCATCATATTTGAAGGTAGAAAATACAAGACCTACCGTGGCATGGGATCACTCGAGGCTATGCAGCATGGCTCGAAAGACCGTTACTTCCAGGATATGGAAGACGACATTAAGAAACTCGTTCCGGAAGGCATTGTAGGCCGCGTTCCTTACAAAGGAAGCCTCTCGGAAGTTGTCTATCAGATGGTCGGCGGACTCCGCGCAGGTATGGGCTACACCGGCTCACACACCATCGAGGAGCTCCACAACGCACGTTTCATCAAGATCACAGCATCAGGCATGAACGAGAGCCACCCGCATGACATCACAATCACACAGGAATCACCAAATTATAGCAGAAAGGCGTAATGTACACTTGTCATTTCGAGCGGAACGAAGTGTAGTCGAGAAATCTCCGACAATGAATATTTCGAATCAATTGTTTGAGATTTCTCCATTCCGCTTCGCTTCAGTCGAAATGACGGATTGGAAGAATAGAAAAAAATAAATTATATGAAAAAAGTATTAGTTCTTTTAATAGCATTAACTCCAGCTCTCCTTTTTGCACAAGGCTGGAAATCAAAGACTTTGATAACTCTCGGCGACAGAAACATTACCGCTGGCGAGTTTATGGAAGTTTACGAGAAAAACAACGTGAAAAGCGAGGTCATCGACAAGAAAAGCGTCGACGACTATCTCGACATGTATATCAACTTCAAGTTGAAAGTCACTGAAGCTGAGAACCTTAAGATGGATACTCTGCCGAAGTTCGTCAAGGAATATGAGGGCTACCGCAAACAACTTGCCAAGCCGTATTTCACAAATGACGCTGTCACCGAACAGCTCGTCGAGGAGGCTTACGAGCGCATGCAGTGGGATGTCAACGCATCGCATATCCTCATCAAATGCGACGTACACGCAGTGCCTGCCGACACGCTTAAGGCTTACAACAAGGCTCTCGAGCTTCGTAAACGCATCATGAACGGCGAAGACTTCGGCGATGTGGCTGTCGAGGCATCTGAAGACCCTTCAGCTCGCGACATAGAGGCAATACCCGGCAAACAGCGCGCCTACAAAGGCAACCGCGGAAATCTCGGTTATTTCTCGGTGTTCGATATGGTTTATCCGTTTGAAAACGGCGCATACAACACCAAAGAAGGTGAGGTCTCAATGCCTGTCCGCTCCGATTTCGGATATCATATCATCAAACTCAACTCTAAAACTCCTGCTTGCGGCCAGATTAGAGCTGCTCATATCTTCCTCATCGTTGACGAAAACGACCCTGAGAAGACCGACTCAGTAGTGGGTGCAAAAGCAGCCAACATCTACAAAGAAATCGATAAAGACGGTAAGAATTGGGATATCATCGTCAAGAAATACTCCGACGACAAAGGCAGCGCCCAGCATGGCGGCATGCTCACTCCTTTCAAAGTGAGCCAAATCGTGCCGGAATTCATCGCCGAGATTAAAAAATTGAACGAAAACGAGTTCTCAGAGCCTGTCAAGACAAGCTACGGATATCATATCATAAAACTCGTCTCAAAATCAGGAGTGAAAAGTCTTGACGAAGAAAGAGAAAACATCACAAAGCGCGTCGAGAAAGACATGCGCGCCAAAGTTAGCGAGGAAGTGGTGCTGAAACGTATCTTGAAAGAGAACAAATTCAAGGAATACACCAAGGTGAAAGACGCTTTCATCGCAACTATCGACAGCACCTTGAAAGAAGGAAAATATGTCGTGGCAGAAGGTGTCGACCAGAACAAAGTTCTCTTCAAATTGGAGAAACAGGAGTTTAAAATCGCTGATTTTGTCGAATATATCAAAAAACATGAATCAGCACAGCCATTTATGTCGGAAGGTTCATACGCTTACCAGCTTTATGACGAATTTGTGAAAGAGACAGTGTTTGCTTATGAAGATGCTCATCTCGAGGCAAAATATCCTGATTTCAAACTGCTGGTTCAGGAATATCACGACGGCATCCTTCTCTTCGACTTGATGGATAAGGAAGTCTGGAAAAAAGCTGAAATGGACACCGCTGGCATCAAGGCGTTTTATGAGTCCAACAAAGGCGATTATATGTGGGGCAAACGCGTGAAAACCATCATTGTCAAAGTGAATAATGATGAAAGCCTTCCACGTATGGAACAACTGATCCGCGAGGATTTGACATCTGACAGCCTTAAGGCGATTGTGAAAAACGAAGGTCTGAAAGGTGTCACCATTAAATCTCCATATTTCCAGAAGGGCGACAATGTCGATATCGACGAAACTGAATGGGTTGCCGGAACAATCCGCGTGATACCTTCAACTGTCGACAAATCAACGAAAATCGTCAAGATTTTGGAGGTTCGCGAGCCTGAGCCGAAGACTTACAGAGAGGCAAGAGGTGTCATCACTTCAGCTTATCAGACAAAACTCGAAAACGATTGGCTCGAGTCTCTAAAAGCAAAATATCCGGTGACGGTTGATGAGAAAGTTTTGGAAAAAATCAGAAAAAACTATAAATGAAAAGGTTTGCAATCGGATTGATATTGGTTTTGACATTGGTTTCATGCCAAAACTTCAAAAATGATGGCTCTGATAAGGTCGTTGCCACCATTTATGACAAGGTTTTGTATCAATCCGATTTGCAAAGTGTTCTGTATGAAGGCATTAGCGTCAACGACAGCCTCGTCAGGACAAAAGCTTTCATCGATAGCTGGATTCGCCGCCAGCTTCTCATTCACCAGGCGGAAAACAATATCGACAAATCGGAACTTGATTTCTCAAGGCAGATTGAAGACTACCGTAACTCTCTGATAATCTACAAATATGAATCGATGCTGATAGAGCAAAATCTCGACACTGTCGTTTCTGAAAATGAAATAACGAAGTATATCGAGGATAACTCAGCAATCGAACTCGACAGTCTGGTGGTCAAAGATATCATATTGAATATGAGAAAGAAAGAGCTGATTGAGAAAATGAACAACAGCCTGTACAATAAAGCTGTTAAAGAACGAGTTTTTGAAATATATTAGTTTATGATTATGAAGCTAAGAAAGATTTTTGCTTTATTTGTTTTTATAACTGTTTGTGCTTCAACGAATTATGCCCAACAAGCACAGGTTATCGATAAAGTTGTGGCTGTAGTCGGAAAGAATATCATCATGCAGTCGGATATCGAGGACCAGTACATGCAATACAGGCTTCAGGGCGGCATCAAAGGTAGCGCCTCAAGCATCAGATGCGAGATTTTGGAAGACCAGCTTTTCCGCAAGCTGATGCTGAATCAGGCGGAACTCGACAGTATCGAGGTCACCGACGATCAGATTGACCAGGAAATCGAATACCGAATCCGTTATTTTGTGAATCAGCTCGGTTCGCAGGAAAAACTGGAAAAGTACTACGACAAGACCATCAAGGAGATCCGTGAAGAGCTTCGTACCATAATCAAAGAACAGAAACTAATCGAAGAGGTGCAGCGCAAAATCGTTGACGGAATCAACGCCACTCCTAACGACGTGCGCAGTTTTTACAACAGCATCCCGAAAGATTC
This sequence comes from Bacteroidales bacterium UBA1173, assembly GCA_002311655.1. Taxonomy (GTDB): domain Bacteria; phylum Bacteroidota; class Bacteroidia; order Bacteroidales; family F082; genus Limimorpha. Next base: position 104,893 of record DBYZ01000007.1, read on the forward strand.
CATTCCGATGGTCAGTGCGCATTACGAGATAGCGCAACTGGTGAAGAAACCGCCAATCACCCTCGACGAGAAACTTGCGGTGAAAGACAGGCTTTATGGCTTGCGCAACCGTATCTTGAAAGGCGAGCGTTTCTCAACACTGGCGCTGCTGTATTCCGAGGACCCAGGTTCTGCGAAGAAAGGCGGTGAGCTCGGTTTCCAGGGCAGGGGCGAGCTGGTGCCGGAATTTGAAGCCGCGGCGTTTGCCTTGAAAGATGGCGAGATCTCGGAAGTTATTGAAACAGAATATGGTTTCCACATACTGCAGCTGATTGAACGCCGCGGCGATTACGTCAACGTGCGTCATATCCTGCTGACAGTGAAAGTGTCGCCTGATGCGTTGCAGCAGGCTTACAACGAACTCGACTCTATCGCTAACCTCATCAGAAACGACAGCATCACCTTCGATGAAGCCGTGACAAAATTCAGCGATGAGGACGACAAAATGAACGGCGGCTATCTCGTGAATGCTAAAGACGGCAGCACTTTATTCGCCGCTGAAGACCTCGACCAACAGGTGTCAGTAGTGGTAAATAGACTACAAGTGGGCGAGGTGAGTAACCCCGTCCCGATGAAGACAAAAAACGACAAAGACGCATATAGATTGTTGATAATCAAAAAGAAAACCACTCCACATAAGGCAACTCTCGAAGAAGATTACGCCCTGATTCAACAATGGACTATGCAGAAGCTTCGCCAAGATGCCATCAACAAATGGATTGACGCGAAGTCAAGCAAGGCGTACGTCAAGATCTGCGACGAATATAAAGACTGTGATTTTCAATTCGACTGGAACATTAAACAATAGTTTGAAGTTAACAGTTTGGAGTTTTAAGTTGAATTCTAACTCCAAACTTCAAACTTCAAATTTCAAACTTTAAAAGATGTATAACAACGACGTTGAAGGCGCTAAAGCCCTTGTAAATAAATACGAATCACTGAAAAAAGAGATAGGTAAGGTCATCATCGGACAAAACGAGGTGATTCACGATACCATTTTATCTATTTTCTGTCAGGGTCACGTGCTACTGGTGGGTGTTCCTGGTCTTGCCAAGACATTGTTAATCAACACAATAGGACAAGCACTTGGTTTGAGTTTCAACCGTATCCAGTTCACCCCTGACCTCATGCCTTCGGATATCGTCGGAACCGAGATTTTGGATGAGTCGCGTCAGTTTAGATTCGTGAAAGGCCCTGTTTTTGCTAACATCATCCTTGCTGACGAGATTAACCGTACGCCTCCTAAGACTCAGGCTGCTCTGCTTGAAGCCATGCAGGAGAAAAACGTCACCGTTTCTGGCAAGACGTACAAGCTAAGCGAACCGTTTTTCGTGCTTGCCACTCAGAATCCTATTGAGCAGGAAGGCACATACCCGCTTCCGGAGGCGCAACTCGACCGTTTCATGTTCAACCTCATGCTCGATTACCCTTCATACGAAGAGGAAATCGCCGTTGTGAAAAACACCACCGCAGCTAATAACAATAAGGTGGAGGCTGTGATGAGCGCCGAGGAGATTCTGTATTTCCAACAGCTCGTTCGTCGCGTGCCGGTGCCTGACAACGTTTACGAATACGCAGTGAATCTCGTCTCCAAGACTCGTCCGAACACCGAGCGCACTCACGAATGGGCAAACAAATACCTCAGCTGGGGTGCAGGCCCTCGTGCGTCGCAGTATCTCATCATCGGTGCCAAAGCCAACGCCCTGATGAGCGGCAAGTTCTCGCCCGATATCGAAGACGTGAAAAAAGTAGCGGTGCCAGTTCTCCGACACCGCCTTGTCCGTAACTACACCGCTCAAGCTGAAGGAATCAGCATTGAGCAGATTATTGCAAAGATGTTTTAACCAATAAGGTTGGAAAAAAGCATTAACAAATGATTAACCGTAAGATATACAATTACTTGTATGATTTTAATGGTTAGACGCAGTAAAGATAAAAATAAATTATCACAATCCAAAGAATAATAATCATCTTTCGACTATTATTCTCTCCGTATATTCTTTTCCGTCGCCCATTTCCACTTTCATCAGATAGATTCCGGGATTATAACGTCCACAAGAATGAATTTGCCATTTTTTGTTATCAATCACCTTTTTGTTTATTTCTATGGTTCTGCCAAACACATCAGTCATTGTAACATCTTTAATATAAACAGTATTCTCTATCGTTATAATATCGTTATTTTTAATAACATTAGGATATATGATTAACTGATTATTATCTGTTTCATTCACACTCCATATATCAGGAAAACAATCGTTGTTGTAACCATAAACCTGTACGCCGTCTTTGTATTCACAAAGTAACCATATATATGAAGCAGATGCGCACTCTACATTCCAATGCATGTCCCTCATCGGTTCCTGCCATAATGGAAACATACTTGGGAATATGCCCTCTTTAAAAACTGTTTCATGATATTCATCAGCTACGATAATTGTTTTAAGCCCATTATTATAACTCACTTGATATACAACCAATGTGTTTTCCCATAAACATTCAGATGGATAGACTAACTCATCACCTTCTTCAAGACTCATATCACATATCAGTTTTTCCTTTTCACCCATATCAAAGTAATCCCTATAATATCTGTACAGACGGCCTGTTTCACGTTCTTCCCTTAAAAACAGTGTGTCCAATCTTGGAAACAGATAATGATAGGACGGTTCTGATATTTCGTCTAACGGTTTTGGCGTACTATAATAATACCGATTACCTTTAATGGTTATGGTATCACTACTATAAATAACACAGGACAACACTATATATAGATCAGCGCTACAACAAGGGGCATATCTTATGTTTATATTTGTCGAGTCATTTCCGAAATACGAAAGATAAAGATCTTTTGTCGGTTTGCTATTGTCTTGTGATTTCGCAATCACTCCTGCTATGAACAATAAAACCAGCAGAAACCATGATTTTTTTGATGTGAGATTTTTCATAACTATATGAGTTTTAATGGTTGAAATACGGCGGCAGAGGCTTCGCTTACGCTATTCAATAAAAGTTTAGAGTTGAGTTTTCAGAACTTTTCTTGAACATCTGTTGCCTTTTAGGTCAGTGATGTTGAAGATATAGATTCCGGAAGGCTGTTGGGAGAGGTCTATAAAGATGTCTCCGCTGCGTTCTTTGCTGATAACCGATTGTCCGAGGATGTTTACCACCTCGACTTTCGCGATATCCTTGCCGGTGATTGTGACTATGTTGTTTGTCGGGTTAGGATGGACAGTCACAGGCATATCTTCTGTTTCCTCAATATCGTAATAAGGATTAGCTGTTTCGGTATAAGTGATGTCCATTCTGCCGAAATATCTTATGCCGTTTCTAAGATTCACATCAAGAAATTGCAAATGCTCCTGCGTGAATAACCGATCGGCTACCCAATCGGGCGAAGTAAAATAGGTATAACGGTTCTCGATGAGGCTTATTCCGTCAACCCACGTGTTTTCAGTGTCGGAATAGTCTTGAAAATGTATGCTTATTGGATAGCCTGCCTCGTTGTATTCATACATTGTCCTTTTGTCGTTTGCATATTCGACCCCGTTCCATAATTTGTGCTCTGCCATTATAACCGCACCTTCACTGTTTCGGCTATAAGTGTCTTTGCTGTAAGGAACCCATTCCCCATCCCAATGGGAGGTCTCAACGCTTGCCAGAAAACCATTTTCGTAATGATATCCGGCGTATTCTGTGTTGACGAATACGCCATCGGTCACTTCTTCATGTTTTACACTTAAGGCATTCCCATCTGCTGCTAGTGTCGTTGTAATCCTTAATGTCGTAGGCTCATATAACGAATATTGTGTCATTACAATTTCGTTGTCATTATATTCGTATATGTCATGACATGTAAGTGTTATTGTTCCACTGCCATTATCATGGATAATCGAATCTTCAACAATTCTGTTGCTGCCGTCAAAATATGCCTTCTTTCTAATCGACCAGTCATTTCCGTGTAGATTATGATATGTTTTTTCAATTTCAATAATATTTCCACCACTATATATAATATCGTAAGAAAGTGATCCAGAAGCCGCAAAGAATGATGTATAGTTATATCCAATAATATTGTTGTGATTGTCGTATTCAAAATCCCCAAAATGATATCCCCAATAATCCGGGCTATTACAACTGTTCAAAATTTGATAGAATGTACCATCTTCATTGTATTGGAAAGTAGTCTCGGAATTATAAGGATTATACACACCGTTGTCATAAACCATTTGTTGGCAGGTTATTCTGTCGGGCTGCAGAACCAATGTGTTTTGCTGTGACCAAGCGAAAGCTGTAGTCATTAACAGTAATGATAATAAATAGATTTTTTTCATATTATTCTGTTATTAGGATTTTAATGTGTTGGCGCTCTTCAACAGACAAAATTTCCAAAATATAACATCCGCGAGGCAAATCGTTTATTTCTAAAAACAAGGTCTGTTTCCCTTGAGAAACAGTGCCATTAAACAGTGTTTTTGCTGTTTTACCAGATAAATCTTTAAGCAATATTTCAATATGCTGTTGCTGAATGGACTGAAACGACAACTTAATATTGTCTTTTGCTGGGTTTGGATAAACACTTAACGACACTGATTCACCATCATTCTCAATAATACTATTGTGTTGTCTTAACAAATTTACTTCCATCGGGAAATAACAGCCTGCATACATTGTATTGAACCATGACCAGTTTTGTTCGTCATGTTCATCGTATGGCGGTTGTGGTCCTGTTGTCTCTAAACCTAAAATAAACCACCCATAATAATCCCATAGCAAATGCCCTTCCAAATCATGTTCAGCACTATATGAGTTTTCTAAACTTGCATACATTATAGGTGGATAGTCTCCGACAATGGTATCAAACAACTCCTTGTCCCAGCTGACTGTTACTGGGAAATCCCAATTGATGGCACGTACAAGTATATTTGTGAAATTTGTAGTAAATGGAATCGCAATCACTTTTGAGAGCATGCCATTGTCCAACCTAAAATATACCTGAAAAACATCTGGGTTGATATCAAATTGCCCTTCTCCAAATTCTTCATCAACATCTAAAGTGGCATTATCATCTTGAATAAACCATAAGGTATCAGACACTCCCGAGCCTATAGTAAAAACCATCGGGAAAGTCCAGTTGTTTTGGGCGTTTGCCACTCCTGCTATGAACAATAAAACCAGCAGAAACCATGATTTTTTTGATGTGAGATTTTTCATAACTATATGAGTTTTAATGGTTAGACGCAGCAAAGATAAAAATAAATTATCACAATCCAAAGAATAATCATCATCATTATCTTTCGACTATTATTCTTTCCGTATATTCTTTTCCGTCGCCCATTTCCACTTTCATCAGATAGATACCGGGATTATAACGTCCACAAAAATGAATTTGCCATTTTTTGTTATCAATCACCTTTTTGTTTATTTCTATGGTTCTTCCAAACACATCAGTCATTGTAACATCTTTAATATAAGCAGGATACTCTATCGTTATAATATCGTTATTTTTAATAACATTAGGATATATGATTAACTGATAATTATCTGTTTCATTCACGCTCCATATATCAGGGAAACAATCATCTGGACCACCATAAACCTGCACTCCGTCTTTGTATTCGCACAATAATCCTATTTCTTGCGCGGATCCATACTCTCCTTCATACATGTCAGATAATGGTTCTTGCCATAACGGGAAATTTTCTGGGAAAAGGCCCTCTATCAAATCTATATTTCCATATAAATGTATAGTTTTTCTGCCGTTGTTATAATCAATACTTTTAACTTCAACTCTGACTTCTTGCAAACAATTATGACTTAGAACTGTAAATTTGTCGCCTACTTCCAGTGTCATATCACAAATTAGTTTCTCTGTTTCGCCCATTCCGAAATAATCCCTGTAATACCGATACAATCGTCCAGTTTCACGTTCTTCTCTAACAAACAAGGTGTCTTGTCGTGGAAATAGATAATGGTATCCTGGTTGTGAAAAACTTTCGAGCGGTTGGGGCTCTCTATAGTAATACTGTTTCTCGTTAATAGTAATTGTGTCATTTGTGTATATTGTCCCAGACAACACAAAAAATAGGTCTGCACTATAGCATGGAGCTAACAGGATATTTAAACTTGTTGAGTCGTTCCCGAAATACGACCTATACAAGTCTTTTCCAGATTTGTTGGTTTCTTGCGATTTCGCAATCACTCCTGCAATGAGCAATAAAACCAGCAGAAACCATGATTTTTTTGATGTGATATTTTTCATAACTATATGAGTTTTAATGGTTAGACACTGCAAATATATAAAATTAGTTCTAATATCAAATTATATGTACCTTTTTGATTATCAGCCTAATGCCTTTCTCTTTTCAGCAGTAGAGTCGGTGGAACTCCAAGCTGTTGCTTCACCTCAAGATAGTCTTCGTATGAAAACGGTCCCCAAACATCGGCGGTTTTAATATTTAGAATCCAATACTGATGGATAGGGCTGTCTTCAATCATTTTCCTTTTTTTCGTGTAATTCCCGATAGTGTCAAATTCTCTCCTTGAATAGTTGAGTCTTCCATCTTCATGATAAAAATGAATATATTCCCCTAAAATACTATCGAGAGGCTGTTGGTCGGCAAGAAGAAATGTGTTATCGCGAGCACAATCACAAATATGTTCGCCAATAATTGTTCCATAAAAATATGTCTGTGATTGTATGAATCTCTCAACAACACTATCACCTTTATGATAATAGAAATATTTTCCTGTACATTTGTATATAGCATCCGGATGATAAGGATCGGAAATCCGTTCAACAGTATCACCATAGATAAGGTGTATATCTTTGCCGTAGTCATGGTCGCTGGCGCCATAACCAATACTGAATTTGTTTTTATGTGGATTGCATCCTATTAAAAATAATCCAACAAAGAGTAAGTATAAAATATTTTTTTTCATAGCATTAAGGATAATATGGAATATAAATAGGATTATTAACAAATATGATATCAAAAGGTCCGCCCAAAAACATTGGGGTCATATGATATGTGGTATTAAATATGGTACCATGAATAAGTCCTCCATAAAAAGTCCCTGTATTCCTCCAATTAAAAAAGCCATTATCCCATCTGTCTGAATCTGGTTGAAAATTGAAATCATATGTATCAAAGTGGATTTCATACATATTATCACCCTTTGGTGTTAATACTATCTGGCCTAAAGCCATTGCAACTTGAGGATTATCAAACATATAAGGGTTGCTTAATAAGTTAATGGAATATGTTTCTTTACCATCATCATTTATATAATGAACAAAATCCTCATAAATTGAATAGTTTTCCAATCCAAGCGATTGGGCATCTACATATAATGGATTTCCCCCTCCTATTTGGAAATGCAAATAACATTTAATAAACAAATAATCGGCTGTTGTAGGATTATCACGAGATTCACCGGGTCTGCCACTTGAGTTGGTCGTATTGTTTGTTTGGTCATCATCGCCATGACCATTACCCGATGGTCCATTTGGGTTGCTTCCTCCTCCCGGGCTTCCAAGGTTTCCACTTCCGCCACCATGACAACCGTTTCCACCTATAGCACCACCATACGAATCGCCTTGTGACCACAAGCTGTTTGAAAAGTAATTAATGCGATCCCATGTTGGCTGCATGATTTCCAGATATTGATTATAACGAATGCTTAGAACTAATCTTTCTGCTTGTTCGTAATCATAACTTGAGTTGCCATTCCATCCAAAATACAGTTCTCCACTAGGGTCAACATACTTCAACGGGTTGTACATACAATATGCATAACGGTTGAATCCTTGCTGCGTTGTGGGGTCCTGCATGTATTTGTCTGGCGAGAGAAATGCCGACATCAATGGGTCGTACATTCGGCCGTTCATGTTTATGAGACCTAAGTCGTAGAGGTGCTCGTGGCCGGTGATAGTAGTGCGATATGTGAAAAGTTGGGATGGCATAAATTATTTACTCAAACGTTACTGTCACACTGTTTGACGAGAATTCCCCTGAATAAAGTTTGTATTGACCGACTTTTTTAGGAAGAGGAAGAAATTTGTCGGGTTCACCAAATCTCCACTCTGTTAAAACTTGACTTTTAAATTCGTTGCCATTCAATATAAATGTATATGTTCCTTTAACCAAGTCGAAACATGTTAAATTAAATACATCTTCTTTTGTCTCACCAGCTTTTAAGAACATGAATTGATGTGCTGTTTTGGTTTTAATGGCACGCTTAGTGATATCTTTTTCATTAAAAGTCATCATATAATAATCTTTTCTTTCATCTTTGTTTCTATAAATTGTATCGCTAAGATAGTCATTAATATATTGAAGATCTCTATTGATGATGTCTGGACATCCTCCAGATTTATCATACCACGATTCCTCATCGACAATAAACCAGTCCGCATAGTTGGAATACGGTAAATCAATCGCTACAACAAAACGATCATTTTTATATTGCTTGTTTGTAATGGATTTTACTATGTGACTTATATAATCTCTATGTTTTTTTCTATATTCGTGATAACCTATTTCAAGCATTTCTGGATCAAAAGCCATAGTCTCCATTGCACCCCATAAAAAATCAGGGATACCTTCTCTGTAATATGAAAATTTTCTAAAATACAGGTTGTTATCGGAATTGTTTGTGTAAGAAACCACCAATTCAGGACATTTAACGATTGAATCAGGGTTTAGAATGTAGGGGCCTTCGCTCCAACGGATTGACAGGTTGATGGAGATGTCTTGGGCTTGAAGATTGTTTATTATTATGAATGTAGATAACAACAATACACAAAAAAATGATTTTTTATTTTTCATAGTATAAATCTTAAGGATGTATTAAATTATTTAACCAACTGAAATTTTTATAATCGAGAATTTTTTTATAACTCTTATAGTTGTCACAATTAGTACTCCATTCAAATGGTAAGTGTTTGAATCCCATAGATTCGTCCCATGAATAAGCATTATATTCTTTAATATCTTCAATACACATATCGTTTACAATATGATTATACATACAATCAATTAACGCTATATTTTGAGATGCATGTACAAATTCATGCCCCATAGTATAAAATAAGTTTTCAGGACATTGAAATACATAATCTGGATTCAAATAAATGCAGGAATAACCGTTGACTCTCGCTTTGCCATAAAATATATCATAATCTGTTTGAGTAACTCCATGTTCAGCAGTTTCAAATGGGTAACCATTTATTGATAGTTCTGTAATATAATTCATTGGCATATTAGGGAAAAACGTTTCCTGAAATTCTTTTAAAAAAGCGTCAGTACGCAATTTTTCTGGAATAGGTTTACCAGGTTCATATTCAATACCATGTGTTTTGCATAGTTTTTTAAAAGCCTCTAAAAAAGTCTTTCCTCCTCCCGGGCTTCCATGGTGTCCACTGCCATTGCCATGAGTATCTGAACCATGTGAGAACAGACCGCATGCCATATTTATGGTTAGCTGAACTGATGCTGTAGCCAGATCCCATACACTAAACCATTCATGGAAAACACGTTGCTGTATTTCTTCCATCATACGGTAATAGGCACCTTCATCGTAACCGAAGTAACGGTTACCACTCGGGTCGACATATTTCAGTGGGTTGTACATGCAATATGCATATCTGTTGAAGCCCTGCTGCGTTGTGGGGTCCTGCATGTATTTGTCTGGCGAGAGGAATGACGACATCAAAGGGTCGTACATTCGGCCGTTCATGTTTATGAGACCTAAGTCGTAGAGGTGCTCGTGGCCTGTGAAACCGCGGTCGAACTTTAAAGGACGGGCAGGCAAGCCACTCCATGTCAGAGGGTCGCGCGCATTGCCCCAGGCATCGAAACTGCGTCGTTCAACAATATTGCAAACGGAGTCGGTGATAGTGGTCCAACTGCCCAGATGATCTTTGTAGATATAGTAAACATTGTCAACGCCACCTGAGGTTACAACCATTGCGAAAACACCATAAGGTCCGGTCAGGTAAGTGTAAACCTTCTTGCTTCCGTTGTCGTTTGTAAATTCGCAGTTGCCCACGTAGTTTTTTGTTTTGGTAATGTTGGTAACAGTGTCGATAACAGACATCCATGTGCGTTGCGCGTCGTACCCGTAACCGAACGATACGGCTTTTCTGCCCTGGGCTATTCTACTCACCTTGTCGAGTGAATTATAAATAATGCTTTGGCTGTCGGGGAACTCCTGGCTCATTGTCTGAACGCTTGATGTGGCATGCGGTTTGGCGCTGCCGAACTGTGCGTATTCAAAAACGATGGAGCCGTCTTTCTCCTTGCTCGTCATACGTCCCAATGCGTCATAAACAATCGAACTGCTCAGGTTGTTCATCGTTATGCCTGTCAGCCTGTCGAGATTGTCGTAATTAAACGATTCGGTCTTGCCGCTGTACAGGCTGTCGGTCCTGCTTGTCAGATTGCCGAAGCCGTCGAAAGTGTAGGCGAAATTCTGAATCCCGTTGGATGTCTTTGAGCCTGTTAACCTGTTTGTGAGGATATCGTAAGTGTTTGTCGTGACAGACCTGTTCCCTGTTGTGGCCTGGAGCAACTGTCCGTTGGCGTTTATGTCGTCGGTCTGCCATAATGTGTTGCCTCGTGCGTCCTTTATGTTCTTTTGGGTGCCGTTGGAGTAGTATTCATAGTAAACATGATATCCTGAAGGATATTTTTTGCTTGATAATTGAGAGTTGTTGTTATATGTATATTGTGTGTTGTATGTTGTGTCTCTCCGTATTTCATCGACAGATGTCAGGCGGCAGTATGTATCGTATGTATAGTTTAATATCTGGCCGTTATGGGTTATTGAAGCCACGGTGCCTTTGTTCGTGCTCTCGTTATACGTATACAATGTTGTTGTTCCGTCACCATATATGTATTTCCGTGTAATACGTCCGAGCACGTCATAGCTGTAGTCATAATGGTCGTTTCTAGGAGTGTTTTGTCTCACAATCCGTCCGAATGCGTCATAAACGGATGTAGACTCTCCGTAATCCGGGTCATCGAGAGATGTGCGGTTGCCCGCATCGTCATAACCCATTTCCACTGTCACACCACCGGATGTAGTCATTGCGGCTATTTTGCCATTCGAGTAATAGGTGTATGAAACATCAGCGCCACTTGCATCGGTATTATTGGTTATCCATCCCATATAATTGATGGTTTGTTCGGTGATACGGGTTGAGTTGCCCGATGTTGTGGTAGTTGTGGTCGTGAAACCGTTATACACATTGCCAACCGTAATTCCGTTGGGTGCGATGGTATTTATTAGTCTTCCCAGCCCGTCATATTGGAATGTGGTCCATAAAGGATTGTCACCGGTCAGATATGGGTTGGATTTTTGGGTAAGCAGCTGTTTCTCATTGTAACAGGCATCAACGATAACAGGATCCAATTCATGGTTGAGAACCACCGAGCGGATAGCATTGCCATTAGCGTCGTAGAATGTTTTTGTCGTGGGTTTGCCTGTTGCGGCGACTTCCTTATAATACAAAGCACCGGCAGGCGACATGGTGGTTTCTGTCGCCCAAGATGTCTTCTCTGTGGTGGTTGTGTTGTCTGGCGCTGTTGTTACAACATGAGTGCTGAACTTGTTGTTGTAAAGGTAGGATGTCACCAGACTGTTGCTGCCGGTATGAGCAATAACCCTATCATAATTGTCGTAAGTGTATTGGTCCTTATAAACCAATCCGTTAGGGTCTTTGGTTTTACTTGTCAAAAGGCGATAATTGCTATATGCATAGTTGGTGGTAATAGGCGCTTCGTTGTGTGTTCCGTAAGGTGCGCTTACAGTTTCGGTGACAACATTGCCACAAGCGTCGTATTGGTAGTTGTAAAGCAGTGTTAATGTGTTGTTGCCTGTAGCTTTAGGCGCGTCAGACATACTACTGACCAGGAAAGGCCTGTTGTTTAGATACTCAAAATTCTTCCGTCTTGATACGGCGGGTTTGTTGGCGAATACCGTTATTGTCTTTTCCTCTGCTTTTCTGTTTATTATCCAATTGGAATAGTCATTTGTTTTGTATTGATACTGTGTGCCGCTTTTATATTGGCAATTGGAATAACTGTTGCAGTCGGCACCGTTTATACCAGTCAATATTTTCGTGCACTCGTAAGAGTTGGAATATGTTTTATTGTTATTATAGTTATAATCGTATTCGACAATTTCAACCGACATGAGCGTACCGTTGGAATCGGGGTTATATTTCTTAGTTTTTTTGTAAGTCATTGCGGGTCTGACAATAAGCATGTTTCCTCCAGAAGTGCTTTGTCGGTTGCATTTTACATTATCGAAAGCGTATTCGGTTGTTTCTGACAGTGTTTTCACACCATTGTTGTAAACGTAAACCGAATCATGGCTTGGCAAAGCCAAGGCGTTAACCCCCGTAGTGTTTACCTCAAACCAGCCACCTTCCCAACTTGTGCAGATATTGTTAATGTAATTTGCTTTATTAACATTCTCAAAGTTAACAAAACCACGTCCCGTCCGATGCATCAGGACATTGCCGTAGCTGAAGGCTGTCTTATACGTGTTTGAGCCAATATGTTCAGAATAGCTTCTCAACGCCAGCATCGGTAATGGGAAAGGTTTCACGTCGTTAACGTAGGGCCTGTCAACAAAAGTGTAAAACCCCGAAACTCCCGGCATCAGATAATCATATTCAAATTCTGTTGTCCTTCCCATGCCATCGGTTATGGAGTTTACGGAAAACCGTTCTGATGTTGAGGGGAAACTGAAGATATTGGTTTCGTCATCTGTTGTCACTGCCGGATTATGAGGGTCAAGGGCTATAAACGCGATATGGTCTTTGCCCAAGAAATTGCCGATTGTAAAATACTGGTTTGTAAAACTAATATCACTGTTTTCCGCACAGTATTCAATTCTGAAATTACCGGTATGTGTCGTTTCATCGGTGATTTTGAAATCTTTGTAGAAGATGGGTCTGTTGTTGCCGTTATAGAAGATGATGTCGGTCTTGCCGTCACCGTCAATGTCTGATAAGCTGACACCATAGGAAGTGTCAGACGAGACATAGTTAAGTGAACAACGGTATATGACCATATTCGGTAATGTGGCGTTGTCAAGGGTGGTGTTGCTTATTCTTATCCAATCAGAAAAACCTGTGCCGGTGGATAGTGCGACACATTTATCGTCATTGATGTCATCGAAAAACAAATCGGCTTTGCCGTCATTATTAAAGTCTCCAGTATAATACGACGCTCGTTCATGATTCTGAAACCTTTCGGTTGTCGTGGTCACCCTATAAGCCCTGTTTTGTTTGTAAAATGAAAGGCTCGTGTAGTATTCAGAGTCAAAAATTAAAACTTCGCTTAATCCATCGCCGTCAAAATCATCGGAGACTATAAGACCGACATCTATTATTATATCGTTGAAACTGTCAAGCGAATAACCATTGTCATAATGCAAAAGGGCTGGATAGCCATAAATAATATAGTCACGGTCGTTATCATCGGAGATATCAAGCTTTATAAGAATCAGACCGGTTCTGCCCTCACCAATAAAATCACCGGATTTGACATAGTATCTTCCTTCTGTACTTGTACTGTATGCGTTAGTGAATCCTCCTGAAAACAATGACTCATATACCGTAAAACCAGTACAATACTCCTCAACACCCGGGTTTGGGTTTAACGATTTTGTCTGAGCAACAATGTCATCTCGACCATCTCCATTGATATCAAACACATGAATCCATTCCAGATACTGTGAAAGTGATAAAGTGTAATTAGGTGACGAGTTAAAACCGCCGTATCTGTTATTTAAAAACACTTTGGCAGTAACATACCCAGAGTATCCGTAAAGGGGCTTGTATGGAACAGTCAATAAGTCGGAATAACCGTCACCATTAAAATCGCCGACGAATGTAACTTCTTCCAGTACAGACGAATTGATTACATGTGAGGATAGTGTATTGTTGTTCACATCGCTGTCAAGAGTGTTCCATTCAATAACAGTTGGGTTAAGCGCATCAGTACCTTTTGAAAACGATATTTCTTCCAAAAGGCTGTACATCCTGTTAGTGTTACTGTCATAAGTGAACCCATATGACTCTATAATATTGCTGCCGTTTAGAATGTCGATATTTGTGAGAATCCTGTTGCAAAGCATTTTGTTTCCTGCTATATAATAATGGTAGTCATCAAATCTTGTGGAATATGTGAAAGATATTACAAACTGAGGATTCAGACCAGCTGTAGTGTTCGAAGTGTATGATATCTGTTTGATATAAATGTCGCTGTTTGCACCGGAAGTTTCATATAAGTACGAGATGGTGTTGCCGTTTCTGTCGGAAATACTGCTTACCATCCATTTGATGACGTTGTTGCCGTCGCTTGCCATCAACTTGGAATTGCTTGTATATCCATATTGTATGATATTACCGTTTTCCAATCTAACCTCGCATTTTGAAAAATATCCGTTTTCCTTTTGAAACACTATTTTTGAAAACTCGTCATTTTCGGTTTTATACTCGTAATTGTTACCGCTACTTCCTACAAGTATAAGACGTTGTCCATCAAGCAGGAACTGGTCATCACCACTGAAGTCGGCACCTGTCATCTTTCCATTGTGGAATAACGTGGAACCGGTTCTGGTTATTGTGGAAACACCGCTGATATTCCATCCGTATCCCAGCAAACCGTTGCCGCCTTGGCTGTTGTATATTATTCCTATTTCAGGCTGCATGTTGCACACTCCTTTTGGTATTTCCAAAGGAATAGAATATATCGCACCGCCGAACGTGCTGGTATTAACTGTTCCACCGATTGATCCGACTATAGAGATATTGTTCTCTCCATGAAATACCAAAGGCAAAAATAATAAAAAAAGTACTAGTTTTTTCATAAAAATTTCATAAAAAATTTTACATTTTGACAATTTTCCATACGTGTCTTTCACTGTTACAAGTAATTGTCAGGAAATACATTCCTTGTGTTAAATCGGAAAGATCAAACTCTGTCTGACAGGAAGAAAGTGTCCTTTCATATATGGTGTTCCCATTTGTAGATAGCAAAGCCACATAAACCTGCTCATAAGAGTCTGTGGTCAATATAAGGTAATCGCTTGTCGGATTAGGGAATATTGAAACATTAATACCACTTATTGTATCTGAACCAAAGCCAGAAGCATCGTATATTGTTTCAAGATTGTCGTTGGTGCCGCCGTCTGTAAGGTCGTTTTCATCAGCTCTCATGACAATGACGCTTAGCGAAGTCCTATTGCCGTTATTATCATATGTGAAAGAAACCAGTTTGTTGTTTTGAGCATAAATATGTTGTGAAAACGCTGTTGACAACAGCATTGCCGTCAAAAAGACATGGATTTTTTTCATATGTTATGTGTATCGTTTATGTTATTACTCCGTTATCTCAAACTCTCCCCAATATTCATCACCATCACGCAGGGTGAACCTCACCACAAAACTTCCGGTTCCGGCAATGTAAATGTTTACACCTGACGGGGTTTGAATTGTTGAAGTGTCGACAGTGCCACCGTCGGCATACGTCACGGCAATGGCAACCTGACCGAGATTCTCCGTGAAAACAACCGACAGGACGTGCCCGTTGATGGTGGCGATAATAGAACTGCTTCGGTCAAAACCATTATTGTTACTTTTATTAATAACAATTGTTCCAGTTCCATCCTTTCTTGTGGTTAGCGAATTGTTTGAAAAACCTGATGCTGCCGATATGATAATTCCAAGCAGCAATACAATGCTTCTAATTTTGTTAATCATAGTTATTGATTGTTAAGTCAACAACAAAATTATATGTTCAACAAAAACCAAACAAGAATAATATGGAGGGAAATGGAGGGAAACTGCTTAATAATTTGTAAATCAATTTGTTAAATTTGCAAATTAGTTGAGTTGTAAAGAGCTTCGGTTATGCTTATATCTGTTTTGAGTATATTTTTTATCTTACTCCTGCGATAACGGATAGTGGAATATTCTTTCTGCATGAGTGCGGATACGTCAGCGTCTTTCAACCCAAGGAGGTACAGACAACAATAATCGATGTCGTCGTTGGTAAGGTCTGGATATTTGGCTTTGAGTCTTGTTGTGAAGTTGTCAAAATGAAGATCTACTGCTGACCGAAGCTCCATAAGTCGCTCGCTACCCAATGCAAAAGATTTATAGTTTAAATAATTGATTTTTGATTTGAATTGATGCTCTTTTACTATATCCAAGATCGAATGGCATATTGGCTCGTCGATAAACTGTTTAACCTCGATTTTCATCTTGATTTCAGAAAGCGACTTCTCTGTCCTTTCTAAAGCTTCCTTATGTCGTGCAACATGTTTTTTACCCCATTTGCGTGTGATCAAAAACACTATTACTATCAATAAAACTGAAATTGGTAAGATAATAATGACGGTTCTCTTTCGCGTAGCACTTTTCTCTTGTATGAATTTTTTGTTTGCGATGTTTTTTATGTGTTGCTGATACAATTCATTGGCATTGGATGTTTTGGCTTTAATACTATATTCTTTCATTGTATTGTTGGCCAAAAACTTAGAAAAGTGGTTTGATTTTATTGTGTCACCTTGGTTTAGATATATTTCGCGCAAATAATCGGCTGCTTGCATTTTCGACAAAAAATCGTCATTGTCGTTATAAACTTTTTCGAGATAAATCAGAGCCGAGTCATATCGTTTTTCTTCGTAAAAAATGTATCCGATAGTAAGGTATCGCGTGACCTTTTCATCATAATTATCGGTTTTTGCCGACATTGTTCTTAAACTGTCTAATGCAATTTCCGGATTTTCTCCCATTTGATAATCGAGCAGTTTCATTGTTGAGATTATGCCTCTGTAATGAGAGTTGTCGTTATCAGGCAATGACTGTAGGGCTTGTTTGTAATAATATGAGGCACTGTCTTTGTCGCCAATTTCATGGAACTGCTTTCCTATCATAAATAAGCAGTTCGCTAAACCATACTTTGATGTTGGTTCAATTCGGCAGTAAAACAATGATTTTTTTCCGCAATCAATTGCAGGCGCCACCATAAATTGGTCGGAAAACAAATCGCCAAGCCTGCCATACGTCAACGCCATGAATTTAGCCTTATATCCTGTTAGTTTTTCTACATCGAAATGGTCTTCCATTATCTCCAATGTCTTAAGATATTCCTTGCAGGCTTCTACAACGCTGTCGCTTTCATAATATCCCACGCCGTTCATGTAGTGGGAGCGGGCAGAAAGCATAGTGATGTCATCGTTATCGGGATATCGAAAGGCGAGGCTGTCGAAATAATGCATCGCGTCCTGTAGAGACGCGCCATGGCACGTCTCACAACAATATCGGTTTAATTGCGGATTATAGGTTTTGTAAAGGGCTTCGGAAAGGAGCAGAGCGCCAACGCATGCGTTGGCGGTACTGGATACTGAATCGTCATATCCCGTCGGGACAAGGCATGCCTTGTCCATGCCCAATAAAAGTAATAATGCTGAGTCGGCGTCGTGCTGCATCAGACTGTCGATGCGCAAAAGTGTGTCGGAAATGGCAAACGGCAACGGCTCGACAACAGGCTCCGGCTCCGGTTTGTTGCAAGAAACAACCAGAGTCAATAACAAAGACATTATGCCCCAACATCTTTTCACATTGCAAAAATAATAAAAAAAGTTAACAATCGACAGCCGTCAATCAAATGAACAACCGTCAATTGTTAACTTTTCTATGCTTAAGCTAATAGCTAATGGCTAGTGGCTAATGGCTAATAAACCTTCAGTTTATCTCCAGTCTCATCAATTATCGCCTTGTAGAACTCGTCGCTGTATTTTGGCTGTTCCACTTTCGGTGCGTAGTATTTGTAACCCTCAGGAACTTCGCGGGCTGTCTTGATGTTTCCGTCCATGTATTTTACAAAGAGATACTGGTAGAACATCTTCCAATCTGCGCAAAGCTTGGTGGCTTCTGTGTTTGAATACTTTGTGAGGCATTTCACTGCTTCTGTCGGGTTGTTGGCATATATTTCAGCAGCCTTGGCATAAACCTCTGGTGCGTTTTTCACCCAACCTTGCTCGTATTCTGCTTGTTTTGCCTCGATTTCAGGATGGATGTAGTCATATTTTGTGTAAGCCCAGTTTGTAACCTGGTTGAAAATCCAGAATCCTGCTGTCTCTGACCATTCCATCATCGAGCCGTTACCCACGCGATAGCAGAGCGGAATCTCTGTCATGCAAGTGAACATTGGGCAGTAAACAGTGCTTGCTGCATCGTCGACACCCCACCAGATGATACCGCCGAGGTTGGCGATTCTGTTGGCGTTGCTCTGTGAAACGAATGAGAAACCTGTCTGCTGTGTTGCAGTTGTTCTCTCATGCATGTATTCAACTCCGTCGACTTCAAAACCCATTGGACGCCAACGATATGGGCAGTGGAACGGACCAGCGCCGAGGTCGTTTGCCATGTCGAGTTCTGTGCCCTCGAGGTGGTCACGCATGAAGCTCATCATGTCGAGAACCGACACTTTTTTGTTAGGCTTCACCCAGAGAGGCATTCTGTTGCTCGGGAAATTCTCTATGGTCTGTGGCTCACCTTTCACATAAGGTTTTGCGCGTTTGATGTCGCGGCCTGTGGCATAGTCGAAATAAGCGTCCATGCCGTCGGTCACCTTATTGAACATGGCCCACACACGCATGTCGCAGCCACGGGCGCCACTGAAGTCAACAGGAGCGTAAACGTCTGAGAATGAGAAGTCTTCGTCTTTTCCGACATAGAGTTTATTCTTCTTTGCGAATGAAATCACATCTTCCGAATAGATGCAGTCGATGCTCATGTCTTTCATGAACTTTTTGAAATCTTTCGAAGTGACAGAAGTCTTGTTTTTCTTTGCGAGCGGGAAAGTGGTGATGCGAGCCTGGTTGGCGTGACCGCAGACATATCCGTCAGGTATGCGGCGTGCCACCCACACCATGCCTTTCTCGAACTTGCCCTTGCCAATCACTTCCATGATCCAAACCTCTTCGGTGTCGGCGATAGAGAATGACTCGCCTTCGCTGATATAGCCGTATTTTGCTGTGAGTTCAGCGATGTTACGGATGGCTTCGCGAGCTGTCTTGCAACGCTGCAAAGAAATGTAAATCAAGGTGCCGTAGTCCATCAGACCTTCGCCTTCCCAAAGGCATTCCAAACCGCCGTATGTCGTCTCTCCGATGGCAAGCTGCCACTCGTTCATGTTTCCGACCACGTTGTAGGTGTGGCGCACTTCCGGAATCTGTCCGAGATAACGTCCGCTGTCCCAGTCGTAAAGGTCACGCATGGCGCCCTCTGGATAGTCGGCTGCCGGATAATGATACAACTCGCCGTAAAGTACATGAGAATCAGCGGCATACGAAATCATAGTTGAGCCGTCGACTGATGCTCCCCTGGTTACCAGGAAGTTGGTGCATGCACTCGCCTTCGTCATTCCGAGAAGGCAGATAATTGCTAATAATGTTAATAATTTTTTCATACTATTTGATTTAAAATGTTTATAATATTTAATTTATCCTTGTCAATTTGCTGTTTTAATGATTCAGTATTTTCAAATTTTATGTCTTCTCTCACAAAATCCACAAATCTCAGTTTTATTTCCTTGCCGTAAATGTCTTTGTCAAATCTAATAATATGACTTTCAATACTTTGAGGTCTGTTATCCTGCATCGTCGGACGCTTGCCGATATATGTCATGGCTGGGTAGGAGTGACCGTCGAAATCAACGAAAGTGGCATAAACACCGGGCTTTTCAATGAGTTGGAACTCTTCCGCAACCTCGAGATTCGCTGTCGGATATCCAATTTTTTGTCCAACTTGTTGACCGTGAACGACTTTGCCAGAATATGAAAACTCGTATCCGAGAAGCATATTGGCGTGTCTGATGTCACCATTTGCCAAAAAATTACGAATCTTAGTTGAACTAACAGCCACATTATCAATGTCTTGCTCCTGAATCTTCTCAACTTTAAAACCAAATTGGTTGCCAAGTTCATAAAGCATGCTGAAATCGCCGGTTCTGCCTTTGCCGAAATGATGATCATAGCCGATTATAAGCACCGCCGGCTTGATGTTTTTTACGATGTAATCCTTGATGAAAGCCTCGGAAGATATCGCCGCAAACTCTTTTGTGAATTTTATAATGATAAGATTATCAATGCCTAACGCTTCAAGATGGGCGATCTTTTCCTCTTGTGTTGAGATAAAACGTATGCCCGAGTCATGGCTCAACACCTGTCGCGGATGCGGATAAAATGTCACCACGACGCTCTCGCCACCGATTGCTTTCGCGCGGCTCACCATGTTTCTCAGTATCTCCTGATGTCCACGATGCACCCCGTCGAACGTCCCGATGGTGACAACCGCATTCGGTACCTTCTTAAAATCTTCTATGTCGTAATATATCTTCATCAAAAAGTATCAAAAAGTCGAATTTTTCTTTATTTCGTCACAAATAATCAAATTTCGTCACAAACATATAACTTTTAGTCGAAAATCAACTTCAAACTCCAAACTTCAAACTTCAAACTTTAAACTTTGAAATAATGTATTGAGCAATTTCAACAGCATTCGTCGCTGCACCTTTTCTGATATTGTCGCTAACAACCCAGAAATTGAAACCGTTTGCGATGCTGTTGTCTCTCCTCATTCTTCCAACGAATACTTCATCATGGTCGTATGCCATCAAAGGTGTCGGATATACATTATTACTCGGATCGTCTGCTACAATAACTCCAGGCGTGTTCTCCAAAATATTTCTAATCTCTTGAACATCATAAGGTTGTGAAAACTCAACATTAACAGATTCTGAATGTCCACCATAAGCCGGAACTCTTGCCACCGTTGCCGACACAGCGATATTTGAATGCAAAATCTTGTTTGTTTCGAATATCAATTTTTCTTCTTCTGTGGTGTTTCCATCTTCCAGGAAATTGCCTCCATGAGGAATGATGTTCTCGTGAATCTGATGCGGATATGCTGGATTTTCAGCTTTTTCGCCACGCTGTTCACAGTGCAACTGGTTCAATCCTTTGATACCGCTGCCGCTCACCGACTGATATGTCGAAACCACAATGCGTTTGATGCCATAACGACGGTGCATCGGTGCCAGCGCCATCACCAAGCCTATTGTTGAGCAGTTTGGATTCGCAATGATATGAGTATCAACGGTTATGTCGTCAGCGTTGATTTCAGGAACAACCAACGGAATACCTGCCTTTTTACGCCATGCCGAGCTGTTGTCAACCACATAGGTGCCTTTTTCAGCGAAAAGTGGTGCATATTTTAACGAAGCATCAGCGCCTGCTGAGAAAATCGCGATGTCAGGACGTTTTTCTATTGCGTCTTCAACAGAAATCAAAGTATATTCTTTGCCTTTAAACAGTGTCTTTTTTCCTATCGAACGCTCTGATGCCGCTACAATCAGCTCATCAATAGGCAGATTTCTCTCCGCCAAAACCTGTAGCATCTTCTGCCCGACAAGGCCAGTTGCTCCGATAACCGCAATTTTCATAATTTTCTCCTTTCAAATGTTAAAATATTTTAACAAAAGTACCAGTATTTCTTAATATTTTTTAACAATTGATTCGTTTTTGCGCATAATGAGTTAAAACACATTTCGAACGAATCGCAGTAAAAAAATATGTTATACTTTTGCGCAAAAGTACATAAAAAAACGCTAACATTTTCAGTTATGGATGCAAAAATCTTTAAGTTGTTGGCATACCTTATATTAATAATGCCGCTTTCGGGGTCCGCACAAGTTATCGACGACTTTTCGGATGGTGATTTTACTGCTAATCCGGAATGGGAGGGGTCTGTCGGCTTGTTTATGGTGAATGGCAACAATCAGCTGCAACTTAATGCTGATGCCGCCGGTGAAGCTGCGTTATATTGTAACGGGAATGTGTCAGCAGGGGTCGAAAACGGTGAATTTGAATGGCGTTTTTGGCTGAAAGAGGGTTTTGCGCCGTCGACAAAGAATTTTAGCGATGTGTACCTTTGTGATAATTATTTTGTTAGGTTTGGGGAAGCGGGGAGCGATGATGTCGTTGATTTACAACGTGTTGATGGCAGTAATACTATTAGCGTGTGTCGTGGCACCGATACGTTTATTGCGGCATCGTTCTCCTCCTTCTTCAAAGTTACCCGAGATGCTAACGGAACATGGAAAGTTTATGTCGATAAATATGGAACCGAAAATTATGTTCTTGAAGCTCAAGGTGTTGACGACACTTATGAGCCCATAGGAAGGTTTGGAATAAAAGTCACCTACAGTGCCAGTAATTCAAAGAAAGTATACCTCGACGATGTTTATGCCGGACCTCTTGTCATCGATACCGAACCTCCTTGTATGGAAGATGTTATAGTATTGAATTATAATAAGTTGCAGCTTGAGTTCAGTGAAAATATTGATACTGAATATGCTTTTGAGCCTGATAACTATCATGTTGATAATCAAGTAGGTACGCCAATGTACGTCGAATATAACGGCAACGATCATACGTCTCTGATACTTTCGTTTTCTAATAAAATAGAAGAAGGTGTCAACTATACATTGACAGTCGGCAAGGTACAGGATTTGTCGTGTAATATTACTGAAAACATTCAGTTTAGCTTCATTCATTACGATATTCATGAAAATGATGTTGTGATTAATGAAATCTTTGCCGATCCTGAGCCTAGTGTCGGTTTGCCGTCATACGAATATATAGAGTTGTTCAATACTACTGACCATGCCATAAATCTGAAAGATTGGGTGCTTGTTATTGGTTCGAGTGAGAAAACAATTACACAGGATATAGATATAAAAGCTAAAGATTTCATAATTTTATGTAAAGAGGAAGCGATTCCTTTTTTATCGGAATATGGTGAATGTGTGGGTTTTACGTCTTTTTCAATACCAAACTCAGGGTCAACAGTTTCATTATTTCAGTTTCATAATATCTTGGTATTTGATTTGGTTTTCAACATTTTTTGGTATCGCGATACTAGCAAATCCGATGGAGGTTGGTCGTTGGAACAGATAGACCCATACTCACCATGTTTAGGCATGGAAAACTGGCGTGCCAGCTGTAATAAAAACGGAGGTACACCTGGTGCCGTCAATTCGGTGCTTGGTGAAACAGTTATCATTCCAGACATAGATTATGTTAATGTATTGTCTCCCAACAGTATAGAAGTTGTTTTTAACCAAAAAATGGATATCAATTCTTTGGCTGATACTGCTAATTACACCATAGTAGAATTCAATTCTCATCCATATAACGTCGTCCCGTCCCAAGATAAAAGAAGCGCAACCTTGTTCTATCAGCAGGAATTTTGTGCTAAAAGTTTCTATAAAATTTTGGTTTTTGGTTCGAAAAATTGTTCTGGTGTGCCAGTCTTGGGCGGTTGTGGTTGCGCTTTCGGCATACCCGACGATGCGGCTTGTGGCGATGTGGTCATAAATGAAATACTTTTTGACCCCATCAGCCCCGCCGCAGATTATGTTGAGATTTTTAATAAATCTGATAAAGCATTGGATATCAGTCAGTTGAAACTTGGTGTCATAAAGACTTCATTCCCCAATCCTCCTGATACAACACTCAAGGAAATATGTTCGGAACATCGTCAACTGTTGCCTCAAAAATACATTCTGCTCACAACAACACCTGATGATATCGCTTTGCAATACGAGTGTTCTTATGATAATTTTCTCACAATGAAAAGTTTTCCGTCGTATCCTAACAGCGGTGCGTCTGTCGTCTTGTCATACGATGGCACAATCATCGATTGCATGGATTATTCCGAAGACATGCATTATCCTTTGTTGACGGAAACAAAAGGTGTCGCTTTGGAAAGGGTTAGTCCGTATATCGATTCAAAAGATCCCGGCAACTGGCACTCGGCGGCAGCTCCATCGTATGGATCTCCAGGCTATCAAAACTCGGTTTTTATTGAAAATGAAGCTGATGACACGGAAATAGATGTGTTTCCACAGGTGTTTTCACCTGATGGCGATGGTTTCGATGATGTCACAACAATAAATCTCTCAATGTATGAAAACGGATTTACAGCAAAAATCCAAGTGTTTGATTCTCAAGGAAGACTGGTCAAAGACTTGGTAAATTGTCAAAATGTTGCTTCAAAAAGCCGTTTTGTATGGAGCGGTCTCGACGATAATGGCAATATTCTTCCAGCAGGTATCTATATTGTGTTTGTGGAATTGTTTGATAATCAAGGAGTTGTAAAAAGATACAAAAAAGCGGCTGTGATTGCGTGTAAATAAATAAGAATAAATGTTGAGTGGATATTAAAAAATATTTGTACTTTTGTACCTTTAGAAAAGTATAAATATGGTTTTCTTTCACGGCGCATTGATGGGTTTGACTTTGGCAACAATCTTCGGATTTGGGCCGGCCTTCTTTTTGCTGATACAAACCAGTATAAGCAAAGGATTCAAAAAGGCATTGTTGTTCGACTCAGGCGTGTTGCTTAGCGACATTTTGGTCGTCGTGCTGATGATGATGACTTCGATACAGCTCACCATTGATAACAAAGGCAACATGATGCTTGCCGGAATCACAGCGGGATTGATAATCATAGGGTTCGGTATATTTACTTTTTATAGCAAACCAGAGAAAATTGTGGCTCGGTCGGAGAAAAAAAGTGCCCAGCTTGCTGAGATAGACAAAAAATTTGAGAAAATAGACCAGCAATTGGATAAAATCGATGAGAAACTTGATATCAAACGTGATGGTCCGCGCTGGTATGTTTACCTGTCAAAAGGTTTTGTGATGAACATTTTCAATCCGTTTATTTGGGTTTTCTGGATGGGATCTGTCGCAACGGTATCTGGCTCAGAGATTTACAATGGTAATGAATATCTCGTGGCGTTGTTTTTCATAGGCACTTTCGCCGCGGTTTTCTCAATAGATGTCCTCAAAATCATCGGAGCGTATTCCTTAAAACGTTTCTTTACCGAAAAACGCATGAAACTCCTTAACCAAGGAACAGGTGTCGTTCTCGCTCTCTGCGGTGTAGCACTGATAATCAGAGTGATTTTCTTCCGATAGAAACGTCGGAGTTAGAATTTGATGTCTTTAACGTTGAGTTGGAGGGTGGTCTTTCCTTGCCAGAAGTTTTCCTCTATGTAATAACACATTGTAAACGGCTCTTTTTCGTGAATCTTTTCGTATAAATCGCCTTTCTGGAAAGCTATTCCTGAAAATACAAAGTCGGTGTTTCCTTGCTGCATCACGCTGAGCTTCAAATGCTTACGGTTACCCACAGCGCGTGAGAATCCAGCATCGACAACGTTCTTTGTGAGGAACACCGGCGACAAGTTACCTGGTCCGAACGGTGCAAACTGTTTCAAAATCCTGACAAATTTCGGCGTGATATTCGTGAAGTCCATCTGGATGTCCACGTTAAGCTCAGGTGTCAAATCGTCTTCTTCAAGATGTTCGGAGACATATTTCTCGAATCTTTCGGAGAATTTCTCCAGATTTTCAGGTTTCAGCGACAATCCTGCAGCATATTTATGTCCGCCAAAATGTTCGAGCAAATCCGAACAGTCGTCGATAGCATCGTATATGTCGAAATTCTTTATTGAACGTGCCGAGCCTGTGATCAGGTTTCCTGAGCGTGTCAGCACTATCGTCGGACGATAATATGAATCAGTGAGTCGTGACGCCACAATTCCGATGACGCCTTTATGCCAGTTTTCGTTGAAAATCACCGTACTCTTGGCGTTACGGAGCTTCTCGTCGGCATTTATCATCTGCAGCGCCTCTTCAGTGATGGCGTTGTCAAATTCGCGACGTTTTGAATTCAGGTCGTTGATGCTTGCCGCCAATTTCTCTGCATGCTCACTATTGGTTGCAAGCAGAAGTCTCACAGAGTCACTGGCTTTCTCAAGTCGTCCTGCCGCATTGATGCGCGGTCCGATGAGGAATACCAAGTCGCTGATTGTCAACTCTCTTTCGAGTGCATTTTTCTGTTCCGCCTGTCTAAGCACTGCCGCTATGCCCGGACGAGGATTCTTGTTCAGTTGTTTGAGTCCGAAATATGCCAAAACTCTGTTTTCTCCAGTGATTGGAACAATGTCGGCAGCGATACTGACAGCAACGTAATCAAGGAGTTCGTAAACCTCTTCGATAGGTCTTCCAAGGCGCATTGACAATGCCGATACAAGCTTGAAACCGACACCACAGCCAGAGAGTTCTTTGTAAGGATACTCGCAGTCGGGACGTTTTGAGTCGAGAACGGCGACGGCGTTCGGTATCACCTCATCCGGACGATGGTGGTCGCAGATGATGAAATCGACACCGCGCTGGTTTGCATACTCGATCTTTTCAACTGCCTTGATGCCGCAGTCGAGCACTATCACCAACCCGAAACCGTTGTCGGCGGCATAATCTATGCCTTTATACGAAATACCGTATCCCTCTTCATATCTGTCAGGGATGTAGAACTCGATTTTCTTTTTGTTGACAAAATTCTTTAAATACGTGTAAATCAAGGCAACAGCTGTGGTTCCATCCACATCGTAATCACCGTAAATCAAGATTTTCTCACCATCGTTCATGGCTTTTTGAAGGCGGTCGACAGCCTTGTCCATGTCCTTCATCAAGAACGGATCATGAAGATGCTCTAGCGATGGTCTGAAGAAATCTTTAGCCTCTTCGTAGTTTGTGATTCCACGCTGAACCAACAATGTAGCCAAAATCTCGTCGATGCCCAGCGACTCCGACAAGCTTTTAACTAATTGTTTATCTGCATCTTCTGCTATAATCCAGCGCGTTTCCACTTAAAAACAAAATTTAACTTGCAAAATTACGAAATAATTTTTGAAAAAACAATGAAAAAAATATAATTTTTTTTATTAAATTTGCGCTTTAAAACTTTAACAAAAAAATGTCACCGAAAAAAATTACAAGTGCCTTAATATCAGTATTTTACAAAACTGATCTCGATAAAATCGTCGCTCTCCTGAAAAAGAACGGCGTCCAAATTTATGCTACTGGCGGAACGCTGGATTTCATTAAAAAACTTGATGATTCAGTGCGTTCTGTGGAGTCGCTCACGGGCTATCCTTCAATACTTGGCGGACGCGTAAAAACATTGCATCCGAAAGTGTTCGGCGGCATCCTCGGTCGTCTCGACAACAAATCGGATATCGCTGAGATGAGTCAATATGAGATTCCGGCACTCGACCTCGTTATCGTTGACCTCTATCCGTTTGAGGAAACAGTGAGAAACACCAACGACGAAGCGGAAATCATAGAAAAAATTGACATTGGTGGCATTTCCCTCATCCGCGCAGGCGCCAAAAATTTCAACGACTGCCTCATCGTACCGTCTTCAAATTATTACCAGGAATTTATGGAGATGTACGAAAAACAGGACGGCTGCACTACTTTGGAAGACAGAAAACGCTTCGCAAAATACGCTTTCGCAACAAGCTCTCATTACGATACAGCAATATTCAACTGGTTCTCTGGCGAGACACCGACTCCTTTGAGATACGGCGAAAACCCTCATCAGCAAGCGGTTTTCAACGGAAACCTCGACGATGTTTTCGAGAAACTTCATGGCAAAGACCTCTCATACAACAACCTCCTCGATCTCGATGCTGGTCTTAACCTCATCCGTGAATTCGATGAGCCTACTTTTGCTATCTTGAAACATAACAACCCTTGTGGAATAGCTTCAAGACCTTCTATATCAGAGGCTTACGATGCCGCTCTGGCTGGCGACCCAGTGTCGGCTTTCGGCGGAGTGTTCGTCAGCAACCGCCCTATCGACATGAAAACGGCCGAAGAAATGAACAAGATGTTCTTCGAGGTTTGTGTGGCTCCAAGCTACGATGAGGGCGTACTCGACATCCTCTTCTCGAAGAAAAACCGTATCGTGCTTAAGCTGAAATCAAATAAATTCCCGACAAAGGTTTATAAATCAGCACTTAACGGCATTCTTGAACAAGATCGTGACCTTCACATCGAGACAAAAGAAGATTTTAAACCCGTAACGGATAAACTTATTGATAATCAAGATGTTGACGACTTGATTTTCGCTAATAAGATAGTGAAACACAGTCGCTCAAATGCTATAGTATTGGCAAAGAACAAACAGCTTTACGCTTCAGGCATCGGCCAGACATCACGTGTTGACTCGCTGCGTCAGGCTATCGCTAAAGCCAAGAGTTTCAACTTCAACCTCAACGGCGCTGTCCTCGCTTCCGACGCTTTCTTCCCGTTCTCCGATTGTGTCGAGATAGCAAGCGAAGCTGGAATAAAATCAATCATTCAACCTGGCGGCTCGGTGCGCGACCAAGAGTCGATAGACGCATGCAACAAACTCGGAATCGCCATGGTTTTCACTGGATTCAGACACTTTAAACATTAAAAATATGGGATTGTTTTCATTATTCGATAAAGAACTTGCAATCGACCTCGGTACAGCTAATACCATCATCATGTATAACGACAAAGTGATGGTCGACGAGCCGTCAATTGTTGCTATCAAACGTGACACACAACAAATCATGGCTGTGGGTAAACGCGCTATGATGATGCATGGTAAAACTCACGAAAACATTAAGACTATCAGACCTTTGCGTGATGGTGTCATCGCCGACTTCCAGGCCGCCGAATTCATGTTGAGGGAAATGATAAAAATGATAAACTTCCACCGCTCACTGTTCCCACCAGCGTTGAAGATGGTCATCTGCATCCCTTCAGGTATCACCGAAGTGGAGGAGAGAGCTGTTAAAGACAGCGCAGAACAGGCTGGCGCAAAAGAAGTGCGTCTGATTCACGAGCCTATGGCTGCCGCTATCGGTATCGGTATCGACGTGCTTGAGCCAATGGGTAACATGATCGTCGATATCGGAGGCGGTACTTCTGAAATCGCTGTCATCGCCCTTGGTGGAATCGTGACAAACAAATCTATCCGTATCGCAGGCGACGACTTCACCGACGAAATCGTGGAATATATGCGTAAAGAGCATAACCTCAACGTTGGTGAACGTACAGCCGAGCTTATCAAAATCGAAGTCGGTGCGGCTATTCAGGACCTCGACAATCCACCTGAGGATTACGCCGTTCACGGACGCGATATGTTGACAGGTATCCCGAAGGAAATCAAAGTCAACTATAAGGAAATCGCACATTGCCTCGATAAGAGCGTGTCGAAAATTGAGACTGCTGTGTTGAATACTCTCGAGACAACACCTCCTGAGCTTTCAGCCGATATCTACCGCACTGGTATCTACCTCACCGGTGGCGGCGCTTTGCTGCGCGGTCTCGACAAACGTCTGCACGATAGAACCCAGCTGCCAATACATGTCGCTGAAGACCCGTTGCGCGCTGTGGCTCGCGGTACAGGCATCGCACTGAAAAACTTCGACGGTTTCCCATTCCTGATAAAGTAGTCGGTGAATGTATAACTTATTCATTTTCATAAAAAAATACAACGCAGTCATACTTTTTGTTCTGCTGGAGGTGCTGTGCGTCATCATGGTCGTGCATAACCTTCCATATCATAACAGAAAGATGGCAAACGTGTCGAACAGCATCACTGGAGGATTTTATAAAACAACCTCCAACTGGAACGACTATCTGAATCTGAAAAGTGAAAATGAATTGTTGGCCGAACATAATGCCATGCTGCGGAGTAGGCTGGGTTACGAGAATTATGAGAACGATACTGTGATTGTTGATGAGATGTTTTCGTATGTCCCGGCTCACGTTATCAACAATAATACCTCCGACAGAAACAACTACATTATAATCGACAAAGGTCGAATCGACGGACTTGAACCTGATATGGGTGTGATTTGTGACAACGGCGTGGTGGGAAAGGTTGTGAATGTCAGCACACATTACGCCTCAGTCATGAGTATGCTAAACTCGTATTCGATTATAAGCTGTAGATTCGCTGACAATCAATATGTTGCGAATGTTGTTTGGGATGGCAGGGATTATAGGTTCGGTTTGGTGAAAGACATTCCTTCACACCTTATTATTAATAAAGGTGACACATTGGTGACAAGCGGATTCTCAAATTCTTTCCCCGCTGATGTCATGGTGGGAACAATAGAAGACGCCGAAGACACGGAAAACAGTCAGTTCAACACGGCAAAACTCAGGTTTTCAACAAATTTCAGCACGTTGCGGTTTGTTTATGTAGTGAAAAACAATTATAGAAAGGAAATCGATTCATTATGTATAACACGCTGATTCGCAATATATTACGATTTATTGTGCTGGTTTTGCTCCAGATAGCGGTTTTCGACAACTTGCGTTTTGGAAACTACATACATCCGTGTATCTACGTTATCTTTATCCTTTTGATGCCTTTTGACACACCGGTTTGGAAACTGATGATCAATAGTTTTTTGATAGGATTTGCTGTTGATATCTTTAACGGCACACCGGGTCTCAACGCTGCCGCATCAGTGTTTATGGCTTACACAAGACCGTTCATAATAAGCATCACAACCAGAAAAAGCGATATTCAGGATAAAAACGAACCTTCAATTTCCGAAATGGGACTGCAGTGGTTTGTGCTTTATTCCTTCTTGTTGCTCGTAATACATAATTTATTCCTGTTCTGGCTGGAAGCCTTCAGCGCCAAATTGCTTGGCGTGGTATTGCTGGAAGTGCTGTTGAGCGTTCCTATCTCATTGGTTATCATAATTTTATTGATATATCTTTTAAAACCTGTAAAAAATAAATCAAACTATTAAAATATGAAAAAATTAGTTTTGGCAATGTTGGTCATGATGACGATGGTATCATGCAACTCATTCAAAATCAATGTAAATCTTGAAAATTCAAACGGAAAGACAGTTTATCTGCAGAGATATGACGGCGAAACAATGAAAATATTGGATTCTGTTGTCGCCAAAGACAATAAAGTTGCTTTTAAGTTGAAACAAGATGCAAACACCGACGCTTATTGCATCATGATGAAAGGTTGGAGAAGACCTTTGAACTTCTTTGCCGACAATCAGGATGTGACAATTACTGGTGACTATCAGAAATATAACGGAATCAATGTTTTAGCTTCAGAGAGTCAAGAAAAACTTAACAAATTCTTAAGTGAAGCAAATAGTATTGAAGACGAGCAGGAACAACTTTACTATGTTCTTGATTTTGTGAAGCAAAACATTGATAATCCCGTTGGTCCCTATGTTTTATACATGTATAAATGGATGTTCTCGCTCAACGACTTGAGAAATCTTCACGAAGCGATGCCTAATGAACTGAAAAGTGCTTACAAAATACTTGTCGTCCAATATATCAAAGGTCTGGAAATTACAGAACCAGGTCAACCTTTCATCGATTTTACTCAGAAAGATGTCAACGGCGAGGATTTCACTTTGTCAAGTGTTATCGGCAAATCAAAAATCGTCATCCTCGACTTCTGGGCTTCTTGGTGCCCTGACTGCCGTAAGGAGAACCCGGGTCTCGTGGCTGTGTATAACGAGTACAAAGACAAAGGCTTGGATATAGTCAGCGTGTCGTTTGACACCAACGCCGAAGCATGGAAAAAAGCTATCGCCGACGATAATCTTTCATGGAAAAATCATGTCTCCGACCTCAAAGGCTGGGGTAACGCCGCCGGCGCTTTGTATACGATAGCCTATATCCCACAAAATGTGGTGATTGACGCCAACGGCTTGATTGTCAAGAAGAATGTCCCAATGGACAGAATGAAGGAAGTTCTTAACTCATTTTTAAACTAATACCCGACTTGTCATTCCGAGCGAAGCGAGGAATCTCAAGCAATTACTGATAATTACAAAAATTTAAAATTTTTTTAAAAATTTTGTACCAAGTAAAAAATTTTTACTATTTTTGCAGTGTCTTAGATACGTAGTACACTATGATAAAACTTAATAATATAAACAAGACTTACTTTGGAGCGCAGCCGTTGCATGTTTTGAAAGGCATTAACCTTGATGTGGCGGAAGGCGAACTGGTGTCGATCATGGGAGCTTCGGGTTCGGGCAAGTCCACCTTATTAAATATATTGGGTATCCTCGACAATTACGACGATGGTGACTATTATCTTGCAGGGAAATTGGTGAAAAACCTTTCGGAGAATCAAGCTGCGGAGTATCGAAACAAACTTATCGGCTTCATTTTCCAGTCGTTTAATCTCATCCCGTTCAAAACGGCGCTCGAAAATGTGGCACTGCCTCTGTTTTATCAGGGTGTTAACCGTAAAAAACGCAACATGATGGCGATGGAATACCTCGAGCGTTTCGGCTTGAAAGACTGGGCAGAGCATTATCCGAATGAACTGTCTGGCGGACAGAAACAGCGCGTGTCAATAGCCCGCGCACTTGTCACTTCTCCGAAAATTATTCTCGCCGACGAGCCAACAGGCGCCTTGGACAGTAAGACATCAGCGGAAGTGATGCAGATTTTGCGCGAGGTGAACGCCACAGGAATCACCATGGTGATAGTGACCCATGAACGCGGAATCGCCAACCTCACAAGGAAAATCGTGCATCTGAAAGATGGTGTCATAGAGTCAATCGAGGAAAATGACCCTGATAAAATGGATTTCACAAAAGAGATAAAGTAATGTTTAACAAGGATTTTTGGTCGGAGATATTCATGGCGCTCAGACGTAACAAACTGAGAACCATACTCACAGGATTCGCAATCTCGTGGGGTATCTTCATGCTTATAATCCTGCTCTCAGCCGGCAACGGACTGAAAAACGGTGTCACGAGCAACTTCGCTGACCGCATCCAAAACACATATACCATCTGGTCAAGCTCTACGGAACTGCCTTACAAAGGTCATGGTGCCAACCGCTTTATCATGTTGAATAACAAAGATATACAACTCCTTGAATCGTTATACCAAGTCGAAGAGGTGTCGCCGGTGCTCTCTCAAGGCGGCACCCTTATCTTCGGTGAAAAATCAAAAATGGTGTCGATGGAAGGAGTGAAACCGATATATAAAAATATAGAAGGTATCAAGATGTTAGAAGGTCGTTTCGTCAATGAAAACGACATGAAAAACAAGATGAAAGTGGTTGTTGTCGACAAAAACACCAACGATGAGCTTATGCGTATCAACGGTGAGACCACCATGTTGGGTAAAACAGTGTATATCAACGGATTAAGCTTTACTGTGGTGGGTGTCTGCAAAGGCTTCCCATGGGGTGATCGCGGTCAGTGTTATGTGCCATATTCCACTTTGATGGCAATATACAACGTAAAAGAGTATTATCAGCTTGCCTTCACAACAAAAGGTTTGGATACTAAAGAAGAAAACGAGGCTTTCCAAAAAGAACTGAAGAAAAGACTCGCCGCCGTACATGAGTTCTCTCCAGAAGACAAACGCGGAGTCTGGATCGACAGTCAGATGGTGAATTCGTTGGAAACAATGAAAATATTCAACACTATCAATATCTTTATCTGGGTCATCGGCATCGCGATGCTGATTTCGGGCGTGGTCGGCGTGAGCAATATCATGCGAATCACTGTGAAAGAACGTACCAACGAGATAGGAATCCGTAAGGCACTTGGCGCAAAACCACGTTCAATACTTCTCTCGATAGTGATGGAATCATTAGTGATAACTACTATTTTCGGCTATATCGGAATGTTTTTGGGTATGGGAGTGATGGAAATCGTCAACATGGTAATGTCAGCAGGCGAAGTGGCCACTGGAGGTGGAGAGATGTCAGTGTTCGTCAACCCGACAGTGGATATAAAAATAGTGGTTTTAGCCACATTGGTGCTGATAATCAGCGGTGTGGCAGCCGGATTCGCACCAGCGTGGAATTCGGTGAAGGTTAAACCAATTGAAGCAATGAATTATAGGTAATGTTTGACATAGACAGCATATCGGAAATTTGGCAGACAATAGCCCGCAACAAAACCCGCAGTTTGTTGACAGCATTCGGCGTGTTCTGGGGTATCTTCATCCTTGTCATTCTGCTGTCTAGCGGCAACGGCTTCCAAAACGGCATGAAAACCCAAATCGAGGGTTTTGCAACCAACTCGGCTTTCGTCATCCCAGTTCCGACCACAGAGGCGTACAAAGGCTATCAGAAAGGTCGTAATTGGGAGGTTGATATGTCTGATATTCAGGCAATTAAGAAAAAAATTAAAGGTGTTGAACTTGTATCTCCATTATTAAGCGAATATGCATATAGTGGCGAAAATAACGTGTTTTTCGGCATTAAGGGCGGCAATTTCGGCATGAAAGGTGTGCTTCCTGATTATAATGATATCGACAGATGCAAGATTTTGTCAGGTCGTTATATCAACCAGACAGACATAGCCGAGGCAAGAAAAGTTTGCGTTATCGGTAAGAAAGTTTATGAGGATGTGATTGGCGCCGACAAAAATCCTTTAGGTTTGATGATCAAGGCAAACGGCATTTATTATCAAGTGGTTGGCGTGGTGCAGCAGTATAACTCCAACGTGAACATCAGCGGCTCGGTCAACGAGACGGTTATCCTTCCTCTGACCACCATGCAAAGAGCTTATAACAAAGGCGATAAATTTGATTTCTTTGTGTTCACGGCTGCTAGAGGTCAGAATATCAAAGATTTACAAGAAAATATTAAAGCCTTGCTTCGTGAGCGTCACGACATAGCTCCTACCGATGAGGGTGCCATCATGACGTTCGATTTCGAGGAGCTGTTCACCATGTTCGACTATCTGTTTTTGGGTATCAATATTTTGATTTGGATTGTTGGTATCGGCACGCTGCTCTCGGGAGTGGTCGGCGTGAGCAACATCATGCTCGTCACAATCAAAGAGAGGACGCGTGAAATCGGTGTGCGGCGTGCGCTTGGTGCTAAACCTGCAATGATAATCCGTCAAGTGGTGGCAGAGAGTCTGCTGCTGACGATTTTGGCTGGTATTGTTGGCCTGGTTCTGGGTGTGGCGATAATGGCGGTAGTGGCAGGAATTGTTGGGAATATGCCGTCGGATGATATGATGTTCCTCGACCCGCAGATTGGTTTCGGTGCGGCAATTGCAGCGACAATAATTATAGTGATTTCAGGATTGCTGGCGGGAGTATTACCTGCAATGCGAGCCATCCAAATCAAGGCAATTGATGCCATAAGGGAAGAATGACACCGTGTCGTCATTCCGACTGAAGCGAAGCGGAATGGAGGAATCACCGGCATTTTAATGTACAGAATTAATTGTTTGGCGGTGATTTCTCGACAAGCTCGAAATGATGATGTAATTGTGTTTAAAGAAGAAAATAATAATTAAAAGTAAAAAATATGAAAAAACTATTTAAAATCTTGTTTTTCATTGCGTTAATCGCAGCAGTGTTGTGGACTTTCGTGTATCTCTTCAAGAAATCACAGCCACAGGAAAAGGTATATGAAACAGTGGAGGCAACCATCGGCACTGTGGAGAAAAAAACCGTGATCACCGGTCAGATAAACCCACGAGACGAGGTCTCAATAAAACCTCAGGTATCCGGAATTATCAGTGTAATCTACAAAGAAGCCGGTCAGATGGTGAAAAAGGACGAGGTTATCGCAATGGTGAAAATCATCCCTGATGTGGCAAATCTCGCCGCAACAGAGTCGCAGGTGAAGCTCGCAAAACTGAATCTCGACAATGTGGAGAAATCGTTCAA
Source organism: Bacteroidales bacterium UBA1173 (assembly GCA_002311655.1). Taxonomy (GTDB): domain Bacteria; phylum Bacteroidota; class Bacteroidia; order Bacteroidales; family F082; genus Limimorpha. The sequence goes on from DBYZ01000007.1 coordinate 140,578, forward strand.
CCGTCAGAAAGCATTGAAAGACAAGGGTTTAATCGCTGCCGAGGAATTCGAGAAATCGCAGCTGGAATACGATCAGGCGAAAGAAAACTATGACAACGCCCTCGACCAACTGAATATCGTTAAGGAAGGTATCTCGAAAAACGCCTCGGAATACACCAACACCTCGATAAAATCAACCATCGACGGCATGATTCTCGACATACCGGTGAAGGTCGGAAACAGCGTAATCAACTCCAACACCTTCAACGACGGCACCACAATTGCCACCGTCGCCGATATGCACGACATGATTTTCGTAGGCAAGATGGACGAGACAGAGGTGGGACGCATCAGCGAGGGAATGCCGATGTCAATCACCATTGGTGCCATGAACGACAAGAAATTCGATGCTGTTTTGGAATATATAGCACCTAAAGGCACTTCCGAAAACGGAGCAGTGTTCTTCCAGATGAAAGCGCGCCTCATAATCCCTGATGATGTGTATCTGCGTGCAGGTTACAGCGCCAACGGCGAAATCATCATCGAACAGGCTGTAGATGCCGTCACAGTGCCAGAAAGCTGCATAGTTTACAGCAACGACAGCACATTTGTCTATAAAGATAACGTGAAAACTCCAGTGACAACAGGTCTCTCCGACGGCGTTAACATTGTCATCACAGAAGGACTCACCGCCGGAGACAAAATCAGAGGAAATGAAATATATAATTAATCTCTCGCAGATATCGCAGAAAACGCAGAAATAATCTTCCACAGTCCAGTCTGCGAGATCTGCAGCTCGCGACGCGAGCAATCCCGCAGAGGACGAAAAAAAGATTCCGCGAAGTCTGCGAGATCTGCGTGAGAAAAATACTAAAAAACAATTATTGAATTATTAAAATAAATACTATATGAAAAAATTGATTCTTATAATTTCAATAGTAACGCTGTCGTTTGCAAGTCACGCGCAGAAAGTTTGGACGCTCGACGAGTGCGTGGATTATGCCATGGAGCATAATGTCACCATACTTCAGAGCATCATGAACCAAAACAATGCCGAGTTGCAGTACAAGATGGCGAAAAACGCCTGGTTGCCTACTGTCAGCGCGGATGCCAGCGAGAGCTTCGGATTCGGACAGTCGCCTTCTGCCAATGGCGTATACGTGTCTGACAACTCCTCGTCAACATCGTTCGGAATATCAGTGGGAATGCCGCTTTTCAACGGATTGAGCCTCTACCACCAAACGAAATCTAGCAACCTTGAACTGAATGCCGCAAAAAAAGATCTTGAGGCTGCAAAATACGATCTGAAACTGCTCATCATGTCGTATTATATGCAGGTGGTTTATAATAAGGAACTCAAGGCGATCGCTGAGAAACAGCTGGCCCTGACGGAAGAACAGCACAGCAAGACCCAACAGCTTTTCGAGCTGGGTAAAGTGGCCGAATCCAATGTTTACGAGAGCGCTGCCCAGGTTGCGACGGCAAAATCGACATTGGTGCAGACAAATAACAACTTGATGCTCAGTATCTTAGACATTGTGCAGGCTCTCGAGCTCGAGGATGTAAACGATTTTGACGTGGTGTCGCCTGAAGAGTTTCAATCTATTGACAATCAATCGATTCCGTCGCATGAAACAACCTACGAATTCGCTGTGAAACATCAACCGAAGATGGAGGCCGCAAACCTGCGTCTTGAGAAGTCTTACATGGACGTAAAGGCTTCAAAATCATCTTGGTATCCGTCGCTCAGCCTCTTTGCCGGCTACTCAAACGGTTATTACAACTACTTCTCGCAAAGCTACAACCAGCCTTTCTCTGACCAGATAAAAAATAACGGCAGAACTAGCTTCGGTCTAAGACTCAATATCCCTATTTTCAACGCCATGCAAACGAAATATCGTGTTGAGCAAACAAAATTGTCTATTGAAAATCAAGAACTTGCAATACAGAACACAGAGAAAAACCTGAAAAAGGAAATCCAGCAGGCGTTCTATAGCGCTGTAGCCGCTGAGCAGAAATACAATGCCGCCGATGAGACGTTCCAGTCGGCAGAAGTGGCTTACCGCTACTCAAGCGAGAGCTTCGCCGCCGGAAAAACCACGCTTATCGAACTCAACGAGAGCAAAAACCGCCTCTTCAAATCAGAAAGTGAAATGCTCCAGGCGAAATACGAATACCTCTACAGGGTTGAAGTGTTGAAGTTTTACAATCAAGAATAATGTTATAATATTTAAATATTGTTAAAATAATTCAATAGTTAAATTTTTTTTGGTTTTGTATGCAGCAAAATGTGTATTTTTGCGTTCACATACCGAACGTCATTTCGACTGAAACGAAGTGGAATGGAGAAATCTCCGACAAATAATTGATTTAGAATATTCAAAAGGCGGTGATTTCTCGACTTCGCTCGAAATGACGAGTTGAGTAATAATTAAAAGTTAAAAATATGAAGAAATTTACACTTTTCGCAGCTTTTATGCTGTTAGCAACAGCGAGTGTTTTCGCTCAGAAATCAGAAAAAACAATTATCATTAGAGAAGGTAATGACCATGATGAAAAAGTGACAGTCGTAGAGAAAATCTTCACAAGCAAACTTCATCAGACTCTTCCGGATTGGTATTACGGATTCCTTAACCTGAACAGCTCTTCGTTCGGACCTGAAGCAAACGTGCCGCTCCGTTCATCATCATTTGAGTGGGGTACATACAACCAGCACACAATTTTCGCAACAAAAGGAAACCACTTCGGAATGTCATGGGGTCTCGGTATCAGCAACAGCTATAATTACTTCTCACATGACGTCGTTTTGAGAAAAGATGACAACGGAAAGGCTTATTTCCAGTTACTTAACGCCTATTCTTCAGAAAACGGCAACGGTCCTGTCAACAACTACGCACACCGCAGTTTCTTGCGTTACTGGAGCTTGCGTCTCCCAATCATGTTGCAGGTTCAGTGTGATATCAACAATACACCTGTGGCACTTGCAGCCGGTGTTGAAGCTGAATGGCGCTTCGGTGTCCGTTCGTTCGCAAGATACGGCGGCTCGAAACACACCGTCACCAACAGCCTCGACTATAATCCTGTCGGCTTGAACGCCTTGTTCTCATTGTCTGCCGGCGACTTCGTAATATTCACGAGATTCAACCTCAACGAATTCTTCAAAGTCAAAGACACCAAAGGCAATTATGCCGACATGTACCAGATGACAATCGGTATTGGATTTAATTTTGACTAAAAAATATTTCGTGACTAAAAAATGTTTATTTTTGCCACATGGTAGAAAATGAACATTTTGAAAATCAACAGCACGAATGGGAATCTGCATTGCAGGTGACTGGCACCGACCAGCCTGCAGTGCAGGTTAACCCTAAAGCGCTTGAGCGTCTGATGCTTAGCCGTCAGAAACTCCTCCCTTTGAAAGAATACGTCGACGGCATCCTTGCCGGCGATATCACCATTTTGAGCAAGGCGATAACCCTTGTTGAGAGTTCTCTGCCGACCCACCAGAAACTTGCACAGGAAATCATTGCGGAGTGCATCCCATACAGCGGAAAAGCGCTTCGTCTCGGCATCACTGGCGTTCCAGGTGCCGGAAAAAGCACATTCATCGAGGCTCTTGGCATGGAGCTGTGCCGTCAGAACAAACGCATCGCCGTACTTGCCATCGACCCGAGCTCACAACGTTCAAAAGGTTCAATTTTAGGCGACAAAACCCGCATGGAGGAACTGTCGCAGCAACCTAACGCGTACATCAGACCGTCAGCGTCGGCTGGCACTTTGGGAGGTGTGGCGCGTAAAACACGTGAGGCTATCATCCTCTGCGAGGCTGCCGGCTTCGACACAATCATTGTGGAGACAGTGGGCGTCGGACAAAGCGAGACAGCCGTCTATTCAATGGTCGATTACTTCCTTTTGCTGCTCATCGGAGGCGCCGGCGACGAACTGCAGGGCATCAAACGCGGCATCATGGAGATGGCCGACGGCATTGTCGTCAACAAAGCCGATGGCGACAACGTGAACCGAGCTAACCGCGCAGCAGCCGAAATACGCAACGCAGTACATCTGTTCCCGCCATCAGAATCTGGACAGGAAGTGAAAGTCACCACATGCTCCGCAACAACACATTTCAACGTTACTGAAGTGTGGAATATGGTGCTTGAACACGTCGAAAACATTAGAAAATCAGGCTATCTCGAAGAAAAACGCGCCCGCCAGGACGTCCAGATGATGCTCGACACCATCGAAAGCACGCTGAAAGCCAACTTCTACGAAAACGACAGAATAAAAGAATGGCTCGGAATCGTTGAGAAAAACGTGGAAGAAAAGAAGATTAGTGCATACGAAGGAGCCCGTAGGTTATTGGAATTCTATGAGATACCTCAAAGCGATACTACTCGTAATGAGAGGTTTTTTGAAAAGAATACTCAGTGAGGAATCTCGATTGTTGATAAATTGTTGAAAAAATTGTTTTTTGTATAGTTTTTTGCTGTATCTTTGCCAGTCCAACAATAGTGTAAAAAATTTATATAAAAGACATAAAATTTTCAACATTTATCATGGACACAAGAATTCAAATGAATCCAAATTTGCTGGTGCGCTATCTCCAGAAACCGGCAGAAGAGTTTACAAAGCTGGACATCATCCGCTATTGCGAAGAAAATCAAGTAGAGTTTATCAATTTTCATTACTGCGGATGGGACGGACGTCTGAAAACGCTCAATTTTGTAATCCACAGCTACGAACATCTCGACAACATCCTCTCGGCAGGAGAACGTGTCGACGGCTCAAGCCTCTTCCCGTTTATCGAGGCAGGAAAATCTGACCTTTACGTCATGCCGAAGTTCAAGACAGCCTTCCGTAACCCATTCACAGAAGTGCCTACGGTGGATATCCTCTGCTCGTTCTATAACCGCGACGGAGAGCCGTTTGAAAGCTCACCAGAGCATATCCTTCATAAAGCACATCAGGTGTTCCAGAAATCGACAGGCCTCAAGATGGAGACCATGGGCGAACTTGAGTATTATATCATCGCCGACGACGAGGAAACCTACGAAGTGCCTGACCAGAAAGGTTATCACGAGAGCGCTCCGTTCAATAAATTCACCGATTACCGCGTGGAAGCCATGCGCCTCATAGCCCAGGCTGGCGGCCTCATCAAATACGGCCACTCAGAGGTGGGTAACTTCACCAAAGACGGCAAGATTTATGAACAGAATGAGATAGAATTTTTGCCTACAAATATCGAAGACGCAGCCGACCAACTCGTTGTGGCTAAATGGATTATGCGTCAGCTGGCATACCAATACGGAGTCACCATCACCTTCGCCCCGAAGATCACTGTGGGTAAGGCTGGAAGCGGTCTGCACGTACACTGCAAATTCACTAAGAACGGCAAGAGCGTGATGGTACGCAACGGTGAGCTCACCGACTATGCCAAGAAAGCTATCGCCGGCTATATGATGGCAGGTACATCATTGCCAGCATTCGGCAATCCTAACCCATTGTCATTCATGCGTTTAGTGCCTCATCAGGAAGCTCCAACATCCTTGTGCTGGTCGTTCTCGAACCGCAGCGCTTTGGTGCGTGTTCCGCTCGGCTGGATCAACAACGGAAAAGACATGCTCGCCGATGCCAACCCTATGGAGAAAGCTTCAAACCGCGACTTCAGCGACAAGCAGACATTCGAGTGGCGTGCTTCTGACGGTTGCGCAGACTTGTACCTCCTTATGGCGGCATTGTGCGCAGCAGCTCGCTACGGCATGGAACATCCTGACGCTCTTAAAGTTGCAGAGAAGACATACGTCGGCTTGGGCGTTAATATCCACGACGACAAGAACAAAGCCGTCGCCGAAGCTCTCGAACAGCTCCCTGATTCATGCGTCAGAGCAGCCGATGAACTCGAGAAAGACCGCGAGATCTATACCGCAAAGGGTGTTTTTTCAGATAACATCATCGATTACCTCATCAAGTACCTCAGAAACTTCAATGACGCGAATTTGCGTGCAGAATTAGGCAATGACGAGGAAAAAATCATGAAACTTGTGAAAGAAAATATCCACGTCGGATAAAAAATTTGCAGGTATGTTGATAAAAAAATGAAAAAAACACGCACGCGTATTAAAAAAGTCCGTATATTTGCGAGTTAAAAGTGTGAAAAAATAAGGTTCAAACTTTAAAAATAGAAGACAATTAACAAATTTTATTAACAAAATCATTCAAATTATGAGTAAAAAACTTATTCTCTTTTTGATGGTGCTCTTGTTCGGAAGCACAAGCTTCTTAAGAGCAGATGAGGTAACAATTGGTGATCCTACATCAACGACAACCAATAGTTACTTACCAACGTATTCGTTGTATGACTACTCATTCACACAGCAGATCTACACTGCTGACGAAATCGGAATGGGCGGCACAATCAACGATGTTACGCTTTGGTTAAAGAACACATCAAGCAATGCTCGTAACCTCAACATTTACATGAAGGAAGTGAGCGAAGTCACATTTGCTGACGGTAACGCTTGGGTGAGCATGACAGCAGGTGACATGGTTGCATCTGGCACATTGGCCAATGGTGTTTCAGAACCTGTCGCTACAACATTTACCCTCACAACTCCTTTCGAGTATTCAGGTGAAGGTAACCTGGTTATTTGCTTCCAGGATGTTACAGGTTCATGGAGCAGCGGCGCAGCTAGCGTTGTTATGACAGGCAATGGCAATCAAGCTATCTATGCTTATCGTGACGGCACAGTTTATGATCCAACCACTCCAGGTGTGACAGGTTATGTTACTGCAAACAAGAGCGTTGTTAGACTTACTATCGAAGGTTCAGGTCCAGTCCCTCCAACACCAACAGGAGAGATCGTAATTACTCCTAATCCATTCGAACTTGGTGTAAGACCAACTAACGGTTGGATGGAACCATACGCAGTGAGAATTGAAAACGGTGGCGCTCCTGTGAGCATCACAGCTAACATCAGCAACACAGCTGGTGTCGAAGCTTTCTCAATGAGCGAGGAAATCAACGATGTAGTTCTTGATACAGATGAAACTCTCGCTTTCACTATCGACATCAACACAAATGCTGCTGACGGTGAATACGTTGAGCAGTTCACAATGTTCTCAGTTGAAAACAGCAGAGATATCACAACAATCCCTGTAACTGCAACATTCTACACAGCAGGTGAAGCTGATATCGTTGAGACAGCAAAGGAACTCGCATTCTCATACACAGCAGGTGTCGCTGAATTCAACCACACTCCAGTTGACATTCACCCTAACTACTTTGGTTCACAGGGTATGATAGCTAATGACGCTGTTTATCAATTCAATCTTGCAAAAGACGCTTTGTTCACAGTTAACGCTGGCGCAGGTTCATACATTGGCATCTATACCAAGGTTTTGAATTTCCACCCAACAATGGCAGTCGAACCAGTTGCTTACGCAATCGGTGAGATGCAGGATGAAATCCTCCTCGCAGGTCAGTACTACATGATCGTTGCAGGTGACAACTTCACAAGCATTGAAGGTACAGTCGAGCAGATGCCAGCTCCAACAGATATGACAGCTATCTATCCAGCTGACGGCGCAACAGAAATTGCAGCTCCTGTGACACTCACATGGGAAGGTGGCGAGAACGCATCAGAATATCAGGTTCTCTTCGGTACATCACCAGTGAACATGCCAGTGGTTTTGGATTGGACAATCGTTGACGACAACTTCGGTTCATACACAATCAATAACTTGCAGTCTAACACACAGTATTTCTGGCAGGTTAAAGCAAGAAACTCAAACGGTATGGTTCAGACACTCCGTTGCGGTTTCACATCAACTTTGACCGCTCCTAACACAGTGACAGCTTCAGAAGAGGAAATCTTCACAGACGGTTCTACATTAATTAAATGGAAACACAGCACCGGCACAATGGGTGACCTCCCAGAGACACAGATTGGTTCAGGTACAAGCACAAACAGCTACCTCCCAACATACAACCTCTATAACTACTCATTGTCAGAGCAGATCTACACAGGCGAAGAAATCGGTGAGGCTGGTTACATCAACAGCATTTCATTCTATCCTGTTGGCAACATCACACGTAACCTCAAGATTTACATGGCTAACACAGATAAGGAAACTTTCACAAGCGGTTCAGACTGGGTCGCTATGGAAGCTGACAACCTCGTTTTCGAAGGCAATGTTGACATGGTTGCTAACACATGGGTTACAGTCCAGCTCAATGAACCATTCGAGTTCGACGGCAGCAACCTCCTCCTCGCTGTGACAGACCACACAGGTACATGGACATCTTCAATTTCTTACTACGTATTTGATGCAACAGCTCAGGCTATCAACGTTTACCAGGATTCAGCTCCTTACAGCGCAACAGCTCCATCAGGCTCAGGTACAGTGAGAAACTTCAAGAACCAGATCATCCTCAACAAGGAAAGCAAAGGTACAGAAGCTAACCGTACATTCATTGGCTACAATGTGTACTACGGCGATGTTAAAGCTAACGATGAACTCCTCACAGAGAAACAGTTCTTACTCGAGAACCTCCCATACAACATGGAAGGCCACGACATCAACGTCACAGCAGTTTATGACGAAGGTGAATCAGGACACTCAACACCAATCGTTACTGTTAAGGTTTCAGGTTATGGTACATTCACAGGTACTGTTACATCACTCGTAACAGAAGTCGGTGGTGGCCAACCAGTTGCTGGCGCTACAGTGACATTCGACGGTAGAGACGAATTCAACAACGCAGTTTCATTCGAAGGTACAACAGATGATAACGGTGTCTATACTATTAATAATGTAAAGGCCGGTGACTATGTCGGTACAGTTACACTCGAAGGTATGGAACCAGTGAGCTCAGAAGCTGTTACACTCGCATACCAGGGTACAGAAACAGTTGACTTCATCATCCACGAAGAATACAAACCAGTTTTGAGCGTTTACGCAGAAGAAATTGACGAAACAATGTCAAAGGTCACCTGGTCACTCAATACAGCTATCAGCGGTGGCGGTACAGGCGGCAGCGCTTCAACATTCACAGAAGGCTTCGAAGGCGGCATGCCTGAAGGCTGGACAGTTGTTGACGCTAACAACGACGGTTACACATGGTGTATGACAAGCAATATCCCAAGCACTTGGACATACTATGCAAGCTTAACACTTGACTGGTACAGAACAGGTACAAACGCTATCTGCAGCGGCTCATATATTAATGGTGCAGGCGCACTCAACCCAGACGAATACCTCATTATGGGTCAGCAGATGATCGCTAACGGTTCAACATTGTCATTCTGGGCAGCAGCAACAGACGCAAGCTATCCAGCAGATCACTTCGGAGTTGCAGTGTCAGACGACGCAGCTAACTGGACAATGGTTCAGGAATGGACATTGACAGGCAAAAAGGGTGCTAACGGCGGTCGCGAATCACGCGAAGGCGAAGGCGCTAAACTCGGTACATGGTACAACTACACAGTTGACCTCAGCGCATACGCAGGTCAGAAGTACATTGCTATCCGTCACTTCAACTGCTATGACCAGTACATCATGTGCGTTGACGATATCGAACTCTCAGCAGGTAAGGGCCGCAGCGTTAAGAACTACGCTCTCTACAGAAAAGCTATCTTGAAAGAGAACGAAATCGTTCCAGCTGACTCAGTCGTTCTTTCAGAAACAGTGACAGACACACTCTATGCTGACTTCACATGGAACAACATGGAACCAGGTCTCTATCAGTATGGCGTTCAGGCTGTCTATCCTACTCCAATCGAGGCTAAGGGTGGCAACCGCGACGAAATCGTGATTGGTGACGGTACTTCAACAACATACGTAACTCCATTCAACTCACTCTGGGGCTACTCATACGTTGAGCAGATTTACACAGCTGACGAAATCGGAATGGCCGGTACAATCAACAGTATCGCATTCAACATGCAGAGCACAGATGCTGCAACACATGATATCGAGATCTTCATGGTGAATACCGATAAGGAAACATTTGCTTCAACAAGCGATTATGTTGCTGTAACAGCTGGTGACAAAGTGTTTGACGGCAGCGTTACATTCGAGCCAGCTGCATGGACAACCATCACACTCAATACCCCATTCTACTATGACGGTACCAGCAACTTGATGATTGGTATCCACGAATACACCTCAGGTTATTCAACCAGATACTTCTATTACACCAATGCTACAGGTAAGGTTGTTTCTTTCCACAGCGACAGTGCAAACCCAGATCCATGCAACCTCGTATCATATGGAGGTAGCTCGTACGTTTCTCCAAACCGTGCTAACATCACTATCGACATCGTTCCTGGTGGCGGTGGCGGCAGCAACGACAACCCTGTAACACCTATCACATGGTCAAACATCCTTCCAAAGGATATGGAAACAGTCGTTACAGTTAACGCTCAGGTCGCAGCCGGTACTCCAGCAGGCGCAACAGTCATCATGACAAATACATTTGAAGACATCGTTTTCGCAGGTGAATTTGATGAGACAGGTGTTGTTGTATTCGACGAATTCCACAAAGGTAACTACGTTGTTACAGTTGACCTCCCAGGTTACACATCAAGCATGATTGACGAAGAAGTCAGCATCTGGGACGAAACAGAACTCACAGCTATCTTGACAGAAATCTACAAGCCAGTTGAGGAAATCACAGTTTCTGTGACAGGTTATGCAATGTGGACTCCAATTGTCCCTGTCGACAGAATCGCTGAGAAATACTTCGTCACATTGAACGGTATCTACTACGGTGAGACAACAGACAACTTCATGCAGATTGATGAAGATGTTCTTATCGAGAACGAACAGTACACAGTTGGCGTAGCTGTTGTTTACTCAACAGGTATGAGTGCTTACGTTACAAAGAACTTCACATACCTCGGCTGCGCCGGTGTTGCAACACAGGTCGAAGACCTCCACGTTGACGAAGACGCTTGCACAGGCATGGATGTCGTTCTCGTATGGAACGGTGGCACACCAACACCTCCAACACCTCCAACAGGCGACGTTGTCGTTAAGTTGACAGCTCACAACGTTTGGGGTGACGGTACAGGTTACCAGATGTTGCTCGACAACACACACTCACTCTATGGAACAACAATTCCTACATCAGGAGCATTGAGCACTAACTGCTCAGGCAATGAGGGTATATACGCTCAGTTCAGCCACAAGATCCCAACCAACGCTGACGGTAACTGCACAACAAGCAACATGGTTCTCGACGGTACAGTCGAAATCACAATCCCTGCAGGTACATACGATTGGTGCATCACCAACCCAACTCCAGGCGATCGTATTTGGATTGCAGCAGCTAACGGTAATGTTGGCGGTCGCTACGATGACTATGTATTCGAAGGTGGTCACACATACGAATTCACAGTTTCGATGTACGGCTCAAACGACGGTGTTGATGTCACAATCACTGGCGGTAAGGGCATGTATCAGCCTAACATGGGCATCATGAGCAATGACGTCAGAACAAATAACTTCGTTGCTAACAACAACGTAATGAACGCTGGTAAGAGCTTCGGCGCTGCTGAAAACCAGATGACACGTGACTGGTACTACTATGACAATGGTGTTAACGAAGACGCTATCGGTACAGGTGGTGGTAACTTCTGGTGGGGCATCATGCTTCCTGCTGGCAGCTACGACGGCACAAGCCTCACAAAGGTTGCAGCTTACGACTACATGTCAATGACAGGTACAGCATCTATCTACCAGGGTGGTGCAACAGCTCCAGCTGGCTCAGCTCTCGGTACAGTCAATGTTACATTCACAGAGTCAAATGACTTCGTGGAATTCACATTCGCAGAGCCTGTAACTCTCGATCCTGCACAGAATGTTTGGGTTGTGTTCTATAACGGTAGCGGTGCTACATATCCTGCAGCAGTCTGCGCTAACACAGGCGACGCTAACGGCCGCTGGGTGTCACTCGACGGTGCAACATGGGAAGACATGGCTACCTACGACTTAAACTACACATTCATGATCCGCGCATTCATCGAGGCTGGTGGCCCAACTCCTGTAACTCCAACAGGCTCAATCACACCTAACGCATTCAACATCGCTGTTGACGATCTCGAGAACATCGTTGGTGCAGTTACAGCTAACACAGCAGTTGTTACAGCTGAAGACTATGAAGAGCATACATACTATGTGTTCTACGTTGACGCACAGTATGGCATGTCATGCCCAGCTGAGGTTACATACCAGATCTTGTCAGTTGAAGAGAACGAAGTTATCACTTCAATCTATCCTAACCCAACAAGCGGTGACCTCCACATCAACGCTACAGCAATGACACACATCAGCATTGTCAACGCAATGGGTCAGATGATTTACGAACAGGATGTTAACGCTGACGAGATGGTCATCAACATGGCTAAGTTCGAGTCAGGTGTTTACATGGTAAGCATCATTACTGAGAACGGTACAAGTGTCAAACGCATTACTGTTACCAAGTAATTGAACACCTATTAATATAATAAGGAACGTCACCCTAAAAAGTGACGCTCCTTATTGGAGTTAAAATGAAAAATTGAGAAATTAACATAATTATTAACTAAATTTTTTATTATGAAAAAAGTTTTTCTATTATTAACGATGTTCTTGTTCGCTTTCACAGGCGTGACGAGAGCTAACGTCCAGCAAAATCGCGACGACCAGGTAATCGAACAGGGTTTCGAGGATGGCTTGGGCGACTGGACAATGAACCATTGCCATTCCTCATCAGGTCCAACAAGCAGTTACGGGGGAAATACTGGTAATTATGCTTTCAGATTCTATTACACAGCAAATTATCCTCAGTACCTCATTTCACCTGAGTTGGATGACAACGACGGTGTAAATCTCACTTTCTATGCTGCAAGGTATAGTAGCAACTATCCTGAAACATTCAAGGTCGGTTATTCATCAACCACAAATGAACCAACCGAATTCACATGGGATAGCGAAGTGACTTGCACAACTATGTACGGAGCTGGAGCATATCAAGAATACAGCTATGACTTTCCAGCCGGCACAAAGTATGTTTCTATCGCTTGCACATCAAACGACCAGTTCTATATGTTCGTTGACGATATCACAGTGACAGCAACAGAACCAGCACCAGCACCAACTCCTGGTGAAATCGTTGAAGTGACCATTGGTGATCCTACATCAACGGATGTAAGCTCATATATTCCAGGATACACTTTGTATGAGTATGCTATTTCACAACAGATTTACACTGCTGACGAAATCGGTGTGGCCGGAACAATCGAAACACTCACTATGTGGCTGAAGAACAACTCTTCATACGCCCGTAACATTAATGTTTACATGACGGAAGTTGAGGCAACAGAATTCGCAAGCACTACTGATTGGGTGAGCATGTCAGCAGATGACATGGTTGCTTCATTCACAATTGAAAATGCTTATAACGCTCCTATTGAGTTTGCGATTCCTCTCAACACTCCTTTCGAGTACTCAGGCACTGGCAACCTGGTGATTTGCTTCCAGGATGTTACAGGTTCATGGAGCAGCGGCTTGGGCGGTGTCGTAATGGATGCTGCTGGCAACCAAGCAATCTATGCTTATCGTGACGGTACTGTTTATGACCCATCAAATCCAGGTGTGAATGGCTCTCTTCTTGCAAAGAAGAACGTTATCAGACTCAGCATCATGACCGGTGGTGGCGAACCATCAACATTCGCAACAGTTCCAGCAGTGCTCGACCTCGGTTATCGTCCGAACGGCGCCTGGATGGCTCCATACGTGTTCAACATGAAGAGCAACGTTGGCGCTGTCACAGTGAACGCATTGGATTTCAGCGGTAATTACTTCACATACAACGCTGAATTGCCAGCTACTGTTAGCGGAAACAACCCACTCGAAGTTGCAGTGTCAACAGGCACAGCAGATGAAGGTGAGGTGAACAGCACAATCACCATCCTCTACAGTGGCAACGACAGAGACGCTGAACAGCTCAATATTACAGCTACAGCTTACAACCCAGCTGAAGGCGATGTGTTTGAGCAGGCAGTTGAAGTTCCAGCATTTACAGCAGGTGACGCATATGCAACAGTGTTCCCAGTTGATATGTACAAGAACTATGAGCTCCCATTTGAAACAGATGCTAACGACGCTGTTTATGAGTTGACATTCAATGATGATGTCCTCCTCTCAGCAGGTGTTGTAGGTGGTAACTTAGCTCTTTACACAGCAGACTTCAATGGTGAAGACGGTCCAATGGCCGACAATAACTATGTTTACAATGGCCCAGAGGTAGCTCCAGGTCCAACAAGCTTGTGGTTCTACCATAGCTACACTGGCAGCAACACATGGTACGGCACATCAGCAGGTGGTGGTTTCTACTTCGGCTACAAGATTTCAACCGATGTTATCGCAGCTAACGAACTTGCAGGTCTTACAATCACAACAGTTGAAGCAGCAGCACGTGAGGCTTATCCATACTACTGCTTTATCATCGAAGGCGGTGCTACACCAGACGAAGGTGATATGATTGGCTATGGTGAAATCTTGAACCCAACAGCTTTGTATTTCTTTGATATCAACCTCGAAGAACCAGTATACATCAGCGGTGATTCTGATATTTGGGTTATCTTCTATTCAGACAGCCCATACGCAGGATACTGTGGAAGATATCCATCTAACACAGCTGAAGGTAAGATTTGGACATACAATCCAAACGCAACAACACCAATGTGGAGCAGCAACACAACTTACACTCCTGTGATTTACTGCCATATGCTCGAGCTTCCTACAGGTCGCGAAGTTACAATGGATCTTGGTGGCATGAAGATTAAGGAAGGTAACGGCGTTGCAAGCGAAATCGCTGAGGCAGAAGGTTCAGTAATGAACGCTCCAAAGGCTCAGATCGCACAGAACAACCGTGCTACTGAATATCAGATTGAAGACATGTATGTCCCAGCAGGTACATACTACATGGTGGCAGCAGCTGCAGAAGGTGCAACTATTAACATCAATACAGAGGCTGTGCCAGCTCCTGAGCAGGCATACGTTTATTCACCAGTTGACGGTGAGACCAATGTTACTGCACCATACCTTGCAGAATGGTATCTTGGCAACTACACCACAGAGATGCAGGTTTTGCTTGGTACACAGTATCCTCCACAAACAGCTATGATTGACTGGACAGACGAGCTCGTAGCAGGTGCATTCATCACGGACCTCGAGCCTAACCAGTCATACTTCTTCCAGGTTAACGAGCGTAACGCTGCAGGTACAACCTACGGTGAAATCATTGCTTTCACAACACCTATCGACCCAGTTGAAGGTTTTGTTGTTGAAGACGATCAACTCTATCCAGGCGATGCAGCAATGTTCTCATGGGATGCTAACGGCCGTTCACTCAAGGGTTACAACCTCTATATGTCAGACGGCAATGGAATCGTTAAAGTTAACGAGAACCTCATCACAGCAACAGAATATCCAGTTGAAGGTCTTGAATACAATATGACTGGTTACCAGTTCGCAGTTACAGCAGTTTATGACGCTGGCGAATCAGATTATTCAGAGCCTATCACAGTTTACATGACAGGTAACGGTTCAGTTAGCGGTCATGTTTATGACTTAGACGTTGAGCACCCAATCGCTGGTGCAACAATCTTGGCTATCGGTGTTGATGAATACGAAAACATTCAGGAGTTTGAATTCACAACAGATGAGACCGGTTTGTATGAAGGCGAAATCCTCGCTGGTATGTATACTGTCGGTATCGTTACTGAAGGTTATGAAAATGAAGCTGTTGTTGCCTTTATCAACTACAACCAGTTGACAGAAGTTGATGACATCATCACACACGAATTCTACTATCCACTCGGTCAGATCACAGCTACAGAGGAAGCAGACGACGTGTTAGTTGAATGGTCATGGGATCCGGCAGAACTTATGATTGACTTTGAGACAGGCGACTTCTCACAGGCGGAGTTCACATTACCGGCACAGTATCCATGGGCTATCACAACAACCAACCCATACGAAGGCACATACTGCATGAAGTCAACTTGCGAAGGTGTTGCTAGCGGCACATCATCAATCGAGGTGACAGTTGATGTTCCTTACGATGGTTTGATGGGATTCTGGGTAAGAGTTTCTTCAGAACAGAACTACGACAAGTTCCACTTCTACATTGACGGAACAGAGATGGGTTCAGGTTTGAGCGGCCAGGCTGCATACGCATACAAAGAATATGCAGTTACAGAAGGCACACACACCTACAAGTTCGAATATGCAAAAGACTCATCAGTCAACAGCAACGACGACTGCATCTATGTTGACAATGTAACATTGTACAAACAGGCTGGTCCGGCACCAAGCGGTATGACATACAACTTCGATGACAACTCAATGATGAGCTGGACATCACTCGACGCTGACGGTGACGGTAACGGTTGGGTATCAAGTGCAAATCCTGGTATCTACCACAACTCAGGTGTTAGCTTGTCAGGTACAGGTCACAATGAATCAGAGGCTTATGTTATCTCAGGTTCATATGCTAACCAGACATCTCAGGCTTTGACACCAGACAACTACCTCGTATCACCTATGAAGATCGCAGCACAGGACGGTGCAGCTATCAACTTCTGGGCATGCGCACAGGATGCAAGCTACGCAGCTGAGCACTTTGGCGTTGCAGTTTCAACAGGCAGCAACACAGCAGCAGCTGACTTCACAACAATTCAGGAATGGACAATGACAGCCAAGGGCAACCGTGGTGCTGAAGAATACAGCGCTGTCCGCGGTACAAGACAAGGCTCATGGTATGAATACAATGTTGACCTCAGCGCATACGCAGGCCAGGAGATCTGGGTTGCTATCCGCCACTTCAACTGCACAGACATGTTCATCTTGAACGTTGACGATATCACATTGGGTGATGGTTCAGAAGTTATGGCTCCACGTGGCAACCGCGAGATGGTAAGCTACAACCTCTATCGTCGTAACAACATGGACGCTGCATCAGTTGCAGAACCAGAACTCATCGCAGAAGGTATCGATGCTGAGACATTTGAATACACAGACGCTGAATGGTCAACATTATCATACGGTGAATGGCAGTGGGGTATCGCAGCCACATACGATGGCTACTCACCATTGACAGGCAGAAGCCGTGAGACAGCAACATTCGGCTTCGAAGGTGGCTTAGAAGGTTGGACTGGCATCGTCGTCAACACAGACGGTGGTGAATGGATCCACAGTGATAACAACCTCGGTGGTTATGACTATTCAGAACTTGCACACACAGGTACAGGCTTCGCAATGTGCTACTCATTTGTTGACTATGTTGGTTCATTCGATACAGACGCATATCTCGTATCACCTCAGAAGTACAGTGTTGATGCTAACTCATCAATTTCATTCTGGGCAGACAATGCTAACGACAGCTATCCAGAGAGCTTCTCAGTATGTGTTTCAACAGCTGCTAACCCAACAGCCAGCGACTTCGTCCAGATTTGGAGCGGTGACGCTAAGGGTACAGGCAAAGGTGGCGAAATCAACCGTCGTTCAGACAACCGTTATGAGAACTGGCGTTCACACGAGGTCAGCTTGGCAGCATACGCAGGCCAGGAGATCTGGATTGCATTCCACGATGTGAACTACGACATGTATGAGATCTGGATTGACGATGTTACAATCAACTACGCAGGTGGTGCTCCAGTTCCTCCAACACCAGGTCCAACAGGCGACGGCATTTCAGAGATCCTCTGGTCAAATGTTATCGACAAGGATATGGAGGCAACAGTTGACTTCAACATCGCTTTGAACAATGGTCAGTCACCTGAGGGTATCGTTATGAACCTCACAGGCGTTGACTTCGAAGAATCATACACATTCGACGCAACAGGTATGATGACAGTCGAACTTCGTAAAGGTGAATATGCTCTTGCAATCGATCCAGAAGGTTACAACCCAGTATATGAAATCTTGACAATCGACGAAGACGAAGAAGAATTCGCATACATCCTCGTAGAACTCGTTGGTCCAGTTTCTAACTTCTACGTATCACCAACAGGTTGGGCAATGTGGGAAGGCGCAACAGGTGGTGTTACACCAACACCTCCAACACCTCCAACAGGAATCTTGTTTGAAGACGACTTTGAAGATGGCGCTATCACCAACTGGACAACAGTTGACGCTGATGGCGACGGTGACACATGGCAGAATGCTACACCAGCTTCATACGGCATCGGTGACGCTCACAGTGGCACCAACTGCGCAAGCTCATGGTCATGGAACAGCGTATCAATGTATCCAGACAACTGGATGATTTCTCCAATGGTTGAAGGTGCAACAAGCATCCAGTACTATGTTGCTACAAATACCGCATACCCGGATCACTATGGTATTTATGCTTCATCAACAGGCACAAGCACAAGCGACTTCACATTGGTATTTGAAGAGACAGCCGGTTCAAAGGGTGGCAATGGTGTTAAGAGTTCAATGACTCAGGGCAGCTCACGCGAAATGAGTGCTTGGATTGAGAAGAACATCGAACTCCCAGCAGGTACCAAATATGTTGCATTCCGTCACTGGAACAGTGATGACATGAACTACTTGTTCATTGACGATGTTACAATTGAAGGTGCAAGCAGAAGCGATCGCGCTCCTATCAGCTACAAGATGATGCTTGATGGTGAGTATCTCGGTGAGACATACAACCCATTCTATCAGTTCGACGTTGAAGGTATGGAAGAAGGTGAAGTGCACGTTGGTGCAGTTGCTCCTCTCTATGCATCAGGTATGGGTGATTGGATGTACTACACATGGACATACACATCATGCTCACACTTCGCAGGTATAGTTGACTTCTCAGGTGAGGTTCTCCCAGAGAACACAGTGAAACTCAACTGGACATTACCAGGCGCACCAGTTCCTCCAGGACCAGGCGGCAACTCATTCACAGAAGACTTCGAGAATGGTTTGAACTGGAATGTTCTTACAATCCTTGCTGACGGTGGTTCATGGATCCACAGCGATGACAACCTCGGTGGCTATGATTACACAACACTTGCACACAGTGGTACTGGTTTCGCAATGTGCTACTCATTCGTTGACTATGTTGGTTCATTCAACACAGACAGCTACATGTACACAACTGAGAAATACAATATCAGCAACGGTTCAACATTGAGCTTCTGGGCTGACAATGCAAACGACAGCTATCCAGAGAACTTCTCAGTGGTTATCTCAACAGTTGACAACCCAACATCAGCTGCAGACTTCACACAGGTTTGGAGCGGTGGTGCTAAGGGTACAGGCAGCAACGGAGCAGCAGTCCGTCGCAGCGACAACCGTTATGAGAACTGGCGTTCACACTCAATCGACTTGAGCGCATACGCAGGTCAGACAGTTTACATCGGATTCCACGATGTCAACTACGACATGTATGAGATCTGGATCGACGACGTTGAGTTGACAGCAGGTAAGGGTGGTGTCCGCAGCAACCGTGACATGTGGGATCTCCTCGGTACATTCAATGCAGCTGAAGGCGGTCACTACGGTGTTGTAACAGACGGTGAGTACATCTACACCAGCAACTGGGGCTACAGCAGCGCTGTAAACAACTTCTACAAGTATGACATGGAAGGCAACGTGATTGAAGGCTTCAATATCAGCGGTTGCGGTACACTCCGTGGCATGACATTCGACGGCGAATATATCTATGGTGTTGCAAACTCAAGCACAATCTACTGTGTTGACCTCAACAACCATACTTTGGTTGGCACAACAACATCAGCATACGGTGCAATGCGTGGTATCACTTACGATCCAGCACGTGACGGCTTCTGGGTAATTGGCAACTGGTCAGGCAACTTGACACTCATCGACCGCACAGGTGCTATCGTCCAGGCCGGTCCGGCTCCGACAAGCGCATCAGATCTTGCATACTATGCTGATCCAGACGGTGTTGAGCATGTGTTCTGCTTCAACAACGGTACAAATGATGTTGACGATTATAACATTGCAACCAACACTATTACACCAGCAGTGTTCAACTTCAACAGCATTCCTGGTTATGACGGAGGTAGTTCAGGTGGTTGCCACGTAGCAACATACGCAGGCAAGACAGCATTCTTCGGTGACATCCAGCAGAGCCCGAACTTGATCGGTATCTACGAACTCGATGGTAACGCTCCAGTACCTCCACAACCAGTTGAGGGCGTGGTTGGCGCTATCCTCTATCGTGACGGTGAGTTTGTCGGCATGTTCGACGCTACAACAACAACATACCAAGAGGTCCTCGAACCAGGTGAATACACCTACACAATCAGAGTGATCTACGGTGGTGATCCAGACGTTACATACTATGCAATGTCATGCGGTGACGAAGTCGTTGTTGAATGGTTGTCAGTCGAAGAAGACGAAGTTATCAACTCAATCTATCCTAACCCAACAAGCAGCGATCTCCACATCAATGCTACAGCAATGAGACACATCACAGTGTTCAACGCAATGGGTCAGGTGGTTTACAACCAGGATGTCAACTCTGACGAAATGGTTCTCAACATGAGCCAGTTAGAGTCAGGTGTCTACATGGTTAAGGTTGATACCGAGAACGGCAGCAGCGTTAAACGCATCACTGTTGTGAAATAAGACTCTAGTCATTAGTCTTTAGTCTTTAGACTTTAGTAGGGACGTGCCAAGGGCGCGTCCCTACATTTTTTTTGTTGGTAATCAAGGGGTTGCGATGAAATGTTAAAATTTTTTAACATTTGGAGAGGGTGATTTTGTTGTTTTGAAATTTGTAATGAAATGATAATCAAGGTGTTAGAGAGGTGTTGAAAGATTAGTCGTTTTTCATACGACTAAATCTGGAGGGGGTTGTACATTTGCAGCGAGATACTAGATAATATCATTATTAACTAAAAAAAGTAAAATTATGGGAACCTTGAGAAATTCAGTTCATTTGATCGGGAGACCGGGCATGGATCCTGAGATTAGGATGTTAGGCGAGAAGAAAACCGCCAGATTCACGTTAGCCACCAACGACAAGTATTACAATGACAAGATGGAGTTGATGACAGACACCCAGTGGCACAATATTGTGGCGAGGGGTAGGATTGCTGAGACTGTAGAGAAAATCGTCAGGAAAGGCCGTTTAATGGCCGTAGAAGGCAAGTTGCAGACCAGGCAGTATGAAGACAAGGACAAAAACAAACGTTACATTACGGAGATTTATTTGGACGAATTCATGCTTGTCGACAAGATCAGCAACGATGACGAGCAGAAAAGTGAGGAATAGTATTCATGAGAAGGGGCCTGCCGCTATGGAATCCCATATTCCATTTATTGGTCATAACATAAATTTTGTTTTACGATGCTCATAAATAATAACGATAACAGGTCGGAGGGGTCCCTTCATGAATAAAAAGATGAAGGTGTTGAAAAAAAGACTATCTTTGTTGTTTGAAACAACAAAAAAAGTAAAACGATGAAGATAGTCTTTTTGGAGCCATTGGGACTCACTGTAGAAGCCGTTGAGAAGGCTTGTGACAATTTGAAGAAACAGGGACATGAGGTGGTGGTGTATCCTGACAGGAAGCCCGAGATGAACATTGAGAGGGCTGCAGGGGCCGATATCATTCTTGAGAGCAACATGCCGTTGCGCAAGGATTTCTTTGATGCGTGTCCGAACCTGAAGATGCTTTCGATAGCGTTTACCGGTCTCGACCACATTGACATGGACGAGTGCAAGCGTCGTGGCATAGTGGTGATGAATGCAGCAGGGTATTCGACGGAAGCCGTGGCAGAGGAGACGATATGCATGATGATAGGACTATACCGTCATGTGATTGAAAATGACAGAATCACACGCAGTTGCAAAGGACCTTCGATAGCGCCCGGACGAGAGATTGCAGGCAAGACGGTGGGTATCATAGGCATGGGAGCCATCGGGCAGAGGACGGCAGCGTTGGCGCAGGCATTCGGCTGCAAGGTGATAGCATGGAACCGCACGCCGAAGCAGGTGGCAGGAGTGACTTTTGTAGACAAGGAGACGCTGTTGAAAGAAGCTGATATAGTGGCTTTGCATATAGCTTTGAACAATGAAACCAGAAACTTTTTGACCGCCAAGGACTTCGCAATGATGAAGCCGTCGGCAGTGATAGTGAATGCTGCGAGAGGACCGGTGGTGAACACTGCGGACCTTGCCGAGGCGCTTAAAAACGGAACTATAGCTGGTGCTGCATTGGATGTTTATGACGGGGAGCCACCACTGAAAGAAGATAATCCGATTTTGACGGCACCGAATACGATGCTGATGCCACATGTGGGGTTTGCGACAAAAGAAGCGTTTGAGGCGAGATTAAACATTGTAATTAATAATATACTAAAGTTTGAAGTTTGAAGTTGGGTTAATAACTTCAAACTGGTAACTTCAAACTTCAAACTTTTTATTATTTAGTGATTACGATGCCGAGGTCGCGGTTGATGCGGGTGCGGATTTCGTCGAGTTTTTTCTTCTTTTGAAGGAGGATGATCTGGTCATCGGGGTCGGTGCAGGATTGCAGTTCTTTGGTAATTGCGGTGCGGCGGTCGTCGATGACCATGTCTTTAAAGCGTAGTATGGTGGTGAGGACGGTCTTTTTGAGGACATCGTCTTCGGTTTTTACCACTATGCGATGACGTTGCCAGTCATCGAGTTTATATTGAGTGCTGAGGAGGTTAGCCGACAAAACTGCCACGTCTTGGTCTTCGCTAGAAGTGAAATCCTGGGCTGTTGGGAGGATGCCAGTGTCGAGTCCACGGTCGAAAGCGTCGAAAATCTTCTTGTGAGTCTCGTCTCTGAACAGAAGTCCGTCATTTTTAAGGTCGTCGATGATGAGAGATGCGATAGTGACGTTTAAAACCGTATCGTTGCCGTTTTCATCTTTGTCGTCTATTTCGACGATATCGCTGCCGTGGGAGAGGAGGAGCTTGACGAGCTCTTGCTCTTGGAAGAAGCCGAGAGGAGTAGAATCTTTTTCAACAGGCTGCTCGGGCGCAGATGGCTGATAGGACTGATAGGTCTGATAGGACAGATAGGAAGAATCTTGACCTGGATCGAGACCGAGTTGTTTGCGATATTTTGCTCTTAATATTTTGTTGACCTCGTTGGTGAGCGTTTGCTCGGGCATCTCGAGGGTGCGGCTGCATTCCTTAATATATGTTGCGCGATAAATCGGGTCTGGGATTACAGATATCGTCTCGACGATGTCTTTGATGACCGTGGCGCGTTTGATAGGGTCGTTTTGAGCGTCTTTGAGGAGGAGATTTGTCTTGAAACCGATGAAATCCCTAGCGTTTTCGGTCAGGTACTTGGTGACATACTCGATAGGGTTGTTTTGCACGAAGGTGTCGGGGTCGTCTTCAGGCGGCAGCACCACGATGCGGACGTTCATGCCTTCTTCGAGTATCATGTTGGTGCCACGGAGTGCTGCGTGTATGCCTGCAGCGTCGCCGTCGTAGAGCATAGTGATATTCTTCGTGTAGCGGCTTATCATACGGATTTGCTCGGTTGTAAGAGACGTTCCGGAGCTTGCCACCACGTTTTCAATGCCAGCCTGATGCATCGAGAGCACGTCGGCGTAACCTTCGACGAGGATACAGTTGTCGAGGCGGGAGATCTCGTTTCTGGCGAAGAAGATGCCGTATAGCGTCTGGCTTTTGTTGTAAATCTCCGATTCAGGAGAGTTAACGTATTTAGCCTTGGTTTTTTCCTTGGTGAGGATACGTCCGCCGAAGCCGATGACTTTTCCTGTGAGGTTATGAATCGGGAAGATGACACGTCCCTGATAGCGGTCATAGAGTCGGTTTTCGTAGCTTCCTGTGAGACCGACTTTTATCAGAAGGTCTTTGTCGTAGCCATGCTGCATTGCATATTCCGTGAAGGCAGAGCCGCTGTTTGGGCAGTAGCCGAGTTGGAATCGGTTGATGATGGCGTCGCGGAAGCCACGTTCGTGGAAGTAGGCGAGTCCCACCGACTGGCCTTCATCGGATGTCATCATGACGTTGGAGAAGTAATCTTGCGCGAAGCTGTTGATGTTGAACATACGTTCGCGTTCGTTCTGCGCCGCCAGTTCCTCGGGCGTCTGTTCACGTTCCTCAATCTTGATGCCATATTTCTTTGCCAGATAACGCAGAGCTTCAGGATAAGAATAACGCTCGTGTTCCATGATGAAACGCGCTGAGTCGCCGGCTTTGCCGCAGCCGAAGCATTTGAAGATGTTTCGGGCAGGGTTGACGGCAAACGAAGGTGTCTTCTCCTTGTGAAAAGGACATACTCCCCATAAGTTCGAGCCACGTTTGCGGAGCGTGACGAATTCGCTCACCACGTCTTCGATGCGAGCTGTCTCGAGAATCTGGTTTATGGTTTCGCGTGGAATCATATAGCCCAGATTAAGAGTCCGCCGATGATTATTATTCCGGAAACGACGAGGTCGATGAGGCAGAAGCCCATGATATCCTTTGCGTTAAGCTTGGCTATTGCGAGAGCCGGCAATGCCCAGAAAGGCTGGATGAGGTTGGTCCATGCGTCACCCCATGCTATTGCCATTCCCGTGAGGCCATGGTCGACGTTGAGTGCTTCACCGGCAGCGAACATGATAGGCGCTTGGATAGCCCAGTGACCGCCGCCTGAAGGCACGAACATATTAAGTATTGCCGCACAAAGGAAGGTGTATATCGGATAAGTCGTTGACGTTGAGATGTTTACGAAGGCTTCACTCACCACTGTGCCGAGGCAGATTCCCGATTCGCCGACGCCGGTGATGATGCCCATGATACCAGCATAGAATGGGAACTGGAGCAATATTCCTGCGGCGCCGCCGACAGATTTCGCAAAGGAGCGGACGTAGGCGATAGGCGTTTTATGCAGGACGATGCCGAGGAAGAGGAATAATAGAATTACCGAGCCGAGGTCGAAGGATTTTCCTTTTATGAAGAGGCTGATTATCAGGTAGGAGAAGCCTAGAAGTGACAATATGATGCTTAGGATTCGGCTGTTTTCGAGCTTCATGGCCGGGGTTTTAGACACATTGTCATTCGTCGATACGTCAGTGTCTTCTTTGAGGAGAACCGGGTCGATGGCTACGATTTCGCTGCCTTTCGGGTGCATCAAAGAATTTATTGTCACGAGAGCCACGGTGACCAGCACCACCATGATGATATTGTGATAGTCGAGAATGGTGTTTCCGATAGGAATTGCCGATGTGATGACGCCGTTGGTGTCTTTTGCCAGTTCGTTGACATCGGATGCCATTTTAAGCGGGATGGAACCCGAGATGCCGGCGTGCCACACCACGAATCCGCTGTATGCCGAGGCGATGAGCAGGCGATAGTCGACGTTTTTGAGTTTTTTGGCTATCTCTTTGGCGAAAATGGCGCCGACGATGAGACCGAAGCCCCAGTTGAGCCAGCATGCCACGGCGGAGATGCCTGTGACGAGAGCTATAGCTGCAGCTGGTGTTTTTGGGAGTGATGCCAGTTGGCTGATACCTTTTTTTATTAAAGGCGCTGCTGCGAGTGTGGCGCCAGTGACAAGCACGAGAGCCATCTGCATGGAGAATCCGAGGAGGTTCCACACGCCGCCGCCCCAGTTGCTGACCACCTCGATGATGCTCTGATGGCACACAGGCATGGCGACCAGAACGGCGACAAACGTAAGAATTATTGCAAAAATGAACGGCTCAGGCAGGTATTTCTGCATGAAACCGACGCAACCATTTATTATTTTATGGAAGAACTTCATTCTACAACTATTTTACTTGTGTCGGTTAAGCCGTCAGCGTTTGTGATTCTAAGGAAATAAAAGCCTTTTGGCAGATTCTCGACAGGGATTACATGCTCGCCGACGCAATCGTTGACAAAGATATCCTGGTTATAAACTGTTTGTCCTAAGCTGTTGAACAACAATATGTTAGCTTTTCCAATGTTATTCTGTGAGAATCTGACATTTATTTTATCTGAAGCCGGGTTTGGGAAGATGTCACGGTTCATAACGTTATCGCTGACCTCATCGACACCGATATTGAAGTTAACGGAGAGTTCCATTGTTACCGGGAGGTGGTCGGAGTTATTATGCAGAGCGTTTGCTACAGCTTGGCTCACGGCGGTATTTATAGGGTTGATGATACTCTTGTTGAAACGTCGTCCGTCTTGGCCGAGAGCGTTGTATGTGCCGCCGTTGTAACGAATGCCGTCGCGACCGTTGTAGATGTTTTCAGACATCATGATGAAGTCGAAGCGGTCGTCCATGCCGCCGTTGGAGGCGCATCCATTGTTATCGGTATGAGTAGATTGAGTGTGATAACTCGCATAATAGCTGTTGCTGTTCCACTCGCCCACGCCGTACGGATAAACAGGGTCGATAAAATAGCTGTTAGGATAATTGTCGCGATTTATAAGAGCCTGATAGGCAGGTTCTGAAGCGCCATAGAGGTTGAAATCGCCCATGATGAGGACGTTGCACTCACGATAGTTGAGTTCGAGGTAGCGCATGATGTTCTCCGCCATCGTTTTGCGTTTTGCCTCGTTGTCGGAACCGCTTCCAGCCTTGAGGTGAGCAATGACGCACGTCAGGATGATTTTGTTGGTGTTGTCGTTTTTAAACTTGAAATTATACACATCCACGTCGCGGATATACGTCTGTGCCATTGTGTGGCTGATGAGCGTGAGTTTTGTGGAGTTGTAGAAGATGCAGTTTGTCAGCGACGAGTTACTTGAGTTTGCGCCAGGGCCTGCCATCCAGTAGTCTATTCCGTTGATATTCAGGTTGTTATTGACGAAATTGGTCGGCAGAGATGTGTTCCTACCCATTTCGCAGACGGTGAAAACATCAGGGTAATAGGCTGTGAGGATGGTACGTATGTAGCCATCCTTATCATTGACATTGTTGTTTTCGGCGTTGCAATAGCCAGTGTTGTTGCCATAATTAAGAAGGTTATATTGCATTACTTTCAGCGTTTCGGTTTGGGCGGAAGCTGAAAAGTAGAATCCGAGTAGGATTAATGATATGAGTATGATATTCTTTTTCATGGCAACAACATTATGATATTATTCTATTCTTTTGAGCATTGATATTTCAGCGCTGGTTAGGAAACGCCAGTGGCCGCGAGGCAGGTTCTGTTTTGTGAGGCCTGCGAGCATCACGCGGTCGAGTTTTGTCACTTCATAGCCCAGGCTTTCGAAGATACGGCGTACGATATGATTACGTCCAGAGTGGATTTCGACGCCCACTTCACGCATTGTAGGGTCATCGACCACATAGTCGATTTTGTCGACTTGGATAGGACCGTCTTCAAGCATGAGACCTTTTTCGATTTTCTCGAAGTCGGCTGCTGTGAGAGGCTTGTTGAGTGTGACGTGATAAAGTTTCTTCACCTCGTGGCTCGGGTGTGTAAGAGTCTTGGCGAGTTCGCCGTCATTGGTGAGCAGCAGCAGTCCGATGGTATTACGGTCGAGGCGGCCGACAGGGTAGATACGTTCCTGGCATGCGCCTTCTACGAGGTCCATGACGGTGTGGCGCTCGTAAGGGTCGTCGCTTGTGGTGATGACGCCTTTAGGCTTGTTTAACAAGACATAACGAAGTTTTTCACGGTTGAGTGTCTGTCCGCCGTACACCACTTTGTCTGTTGTTTTCACTTTTGTGCCGAGTTCGGTGACCACTTCGCCGTTCACTGTCACAGCGCCTGCGAGGATGAGGTCGTCGGCTTCACGGCGTGAGCAAATGCCTGAGTCGGCGAGATATTTGTTGAGGCGGATCTCGCCTGTTGCGCGAGGACGGTCGAATTCCGGGTCTTTCTCGCGGCGGTAACCACGACGGCCACCTCTCATTGGGCGTTCTTCGTCACGGTTAAAACGTTTTCCGAGCGGTTTTTTATCGCCGAACGGTTTTCTTTCGGATCTTTCACCAAAAGATTTTCTTTCACCTCTTTCGTCATCGTTTCTTCTGCCGAAAGGCTTCTTATCGCCACGGCTGAACGGTTTTCTGTCTTCACGGTCATCGCGACCGAATGGTTTTCTCTCGCTGCGACCGAAAGATTTCTTTTCGCCTCTCTCGTCATCACGACGACCGAAGCTTCTTTTTTCGCCGAAAGGTTTTCTTTCATAGCGTTCTTCATCGCCCTCACGGCGAGCTTTTTCTCTTGCAAACTGCTCTAATCTCTCGTCACTGAATCTTCTGACTTCGGCAGTTTTTCTTCTGGCAACGTGCTGACGTTTGCCGTTTCTTTCTTCGTTATTCATTGTTTAAAAAAATTATAAAATATTGGGCTGCAAAATTACAAAAAAGTTTGGAGTTTGAAGTTTGGAGTTTGAAGTTTTTTAAAAAATATCGCAATAAACAAAAAATGACTATATTTGCAAAGTGAAAATTTATTTAAAAATGAAAAAGTTATCATTATTATTGATTATGCTGGTGGCTGCAGTTGTTATGCAGGCGCAGATTGCTACAAACATTTATTGGGTACAATTTACGGATAAGAACGATTCGCCTTATTCCATTGACAGACCTGAAGAGTTTTTGAGCCAGAGAGCTTTGGATAGAAGAGCGCGACTCGAAATAGAGATTGACGAGTATGATATTCCTGTCAATCCTCAGTATTTGCAGGCTGTTGAAGCGTGTGGAGCTCAGCTTTTGAACCCTTCAAAATGGTTAAACGGCGTGTCAGTTTACACCACAAGTCAGAGTGTTGTTGACGCGATTAATGCTTTGGAGTTTGTTCAGGTTGTAAGAAACTGTCCGAATAATCCGGAAGCCCAGCGTGACAAGGAGATTTGGCTTGCCAACGAGATGAAAGCTTCGGGTAATCCTGTTGTTGCGAGAGGTTATTACGGTGGAGCACAGACACAGGTTTATCAATTGAATATCCAGCAGTTGCATGAGATGGGATATGATGGAACAGGTGTTGTGATTGCTGTTTTGGACGGCGGTTTCATTGGCACTGACGAGCATTCCGCTTTTGACAATATGCGTGCTGAAGGACGTCTGCTTGGCGTGAAAGACTTCGTATATGGTTCAGAATCAGTGTATTCGCAGAGCACACACGGAACTTCTTGTTTGAGCACTATGGGTGCTTTTGAGCCTAACAACATGGTTGGAACGGCTCCAAAAGCTTCATATTATCTGTTCCACACCGAAGACGGTAACAGCGAGAACATCGTTGAGGAATACAACTGGGTTTCTGGTGCTGAATTGGCTGATTCTCTTGGTGTTGACGTTTGTTCGACATCTTTGGGTTACATCGATTTCGACATGCCGCAGTGGGATCATCATTTCCCGGATTATGACGGCCACACCGCTCCGATGACCATTGGTGCTGAGATTGCCGCAAGCCGTGGTTTGATTTGCATGAACTCTGCAGGCAACGAAGGCGATGGCACATGCACTTTGGGAATCCCTGCAGATGCTGAACATATCATCACAGTGGGCGCTGTTGACGGCAATGGCGACCGTGCATGGTTCAGCTCGGTTGGACCTACTTACGACGGTCGTATCAAGCCAGATGTGATGGCGATGGGTGATGACACGTACGTGGCATCAGGATGGGGCGGCTATTACAATGGCGACGGCACATCATTCTCATGCCCAGTGTTTGCCGGTGCTATGGCGTGTCTGCGTCAGGCATTCCCGGAAGTCAGCGTGCAAGCTATGTGCGATGTCGTGCGTGCAGCAGGAAACAACGCAAATAATCCTGACAACTATTTCGGATACGGAATCACAGATTTCAAGTTGGCATTTGATATGCTGACAAACAGTGTCGCCGAGAACGAGATGAAGAATTCGATTTTCGAAGTATATCCGAATCCTGCAAAAGGCAAGGTGACAGTGGCTTTGAGAGAAGATGTCGCTGTTAACTCTATAACTTTATATGGCGTTACCGGACAGGTTTTACTTAACACCAATAATATCAACGAGTTAGAGACAACTATAAATAATTTGAGTTCTGGCGTTTACACTGTCAAGATGGATTCTGAAAGCGGAAACCAGACCTTGAAAGTTGTTTTGACGAAGTAAAAATTTTTTAAAAAACACTTGGAAATATCAAATATTTCTTATCTTTGTAGTTCGAAATTTTAAAACTATGGATTTAACTACATCATATCTGGGATTAAAGCTTAAAAATCCTATTGTTGTTGGAAGTTCCACTTTTACGGGAACCGTTGACGGTATTGTGAAATGCGCTAAGGCAGGAGCAGGTGCGGTGGTGCTGAAATCGCTCTTCGAGGAGCAGATTTTGTCTGATATCAAGAAAGAGGAAGGCTACACCGACATCTACAACTCGAATCCTGACGCCGACCTTTATATGAAGACATTCTTGCGCGGAAACGAGATAGCGATTTATGAAAACCTCATCCGCGAGGCCAAGAAAACCGTTGATATTCCGATTATTGCGAGCATTAACTGCGCTGACAAAGGCGAGTGGACAAGCTTCGCGAAAGAGCTTCAGGAGGCAGGTGCCGACGCATTGGAACTGAACATCGCAGTGTCGCCATTTGATAAGGATATCCCATCGAAAGATATTGAGGATGAAGTGGTTAGCATTTTCAACGAGGTGAAAAAGACAGTGACAATTCCAGTTTCTGTAAAACTCGGCGACCATTTCACAAACATTGGAAACCTGGCGTTCCGTTTAAGCATGGCAGGTGCTGCAGGTCTGGTGCTTTTCAACCGTTTCTACAACCCTACGATAGACATTGAGAACATGAAGGTTGTTCCAGGTTCAGCACTTTCGGTGGAAGAGGAAAACGGCAACACTTTGAGATGGATCTCGTTGCTTGCAGCACAGGAGATTCCATGCTGCCTCTCGGCATCAACAGGCGTGCATTCAGCTGAAGACGTTGTGCGTCAGATACTTGCAGGCGCAAGTTCGGTTCAGGTGTGCAGCGTCCTTTATAAGAAAGGCATCAATTACATCGCAGATATGGTTGAAGGCATGGAGAAGTGGATGGCAAAACACAACTTCAACAGCATAAAGGACTTCAAAGGAAAATGCAGCGCCTCCGCCGATGTGAAAGTCTTCGAGAGATTGCAGTATTTGAGAAGAAACAACGATTTAAATTAACAATAAAACTGATTAACTATGGCAAAATACGTATGTGACGTCTGCGGTTATGTTTATGACCCGGCAGTTGGCGATCCTGACAACGGAATCGCTCCAGGAACACCATTCGACAAATTACCGGAAAGCTGGTCATGCCCACTTTGCGGCGTTGGAAAAGAACATTTCGGAATGGAATAATCTGAATCATGGACACAAAATCGCTATCAAAGATAGGATACGGTCTTTATGTCCTGACGACGAACTACGATAACATCGACAACGGCTGTATCATCAACACGGTGCAGCAGGTGACAAGCGAGCCACTGCGTTTGTCGATAGTTGTCAACAAGAAAAACTACACGCACGATCTGATTTTGGACTCGTGCGTGTTCAATATCAACGTGTTGACAACGGAGACGCCGTTTAAGGTGTTCGAGCATTTCGGGTTTCAGTCGGGAAGGAACGTAAACAAGTTCGCGGAATGCGAGCAGGAGCTGCGCGCCGTGAACCATGTGCTGTATCTTCCAAAATATATCAACGCTTATTTTGCCTGCAGGGTTGTGAAGTCGATAGACCTCGGCACACACACCATGTTTATCGCCGATGTATTAGACGCGGTGCATGTAAGCGACAAAGACTCAGTGACTTACGATTATTATCAGAAGAATATCAAGCCGAAGAAGGTGGTGACGAAAGGCTGCTGGGTGTGCAAGGTATGCGGCTGGGTGTATGAAGGCGAGGAGTTGCCGGATGACATTGTATGTCCAATTTGTAAACATGGAAAAGAAGATTTTGAATATGGAAATTAATTTAGCAGAAAATATTTATTACGTCGGAGTGAATGACCGTAAGACGGAGATGTTTGAGAACCACATGGAGTTGCCTAATGGCGTGTCATACAACTCGTATCTTATTGTAGATGAGCAAGTTGCATTGATTGACCCAGTGGAGCCGGAATTCATGGCGCAGTATATGTTCCAGATCAAGCACATACTTGGCGACAGAAAAGTCGATTACCTCATCGTGAACCATGACGAGCCGGACCACAGCGGTTCGGTAGGTGCAGTCTTGAGAGAATGGCCTGAGGTGACGGTGGTTGGCAACGCCAAGACATTCGCGCCGCTGGAGAACTTCTACGGTGAGATTGCAAACAAGAAGATTGTGGCTGAAGGAGAGACGTTAAGTCTTGGTAATCATACACTTCAGTTCTTCATGGCTCCGATGTGCCACTGGCCGGAGTCGATGGTGACATACGAGCAGACTTCGAAAATCATTTTCACCAACGACGCTTTCGGAGGTTTTGGCGCTTTGAACGGCGGCATCTTCGACGACGAAGTGAACCTCGATTATTACGAAAACGACATGCGCCGTTACTATGCCAATATCGTAGGAAAGGTTGCAATGATGGCTTTGAAGACCATTCAGAAGGCACAGACTTTGGACATCAAGATGATTGCGCCATCGCACGGCTTGATTTGGAGAAGCAACCTGCAGTGGGTCATCGACAGATACACTGCCTGGAGCCAGCACAAAGGCGAGGAAGGCGTGGTCATCGTTTACGGCTCGATGTACGGAAACACCGGCAGAATGGCTGATATCGTGGCAAGAGGCGTGGCAGACGCAGGAGTGAAAGAGATTAAGGTTTACGACGTGTCGAAGACTGAGACCTCGTTCATTTTCAGCGATATATGGAGATACAAAGGCATGATTTTGGGTGCCTGCTCACATTACGGAAGCATCTTCCCGAACATGACAGGGTTGCTGCACGAGTTGGCGGAATACAAGCCACAAAACAAAGTCGTGGGACTTTTCGGAGGCGCATCGTGGAGCGGTGGCGGTCTTAAGACCTTGAAAGAGAACGCAGAAGCATGCAAATGGAACGTCGTTGGAGAGCCTGTAGAGGTGAAAGGAGCTCCGATAAGAGAAGAAGACATTGAAAAGCTGTATAATCTTGGTCTCGAAATCGGAAAGTCAGTTAAAAATTAATGAGATTCCTCGCTGCGCTCGGAATGACAAAATAGGTTATTAATATTTTAAAGATTATGATTGAATTACCGAAATTACCGTATGAGATGGGGGCGTTGGAGCCGCATATCTCACAGAAGACATTGGAGTTTCACTATGGCAAGCATCATGCGGGCTACGTGAACAATTTGAACAAACTCATTGCAGGCACACCGTTTGAGGGCAAGAGCCTTGAAGAGATTGTGAAGACCTCGCAGGGTGGCATGTTCAACAATGCCGCGCAGGTGTGGAACCACACTTTCTATTGGAACTGCATGACTCCTAATCCGAAAAAAGCTGCACCTGAAGGAAGACTGATGGATGCCATCGTGCGTGACTTCGGCAGTTTTGAGACTTTCAAGGAGAAGTTTGTCAACGCTTGTGTGACATTGTTTGGATCTGGCTGGGCATGGCTTGTTGCTGACAAAGACGGCAAGCTGTCGATAATGCAGACAAGCAACGCTGCCACTCCGCTGACGACAGAAGGTCTGAAGCCGCTGTTAGTGTGCGACGTCTGGGAGCATGCATATTATTTGGATTACCAGAACCTCAGAGCGAACTACGTCAATGAGTTCTGGTCAATTATTAATTGGGAATTTATAGAATCTAATTTTTAGTTTGAAGTTTGAAGTGTGGAGTTAATTTCAAACTTCAAACTGTTAACTTCAAACTTATTTTGATTCCACTGTTTCCAGTTCCTTATAGTATATCTGCGGGATCTCCTCGCGGTAGTCTCTGCTGTAGTAATCGGCAGGTTTAAGAAGTTTTCCGAAGACAAAATCCTGGATGAGCACGAACTCGTTGCCCTCGCTGAGGAGTGCATATTTGTGGTCAGGGTCGTTGATCATCTTGTCGAAATCAGGATTGTTGAGTTCCTCTTCACTAAAATCAAACAAATCGGCGTTGGTGCGCAGACGGAATGTCGTGATGCTGCTGCTCTTGCCGTCTTTCGTTGTAAGTGTCAGTCGCTGCAGGAAAGGCGAGTTGATGATGGAGTCGCGGCGTATAGGGTCGACATCGTTGAGGAATGCCTCGAAACGCACGTTGTTGAACGATGACATGAGGTTGAGTACTCTCAAGGTGTCGAATGCCACAGGCTCGCCGTTGAGACGATTCATGGAATACTGATAACGTCCGTTTTCCTTGATGATATAGCCGTTGTCAGGGTCGTCGTTTATTTCGAGTTTCACTGATGCGATGTCTGCCATCTTTTCATTGAAGATGGTGTGGTCGCGCCAGTCAATAGGGTTGGCTGTGAAACGTGAGCTGATGAAGCCTCTAAATCCATGAAGATGAACGATATACACTTTTTCGCCACCTTCTTTCAGGACGTAGGTGCCTTGGTTGTCCTGGGTCACGTCGCCTATGTAAAACACCTTGCTTCGTTTCTCGTGATAGAACAGTTTCACCTTGTTGAACAGATTGATTCGAGGCATCATCTGATAGACCTCTACCTTGGTGTTGGTGCTCGACATTCTCGTCACGATATTGTCGCTTTTCTTAATAGACACTGGCATTTTGATACGCATGCGGTTAAGTGTGTAGAGCATCTCGTTGACCATGTTTTGGTTGGCGTTGTATTGGTCGTTTACGGTCCAGCTGCTGCCGTTGCGTTTCAGCACCACCTGATTTCCGCTTTTGTCGGCGAAGAATAGCTTGGTGATGGAGGCGGTGTCGTAGACGGTGAAGTCGGCGGCTTCGCCACGTAATGTGCTGAGATAGCGGTTGTTACCAATGAGGATGGCGGCGATTACAATCAAAACCGCGATTATTACGATGGAGATGATGTTCTTTTTTTTCATCAGTTTGAAGTTTGAAGTTTGAAGTTTGGAGTTGAAATTAACTGTTAGCTTCAAACTCCAAACTTCAAATTATTATTGTTGGTATTTCTTTTTTCTTAATATTGCCAAAATTATTCCAAAGACTATCATGAGGGCGCTTGGAAGCACCACGTTGACGACCTGCCATGTTATCGCGTTACCGTTGACCTTGTTGATGTCGAGGAGACGAATCTTGAGTTCGCGTGA
Organism: Bacteroidales bacterium UBA1173; assembly: GCA_002311655.1. Classification (GTDB taxonomy): domain Bacteria; phylum Bacteroidota; class Bacteroidia; order Bacteroidales; family F082; genus Limimorpha. The sequence goes on from DBYZ01000007.1 coordinate 175,658, forward strand.
GCGGATGTTGATAAGTCCTTCACCTTCAAGGAGATATGATACGGCGTTTTCGATAAATTGTTTGTTGCCATAAGTGATGTTCGTGTATTGGTCGTAGCCTAAAGGCAGAGGCGATCCCACACGTTTGTTATTTTTCTTCGCGTAGTCGAGTTGAGCGAGCTGGTTGCGGATGATGTCGCCGTCGGCAATGACGATCATCGAGGTGCGTTCGCTTTCGTTTTTGAAGCCGATTTCCGATGATGTCATGATAGATGTCGGCATACGATTTTCGTAGAGAGAGCTGAACTTTCCGGTAAGGAGATATGCGGTTGTCATGCCTTTTTGCGGGAACATTTTCGCATTAGGACGCTGGTTGAGGATATCCAAAGAGATGTATACCGGTGCACTCGAGACCTTGGTGTAGTCGGATGTCTTGAGAAGAGGAATCTTCTGAATCTCAGGAGCGGAAGTCGTTGGTTCCAAAGAACTTACGAAGTCGGCTTTCACTGCCTCGATGTTACGCACGATAGGATGTTCGGAAGCTTGGCTGAGAAGAGGGAAATAATACCATGGCAGGAGCATGCTCTGCAGGTTGTTTCCCTGTCCGGTGACCAGTCCGATTTGTGCGCAAGGATAGGCGAGGAGCAGGTTTTTGTTGAGTTTCAGACCATATTTGAACATCTGATCGTCGAGGTTGAGGTTGAGCGTGAGACCCATTGTCGACTCAGCACTCTGCAGGCTGTCCATGGATGCGCTGACGTTGTCGAGAAGCCACATCACCTTGCCGCCGTACATGATGTATTGGTCGATGATGAACTTGTCTTTTTCGGAGAACGATTCAGTCGGTTTGGCGATGATGATGGCATCGTAAGCCGGTTTGATGACGATGTTGCTGTCACGGTCCAAGTCTCTCTTCATCAAGGAGTTAAGCTGCTCGTTGAGCGTGGCGCGCTTGATGATATATTTCTTCGAGAGAGTGTTGGCGATGTCGAAGACCTCCATGTCGGCAAGTTCGCCGTGGCCGTCGGTGAAAGCGATAGTTGGTTTGACGGTTGTGGAGATCTCTTTTATTGCGCTAATGAGTTTATATTCAAGGTCTTGCGCCGAGTTGTTCAGCACCGTCTCCTGACTCTGTCCCGACTGTCCGGAGAGCAGGTCGATAGGCAGCTCGCTTTCGCGGTAGTTGAGTATTATGCCAGGCCAAATCATGATTTGCTGCATGCCAGTGTTGGTCTGGACCGTCTCGGTGTAATAGTTCAAACCACTTTGGTAGAGGATTTTATATGTCTCGTTGCGTTCGGCTGGGTCGGGACTCTCCGAAGGGTTAATGAATTCATAATCAATGAATTTGGAGTAGGCACGGAACTCGTCGAGCATCTCTTTCGTCTCTTTGCGGAGTTTTTTGAAGCCTGCTGGGAACTCGCCTTCGAGATAGACGCGGAAATATACGTAGTCATCTAGGTTTTTAAGGATATCTTTTGAGGTATCCGAAAGAGTGTAACGTTTCTCGGAAGTGAGGTCAAGACGTGTGTAGACGAATGATCCGATGGTGTTTGTGAGCACTGTTATCAACAGTGTGGCGACCAGAGAGGTTATCTCGTTGCGTCTGTTGTTTTTCCTGCTTGCCAGCGATGATTTTGTCAGACAGAGGAACAGCGCTATGACGGCGAGGAAATACAGCAGGTCGCGGGTGTCGATGACGCCACGGCTCATGGAGCTGTAGTGAGATGCCATGCCGAGTTGTTGGATGAACAGGTCGACTTTTCCGAAAAGCGCCATCGAGTATATGAACTCGAATCCGATGTAGAGGAATCCGCAGAGGAACACCGAGAGGATGAACGCAAGTATCTGATTATTAGTCACAGAGCTGCAGAACACGCCGATTGAGACGAATGCCGCGCTGAGGAAGAACAGTCCGATATATGACCCCCAGATGCCGCCGTGGTCGACGTTGCCGACGGGCATGGCGAGCTGTGACACTGAGAAGTAATATATGAGTGTTGGGATGAGCGCCAGCAGCACGAGAGCTACACCTGCGAGGTATTTAGCGCCCACTATCTGCCAGTCGGAGAGAGGCTTGGTGAGCAGCATCTCGATGGTGCCGGTGCGTCGTTCTTCGGCGAAAAAACGCATGGTGACGGCAGGGACGAGGAACAGGAACACCCACGGAGCGAGGATGAACAGGCTGTCGAGGCTCGCGTAGCCGTACGTCATGATGTTGAAGTCGCTACGGAACACCCACAGGAACAGTCCGGTGATGAGCAGGAACACCACCACCACCATGATTCCGATGAGTGAGCTGAGGAAGTTGTTTATCTCTTTTTTAAAAAGCGCGTACATGGTCAGAAATTATGATTATTCACCTTCGTAAGTCACGACGCTGTCGAGGCGGTAATTCTTGATTCTCTCGCGGCCTTTGAGGTCGACAAGCTCGACGAGGACGCATACTCCGACGACAATGCCTTCGAGTTTCTCCACCAGTTTGATGATACATTCGGTGGAGCCGCCGGTGGCGATGAGGTCGTCAACGATAAGGACACGCTGGCCTGGTTTTATGCTGTCGGCATGAATCTCCATCTCGGCGCTGCCATATTCAAGATCGTAAGCTTGCGAGATGGTCTTGCCCGGCAGCTTGCCTTTCTTGCGGACCATAAGAAAAGGCTTATTCAATTTATATGCCATAGGTGCCGCAAAGATGAAGCCACGCGACTCGGCACCGGCTATGATATCGAAATCGAGGTCTTTCACCAAGTCGCACATAGTGTCGATGGTGAGATGGAAACCTTCCGAGTTGCTAACCAGCGTGGAAATATCGCGAAACATTATCCCTTTTTTAGGGAAATCTGGGATGTTGCGGATATAATCTTTGACAGTTTTCATACTTTTCTAATTTTATGCAAAAATACTAAAATTTGTTGTGTATTAAGAATATTTTTTTATAAATTTGCGATGATATATTTGAAAGGCGGTTTATGGTTAAAAAACAACTGATATTTCTTCTGATAAGTCTGTTCTTGTCGACTATTTTGAACGCCCAGGAGGTCAAGGTTCAAGGGGTTTGCGGGTACAGCGGCACCTACAAATGGTACAGTGGCTTGGATGTGCAGGGCACGTACAATGTCAAAGACACCGATTTCAATTTGAATTTTGAGGCATTAACGGAGAATGTGTATTCTATCGGGCTTAACGTGAGACAGAATTTCGAGGTATGCGAAAATGGCGTTGTTTTTGTGGAAGGCACGCTGCATTCCAGGATTTTTGCGAATTATAAGGCGTATGAGTTTGTCTATGCCGGAAGCGTGGGTTTCAGGATGCGGCATTTTCTGGTGCAGGCGGGACTTTTTTCGAAGACTATTGACGCTTTAGGCAGAAATTGGCACTCGTTGCAAAACTATGTGACCGAGCCGTTCAATGTCTTGTATAAGGTTCAAATCAGTGTGATGGGTTTCGATCATCCATGGGATGTTTATTTGACAGGCAGCAATTTCAATGATTTTGAATATGAGAGGGTGTGGGAGCCTATTTTCAGCCTTGGCGGGAGATGGGATTTCATGGAACGATGGAGTGCGGTGGCGGAAGGCACTTTGCAGCCGGCTGGGATATTTCACGGGACGGTGAAGTTTTATGAGGCAACATTGAGAATTGGAGTAAAGTATAAATTATGATGAAACGTAGACATACTATGAGATTCCTCGCTGCGCTCGGAATGACAGCAGTCGTCGGTTTGGCGGTAGTGTTGACGTCATGCGGAAAAAACATCGATTACATGGGGCTTTTCATGACGTTCAACGAGTCGCCGGATGAGAGGTTCGCACAGTCGATGGAGTATAACAACGTACAGCACGGTTACGACCATTATACTGGTATTCCCGACGAGTATAAAGTGTATGCGATGAGCGACATACATGTCGATTTCTCGACAGACAATCTCGACAGGTATGTGTCTGATTATCTTGCAGATACGGTGGCGGCACCATTTTCGTTGTGCCTAGGCGACGTCATCAACGCAACAGGACATTGGGATTATTTCGCGGAACATGTGAAGCCTGTGACCGATGCCGGGCGCACAATCCATTATGTTGTGGGCAACCATGATTTGTATTTCAACCAATGGCCCGAGTACAGGTCGAGATTACATACTTCGACGTATTGGTTTGATGTTCAGACAGTTAGCGGATACAAAGATTTGTATATAGGATTGGATTCTGGCAACGGCACATTGGGTGTTGACCAGAGAGATTGGCTTGAAAGTTTGTTGAAAGAGAAGAAAAATCAAGGATACAGGCATATAATAGTGTTTACGCACACACATTTCTTCAAGAAAGACACTTCGCAGGGTCATACCAGCAATTTCAATCTTGAGGAGACCTATGATCTGACAGATTTGTTCGACAGATACGACGTGTCGTTGGTGCTTCAGGGACATTCGCATTCAAGAGATCTGACGATTTTCAAGGATGTGACATATTTGAGGGTTGATGCGCTGGAAGACCATTATCCTGATGCTTATTATACGATTTTTAAGATTGGAAATAATATCAATTATGAATTTATAAAAGTTAATTAGTTATGAAATCAAATGGCAATTACGATTGGAAGTTCTCGACAGTAGGCGGTGTAACTAGAGTTAACATCGAGTCGGGACAGGACATCCTTCATTTGGATGAGCTTGACAGAAAACTCTGGACGGCCTTGAGCTGCCCTTTGAAAGGCATGGAAATCGACGAGAAGACCATGACGATGCTTGACACCAACTGCGACGGCAAGATTCACATTGAGGAAATCGTGGCGGCATCGAAATGGCTCACGAAGGTCATCAACGACCCGGAATTATTACTGAAACGTGACGCTTTTATCCCATTTACGGCGTTCAACACAGCCAACGAGGAAGGTCTGCATCTGCTCGAGACCTCAAAGCAAATCCTAGAGAATCTTGGAGTTGAGAAAGACAGCATCTCTATAGCCGATGTGTCAGACAGCATTGCTATCTTTGCCAAGACACGTTTCAATGGCGACGGCATCATCACTGAAAACTCTGCCGATGACGAGGCTATGAAGGCTCTCATAAAGAATGTGATTGACAGCATGGGCAGCGTCACCGACAGAAGTGGCGACCCGGGCATCGACACCGACAAGATTGAGGCTTTCTACACAGCCTTGGCAGACTACACAGCATGGAAAGATGCCGGTGATGCCGACAAAGCCAACATCTTCCCTTATGGAGACGACACTGCTAACGCTCTCGCGGCATGCATGGCGGTGAAAGACAAGATCGACGACTTCTTCATGCGCTGCAAACTCGCATCGTTTAACACAGATAGCGCCTCAGTATTGGATGTCTCATCAGCGAAGATAGGCGAGATCAGCGGCAACAACCTCGCTGCAAGCACTTCAGAGATTGCCACATATCCGTTGGCACGCGTCAACGCTGAGCATAAGTTGCCATTGGGCAAGGAAGTCAACCCGGCATGGGCTGGCGCGATAGCTGCATTGAAGGCAACGGTTATCGACAAAGAGTTTAAAAATGCTGAGTATCTTACTGAGGAACAATGGGTTAGCATCTTGGCAAAGTTCAACGCCTACAACGCATGGATGGGAGCGAAGAAAGGCGCTGAAGTGGAAGGTTTGGGCTATGACACAGCGAAAAACATCCTCGCCGAGAACAAGAAAGACGCTTTGTTGGAGCTCGTGGCGCAGGACAAAGCCCTCGAGAGCAAATCGAACGCCATCGACCAGGTCGACAAGCTGTTGCATCTTTACAGAGATTTCTACACCTTGCTGACTAACTTCGTGACATTCAGCGACTTCTACAATCCGGAGAAGAAAGCCATCTTCCAGGCAGGTACTTTGTACATCGACGAGCGCGCATGCGACCTCTGCATCAAAGTCAGCGACATGGGTGCACAGGGCACGATGGCACCGTTGAGCAACATGTATATCCTCTATTGCGACTGCACATGCAAGAGCAAGCCAGGCACCATGACAATCGCTGCTGTGATGACTGATGGCGAGGCTGGTGCTATCATGGTGGGTAAGAATGCGGTATTCTATGACCGCGACGGTCTCGGCTGGAACGCTGTGGTGACCAAGATCATTGAAAATCCTATCAGCATCCGTCAGGCATTCTGGTCGCCTTACCGTAAGATGGCGAAATCTGTTGAAGACATGATCAACAAACGCGCTGCCGAGAAAGACGCTAAGGTGATGGCAGATGCCAACGCGAAGATCGAGACGGCTAAGGTTCCTACCGACGGTTCGAAGCCGGCAGAGATTAAACCTCCGTTCGACATTGCCAAGTTCGCCGGTATCTTTGCTGCCATAGGCTTGGCATTAGGCTTGGTGGCTTCCGCTGTCGGAGGCTTGTTTGCATGGCTTGGATTACATTGGTATCATTGGGTTATTCTGTTTGCTGCCATCATTGCGATTATCTCTGGTCCGTCTATGGTTATGGCATGGTTGAAGCTTCGCAAGCGCAACCTCTCGCCGGTTTTGAACGCCAACGGCTGGGCATTGAACGCCAAGGTGTTGGTCAACGTGAAGTTCGGTGCCACATTGACGAGCATAGCGAAGTATCCTATTGTGAAGACCAAAGACCCGTTCACCACGAAGGCTCCGTTGTGGAGAAGGATTTTGAATTGGTTCATCTTGGTTGTCTGCCTCTGTGTGGCGGTGTATTTCATCTTACCTAAAGACATGAGGCCATTCAAGAGCTGTTGCCAGAAAGCTGCAGTTGAGGTGGTTGAAGAGGTAGTGGAATAGAGGTAAATTTGTTAAAAGCTTAATAGTTTTAATGAATGCCGTGGAATTATCCGCGGCATTTTTTATATAAGGTGAAGTGGAACGAAGAAAAATTATTATATTTGCATCATAAAAGATTTGTAAAATGGCAAAGGTAAAGGAAATACAGGAAGAACCATTGGAAAAGCAACTTTGGAAGGCTGCTGACAAACTGCGCAAGAACATTGATGCGGCTCAATACAAACATGTGGTGTTGGGATTAATTTTCCTACGATACATATCGATATCGTTTGAACAATTATACAATCAATTGATTGAGCAGCAGTCTGAAGGTGCCGACCCTGAGGATCGAGAGGAATATGCAGCTGAAAACGTGTTTTACGTACCAGCCAATGCGCGTTGGAATTATTTGGTATCAAAGGCAAAGAATCCGCAAATTGGCAAGTATATCGACGATGCGATGGATGTGATTGAGCGCGAGAACAAGTCGCTAAAAGGTGTGCTGCCTAAGGAGTTTGCCCGTCCCAACCTCGACCCGACCAGTTTGGGTGAACTCATTGACCTGATTGGTAACTCCACTTTGCAGAACACCAGCACTAAGAGTGCAGACCTACTAGGTCATGTGTTCGAGTATTTCCTTGGAGAATTTGCTTTGGCCGAAGGCAAAAAGGGAGGGCAATTCTACACGCCGCGTAGCGTTGTGGAACTGTTAGTGAATATGTTGGAGCCGTACAAAGGCCGTGTGCTTGACCCATGCTGTGGCTCTGGAGGTATGTTTGTGCAGAGTGAAAAATTTGTGAAAGAACATCAGGGAAGGATTGAGAACATTTCAGTTTACGGACAGGAGAGCAACCAGACCACTTGGCGCTTGTGCAAAATGAATTTGGCTATCCGTGGTATTGATGCTTCGCAGGTGAAGTGGAACACGGAAGGTTCATTCCTTAACGATGCGCATCGTGATGTAAAAGCCGATTTCGTGATGGCCAATCCGCCGTTCAACGACAGCGACTGGAGCGGCGACCAACTCCGTAATGATGCCCGTTGGCAATATGGTGTGCCACCTGCAGGCAATGCCAACTTCGCTTGGATACAACATTTTATCTACCATTTAGCGCCATCTGGACAGGCAGGTTTTGTGCTGGCGAAAGGCTCTCTGACATCGAAAACAACTGGCGAGGGCGACATCCGCAAGGCGTTGATTGACAAAGGAATGATTGCCTGCATAGTTAATTTGCCTGCCAAACTGTTTTTGAACACGCAGATTCCTGCTTGCCTGTGGTTTGTGACACGTAACCGCACAAAACGAGCTGGAGAAATCCTTTTCATTGATGCGCGCAACAAAGGCCATCTTATCAACCGTCGCACGCGCGAACTCTCGGAGGAAGACATTCAGGAAATAGCCAATACTTATCATTTGTGGCGTGATGAATCCGCTGACTATCAGGATATTGCCGGTTTCTGTGCTTCCGTGCCAGTTAGCCGCGTAGCGGAACTCGACTATGTGCTTACTCCTGGCCGTTATGTGGGCTTGCCGGAAGAGGAAGACGACTTCAACTTTGCCGAGCGTTTCACTGCATTGAAAGCTGAATTTGAGGAACAATTGAAAGAAGAAGAGAGATTGAACAAAATGATTTTGGAGAATTTGGGGAAGATAAAAATATTATAAGGTATATGGAAGAAAATGCGAAATTTGACAAAAAGTCTTTGAAATATGTCGTTGGTAAAAGTGCCGACTTTGGTGAACTTGCTAAGGATTGTGTGGCTTTTGCTAATAGTCATGGAGGATATTTGGCGATAGGTATTGAAGATGGAGCAGAAATACCAGTTTCAACCCAAGTAATACCTGAAACATTACCTGAGAAAATAGTAAAACGCATAAATGAATTGACCATCAATGTGGCTATACATCCTGAAATTGTAGTCTCAGAAAATGGTGGACAATATATAAAATTACATGTATTTCCTTCACAATCATCAATAGCGGCTACGACCAAGGGTGTATATTTAGTAAGGGATCATGATTCCAGTCGGGCTTTAAGACCAGAGGAGTTGGGGCGACTTATAGCTGACAGACCTGCTTATTGTTGGGAGACAAAAGTGTCGCAAAAGATTCTGTGGCAGAATTCTGACATGTTTAAATTAAACAAATTCATTTCAGATATTAAACAATCTGACAGAGTTTCGCCTTTTGTTAAAGAAAAAACAGAAGAAGAAACATTGGCTTATTATCAGATGATAAATGATGAAGGTTTTTTGACAAATTTAGGTGTGCTATGGATAGGAAAACCAGAACAAAGAGCCAGATTGTTATATTCGCCGATAGTTCAATATATTAAATATGACGAGGAAGAAAACAAAGTTGACAAAAATGTATGGGATGACTACCAGATGAATCCTCAAGAATTAATGATGTCAATTGTTGAATCAATTCCAGATTGGAAAGAGACATATGAAATATCAGAGGGACTTTGGAGAAAGGAGATTCCGGCTTATGATGAAAAAATTGTAAGAGAATTACTATGCAATGCTATTGTGCATAGACCGTACACAACAAGAGGAGACATATTTATCAAATTGTATCCTGATAGGATGGTTATAACAAACCCAGGAGTTCTGCCAATAGGTGTTACTGTAAATAATATTCTGCAAAAAACAGAAAAAAGGAATATTCATTTAGCAAAGGTTTTCTATGACTTACATTTAATGGAAGCCGAGGGTTCGGGATATGATTTGATATATGAAACGTTGTTGACGGCTGGAAAAGGGAAACCAATAGTATTTGAAGGAGAGGACTATGTTGAAGTTACGGTATACAGAAAAATAGTCAATAAAGAAACATCTCGGTTGTGTGACTATATTCAAAACAATTACTCTCGTCTTAGCCAGAAGTCGTACATTGCTTTGGGTATTATTTTACAAAACAAAGCTATATCGGCAAGTGAATTATCTCGTGAATTGCAAATTACTGAAGGTGGAAGATTGCGTCCATATGTTGATGCGCTTGTCAGTAATCATATCGTTGACGCACAAGGGCGTGGCAAAGGTGTTAAATACAGCATTAATCCCAGTTTTGTTTCTAAGACAAAAATGCAATTTGAGACAACGTTAAAGACAATTGAACCATATAGATTAAAAGCTCTTATTCATGAAGACCTCAGATATCATCCACATAGTACGATGTCTGAGATTTCGAAACGTTTGCCAGATGTTGAGTATTCCGAATTAGTGAAAATGGTGAGACAGATGGCCAAAGAAGAGGAGGTAATCCTATTTGGCGGACGTAAATACAGAAGGTATGCCTTGAAGGACACCTCTTTTCTTTCGGAAGGTGGCAGAAAAGAGGGTGTTTTTTAATGATTAAAGAAAAAGAAAAAGCGTAAGTTGTTGAAAATGAATGACATGCTTTTTATTTATGATGGCAAAAAAACAGGTATGCCCCAAAATAAAAAAGTATTGACTCAAGAATAAAACAGTTTCTTATGGCCGAGTGGAAAGAATATACAACATTGATAGTTGCGATTGCTACTCTTGTTGTGGCAATCGCCACATTGATAGTAGCAAGGCGCTCACATAAATATACAAAGGAAAGTGAAAAAAAGCGTCTAAAGAATCTCATTGAAAACAAAGAGGCACAATTGGAATCTTTTAAAGGAGATTTAAAGTACACTGCTGATGATTACGTTAAGACAAAAGCAGTAATGCTTGAAGCCGAAATTGAACAATTAAAACAACAATTGAAAGATTATGAGTGAGTGGAAAGAATATAAGTTGGGAGAAATAACAACAGAAATTGGTGATGGAATACATGGAACACCAAATTATTCAGAAACTGGGGAATACTATTTTATCAACGGAAACAATATTGTTAATGGTAAAGTGGTAATCAAAAGCGACACAAAGAAAGTTGATTCTGAACAATTTCAAAAATATAGAAAACCATTGTCTGATAGAACCATATTGTTATCAATAAACGGAACGATTGGCAGTGTTGGTTATTATAACAATGAAAAATGTATATTAGGAAAAAGCGCGTGTTATTTAAACATTAAAGATACTGTAGATAAGCATTTCGTTTATTATGTTTTCCTATCCGATGATTTCCAAAACCATTTACAAAATATAGCGACAGGTACGACCATACAAAATGTTCCATTGAAGGGTTTGCGTGAGAGTATTATATCTCTCCCCCCACTCGAAACCCAGCGCCGCATTGCCTCCATTCTTTCTTCACTCGATGACAAAATAGACCTTCTGTATCGCGAGAACGCCACCCTGGAGCAGATGGCGGAAACGATGTTTAGACAGTGGTTTGTGGTGGAGGCCAAGGAGGAGTGGGAGGAAGGAAAGTTGGGGGATTATGTTGAGTTAGTTAATGGCGTTTCATATAAAGGTGATGAATTACAACCGTCTAATGTGGCAATGGTGACGTTAAAGAGTTTTGATAGGAATGGCGGATTTAGAATGGATGGTTACAAAGAATTTACGGGGAAATTTAAAAAAGAGCAAGTTCTTTATGATGGAGATTTAGTTGTTGCACACACAGACATCACTCAAGAAGCCGATGTGATTGGTAACCCAGTTATCGTGATTGGCAAGAATCAATATGAAACAATTACCTTTTCGATGGATGTTGTTAAAGTGGTCAGTAAAAGCGAGTTTTTCTCAAATAGTTTTTTGTATTATTTGATGAAGACACAGGCATTTAAAGAGCATTGTCTAGGTTATGCAAATGGTTCGACCGTATTGCATTTAAGCAAGAAAGCAATTCCCGAGTTTGAATTTTATGTGCCACCAAAAGAAATATTGCATCATTTTCAAGAACAAGCCGAATCAATAAACAAGATGATATTAAATAACAATAATGAAATCCACACCCTAAGCGAAACCCGCGATGGATTGCTGCCGAAGTTAATGTTAAACGAAATCGCTTTATAATCTATGAATAGATTAAAAGAAATAATAGAACAATATTCCAGATGGAAACCTCTTACTGCTTATGTTTCAAGAATAGAAGCATATAAAGATTCTGATTATACTATATGTATTGAAAATTCAAAATCCTTATTAGAATCTATTGGGAAAGAGATTTGTCAAACAAAAGGAATTGAACTAGAGGATAATTCATCCATACACGGAATAATGAAACAAGCTTTTAAGGCATTGGGATACTCTTTAAATGATAATAATGCAAAAATATCCAAAGCCTTGGCTACAATTGCGTTATGTATTGGAGAATTAAGAAACGATTTTGGAGCAACATCTCATGGAAAATCTTTGTATGAACTTGAAAACCAGAAAGATTCAATCGATGAAATGACTAAAGAATTCTTGTTGGGAGCGACAGAACTTATTTCTTGTTTGCTAATTAGTTTAGCAGAAAAAGAAGTAGTAGTACCAATAAAAGAACAAAAGGTTTTATATGATGAATATGAAGATTTTAATCAGTATTGGGATGAAGCATTTGGCGAGTTTAATATGGGTGAATATTCATATACTGCAAGTGAAGTATTATATAATATGGATTATGAAGCATATAAGGTCGAAGTGGATGCTTATTACAATGAATTAAATGAGGAAAACAATGAAGAAGCTTAATGAAAACACCATTGAAAGTTTTTCTATCGACCTTTTGAAGGCGAAGAAATACGACTATCTTTATGGTCCGGATATTGCGCCGGATGGTGAGAATCCAATGCGATTAAGTTTTGAGGATGTTGTGTTGTATGAGAAGCTGGAAAAGGCAGTAAAACGACTCAATCCCTCTTTGCCTTGGCTGGTTCAGGAAGCGGCGATAAAAACGGTGATGCATCTGGACTCGCCGGATATGCTTGTCAACAACGAAACGTTTCATCGGATGCTAACCGAGGGTATCCCGGTGGTAATAACCAAAGACGGCGTGGAGCGAGGCGAAAGAGTGTGGCTCATCGATTTCAACGACCCGTGGAACAACGAGTTTACGGTTGTCAACCAGTTCACTATTATCGAAAACGGTCATAACCGTCGCCCAGATGTGGTTTTGTTTGTGAACGGTCTGCCACTGGTCATCTTTGAGCTGAAAAATGCCGCTGACGAGAACGCCACATTGCAAAGTGCCTATCGTCAGATAGAAACCTATAAGCAACAGATTCCGTCACTGTTTACATACAATGCGCTTGTTGTCATTTCAGATGGTCTGGAGGCGCGGGCAGGTTCGCTTTCGGCAGGATTCAGCCGTTTCACAGCATGGAAGAGCGAAGATGGCGAGAATATTGCTTCAAATCTGGTAAGCGAACTAGAGGTGTTGGTTAACGGTATGCTCCGAAAAGACACATTGCTCGATCTTATCCAGTCATTCACGGTGTTTGAGAAACAGAAACAAGAGGATTTGAAGACAGGTCTCACCAGCATTAAAACGGTGAAAAAGATAGCGGCCTATCATCAGTATTATGCTGTCAACAAAGCTGTTGAGTCGACATTGCGAGCCACTGGTATAAATTGCTGCAGCAGTTTTGCAGAGTCGCCTGCACATTATGGCTTCAAAACTGTCGAAGAGCAGCAGCAAGGCGATCATCGCGCCGGTGTGGTGTGGCACACACAAGGCAGCGGTAAATCGTTGACGATGGTGTTTTACACTGGCAAAATCGTGCAAAAGCTCAACAACCCGACCATTGTTGTCATCACCGACCGCAACGACTTGGATGACCAGCTTTTCGATACCTTTACAGGTGCAAAACAGCTGCTAAGGCAGACTCCAGTTCAAGCTGAGAGCCGTGAGCATCTGAAAAAACTTTTGTCGGTGCAGTCGGGCGGTGTTATCTTTACCACGATACAGAAATTCCAACCAGAATCTGGTAGCGTTTACGACACTCTTACCACGCGCAGCAACGTTATCGTGATTGCCGATGAGGCGCACCGCACGCAATATGGATTCAAAGCTAAGACTGTAGATGTGAAAAACGAAGCCGATGAGGTTATTGGTTCTGAAATAAAATACGGCTTTGCGAAATATTTGCGCGATGCGTTGCCAAATGCCACTTATCTTGGTTTTACCGGCACTCCTATTGAAAAAGAAGATAAAAATACTCCGGCAGTTTTCGGAAATTATATTGACGTTTACGACATCGCACAAGCTGTTGAAGACGGTGCGACGGTCCGCATTTACTACGAAAGCCGTCTTGCTAAGGTGGAACTTAGCGAAGAAGGTCGTCAGCTGGTGGCAGACCTTGACAAGGAGCTTGAAACCGACAACATGAACGATGTCCAAAAAGCCAAGGCGAAATGGACACAGCTAGAGGCTTTAATAGGCAGTCCTAACCGATTGAAAAACATTGCAAAAGATATTGTTACACATTTTGAGGAGCGTCAGAAGGTATTTGAGGGAAAGGCGATGATTGTGGCGATGAGCCGTCGTATTGCTGCCGAATTGTACGATGAAATTATCAAACTGCGACCAGAATGGCATTCCGATGATTTGGCTAAAGGTGCTGTAAAAGTCGTGATGACCTCTTCGGCATCCGATGGCGCAAAGATTGCCAAACACCATACCACCAAAGAGCAGCGCAGGGCATTGGCGGAGCGAATGAAAGACCCCGACGATGAGCTGAAACTCGTTATTGTTCGTGACATGTGGCTGACTGGCTTCGATGTGCCTTGTCTGCACACTTTGTACATCGACAAACCGATGCAAGGACATAACCTGATGCAGGCTATCGCACGCGTAAACAGAGTTTATAAAGACAAGCCAGGCGGTTTGGTTGTCGATTATCTTGGCATTGCTTCAGATTTGAAGAAAGCTTTGGCGTTTTATTCCGACTCAGGTGGCAAAGGCGATCCGACACAGCAGCAAGAGCAGGCAATTGCATTGATGCGGGAAAAACTCGAGGTGGTTGAACAGATGTTTTTCGGTTTCGATTACAAACAATATTTTACCGCCGACACTTCCGGCAAGCTTTCTTGGATTTTAAAGGCCGAAAATTTCATTTTAGGATTGGAAGACGGCAAGAAACGTTTCGTCAATGAGGTGACGGCATTAGGGAAGGCTTTTGCTTTGGCTATACCACAAGATGCCGCTATGGACGTTAAGGATGAAGTGGCGTTTTTCCAAGCCGTGAAAGCCCGTCTCTGTAAGTTCGACCAGTCGGGAACAGGTCAGACAAACGAAGAAATTGAGACTACAATTCGTCAAGTCATCGACGAGGCTTTGGTTTCGGAAAAGGTCATCGATATTTTTGATGCCGCAGGAATTAAAAAGCCGGATATTTCAATTCTTTCGGAAGAGTTTTTGATGGAATTGAAAGACATGGAACACAAGAACATCGCTTTGGAAGTGTTGCGGAAGCTGTTGGAAGGCGAAATAAAGACGCGTTCGAAGTTCAATGTGGTTGAAGGTCGTACTTTGATGGAGATGCTTGACAATTCCATTACGCGTTATCACAATAAAATTATCACCGCGGCTGAAGTCATCGATGAACTTATCAAATTGAGCAAAACTATCGTTGAAAAGGACAAAGAAGCCGAAAATATAGGGTTGACAACATACGAGTATGCGTTTTATTCAGCTGTTGCCGACAACGAAAGTGCCAAAGAACTGATGGGTAAGGATAAACTTCGTGAATTGGCTGTTGTTTTAACTGAAACTATCCGTAAAAACTCCACTATCGACTGGACAATCAAAGAAAATGTAAGAGCAAAAATGAAAGTGGCAGTAAAACGTTTGTTGCGCAAATACGGTTATCCACCCGATATGCAGCAGCTTGCCACTGAAACGGTGTTGAAACAAGCCGAACGTATTGCTGAAGAAATAATAAATGAAGAAAACAACAAAAATTTACTATGACTAAATCTATCTACCTTGCCGGAGGCTGCTTCTGGGGCACCGAGCATTATTTTAAGATGATTGATGGCGTAGCCGGCACTAAAGTCGGCTATGCCAACAGCATAAAAGAGAACCCGACGTATAAGGAGGTGTGCAGCGGCGAGACCAAGGCCGCCGAGACCGTTATGGTGGAGTACGACCCGAGTAAAATAAGCCTCGAGTTCCTGCTCTACATGTATTTCCATGCCATCGACCCGACTAGCGTCAACCAGCAGGGACATGACGTGGGACTGCAGTACCGCACAGGTATCTATTACACCGATGTCGCTGATTTAGAGACGATTAACAAGGTGATGGCTGAACAGCAGGCAAAGATTGAAGGTAAGATTGCCGTCGAAGTGATGCCGCTGCAGAATTTCTACACCGCAGAAGATTATCATCAGGATTATCTCGAGAAAAACCCTGACGGATACTGTCATCTGCCGTTGGAGCTGTTCGAATTTGCTAAAAAAGCGTCGCGCAAGATTTCCTCATGATCAAATGCCAGTTTTGGCAGGTTTTTTATTGAAAACCATTGCGCTTTGGCGGCATCGTCCTGTCCTTTGACGGGGAGAGGCTCGTCGACCAATGAGAGATATGCCACCGTGATGGTGCGGCCTCGCGGGTCGCGGTCGACCTTCGAATAAGCGCCAATCTGTTTGATTTCATTGACTTTTAATCCAGTCTCCTCTTCGAGCTCGCGGACGGCGCATTGTTTGGTGGTCTCGTCCATGTTCATGAAGCCGCCCGGAAACGCCCAGCAGCCCTTGAAAGGCTCATGTCCTCGCTCGATGAGAAGCACTTTGGGCTCGTCTTCCTTCGTCATCACGATGCAGTCGGCGGTGACGGCAGGACGGGGATAATCATATGTGTATGACATTTTTTGATAATTTTCGAAGTACAAAAATAATACTTTTATTTAAAAAAATGTGTATTTTTGTGCAACGAAATTTAATCGCTATGAAAAGATATTTTACACTGATTTTGGCTTTGTTTCTGCCGGTTTTGATGCTTGCGCAGACCAATGATTACACTAAATTTGTCAATCCTTTCATCGGGACGCAGACCGACGAGACGGGTGCGCTGAGCGGTAGCACTTTCCCTGGCGCCACGATGCCGCAGGGCATGGTGCAGCTGAGTCCTGAAACGGAGCAGATGGTCACTTGGGACCCTTGCTCGGGCTACGATTATAATAAAGACGTGATTTACGGCTTCACGCATACGCATTTGAGCGGCACCGGATGCACCGACCTTATCGACATTAGTTTTATGCCTGTTAGCACTGAGGTGAAGCCAGATCAACTTAAAACTGGCGATTTCGGACAGCATTACAGTCACGAAAACGAGGCGGCTAGACCTGGATATTATCAGGTGTTTTTGCAGGAAAGTGGCGTAAATGTTGAGGTTTCGGCGACGGTCAGAACAGGCGTTCATAAATACACCTTCCCGAAAGGCAAGCCACAGGTTGTAGTCCTCGATATGGACCGTGGCGTTTTTCGTGGCGACGCATATTACTCCGGCCGTCGTTTCTACGATATTATCCAATCGCAGATTCGCATCGTCGATGACCACACGGTGGAAGGCTATCGCGTTGTCTGCGGCTGGGCCAAGTTGCGCAAAATCTATTTCCGCGCTGAGTTTTCACGCCCGATAAGCAAACATCTCCTTATGAAAGGCGGTCTCAACGTGGGTAACAGCGATGTTGTAAACGGGAGTCCGTTGCGTGCAGCTTTAAGCTTTGATAATGCTGATAATCAAGAACTTATAGTGAAAGTTGCTATCTCGCCTGTCGACAATGACGGTGCACGCAAAAACATGCTTGCCGAGGCTCAAAGCTGGAGTTTCGACGAATACGTGCAAAACGCCCATGATATCTGGCAAAAAGAACTCAGCCGCATCGACGTTGAAGGTACCGACGAGCAGAAAACCATATTTTACACGGGACTTTACCATGTTTTGATGCAGCCTAACACCATGAGCGACGTTGACGGACGTTATATGGACACCAATTTCGAAATCAAGCAGATGCCTGAAGGACAGACCTATCACAGCACCTTCAGCCTGTGGGACACTTTCCGCGCAGCGCATCCACTCTACACCCTCATCGACCCGAAAAATGCTGCCCAGTTTGTAAACGACATGGTTTTGCATCATAAAACATACGGATATCTCCCGATTTGGGACCTCTGGGGACAGGACAACTACTGCATGATTGGCAACCACGCCATTCCGGTTTTGGCGGATGCCATTATGGCAGAGATTCCTGGCATCGACGTGGAAGAGGCGTATCAGGCGATGGTGGAAAGCAGCACTCGAAGCCATTACAACTCGCCTTTCGAGATTTGGGAACAATATGGTTACTTGCCGCAAACTCTTCAGAATGAGAGTGTTAGCATCACCATGGAGCAGGCTTTCGACGATGCCTGCGTGGCTTTGGTGGCCAAGAAATTAGGCAAAACAGACGATTATGAGCGTTTTTATCGCCGCTCGATGTTTTATAAAAACTTGTTCGACCCTGAGACTGGTTTCTTCCGTCCGAAAGACGAGAACGGCAACTGGATTGAAGGTTTCGACCCGCTCAGCTACGAGCAGCCGTGCTTTGTGGAGGGCAACGCATGGCAGTATATGTGGTTTGTGCCTCAGGATCCGCAAGGCTTGATAGACCTCTTCGGCAGCAAAAAGGCATTTTTGAAGAAACTTGATGAGAACTTCAGTCTGACCGCCACTTCTGGCAATGTTGACGGCAATGCCAGCGGCTTCATCGGTCAGTATGCACACGGCAACGAGCCGAGTCATCACACCGTTTATCTGTATAATTTTGCAGGAAAACCTGAGAGGACGCAGGAGCTGGTGGAGCAGGTGAGGAGCGAGTTTTACCGTGCCACACCATGCGGCTACGCGGGCAACGACGACTGCGGACAGATGTCGGCATGGTATATCTTCTCTTCGTTGGGATTCTATCCGTTCCACGCCGGTTCGGCCGAATATGTCATCGGGACACCTTTATTTAAGAAGGCGACAATCCACCTTGAAAACGGCAACGATTTCGTGATTTCAGCACCAAACAAAACACCTAAAAAGATTCATGTGAAGAGCGTGAAGCTCAACGGCAAGCCGATAACAGATTACACCATCACACATAAGCAGATTATGGATGGTGGAACGCTGGAGTTTATTCTTTTTTAATATCAGGCATCAGACGTCGCACGATTTTCTTATCATAGAAGAAACGGCCTGCGATGACGCGGATGACTGTATAGGCTGGTATTGCGGCGAGCATTCCCAAGATGCCTCCGATATGTCCTGCCATCAGCATCACGATGAAAATCTCAAGCGGCGTTGCCTGGATGCTGGTAGAGTAGATGATCGGCTGCAGCACGAAATTGTCGATAAGCTGTACTGTCAGCATGATGACAATCACGATGAGGGCAAAAAGCCAGATGTTGACATCCAAACCGATACCGGCGCCATATTTAAGCACCATACATAACAATGCGCCAAGTACTTCACCGATGATGGGTCCCACGTAAGGGATGATGTTGAGTATTCCAGCGATGAAAGCGATGCCAAGGGCATAGGTCGGACCGATACGAGCAATAAGCCATAATCCAAAGAAATTGCAGAGAGCGACACCAAGCATTTCCATAATCAAACCAACAAAATAGCGCGATAGGAGGTGCTCAATGTCAACTATTGATTCAGTGACCGAGTTCTCGATGCGATCAGGAACCAAGGCGGCTACAATCTTGGAGAATAATTTTTTGTCTTTTACGAAGAAGAATGAGATGAACACCACGGCGAAAAGTCCGATGGTGAGGTCAATCACGATAGAACCTACCGAGCCGAGGAGACCGGTGATGTTGAAATCTGACAACAGACCTTTCAGGTAGTTGAGCAGCGTACCTATAGCGTCGAAATCCTCGCCCAGACTCGGAAACATACTCACAATCCAGCCATTGACTGTCTCACCGAGATTTCCGTTAAAATTGTCGTTATTGTTGAATATGGATGCCTGATCAATGATATTAGTTATAACTGGAATCACAAGAATAACTACTGTTGCCAGTCCGACGATGACGATTATGATTGAGACTATTGACAGCAGCCAGTCGGGAGCGCTATTGCCTTTGATACGGATTTTTCGCATAAGGCGTGCCAACGGACGGCTGATAAGCGACACCACAAATGCCAGGATAATATATATCAAAACGCTTTTAAAATACCAGCATAAAACACATGTGATTGCCAAAATACCCGTGATAATCAGATATTTAGATAGTTTTTCAACGTTGCTGAGATTTTCCATATAGAGATGTTTTTGCAAAAATACAAAAATTTATTCCATAGTTTAATGAAAAAATTTGCCGTATGTTTTTGAAATTTAGTTTTTGGTGTTCAAAAATGTCTTTAATTTAATGAAAGGAAATCTATTTCTTTTTTACAAAACTTATAGTTTTATTCAAGAAAAATTGCTAATATTGCAGATTGAAAAATTATAGATATAAACAAATATAGGTTTGTGCCTGTTAGTTTGAAAAAATTGTGATATGAACGATTATATACAAAAAGGAATAGAAAAAGGGCTTATCTCATTTAATGATGATTATAGTCGAATTACATACAAACATGTAAATAAAACATGTAATTATTTGGACCCGGAAGAGCAAATCGAGGCTGAATCTTTTTTGAAACTGGTTCTTGTTTATAATTATCCAGTCCAGAGAATCAAGTTATTTGAAAAAGTAACTATGGGTGCCAGTAAAAAAGAGGCGGATATTATCATTTATGAGGATGATCTATGTCTTAATCCTTCTATCATTGTTGAATGTAAAAAGCAAGAAGTATCCGAAGCGGAATTTCTTCAAGCTATAGAACAGGCTGCAAGTTATGCATACGCTCTTTCTGGAACTGTTAAGTATATTTGGACAACGTCTGGTATTAAGAATTCATATCTGCAAATAGATAAAGAGCGTCAAACCAGAATACAAATTCCTAACATACCAATATTTGGCAAAGCTGTTCAAAAATACAATTTCGTAAAAGGTGGTCGATTACAAAATGAAGATCCGGGAAATGATGTTATCAAGCAGCAATTTTTTGATCTTGAACAAGTGTCTGAAAGTGAATTGACAAATCGTTTTAAAAAAGCACATCAATCTCTTTGGGCAGGAGGTGAACTTAATCCTTCTGATGCTTTTGACGAATTGGACAAACTTATTTTCTGCAAGATTTGGGATGAGCGTAAACCACGTAAAAAAGGTGAACCTTATGATTTTCAGATATTCGACATAGAAAAACCAAAGAATGCCACACAAAAAGACATTGATGCCATAGAACAGCAAATTACTATGGATTTGGCGAAACGAATATTTGCTTTGTATGAAGAAGGACGAAATAAGGACAAAGAAGTTTTCAAAGATAATATCCGATTAACACCACAGCGTATTCGTACTGTTGTTAGTTATTTGCAAGAAGCAAATTTGTCAAAGACGGACCTTGACAGTAAAGGCAAGGCTTTTGAAA
Organism: Bacteroidales bacterium UBA1173; assembly: GCA_002311655.1. Classification (GTDB taxonomy): domain Bacteria; phylum Bacteroidota; class Bacteroidia; order Bacteroidales; family F082; genus Limimorpha. Next base: position 196,731 of record DBYZ01000007.1, read on the forward strand.
CATTTATGGGTTCATACTTCCGTGGAGACTTTGGCCAGTATTTCACACCGCGCAATATAGTAAAGTTTATTGTTGATGTGTTACCTATTAAAAATGACTCAAAAGTGCTTGATACTTCATGCGGAAGTGGTGGATTTTTGCTTTATGCTTTGGATAAAGTTCGTAAACAGGCAGGAGATTATTTTGATGAAGGAACAGTAGACCATTATAACCATTGGCATGATTTTGCTTCAAAAAATTTGTTTGGCATAGAGATTAATGAACAGATTGCACGTACAGCTAAAATGAATATGATTATTCATGATGACGGACATACTAATGTTATATCCAGCGATGGACTTTTACGTGACAATGTGTTAATGGAAAAAACGGCAAATAAAGGATTTGAATATGGTACTTTTGATGTAATAATTACCAATCCACCTTTTGGTAGTACTGTAAAACAAACAGAAAAAGCTTATTTGCATCAGTATTTATTTGGCAACAAAGATGTTGATTGGCTTGATACGAAAAACTCGGCTGTTAAAGAACGAGACAGTCAGAGTACAGAGGTTTTGTTTATTGAACAAGATAAAAATTTCCTAACAGAAGGTGGTTATCTTGCTATCGTTATTCCTGATGGAATTATAACAAATAGCAGTTTACAATATGTTCGTGACAATATAGAAGAATGGTTCCGTATTGTAGCGGTTGTAAGTATGCCGCAAGATGCCTTCAAGGCAAACGGTGCAGGTGTAAAAAGTTCTGTCCTGTTCCTGAAAAAATGGACAAAAGAGCAAAGCCAGAAAATTAAAGACACAAAATTTAAACTTCAGGAGCGTATCAAAAAAGAGGCAAATTATTACACAATTGTAGATAAACTTGAGAAAACAAAAAAAGATATAATCAAGAATCATGTTGGATTTGATAACAATACTGGCTATACGGATAAAAAGTCAATAGAAAAATCAGACAGTTTCATTGAATGGAAGAAGCAAATAACTGAACAATATAAGCAAAAACTTGATGATTTTAAAGAACAGTTAATTGAAGATTATAACTCGAAACTTCAAAAAGAAATTGTTGATTATCCTATATTCATGGCAATAGCCGACCAAATCGGATATGATGCCACCGGAAAAGAGATACCAACCAATGATTTGGAAATGATTGGTGAAGAATTGAAAAAATTCATTGAAACTCTGTGAACCATGTTATACCAAGTACCTCAAAATATTGATTCTAATAAAGTTTTCCTTGTTAACTTTTCAGAGTTGGAAGGAAGATTAGATCCGTTGTTTTACACGAGTCAGTTTGTTGAAATCACAAACGCGTTAAAGAAAACTACCTCGTATAAACTTTTGGGACAAGTGGTCAATTTCTCAAATGAGTTTTGGAATCAAAAGGATTATTACAAAGAGAGCTTTCCATATATTGAAATCGGAGCAATTAATATAACAGATGGTACAATAAGGGAAATAGTTTATATTCCAGTTGAAGAGGCTCCAAGTCGGGCTAAAGTTATTGTTCGAACAAATGATATAATAATATCTACAACACGACCAGGCAGAGGAGCGATTGCAAAAATAACAGAGCATGAGAACAACTACATTGTTTCTACAGGTTTCTCTGTTATTAGGTCGGTGGACGGCAGTGTTGACAGAGACTATTTATTCTCAATTTTAAGGCTTGATATTTTGCTAAAACAGATGATTCAAAGAAGTACAGGAGGCAATTATCCTGCTATTACTCAAGAAGAACTATCAAAGGTTGTCGTTCCTATTCCTTCTAAAGAGATTCAAGATAGAATAGTTTCAATTATACAGGTTGCACTTTCTGAAAAGCAACAAAAAGAAAAACAAGCTAAGGTTTTATTAAATAGCATTGATGATTATTTACTAGGTGAATTAGGTGTTGAACTCCCCAAAAAGGAATCACAAACATTGCAAGATAGGATATTTACTGTGAATTTTAGGGAAGTTGAAGGAAGGCTTGATCCGACTGTCTATAAGGACGGAATAAAACTTATCTCAACGAAATGGGACAATATAAGACTTTCAAAAGTGGCATTTGTCAACCCGAGTGGTGCTTATAAAGGTGAGAATATAGAAACACCCATATCATTTGTTCCGATGGAAGTTGTCGATGAGAGATTCTCTGAGATAACGACAATGGGAAAAACGACGATCGAACAATCTTCTGGCTTTACAAAGTTCAGGGAAGGAGATTTGCTTTGGGCGAAAATCACTCCTTGTATGCAAAATGGCAAATCGGCAGTAGCAAAGAATCTTACTAACGGTTTAGGGTGTGGCTCAACCGAGTTTTTTGTCTTACGTCCAAAGGATGAACGCCTTGCAATAGAATATTTACATGTAATACTTCACATGAAATGCGTCAGAGAAACGGCCATGCTCTATTTTGGAGGTTCAGCAGGTCAACAGCGAGTTTCTTCTTCATTTTTAGAGAATTTCAATCTTCCATTACCGCCTAAAGAGAAGCAGGTTGAGATTGCCCAATATGTGTATAAGATGCGTCAGCAAGCAAAAGCATTGCAAGAAGAAGGGAAGGCAATATTGGAGAAAGCCAAGAAAGAGGTTGAGGCAATGATAATAGGATAGTATCATGATTTTATATTATAAAATTCAACATAAAACGATTGAAATTAGAATAATTAAAAGATAGGTGTATGGCAAATTTAGTGAAAACGGATATTGAAGGCATAATCAATGAGCTTAACATGTCTCCGGAAGATGTGATGTATCCTATTTTTGAAACTGTTGTAAATTCAATACAGGCTATTAAAGAAAGATTTGGCGATGTAAAACAAGGTAAAATTACCGTTGAAGTGGAGAGGGATATTACTCAGATGGATTTATTTAATAGATATGAGAATTATCCAATTAAATCTATTACAATCAAGGATAATGGAATTGGTTTTACTGCAGACAATTGTCGTAGTTTCGAGTATGCTCATTCTACTAAGAAAGTTAGTATTGGTGGAAAGGGAATTGGAAGATTTGCAATATTATCAATTTTCAACACAATAAGTATTGACAGCATTATTAACGTTAGAAATGTTAATCAAAGGGTTAGATTTGGTTTAAGCCGAAAAGCTGGATTAACAAATCCTCATTACGAGAACACAACACAACCAGTTTGTACAACTATCGTATTAAATGACCTTAACCCAAATTTTAGCAAGGAGTCGTCAAAATATTCACATGAAAAAATAGCTGATAGTGTTTTATCACATTGTTTACTATATTACTTAAACGGTGATTCACCTCAAATTGAGATTATAGAGAACAACATGATTATTAATCTGTCAAATCAGTTTTCGCCAAAAGATTTTGTTAAACATACTATTACAGAAACAATAAAAGACAAAAAATTTACATGGTATTTTGTAAAAGATGCAAGAGCAAATTATCATGAGCTGTGTTTGTGTGGACATAATAGGAAAGTTAAAGGCAAACGTATAGATAAGATATATCCAATTTTTTCATCTCCAGAGGAAGACTCAGGGCTAATGTTTTATTATAAAGTTTACGTGGTTTCCCCATATCTGGATTCAAGAGTTAATATGTCTAGAAACGAGTTTAATTTCCCTAAAATCAAAAATGAGGAGGAGGAAGAACAAAAAGAGGAACTTGATATTGATGTGCAAAAATTAATTGTCGAAAAAGATATAGATGTAAAGACAATAGAGGTAATAAAAGCCCTCTTTCCAGAATTGGTTAACGATAGAATTAAAACTGTCCAAAACAGAGTTAATTCATTTTTATCTTCGGATGATGGTTTAGAATATAGGCATCTATCATTAGATGAGACATTTTTTGCCTCATTGTCGGATAATATTGATGAAAAAGATTTGGATGATGCGTTTCACACATATCAATATAAAAAAAGTAAAGAGGCCAGAAAGAAAAGAGATAAACTATTTAAACGCGATTATAGTAACAAAGAGGATTATCAACAATTACTAAAAGAGGTTGTAGATACGACAACTCAAGAAGGACTAAGCAGGCTTGCTCAATATGTTTCACACAGAAAAACAATCATCACATTATTGGAAAAATACCTGAATTGGAGTGAGGAAAACAACAATTACGAGGAAGAAGAGGTCCTGCATAATTTAATATATACAATGGGAGGCAATCAAGACACTATACCTTATGACAAGCATAACTTATGGCTGTTGGATGATCGGTTGACCTTTCATAGATACATATATTCTGATAAGATGATAAAATCCCATATTCCAACAGAAGGTTCCACGAGTAAAAAAGAGACAGATATTGCCATATATGACACTACATATTATTATGGAGAAAAGAATGAGTATTCCGAAATAAACTCTGTTGTGATTTTTGAGTTGAAAAGGCCTGACCGAACTGTTACTTATGAAGAGTTTAGCAAGCAAATGCGCGAACAAATTCTTGGTGTACAGGAAGGAAACTTAAAGGATTATAACAAAGCGAATGTTCTTGTAGGGAAATCAACTCCAGTGTTTTACTATTATGTTGTAGATGCAAATGCATATTCAATGTTTTTGAAGAATGCAGATTTTGAGGGATTTAGAGAGACTCCATATAAAAGTTTGATGAGAATGAACGGTTGTATTTATCAAGAAATACTTACATATAGAACGCTTTTAATAAATGCCCAACGTAGGAATAAAGTGTTTTTCAAAAAGTTAGGAATTGAATAGTTCCAAATAAAAGATGGCTACAGAATAAGAGCAAGATTTTAAACGGTAAAATGTAAATAGGATATGAGCAAAGAATTGGAAACAACTCAAGAATACCAGCATCTTGTTGAAGGGATTGGAGGTTTGCTGACAGAGGGTAGGCGTAATGCTGCGTATGCCATTAATACGGTTATGGTGGAAACCTATTGGCGCATTGGGCAATATATTGTTGAGTATGAGCAAAAAGGGAATGAGAGAGCCGTTTATGGTTCCGACCTTATCAATCGTTTGTCCCGCGACTTGACTCAACGATATGGCAAAGGATTTGGAAAAAGCAATCTGCTGTATATCAGAAAATTATATGTTTCGTTCCCAAAAAGTGGGACACTGTCCCACCTTTTGACATGGAGCCATTATTACGAGGTGCTAAAGTGCGACGACCTTAGGGAAATGAACTTCTACATCAAGCAATGCGAAAATGAACAATGGAGTGTTAGGGAACTGAAACGCCAAATGAAAAGCATGTTGTTTCACAGGCTTGCCTTAAGCACCGACAAAGAAGGTGTGATGGCCTTGGCTACAAAAGGTCAGCAACTGACCACGCCTGAAGACATCATACGAGACCCTTACGTATTCGATTTCGTAGGTCTGCCAGATAGGTTTCGTTATTCTGAAAAAGACCTTGAAGATGCTCTAATCAATAATATGCGGACATTCCTGCTAGAGTTGGGCAAAGGTTTCGCTTTCGTTGGTCAACAATACCGTGTGAGTATCGCCGGCAGACACATGTATGTGGATCTGGTGTTTTATCATCGCATACTGAAATGTTTTGTGCTGATTGACTTGAAGCGCGGAGAGATTCAGCATGAAGACATAGGTCAGATGAATTTGTACCTCAACTATTTCAAAGCCGAAGAAAACGTAGAGGGAGACAATGAACCTATTGGCATTGTGCTTGGTTCGTCAAAAAACAAACTTATGATGGAATATGCCCTGAATGGAATTACCAATCAACTTTTTGCCGCTCAGTATCAACTCTATTTGCCAAACCGAGAGGAATTGCAGGCACGTCTCGATTTGTTGTTGAATGAGATGGAAGAGAAAAATGAGTGAGTAATTAGGTAAAACAACAGGAATATCTCAGTTTTTATATACTTGATCAAGTGTCATTTGGGAACTTGGCTTAATTTTGTTTGGGAACTTGGCAACTAAAACAATATTTTCCGCTGCCTAAAGTCTTGATTTTATAGCTATTTTTCGTCGGAATCCAAACCTCGGCTTCGGTGTTGGCAGGGATTGTAATCTCCCATTCAAAACGTTTTCCATTGCGTTTCCAGTTGCTCTCGATGCGACCGCTGACGGAGTTGTATGCGCAGTTCACAAAGTCGAGACCATCGATAGGGTAGGGCTTAAGCTGAATCTTCTTATAGCCTGGCTCCAAGGCGCGTATTCCGCCAAGGTATTCGTATTCCCAGAGAATGAGGTCGCCGAGGAGCATCACGTGGTTGCCGGAGTTCATCGCTGGGTCGGCGGTGTTACCATTCCAGAGTTCCCAGATGGTGGTGGCACCGTTGCGGACCATGTAGCCCCAGCTCGGATAAGTGTCGTTGGCGGCAATCTGCAGTGCGAGGTCTCCGCGACCGTGTTCCGTCAAAGTGCGCATCAGAAACTGTATGCCTACAACACCTGTCGAGACGTGATTGCCATGCAGATATTCAGTGCGGTCGACGATGTTTTCGAACACGTCGTTTTCATGACCTTTGGGCACCATTCCGAAAAACAAAGGCAAGATGTTGGCTGTCACGGTGTTGTTGTCGTAACGCCATATTTGATGGTTCAGATATATCGAATTATATGCCTCCGTCGTAGCGGAAACTTCATTTTTAAAATACTCGGCATCGTCAGTAAAACCTAATATCTCGGCGAATTTTGCCATTCTTTGTGAAAGATAACAGTAATACGGTGTCGAGATGGCTGCTGCACATGTTTTTCGATTAATGTCACGCGAATGAATCATCTCTGGCGACTCCGGTGGCATGCACCAGTCGCCATATTGGTCGCGTTTCATGATGCCGTCAAACATGTATTTGGTTTTCATGAAGTTAAGCCATTTTTTCATGGCATCGTAATGCTTGCGGATTGGCTTATCGTCACCGAATCGCGTATATATCATGTCGGCGACGGTGATGAATGCGCCGGGCCATGTCATGCTGTTGGTGTAGTTGCGCCAATAAGGCGGAAACACATCGCTGATGCAGCCGTTTTCGAGTTGGCAGTCTTCGCCGTCGTCGAGCCATTTAGCATAAAGATGATGATTATCAAAGATATACGACTCTCCATAACAGCCAGTAGCACGGTCGCCGGTCCAGCCCATGCGCTCGTCACGTTGAGGGCAGTCGGTGGGCATGGAACGGTAGTTGCCGCGGATTCCCCAGAAAGCGTTGCGATAAACGGCATTCAGAATCTCGTTGGAGGTTTCAAAAGAGCCTGTGGTTTGCATCTCGTCATAAAAGACAAGCCCTTTGAAATCAGATGGTTTCGGATTGTCTTGAAGGCCTGAGATTTCAACATAACGGAAGCCGTGATACGTGAACATTGGGCACCACAAGTTTGAAGTTTGAAGTTTGAAGTTTGGAGTTGTTTTTGAAATGATGTATTTATCAGTTGCATCCGCTGAGCGTAAGTTTCTTACATCCAAGGTGCTGTCAGGATAGACGTTTTCGGCAAATCTGAGAGTTATAGTATCTCCAGGATTTTGTCCGCTGACATTCATTTCCAAAACCCCGACCATGTTCTGTCCCATGTCGAGAATCCATTTGTCGCCTTTCTTGAAAACGGCAACAGGCGTTAGCGAATCCTGAATTTTGATATTAGGATTTAGCTGCGGGGTGAGCTTGCCTTTCGGAGCCTCAACAGATTTCGCATTCAACCAGAAAGAATCATCATATTTGGGCAATGTCCAATCGCCTAATTCATAGTTTTCGTCGTATGTCTCGCCGTCGTATTCGTTGGAGGTACGAATCGGTCCTTTGTTTGTTATTTTCCATGATTCATCGCTGACAATCAACGACTTGCTACCATCTGTATGGGTTATTTCAAGCTGCAGAATCATCCTCGGCGTGCCGAAATGCAGCACATTGTCGGTGAAGTCGTAATCAGGATTTTGGGCGTTATATCTCATCGCTGTAAAACGCCCTCCGGCAAGTGTCACACTGATGGCATTGTCGCCGTTTTTGAGCATCTCGGTGACATCGAAAGTGTTGAAATACACTCGTTTGCGATAATCTGACAATGCCGGTTTCAGCAGCTCGTCGGGTGCGACTTCCACGCCGTTGATATAAGCGCTGTATTGACCGAGTCCGCTGACATAAAGCCGTGCCTCGACGATGTTTTTACTCAGATTGAACTCTTTTCTGAGGTATCGGGCAGCGACTCTGGTTTTTCCGACAAGGATGTCGTCGTCAAAGTCATGTCCGATCCATTTTGCCTGCCAATCGCTTGATTCTAAAAGACTTATCTCAAAAGATTTTGCATCACTCTCGACAGAAACGGTTTTGTTTTTATTGTAAGAAAGGGTCGCAAAAACCTTCCAAAACACCTTGTCGCGACTTTGAAGCGGCTTCCCTTCGTAAGGGATGTAAAGCATCTTATCAGAAAGCACCTCGCCAGAATCCCAGAGATCTCCGAGACCTTCGAGAGCGCCGTTTTCAGTCGAAGAAGCGATGATTCGATAGCTGATCTGCTTTACATTTTGGGCATCCGACTCATAATTCCAGCTGAAACGAGGCTCATTTGTTTCGAGGGTACTTATCTCGAAATGCCTTATTTTGCTACAGGATACAAGGGCAACAAGAAGTAATATTTGATAAAGATATTTCATTTTTTATTTTTCAGACAGGATTAACAAGATTTACAGGATAAAATTTCTTTATAATCTTGTTAATCCTGTAAATCCTGTCATTTCTTTTCTCTGATGCTTACTGCAAAGCCTCCGCATGGTGCCATCTTCATCTTCAGTACGCTCTTTGAGGTGACGGTCTTCTTTGCTATCGTGTACGCTTGAGGATTGTAACCGTCGCCAGGGATTCCGCTCGCGTCTTTTGCATCGGAATAAATGATTGCCTCATATTTCACCCCTGGTTTCAGGAAATCCAGTTTCACCTTGAATTCACGGGCGTTTTCGTCGGTGATGCCGCCAACAAACCAGGTGTCTAAAGGTTTTAGATTATCTAAATTATCTTGATGTTCTAGATTATCTATTCCATAAACAAACCTTGTAGCATTTGAAATCACTCCTTTCTTGCCATCTTTCAACGTTCCCACGCCTTCGGCGGCCTTGTTCAATGTCGCAACCTTCGGATGACGTGCTGTCACGATGTATGCGCCAGGTTCGGCATAGAGATAAATGGATTTATCCCAGTCGACAGCCACGTCTTTGATAAACTGGAACGCATCCATAAACTGTGCGTAGTGCTCCGGGAAGTCGGCAGCCATCTGCAGAGGCGAGTAAAACGTGACGTACAAGCCTAGCTGGTTGCAGATGGTGTGCTGCATCAAATCGCCTTTGTCCCATTCCACAATCTTGCCCATGTCGGTCTCGAAAATGCCTGGCGTGTAGTCCATTGGACCGCCTTGCAGTCGCGTAAACGGCAGAATGGTGGTGTGTCCGGGGTGGATCCTGCCTCTGAACTCGGTGCCCATCGCGCTCTCGTTGCCAATCATGTTGGGCCATGTGCGGCACAAGCCTGTCGGACGCACCGCCTCATGCGAGTTGACCATGATATGATGTTTCGCAGCTTCTACGATGGCGTAATGATAGTGGTTGTTGATCGGCTGACTGTAATGTCCTTCGCCAAACGGGATAATGGTGCCGACATAGCCGCCTTTCACAGCGTCATAGCCGTATTCGTTCATCAAGGTGTACGCTTTCTCCATCCAACGTTCGTAATTGACAGTGGATGCTGAGCTTTCGTGATGCATGATAAGTCTGATGCCTTTCTCATGGGCGTATTTGTTCAACTCCGGCAAGTCGAAATCAGGATAAGGTGTGATGAAGTCGAAAACAAAGTCTTTTTGCTTGGCATACCAGTCTTCCCAGCCGATGTTCCAGCCTTCAATCAGTAATGCGTCGAAGCCGTTTTCAGCTGCGAAATCGATATATCGGCGCACGTTTTCATTGTTGGCGCCATGTCTGCCGTTTGGCGTAGCATGTTCATAGTCGGTCTGTCCGAGCTTCACCGAAGGGAAGTCGTTGGTGTAAGCCCAGCTGCTCTTGCCGGAGATCATCTCCCACCAGACGCCCATGTATTTCACCGGATGAATCCAGCTGACATCGTCCAAAACACAAGGGTCGTTGAGGTTCAGAATCAGTCGCGAAGCCAAGACATCGGTGGCTGTCTCGCAAACCATGACGGTTCTCCAAGGTGTCACGCAAGGTGTCTGGATGCGTCCTTTGTAGCCTGTCGCGTCTGGACTTAAGAAAGCTCTGAACACCATGGTGGTGTCGTTCAAATCAAGGTGCATGGTCGGGAAATCCAATGTCGCCGCCTCGTGGATGTTCAGATACAATCCGTCGTCGGTCTTCATCTGAAGTGCCGTCTGCACGCCTGTTTTCGAGAATGCGGTCCATGGCCAGCCGCCGTTTTTATGACCGTCATCCCATAACTCGCGTATCTGTGAAAGCCTCGACTCAGTGTAGTTGTATTCCTGCGTGTCGAGGTCGCCAGGAATCCACCATGCGGTGTGGTCGCCTGCCATCGCAAACTCGGTGAGCTCTTCCTTAATCCAGAAATAAGCGAGGGCGTTTTCCATCGGGAACTCATATCTGAAGCCCAAGCCGTCGTCGTAAAGCCTGAATCTTATCTGCATGACGGTGGCTTTCTTTTCCGTCGAATGGTCCATGCTTTCAACCGAACCAATTGGCTGTTCGAGTGTCACAAGCATCTCGTTGTAATGGTTGCGAATCTGCGCCTCCTCGCCCCAGACAGGCTCCCAGGTCTCGTCGAAGGTGCTGCGTTCCACATTTTTAATCTCAAAAGCATGCGCCAAATCGTCACGCCATTCGAGGGTGAAGCCCATCTTCGAAGGCAAAACGACAGGTTTTCCTTCATGGTTCAAAGCATAATACGGCACTCCGTCTTTAACCTCAAAGCTGAGCTCCAATTTTCCGTCAGGACTGGTGAACGTTTCTTGTCCGTATGCTGTCTGCCAACCGAAGGCAAACATCATAATCATTGCGAAAAGCGTAATTCTAAGTTTCATATCATCAAATCTTTTAATCATGCAAATATAAAAAATTTTGCACAATCATGCAGCAAAACTCGTATTTTTGCGTTCCATAATTAAATTAACCCTATGAAAAATCACATCAAAGCAATCATTATTGCCATTTTGTTCGTGTTTGCGGTGTTTTTGCAGGCATCGGCACAGAAACTGATTATGGATTACAGCATTTCCGAGAAGCATTTTGTCGATACTATCAAGATTAAAATGTGGAAAGGAGCGATAATCATCCCTGTGGAGATTGATGGAGAAACAAAAAACATGATGTTCGACACCGGCGCGAATATGGGGTTTTGGATAGGTACTGAAGAGGCGTGGATGGTGCCTTCGGGCAACAGCACAAATACCGTCGATTCACAAAATCAAAAGAAAAAGTCATCTATCATGACAATCCCTTCGATGAAGATGGGCAACATCACCATCAAGGATTATCCGATTGTCGTCTCTGACGGACTGAGCGATTTCACCTGCGGGATAATCGACGGCGCCATAGGTTTCGACCTCGCAGTGAAAGGCATCTCGTTTAAGTTCGACACCCAGGACAGCCTGATGATTGTCACCGACCGCAAAGGCTTTTTCAATAAAGAGGAGAGGGGACATCAGAAGGTGAAATACAAACATTATTCGAAGATTGACCCGAAGGTATGGGTGCAGTTTCCGTTTATCCGCGCAAAAATGGATTTCGACTCGGGATACATCGGCGGATGGTTCTGTTTCCCACAGCAAACGCTGGATATTTGGGCAAAACAAGACCCAAAGATTAAACAACAGCTTGATGCCATGACTGTCAACAGGGACACTACATTTATGACAGCCGCAGGTCTTTTCGGATATTCAAATGAAACGATTGTAGGCGGCGAAATTGTTGTCCCGGAGATTACGATAGGCGACCTTGTCTTTAAAAATGTTTGTGTCAAGACAACATCTCCAAAAAGGTTGATAGGCTCTGCTGTTTTGGAACACACCTCACTGATTATCGACTCTCCGAAAAAGAGTTTCGTGTTTCTCCCGCACGACGGAAATCATGAGATAACAGTGAATAACAAGGACAAGATTACTGGTATGAATTTTAAACCCGCTGCCGACGACGACACTCTCGGTGCAGTGAAGATCGTTGTTCGCAAAGGAACCGAAGCATACAAGAAAGGGCTCCGTACCGGCGATTATCTGATAAGCGTCGACGGAAACCCTATCTCATGTTTGTGCGATTATGTTTTGAAGAAGCATCAGGGAAAGACGGAGCATTTTGTGTTCCGCAGCCCTGAAGGCGAAATCAAAGAAGCCGATTTTTAATTCAACACTTCTGCCAACTTCGCTTCAAGTTCCTCGCCTCTTAAGCCTTTAGCGATCATCACGCCGTTCTGGTCGTAGAGGAAGTTGCTCGGGATGTAGACCACAGCGTAGTCGTCGCCGGCAACACCTTCAGCGTCACGCACCTGGATGTATGGCAGAGCGTCTTCTTCTACAGCCTGCAGCCATGCCGCCTCGTTTCTGTCAACGCTGATACCGACAATCTCCAAACCCATGGCGTGGTATTTCTCGTATGCCTCTTTCACAAAAGGATTCTCGTTACGGCATGGACCGCACCACGATGCCCAGAAATCAACCAAAGTGACCTTGTTGTTCTTGATGACCTCGGCGAGGTTGACATCTTTGCCGTCAGCGGTCTTCAAAGTGAAGTCGATGAATTGTGCTCCGATCTCGACACGCTCAGTGTTTTCAATGTATTTCACGACATTGTCTCTGTAAGCTGACTCGTTGGTGAGCAATTCTGCCAGCTCTTTCACTTCGTCAAACTCGATGTCATATTTCATATCATCAAGGACGTAATGTCCTACGTAGTTGTCAGCGTGATTTCTGACGTAGTCTTTCTTAAAGTCGAAATTTTCATGCCATATGACAAGAAATTGTGCGTTGAGTTCCTCATATTTCAAGCTGTCGTTGGCTTCGAAGGCTTCGTTAATCTCCTTTTCGATGGCGTAACCTGGCTCGTTGATTTTCACGATAGCCTTCTGATATTCGTTGAAGGCGTTCTGTGTGTCACCGCCTGTCGCCTCGACATGAACGAAGTCGTTGAAGTCGCCAGTCACAGTAACGTCTTGATTTTCAGGGAATAACATATAAGGAAAACGTGCTCCTTTGACTTTCAGGATGTATAGAGCCTGTGGGTTGTCGATGTCGGCGGTGAGTACGGCTTTGTTGCCTACAAACTCGGCGGTGTCAACTGGAATAGGTTTTTTGCCGTCGAGGCTCTTGATGAGATAGGCGGTCTGACCGTCTGAGTTTTCAAGGTTTACAGTAACCTTAAACTGCTTTGCTTTGTTGCAGCCGCTTAAAATCATCAGGGCTGCCACGAGTGATAATAATAGTTTTTTCATAGTTTTAATATTAAAAGGTTAATCAAGATGCAAAAATAATACAAAATTTTATCCTAAAATGGAAAAACTTTTAGTAAAATTCCTCCTAAAATACCTCCAGTGATGCCTAAAATCAACCCAACTTTCACCATTTCTTTTGTAGGCACAAGTCCTGTTGAGCTTGCGATGGCGTTAGGCGGGGTCGAGACAGGCAGCGTCATTGCCAATGAGCAGCAAATTGCCACGTAGATTATCAATGATGCCGCGCCGCCCAAGGCCGACAGCTCTCCTTTTATGGCCGTTGAGATGACAGCAAGCACCGGCATCAGCAAACTGGCCGCCGATGAGTTGGAGATGAAAGTCGAGAGCAGATACATCACCAATCCTGCTCCAAGTATCACCACCACGGCGCCCCACTGTGTGAACGGTATCGCGTTGATGAGCGAAGCGGCGAGACCAGTACCGTTGAGACACGTTCCCAAGGCGAAACCGCCTGCCACCATCCAAAGGATATGCCATTCGATGCTGGAGAAGTCTTCTTCTTTGAAAATCCCAGTGATGGAAAACACCGCAAACGGCACCAGCGCCACGATATTCGCGTCTAAATGCGTCCATCCCTCGGTTACCCACAACAATATCGTGACAGGCATGGTGATGGCCACAATCCAGAACTTCTTGTCGAATTTGGCGTTCGACTCTATCTCTATCTCCAGTTTTTCCATCTTGATAGGGTATAGGCACATCAAGACCACCCAGGCTATCAACAGAAGCAGAATCACAAAAGGCACCATGTGAACCGCCCACGAGCCGAAGCTGATGTCAACGCCTATCTTTGTCAGCTGTCCTAAAGCTATCGCGTTGGGTGGCGTGCCGATGGGTGTTCCCAAACCTCCGAAGTTGGCGGCGATAGGGATAGCGAGCGTCAACGCCACTGGCCCGTTGCTTTCTCTCGGAAGGGTCTTCAACACAGGTGCCATAAACGCCAGCATCATAGCGGCGGTGGCGGTGTTAGACATAAACATAGAAAACGTCCCGGGCACCAACAACAAGCCGAGAAGCACAAACTTGGGGTTCTTCCCGAAGATGCTGAGCAGGCTTTTTGCCAGATAGGCGTCAAGGCCCACCTTGCTGGCCGCTATTGCCATCACGAAGCCGCCTAAGAACAGCATGATGACAGGGTCGGCAAACGATGCCATGATCTCGCGATAACTCACGGTAGTGCCTGCCGATTCTATCAGAAAACCTTTGTCGGAGACGGCAAAAAGCAACGCCACGATGGTAGTCACCGAGGTTGCCCATGCCGGGATGATCTCAAACAGCCACATCAGGGCGGCGAAGACAAAGATAGCCAGAGTTCTCTGCTGGATGACGGTAAGCCCGTCGATGCCGAGCCATTCCGTCGGGATGACCCACAAAATAATGGTTAGCAACACCACCAAAACTTGAAGGATGGTCTTTTTTTTCATAAGGATTTTAAATGTAATTATTAAAGCGCAAAATTACAAAAAAAATAAAAAAGGATACTACATTGTAGCATCCTTTTTATTGATAGTTTTTTAATTATTATTTTACCTCCTCAAAATCAACGTCTGTGACCTCGTCATCCTTTCCGCCGTTTCCACCGTTTCCTGGGTTCTGTGGACCTTGTTGGCCGCCGAATGGACCTTGTGAACCGCCCTGAGGACCGCCGGCATTCTTGTACATCTCTTCGGATGCCTTCTGCCAGATGGCGTTCATCTCGCCCATTGCAGCGTCGATGCCCGCGATGTCCTGTGCCTTGTGAGCTGTCTTCAGCTTTTCAAGTGCGCTCTCAATCTCGCCCTTCTTGTCGGCTGGAAGCTTGTCGCCGTATTCCTTCAGCTGTTTCTCAGTGTTGAAGATCATGGCGTCGGCAGCGTTGATCTTGTCGATGCGCTCACGTTCTTTCTTGTCTGCATCAGCATTTGCCTCTGCTTCTGCCTTCATCCTCTTGATTTCGTCGTCGCTCAAGCCTGACGATGCCTCGATACGGATGCTCTGGGTCTTGCCAGTGGCTTTATCCTTTGCGCTCACGTTCAAGATACCGTTGGCGTCGATGTCGAATGTCACCTCAATCTGCGGGACACCTCTTGGCGCTGGCGGGATGTTGTCGAGGTTGAAACGACCGATGGTCTTGTTCTGGTTGGCCATTGGACGCTCACCCTGCAGCACGTGAATCTCCACTGATGGCTGGTTGTCGACAGCTGTCGAGAACACCTCTGATTTCTTGAATGGGATGGTGGTGTTGCTCTCGATGAGCTTTGTCATCACGCCGCCGAGTGTCTCGATACCGAGTGACAATGGTGTGACATCAAGCAACAGCACGTCTTTCACTTCGCCTGTCAAAACGCCGCCCTGGATTGAAGCGCCGATTGCCACGACCTCGTCTGGGTTCACGCCCTTTGAAGGTTCTTTCTTGAAGAAGTCGCGCACGATGTTCTGAATGGCTGGGATACGTGTCGAACCACCAACCAAGATGACATCGTCGATGTCGCTCACGCTCATGCCAGCGTCTGCCAAAGCCTTGCGGCATGGCTCGATAGTTGCCTGGATGAGGTCGTCGCACAACTGCTCGAACTTAGATCTTGAGAGCTTGCGCACCAAGTGTTTAGGTCCGGCCTGTGTTGCTGTGATATATGGCAGGTTGATTTCTGTCTCTGTCGATGCTGACAACTCGATCTTTGCCTTCTCAGCAGCTTCTTTTAATCTCTGGAGTGACATTGGGTCCTTGCGGAGGTCGATGTTTTCGTCTTTCATAAACTCTTCAGCGAGCCAGTTGATGATTCTCTCATCGAAGTCATCGCCGCCGAGGTGGGTGTTACCGTTTGTAGATTTCACTTCAAACACGCCGTCGCCGAGCTCGAGGATTGAGATATCGAATGTACCGCCGCCGAGGTCGTACACTGCAACCTTCACATCGCTCTTCTTCTTGTCCAAGCCGTATGCCAAAGCTGCTGCTGTAGGCTCGTTGATGATACGACGTACGTTCAAACCTGCGATTTCACCAGCTTCCTTGGTAGCCTGACGCTGTGAGTCGCTGAAGTATGCAGGCACCGTGATGACGGCTTCGGTGACAGGCTGTCCGAGGTAATCCTCAGCGGTCTTCTTCATCTTCTGAAGCACCATTGCCGAGATCTCCTGTGGTGTGTAGAGCTTGCCGTCGATGTCGATACGTGGTGTGTTGTTGCCACCCTTGACTACTTTATAAGGTACACGGCCAATCTCGCTCTGCATCTTGTCGTAGGTCTCACCCATGAAACGTTTGATAGAATAAACGGTTCTCAATGGGTTTGTGATGGCCTGACGTTTTGCAGGCTCGCCAACCTTACGCTCGCCGTTGTCGGTGAATGCCACGATTGACGGTGTGGTGCGGTGTCCTTCACTATTCTGAATAACTACCGGCTCATTGCCTTCCATAACTGAAACGCATGAGTTTGTTGTTCCTAAATCGATACCAATGATTTTTGACATAATTTTGTTCTCCTATATTTTATTCTACTTTTTTGTCATTTTTGCGACAAAAGCAGAACAAAAATTATGCCAAAACTAAGAAATATGACAAAATGTCATTTTTTTACTCCCTGTTCGGGTCGTAAATGAAGCCAAAAATCCTTGTGGCATCGTCATTTACGATTTTCTGTCTTGAAATTTGACTGATGGTGTGAAATGAACTCTTCGAGATGCGCGATGACATGATGCCCATGCCATTTTCAACGTTGGTGTAGTTCGGGACATCCTGAATGGCACTGGTAGAGTTCGTGATAATATAATAGTTGTACAGCTCTTCGCCCATCGCCGAGATTCTGTATTCGAACTTTTCAAACCAGCGCTGCACCCCGTAAGGACTGTTTTCTTTCAGATACGTATTGTCTGCCAACACGGTGAACAAAGCCTCAGGTGTGTAATTCATCGCATAATACGACGAGTTGTTGCTTGTGGTGTAAAGGTTTTCAGCCTTGTCGGAACCAAGTGGCCATCTTATCGACTGATAAACAGTATCTGTCGCACCTGGCATCAGTTCTTTGTAGTGGAAATATGCTGTGACCTCAAAATATGCCGCAGTAGTCATATAGTTTGTCGTTGGGTCTGGCACCCTCCATTCAATAGTGCCTTTCTTTACATCTTTAAAATTGATTTGTTGGTTCGCGATAGGTTTTCTAAACTGAAAACTGTTGATAGTAGTGGCTTGAACAGTGATATCAACGTTGTCTTCT
The DNA here is from genome assembly GCA_002311655.1 of Bacteroidales bacterium UBA1173. Taxonomy (GTDB): domain Bacteria; phylum Bacteroidota; class Bacteroidia; order Bacteroidales; family F082; genus Limimorpha. The sequence continues at coordinate 214,271 of DBYZ01000007.1, forward strand.
TTCCTATTAATATTTAGTGTATACTCTTTTCCTTCAAGCAATTTCTTTGTTGTATAATAATAGGTCTGATAGCAGCCTGAATAAAAAACTGAGTTAGGATCGTATGGAATCCATTTCGAGATTGTGTCGAGTTTGATAGTCTGGGTGGCTGAACTTCCTTCAAAAATACCCGAGAAAGTCACGTCTATCTCATCGTATTTGTAGTTGTTCGCATCGTAATCATGTGCCAAGTCAGAGGCGTTTCCGATGAAACTGTGTGTGATTTTGAAGAAGTTGGTGTCGGCACCGGCATCAAGCATGGCATAAACAATAGTCGTTTCGCCCTCATCGCTGTAAAGGTTGACTTTATTGCTGCATGAACTCAAAATTATAGCAGCTATCGCTAATATTGTAAGAAAAAACTTTTTCATAAGATGAAATTTCATTCAAGACTGCAAAAGTACAATTTTTTTCTTAATCCAGAATAAAATTAATCATCATTTACAAATTCGGGTCATAAACAAAACCAAAAGGATAGTTCTCGGTTATCCTCTTTCGGCAAATCTGCTCGATAACATAGAACGCACTCACTGTCGTGCGCGACGACATCAACCCTATGCCGTTTTCAACATTCGAATAGTTCGGCACTTCCTGAATGGCACTTGTGGCGTTGTTTATAATGTAATATTTGTACAACTCATCGCCATACACATAGAGTTTTATCTCAAAAGGCTCAAGCCAACGCTGAACGCCGTAAGGACTGTTGTTGACAAGATAATCGTTATGCTCTAACATATTGAAAAACAGCACCGGAGTGTAAAAAGCGTTATAAACGTTTTTTGTGGTGTTGTATAAATTTTTGGCTTCTTCCGAGATGATTTTCCATTCCATGCAGCGGTCCACTGTGTCGGTGGCACCCGGCATCAGCTCCTTGTAATGGAAATAGGCGTAAACATCGTAATATCCTGCGTTGATTTTTGGCGCTTCATCACATCCTGAACCGATCCATTCAATTCCGGCCACGTTGATGTAACGCAAGTTTATGTATTTGCCCATAGGTCTCGTTACAATGATGTTTCTAATAGTCTGTGTCTTGGATGTCACCAAAACGCTGTCGGCTTTTCTTAAAACCAGAATCTCATATTCTTGGTTTTTCTTGAGTTTTCTGGTGGTGTAGTAATAATTTTTCGGCTGTCCGTCAATAATCTTTTCTATGGTTGGCAGACTTATGGTGTCAATGTCGCTCTCACCTTCAAAACATCCGACAAAACGGACTTCAATATCATTCGGATTATAGTAATAATCGTGTTCCAACGACGACTTTGTAACGCTAATATAATTTGTGTCGGCGTTGACTTCGAGCACCGAATATATGATGGTGGTGTCACCGTCGTATGTGTATAGGTCGACTTTAGTGCTGCATGAGACGAGAATCATCATCGTCAGCACGGCGATTGTTAAAAGCTTTTTCATGGTTAATTTCTAATCCAGATGTGCAAATATACAAATATTTTATCTATTTTTGCAAAAAATTTTAAAAAATGTATTTGTCACATAACGTTTCTTTGGTCACGACACACGTGCTTCAGGAAATGAAGAACAAAGGCGAGAAAATCGCTATGCTTACCGCATACGACTACACAATGGCGAAGATTCTCGACCAGTCGAATATAGACGTAATACTTGTTGGCGACAGCGCTTCCAATGTTATGGAAGGCCATCCAACCACATTGCCAATCACGCTCGACGAGATGATAATCTATGGTGCTTCGGTGGTGCGTGCCGTGTCGCATGCCATGGTGGTTGTCGACATGCCGTTCGGTACCTATCAGGGCAACTCAAAGAAAGCTCTCGAGTCGGCAATCCGCATCATGAAGGAGACAGGTGCCAACGCCGTGAAGATGGAAGGCGGCCGCGAGATTCTCGAATCGGTTGAGCGTATCCTCTGTGCTGGCATCCCGGTGATGGGTCATCTTGGACTTACTCCACAGAGTATCAACAAGTTCGGAACGTATGTGGTGCGTGCCAAAGAAGAATATGAGGCAAACAAACTGCGTGAGGACGCTCTCCTGCTTCAAGAAAAAGGTGTCTTCGGCATCGTTCTTGAGAAGATCCCTGCAGCGTTGGCAACAGAAGTGTCGAAGTCGCTCAACATCCCGACCATCGGCATCGGCGCCGGTAACGGTTGCGACGGACAGGTTCTCGTGTTGCAGGACATGCTCGGACTGAGTAACGATTTCTCACCACGTTTCCTGCGACGCTACAACAACCTCTACACCAGCATCAAAGACAGCGTCCACTCATATATTAACGATGTGAAAGAGGTCACATTCCCAAATGAATCGGAACAATATTAATTTAGTTTGAAGTTTGAAGTTGCTAGTTTGAAGTTATTTTTACTCCAAACCTAAAACTTCAAACTTCAAACTCCAAACTTCAAACTCCAAACTTCAAACTTTGAAAATCAACGACCGCATATTATTCGAGGACAATCACCTTATAATTGTCAATAAATTGTCTTCGGAAATCGTCCAAGGTGACAAAACCGGCGACGTGTGCCTCCTCGACGACGTGAAGGCGTACATCAAAGAGACGAAAAACAAGCCTGGTGAGGTGTTCGCAGGCCTCGTGCACCGCCTCGACCGTCCAGTGAGCGGAGCTGTCATTTTTGCCCGCACAAGCAAGGCGCTCAGCCGCATGACGACAATGGTGAAGGACCGTAACTTCAATAAGACTTACCTTGCTGTTGTGAAAAACCGTCCACCGAAAGATGCCGACGAACTCAACGACTATATGGTGAAAAACGAGGCTCAAAACAAATCGTACATAGTGAAAGAGGGGACAAGCGGCGCAAAATTGGCTACTCTCAGATATCGTGTCGTTGGTAAATCAGAAAACTACTATCTTCTTGAAATAGACTTGCTCACTGGTCGTCATCATCAGATTCGTTGCCAGCTGGCGCACATCGGATGCCCTATCAAAGGTGACCTCAAATATGGCTATCCTCGCTCAAATCCCGATGCCTCGATTTGCCTGCATTCCTACAAAATCACCTTCGAGCACCCGACCCTGAAAACCCAGATGACAGTCACCGCCCCAATGCCACAAGGCATGCCATGGGACGCTTTTAGTCTTTAGTCTTTAGTTTTTAGTTGTTAGTACTAAAGTCTAAAGACTAAAAACTAAAGACTAATAACTACTCCATGAGGTTGCTGCAAAATCTCAATCTCCTCGTCACTCAACTCAAACAGATTGTCTCGTACAATCAAAAACTGCATGCCCGGCTTGAAAACCAGTTTCCATGGGAAGTCCTCAAGCAGATTTCCTTCGCAGTTGAGGTCCATAAGCGACTGCATCTCCGACATATCAGGCATCGAAATCAGCTTGTTGTAACCCACTCCGAGACGCTCTAAAGAGTCCATTTCAACAATAAAATCAGGCAAGTTCACAATCTTATTGTGATGAATGTAGAAATATGTCAGTTTTTTCAGATTTCTCAAAGTGTCAGGAATGGCTTCAATCTCGTTATAAGAAAAATAAAGATACTTTAAATCTTCTAAATTGCCAATAAAATCAGGTATTTCTTGAATATGATTCTTATAGAAATCCAGATGCTCAAGTTCTTTTAGAGCCTTTATTTCTTCAGGAACCTTTTCAAACTCATTCTCATAAAAAATCAGATGCTTAATCTGCGTCAAATCTTTAAAAGATTCCGGCAAATCCTTCAATTTGTTTTTGCCTAAATTTAAATTTGTGCATGTCAAAATCCCAATATTCTCTGGCAACTCCTCAATTCCATTGGCTCCAATCGAAAGCTTTTTAACCTTCGCCGCGTGCTTGATATCTGATTTGGTAAGTTTCAAATGGTTATAATTCAAATCGAGGCTTCTCAGGCTGTCCATTTTTGCGATAAACCTTGGAATGTGCTTGATCTGATTATGCTCCAAGTCAAGAAATTTGAGGTTTTTGCATTTTTTGATGCTCCTTGGAATGCGCTTTAAGCCTTTGTTCGACAAGACAATATCATCAGTGTCCTTCGTAAACTGCATGTCCTGCCGTTGTGACGCACAAGACATAAGCATCACCATCAGAATGAGGATTCCTATTTTAATGTATAGTTTCATGTTGTGTTCCGTCATTTCGACCGAAGCGCAATGAAATGGAGCGTAGTGGAGAAATCACCGCCTGACAATTTCTGCAGGATTTATTTGCCGGTGATTTCTCGATTCCGCTTCTCTTCACTCGAAATGACGAGTTGAATGCTTATTTCTTCACAAAAGTGATCTTCTCAATTCCGCAATCGTCCTTGAAATCGTAGAAGTTGACAATGATTTTGCCGTCTTTCATCACGAAGCTGTATGGCTGCTGCTCTTCGCCGCCAAGAGTGCTGCCATCGGTGTTCTTAGGCTGAATTGAGCCTGCTGACTTGCCATCGTAGGAGTAGGTGAAATCAAGGCCGACATTTTCAAACACGGTTTGTGGAGTAGTCTTGCCGTCTTGGTCTTGAGCCATAAGTTTCATGACAAACAAGCCGTCGTTGTTGTTATAGAAGTCCATGGTCATGTCCATGACAAACTTCATGCCTTCGGCGGTATCATTGCCTATGCCTTCTCCACGACCTTCCCATTTCGTTCCCGAAAGGGTAGTCATGGTGGACTCGCCATTAAGTTTGAAAACAACTGGCAACGTGTACTGCACCCTGACAGGCTTTCCTTCATTCATGCCAGGTGTCCATCTCGGCATAGCTTTGACAACTCTAACTGCCTCATTGTCAAGCTCTTCGCATACGCCACGCATGACGCTTACATTGGTAACACTACCGTCTTTTTCAACAACGAAGCCGATAAAGACTCTGCCTTCCTGTTTGTTTTTCTTAGCCGATTCAGGATATTTAAGATTTCCTCTCAAATAATCCATCATGGCGTTAATTCCACCAGGAAATTCTGGTGCTTTCTCAACACTCATGCAAACTTCATCTTCGCCCTGAGGATGGTAATCATCATTATTTGCAAGAATGCCTCCTAAGAAATTAATATCTAAGGCTTCGCCATCGAGAGTTAGGCTGAAACTGTTGCGTTCATCATGGTTGTTTTTAGCAACAAGTTCATGTTCTCCAATCATGATGGTTGTGTCGTTTTTAACGCTGTTGAGGTTCAAAATGAGATGTGTGCCATCAATAGTTATATCTAAAGGATCAGATAATGAAATGTAAGTGCCGTCTGAAACTTTAAAAACTGTCATAGATTGAGTTTCCATAGTTGTTTCATCTGGTGACTTGACCTTATTTTCTGTTTGCCCATTTGATTGGCAGTTCGCGAACAATAACAGGGCGAACAATGGGAGGGTAAGTAATGCCTTGATTACCACGCCCTTGGCTTTTTTGTTTTGTGTAATCATCTTAAGTCTTTTTTTGGTTAATATAAAACTGAAGTTATTGCTCATGTTGCTGAAATCGACGGCCGTGCACTGCTGCAAAATCAACATCATGTAGTTCTGTTTGTCGATACCGGTGGCGACGACATCGCGGTCGGCCATATATTCGTGGAGACTCTGTAACTCCCTCTTATACAAGTAGATAAACGGGTTAAACCATTGTAAAATCATCATCAGCTCTACGAAAAGTATGTCGGCTGAATGGTGGTGTGCGATGTGGCTCATCTCATGCCGCACTATCTCCTCGTTCACGTTCTCGTTAGGGAAGAAGGCGTAGTTGAAAAACGAGTAAGAGCCATGCTCCTTGCCTGTAAACACTACGGTATATCCCGGCATTTTCTTCTTCGGTGAGCGGATGATTATATAAATGATTTTTCCAAGCTTGAAGAGGAACACCAGCGCTGCGCCTATAGCACCTATCAGCCATATGAGGCTTATAAGTCCTATAAAATCGAATGTTCTCTGGTTTTGTGCCGTCACATGCGCGGCGCCTTCATTGTCAGCTTTCACCTCGCTCTGTGTGCTTATTGTCACGCCTTCAGCAGTGATTACAACCTCGTCGAGCATGATGCCTTGGAACAGGCTCTGACGGTAGCTCACAATCTGAGGGGTGTTTCGTCCGATCATTATACCTGCTGACGGCAAAATCAGCGAGAAGCCCAGCGCAATGATGAGAAACGCCCTATTGAAAATCAATCTGTTACTGTTGATAAACAACACTCTGTACGTTATCCAAAGGATTGCCACCGCTATTGCTATTGAAATAATATTTAGTGCCATAGTTGTTATTTTTATTCTCTCGCAGATCTCGCTGAACTCGCAGAGTTTTTTGTTCTACCACATTCGATTTGATTGCTAAAGCAATCTGATCTCGCAGAAGTCCGATTCTGCGAATTCTGTTCGCTTGCGAACCAATCATTTGGAAGAATAATTCTGCGTTATCTGCGAGATCTGCGTGAGATTTTATTATTCTTTTATATATCTTTAATCATTTTTTTAAGTTCCTCAATCTGCTCCATTGAGAAGTTCTCTTTCTTCGCGAAAGCGGAAACCAAATCGAGGTACGAGTTGTTAAAATAGTTCTCAACCAAACCTTTCAATGAGCTTTCTGAATACTCCTCTTTACTTATTAATGGGAAGTAGCGGTTCGCCTTGCAAAACGTCTCATGCGCCACGAAACCTTTCTTCTCCAGGATTCTCACCACCGTCAAAACAGTGTTGTATGCCGGTTTCGGCTCCGGATACGCCGCCATTATCTCGTTGGCAAAACCACTTCCAATCTTCCAAATTACCTGCATTACCTGCTCTTCTGCTTTAGTTAACTCTTTCATATCACGTCTTTTTTGTGTAATTAACGCTGCAAATATACAACTTATTTTGTAATGTTGTAACTAAAAAATTAGTTTATTTTTACATAATAATATAATTGATTGAAAATCAATTATTTAAAAAATAAAAACTTCAAACTCCTAACTTCTAACTAAAAAAAACCCCACCTTTACACGAAAGGCGGGGAAAAACAATATAAAGATTATGAAAAAAATTTCCTTTGTTTAATTATTTCTTTGCTCCTTCCATGACGAGCTTTCCTTTATAATAAAGGTCGCCGTCAACGTAGTATGCTCTGTGGTAAACGTGAATTGTGCCTGTTGTTGGGCATGTTGCCAATGTTGGAACCTCAGCTTTGTAGTGAGTTCTTCTCTTCGCGCCTCTTGTATGAGACTGTCTTCGTTTAGGATGTGCCATTTTACACTATTTTTTAATTATTACTTATCTATTTTATCTTTCAAATCTTTCATCATTTGTTTCCAAGGATTCTCTTCGTCATCCTCGTTTTCCGCCTCCGACTGTGAGAAGTTGTGCAGTCTTGCCAGGACTTCCTGGTTGCACAAGCTCTCGTCGTCGTGCGTTCTGTGAATCGGGAGCGACAAGATGATGTATTCATAAATCAAATCACTCAAGTCGAACTCGCTGTCGTTCTTCGTGATGATGATCACATCCTCGTCTTCATCGTCTTTTTCGGCACCGTATTTCAGGTATATTTCTGCCGAATCCGCTATCGCCTGCTCATAATCATCACCGCATCTGTCGCACTGAAGAACCACCTTTCCTTCAAAATTCATCGTCAAAACGAACATTGTTTCCATTTTTTCGACGCCTAAATGAAGGTTCACAACTCCTTTTTTTACCTCCGAATAGTCTCTATCTTCGAAGAAGCTGTCGTTTATAACATATTGATAATCAGTATGTCCGAACGGCAAGCCTGCCAGTGGAATCGTGAAAATGTTTTCTTCGTTCTTCATTTTATCCAATTCGGGGTGCAAAAATACACTTTTTTTTGTTACAAATTACAAAAAATTAATTTTTTAAACATTCTTTCAACATTTCGTCCAATGGCTCATACAACGGATAGAACGCTTCGTCACCGAAAATGTTCCTCGCCACATAAGCCTTGAACAGCTGTGCCGTCATCGGCTTAGCCACTTCCTTCTGCTCGTTGGTGCCTGTAATCTTCTTTTTCTTCGCCTCTTTTAGAATCTCATTCCACATCGCGTCAGTGAACTTGAACTTCTTGTCGAAACTCTTCTCATCACCATATTTCATGATCTCATCACGATGAGCGTCGGAATAATCAAAGGCATACTGGAACACTATGCTGGCATTGACAATCTTGTTGAAGAAATATTCTGTTGAGTCTTGCTTCAACGGCACGTAAATGTCTGGCATGATGCCTCCGCCGCCATACACTGTCTTTCCTCCCGGTGTGACATATTTCAGCGAGTCGGCGAAATGAATGCTGTCAGCACTGAACATTTCACCTGAGGTGTATCTGTCGTAAGCTTCATAGAGGTATTTCTCTCTGTCGCCGTCGAAAGGTTTCTGAATGCAGCGTCCCGTCGGGGTGTAATAACGCGCCACTGTGAGTCGCAAGCCTGCTCCGTCGCCGAGGTCGAACTGCTCCTGCACCAAGCCCTTGCCAAACGAACGACGGCCGATGATGGTGCCCCTGTCGTTGTCTTGAAGCGCGCCGGCCACAATCTCCGATGCCGATGCCGACCCTTCGTCAATCAATATCTTGACAGGTGTGTCTTCCAACATGCCATGCCGGCGCGCGAAGATGTACTGCCTGTCACGGTGCTCGCCTTGTGTGTATACAATAAGACTACCCCTCGGCAAGAACTCGTCAGCAATCTCGACAGCCTCCGAGAGATAGCCTCCGGCATTGTCTCTGAGGTCGAAGACAAGCTCTTTCATGCCTTGCTTCTGCAGCTTTTTCACTGCGTTGACGAATTCTTTGTGTGTCGTCGCGATGAACTTCACGAGTTTGATGTATCCCGTAGTCTCGTTGAGCATATATGCCACGTCGACGCTGTATGTCGGTATCACATCGCGTGTGATGGTGAAGTCGAGCAACTCAGGCACGCCACGGCGGAACATCTTCACGTTGACCTTGGTGCCGCGCGGTCCCTTGAGCATCTTCATCACCTTATTATTAATTATACCCACGCCTGCGATGAGACTGTCGCCTACATATACGATTCTGTCGCCCGCCATGATGCCGCACTTCTCCGAAGGCCCGCCCTTGATGGTGCTGATAATCGTGACGGTGTCCTTCTCAATCCTGAACGTCACGCCTATGCCTTCAAAGCTGCCTTGCAGGTCTTCGTTGACTTCTTCCAAAACCTCCGGCTCGAAATATTCGCTGTGCGGATCCATCTTGTCGATGACGCTGGTAACCGCCTCAACCTGCAGTTTTTCTATGTTAACCGTGTCAACATAATCGTTTTCAATGAGATAAAACACCTTATCCACAAGGTTCATGTTGCTGCCTTTATTAATAAAGGTGTTGCTTGCATCATTCGACCTTGCGATAACAATGCCGAGCAGTACGCCGAATGCGACTGCCACAGCAAGGTAAATAGGTGTTAAATGCTTCTGTCTCATTATATTGCTGCGCTTGACAACTCGATAGATGCACTCATTCTCTTGAACAAGCCCTGAAGCACTGTGCCAGGACCGACTTCAATCACTTGGTTGACGCCAGCGGCAATCATATTTTCCATGGTCTGTGTCCAGCAAACAGGTGCTGTCAGCTGCTTGATGAGGTTAGCCTTGATGATCTCAGGGTCTGTCACTGCCTGACCTGTCACGTTCTGATACACTGGGCAGATGCCTTTCACGAACTTGGTCTTCTGGATGGCCTCGGCTAACTCTTCACGTGCCGGCTCCATCAATGGGCTGTGGAATGCGCCGCCGACTTTCAAAGGTAATGCGCGTTTTGCACCGGCTTCCTTCATCTTCTCACAAGCGATCTCGATGCCTTTCATGCTACCTGAAATCACCACCTGACCAGGACTGTTGAAGTTGGCAGGGACAACCACCTCGTCAATAGATTCGCAGATTGTTCTGATCTTGTCGTCATCGAGGTTGATGATGGCTGCCATGGTGCCTGGGTTGGCGTCGCAGGCTTTCTGCATTGCCATAGCACGCTGTGAAACGAGCTTCAAGCCGTCTTCAAATGTCAAAGTCTGGTTGGCTACCAATGCCGAGAACTCACCCAATGAGTGTCCCGCAACCATGTCAGGCTTGAAATCATCACCCAACATCGTCGCCAGAATCACTGAATGCAGGAAAATCGACGGCTGCGTGACCTTGGTCTGGCGCAGATCCTCGTCGGTGCCCTCAAACATTATATCTGTGATGTTGAATTTAAGGATGTCGTTAGCTTTGTTAAACATTTCCTTTGCCTTTGGGAACTTGTCGTACAAGTCTTTTCCCATTCCTACAAATTGTGCTCCTTGTCCAGGAAATACGTATGCTTTCATAATAATTTTAATTTCTTTTTAATGTAAATTTGTACCGATTAAATTTAAGAACTCCGCTCTTGTCTCGCCTCTCTCGAAGGCACCTACAAAATCAGATGTCGTGGTCACAGAGTTGAGCTTCTGCACACCTCTCATGCACATGCAAAGGTGGCGTGCCTCGATGACGACGGCTACTCCAAGCGGATGCAACGCCTCGTTGATGGCTTCTTTGATCTGTGTGGTTAGGCGTTCCTGAACCTGCAGACGGCGGGCATATACCTCGACAACTCTGGCAATCTTGCTCAAGCCAGTGATATAACCGTTCGGGATGTAAGCCACATGCGCCTTTCCTATAAACGGAATCATGTGATGCTCGCACATCGAAAACAATTCAATATCCTTCACTATCACCATCTGACGGTAATTTTCCTTGAATCTTGCCGAGAGCAGTATCTCCATCGGGTCCATATTATAGCCTTGTGTCAGAAACTGCATCGACTTCGCCACACGTAACGGAGTCTTCAGAAGTCCCTCGCGGTCTGGGTTCTCGCCCAAAAGCTGGAGGATGGCTCTGTAATGCTCCATCAACTTCTGCGTGCGTTCAGGATTGAATTTCTCTATCTTCTCGTAACCAATGAGTTCGCTATTATTTTCCATCGGATTTCTTTTCTTTTCTTGAAAGTTTATATGTCTCAAAGATGCTGAAAATCAAATAATAACAGAGAAAAGTGATTGCAAAACGCTTTCCGTCTTCCTTGAAATTGAGGATGTAAACGAAAATGATACCCAGATACAGCATCATCTTCACCACCGTCGCTCCCATGTAGAAGTTGGCGAACTTGCGCATGTCTTTTTTCTTCGCCTTTTCGCTGAGGAGATACATCACAATGCTTACGATGAAGAAAAAGCACACGATAGCTGGCCACCACACTGTCAGGGTGTTGCGTAATGCCACCGACACCGCGAAGACCACAAGCGTCAGCAAACACAGCTGTTTTATGAATTTACTGTCTTTTTCTCTCTGTTCCATTTGTTATTTTTTTACTTCGTTAGCTTTCTGCGACATGTCGCACTTGCCTGTGAAGATGGCTCCGACTTCGATGAACAGCTGTTTCGTGTAAAGCTCGACCTCGAGACGTGACGTTGCCTTCAATGATGTAAGCTCATCGACTCTGATGGTTCCCTTCACCTTTCCTGAGATGTCGGCGCTGTTGCAGATGATGTCGCCTTCAACCACACCCTGTTGGCCGATCACGACTTTGCCGTTTGATCTCATTGTTCCGATAATTGTGCCGTCAACGCGGATGTCGCCTGTTGCGATGATTTCACCTTTAATGGTTGTTCCGTTGCCGATAAGGTTGTTTCTTACCGGAGATTCTTGATTTGCACTCATATTTCTATTTGTTGTATTGATGCCAAAACTCTAGATAATCTTCCACATTCTTTTCCTGATAGAAAATCGGATAGTTTGACACTGATATTATGATTACTTGATAATTTTCCTTGTCGATTCCTCCAAAGACATAGTCGTTAAGGAACATCGCCGTCCTGTAGTCAATGGCTTTGTCAACATTCTCGAATTTCTCGATGTAAATCAACGCATCGTCTTTATTGAGCATCACATTCTTGATCTTCAGCTGATCCATTCGGAAATTGTTCTTGTTGAAGTCGCTGATACGTACTTTGAGCGGGTTGATACGCACTTTCTTGTTGCAGATAACCATCACGTAATACTCATCGTTTGGACGGAATGTGTACGGTGACTCTTTCTCCGTAACCTGCTCGTCTTTCGGACGTGCGCTCTCGATGTTCAGACCGAGGTTGTACATGTCATTGGCCTTCAAAAGGACATCCAAAGCAAACGGCTTGATGCTGCTCTCAGGATATTTCTGGATGAGGTTGAGGAGCGAATACGCCATGGAATCAACAACTTCCACATAACCTAACGAAATGGCGTTGAGGAACTCGAAACGTGGCATGTATAGAGTGTCGTCGGCGTAGTTCTGGCGTGCCTTCCTGACGTTCATCATAACTCTCTGATACTGACCGTTTTGATATGCTTCAAAAGTCTTCGAATAGAGTTGCTCCGCCTCGGCTCCTTTTTCATGTTCCTTCACGAAATAGTCAGGATCGAGGATGATTTTAGCCTGATTTGAGTCAGGATATTTCGTCAGGACGAGGTTTTTGTATTTGTCTGCTTCTGCTGTTTCCTTTCGGACGCTGTGCATCTTGTAAAGGTAATACCATGCCGACACTTCATTGGAGTTGTCAGGATAGCGCTCGGTGAGCTCTTTGTATGCCTCGATGGAACGCGGATAATCCTGCAAATCGCTGTAATACACGAATCCTATGTTGTTGAGTGCCTCGGCAATCTGAGCGTTCGCCTGGTCTTTTGCCTGCTGCGTGAAAGGAATCTGTTTCAGATAATAGCCGCGGTCGAGCGGGGTGTATTGCGTTGTGTCTCTGCTGATTTCAAGGCCTTTGAGATAGTTTTGGCGTTCCTCGTCGCTCATCTTTGCCAGCTCTTCCTCTGAAAGCTCTTCCTTCTGCTCTTCTTCTTTTGCGAAGCTTTGCTTATTGGAGATAAACCAGTAGTCTTCAAGCATTCGGTTGCCCCATCTTGTCTTAAAATCGTTGGCACCGCGTGTTCTTGTGGCAGTGTTGTAGAAATACCAGTTGCCGTCGTTGCCGTCTGGCACCACGGAGGCAGGTTTTTCATTGCCGCCGTTCATCGCAATCTGCTTCTCTATCTCACGCTGCTCCTCAAGACGTTTCTGCTCTTCCTTGTATTCTTCTATCACCTTGTCGATGATGGCATTGCGTTTTATCGAATCCATGTCGGCGAGACGCAGAAGCGAGTCTTGTGTGTGGTAAACGGTGAGGTTCGACACCAGGTCGGTGAGCATCACTGAGAGGTTGAGCAAACTGTCGTATCCCGGATAGCTTCTGTCCATCGTCATCACGGCGGTGTCGAAATATGCCTGACTCAACACATAGTCATTGTTCGCAAACAAGATATCCGCAACATCAAGTGATGACTTGATTTTCTGAATGTTGTTTGTGGTGCTTGCTGCCACCGACTTTCTCAGATAATTCACGCCTGCTTTCTCGTTGTTGTTGTCCAACGCCACATCAGCCATTGCATAATAGATGCGGTCTTTGAAATCGGTGTTTTTGTTGTCCTTGAGCATCTTGTTCAACATTTTCATGATGGTCGAGGTGTCAGCGTCGTAACATCTCGCAAGGTTCATCCTCGCCTCGAAAGTCATCTCATACGAAGGGTGTTTCTTAATTACGTTCTTGAACTGCTCGGTGGCACGTGTCTTGTCGTTCTGGTTTTTGTAAATCTGACCCAAGATGAACATTGCGCGTGTCTTGTTGTACTTGCCTCTCGCAGTGAGAAGTGAGCTTCGCAGATATTTCACAGCATCGTTGTCTCTGCCCATGGCGATATAGTAATCGGCATAAACCAAGTCGATGTTGGTGCGCACATATTTCGGAATCTTTTCGCCTTTGTCCATCACCACAAGTATCGACTGAAGCATGGCTTCGGCTTTCTCAAACTGTTTTGTTGCAATGTAAGTCTTTGCTAACCAAAGTGTTGCAGTGAATCTGTCGGGACTGTTGCGGTATTGTGTCGCGGCATATTCAAAGGTGCGTCGGGCAGGCACATAATCCTGCTTGTAGAAATGCGACATTCCCATGTCGATGAAGGCGTTGTCAATCCATCGCACATACTCTTTGTTGTTGAAACGCATGGAGTGTTTCTGAATACATACAGCATCCTTCTCAATGGTGCGGTCCATGTTCTGGTTCAGTGCCAAAGCGTTTTCTTTTGTGCCGTAATTAAACACCGGCAACGTCTTTGTGTAGTCGTCTTTCACACTCTGACGCAGCGTTTTTTCGCCTGCTTTGACGCTCTCGTTGCCGTTCCACCATACGTTATAATGGCTCGTCATGTTATGCCAGACACGTCTGTTCCACTTGTTCTTTTTTGTGGAGCACGATGCTAACATTATGATTGCCAATAATATAGCCGATAATCCTAAGATTTTATATGTCTTGATCTTCATTTGATAAAATTCCTATTATCCAAAACTGCAAAAATAATAAATTCGTGTGTTCATTTGTCTTTTTTTTAAAAAAATATAAATATATACGCCGATTTGAGAAAATCTTTGTAATTTTACAAGCTGAATAAAAGGCTGTTTTTGAATGGAAAATTTTATCGTATCGGCACGAAAATACCGCCCGTCGACCTTTGAGAGCGTCGTGGGTCAGCATGCCATCACTTCTACGTTGCAGAATGCTATCCGCAACAACACTTTGGCGCAGGCGTTCCTATTCTGCGGACCGCGAGGCGTGGGCAAGACCACATGCGCCCGTATCATGGCGAAAACCATCAACTGTCTGAATCCGACAGAGGATATGGAGGCATGCAATGAATGTGAGTCATGCGTGAGTTTCAACAACAACGCGTCGTTTAACATATTTGAACTCGATGCGGCGTCAAATAGTGGTGTCGACGACATCCGCGCCCTCATTGACCAGGTGCGTATCCCGCCTCAAATCGGTAAGTATAAGGTATACATCATAGACGAGGTCCACATGTTGTCGGGCGCGGCGTTCAACGCATTCCTGAAGACACTCGAGGAGCCGCCGGCGTATGCGAAATTCATCCTCGCCACTACTGAGAAACACAAAATCTTGCCGACCATTCTCTCGAGATGCCAAATATTTGATTTTAAACGCATTACGGTAGAGGATATCACAAAACATCTGCAAAAAATAGCCGAAAAAGAGGGTGTCAACGCCGAAGAAGAAGCTCTTAACATTATAGCTCAGAAAGCCGACGGTGCCCTTCGTGACGCTCTCTCGATCTTCGACCAGATGGTGAGTTTCTCGGGCAATAACATCACCTATAAAGATGTCATCGCCAACCTCAACGTCCTCGACTATGAATATTATTTCGGCATGGTTGAGAATATCCTCGCCAACGATATAAACTCGATACTGCTGCTCCTTAACGAAGTGATTAACAAGGGCTTTGACCCGCAGAACTTCATCCAGGGCATGGCGAGCCATCTGCGTAACCTGCTTCTTGGCAAAGACCAGCGTGTCATCAACCTGATGGAGGTCAGCAACCAGCTGAAGGAACGCTACGCAAAACAGGCTGAACGCTGCAGTGTGCCATTCCTCCTCAAATCCCTCGACCTCGCCAACGAATGCGACATCAACTTCAGAAGCGCTAACAATAAACGATTACACCTTGAGGTGGCACTGCTTAAAATGGTTGAGATTCCTCGCTCCGCTGTCATTTCTAGCGAAGCGCAGCCTAAGCGAGAAACCTCAAACATTGTTAACGAGAACAAACCGATAGCACCCTCTCCAAAACCGGCACCAGCGCCTGCTCCGGCACCGGCAGCCCCTGCTACTTCAGCCCCAGCGCCAGTGCAACGTGTCCGTCGCTCTGGCACTATATCCATAAACGACACCGACACCAAAAAACAAGAGCAGGAAGCTCCTGTCGAGATGAAAAACAACCCTTTTACTCAGGAGATGCTGGTCGGGGCGTGGACGAAATTCGTTGAGACAAACAAAAACATTTCACCGAACTTCGTGGCCGGCATCGGTAAATATCAACCAACGCTGAAAGAGAATAACGAGATTCATTACGATGTGGATAACGTGCTGGTTGTCAATGATATAAATAACATAGGCAAGCTCCGCGAACATTTGTCGAAGGAGCTTAACAACAACCAGTTCAAACTGATGCATCATATCATCGAGAAGCCTAAAGACGACATCGCATACACTGACCGCAGCCGCTTCGAGAAGATGGCGGAAATGAATCCTAATGTTTTGACTTTAAAAAAAGGCCTCGGCCTCAATATTGACATATGAGTTTTAAAAAATGGTTTGGTCGTAAGTACCTCGAAATGAGGGGTTTCACCTTCGTGGGACAGTTTCCGGAAGGCGTGAGGAAAAGTGTCGTCATAGAGGCACCTCACACATGCATCGAAGACTTTATCATCGGTCGCTGCTTCTTCTGGATGGACGGGCGTGAAGCCAAGTTCCTTATAAAAAAAGAGTTCTTCAAACCGGGTCTCGGCTGGCTGCTGAGAAAAATCGGCGGCATACCTGTCGACAGAAGCAAAGGCAATAATATGGTGGTGAAAACCGCTGCCGTGTTCCGTCAGTACGACGACCTTAACATCGTCATCACCCCTGAAGGCACACGAAAACGCGTTGAGAAATGGAAACGCGGGTTCTATTATATCGCTGAACTGGCGCAAGTGCCTGTGGTTCTTGGATTTATAGATTTTAAAACCAAACGCTGCGGATACGGTCCGTCGTTTATCCCTTCAGGAGATTTCGACAAAGACTGGCCGATGATAGAGAATTTCTATCGCGGAATGCAGGGTAAAACTCCCAGAAAATTCAACTTGGAATGATTTTGAAAAATGAAAAACAACTGGTTCAATAATTTCAAAAGCAAATTTAAGGTCGTTATCATACACCCGGAAACGTATGAGGAAAAAGGCGGCTTTAACATGAGTAAGATGAAGTTCACGATGCTGGTCGTGTTTTATTCATTGGTTCTCATCGCCGGCACTTCATGCCTCATCTTCTTCACTTCCTTGCGTGAGCTTATTCCAGGATATACTGACGTGACACTCGACCGCCGTGTCTATAACATGGAACGCCGTGCCGACTCGCTCGAAGAGGTGTTTCATGAAAAAGATGTATATATCGAAAACCTGAAGCGTATCATCTACGAAGAAGACATGAGCGATGAAGATGCTACGAAAACCGCTGCTGTAAGCAAACCTAACATAAAGAAAAACAGTAACTTAAAGTCGGATAACGACAGCCTTTTCCGTGTTCAGTTTGAGGCGGAGACTCAATATAATCTTTTCGGCTCGCCATTCATCAACTCTAATGATGATAATAATTTTCCGGTGTTTTTTGTGCCTGTCAACGGTTATGTGACCAATCATTTCAATAGCAACAACAAACATTTTGGAGTTGATGTGGTTGCCAATACCGATGCCGTTATCACAGCCGTCGCCGATGGCACCGTATTCTTCTCCGACTGGAGCGCTGATGGTGGCTATACTATTGGTATTCAACATGGTAAGGACTTTATCTCCGTTTATAAACACAACGCGTCGATGCTTCGTCATGAAGGCGAATTGGTGAAAGCCGGCGACGCTATCGCAGTCATCGGAGGCAGCGGAAGCATCTCCACAGGACCGCATCTGCATTTCGAACTTTGGTACAAAGGAAGAGCCCTTAACCCTGAGGATTATATTTCTTTTGAAGTAAAATGAAATTTTCTGCTTGATTTTCATTATTTTTCACTATTTTTGCAGTTTCAAAAATTGTAATTGGAAAAATGTCGGTTTTAATTAAAATTATACAGCTGATTTTATCTCTTTCGATCCTCGTGGTTATCCATGAATTCGGGCATTTCATAGCGTCTCGTATATTCGGTGTGAGGGTCGAGAAATTCTATATGTTTTTCGACTGGAAATTCTCAATTTTCAGATGCAAAAAGGTTAACGGAGCGTGGAAATTTAAGTTTTTCTGCAAAAACGAACCCGAAAAATATGTCAAAGTCGGCGATAAATTCGAGCCTGTCGACCTGAATTCTTTGCCTGAGGACGATTGGCGCAGGGCTGAAGACACCACAGAGTTCGGTCTCGGCTGGGTGCCGCTCGGTGGCTACTGCAAAATCGCGGGAATGGTCGACGAGTCAATGGACGAGGGCCAGCTGTCACAAGACCCACAGCCTTGGGAGTTCCGTACCAAACCTGCTTGGCAGCGTCTAATCATCATGATAGGCGGCGTGTGCATGAACGTGATCCTCGCCTTCCTGATTTATATCGGACTTATCGCGAGCTACGGCGAACAGTATATCACCACAGAAGAAGTCAACAAATACGGCATCACAGTCGATAGTCTCGGTTATAACCTCGGGCTGCGTGACGGCGACAAAATCCTCACCGTAGATGGCAAATATATCGAAGATTTCAACCAGATTCAGATGGAACTGCTGCTCGAAAACACTTCATATATCGAAGTTGAGCGTGACGGTCTCAAAGAGACAGTGGTGCTTCCTGAAGACGCTGTGAAACAGATAATTCAGCACCGCTCGGCATTTATCAGTGCCAGAACACCATTCGTGGTCGGAGGTTTCGTCAATGGATCGTATGCCGAAAAAGGCGGCGTGCTGAAAAACGACAGAATCATCGGAATAAATGATGTCGAAACTCCTTATTTCCAAGATTTTAGAAAAGCAATCACTGAGTATAGTGATCATGATATTGACCTGAAGGTAGTGCGTGAAAACGATACATTGTTGTTGAACGTCCACGTGGGTGGCGACGCTACCATTGGAGTGTATGCGGCAAACGTGTTCCAGATCTCAACGAAGGAATACTCGTTCTGGCAGGCGATTCCGAGAGGTTTCAAGAAAACGGGCAAGGAGTTGAGCGACTATTGGAAACAGCTGAAGCTCATTTTCAACCCTAAGACGAAAGCTTACGAAAGCCTCGGAGGTTTCATAACCATAGGAAGCATCTTCCCTGAGACATTCATTTGGGAGCAGTTCTGGCGCATGACGGCGTTCCTTTCAATAATCCTCGCCGTGATGAACATCCTCCCGATACCGGGTCTTGACGGCGGACATGTGCTGTTCCTGATATGGGAGGTGATAACACGCAGAAAACCAAGCGACAAGTTCCTCGAAAGAGCTACAATGATAGGTTTTATCTTCCTTATGATGCTTATGATTTACGTGAACGGAAACGATATCATAAGGCTTTTTAGATGACGTATTAATTAATAAGGTGTTGAAAACTTGTTGAAAACTTTTGAGTTTAGACAATAAATAATAGGACAAGACGTTATAATAGTCAATGCATAAATTGAAATACATATTGCTTTTGGTGATTAACATGTTGGCAATCAATGTGTTGATGGCGCAACAAGTGCCTATATTCACCGATTATGCCAAGTCTTATGCAGTGATAAATCCTGGATATTATGGTTTGAGTGAGGGCGTGAACGCCATGGGAATCTACCGAAACCAGTGGACTGGATTCAAAGATGACGTTACCGGTGAGGTTGTTTCGCCTATCACGTTTTTGGCTTCCGCCGACCTTCCGATAAAGGTGTTGAGGGGCGGTGTGGGACTTTCTCTGATGAAGGACCAGCTCGGTTTTGAGAATAATGTGGCGCTGAATCTAGGTTATTCATATCATCTCGACCTTGGATCTGGTACTTTGGGACTTGGTCTTGCCTTTAGTTTCAACAACCGCAGTGCCGATTTCTCTAAAGCCAAACCGTTGAACGACAACGATCCTGTCATCCCGAGTGGAGATCAGAGCGATATGCTTGTCGACTTCAATTTCGGTTTGTTCTATAGTGTTCCGGAGACGTTTTATGTTGCGCTTTCAACCACCAGTTTGATGGAGACCAAAGGTAAGGCTTTGGATGCGAAATCGTCGTCAAGCGCGAGTTTTGTTGGCGACCGCACTTTCTATCTGGCTGCCGGATACGAATATCAGTTCTTCAATCCTAAGTTCATGCTCAACCCTTCGATGCTGGTGCTGAGCGACATCGCGTCGACACAGTTTAACGTGAGTGCGAGGATGTGGTACAATAACAAGATAAGTTTTGGCGTTAACTATAGGTATCAAGAGTCTGTAGACCTCTTAGTTGGGTTCATTATTAAGGGTGTACAGATTAATTATGCATATGATATCAATACTATGGGACTTAAATTAGCAGGTTCACATGAGGTTACAGTAAGCTATTTCTTCAAGTTGGACATGGACAGGTCACCACGTATATATCGGAGTATCAGATACTTATAATGATTTTTTGCGGATTGTTGATAACTTGTTAATTTTTTTTACGGAGTAAACGAAAAAAATATTTAATTTTGGACGTTTTTTTAACTAGTCTGAAGAATAGTGTAAAAATATAATATAATAACAAATATAACATGAAAAAATTTTTGTTGATTAGCCTGATAGCATTGATACTTGTTGGATGTGGAAATGGCAATAAAGGTGAGTTGGTGGGCGTGAGAAAGAAGATGAAGCCATTCTATCAACCGGATCCTTATGGAATGGTTTTCGTCCCACAAGGTAGCTTTACTATGGGTGTTTCCGGCCAGGATGTCACTTCAAGCTTCCTGACTCAGGCCAAGACTATTACGGTGACTTCATTCTACATGGATGAGACCGAAATAACCAACAACGAGTATCGCGAGTTTGTTTATTATGTCCGTGATTCTCTTGCACGCACCTTGCTTGGTGAAGTTGACGCGGAGAAGTTTTTGATTTCTCAGAACAAAAAAACAGGCGAACCTTATAATCCGCCTTTAATCAATTGGAATGAGAAATTGAATTGGAAACGTATTAACGACAATCAGGATTACAGAGACGCTCTTGCGCCGATGTATCTTCCTGAAAATGAGCGTTATTATGGCAGAAAAGAGATCGATGCGAGAAAGCTCGTATTCCGCTATAGCTGGATTGATTTCAGAGCTGCAGCTAGAAAAGAGTTTAAAAACGATGCCGACTATATAGATGCATCTTTTGCTAACCGTCCTCAAGGTAAAACCGACCGTTCGGTGTATATCCATAACGAAGATATCAACGTTTATCCTGACACTTTGGCATGGATTCACGATTACACATATGCGTTCAACGACCCGTTGACACAGGTTTATTTCTGGCATCCGGCTTACGACAACTATCCTGTTGTCGGTGTCAACTGGAGCCAGGCAAGAGCTTTCTGCGTATGGCGTACAAATAAATTGAACGGTTATATAATGTCACATGGTGGCACAATGCTCGGCGAATTCCGTCTGCCAACAGAAGCAGAATGGGAATGGGCAGCACGCGGTGGTCACCAACTCAACCCATATCCATGGGGCGGTCCTTATACAAGTAACGCGCTGGGTTGCTACCTCGCAAATTTCAAGCCATTGCGTGGTAATTATGTAGCTGACGGTGGTCCACAGACAATCATCGTTGGTCACTATCCGCCAAACGACTGGGGTCTATATGACATGGCAGGTAACGTTTCCGAGTGGACTTCAAGCGCTTTCGACCCTGTATCTTACAACTTCGTTTGGGATTTGAATCCTGACAACCAGTACAGCGCAAAATCATATGACACTCCTATGATGAAGAGAAAGGTTGTTAAAGGCGGTTCATGGAAAGATATCGCACACTACCTAGAAGTGTCGACACGTGCCTACGAATATCAGGATACCGCAAAATGCTATATCGGTTTCCGTTGCTTACAGCCGTACTTGGGCAGAATGAAAGGTGATGATATGTATAAAGCATCACATGTTATCAAATAGCAAATAATTAAAATAAAATATTAACAATTAAAATTTTAGGAATTATGTCGTTCAAAGAATTATTAGCAAGCAAGGGTTACAAAAACTTCATGGCGAAGCTTTATGGTATTGGTGCATCAGTTGTTATGATCGGTGCTTTGTTTAAACTGACCCACTTTGATATCGCTGGATTGCACCTTCCGGATATCATGTTGACAATCGGTTTGATTACAGAAGCTATCATCTTCTTCTTTTCAGCTTTTGAACCATTGCACGCTGAGCCGGATTGGAGTTTGGTTTATCCGGAACTTTGGGAAACATACCATGGTGACGGCGATGTAAAACCTGCTGAAAAACCACAGGGTGGCAAGACAAACACTGCAAGAAACACCGGCAGCAATGACGCTATCACAGAGAAATTGGATGAAATGTTTGAGAAAGCCAATATCAACTCTGCAACTATGGAAAGACTTAGCGCAGGTTTGACAAAACTTGGCGAAAATGCTGGTAAGATTGCTGATGTTAGCGAGGCTATCGCTGCTACAAGCAACTACGCAAAGGCTATGAACAAGGCTTCAGAGTCAGTTATGGAACTCGACATGCAGGTTGCAAAATCAGCTAACGGAGCAGCAACTCTGAATGATACAAATAAGAAATTGAATGACACAATGGCTCTCTATATTGAAAAGGTCAATGCGTCAGCAACAGGTACAGACAACATTAATCATCAGTTAACCGACTTGTCGAAACGTTTGACAGCAATGAACAACGTTTACGGCAACATGCTCAATGCAATGAACATCAAGGCCTAATGTCTTTTGCGAAATAAATTTTATTAACTAACTTTAAAAAAATTTAGATATGTCAGGAGCAAAAGAAACACCAAGGCAGAAGATGATCGGTATGATGTATTTGGTCTATACTGCATTGTTGGCCATGAACGTTTCTGCAGAGATTCTCGACGCTTTCGCAGTGGTTAGCGAAGGTCAGCAGAAAACAAATGCCAGCATTGAAGTTAAGATCAACGACCAGTACAATGCATTCCAAGATCAATATAATAAGGATCAAGCTAAGACTGAAATCTATTGGGAAAAAGCCCAGGATATCCGTAGCAAGACCGATGAGATGATTAATTATATTGAAAAGGATATTAAGCTTGCAATGGTGATGTATGCTGAAAAAGCAAAATCAGAAGAACAGCTTTTTAATACAAAAGATCCTAAAAAAGCCATCATCATAAACAAGGCTAAGGCAGATCCAAAGAACAGACGTGTTTTCTATGATGTCGATGTGATAAACATGAAAGCCAAAGATAACACGGAAGTACCTCAAACTATGATGGAAAATGAGGGCAAAGCCATAGAGCTGAAACAAAAGCTTAACGATTATCGTAATTATATTATTAATACGATGGAATCAGTTGGCGTGCATGGTTATAGCAGCCATGTCGGTCTTTTAACCGATTACGACCAGAACGGTGAAAAGATTATATATAGAAACGCCAATGGTGCAGAAGTGGCTTGGGAAGAAAAGAATTTTTACCATATTTGTGTGGCTGCGGAAATGGCCGTTATCAACAAAATTGTTGGTGAAGTTCAGACAACTGAATTTGATGCAGTGGCAGCCATGATGAATAGAATCGGTGCGACCGACTTCAAGTTCAACAAACTTCAGGCAAGAGTTATTGCTGAAAGAGACTACATCCTTCAGGGTGAAGACTATGAAGCTGAGGTTTTCCTCGTGGCATCGGATACCACTCGTAACTTCAGAGCTTATTATGCATTAGGAAAAGGTAACCAAGTTGAAACAACCAGTGAGGGTGGCGTTATCAAATTGAAATTCAAAGGCAACACACTCGGTGAACAGACATACAGCGGTGTTATCAAGATGACCAACCCTGAGACTGGTGAGGAAGACGATTACGATTTTGAAAAGACATTCACAGTGGCACAGCCTTCAGCAACAATTGCTGCTACAAAAATGAATGTTATGTATTCAGGTATAGAAAATCCTATTTCAATATCAGCCCCTGGCTATACTCCTGACGAAATCAATGTTAGAGTTACAGGTGGAACATTGAAAACAATTAACAAGACAAAGGGAGAATATGAGATTGTACCTACAAATGTGAAAGAAGAAGTTCATATTTATGCTACAGTTGTAAAAGATGGTAAAAGCACAACTCTTTGCGATAAACCTTATAGAGTGAAGCCGGTTCCAGATCCTATTGCGACTATTGGCGGTAAGGTTGGCGAAATATCAAAAACAGATATTCTTGCTGCTGGTAAACTCGAAGCAACAATGAAAGATTTTGATTTTGAAGTTAGTTACAAAGTCTTGTCATACAGATATAGTAAAGGTGGTATGTTGACCAATAAAGTTGGCGCAGAGTTTGATAACGAAGTTAAAGGCGACGTTAGAGCTGCAAAACGTGGTGACAGATTTTTCTTCTCAGACATTGTTGTGCAAAAACCAGATGGTACTACCACAAATTTGGGAAATATATTCATAACTGTTAAATAAAATGAAAAGAATAATAATCATAACATTTGCAATAATTGCTTGTTTGTCATTTAATACAAATTTAAATGCACAAATAGAAAATTTTGATCCAAATGAGGGATTATATAAGCAAGGTTCCGTTGAAGAAGGCGGAACAGGTTACTATAAACCAATGCAATATCCTGCCATTAGGGAAGCCGATGTTATGTGGAGAAAAAGAGTCTGGCGTACAATAGATTTTCGTCAGAAAATGAACCAAGTATTCTATTATCCTACAGAAACTCATTATAATTGGAATAATTTTATGCAAATAATTCTTAATGAGTGGCAAAGTGGAGGTATGGTGGTTTATGAATTTGACGAAAAGAAAGATGAGTTACATAATCCGATTACGTATGATGAGTATTTGAAAAGATACGGAACGTTGGATTATGTTGACGATAGAACAGGCGATTCGATCATGCAGATTGATGTTCCGTCGATACAGAAGATGAATATAATGGAAGATTGGTATTTTGACAGACAGAGAAGTCAGCTAATGGTCAGAATACTTGCAATCGGTCCTGTGATTAATCAGCAGTTGGGTGGACAAGATACTTGGATACAGATGTGTTGGGTCTCATATAATGATCAAACACGTGAAATTTTTGCAAGATCTAATTTCTTCAATAGAGATAACCCGGGAGCAGCTCTCAATTATGATCAGGTATTCATGATGAGACTGTTTGACAGTTATATTTACAAAGAGGAAAACCCATACGATCGTAGAATTAGTGATTATGCCAAGCAAGAAAAGGCTCTTTATGAGTCAGATCGCATCAAGCAAGAAATCATTGATTTCGAACAGAATCTTTGGGAATATTAGTCTTTAGTCGCTAGACTTTAGTCTTTAGTCGTTAGTTTTTGGAATTTAGTTATGCTAAAGTCTAAAAACTAGCGACTAAAGTCTTTTAATACCTTGCTCTTTTTCCGTATTTCTTCTCTGGACGCTCTTTCTCTTTTGAGCGTTTTTTCTTGTCGCGCTTGTCCTTGCTTTTCTTGTCCTTTTTATCATTTGTACGGCTCTCTTTGCGTCGACGTTCTTCATGAAAGCTGTCTTTTGACTTCTTTTTGTCAGTCTTGTCTTGTGGCTCGCCGGTTGTTATTTCAACTCGGATTCCGTCGCGGTTCTTGGTCGGGTCGTTGAAACAATCGACGATGAACTGTGCCTTGGCGCCATCGACAGCCACAAATGAGAAGTTTTCTTTCAGGTCGATATGACCGATTTCAATGTCTTTTGTGCCAGTCACATCGTTGATTCTGCCAATAAGTGAGTTCGGCTTGATATGGTCACGTTTGCCAAGACCGAAGAAGAGGCGTATCATATGGGAGTCGTCGTGTTGTTTCTTCTCCTTTTTCTCTTTCTTCTCTTTGCCGCTGTTTTCATCGACGTTCAGGTCTTTGGCGTCTTTGTAATAGTCAAGGAAACGGTTGAAATTCAGTGCAACGACACGTGTTATCAGTTCCTCACGGGTGAGCCAGCTGAGTTTTTTGAACACCACAGGCAGGTAATCGTCGATGTCGTCGCGCATGATGTCGACTTTTTCGAGGTTGTCGATATGGCGGAACAGCTGTTTCTCGCACACCTGCTGTGCGGTAGGGATGAGTTCGCGTTCCATCGGGCGCCCGAGTTGTTTCTCGATGGCTTTGATTTTATGTTTCTCCTTCATGTGCACGAGGCTGATGCAGATGCCGGTCTTGTCGGCGCGTCCTGTACGTCCGCTGCGGTGCACGTAAGTGTCGATGTCGTCAGGGAGGTTATAATTAATAATATGTGAGAGGTTGTTGACATCGAGGCCTCGGGCTGCCACGTCGGTAGCCACCAGAATCTGAGTGAAACCTTGGCGGAAGTGGTTCATCACGAGGTCGCGCTGTGCTTGTGAGAGGTCGCCGTGCAACGAGGCGGCGTTGTAGCCGTCGTGGATGAGGTTGTCGGCAACTTCCTGTGTCTCGAGCTTGGTGCGGCAGAACACTATACCGTAAATCGACGGGTAATAGTCGATGAGGCGTTTCAAGGCGAGATATCTGTCGCTTGCCTTGATCATATAATAATTATGGCGCACATTGGCGGTGCCGGAGTTTTTCTGTCCGATGCTGATGCGCACGGGATCTTTCATGTATTTGTTGAGAATCTGCTCCACCTCGGCAGGCATTGTCGCCGAGAACAGCAGTGTGTTTTTCTCTTCAGGCATATATTCCAAGATGGCATCCACGTCTTCCTGGAAACCCATGTCGAGCATCTCATCAGCCTCGTCGAGAACCATCCACTGCACATTGCTGAAGTCGATGCGGTTGCGTCGTATCATGTCCTGCAGACGTCCTGGTGTAGCCACCACGATCTGCGGTTTCTTTGCGAGGCTCTTGAACTGCTGCTCGATGCTGGCGCCACCGTAAACCGGCACAATCATGAGTTCCGGGATGTATTTGGCATAGCTGAGCAGGTCTTTTGTTATCTGCATGCAGAGTTCACGCGTAGGACATAAAACCAAAGACTGAACGCTACGGTTTTTCGGGTCGATGTTTTGCAGAAGCGGGAGTCCAAAAGCTGCAGTCTTGCCAGTGCCTGTCTGTGCAAGTCCAACTAAATCAGTGCGTTGTGATAACAAAACAGGCAAAACCTCAGCCTGAATCGGCATAGGTTCCTTGAATCCTAACTCATCTATTGCCTTTAGGATTGCTGGGTTTAAATTGAAATCTTGAAACATAGATTGAAATTGAGGTTGCAAAATTACAAAAAATATGCTATCTTTGCAGGATATTTTTGAAATGAGATGAAAACGAGATTTTTCTTTTTAGTTTTGATATTTCTTTTGGTCTCCTGCTCGTCGAAAAACGACAGAAATCAATATACTCCGGAAGAGGTCGAGTCGTGGCCCGAAGTGGATGTTGATTTGATTTTCAAGGATTTGGACAAGTCTGTTATTGAGAGGAAGGCAGCACAGATAGACAAGACTTTTCAAAATCTCAGGAAGAAAACTACGTTTAACGGCACTGCCTTATTCGCCGAAAAGGGTAGGATAGTGTTTGAGAAATCGTATGGTGTGAGAGACTTGCGCACCAGAAAAGGTGAGATTTTTAATCATGATGTTTATCAGCTCAGTTCGGTCTCAAAGATGTTTACCGCAGAGGCGATTATGATTTTGAAAAGTCGCGGACTCATTGATTATGATATTGATATAAGGGCTTATATCCCGGAATTCCCATACGAAGGCATAACGACAAGGATGCTGATGACACACCGTTCTGGTTTGTCGCGTTACGAGACTTTAGCCGACAATCATTGGCCGGATAAGAAGAAGCCGTTCACCAATGATGAGATGATTGAGTATTTTGTGAAATACAAGCCCAATCCGTATTTCAAGCCGGACAACGGTTTTCATTACTGCAATGTGAATTACGCTTTGTTGGCGAGCATTGTGGAGCGTGTTTCGGGCAAGACCTTTGTGGATTTCATGCGGGAGAATATTTTCGATGTTTTGGGCATGAATGACTCATATATTTATGATATGCCTAAGGACACCACGGTTTCGTTATACCTTCCGAATTGCATTCAAGGTTATTATATTGGCAGGAGAAAACCTCGTCAGGCACAGAACGAGTACCTCAATGGCGTGAAGGGTGATAAAATCATGTTTTCCAATGTCGAGGACATGTACCGTTTCAAGGTTGCTATCGACTACGGATTGTTGGTGCCGGATACCATTCAGGCGGAAGCTTTTGTGCCGGGAAGTCCAAAATATTCGAAGAGAAAAGACAATTACGGTTTCGGATGGCGAATCTCAAGAAAATATCCCGGATGCTACTATCATTATGGCTGGTGGAAGGGTTATCGTTCGTTTTTCATGTTCGACAAGGTCAACGACCGCACTTTGATAGTATTGACCAACACTGACAAGGGTCCTAACTCTGATGTATTTTGGAAATTATTGAAAGACAATACAATAACTTTGGCTCCTGCTTCAATAAATATTCCTGTTATGGAACTTGAAGGCAATTTGTCGTATCCTTACGCATCATATCGCTACAGGTAGTCATTCTGAATAAACCACAAGTTTATAACCTACGCCATGCACGTTTTCGATTCTGACGTTGGGGTCTTCGCGTAACAGGTTGCGCAGTCTTTGTATGTAAACATCCATTGTCCGTGCGTTGAAATAATTGTCTGATTTCCAGACCAGAGATAAAATCTTGGAACGTTCAACGACGCGATTTTTATATTGGCATAACACCACGAACAAGTCAAATTCCTTATGGGTGAGATGTTTTTCCATATTGTTGTTAAATATAAGGATGTGCTGCAAACAATCCAAGATATAGTTGCCGATGATATAAACGGCTTTTTTGTTTTCGGAGTCTTTCGACCTGTTGTAAAGTATCTCGATTCGAAGTCCGAGTTCTTCCATGCTCATCGGACGAGCCAGGAATTCGTCGGCGCCGGAATTCAAGCCTTTTAGAACAACATCTTGCTTGGGGCTTGTGCCGATAAGAATGACCGGGATGTTGCCGCCTCTCTTTTTAATCTCTCTAACCAAATCTGGACCGCTGATAATCGGGATATCGACGTTGATGAGAACCAAATCCAGCAGTTCTTTGTTATAAAAATGCAAAGCTTCGTCTCCATCGTAGCATATTAAGACGGAGTAACCTCTTGAGACAAGGAAATATTTTGTTATCGAAGCCATATCCTTGTCATGATCTACTAACAAAATTTTTAATGGTTGTATCATAATTCTACATTTGTAAGATTAGAAATCAATCGAAATCTGGGGGTGTTTGCGTTTGTTTCTCCATAACAAAATTATGATATGTAAAAAAATTCAAAAAAAAAATTAGGCTAAATCATTCATTATTAAGGTTTTTTAACATATTATTCTGTTTTTTGCATTAAATCTTAAAATTTTTTTAACATAGATAAAAAAAGTTTTGTATTTTTGCAGTGCGTAACGATGTACATCCATAGTCACCTATCCAGGTGATTTACATTGTTCGTAAAAGGTTTCATAAATTTTGGTTTTTGGTTCTGGAGACCGTTTCCGCTCAAGAAACGGTCTCTTTTTTTATGTTTTTTTATGTTTTTCATAAAGAAAAAATTTGTATCTTCGCAAAAAATTAAAACCATAAAGTCATGACAGATATTAAAGTTGAATTAGGACATGCAAATTGCCAACTCGCTGATAAACAGATAGATACATATTTCAAGACTATCTATTCGCGTTCAGGAGCCGGCAGTGATTTTCTCGGCTGGGTAAATCTTCCGTCATCAATCACCGATGATTTCATCAAGGATGTGAAGGCAAAGGCTGAAGAGCTCCGCAAGAAATCGGAAGTGTTTGTGGTGGTTGGCATCGGTGGCTCGTACCTTGGAGCACGCGCC
This sequence comes from Bacteroidales bacterium UBA1173, assembly GCA_002311655.1. GTDB lineage: Bacteria > Bacteroidota > Bacteroidia > Bacteroidales > F082 > Limimorpha. The sequence goes on from DBYZ01000007.1 coordinate 243,771, forward strand.
GTCATCGAGGCGCTGTCGAACCATTTCGAGCAGTTGGTTGACACCGGCAACCCTAAAATCATATATGCAGGCCATAACATGAGCGAGGATTACATGTCGGACCTCATCAAGCTTTTGGATAAGAAAGACTATTCAATGACTGTCATCTCAAAGTCGGGAACGACCACGGAACCGGCGGTGGCGTTCAGGATTCTTAAGAACCACATCGAGAAAAAATACGGTAAGGAAGAAGCAAAAACACGTATCGTTGCTATCACTGACAAGGCAAAAGGCGCTTTAAAGGTGTTGTCGGACAGCGAAGGCTATAAGACATATGTTGTTCCGGACGATGTCGGAGGACGTTATTCGGTGCTTACACCAGTGGGATTGCTGCCGATAGCAGTGGCTGGTGTCGACATCGAGAAACTCGTGAAAGGCGCACAGCTCATGGAGAAATATTGTGTTGAGAATCAGAATAATAGCAATGTCGCAGCACAATATGCTATGGCGCGCCAGGCGTTGTATCATGCCGGAAAGACGAACGAGATTCTGGTCAACTATGAGCCTCGTCTCTGCTATTTCAGCGAGTGGTGGAAACAGCTTTACGGAGAGAGCGAGGGCAAGGACGGCAAGGGAACATTCCCGGCAAGCGTCACTTTCACGACAGATTTGCACTCGATGGGACAATACATCCAAGAAGGACTACGTAACCTCATGGAAACCGTTATCAGTGTTGAGAATCCAACCAACGAGGTGCGTATTCCGCATGACGATGCCAACCTCGACCAGATGAATTATATTGCTGGCCGCAGACTCAATGAGGTTAACCAGACTGCAGAAAAAGCAACTATTTTGGCTCACGTCGACGGCGGAGTGCCGAACATCAGAATCGTCATCCCGAGAATCGATGCCAACGTGCTAGGACAGCTCATCTATTTCTTTGAGATGGGATGCGCATTGAGCGGCTACATGCTCGGAGTTAACCCGTTCAACCAACCTGGAGTTGAAGCATACAAAAAGAATATGTTTGCATTGCTTGGCAAGCCGGGATACGAGGAATTAAGAAAACAACTTGAAAATAGATAATTACACAAAAAACGTCACTTCGTTACGCTCGAAATGACGGACACACATGATGCATTACAACGACATTGAAATAATGGCCCCGGTGGGGTCGTACGAGGCTCTGTCAGCAGCTATTCAGGCTGGTGCTGGAAGCGTATATTTCGGCATCGGGAAGCTCAACATGCGCTCGAAGTCGACGAAAAACTTCACGCTTGATGACTTGCATACCATCTCGGAGACGTGTCACGCTCATGGCGTGAAGAGCTATGTCACAGTAAACACTGTGGTTTTCGACGAGGAGATGGACGAGATGCATGCGCTTTTGGATGCCATCAAAGCCAACAACATCTCCGCCATCATAGCATCGGACCAGAGCGTGATACAATATGCCAGCAAGATTGGCGTGGAGGTTCACATGTCGACACAGTGCAACATCACCAACCTTGAGGCGGTGAAGTATTATTCACAGTTTGCCGACGTGATGGTGACGGCTCGTGAACTCAATATCAATCAGGTGAAACATATCACCGAAGAGATTGAGCGTCAGCATATTACAGGACCGAAAGGCGAGTTGGTGAGAATTGAGGTTTTCTGCCACGGAGCCTTGTGCATGGCGGTATCGGGAAAATGCTATCTGAGTCTTGACAACTTCGGCACAAGCGCAAACCGAGGCGCCTGCGTGCAACCGTGCAGACGAGGCTACGAGGTTACCGACCGTGACAAAGAAATCACGTTAGCTATTGAGAATGAATATATTATGTCGCCGAAAGACCTTTGCACTCTGCCATTTTTAGATAAAGTGTTAGCAGCAGGGGTGAAGGTGCTGAAGATAGAAGGCCGAGGCCGTTCGCCTGAATATACCAAGGTGACGGTGGGAGTGTATCGTGAGGCTGTAGACGCAATAAATGCTGGCACTTTCAGCGAAGAGAAGGTCGCTGCGTGGACCGAGCGCCTGAGGAGCGTTTATAACCGAGACTTTTGGGATGGCTACTATCTCGGCAGAAAAATGGGCGAGTGGACCAAGAAATATGGCTCGCAGGCAACGAAAACGAAGCTTTTCATCGGCACTATAACTAATTTCTTTGCAAAGATAAATGTTGCCGAAATCAGGATGGAGACACACGACCTTAATGTTGGTGACGAAATCATGATAATCGGTCCGACGACTGGAGTTTACGAAGATACAATAAAAGAGATTCGTGTGGATTTGTTGCCTGTAAATCAGACAGTTAAGGGAGAACTCTGCTCGATTCCGGCACATGACATAGTGCGCCGTGGCGACAAGGTTTATAAGATTATTGAAGCGACAGAAGACAATGCAACACTTTAATTTACATACACATAGCACTTTTTCTGACGGCAAGTCGCAGATGGAGGAGACAGTGGCGGAAGCCATCAGTCAGGGAATGCACACCTTGGGCTTCTCCGACCATTCCAGCGTGCCGTTCGAGAGCCGTGTCTCCATCCCGATGGACAAAAACGACGAGTATGTTGGTCATCTTAATGAATTGAAAATCAAATATAAAGACCAGATCGACATCCTTGCTTCGATGGAGATGGAGTTTATTCCGGGCATAGTAGTCGATTTTCAGAAAACGAAGAAAGATTACGGTTTGGATTATCTCATCGGATCTGTTCATTTAGTTGGCAAAACGCCTGATACTCTTTGGTTTATCGATGGAAAGAGCATCGAGCCGTACGACGAAGGACTGAAAAAATACTTCGGTGGCGATATTAAAAAAGGTGTCAGAGCCTATTTCGACCAGGAAAACGAGATGATTGAGACCGAGAAATTCGATATCATCGGGCATTTCGACAAGGTGAAGATGAATGCGCGCGGCAGATATTTCCAAGAAGACGAGAAATGGTACCGCGACATGGTGCTTGAGACCTTGGATTTGATAAAACAGCACGATTTGATAGTGGAAATCAACACTCGAGGCTTGTACAAGCAGCGTTACAACGGCTTTTACCCTTCGGAGTGGCTGTTGCCTCGCATGAAAGAGATGAATATCCCGGTTGTGATAAGCTCAGACGCTCATCAATATTGGGAGTTGACATATTACTTCAAAGAAGCGGAAGAGGCTTTGAAAGCAGTGGGTTACAAAGAGACAATGTGCTATAAAGACTGCCGTTGGGAGGCGGAAAAATTATAAAGATATGGATACAATCATTTTGATGTTAGCGGTTTTGCCAGTCATTGTTTTGGCATCGTATATCTATAAAAAAGACAAATACGAGAAGGAGCCGATAGGCATGCTGTTGCGTGCGTTTTTCCTTGGCGTGCTTGCGATTCCGCTCGATTTGGTGGTGGTGGAGACAATAAATGTTATGATTCCAGGCAGCACTGTGTTTTACCAGGCGTTCTTCGAGGCTGGAATACCGGAAGAATTATGCAAATGGGCTCTTTTCATGATTTTCATCTGGCGAAACAAAAACTTCAACGAGTTTTTCGACGGCATCGTCTATGCCTGTTTCATCGGATTGGGCTTCGCCTGCATTGAAAATATAATGTATGTCTTTGGAAATGAGACATTTGGCGGAGCTTTTGCCACCGGTGTGATGAGGGCGTTGCTCTCAGTGCCAGGTCATTTCCTCTTTGCCGTAATTATGGGATATTTCCTTGGCATGGCGAAATTCAGACCAGAACAACGTCGCAAGTATATGATGCTCAGTCTTGTATGCCCGATGTTAGCCCATGGCTTGTTCGACTACCTGCTGATGCTCTCGTCGGCGTTTTCAGAAAACAACCTCGAATGGATGGGCACCTTGCTGTTTATAGTGTTCCTCTATCTTGACGTGAAGATGTGGAAAATCGGCGTCAAACATATTGCTAAGATGCAGGAGGAGTCACGTATTGAACATAACAATGAAATTTTCAGAAAAATATTTAAATCTTAATAAAATGAAGAAATTATTTTTAGCTATCACATTGATTGTTAGCGTTTTATGCGCTAAAGCAGACGAGGGAATGTGGCTGCCTTACAACCTCAGCGGCCAAAGCCTCGCAGAAATGCAGCAGCTTGGATGCAAGCTCACTGCCGAACAGATCTTTAACCTCAACCAGCCGAGTCTGAAAGATGCCATCGTGCAGTTTGGCGGCGGTTGCACTGGTGAACTCATCTCACCGGAAGGTCTTCTTTTGACCAACCATCACTGCGGATTGAGTTATGTGCAGAAACACGCTACCGTGGAACATGACTACCTCACCGACGGTTTCTGGGCTTACAGCAAAGACCAGGAGCTGCCGAATCCTGGACTGACAGTGTCATTCTTGGCAAACGTTAAAGATGTCACCGATGCTGTACTCGAAGGCGTTACTGATGAAGAGACACGCAGCGAGGTCATCAACGGGAATATCGAGAAACTTACCAAGGAAATAAAAGGCGATAGAGACGTTGTGGTGGAAATCGTTGAGTTCTACTCTGGTAATCAATACATTATGTTTGAATACGATGTGTACAGAGACGTGCGTCTCGTGTGCTGCCCACCATGGGGCATAGGCAAATTTGGTGCCGACACCGACAACTGGACATGGCCACGTCATAAAGGCGATTTCAACATCTTCAGAGTTTATACCGACAAAGACGGAAAGCCTGCAAAATATAGCGAAGACAACGTCCCGATGAAGTCGAAACACTATCTGCCAATCAACATCAAAGGTGTGAAACCTGGCGACTATACCATGATTTTGGGTTATCCAGGCTCAACTGACAGATATTCAACATCTTACACGGTGAAAAACCTCATTGAGTCAGACTGTCCGGCAATCATTAACTGCCGCACCACGAAACTCAACCAGTATCGCCGTCACATGGATGCCGATCAGGAAGTGTTTATCAAATACGCTTCAAAACAGGCAAGCGTGTCGAATTATTGGAAATATGCTATCGGTCAGAAAAGACAGTTGATGCGTAATCATGTGTATGACAAGAGGTTAGCTCAAGAGACGGCATTCCAGGCTTGGGTCAATGCTGATCCTGAACGCAAAGCCGTTTACGGTGATATTTTTGAAGGCATTGAGGAAAAATGGACCATCCTCGACGATATCATGATGCCTATGACATATCTCCGCGAAGCCGGTTGGAATGGTGGCGAGGCTGTCGCTTTCTCACGCAGATTCATAAGAATCAACGATTCGCTGAATTTAAAGGCTTCAAAGGAAAATATCGCAATGATGGCTGAGAGACTGAAACCGCAGGTTGCCACATTCTTCAAAGATTATGACAAGGATCTTGATATGGATGTGACCGCTTCTCTGCTCAATCTGTTCTACAACGACATCGACAGATATGTGCCGACAATGATAGCAGAACTCGGTTATAAAAATAATGGTGATTTCAAAGCCTGGGTTAAAGACGCCTTTGCAAAATCAATTTTCGTAGACCAGGCTAAACTCGAGAAATGGCTTGAAAAACCTAAGAAACTCGACAAAGATCCTATCTTTGCTTTGGCGATGAACATCATCGATGAATATAGCAACGTGGTGATTCCTTTATATCAGCAGGCAGCTCTTGCAGGCAATGCAGGCGAGCGTCTTTACATGAAAGGCTTGATGGAGATGCAGACTGAGCGCAATTTCTACCCTGATGCCAACTTTACAATGCGTCTGACTTACGGTTCGGTTGAGCCTTACAAAGGCGCCGACGCTGTCAACTACAACTACTACACCACTATGGACGGTGTGATGGCGAAATATATCCCTGGCAACTGGGAATTCGATATCCCGCAGGATGTACGCGACCTCTATGCAGCCCGCGACTACGGCCGTTATGCCGATGAAAACGGACAGCTTATCGTGAACTTCATCACCACCAACGACATCACTGGCGGTAACTCAGGAAGCCCTGTCATCAATGGGGAAGGCGAGCTTGTAGGTCTTGCTTTTGACGGCAACTGGGAAGCCATGAGTGGCGACATCATGTTCGAACAGAAAGTGCAGCGCACAATCTGCATGGACGCACGCTACCTCCTCTGGTGTCTCGAAAAGGTCGGAAAAGTTAATAACATCATTGACGAATTGACAATTATTGAATAAGATTAGGGGGGTGGTTTGTTTTTTTAGGCAAAAATTATTTGGAAAATAAAAAAAATAGTCGTAACTTTGACCCCGTAAATTAATTGTCTAATGGTTGTCTGACGGATTAAAGGGTTCTGTCTGTTAGTATGACCCCCCAATAAATAGAACCCACTTAAAATTAACACATTATGAGAGTAAAATTATTAATTGCCGCAGTTGCAGTAGCTTTGACAGCAACATCTTGCATGACGATTACTAAAACGTCACAATCAAGAGCATCTCAAACCCGCATTGCACAAGCCAATGCAGAGATTATTGTAATCAACCCTACCGCAAAGGTAAATGTAGAACCAACAAGAATTTCCGATGAGTGGGTTTACCAAGGTGCAGACCTTAATGATTTCAAGACTGGTGTGGCTACAGATATTAGGGAAAAACTGATACTTGATGCTACCAGCAAGACATTGAAAAAATATAATGGAGATATTCTTGTTGCCCCACTTATTGACGTGGTGTCAACCATGCAAAAGGGTGTTCTAAAGAGCTATACAGTAAGCGTTAGTGGCTATATTGGAAAGTTCTGCGATTGGGACAAGGACGGTATTACACTTCCTATTGATCAAAGTACGACTCCTGAAGAGGTAGAGCGTGTACGTGTTAGTGTGTCGACATTTCAATAAATAGGTGAAAAAAACGTCATTCATACTTATTGCATTGTTGGTTTGTGTCTCTTTGCAGGCGAAAAATCCTAAAAAAGAGACACAAACTGACTCTCTTGGCCGACCGATAAAAACAGGATGGAACTTTGGTGCTGTGCCAGGTCTGACCTACGACAACGACAAAGGTCTTACCTACGGTATCACCGCCAATATTTTCGACTATGGCGATGGCAAAAACTACCCGGGCTATCGCCATTTCATCTATGCCGAAGGCTCATATTCCACCAAACAAGTCGGCACAATACGACTGTTTTACGAGTCGGATTATGTGATAAAAAAGCATAAACTTCTTTTGGATTTCTCGTATCTCCCCGATGCGATGAACGATTTTTACGGTTTCAATGGTAATTTCAGCGTTTTTAACCACGATTTTGAGAATAAAAATGCCGCCGCTTACCTTAATCATGCGTTTTATCGCCATCAATCGAACCTTTTCCGCACGACTGTCGATATAAGAGGCAAGATTCAAGGAGGTTTCTATTATTACGCTGGCGTTGGAGTGCTGGGCTATAAGGAAGACCGTGTCAATCTTCCGAAATCAGAAATCACCGCCAACCAGATGGAACTGTTCGAGCTGTACCGTCAGTGGGGCTTGATTAACGAGGCGGAGCAAAAAGGCGGTTGGCATCCTTACGTTCGTGGTGGTATATCGTATGATACTCGTAATCAAAGAGTTAACACTGTCACCGGATGGTATTTCGATCTGTTTGTGACATATAATTCGGCGTTTAACGAGCTGAAAGACTACAATAACGTGAAGATTAACTTCGACTTCATGCATTTCATCCCGATAATCAGCAACAGACTTGTTTGGGCGTTTCGTGTGGCTACACAAAACACCATCATCGGGAAATCGCCGTATTATCTTGATACCTACAAAAACGAGCTTTATATTGACCATAACAGGTATTACGCTGTCGGCGGTGTCACTTCCGTGAGAGGTTTGATGCGCGACAGGGTATGGGTGCCGGGTTTTGCCTACGCCACCGCTGAGTTACGCTCTAGAGTCTGGAACTTCGACATGATTAACCAGCATTTTTACCTCGGATTAAACCTCTTCATTGATGCCGGCATGGTGACTCAAAAATATGACATCGACCAAGCTGTTATACGGGAAAAAGTTAATAATGACGCTTGGGTAGCGGCAAATAACCTTGGATTTGACGATTTTTTTGACGTTAATGCCAATATTAATATGCCGCATTTAGGCGCTGGTGCGGGTTTGAAACTTGCGATGAACGAGAATTTCGTTCTGTCGTGCGAGTGGGGAATGCCTTTCAGCAAGCGTGACAACTACACCAATTCCAATTTCTACATCGGAATGGGCTATATGTTCTGATTATCTGGCGAACCAGGTCTTGAACTCTGCGACCTTCGCCTTGCTGATGATAATATCTTCTGGAATTTCTACTAACAGATTGAGCGACAATTTATTACCGAACCAAATTGTCATGTCTTTAATCGCTTTGCGCGAAACTATAAACTGACGGTTTGCACGGAAAAAATCGTCGGGGTTGAGCTGTGTCATTATCTCGTCGAGAGTCTGGCTCATGTAATAGGTGTGACCATCTAACGCAATGGTTTTCACTAACTTATCTTCTATATAAATATAAGCTATGTTGGCAGTTGGCAGAGGAATCAGCTTGTCGCGTTCAGGCACCAGAAAACACGATTTGTAATTTTTTTTCAATCCGATGTGATGCAAAAGCGTCTCGATGGCGTCGTTATTGTTCTGTTTTTCACCAACGAGAGCATTGAATTTGTGCATCGCACGTGTCAGATCATTGCGGTTGATAGGCTTCAAAAGGTAGTCGATGCTGCTTACTTCAAAGGCTTTGAGCGCATATTCATCGTATGCTGTGGTGAAGATGACAGGGCAGGTTATCTGTGTTCGTTCGAAGATGGCAAACGACGAGCCGTCGGCGAGGTGGATATCCATAAAAGCTAGGTCAGGCATAGGGTTTTCATCGAACCATGCCACGCTTTCCTCAATGGATTGCAGCACCCCTATGATTTCAGTGTCGGGAGCCACTTCTGTTATCAGTTTTTGCAGCGATTGTGCCGCTAAGACCTCGTCTTCAATTATTAAAGCCTTCATAATCAATCGTTTTTAATCAAAGGCAGCTTAACACAGAACGTTATTCCATCGTTGGTGATTTCAACATTTTTGTTCCATTTCAAGCGATAACGCTCGGAGAGGTTCACCAAACCTATGCCGTTGCTTTCTTCTGGTGTTGTCTTTACCTGTATCGGGTTCGAGACATAGACGCTGTCATCGCCAGTAGAAACGGTTACCACTAACGGCTGTTTCGAAGATATGACATTGTGTTTCACGGAGTTTTCTATCAGCGACTGTATTGATAACGGTAAAACATTGTAACTGTTGTACTTAGCGTCGATGTTAAACTCAAATTTCAGGTTCTCGCCGTAGCGAATCTGCATCATCTCGCAATATGCCCTGACGCATTTCAGTTCTTCATCGAGGCTCAGAACCTCCTTGTTTTGAAGGGTGTAGCGCAGCACTGATGACAGCTGTTGAAGGTAATTTTCGGCTTTTTCAGTGTCCAGGGTGATGAGCGACTGCAGAGTGTTCAGTGAGTTGAACAGAAAATGCGGGTCGAGCTGGCTTTTCAGAGCCTCAAAACGTGTCAGGATGTTTTGGCTGCGCAGCGACTCGTTCTCGACGGCTATTTTCTTCTGGTTGTCCTGTGTTTTCAGCAGCTGCACCACCAGAAGCACCACCACTGTCAGCGTGAGGTCGCGGATGAGGCTGTCGCGAATCACATTATAAACGAACTCCGGCTCCGACGGTCCTGGACGAATCGCCTCAACAGTGAAAACGAATCCGATACTCAACACTCCAGCGATTATTAGAGAGCCTAAAACCCTGAGAATCAATTCAATATACTTGTTTTTCAAAGCATGAATCATTATTATCTGGTTATAAACCAGAATAATGAAAATCATTATGAAATGCATGGCTATGAAAAACAGGAATCTCCAGATGTTAAAGTTGTAATGCTGGAATGCCTTGATTTCTTCATTGAAAAACAATGTGTTACCGAAGAAAAACGCCAATGCCATTATCAGATGGAAGCCCACGCTGATGATGAGCGACCACATGGCGATTTTTTTCAGCGACAGATAATCCGGTATTGTCGCCTTGTTCATTATTTATGCTCCATCAAAAATCTCTCGACTTCGATTCCTGCCATAGCGCCTGTTCCTGCTGCGACGATAGCCTGGCGGTATGTCTTGTCCTGGCAGTCACCTGCCGCGAAGATTCCTTCCACGTTGGTGGCTGTCGATTTCGGCTTGGTGATGATGTAGCCGGTCTCGTCCATGTCGAGGATTCCTTTGAAAACGTCGGTGTTCGGCACGTGACCGATAGCCTCGAAGAATCCGTCGATTTTCAGTGTGCGTTCTTCGCCGGTCTTGTTGTTGACAACTTTAGCGCCTTGCAGAGTGCTCATGAAGCCTTTCACTTCGCCGAAAAGCTCTTTGGTGTTGGTGTTCCAGAGTATCTCGATGTTAGGTGTGTTCATCACGCGGTGTTGCATGGCTTTTGAGGCACGAAGCACGTCGCGGCGCACAATGAGATATACCTTATTACATAAGTTAGCGAGATATGTGGCGTCTTCGCATGCTGTGTCGCCGCCTCCGACCACTGCCACGTCTTTTCCGCGGTAGAAGTAGCCATCGCATGTGGCGCAAGCAGAAACGCCGCCGCCTTTGAACTGCTCTTCGGTCTCGAGTCCGAGATAACGTGCCGAGGCGCCTGTAGCAACCACGATGACATCTGCCAGAAGCTCGTCGCCGAAATCAGATTTACAGTGGAAAGGACGTTTCGAGGCGTCGACTTCTATTATCGAGCCCATGCGGAACTCAGTGCCGAAGCGTTCAGCCTGACGGCGCAGGTCGTCCATCATCTGGTTGCCCTGCACTCCTTCAGGATAGCCAGGGAAGTTTTCGATTTCAGTGGTCTGTGTGAGTTGTCCGCCAGTGAGCGGTCCTTCATAAATGACAGTCTTTATATCGGCGCGGCCGGTGTAGATGGCTGTGGTGTAGCCCGCTGGTCCTGAGCCGAGAATCAAACATTGAATATGCTCCATATATTATATAAGGTGTTAAATTATTTTTTGCAAAGATACGAAAAAGATGTTTGACAGAAATTTTTTTATTGACATTTTTAATACCATTCTCGAATTGCTCTCAGTACCCTGTGGTAAGTCGCAATTCTGCGAATGGCATTAAAAATGATGAAAATATGATAAGGTATCAAAAAATGTTGTAATTTTGCAGCGTATATGAATTCGGGGCATGGTGCAGTTGGCTAGCATTCTTGCATGGGGTGCAAGCGGTCGCCCGTTCGAGTCGGGCTGCTCCGACGATTTAAGTTATTAGACCTTAGACTTTCGAGCTAAGGTCTCTTTTTTTGTTTTTAAAAACCTTCAAAAATTAATGACTTTTTCCCCATTTCCCATCCGACTGGCGTAAAAATTTTGGAAAAAGGTGCCGGTGAGGGCCTTGGAAACGGAGTTTACGCAGCCCGAGTGGCGCCGTTTTCCAAAATTTCATCCCTCCAACCCATTGATAATCATTGCACAAAAAAATAATTAAAAATTTTTTGAAAAAAGTGTTGCATGTAATAAAAAAGTGTGTACTTTTGCATCCGCAATCGAGAGAAACGGAGACGCGATCGAGGTTGCAAGTTCTTTGAAAGCAATGAGCCAAC
>DBYZ01000005.1 GCA_002311655.1 Bacteroidales bacterium UBA1173
GCCGGTTCGACCCCGGCCTCAGGTACGAAGAAGAGATAAAGACTTAAGATATTGGCAAACAATGTTTTAAGTCTTTTTTGTTAAATGCAAAAAACAAAAATAACATGAAAAATTCATCGAAAATACTCGTCGAAATCAAAAATTACGCTGTAATCACAGTGTGTTTGTTCATCATAGCACTCGGATGGACGGCATTCCTCATCCCGAACAATATGTTGGGTGGGGGAGTGAACGGTATCGCTACAATCGTCTATTGGGTGACAGGCCTATCGACAGGTTACACCATCTTTACACTTAACGCGATACTTATCTTATTCTCTTTCAAGATATTAGGATGGAGATTCGGTGTAAAAACAATATATTGCATCGCGGTGATGGCGTTCTTCTTCTCGCTATTGCAAAACATTATCGGCGATGTGCCTGTCATATCCGATAAATTCCTTGCAGCTATCATCGGTGGTGGCATCGGAGGTTTCGCCAACGGAATAATATTCCTTTCAGGTGGCAGCACGGGTGGAGTTGACATCATCACAATGGTGGTCAACAAATACCGCAATATTTCACTTGGCCGCTTCACATTGGCGATGAACCTTGTCATCATTGGAAGCTCGTTCTTTGTGTTCCAAGACTTGGAAATCCTTGAGCGTGTTGAACTTATAATTTACAGCTTGGTCGGAAACTTCGTTAGCAGCTACTGCATGGACCTCGCCTTCACCGGAAGCAAACAGTCGGTGCAGATGTTCATATTCTCATCAAAACCAGCAGTCATCGCTGATAGGATAGGCAATGAGATTCATCGCGGTACGACAATCATCAAAGGAACCGGATGGTATTCAAAGCAGGACAGCGACATAGTGATGGCTGTTGTCAGAAAGACCGAATGCCAGCCTGTTATCCGCATCGTGAAACAGGAAGACCCCAAAGCTTTCGTCTCTGTCAACACCGTGATGGGAGTCTACGGTAAAGGCTTCGAGGTGATGAAGAAATAGTTGCTAATTGATATCAACGATACCGTTACGGTTCACGTTTACGTGGAAGTCGCGGTATTCAATTTGATTTTCCCACTTGAATTGTATCACAAAATGTAAGGTGTAGACGCGTTCCGCCTTGATAGTCTGCACGTTGCCATCCTCGTCGAGGCAGTCGATGAGTGTCTCGGGATTGTCCGACTTCTTTGTCAGATAATTGATATGGTATCTGATGATGTCGTTGATGCCCTTGAAGTCGTAGTCGTACTGGTTTCTAAGTGTCTCATTATCAATCTCAACACGTTTTCTGTAAAGTATAATCTTCTCGTCGAGGAGCTTGTTTTCTGTTTCAAGTCGGGTGCGACCGCGCAGCTTCATCACCTCGGCAGGCACCTTGTCTTCTGAGATGAAGTCCATACCTTCTTTGAGGATTCCGACATGGTTATCCTTTATGCTGATGACAGTTTTGTTGTCGTAATACTTGTCTTTCAGCTGATAGGCGAACATCCAGCGTGTGAGTTCCTTGATTCGGTCTTTCAGGATATAAAAGATGACGAGAATGAAGAAAATAAGGTTAGGGTAGTTGCCCAGATATTTCTGAAACAGCGTGGTGACAAGTAGGTACACCATCATTGCAAGGCCTGCGGCGAGGCTGAATGAAATCTGTTTCACTGCCTGACCGTCTTGAGTGGTGTTGACATTCAAAAACAAAGCGCTCTCGATATATTTCTTCAACTTGCTGTGGTGGTTCACGAGCTTGCGGTTGTTGGCGTCATCGTTGATGATGACGTGGCTGTAGCCTTTCGAGATTTTGTATGCCGTTTCTTCCTTGATGGCGTCAATTAAGGTTAATGTGGTGTCTTTCATGCCTTCGAGATGCTGTATGGCTTTCACGATTTTCATCGTTTGTATTTGCATCTGATGACTGATAAACTCATCGGTGAACCTGAATTTCGCCAGCATGGCATCGTTTTTAGGGTCAATCGAGCCGTAAATATTGCGATACGCTTGAAGAACAAGTCGTAGGTCGGATATGTATTGGACGCAAAGTTGGCTTAATATATCGTTATTTTTTTCGTTGATAATCTTTGCTGAGGCATCACGGATTGAACTTTTGAATATAGAGCCGAAGAGTTTCAGTTGGAACTCAAACTCGTTGATATCAGCCAGCGATTTTGTCACATGTTGAATCGGGGCATCGTCGCCTTCCACCATCTGACGTAATGAAAATGACGGTGTTATCAGACGGATGTTCGACTTCATGTCGGTGTAGAAACGATCCTTGCTGTATGTGTTTTTGTTGATATACAGTCCGTTAGGGATAAAAATCCAGGAGTTGACATCAAAATAATCCATCTTGACGCCGTCTCGTCCGCTGAATCCGACTTTGAACTCGACGGAGAACTTATCGTGTATTTTTGTCTGAATTTCTATCATTTTTCATGAGATTTTAGATGAAAAGTCCCGGTGTGATGCCCATCCATTTGAGGACTGTCTCGCCCCAGAGGAGGATCAAGATCCAGGCGAATGTCATCATGGTGATGCCGTATTTGAATGCATCGGTCATGCTGTACATGTTCGTGTTATATAGCAGTGCCGCCGGTTTACTGTTGAAAGGCAGCACGTAGACGTGTTCGATTAACATTGCCACTGGCAGAGAGAGGCTCATCAGCGGGAAACCGAAGCGTGCCTCCACGCCGAGTGCGATAGGCACAAACACCATTGTTCTGATGGTCTTGCTTTGGAAAATGAGTCCTGAGTATAGCATCAGGAAGGTAAGTATGACGTAAAGCACCCAGAATGGAGTGTTTTCAGTGATGCCGAGGCTGTCGAAGCCTGCGTTTACCATGGTGTTTGGAAGGTCGGTGGCGTTGAGTCCTGATCCTAGAGTGTAGGCGCCTGCTGAGAATAGCATGAGGTGCCAAGGTATATCCACGTCATTCCATTTCACCACTCCGATGCCTGGTAATAATGCCAGGATAGCGCCGAGCAATGCCACTATAGTCTCGTCGATGTTATGGAAGGTGCCTTTAGTGATCCATAAGAAAAGCACGAGGAAGAAAATGCCCACGGCTTTGTATTCCTCAGCTTTCATCTTGCCCATGGCGTCGAGTTCTTTTTTCAGGCGTTCGAGACCGCCTTCAATCTGTGGCTTTTGTTCTTCTTTCTTCATCGGGAAGAAGACATAGATGCCGAGCATGAGTCCAACGGCGAGGGTGATGACACTCATCGGTCCGCATGCCACGAGCCAGTCGGAATAGCCGAAGTCGCAGCTGCCGGCGAAGCCTGCTATGAGCGATATTGCCAAGAGATGTGCGCCGCTGCCGGTGTAGAAGGCGTTGGCGCCCACGTTGACTTGGAACAGGTTCTGTATCACGAGGTTGCGTCCGAAGTTGTTGCGATGGTCGCCGGATGCCCCATATATTGCACACACCGTCATGAAGATTGGAAGCATGATGGTGGCTTTGACGGTGGTGGCGGATATGAAAGCCGACAGCACCAGGTTGATGATGAGGAAGCTCCAGAGGACTCCCTTGGCGCTCTTGCCGAATTTTATCACGAAGGCGAGCGCGAGCCTTTTGGCGAATTGTGTCTTGACAAGCATGCTTGCAAGTACAAATGACAAGATATTGAGCCACATGACAGGGTGACCGAGTTGCGCCAACGCGTCTTTTTGTGACGTGACGTTGCATATCACGATACCGAGGATGATGAGTAGAGACGTGAGATAGTTCGGAATCGCCTCAGTCATCCATAGGATGAGACCCGCAATGAAGATGGCGAACATGGCGTAGTTGGAGCGCAGAAACGCCTCTCCGCCTATTTCGTTAAATCTTTTAAATGCTTTGGCTGTCAGCATGTCTGGATTCAGGTTGTCGATGAATCCGAGCGGGACGAACCAATAAAGCAGTATGAAGGCAAGAATGGCTATTGGTCCGCCGAGGCGTGCCATCCATTGCTCGAAGGAGGATTTCTGCATCTTTGGCAGTTTTTCCACCTTATAATTATTCATATCCAAGGGGTCGAATGTGGCCATGGTGTTGTATAGGATTAATAATGGTTTTAAAAATAGGGTAGAGGCATTTCCCCAAACGCCTCTACCTTTTATTGCTTATTTCCAATTCTTATACGGATTCTTCATCAGCATTGAATTGAAATATTTAGGGTCGCCGGTGACCTCTTCGCCAATCCATGCAGGTTTGTCGAAAGGTTCGTTTTCGTCGGTGAGCTCGACTTCAGCCACTGTGAGGCCGTCGTTGTCGCCGTAGAATTCGTCGACTTCCCAGGTGTGTTTTCCGTCGGTGTTTTTTACAAGATAGCGGGTCTTGTCGATGACACCCGGTTCGCAGATTTCAAGAAGTTGTTGCACTTCTTCGACAGGAATCTCTTTCTCCCATTCGAAGCGGGCTGCTCCTGAAGCGTTGCCGATGCCTTTGATGGTGATGAAACCCTTGTCGCCCTTGACTCTCACGCGGACGGTGCGCTCAGGCACGCTGCTGAGATAACCTTGGGTGATACGTGTGGCTTTGAATGCTTCTGATTTGAAGTCACCCTTTACCAAAAACTTTTTTTCAATTTCCTGTGCCATACCTCTTATTCATTTGCGAGCGGTTTGTCGGACATGCCGATGACGCGCTTGATAGCCTGTAAATAGTTGATATTCTCGACACCTTCAAGTCCGCAGTCTTTGATGGTCTTCTTGATGTCATCAATCTCTGTTGACTCCGAGTTGATTGTGACGATTTTGGCGCCGTTGATGAGCACTTCGCCATATTCGCAGATGGTGTCGTTGACCATATATCCGAAGCGGCGTTTGTGGACGCGGACAGCTGCCAAGTCAGGGTTAGCCTTCACCATGGCGATGAACTCTTCGTAGGTGTAGGTGTCCTTGGTGAGCTTAGGCATCTCTACCATGAAAGCAGGAAACACTTCTTTCTCAAGTACTTCCTTAGCGATTGGGAACTCGCCTTTCATGAGTGGATTCCACTGCTCGAGGCCGTCGACAGTCTGCACGTATGTCTTGATGTCCATCTTGCCGTCGCGGATCTTGGTGTTGTTGATGTCGTTTTTACGTGATATGATGTATATCTCGTCGCTGAGACGCTCCCAAACCTTCTCAGGGACAGGCATTGAGAGGCGTGCCATGCGCTTGTGTGCTTCGCAGAAACATTGTCCGAACGAACGGAACTCAAATCTCGGCTTTGACACTTCGCCGATTTTCATTTCTTCTTTTGCCATTTTTTTAAAATAAAATTGTTGTTAATGTTCTTTGTTCATCATTTCTTCAGCTGCCTGAATTTTTCTTGTTGAAAAATCCAGAAGGCTGAAGAAATGATGAACAAAGTCCTTGATTATTCTTGAGGGATGTCGTCACCCGTTGCAGGGTTAGCTTCACCTGGAGTAGGGTCAGCGAGTTTCCAGTCGCCGCCGTCTGGTGTGCGGGCGTATGACTGTGGTGCCACGTTAGAGATTGTCTGTCCCCATTCACCTGTTGAGCCTCTTGTGAAAACATCTCTCTCGGTGCCGTCAGGCATATAGAGGGCGATGCGCACTGTCTTCTTGGCGGAGAGTCCGCTATTGAAGAAGAGGTTTGTCGGGTGTTCTGGGTGATCGGCTTGCACATCGGCGCTATAAAGAAGGATGTAGCTGTGAGCTGGGACGATGACGGTGGCATCGGCGGTCCACTTGATATCTTCTTCGTTGCCGTCTTTGGTGATATACATGCCTTCCAGTGAAAGGTCGAGCGTGCCTTTGTTATAGATCTCGATGAACTTGGTGTCGCCGTTCAACTCGTTGAGCACGATATTGGTGTAGTCAGGTGTTGGTGCAGGAGGAGTGACGCCGCCTTCGAGGCCGAGTACAATGTTCTCGCCATCGACGTTAGCAGCACCTGGAGTGGCATCGGCATAGTACCAGTCGGTGTTGGCGTTGCGGCTGTACGATGCAGGGGCTTGGTTGCCCGGATAGCCGTAGGCTTCACCGTTGAGTTCGATCTGGGTGAGGTTGAAGTCGTCGACGCTTACACCTGCTGGGGTCTTGAGTTCGATGCGGACGTTCTTCTTTGCTGAGAGACCGCTGTGGAACATATACAAAGCGGTGTCGATTTCCGGATGGTCGTTGATAACATCTTCGCTGTAAAGGAGGAGGTATGCACCTGGCTCGATAGTCACAGAGCTCTTGCCTGTCCAGATGAGTTTCTCGGTGTCTTTGTAGATAGTAACATTAGACATCGGGATGGCATCATTGCCGTTGTTGAAGATTTCGATGAACTTGTCGTTGCCGTTAAGCTCGTTGATACGGAGCACGCTGTAGTCGACTTGCACTGCGCCAACGGTGTAACTCATTGTCGCTGACTTTGTTGTGGCGTCGGCGTTGCTTGCCTCTACATAGAAATTTACCGTGGTGTTGTCGGGCTGTGCCGGGATTACAGCGGTGTAGGCGTCGCCATTGGATGCCATGTTTAATGTTGTGGAGTTGTCGTTGATAGTGTAAACCAGTTTTGCCTCAAAGCTGTTGAAGCAGCTGATTGTTGCGGAGACTGTCACGTCGGAGTTTTCTGTCACTGCTGCTGGGCTGTAACTTACATTAGTGATGTTGATGCCCGGATACTGTTTGTCTTTCACACATGATGCCAGACCGAGGATAAGGGCTAAAGCCACAAACATTATCTTTTTCATAATAATTCAATTTTAAATGTTAAACAATCTGGTTTGTTAGAAAGCTATTTGGAAACGTCCGAGGAGCATGTGGTAGTTCACACCTGCGTCGCCGTCTTTTGCCACCACCTTGGTGAAGTCCTTGGTAGCGTTGCCGTTGGCGTCGAGGCCGACATAGAGTTTGCCTTTGCCGTTGGCATAGCGGTCGTTGTTGACGTACTGATAGTTGATGGCGATCTTCACGTTCTTGCCGAAGTAGAAGTTGAGACCGGCGCCGAAGAGGTCTGCCGAACCGCCGTAGATGGCGTCAGCACCACGGTCTTTGTAGTCGTTCATGTCGATGAACTCATACTTGGCAACGAATTCGATGTCACCCCATTTCTTGCCATTGCGCTGGCGGTTGAACTTGGCGCCGCCTGAGTCGTAGGTCTGTTTGCCGCCGAAGAGGAGATAGCCGCCTTCGACATACCATCCTGAGAAGCTGTAAGGCTTGTCAATGCCTGTAGATTTCTTCATGTAGGTCTTGTCACCCATCCATGCGCCTTCGATGCGGAGTCCCTCATAGTGACCTGCGAGTTCCACCGTGTAGATGAGGTTATGGTCGGTGTTCTTGATGTCGTCGGTGTCGATATATTTCTTGCGGTTGATGTTGGTGGCGTTGCGGCAGCTGAAGCGTGTGCCTGCGTATGCTCCCATCTCATCAGATGTCTTTGGTGTGTCGAACATCAAAGCACCGCCGATGTGGATGCCGTAGTCAGCCTCGTTGATAGGACGCAACACGACTTTTCCGACGTATGAGACGCCTTCGTTCATGCCGTAGCTCTTGTTGTTATCCTCAACATATCCACGTGTCTCTTCGCCTTCGATTTCCTGGAACAGGATGCTGGCGCCGGCAAACACATATTTGTTGGCATATTTTCCGAAGATACCGAGATGACGGCTAGGTGCGAATGTACTGACCACCATCGGGCGCTCCATGAACTCGAGGTAACGCGATGATGTATTGCGTGACAACGAGAAATCTGGCTTCATGCTACCGACTGTGAACTGGAAGTTTTTCAGTCCTGTGTAGCGGACGACAGCGTCTTTCAGTTCGAACGAGCCATTGGCAAGTTCCATATCTACCTCACCATACCATGACGGGGTGATCTGAGCCTTCACGGCGAAACGTGCGCGGCGGATGCTGGCACCGTCACCGATCTTGTCGGCCCACTCCTGCTGTCCCCAGTAGTTGGCGAAATCAACCTGTACTCTGGAGTCAAACCAGAATTTGTAATCTTTGTCTTTTGATTCGAAGACGAGAATGCCGTCGCGGTCGGAGGCAAACACGTCTTTCACATCAACTTTGTTGCCATACTGGTCAACAGCCTTTTCTTTGTTGGCGTCATCAGTCTGGGCAAAGGCGATTGTTCCTAAGAACAATGCCATCATCAATAATGAAAGTTTTTTCATAGTTTTATTGATTAAGTTAATAAATAGGTTGTATGAATCATTATATTAATGTTACTTGATTCCGAGTTTTTTTCTGATTGCCTTTGGAAGGGCGTCTTTGTGAACCACATAGTTCAAAGTCTTGTAGCGCACAAATGCCTCTGATGCATACCAGTTGCCGTTGTAGTTGCCTGCATCGCCCCATGAGTTCTTGACCATGAAGTAGACGTTGCCAATCTGGTCTTTTGCCTTGCCGTAGATCACCATGCCGTGGTCGTCGGTTGTCTCATAGTTGTTATATGCGTCGATACGGTCCTGGTCGTTGACCCAGCGCTGTGGCGTTGGTTTGCTCATAGCTTCTTTCTGGCGGTCAGCTGCGCTGAGGCCGTTCCAATGTGCGAAGTCTGTTCCTGACTTGTCGGCTGCCTGGTTCTCAAGGTCTGGAAGCACGCAAACGCCTGCCATCTTGCCTCTGAGCCAACCTCTTTCGCTGACGTCAGCACCCCAAGCGATCGGGTAGCCGTTGTCGATGGCGTTGTTCATCACTTCCATGAACTCGTCGACTGGGAGGTTGTAAGCCTTGCCGCCACGCCAGTTGTCCTGAACCTCAATGATGAAAGGTTCATACCATGGCTGGTGTGCGAAAGAGGCGAGGTTTACATAGTCGTCCATGTTCAAGCCTGTTGATTTTGCGAACTCCATAGGAGTGTATTCCTTGCCGTTGTATTTGAACTTCTCAGGCACATTGCCGATGTAAGCTTCGAGGATGCCGTTGAAAGCGTTTTTCCAAAGTGGAGTGTGGTTCTCGTCGGTTCCGAGCTGAAGGGTCTTGCATTTGATGACACCTTCAAGGAACTTGCTGCTCACTGATGTTAATTCCGAGAAATCGCTGAGGCTGTCGCCGTGCATCTGACCTGCTCTCATCTCTACATCTGGCATGAGGCCATAGTGTTTGATGGCGTAGATGACATCGCCGAATGAGCCGCCTTCTGCGTATGACACGTCGCCGTGTGTGCGGACGGTGCGGTCAGCTCTGTCCTGATATGTTTTGTAAACGATGTACATCTCTGAGAAATCGTATTCAGGTTTGCCCATACGGAGCAATTCTGCCTCGAAGAAACCGAGTGTTGAATAGCACCAGCATGTGCCAGCTCTGTTCTGGTCTTTCACAGATGTCACAGGTAATTCTTTGATGACTTCAAATTTGTAGCCTTCTTCTTCAGGTTTTGCGTCCTTTTCAGGAGCTTGTGCGAATGATGGCACGCTAATCAACATAGCGGCTGCCATTAAAAAGTGTTTGAATTTCATTTTGTTAATTATTTTAATTTGTTAATAATTTCTGTATAACTACTAGAAGAGTTTGCCTTTCATTGCGTCGCTGAAAGCGGCTTTGTTCACGGTGAAGAACACTGTGTGGAGCTTCACAAACTGCTCTGAGCAGTACCAGTAGCCTTTGTATGGACCGCTTTCGCCCCATGAGTTTTTCACCTTATAATACTTGTTACCGTTCTGGTCGTGAGCGATGCCGACGATAAGCATGCTGTGGTCGTCGCCTGTGCTCCAGTCGTTGTAGGCGCGCTGGTGCATCTCCGCTGTGACTTCCTTTTCAGGCATGATGTATTCGAAAGAATATTGTTTTGCCAGCACTTCCTCATCGGTCATTTTCTTGAATGCCTTTGGGTTGCTTTCGCGGATCTTGTTGACGTCGTCTTCAGGGACGATGGCGAGACCGTCTTTGCGTGAGAAACCTTTGTCGCTGACATCCTGAGCCCAGCCAACAGTGTAGCCGTTGTTCAAGGCGTTGTCGACCTCGGCCATCATCTCGTCGAAGCCCATGTTGTATGTCATGGTGTAGGTCCAGTTGTCAGGAATCATGACGAGGAACGGCTTGTACATCTCCTGGTCCATGAATGACGAGAACTGCACGTATTCGTTGATGTCGAGAGCATATTTCTCGGCAAAAGATTTTGGAGTGTATTTCACGCCTTCGTATTCAAAATTCTCTGGGACCTCGCCGAGATATCCGTCAAGGATGCCATTCACCACTTTCGGATATGTTTCATAGAGGATGCGGCCGTTGCTTTTCTGTGTCACCAGTCGTGCATAGCCTTCGATGACTTTCTGAAGTTCTGAGTGATTGTGTTTGTCATCGCCGATAGCCAGTCCGCTGTATGCCTCATCGGTAATCATGCCAGCATCGTTGATGGCGTAAAGCACGTCAAAAACTTCGCCGCCGCAGCTGAGGTTGGTGGCGCTGTGAAGTTTTACAAAACGGTCGAATTTTTTGGTGTAAGCCCAACGTACCGAATACATCTCCGAAAGGTTGAGTTTGACGTCGTATTTTCTGAGAATCTCAGCTTCAACGAAGCCTGTTCCGGCAAAACACCAGCATGTTCCGGATTTTGCCTGATTCTGCACAATTGTGTGAGGAGCCTCGACGTCATCGGTAAACTGATAAACTGCTTTTTCTTCTTTTTGAGCCTGGGCTGAAATGCCAAAAATCATTGCCGTGGCTAATAAAATTAAATGTTTGAAGTTCTTCATGGTGATAAATTTACTCATTTTCGATGCACAAAGATAATAATTTATGATAAATAAATATAAACAAAAGAGAAAAATTTTATCATTTTTTTAAATTAGTAAAATATTTTACTATTTTTGCAATCTTGAAATAGTGTTTTTTTTATGACGTTTAAAGCAACAAAATATCAGGTGAAATGCGTCGCTGACGGACGCGTTTGTGAAGATTCAGGATGGATGCTCGATTTTCCTAATAGCGATAAGCCGAGTTTGATTCGTGCTATTTATGAGAAGAAACAACTTGAGGTAAAAGAGGAGAACGGCGGACTGTACCGTTTTGCCGACTGGATGCCTCTGAAACATATTTTGAAAAACGCTTCATGTCCTGTTACCTATAAAAGTGAAAATCTTGCTAAGAAGCTGGGACTGAATAACTTATATGTAACTTTCAACGGGTATTATCCGGCGATTGGCGCCAAGATGCGTACCTGTTCTTTCAAGGAGACAGAGGCATATTCGGTGTGCGGACGTCTCAGTGATGAACTGCGCAATCAGGTGATGGTGGTGTCGTCGGCGGGCAACACAGCGCGAGCTTTCGCCCAGGTGTGTTCCGACAACAACATCAAGCTTTTGCTGACGGTTCCTGAGGATAACATCGACGCTTTGTGGTTCGAGAAGCCTTTGAACCCTTGCGTGAAACTACTCTGCACTGAGCATGGAAGCGATTATTTCGACGCGATTAATTTAGGAAATATCGTGTGCGAGATGGACGGGTACTTTGCCGAGGGCGGCGCCAAGAATATCGCGCGTCGTGACGGCATGAGCACCACCATGATGTCGGCGGTGACATTCATCGGACGCATTCCGGATTATTATTTCCAGGCTGTGGGAAGCGGTACAGGTGCCATCGCGGCATGGGAAGCTAACTTGCGTTTCATCGAGGACGGAAGATTCGGCTCGAACAAGGCAAAACTGTATGTTTCACAGAACAAGCCGTTTACCCCGATGTACGACGCTTGGAAGGCGAAGTCGAGAGCTATGTTGCCTTACGATGCTGATCAGGCTCGAAAAGACGCGAGCGAGATTTGCGCTAAGGTCTTGTCAAACCGCAAGCCGCCTTATTCATTGGCTGGCGGACTTTATGACGCTATGGTCGATACCGACGGCGACTTCTTCGCTGTAACTAATGACGAGGCTCAGAAGGCTTGCGATATGTTTAAGGAACTCGAGGGTATCGACATCTATCATGCAGCAGGTGTGGCAACGGCATCACTCATCCAAGCTGTTGAAAACAAACAAGTTAAAGCCGACGATGTCATCATGCTCAATATCACCGGTGGCGGCGAGGCATTGTTCAAAGAACATAACGATGTTTGGTATTTGAAACCGGACAAGGTGTTTAGCGTGAACGCTAGTAAAGACGAAATTAAGGAGTTTGCTAAAGGTTTGGTTTTTTAGTCTTTAGTCGCTAGTCTTTAGTCTTTAGAAAATTGCAAAATTAAAAGGTCTCCCGATTCGAGAGACCTTTTTTTCTAACGACTAGCGACTAAAAACTAGTGACTATTTCTTCACAACTTTATTAACTGTTGCGTTTCCATTGATATCAATGATTTTTACCATGTAAACGCCTGTTGTGAGCTCGCTCATGTTGACGTTGACATTGTTTGAGTCGGCTTTGACTGACATCACTTTCTGACCGCAGATGTTGTAAACCTCAACCATGTTAATCTCGTCACCACAAATTGTGATGTTGCTGTTGGTCGGGTTAGGATAGATGCTATAAGCATTCTCCTGAGCCTCAGCGACTGAGGTGTGGTCTTGGTAATTGACACCCTTGGCGATCTTCACTGAAGTCATTTCGTTTGCATAAAGTGCTTCAACTGCAAAGGCATAGAAACCGTAATCGCACTCGTATGTTAATGAAGTCTCTGTAATGTTCTCTGCGCAGAGTACACCGTTAAGATAGACGTTGTAAGCTACAGCGTTGCCGCCTTCCGGTGCATCCCATGTAAGAGTGAGTCCGCCTTCACCTTCTTCAATTGCGAAATTCTGCACTGGATATGGGTGGATGTCGGTGTATTCATACATGAAGTGGCTGTTGAGGACCTCTTGTGAAGCCATGTTCTGGATCCATGCTGATACTTCGAGGTCGCTCATTTCCTCAACGTGTGTGCCTGCCATGTTCTGTGTCCACTCAAAGTGCTGGCATTCACCTGCAGGGATGTTGAGTGCGTCGCCTGATGGGTCGGTCAAGAACTTCATGAAGACATGGTGGAATGAGGTCTCGCCGTTTGTGCCGACGTTGCCGTGAGTCTCTTTTTCATTGACTGTCACGAAGGCTTTTTCAGTTGTCATATTGTAATATGCCATGAAATCGACCTTAACGGTGATGTTGTTGCCGTCAACGTTGAATGAACCTCTCACATCTGCGAAAGAAGGTGTGTTGTAGTGTGAATCCAGTTGAGCCTGAGAAACTGATGTTGCACCGAGGTTAGTTCCTTCGAGGACCACGTTCGGCACTGCGTTAACGCCGTAGAACAGTCTTCTCACGCCGCCTTCTTCTGTGTAATATGGGTCACCGTTGCCTGGCCAGTTCATCTGATATTTTGTGTAGGTGAATTTGCCTGGGTTGTTGTTTGTGAGGTTGCCCATTGTGGTGTTCACGCTGACGCATGGACCGCATGTTGAGCTTGAGAAATGCTCAATCATAGGGATGCGCTGTGTCTCGCCAAGAGCCACGTTGACTGTCTTCTCCAGTGTGTTGTTTGAAGGATCGTTGTCGTCGCCGCCGTTCACTGCAAGGATGCTGACTGTGAAGTTGAATGAACCTGGCTGTAATGTTGCAGGCATTGCGAAGGTGAACTGCTGTGTTGCCAATGATGCCAATGTCACATCAAAAACTTCTTCAACAGGTTCTTCTTCGTTGACCTGATAGCCAACTGTGAACTGGTTGATTGTCTCAGCGCCTTTGTTCTGAACAGTGAATGATACTGATGCATCACCGGCACCCATGGTGCTGTTCATGTCGATGCTGTTCAAAGCGAGGTCGAGGTTTTCCATTGAGAAGATCTCGATGTCGTCGAAATACCAGTTGTTGATGTTGTAGCTGTTGCCAGTGTAGAAAATGCAGAAGTTCACGTTGCTGTTGCCCATGTCAGCTGTTGAGATTTCCTGGTTGACAACCCAAGAGTTTGATGAGCTGTAGGTCTGTGACCATGCTTCATTCCAGGTGTTGCCACCATCTGATGATGTGGCGATGCCGAGTGTGTGGCCGCCTGAGTAGTTGTCGAGAGCATGTTTGAAGCTGACCACTACGCTTGAAACGCCTGTAAGGTCAACGGCTGGCATAACCATGCGTGATGTTCCGTTGAACTGTGGGCTCCATACGAGGACGAGCTCGTTGGCTTCGCCGCCAGCGTTCTGTGTGGCTGAAATACCCCAGTTTTGGGTGCCTGAGCCTGCCACTTGCCATCCTGAAGGTGCTGATGAGCTATTGAAATGCTCACTGATGAATGTTGTTCTTGTCTGTGCGAATACTGATACTGACATCAATATTGCAGCAATGAATAATAAAGTTTTCTTCATACGATAATTATTTAAAGTTTACGTTGCAAATATACAAAAAGTTTGAAGTTTTGAGTTTGAAGTTTGAAGTTTTTTTTCATTCTAAACTCCAAACTCCACACTTCAAACTTCACACTTATTTTTCAATAAATGCCAAAATGTCACCTTTTTTCACATTCTTTCCTTGTTCGGCGATGACTTCAACGAGCTTGCCGCTCCAGTTGGTCTTCACTTCCTGAGGTGCGTAAGGTGTCTGGATGTAGCAGAAGGTGTCGCCTTCGTTGTACTTGGTGCCTGTTGCTGGTGCCATCGACTTGTCGTATGCGTCGAGTTCCCAGATGACTTGACCGCTTGTCGGTGCGGTGACTGTCTCGGCGTTCGGATGACGCATCTTGCGGAGATCGTCGATGTTAACGGTCATGCCGCTCTTCTCGGCCTTAGCCTGCATCTTTGCCTCAAGTTCCTGGTTGAAACGGCGTTTTGCCTCGCCAGACTTGTATTCACGATACTGTTTCTCGTGCATTGCGAACTCGAACAATTCTTCGTCGTCCTGACCGCGGTCCCAGCCTTCTTTTTCCATCATCTCGATGAAATGAGGCAGTGCGTCAGGGTAGTTGTCCTGCGGGTTGCCGGTGAAGAACTCGAAGCCTTTCTTCTTGGCGAGTTCCACAATCTCAGGTGCCAAAGTGCCTGGGAGTTTTCCAGCCTTGCCAAGAATCATGTCCCATGCGGCAGGGTCGATGGATGTCTCATAACGAGGCTCGCCCTTGCTCAACGCGAAGAGGTTCATCAAAGCGATGTTCTTGGTGTACTGGCTGAACGGCGTCACTAATGGCGGGTTGCCGAGTTTAGGCCAGATATCCTGCACTTCCTGGAACAGCTCGACGAGCATCTCGTCCTCTGAAAGCTCCGGAAGGCCTTGATTCTTACGGTTCATGTTGATGGCTGCGTGTACCGGCTTGAGGTCGGCCATGAGTGAGCCCATCATGCCGCCAGGGAGTCCGCAACCAAGCAATAATGAGTTGATGTAACGGTTACGTGGGTCGATCCAGTAGCCGAGGAAGTCGTCGATGAAGCTCTGTGTCATGCTGCGGGCAGCCATGTAGGTCTTCATGTCGATGTCTTTCACGAGGAAACCTGCGTCTTTCAACATTGCCTGCACGCTGATGACGTCAGGATGGACGGTGCCCCATGAAAGCGGCTCCATTGCCACGTCGACGTAGTCGCAGCCGGCTTTGCAGACCTCGAGCATTGATGCCATCGAGAGGCCTGGGGTGGTGTGACCGTGGTACTGCACCTTGATTTCCGGGTGCTGAGTCTTGATATGGTTCACGATCTTGCCTAAAGAGACAGGACGACCGACGCCTGCCATGTCTTTCAAAGCGATTTCCTTTGCGCCAGCGGCGATGAGTTCATCAGCCATCTTGCAGTAATACTCGGCGGTATGAACCTGTGAGTATGTGATACTCATGGCAGCCTGCGAAATCATTCCTGCTTCGTTTGCCCACTGAATCGATGGGATGATGTTACGCACGTCGTTCAGTCCGCAGAAGATACGTGTGATGTCTACGCCTTGGGCTTTCTTCACCTTGTACATCAGCTGACGCACGTCGGCAGGTACCGGGTTCATTCTCAATGCGTTGAGAGCACGGTCGAGCATGTGACACTCGATTCCGCCCTTGTGCAAAGCTGCTGTGAATGCTCTTACCGACGGGTTCGGGTTCTCGCCATAAAGCAGGTTGACCTGTTCGGCGGCACCGCCGTTGGTCTCAACTCTGTCAAAGCAACCCATTTCGATGATGAGCGGTGCAATCTTTTCAAGCTGGTCCTTGCGAGGCACATATTTGCCTGAACTCTGCCACATGTCGCGGTAGACAAGACTAAATTTAACTTCTTTTTTCATGTTCGTTTCCTTTTATATGTATTTATTTTTTAACTCTTTTAAATGGGAGTGCAAAGGTACTAAAATTTTTTTTATTTTTGCAAAAAATAAAATTAAAAATGCAGCAACTGATAAAATCCAAGTGTGACGCGTATTTCGACGAGGTTGTGGCGATTCGCCGACAGCTTCATCAGCATCCCGAACTGAGTTTTTGCGAGAAAGAAACCGCCGAACTTGTGAAATGTTGTCTTGCTTCAAAAAACATTGAGTATCAAGATAATATCGCTGGATATGGTGTTGTTGCAACCATAAAAGGTAACTCGAAACTTCAAACTTCAAACTTCAAACTGGCTCTTCGTGCCGATATGGACGCTCTCCCGATTCAGGAGCAATCCGACCTCCCGTATCGTTCCGTCAACGACGGCGTGATGCATGCTTGCGGTCATGACGCTCATACTGCGATGCTTATTGGTACTGCGTTTATTCTCAATGATTTGAGAGATAAATTTTCGGGCACGGTGAAGCTTATTTTCCAGCCTGGCGAGGAAAAACTGCCGGGCGGAGCGTCTCTGATGATTAAAGAAGGCGTTCTCGACGATGTCGATATGATCATCGGACAGCATGTCTATCCTGATTTGCCTTACGGCGAAGTGGGGTTCCATGCAGGCCCTTATATGGCATCGTCAGACGAGGTCAACATCACCGTGAAGGGCAGGGGTGGCCATGCCGCAAAACCTGCCGAGCGTGACAATGCATTGCTCGCTGCAGCGAAAATCGTGTCGAAATTATCGGAGCTTTATCCTGAAAAGGGTTGTGATGTCGTGTTGGCGTTCGGCAGTTTCGTCGCTGACGGCACATACAATGTCATTCCTTCCGAAGTGAAGCTGAGAGGCACTATGCGGACTTTTGATGATGTTAAACGTAAAACATTGAAAGATAATATTTTAAAGGTGTCTAAAGAAGTTGCCTCAGAATATGGTTGCGAGGCGGAGGTTTTCATAGAGCAAGGTTATCCTTCGTTGAAAAATGACGTTAAACTAACTGAAAAATGTGCCGCTTTCGCGAAAGATGTTTTAGGTGAAGACAAGGTGAAGAATTTGCCCAAGCTGATGACCGCCGAGGACTTCGCCTGGTACTCGCAGAGAATTCCGGCATGTTTCTATCGCTTAGGCACTTCAAATCCTGAAAAAGGCATTAATGCAAAACAACACACATCCAATTTTAATATTGATGAAAATTCGATGAGAATCGGAATTGAGACTATTACATATTTAACAATAAATTTACTATGAAATTACTTTTAATTATGAAGATTTTATTGGTTTACGCTATTCCTGAGGAAAAGATTGAGATTAACATCCCCAATGCGGAGGTGATTTACGTTGAAACCGGTATAGGCAAAGTTAATGCCGCCATGAAAACGATGCACGCCATCTGCGAATATCATCCCGACATGGTGATAAACATGGGCTCGGCAGGCACATTGAATCATAAAGTTGGCGATATCATTGTCTGTAACCGTTTCATTGACAGGGATTTACGTAATGTTCATCTCGATGGCGTGATTTCAGAGATGGAGTTCGATGTCGAGGTGATTAAGAAAGCCATCCCGTCGTGGCAATTGATGGAACATGCGAAATTGATTGGCTCTTGCAACACTGGCGACAGCTTCCTCACGGAAGGTACCGATGTCGAAGGCGATCTCATAGATATGGAAGCATTCGCTGTGGCTGATGTCTGCCGTGAGATGAAAATACCGTTCATTTCAGTGAAATACGTCACCGACGTGGTCGGACAGAATTCAAGTCAGGAATGGTATGCTAAACTGAAAGATGCGAGAGAGGGGCTGTCAAAGTTTTTTATTGACTCCGTAAAATAAAATATGGATTTAAAGTGGCTGCCGATAACAAAGAAGGAATCCGACCTGCGCGGGTGGGACGAGCTCGACATCGTGCTTGTCAGCGGCGACGCGTACGTCGACCATCCATCGTTCGGGGCGGCGGTTATCGGACGCACACTTGAAAAGGAAGGCTACAAAGTAGGCATCATCCCGCAGCCCAACTGGCGTGACGACTTGCGCGACTTCCGGAAATTCGGCAAGCCGCGGTTGTTTTTCGGCGTCTCGGCAGGCTGCATGGACTCGATGGTGAACCATTATACAGCTAACAAACGCCTTCGTTCCAACGACGCTTACACTCCAGGAGGCGAGGCTGGTTTCCGTCCGGATTACGCCTCGATAGTTTATTGCAACATCCTGAAACAGATTTATCCCGATGTCCCGGTCATCCTCGGAGGCATAGAGGCATCGTTGCGAAGAGTTACACATTACGATTACTGGTCAGACTCATTGAAGCCGAGCATTCTCATTGATTCTCATGCAGATATGGGCGTTTACGGGATGGGAGAAATCGCCAATATCAAGATTGCAAAAGCCCTTTCTGAAGGCAAGAAAATCGACGAGATAACCGATATCCCGCAGACGTTTTTCCTGAAAAAGAAATCGAAACCTGTCGAGTCTGAATGGCAAGATATAAAACTCGTTTCGCATGAAATATGCCTGAAAGACAAGAAGCTTTACGCTTCGAATTTCAAGCACGTGGAGGAGGAGTCGAACAAGAAACACGCTGCACGATTGCTTCAGGATGTCGGCGATTTCACTCTTTATATCAATCCGCCTTATCCCACTTACACCACGGCGCAAATCGATGCCGCTTTCGACCTGCCTTATACCCGCATGCCTCACCCGAAATACGCTAAACGAGGTCCGATTCCGGCTTATGAGATGATTCGCCATTCGGTGAACATACATCGTGGATGTTTCGGAGGCTGCGCCTTCTGTACCATCTCGGCTCACCAAGGAAAATTTGTGGCTTCGAGGAGCAAGGAATCGATTTTACGTGAGGTTGAACAAGTGACGCAAATGCCTGATTTTAAAGGCTATATCAGCGATTTGGGAGGTCCGTCGGCGAACATGTACCGCATGCACGGAAAAGACGAATCTTTATGTGAAAAATGTGTGCGCCCGACATGCATACAGCCTAATATCTGCAAGAATCTGAACACCGACCATCATCCGCTTATCGAGCTTTACAAGGAGGTAGACAAGAATCCAAATATCAAAAAGGTGACCATTGGCTCGGGCATCCGCTACGACCTGTTCCTCACCAACGACGACCCAGACGGGAAGCTCGGCTATGACGAATATTTCGAGCAGCTGATGCGCCGGCACGTGAGCGGTCGTCTGAAGGTGGCTCCTGAGCAAGTGAGCGATAACGTGTTGAGACTCATGCGCAAACCGCCGTTCTCGCTGTTCAACAAACTGAAAAAACGCTTTGACCAGGTTAACGACAAGTATCATCTCAACCAACAACTGATACCTTATTTTATATCGAGCCATCCGGCATGCACCTTGATGGATATGGCAGAACTTGCGGTGAAAACCAAGGAGTTGGGCTATCACCTCGAGCAGGTGCAGGACTTCACGCCTACGCCGATGACGCTCGCGACAGAAATATATTATTCCGGCTACGACCCGTATACTTTAAAGCCTGTATTCGTGGCGAAAAACAAGGAAGACAAGCTCGCTCAGCAACGCTTTTTCTTCTGGTATAAAAACGAAAACCGTCAGTGGGTGAAGCAGACTTTAAGAAAAATGGGCAAAGCCGACTGGATCAGACGACTTTATGGAGACAAATGACGCTATATTAAAAAAGGTGTTGCATTACTGCGCCTATCAGGACCGCTGCACGCAGGAGGTGAGGACCAAACTCGCCACCTTCGACATGCCCGATTCCGAGAAGAAGAAAATGCTGAAACTCCTTGTAGATGAAGGCTATCTCGACGATGAGCGTTATGCCTCCACCTTCGTGAGAAGCAAGATTCATCTGAAAAAATGGGGCGTCAACAAGATAAAAATGTCGCTGAAAATGAAAGGCATCAGCGAGGAAATTATCAATGATGTATTGTCGGAAATCGACCCTGAAATCTATAAAGAAGAATTGATAAAAGTCTTGAAATCCAAGAAAATAAATGAATCAGACCCTTATAAAAAGAAGGCGAAACTGGCGCAATATGCAATGCAGAAAGGGTATGAACCGAATTTGGTTTGGGATGCTGTAAAAAATCTTTAGTTTTAAGAAAATTTTATAATTTTGCACTTTATTTTTGAGTATATGAAGAAGCTTTTTTTAACTGTTATTTCACTGCTGCTCAGCTTAGTGGCTATGACACAGGATTTGCAAATTGAGGGTAATTTTTTGAGTCGCCGTTACAACAAAATTACTTACGATACCAATTATATCAAGCGTCCAGACTGCAAATGGACTTTCAAATTGAGAACCATGACTCTGATGCAGGAATTCAGCACCAAGGGCGAGTTTGAAGGGACGACATTCGAGTCGAATCTGAGCACGGGACTGAAGCCGAAACTCAATGTGCAGGTTGGCTATATGGGAGTTGCTCTCGCTGGCGGCATCAGTTTCAACAAGCTGAAAGGTCAGAAAGACAGAGACTTCGACGTGAAACTCAATATGTACGGCAAAACATTCGGCTTCGAACTTGGCTTGAGCGGAATCGAGAGCCTTCACGGAAATTATATGCTGGATGTTCCTGGAATGGATGGCATCTACATAGATGATTCCCTCTATATAGAATTCCCACTTGATTTTGAGGTGCCTGAAGGTAAAGTCTCACAAGCCGTCTTTAACTTCAACTTTTACTATGCATTCAATAATAAGAAGTTCTCATATCCGGCAGCGTTTACACAGATGTTTATTCAGAAAAAGAGTGCCGGTAGTATACTCGCTGGCGGTGAGATTCATGTGAATACCATCAATATTGGCGACACAGTATCGGATGATGAGCTTTTCAGACTCAGAAATGTCACATACGGCATCGGCGTGGGCTACGGATATAATTTTGTGCTGTCGCGTCACTTGCTCGTACACGCGTCGGCTCTCCCGTATCTCGTGCTTCATAGCAAAACATTTGTCAGAAACTATATGGAAGGCGACGGCAAAACTGTGGTTTCCGATTTTCCGGAACTGTTTGTCATAGGCAGGCTCGCTGTCGTTTATGATTTCAATAAAAGATGGTTCGCAGGCGCTACCGGGCAGGTAAACTGGTCGAATGTCAATTCCAAACGACTGCAAACAGGCAACGCCCTATATCAGGTTTTCGTATTTCTGGGGGTCAGATTGTAAAAAAAATGTAATTTTGTAACATAAAACATACACCTTATATTAATATGGTCACTTTAGACAGCATAAAAGAGTTAAGTAAGAGGATTGATGCCTTGAGGAGGTATCTTTGACATCGACACCAAACTGTCGAAAATAGCTGAATTAGAAGAGAAAACGAAGGCCGATGGCTTCTGGGACGACCCGAAAAACGGCAAGGTCATCATGCGCCAGATCCGTGACGTGAAGAGCTGGGTGACAGCTTACGACGAGATCGTGAAAGCCAACGACGACCTCGGTGTTTTGTATGACTTCGCCAAGGAAGGCGAGGCGACGGAAGAGGAAGTCGATAAGCAATATGCCGATGTGATAAAACTCGTCGAAGACCTGGAGTTCCGCAACATGCTTCACGACGAGGCTGACTCGATGAGCTGCGTGCTGAAAATCAACGCGGGAGCGGGCGGAACAGAGTCGCAGGACTGGGCCGACATGCTCATGCGTATGTATATGCGCTACGCCGAGGCTCATGACTATAAGGTGAGAATAAGTAACATCCTTGAAGGCGACGATGCCGGAATCAAGTCGTGCACCATGGAGATCGACGGTGACTACGCCTATGGTTACCTCAAAGGTGAGAACGGAGTGCACCGCCTCGTGCGCGTGTCGCCATTCAACGCCCAAGGCAAACGCATGACGTCGTTCAGCTCGGTGTTTGTGACACCACTCATCGACGACACCATCGAAATCGTCATCGACCCGTCGCGCCTGACATGGGACACCTTCCGCAGCGGCGGCGCCGGCGGTCAGAACGTGAACAAGGTGGAGTCGGGAGTGCGTCTGAGATACCAATACAAAGACCCTTACGACGGTCACGAAGAAGAGATTCTGATTGAGAATACCGAGACTCGCGACCAGCCGAAAAACAAGGAAAACGCTATGCGACTGCTGAAGTCACAGCTGTACGACAAGGAGCTGCAGCACCGCATGGAAGAGAAAAACAAAATCGAGGCGTCGAAGAAGAAAATTGAGTGGGGCTCGCAGATCCGCTCTTACGTGTTTGACGACCGCCGCGTGAAAGACCATCGCACCAACTACCAGACCAGCAACGTGCAGGCGGTGATGGACGGTAAAATCGATGAGTTTATCAAGGCTTATTTGATGGAATTCGGACAAAAATAACACAATATGATAACATTTTTCATAGCTCTTGCCGTCTTGATTGTCGGCTATCTCATTTACGGAAAGTTTATAGAGAAGCTCTTCGGCGCTGACCAGAAACGCGAGACTCCGGCTGTAACCATGGCCGACGGTGTCGACTACGTGCCTATGCAACCTTGGCGTATCTTCCTGATTCAGTTCCTGAACATCGCCGGTGTCGGTCCTATCATCGGCGCCATCATGGGAGCTCAGTTCGGAACGGCTTCGTTCCTGTGGATCGTGCTCGGCACAATCTTCGCAGGTGCCGTCCACGATTACCTCTCGGGAATGATTTCTTTGAGAAACAAAGGAGCCAGTCTGCCCGAGATTCACGGCATGTTTCTTGGCCACGGCGTGAAACAGTTCATGCGCGGTTTCACAGTCTTGCTGATGATTTTGGTGGGCGTGGTGTTCGTCAACACTCCGGCGACACTGTTGGTCAGCAATTTCACTCCAAGCTGGAACACTTACATTTGGGTCGT
>DBYZ01000001.1:0-1088 GCA_002311655.1 Bacteroidales bacterium UBA1173
AGGTCGAGGTTGAACTGCTTGATCAAGCGAGCCAACTCACGTGTTGAAAGGACGTAGTCGATATCCGGGTTACCGTCTTTGTAGAACTCTTTACGTTTGCTTTCGTATTTCTTTGCCAAGCAAGGCATGATAGAAACGACGACGAGGTCTTCTCTCTTGATGCCCATCTTCTCTGCCCAGTAGTTCTTAGCGACAGCGCCGAACATCTGCATAGGTGACTTAGCTGTTGAAGGAACGTCAAGCATATCTGGGAAGTTGTGCTCGAAGAAGTTGACCCAACCTGGGCAGCATGATGTCAAGATAGGGAGACGCACTGATTTGTCGCCTGCCATGAACTTCTTGATTCTGCCGAGGAGCTCTGTACCTTCTTCCATGATTGTCAAGTCAGCGGTGAAGTCTGTATCGAACACATAGTCGAAGCCGAGGCGGCGCAATGCTGCTGCCATCTGGCCTGTGACGATGGTACCTGCTGGCATACCGAACTCTTCGCCGAGAGCGACACGTGTTGCAGGAGCTGTGTTGACGATGACGGTCTTCTTAGGATTGTTGATAGCTGCCATGACAGCGCGTGTGTCGTCAACCTCGCTGAGAGCGCCGACTGGGCACACCTGGACGCACTGACCGCACATGACGCATGGTGAATCCATGAGGTCCTGCTCGAAAGCTGGAGCGACGACGGCCTGGAAGCCACGGTTCACAGCTGACAAAGCACCGACTGTCTGGATGTTGTTACATACGTTCTCGCAGCGGCGGCACATGATACATTTGTCAATGTCACGGACGATTGAAGGTGACATATCCTTGCGGTATGTTGACTGTTCGCCTTTGAATGGGATGTCACGGATACCGAGGTTCTGAGCGAGCTTCTGAAGTTCGCACTGTCCTGACTTGGCGCATGTCAAGCAGTCTGTCGGGTGGTCTGAAAGAATCAACTCAACAACAGTGCGGCGTGCGTTGATGACGCGGGCGCTGTGTGTGAGAACTTCCATACCTTCGACGCAGTCTGTAGCGCA
This sequence comes from Bacteroidales bacterium UBA1173, assembly GCA_002311655.1. Lineage (GTDB taxonomy): Bacteria > Bacteroidota > Bacteroidia > Bacteroidales > F082 > Limimorpha. The sequence goes on from DBYZ01000001.1 coordinate 1,014, forward strand.
AGCTGGAGCAAGGTTACGACGTGGTTTGCCGTTGAAATCTTTTGTGATCTCGACAACGCAAACACGGCATCCACC